>CAVUIH010000016.1:0-50435 GCA_963741555.1 uncultured Actinomycetota bacterium | reverse complement strand
AAAGCCATTCAAGACACGGCGATCACGCCCAACGTTCTGGTGGCGGACGCGGTCGACGACTCGGTGGGTCCGGAGGATGAAGATAGTACCGCCGCTCCCGATCAGGAAGCCAAGCCCAAGAACACGGTGGATGATCAACTGAACAAAGCGGTGGAAGTGCTCAAGAGCCGCGCCAGCTAGTCTCCACCAGTAGCGCCAGCTGTCCCCGGGGGCGTCTCGCCCCAGGCTTCAATTCCCGAGCGACTCCGTTCCCTTGCCACCTCGATCCGTGACGGGGCCGCCCTGCGAAATGCTATCCTGACCTCGTCCGCCCATGAGTCCCTTTACGAAAATCTTCCCCCAGTCGAAATCGGCGGGCGCAGGCTTGTGGGCCGCGTGCTGTTCGGCCTGCTGGTGCTGGTCTCCGTGCTGGTGGGAGCCACTGCCGGGTCTGCTACTGGTTTACACCACCGACCTGCCCCAGGTGGATGCACTGGAGGCTTACCGCCCCAGTTCGATCACCGAATTGTATGACGATCACGGGCGGGTGATTGGCTCGTTTGCGCTGCAGCGGCGCGTAGTCGCGAGCTACGACGACTTTCCGCCGGTCTTGCGCGACGCTCTGGTCTCCATCGAGGACAAAGACTTCTACCGCCATTCCGGGATCAATTTCTGGCGCATCGTGGGCGCGGCCTATCGCGACATCGAATCCGGCGGCAAGGTGCAAGGGCATCGACGCTGACGATGCAATTGGCGCGCAATCTTTTTCTCTCCCCCGACCGGTCGTTTCATCGCAAAGTACAGGAGGCCATGCTCGCCATCCAGATCGAGCGGCGTTTTACGAAGCCGCAGATCTTCACGCTGTATGCAAACCAGATCTTCCTGGGGCACGGCGTGTACGGGTTCGAGGCGGCATCAGAGTTCTACTTCAGCAAGCCGGCGAAAACCTGACGCTCGAGGAAGCCACCCTGCTCGCGGGTTTGCCGAAGGGCCCGGCGGTGTACTCCCCGATCAACCATCCCGATCGCGCGCAGAAGCGGCGGAATCTGGTGATCAACGCCATGTTGGAAGACGGCAAGATAACGGCCGCACAGGCCGCCGACGCGCGATCTGCCCCCCTGGTTCTGCACCTGGCGCACGATCCCAATTCGCTGGCGCCCTATTTTGTGGAAGAAATTCGCCGCTATCTGGAAAGCAAGTACGGGACCGACCAGGTCCATGAAGGCGGCTTGAAGGTGTACACCTCGCTCGACGTGGATTTGCAGAAGGCCGCGAACCAGGCCGTGCTCGACGGGTTGGCCGCCTACGAGCGGCGGCACGGCTGGAAGGGCCATCTGGAAAATGTAGTCGAGGAAGGTGTGGTTCCGGAGAAGTATTCTCATCCCGACTGGGACGACGAGCCTGAGGTGAACGGATATGTTCACGCGCTGGTCACCTCTGCGGGAACCGGCATCGCCACCCTGAAGTTCGGACACTACACCGCGGCTCTCGGGCAAGCCGACGTCGCCTGGACCCGGCAGAAACTCGCGAACATCCTGAAGACCGGCGACATCTGCTACGTCAAGATTTGTCGCTCGGCGCCAACGGCGCGGCGCGCGTCAGCCTGGAGCAAGATTCGGGAGCGCAGGGTGCGCTGCTGGCCATCGACAACGCCACCGGCGGAATCAAGGCGATGGTCGGCGGGCGCGACTTCAACGAATCCAAGTTCGACCGTGCGACGCAGGCTTTGCGGCAGGTGGGTTCTTCGTTCAAGCCCTATGTGTACACCACGGTCATCGATGGAGGCGCGAGTCCTGACGACACCATTCTCGATGAGCCCATCAGCTTCGAGACTTCTTCCGGGACTTACTCCCCGCACAACTACGACGAAAAATTTGAAGGCATCATCACGCTTGCGGCGTGCGCTGGCGCAGTCCCGCAACATTCCCGCGCTGAAGCTGGCCAACAAAGTTGGCATCAAGAGCGTCATCGACTACGCCGGACGCTTTGGCATCACCTCGAAGCTGCCCCCGTATTTGCCGGTGGCGCTGGAGCGGCCGAAATTACGCTGATTGAGCAGACCTCGGCGTATAGCGTATTTCCCAACGACGGGGTGCGCGTGATCCCGCGCTACATCACGCGCGTGACCGACTACGAAGGCCGGGTGTTGGAAGAAGATTTTCCCGACGTGAAAGACGTGATCAGCGAACGCACCGCCCGCATCATGACCTCCATGCTGCGCGAAGTGGTCTTGCACGGCACGGGGATTGCCGCGTCCAGGTTGCCCTTCCCCGTGGCGGGCAAAACCGGCACCACCAACGATTTTACCGACGCCTGGTTTGTGGGATTCTCTCCGACGATGACTTGTGGAGTCTGGGTAGGCTACGACGAAAAGAAATCTCTGGGAGCCAAAGAAACCGGAGCGCATGCGGCGTTGCCCATCTGGATGAATTTCATGACTGCCGCGATGGCCGGCAAAGATGCGGGAGAATTCCAACCGCCGCCGGTGACGCCGCACCCTAGCGCAAAAAGTGGATACACCGGATGCCGCACCAGCCACCGAAGAAGCACACTGAAGCAGCACCGATTTATAACGCAGCGCCGGCGTCCCGCCGGCTGTCGCGCCGGCGTCTCGCCCGCGCACGCAGTGGTACAGTCAGATTCCGGAGGACATTGATGAGTAGGCATGCGCTCCAACCCTTGCCTTTTGCTTTCGTCTTCATCGCACTCTTCACGGCCGCGCAGACCGCAATGGAACGCCGCCGGCGGCAAGCCACGAATCCGCCATCGAACACGTTCTGCGCACGCAGCAGGAAGCCTGGAACCGCCACGACCTGGACGGCTTCATGGCGGGCTATTGGAATTCCGCGGACCTGACTTTCTTTTCCGGCGCCAAGCAGACCAGCGGATGGCAAGCAACGCTAGACCGCTACCGCGCCACTTATGCGAGCCCGGGGCACGAGATGGGCCGCCTGGAGTTCTCCGCATTGCAGATCGAAATGCTGGGACCGGATGCGGCCTTCGTGCGCGGCGCGTGGCATTTGACCATGCCGGACGGAAAACTCCACATGGCCTTTTCACCCTGGTCTTCCGCAAATTTCCCGATGGATGGAAGATCGTCCACGACCACACGTCGGCCGCGGATTGAGTGCTACGGCCTCTTCGCCAAGTCGCTCTGCTGAACGGAGCCCGGGAATCGCGGGGGCGTGGGAAGGGCGGAGTTCAGCGAACGGCAGGTTTTGGGAGGCACGACTTCAGTCGTGCCGCTAGAGACCGCATAAACCCTGAGCTTCGCCCCGAGGCACGCTCTCCTATCTCTTCACCCGCAACTGCACGCGAGTTCCTTCCGGCAAACTTCCGTTCAACAGTTCCACTTTGCCGTCACGGATGATGCCTTCGAATTCCTGCTGGGTCGGGTTCGAAACCCGCGCGGGCGAGGCCGCCGCGGCCACACGTGCACTGCTTCGTCCCATCCCTTTGTCCATCGCCTCATTCGCCAATCGTCCGCTTCCTGATTGTGCTCCCGCAGCGCATGACCGATCGAAAACCACTCCAACTGCGCGATCAATTCCTTGGCCCGCGCGTGCAGGTCCTGCAGCACCGCGTTCTTCACCTTGTAAATGCCTTTGATCTGCCGCACCAGCAATTCCGAATCGCTGATCAGCTTCAGCGCCTTAGGTCCGTGCTTGATCGCATACTCGAGGGCAGCGATCAGTCCCTGATACTCGGCAAAGTTATTGGTCTGGTGTCCGAGATATTCGCTGAGCGCGGCGACCTTGCGTCCAGATTCGTCTTTGATGACGACGCCGTAGCCAGCGGGACCTGGGTTGCCCCGTGCGCCGCCGTCACTGTGGGCAATCAGGTAGTGTTCAGGAGGATTCTCGCGGGATTCGAACAGGTGCTTGGTTCCGGAGCTCGCGACGAGTACATGACTCGAGTTTACAACAGGCTCCGAAACAGAATCTGCGCGGCTTTTCCCCCGGTGATCTTCCCTCGACTGGACAGCTCTCAGGCGGCGTCCCCACATAACCTGTCGCCCCCTAGCGTCCCGCAGCGAGGCGCGTGGCCAGGCGCGCCGGCAGCTTCGCGGCGAAGATGCGATCCTGCGCGCCTTCAAGTTGTATGGCGTGCGGTGAAAATGGACGATCTGCGCTTCCGTGTCGAACAGCGCGAAAGCGGCGCGCCAGTCGCCGTCGCGCGGCTGGCCCACGGAACCGGGATTGATCAAATATCGCGCTGAGGCTTCAATTGCAGCGGGACCGATTCCGCCTGGCCCACGGTGCGGTATTCGGGACGGAAGCCATCGGCCGAAGAACCGTTGGCGAAAAATCCGCCTTGCAGGTGCGTGTGACCGAAAAATGTTAAGGGGACGTTCAGCGTGATCAGAGGCGCGAGCGCGTCGCCTAGGGAAACGACATATTCGTCCTCGTCGTTGGGCGAACCGTGAACCAGTTGCACCTCAGGAAAATCCGGCAATGACACAGGCCCATGCGGCAATGCGCGGAGCCAGTCCAGGTTCTCCGGAGTCAATTGGTCGCGCGTCCACATGGCAGCCGCTGCGGCCATGGGATTGAAATCGTCGAGGTCCATCACGCCCGGTGGCGGCCTTGTCGTGATTGCCGCGGACAAAGGTCTTTCCCATTTTGCGAGAGCGCGCCGTTACCTCGTTCGGGCTGGCGCCGTAGCCGACGATGTCGCCCAGGTTCACAACCGCGTCAAACGACGGAGCGTTGGCCAGGCAGGCGTCGAGAGCTTCAAGGTTGGCATGGATGTCGCTTAGCACCAATATGCGCACGGATCACCGGACAAACTGCCGATTATAGACCAACGCTTGGCACTAGATGTTTGCAGCACGGCCCGACGAGGGCTAATCGATGGCAGAGTAGACTGCTGGGATGGCAGTTCAAGGACAAGACGCCGTTGTGGTTCCAGCTCATCATAGGACTCCTCATAGCGGATTCCGCGCTGCATTTCGGCCTGCTCTGGACCGTTTCAAGTTGGGCGCTGCCAGCGCCGGACGCTGCCCATTCTTATCGCTTGCCTTTCCGGGACGGCGGGATCTACTTCGTCCAGTCCTGGCTGGGCTGGTATTTGAACGCGTGGTGGCTGGGATTGGGGCTGCTGGCAGTGTTGGCTTTGCTGCTAGCACTAAAGCGTAGCCAGCTGGAACGTGCCGGCTGATTTTTCCCCGAACGTCAATCCGTTATCTCTGGACATTTACGACTGGGCAGCGAGCCCAGTGGCCGGGTGCAACTTCGACGAGTTGCGGAAGCGCACGGGTGCACTCGGGGATACGGAAAGCAATACGTAATGTTATTACCTCTTGCTCGACTAGTACGTATTGTTGCTCCGCCGTCGTCGGGTGGCGGGTCTAAGTACGAGTGCCGCAGCATTTTTGGCCTTCTGCATGACGCCGCTGGCGCCCGCGCCAATCGCTGCCGCCGATCCGCTGACCGATCTGGTCGCTGTGCTGATCGAGCCGGCGATCGCTGCATCGAGTGGGATCAGCCCCACCGAGTTCTTAGACCCAAGCGTGTTGGACGCGGCGCTGTCGGCGTTGGCCACCCCTACCGGGTGGGACACCGTGTTCTCTGATATGTCCAGCATCACCACCAGCGTTGCCGGGCTGCCCGACGCCGGCGCAGCGGTAAGCGGTTGGTCGAGCCTGCTGCAAGGATTGGAGCAGGACTGGATCAACAGCCCGTTGGGGTCCCAGGTCGACGGGGTGCTCAATGCGTGGGCGGCGCAGGCCGATCCGGCCGCCGGTGCGTGCGGTTTGATTGCGGGGCCGGCCTGGACGGCGGGGCCGGCGGCAACGGCGGGAATGTCGAGCTGATCGGCGAAGGCGGGGCCGGCGGCGGCGGCGGGGGCGACGACCGCATACCCGGCCAGAATGGCTCAAACGGCACCACCGGAACACCGTAGAGGCCACCCGCCAGGGGCCGACGGCGCTCGGCTTCCGGTCAAATCGCTTCGCTCGTCTAGCAGTTCGTCGACCTGGCGACTGGACGGCTCGCCACCGTGCTCACTTCAACGTTCAGCGCCGGGCGAGAGTGCAGTTTCCGTCAATCCTGATGACGGCGCGCTAGACGGGACAGCGCTGCGACGGTGAGCGCCTCGACGCCGGTGGACAGCGTCGGTTCGATCGCCGGTGCGAACTCCGGGGAGTGGTTGCTGGGGAGCGGCTTTCGTCCTTCAGCGACCTCTGCGATCAGCTGCTGGTCCAATCCGCCCCAGAACCAGAACGCGGTCGGCACGCCGAGCTCGCTGCCGAAGAGGCCGACGTCTTCGCTACCTGCCAGGGGTTGATCGGATTCGAACACCCGCCCTTCGCCGAAGTGCTCGCGGAAGTCAACTGCGATCTCATGCATGACCGTCTCGTCGACGGTGGTGATGGGGAAGCTGTAGGTCGTGGTGATCGCGGGATCTTTGTCCGCGCCTGAGGCGAGTGACTCGGCCTTCGCGATCCGCTCAATGGACGCCAGGATGGTTTCGCGGACCTCGTCGCGGAAGGTCCGGATGCTGATGCCCAACTCGGCGTCGTCGGGAATGATGTTCTCCTTCGCGCCCGCGTGCAGGTACCCAACCGTGACGACCGCTGGGTCGAACGGCGAAAGTTCGCGCGAGACAATGGTTTGCAGGCGCTGAACGACGTTGCATGCCATCACAATCGGGTCGATCGTGGACCATGGTTGGGAGCCGTGACCACCACGGCCGAAGAGTTGCAGCTTGAGTGAGTCCGCTGCGGCTAATGCCGGACCGGTCTTGTAAGCGATCAGCCCGGCGGGCAATGGGACCACGTGCTGGCCGAGCACCACTTCGGGTTTGGGGAATCGGTCGAACAAGCCGTCGTCGATCATGGCTTCCGCCCCGCCGCCGATTTCCTCGGCCGGCTGAAAGACCGCGACCACGGTGCCCGCCCAGGAGTCCCGCTGCGCTTGCAACAGTCGCAACGCACCCACCAACGCGGTCGCGTGCATGTCATGCCCGCACGCGTGCATGACCGGCACGTCCACGCCTCTGGCGTCGACGCCGCGCGCCGTGCTTGCGTAGGGCAGGCCGGTTTTCTCAGCGACGGGCAGTGCGTCGAAGTCCGCGCGCAGCAGGACCGTCGGGCCCGTTCCGTTCCGGAACACCGCCACGACGCCGGTGCCGCCGACGCCTGCGGTCACCTCGAGCCTCAGCGGTGCAAGGGCGTCCTGCACCTTCTGCGCTGTCCGATGCTCGTGAAACGACAGTTCAGGATTGGCGTGCAGATCTCGGTAGAAGTCGTCCAGGCCGAGTCCCAACGTGTCTTCCCAGCTGCCGGGCAGCGTGATCGTCATGAAAGGGATTCTGCTGCATCCGCACGGCGGGTCTCTACGCTTCGTTCAAGCGATCAATCGTGCTGGCCAGCGTCGATCTGGTTCGCTCGAAATAGCCCAACGTCTGCACATCCATGGGCCCGGTAACACGGAGCTGAACGTTCAGCTCCTTGAGGCGTCGGTAGCGCATGATCCTCAACTCGATACCGCGAGCATCAGGGCCCGCGTTGCCCGTGAAGGTCACGGAGATCGAAGTGGGGCTCTCCACCCGATCGAGGCAGTCACGAAGGTCGGCCCCGGCCACGGTCTGATCGTCGGAGTGGCCGACGTGATAGTCGCCCTTGGCAACTGGTGCTCCAAGCGACCCGGCACACCGCGCCACCACGGGTTCGAGGGCGTTCCACGCGGCGACCACGTCAGGATTCGCGATCTCCAACTCGGCCAGGTGACTTGCGCTAGTCATCTGCGCAGTTTTTCACCCCGAGGCCTGCGACGCCTGCTGAGCAGCGGCGGGGGTCTCGACGACGGCGGCGACGCGGGTGCCCCGTCCGGGTGCGCTGTCGATCACCAGCTTCCCGCCGATCGCGGACACCCGGTCGATCATGTTGGTCAACCCGGTGCCGCCGGTCGTGGGCTCGAATCCGCGGCCGGTGTCGCTGATCGTGAGGGTCAGTGTCCGCGGGTCGGCGCTGGCGGTGATCGTGACGGTAGTGCCGGGGCCGCCGTGCTTGGTGGCGTTCTGCAGCGCTTCGATGCAGCAGAAATAGAGTGCGGCCTCGATCGGAGCGGGGTAGCGGCCAAGGCCTTGCAGGTCGAGGTGAATCGGGGTCGGGGCGTGCGCGGCGACCGCTGGTAGCGCTTGGGCCAGACCCCCGCTGACCAGCGATGGCGGGTAGATGCCGTGTGCGAGCCGGCGGATTTCGGCAATCGCGTTTTCGAGCAGCCCGGACGCCTCGGTGAGCAGCGGCTGGTATTTCCCTTCCTCGGCGGTGCGGGCGAGCTGCAGGAGCACCGCCAGAGCGACGAGGTGCTGCTGGGCACCGTCATGCAGGTCGCGTTCGAGGCGGCGCCGCTCCTCGTCGGCGGCCGTGACCAGCCGGCTGCGGGACGCCTCGGCTTCGGCGGCGCGCTCGGCGAGCATCTGCTCCGACACGGCCAGTGCGGCGGCGTTGTTCCATGCGATCACCAGGATGTGGAAGGCATTCAACGGCAGGGCGATGACGATGAATGCGGTCTCGATCCAGCGCGGCGGTTCGCCGGCCAGATGTACGAAATGCTGAAAGCGTGCCACCGCGGCCAGTGCCAGGATGCAGCCGGCAGTGATCGCGGCGAAAGTCAGCCCGCGCTGCCAGCCGATGTAGGGCTGGGCGAAAACGACAGGCACCAGGGCAAGAAGCACCATCGCCGGCAACAGGTTCGGCGCAACCAACGTGATGAGCAGAACGGCGGCCCAGTTGCCGATACACGCCAGCGTGATGGATTGCTGATGTCGACCGCGGCGTGCCAACGACAGCGCGACCGCCAGCACGAGACACTGCGCAACGCATATCGCGGCGATGGCCAGGAACCAGGCAGATCGCAGCACGAACTGGTATTCCCACAGCGGCAGCAACACGCCGGCACCGAAGTACATGGCCATGTGACCGGCAAGGAACAGCTGAAAGCGTTCCACCGTAAAGCGGTGAATGAGGTCGTGCCCCAACAACGACGAAGACCGTACCGCTGCGAGAAAGAGGACCTTCGGCACCCGCCAGTAGGGCACCGATTCGTCCGCCGCCGTGGGGCTCAGTGGCTGGCTTGCCATAACCGTGTCAGCAGGTCCGGACTGAGGTGTTCTTTGTGCAAGTAGGCCGCGGCGCCGCAATCCGCCGCTCCCGGCGGTAGGTCCTCTTCGTCATACGTCGACGTCAACAGCACGATCAGAGCTGGATGTGCGGCGCGGAGGCGCCGGGTGGCTTCGATACCGCCCATGCCCGGCATGTGGATGTCCATCAGCACGATCCCGGCGCTGCCATCCGGAATGAGTTCCATTGCGGATTCACCAGACTCACAATCGCCGGCCATGGCGAAGTCCTCGGTGGCCGCGACGGCGGCGGCCGTAGCCCGCCGGAAACTGGCCTGGTCGTCGACAACCCAGACCCGCACCCGATCCTCCGCCATCTCCGGATGATGCTGCGCGGCTTCGTTGCACACGATGGTGTACACACCACTCTTTTCGTGGTGTGCACATCACTTCTCGGGTGCATAGCCGTGGTCGTCGAGGAACATCAGCACCGCCTTGACCCGGCGATCGACGGAATCATCAACGCTAAGACCAAGTTTGGCGAAAATCGAGTTGATGTGCTTCTCCACCGCCCGCTGAGTCAGCACCAGCCGTTTCGCTACCGTGCGGTTACTCAGCCCGGTGGCCAGTTCGGCGAGCACTTCGCGTTCCCTGGGGGTCAACCGACTGAGCGTCGCGGCGGAGTTCGGCTGCGCGAGTAGCGCCTCCACCACCAGCGGGTCGAGCACCGTCCCGCCGGCGGCGACCTGATGCACCGCCTCGCTGAGCTGATCGAAATGCGATACGCGTTCCTTCAGCAGGTAGCCGCGGGCCGCGGTGCCGCCGTCCAGCAATCCGGCTGCATAGCTTGGATCCGCGTACTGCGACAGCACGATCACCCCGGTATCCGGGTGTGCGGTCCGCATCCACCGGGCCAGCCGAATGCCCTCATCGGTGCACGTTGGCGGCATTCGCACATCGGTGAACAGCAACGTCGGATGATGCTGTTCGATCAGTTCGACGGTGGAGTCGTAATCCTCGGCGACGCCGACGACGGTGACGTCCGCATCGGTTGACAGCGCCCGGTGAACGCTGTCGCGCACCAAGAGGTTGTCTTCGGCAATGACGACCGAAATTCGACCACTCACCGTTACGCCGCCCTTTCTCGATCTTGATTGCTAGAACTATCCGCGCATCTGGGCCGGGCCGCTTGAGTAGTGCGCTACTTAATTCGCGGTGGTGCGTACACCGGGGGTGTACACACCACCACGGTTGTGGTGTCTGCGTTCTGGTCGCGGCATTGTCGCCCGACGACACTCGATTCCTATCCGAGCATGTCCAACACGGGACAGGCCGACAAGGTTAGGAGGCGAAATGTCGCAATTGGCAGAGACATCCGTGGCGACACGCGATGTCGCTAATGACACTCAACGAGCCACGGTGCAGGACACGTCTGCTGCGCCTGTCGTCATCACCGAGCAGGAGGTGTTGTTCGGCACCCGGGCGGCCACGTCGTCGCGAGTCTCGTCGGCACCCCGTAGGTTGTTCGACGCGATCCGGGCCGCCGCTGCCTCGCTGCAGCTGCCGCCGCCGCGACAGCACTATTCGACGGACCTGAGTTACCTCGAGCGGTCTCGTATGGCTCGCGAAATGGACCGACTGTGAGCAGCTTTGAGAGCGCGGTGATGCTGCTGCCGCCAGCGTTGTGCGCCGGCTGCATGCAGTATCTGCTCGGGTGGTCGGACCGCGAACGGCGTCTCAACCAAGCACGGCAACGGATTTCATCGACCTCCGATGACGGCGTCGTCCTGAGGGCGAGGCACATCGGTTGCGAGCTTCCGGATACGACGTTGATACGGCTGACGCTTACCCAGGTTCGAATCCTGGGTGTGCGGAGCGCGCCCGCTACGGACACCACGGCGGGATCGGGCAGAAATTGAGGCCCGGTGGCGTCGGTGGCTCGGGTCCCTCGACGATGTTGTCCGGGCATCCGCCGTAATACCCGGGCGGACACTGCTCGTGGTACTCGTGGCAGACGCTCAGGTCCCAACCTGTAGCCCTCAATCCGGGCCAGACGTATTGGCCCGGGCACCAAGTCGAAGCCTGTGCGGTTCCTGCCCCGAGCACACCCGCAACACCGCCCCACACCAGCACGCCGGCCGCTGCCCCAACAATTAGTCGTTTCATAAACCTGGAATTATCCGCCTCGCAGCAAACCGAGAAAATAGGGATATCGCCCTATTCTTGCCGGGCTGCCCGCTACGACAGCCGCTCGTTCAGCAGGCCGACCACGTCAAGCTCGTCGATCGCGGCGGTGGTCGACACCAGTGCGGGTCGGGTGACTTCCATCGGCTGCCATCGGCTGCCCATCGCTGCGGTCGACACGGCGGCGACCCAGGAGTAGACGGCGAAGAGTCGATATTGATGCTCGACGGTATCGCCATCCAACACCCAGCCGCCGTCGGCGAGGGCGGTCCGGTAGCGCGCCAGCAGCGAATCCTGTTCGTCTCTGCGAGTTTTCACCGGTAGCGAGTTGCATAGGAAATACGCCACATCGCGCACGCCCGGCGCGCGGCAGGCGACCGCCCAGTCATAGAAGCCGGTGCGGCCATTGTCGACAAACAAGTTCCCGCAGTGGTTGTCGCCGTGAATCAGCGTCTGCTCACCTTCGCCGTAGAGGGCGATGATGTCGCCGGATCGTTCGATGTAGAGCTCGGCCATGGCGTGAAACGCCGGGCCGAGTTCGTCACCGAACTGTTCGAGGCCGAGCTTGATGAAATGCGTGCGCTGCGCGGCCAGTTCGCTGTCGGACGGCGCCCGCCGCATGCCTTCGGCAGGCGTCAGCCACGACAGATCTTTGCCGCGGTAGGCGGTGTGCAACAGCGCCAACTCGTCGACCAGTGACTCCGCCACGGCGACGATGTCGTCGTCGGCCGGCGTCGGAAATCGGCAACCCGAGGCGGCGAGGTCTTCGAGCACCATGACGAACGATCCGTCGGAAGGGTCACACGCGGCGTGCCAGACCCGCGGAATGCGCACGGGCAGTTCGTGACCCACCGATGCGTACAGCCGTGCCTCAGCGACACCGAGGCCGATCCGACGCAGGAATTTGCGCTGCTCGGGATGGAAGGGCTGCAGCTTGACGAACACGCTGCGCGGCAGGCTCTCGTCGCCGGTGAGGCCGACGCAAGCCCGGCCGGTGGTGCCAGAGTGGGCGTCGATCACCTCGGCCGAGGTGACCGTCGCGCCGAGTACCTCGCTGAACCACGCGGCGGTCAGCTCTGCTGGCTCAGCCGGAATGCTCACCGATGGGAAATTACCCGCATCGAAGAAAAATCGGACAAAATCGGTCTAATGTCCGACCTGTGGGACGAGCGCGCGGACGACGAATTGGTCGACAAACCGCTGTTTGGCTGCTCGTGACCGATGCCGCCACGCAGGTGAGAGCAGGTGCAGGACGGTGGTGTGAATCCATCGAGCGACCTCGCGACGGTCGAGATCCGGGTGCATCGTGCCGTCCGCCTGCCAGCGGGCAAACATTTCGTCGTAGTGCCGGACGACCACGTCGACGATCTGCTCCGAGCCCAACGCCAGCGCGGCAGTCAAGGCCGTGCTCTCGCTGGCGAACAGCGCTTCGTTCAGCGGATCGCCGTCCACTGACTCGGTCCGCTCCAGCACCATGCTCGGAATACACCGCAGCGGATCCTCGGGGTGGCGCAACTCGCGGACCAGGCGGGCGAGCGCCGCATCGACGCGTTGCAACACGAGGCCGAGCAGTAAGTCGTCGCGGGTGGGGAAGTAGCGGTAGACCGTCGAGCGCACCACGTCGGCCTCGCGGGCGACCTCGGACATCCGAATCTGAGTATTGCCCCGCTTCACGATGCAACGACCGGCGGCGTCCAGGATGCGCTGGGCGGCGACGTCGGTCATTCGGCAGATATTACGTGTTGAGGCGTCAACGATAGGAAGGTATGGGAATCAAGGATATTGGCCGTCTGCTCGGCGTCGACGAAGGGCTCAATCACCAGATCGTCGACACCTTCGCGACCCTGTCTCAGTCCGAACTCGCTTGGACGGAGAAGATTTGGGCCTCGATCGCCCGCACCGACGGCACTCTGCAGGTGGACTTCGGTCTCGGCAAGTACCAGAACCGGGGCATCATCGACGGCTTCGGCGGAGTGTCACGCGGGCGAGAGCAGTGGACGGTGCGGGCCAGCCGCGAGCTGCGTAGCGCACCCGAAGACCCGGTTATCGGTCCGGTGCGGATGGAGGTTGTCGAGCCGCTGAAGAAGATGCGGTTTGTGCTGGAACCCAATGATGTGCAACCGATCTCGTACGATGTCGTGCTCTCGGGCGTCACGCCGCCGTACTTCGAAGAGCGAAATATCGTTCGCGACCGGCGTACCGGCCGGGTCGACGTCGACGTCATCCGATACCACCAGGGCGGCTGGGCCGAGGGCACCGTAACCGTCGACGGACACGAACACCGAATCACGCCCGACGAGTGGTTCGGCTTTCGCGATCACTCGTGGGGCGTGCGGCAAGCGATCGGCGAGTCGGCGCCCGATCTGATCCCCGTGCCGGGTGCTCCTCCGGGTGTGCGCGGTGGCATGAAATGGTCGCCGTCTTTTTTCCGGCGTCCCGATGGCTCCTACTACGAGACGGCGATCTTCGTCGTCGAGGGTCCGTGGGAGTACAGCTCGGCTTATCTGAATGATGCTGCGGGACAGCAGACTCCGGTCCGCAGTGTTGCACCGCACATCGAGTACGACACTAAGACCCGGTTCGTCAAAGGCGGTGAGTTGCACCTCACGATGGAGTCCGGCGAGCAGCGGGTGATCGAGGTCGAAGCGCTTGGCGACTGCGGCTTCTTCCTGAAAACCGGCGGTTACGGCTCGTGGCGCGGTCACAAGCACGGCTCGTGGAAAGGCAAGCTGCATGTCGAGGGTGAGTACCTCGCGGATTGCTGGACACCCGAAAACCTTTCCGAATTAGGCCAATTTCGCGACACCCCGATCCGCGTGCGCGATGGCGACGCCGTCGGCTACGGCATCATGGAGAGCATCATCGGCGGCGAGTGGCCCGAATTGGGACTGACCGCGGAGTCCGATTACCCGGTGTCCTACACGTGACCATTGACGACCGCCTCACCGCGTGGTTGAGCGCCCAGATCGGTGACGAAGTCCGCATCGACGGGCTGGAGAGCGTGGAGTTCGGGCATTCCGCGGAGATGCTCGCCTTCACCGTCGTCACCGGTGACGGCCGACGCGAGGTGGTGTTGCGGCTGCGCCCCACACCGCCTGCACTGCTGGAGCCCTACGACCTGGCCCGACAGTTTCGCGTCCTGACGGCGTTGGCGCCGACGGATGTCCGTGTACCGCCCGTGTTGTGGCACGAGCCGACCGGGCAGGTGCTGGGGCGGCCGTTCTTCGTGATGGACCGGGTAGCCGGCGCTGTCTACGAGCTCGAGGTCCCCGATGGGACCGGCGAACAGGTCCGTGCCATGTGTGCTGGGCTCGCGGAACAACTTGCGGCGGTGCATCTGGTCGATGTCGACGAAGTCGGGCTGTCTGATCTCGCGGACGGTCGGACTCACCTGCAGCGCGAACTCGACCACTGGACGGCCGAGATTCGCCGGGTGCAACGCGGACCGCTGCCGGCTCTCGAACGGCTACTGATCGAGCTGTTTGACTCGATGCCGGAGCCATGCCCCGCGGTGACGCTGGTGCACGGTGACGCCAAGCCGGGGAACTTCGCGTTCGTCGGTGAGCGGGTCAGCGCGGTATTCGACTGGGAGATGGTCACACTCGGCGATCCGCTCACCGATCTCGGCTGGCTGGAGCTGCTCTGGATGCAGCCGGTCGGCATCACCAGCCACCCGGACGCCTATTCGATCGATGAACTGCTGGCGCGCTACACGGCGGCCAGCGGCATCACGCCGCAACACCGCCCGTGGTACCGCGCCCTGGCGGCCTACAAGATGTCCACGATTTGCCTGATCGGCGCGATGCTCTATGCCGACGGGGTGAGCGCCGACGAACGATATGCGCTGAACGCCTACGGTATTCCGATGCTCACCAGACTGGGGCTGGCCGAACTCGGTGTCACTCAGGAGATCGACGACGGGCCCGTCTTAGCGAAGTGATCAGCGGGCCATCACCGAAGCCGGAGCGGCCCAGTCGGTGGATACCTTGCGATGTTTGATCCGCCAGGTGTCACCGTCAGGCACCAGGGTGTCGCGGTAACGGCCGATGTGGTCCAGCCCGATGTGCGTGACGACGGCGAAGTAGCACGACACCTGAGCGCTGGTCCCGCGTTATCTCGTTGAACAGCAGGTTGGTGACGTTGTGCCGCACGATTGGCTTGGCGTCGGTGCTGACGGCGACCTTCCCGGTGACACCGCCCAGGAACGCCACGATCTCGGCTCGGCCGTGTAGCGGCTTGAGCCCGCGGATCTCCAGAACACCGTCGGCGCAGAACGTGTCCGTCAAGCCGTCGAGCCGGCCGGCGTCGCCCGACCAGTTGTACCGCGCGAGCGTGTCGCGAATGTGCTCGCGAGCTACCAGTTCCCAGATCTCCACGCTCAGAAGCTACCGCGCCGCCGGACACCGCCATCACGCGACGGACGCTCATTGTTTGGTTAATCGTCACCAGCGGGCGGGCTGGGTCTGCAAGCCTTGACTCCACGCACCGGCGAAAGGGCCGTCATGACAGAACACTTGCGTGCTTACAACAGCCTCTGGCAGGTCCGCAGCGACTCCTGGTGCCGCCTGGAGGAGGCCGCTGACCGGCTGACCCGCCCAGACACCGCAGGAGCGCTGAAAGACACCTGCGTGGCAACCTGCCAGGAATTGCTCAGCCGGTTGAGCACGCTGGAGCCGTATTGGGCCTATCCTGGTGCACCGCAATTCGCCCGTGTGCAAAGGCTGTTCGCGGCTGGAAGCTATGACAAGTTCTCGCAGGCGGTCGCGCGGATCAATCGGGCGCTGACCCAAGAGTCGTATCGCTCCGGAGACGTGGAGAACGCCGGCGCCGACGAGCTGGACATGTTTCCGTCCGATCCGCGTCAACTCGAAGGCCAGACCGAAGCCGAGCGCGACCGTCCGTATTTCGAGGTGCTCGTCGTCGAGAAGATGACCGAGGCGCAGGAGCGCGCGCTGCGTAACGAGGTCCGCAAATGGCGGCGCCCGGACGACGAATTCGTCTACGAGCTGGTCGTGGTGGCCAGCGGCGACGAGGCGCTGATCGCGGCACGGCTCAACGTGAACCTGCAGGCGGTGGTGATCCGGCGGCGCTTCTCGCACCAGTCGACCCGGGACCTTTCGGCGCTGTCAGAGTTCGTCGACTCCGGGGTGTCGCACGACCTGGCCGACCACTATTCGCCCGAAGAGCGCGCGCAGATCCTGGCAACATCTCTGGGCAAGCTGCGCCCCGAGCTCGATCTGTATCTGATGACCGAGATCGACGTGGAAGACATCGCCGGGCGACTTGGCCAAATACTTCCGCCGGGTGTTCCACGCCCGGGAAGGCATGCTCGAGTTGCACCTGTCGATCCTGCAGGGTGTCGCGGCGCGCTACCGCACCCCGTTCTTCAGTGCGCTCAAGCAATACAGCCACCGGCCCACCGGCGTCTTCCACGCCCTGCCGATTTCACAGGGCAAGTCGATCGTCAACTCGCACTGGATCAAAGACATGGTCGGCTTCTACGGCCTGGAAGTGTTCATGGCCGAGACGTCGGCAACCTGCGGTGGTCTCGACTCGTTGCTGGAGCCCACCGGTCCGCTGCGTGAAGCCCAACAGCTCGCGTCGAAAGCCTATGGCTCACGGCACACCTACTTCGTCACCAACGGAACGTCGACGGCCAACAAGATCGTCACCCAGGCGTTGGTGGCGCCCGGCGACATCGTGTTGTTGGACCGCAACTGCCACCAGTCGCACCACTACGGGATGATGATGGCGGGCGCCAATGTCATTTATCTCGAGGCCTACCCGCTCAACGAGTACTCGATGTACGGCGCGGTGCCACTGCGTGAGATCAAGTCAAAGCTGTTGGCGCTCAAGCGTGCCGGCAAGCTCGAGCGCGTCAAGATGATGTCGCTGACGAACTGCACTTTCGACGGGATCGTCTACGACGTCGAGCGGGTCATGGAAGAGTGCCTCGCGATCAAGCCCGACCTGGTATTCCTCTGGGACGAAGCATGGTTCGCCTTCGCCCGCTTCCACCCGGTGTATCGCACGCGCACCGCTATGGCCTCGGCGCAGGCGCTGCGCGAGCGGCTGCAGAGCCCGGAGTACAAGGCTCGCTTCGAGAAGTACTTGGCCGAGCAGACCGCCGACAAGCCCTGCGACGACGACCTGTTGGACCGTCGCCTGATGGCCGACCCGGCCCGGGCGCGGGTGCGGGTCTACGCATCTCAGTCGACGCACAAGACGCTGACCGCGTTGCGGCAGGGCTCGATGATCCATGTCTACGATCAGGACTTCGACCAGAAGGTGGCCGAGCCCTTCCACGAGGCCTACATGGCGCACACGTCGACCTCGCCCAACTATCAGATCCTGGCGTCGTTGGACCTGGGCCGCCGTCAGGTGGCGCTGGAGGGTGCCGAGCTGGTGCAGCGGCAGATCGAGAACGCCATGCAGCTGCGCGACGCGATCGACAACCATCCCCTGCTGAGCAAGTACATGAATTGCCTTGGCACGGCACATCTGATCCCGGATCGGTTCCGCCCGACGGCCATCGACCAGCCGCTGCGCTCGGGATTGCGGAACATGATGGCCGCGTGGCATGAGGATGAGTTCGTCCTCGACCCGTCGCGAATCACGTTGTCCATCGGGCGAACCGGCTACGACGGCGATACGTTCAAACGTGAACAGTTGATGGACCGGTACGGCATTCAGATCAACAAGACGTCGCGCAACAGCGTGCTGTTCATGACCAACATCGGCACCACCCGCAGCTCGGTCGCCTTCCTGGTCGAGGTGTTGGTCAACATCGCCTCCGAACTCGACCAGGCGATCTCGGAGATGAGCCTGGGTGAGCGCGAGCACTTCGAGCAGGCGGTGTACCGGCTGACCGAACGCCGTGTCCCGCTGTGCAACTTCAGCGGTTTTCACCCGGCGTTCCGGGACCACAGCGGCACTGAGCCCACACCGGAGGGTGACGTCCGCCGCACGTTCTACCTGTCCTACGATGACACCAACTGCGAATACCTCACCGGCGAGCAGATCGATGAAAAGCTAGATGCCGGAATCGATGTCGTGTCATCGACGTATGTGACGCCGTATCCTCCGGGCTTCCCGGTGCTGGTGCCGGGTCAGGTCTTCAGCCGCGAGATCCTGCAGTTCATGCGAGATCTCGACACCAAGGAGATCCACGGCTACGAACCGAACTTCGGCTATCGGGTGTACACCGAGAAGGCGATCGAGATGGTCGGCGCCGCGGTCGGATTGCCGTCCAACGGCCACCACCCGGAGACATCGTCGCCCAAGCCTGCCAAGAAGAAGCCGACGAAGCGCGTCGACGATGCTCTGGCCGCCGCGGACCCCGGCTGATCTACAGTCCCTTGGATGAGCAGCCGAGTAAACGCCGCGCGCCGTGAGGTCGCGTTCAGTGTGCTGGGCGGTCCGACGACGGTCGTCGATTTCGGTGGCCGGCGAATCGTCATCGACCCGACGTTCGACGAGCCCGGCCCGCACGACTACCTGACCAAGACGATCGGGCCGGCGGTCGCTGCCGCCGAACTCGGCGTCATCGATGTGGTGCTGGTCAGCCATGACGAGCATCCGGACAACTTCGACGACGAGGGCAGGCGGGTGGCGCTCGCCGCGCCGCTGCTGTTGACGCATCCGGGCGCGGCGGCTCGGCTCGGACCGCCCGCCGTCGGGCTCGCGCCGTTCGAGTCTTTCGAGCTTGCTGCCGCCGACGGCGCGAAAGCGATGACGGTGCAAGCTGTTCCGGCGGTGCACGGACCCGCCGACGGGCAGCGCGACGCCGGTGGCCACGTGAACTGCGAGGTGACCGGCTTCGTGCTATCCGGTGTCGGGTTGCCGACCGTGTATCTCAGCGGCGACAACGCGTCGGTCGGCGCGGTGAAGACCATCGCCGAGCGGGTGGGCAGCGTGGATGTGGCGGTGATCTTCGCGGGGGCCGCCCGGGTGCCGGCGAAGGAGCGCGGCCGTCCGTTGACGATGACGGGTCAGCGGGCCGCGGCGGCCGCCGAAGTGCTGGGCGCGCGGCTGGTCATCCCGGCCCACGTCGACGGGTGGAAGCATTTCAGCGAAGGAGTCGGCGAATTCGGCGGCGCCTTCGACGAAGCGGGGCTTCTGGACCGTCTCGCCGTCGTCCCGCACGGAGAGTGGATCGTGCCGCCCTGGCTGTGATGCTGCGGCCGCCGGCACACCAGCACTTTTTCCAGATCTCGCAGCAAATGCGCAGCCCAACAGAGAGACTGCCTTCATGGAGACCGAGACCGAACTGCAGCGGTGGGAGCGGCACGCCGAGTGGCCGCTCGCCGCGGCCGCCATCGTATTTTTGGCCCTGTTTTCCCGGCAGGTGATCGCCGAACCCCATGGGCGTGAAGCTCACATTCTCTGGGCGGTCGACTGGGGCATCTGGTCTCTGTTCGTCGTCGACTACGTGGTGCGGTTGAGTCTCGCCCCCAACCGGTGGCACTGGTTCGTACGGCACCTGCTCGACTTCGCCATCGTGACGCTGCCATTTGTGCGGCCACTGCGACTGCTGCGCCTCATTGTTCTGATCAAAGTGCTGCAGAAGGCAGTTGGGGATGCGTTTCGGGGCCGCATCCTCGTCTACACCATGTCGGGCGTCGCCCTGCTGATCTATTCGGCATCGCTGGCCGTATTCGACAAGGAGCGATACCTGCCCGGCGCCACGATCAACTCCTTCGGAAAGGCGGTGTGGTGGTCGATCACGACGGTGACCACCGTCGGCTACGGTGACGTCTACCCGGTCACCAACGCGGGCCGAGTCATCGCCGTGCTGCTGATGATCGGCGGGATCGGTCTCGTCGGTGTCGTCACCGCGGCCCTCGCGTCGTGGATCATCGAGCGCGTGGCGGAGGAGGAGCATCGAGATGCAGGCAGTGACCGTCGCCCACGTCGAGGAGCTCCGCAGCGAAATCCGGGAGCTGGCAGAAGAATTGCGGAGAAGGGGAGACGTTGACCATCACGCCTGAAACCTTCACCACCGCCGGCGTCGGCGGCACACGCATCGTGGCCGACCGCCTGGGTGATCCCGGACACGCCTGCGGTGGTGTTCCTGCACGGTGGCGGGCAGACCCGCCGCTCGTGGGGCAAGGCGGCTGCGGCCGTGGCCGAACGTGGCTGGCAGTCCGTAACGGTCGACTTCCGCGGCCACGGCGAGTCGGACTGGTCCGAAGACGGCGACTACCGGCTGGTCAGCTTCGCCGGCGACGTCCAGGAAGTGCTGCGCCACCTGCCGCCGCGGCCGGTGCTCGTCGGCGCATCGTTGGGTGGTCTCACGACAATGCTTCTGGCGGGCGAGATTTCGCCCGGCATCGCTCGCGCTACGGTGCTGGTCGACATCGTGCCCGACATGGATCAGTCGGGGGCGAGCCGGATTCACAACTTCATGGCCGACCGGATGAAGACCGGATTCTCCTCGCTCGACGAAGTCGCCGACATGATCGCCGAATATAACCCGCACCGGCCCCGGCCGACTGATCTCAACGGCCTGCGGACGAACCTGCGCCGTCGGGGCGATCGGTGGTACTGGCATTGGGATCCGAAGTTCATCAGCGAGACGGCGTCGCGGCCGCCCAGCGAGGTGGCCGACGTCGACCGCTTGCATGCGGCGGTGGAAAGAATCCTCGCCGACGGGGTGCCGATGCTGCTGGTCCGTGGTCAGGTCAGCGACCTGGTCAGCCAGGACCGCGCCGACGATTTCCTGGCTCGCTTTCCCGCAGGTCGAGTTCGTCGACGTACAGGGCGCCGGGCACATGGTGGCCGGCGACCGCAACGATCTATTCGCCGAGGCGGTGCTGAATTTCCTTGTCCGCCATGGGGAAAGCGGCTAGACGGGTCAACAACGCGCCGTTGTCCGCGCCGAGGTCGACAGCGGCGTTGATCGACCACACGGTCGAGTTGGCGCAGTGCATGCAACGCGTTCATCAGCCGTCGGTGATCCGGTGCCAGCGGCTGATCGACATGCTGGCGGGCGAGAGTCTCCGCGGCGTCGATGTAGTCGGTGGACGGAAAAACGGTCGCGGCCTGGTTGAACTCCAACGAGGTGATCAGCACGTCGATGTTGCGACGGATCTGCGCAGCGGCCGATCTGATGGCCTCGGCCAGCTCCGGAGGCGTGTCGATGTGTATCTCGCTGCTGCGGGCCAGGATTCGTGCATAACGGTCGCACGCGGTGAGCATCCGTAAGCCGTGCCGCATCGTGCGACGCCCCGCCAATCCCGCAACCCCGGCGCTCATCGGTTTGCGGTGATCCGGAACTGCGCTAGGTCGCGGCCGAGCTGACGAGCCGTCTCGGTCAATCTGGTGGGCGCCGGTGTTCCCAGCAGGCTGGTGACCGACGCCTCGACGAGATCGGACAGCGTGAGGAAGAACGTATGGGCGTCGCTGCGGATTTTGGCTCTGGTGTTGATCGGCAACACCAGCATGGCGGCGGCGATCCCGATGACCGCACCGACGACGGTCTCCTCGATCCGCAACAGCAGCAGTCCGAAGGTGAATTCGCCGAGCAGGCCGTACATCAACGCCAGCATGGTGCTGATCCAGAAGGTCATCAGGCTGTAGGCGACCTTCATGAAATAGAAAGCGCAGAAAAGACATACGAAGATCATCGCGAGCGAGGCGATCGTGTTGCCGGACACCAGCGTGGCGACCAGCACGCCGCTGGGCACACCGAGCAGCGTGCCGAGTAACCGCTGCCAGCCCTTGTCGAGGGTCTCCGCCCATGAGTTGGTGCCCGCGAAAATCACGAACGCAGCGATCGCCGCCCAATACCAGTGCGACGGCGACACCGTCTCGCCGACGACGATGGCCAGCGCCGCGGCGACAGCCACCTGAATGGCTTGCCGGGTGGTCGGGAGCATGCCCGGCCTGAGTTGCTGCTCGTCTGGTGGGGGCGATGGCTGCTCGACAGCTTCGGTCGCGATCCGCTCCATGCGTCGACGGACTTCGGCCGTGGCTTTGGCCGTGTCGACGATCGCCAGTGCCAGCCGTCGCACCGGCACGTCGTCCGAATTCCGCTCGAGCTGCTGCTGAGCCAGTTGCGCGGTCAGCCGGAGGGCGTCGGTGTGCGGCGTCCGGATCGCACGTGACAGCAGGGCGACCGTGTCGGCCAGTTCGGCACGGGTAGCGGCGGGAATGTCGGCGAAGGCCGCTCGCGTGCCTGCGATCGCGAGGCGTTCGACGGTGAGCTCGGCATCGAACAGCCACAGCGCGAGGTCCTCGCCGCTGACCCCCGGCCACAGCCGGCCGGGATTGACCCGGTCCTCGATCTGGGCCTGGACCGTCAGCGCGGTCTCGTTGAGCCGGCGGAGCCGTATTCGAAGTCGGCGCTGCCGTCGCTCGTCGGGGTTGCCGATTCGCAGAGTGTCTGCGGTGGTGTCGACGGCGATCGCCATCCGCGCCCGCAGCGCCCGAATATTTTCCCGCAGAACACTTTCCGGTCGGTCGGGCAGGATGAAGGCGCTCCAGAGGAAGCTGCAGAGCGTGCCCACGAGCGTCGCGCCGATCAGCCACGGCAGCTCGGAGAATTTCGCCTGCAGGTAGAGCGAGAAGAAATACGACATGAAGGTGACCATGCCCAGCGACGTTCCACGTGGGCCGAAGCGACGTGCATAGGCCGCGACGAATACCACCCCGACGAACAGGACGTTGGCGATCACGGGGTACGGTGATAACCAGCGCGGCCGCAGTGATGGCGAGCGCAGTGGGCAGCGGCAGCAGCGCCATGGTGAGGCGTTGTTGACGCGGATCGGGCTCGTTCACCGAACGCGCCGACACCATCGTGATCAGCGCACCGAGCACGTGCGACCGTCAGCGGCTGATGGGTCGCCTTGGTCAGCACGAACAGCACCAGCAGTGCGGTCGCCAACGCGCCGGTCGTGCGGGTGGCCATCCGCAGCCGCAGCAACCCGGGATCCGATGCGATCGCCCAGTTACGCGCCCGCTCGAACACTCGTGACCAGCCTCTCTTCGGCGGATTGCATGTCTATCGTGACTTGACTCTGGCATAGCGGCCAAGATGAGACCCGATGAGCGTGCGAACGACCTTGGCCGACGGCCGCGAGCTGTTGTTCTTCTCACTGCCCGGTCACACCCCGGCGCCGGTCGCCGACCGCCGGCCGTTGCCGCCGTTCGAGCCCGGCCAGTCGCAGCTGCGGTACGACCAGACGACGGGCCAGTGGGTGATCATCGCGGCGCGACGCCAGGACCGCACCTACAAGCCGCCGCCCGACCAGTGCCCGCTGTGCCCCGGCCCGACCGGTTTGACCAGCGAGGTGCCGGCTCCCGACTACGACGTCGTGGTCTTCGAGAACCGCTTCCCGAGTCTGTCCGGTGCGGGGCAGCCGGCGTCGGTGCCGGACGGCTTTGTGCCTCAGCCCGGCGTCGGCCGATGCGAGGTAATTTGCTTCTCCAGCAACCACACCGGGTCGTTCGCCGAGCTGTCGGTGCCGCACGCCCGACTGGTCGTCGACGCGTGGCGGGACCGGACTTCGGCGTTGCTTGCGGTGCCGGGGGTGGAGCAGGTGTTCTGCTTCGAGAACCGCGGCGAGGAGATCGGCGTGACGCTCGCCCACCCGCACGGCCAGATCTACGGCTACTCGTATCTGACACCGCGGACCGCGGCCATGATGCAGCAGGCGCGCATGCACACCGGCGGCAACCTTTTCGCCGACCTACTGGCGGCGGAGGTCGCCGGCGGCAGCCGCGTCATCGCCCGCACCGACCTGTTCACCGCCTTCGTCCCGTTCGCGGCGCGCTGGCCCGTCGAAGTGCACATCTACCCGAACAGGTTCGTGCACAACCTTCTTGACCTGTCTGCTGCCGAACTGGACGGGTTCGCAGAGATCTACCTCGACGTGCTGCGGCGGTTCGACCGGTTGTATTCGGGTCCGCTGCCGTATATCTCGGCGCTGCATCAATACTCCGACTCGGATGCGTTGCGCGAGGGCTACTTCCACGTCGAGTTGATGTCGATCCGGCGCAGCGCGACCGCGCTGAAGTACTTAGCGGCATCCGAGTCGGCGATGGACGCGTTCATCGGCGACGTGCTGCCCGAGGCCGTGGCCGAGCGCCTACGGGAACTCGCGTGACCGTCCGCTACTCCGCGCCGGGACGGGTCAACCTGATCGGCGAGCACACCGACTACAACCTCGGCTGGTCGTTGCCCATCGCTTTGCCGCAGCGCACCGTAGTGACATTCGATCCGTCCGACGCCGACGCTGTTGAGGTGCGCAGCGACGGCGCCGACGGTGTCGAGCGAATTCCGTTGACCACCAAGCCTGGTGATGTGACCGGCTGGGCGGCGTATGTGGCCGGCGTGGTGTGGGCGCTGCGGATGGCCGGGCATCCGGTGCCCGGCGGGACGATGTCGATCACCAGCGAGGTCCCGATCGGATCGGGACTGTCGTCGTCGGCGGCGCTGGAATGCGCGGCGCTGGGCGCTCTGGCGTCGGGACTGCGGATCGACCTGCTGGACCAGGCGCGGCTCGCCCAGCGTGCGGAGAACGAGTATGTCGGTGCGCCAACGGGTTTGCTTGACCAGCTGTCCTCACTATTCGGTGCGGCGTCGTCGGCGCTGCTGATCGACTTCCGGACGCTGAGCGTCTCGCCGGTGCCGTTCGACCCGTCGGCGTCGGGTGTGGCGCTGTTGCTGATCGACTCGCGGGAACGGCATGGCCATGTGGACGGCGAATACGCCGCGCGTCGGCTCTCGTGTGAGCGGGCGGCTGCTGACGTGGGTGTGGTGTCGCTGCGCGAGGTTCAGGACCGTGGGCTTGCCGTGCTGGACGGTGTCACCGATCCGATCGACGCCCGTCGTGCCCGCCATGTGCTGACCGAGAACCAGCGGGTGTTCGATGTGGTTGCTGCGTTGGGTGATTCGGACTTCGCCGAAGTCGGGCGCATCTTCACCGCGTCGCACGCGTCGATGCGTGACGACTTCGACATCACCACCAAGCACATCGATCTGATCGCAGACACCGCGGTGGGTGCGGGCGCATTGGGTGCACGGATGACCGGCGGCGGGTTCGGCGGCTGCGTGATCGCGCTGGTGCCGTTTGATCGGGCGGACGCCGTCGGTGCGGCGGTCCGGTCCGCGGTGCGCGCCGCAGGCTATGACGAGCCGGCGATCACCCGGACGTTTGCCGCCGACGGCGCGGGCGCGCTGTAACCTTACCAGGTCGACCATAAGGTGCTGTTCAGCGCCGTGACCACATGCGATATCACGCAGGGGTGAACCGGATCGCCATCAGACGCAATTCGGCGACCGCCTCGGCGAATTGGTTGCGGGTCGGCATTCGGTGGTCGCGAAACGCGATCCCCATGACGCGCTCGGCGTGCGTGACGCCGTAGGCCTCGACGCAGCGGCAGTAGAGGTCGGTGACCAGGAGCTGGTTCTCGATGAGTTCGCCGCGCATCGCCCGGGTCTTTCCGCCGTGCAACACCTTCGCGGTGGCGCCGTCGCGGAAGTTGTACTTCCAGGTCGCGCCCGTCAGCGCATAAAGGATGCCGTCGATCAGATGGGCTGTCACCGGCAACGAGAAGTGCCGGCCGCTTTTGCGTCCGGTGAAGTCCAGAACCATCAGCTGTTGGCGCGCCGGTCCGGCGAATGGCGTGTGCAGCAGCAGCTTCAGGGCCGGGTTGACGACGCGCAGCAGCGCTTTGGGTGGGTGCGACATCGTGATCGGGTTCGATTGTTCGGCCATCACTTCACCGTAGGTCCCACCAGACGGTAAATCCATGGTGCAGGACCAGATTGGTGAGGACGTCGGTGCGTTCGGCGAGTGGCCACGACTCGCAGCGGAACGCCTCGAGGGCGAAGAAGGCGTAGTTGATCGAGGTTTCCGGCGTGGTGCGCGGCCGGTAGACCAGTGCGTCGAGTTCTGGCCACCAGCGTTTGACGGCGTCGGCCAGGCGGTGGCAGGTATCCCACACGTCGGGGTGCTGGCCGGTGCTGATCTGGTCGTCGACGCCCAGGACGTCGAGGTTGGCCTCGGTGCGCAGGTCCAGGACCCGCAGATGGCGGGCGGCGACCAGCCGCACCAGCCGATGGTCGGCGTGGTCGGACGGGACCATCAGCCCGGTCGGCCGGTAGCGCTCGCGGAAGGCGCCGACCAGACTGCTTGCGGCATAACGTGTTCGGAATGCACCGGACTCCGGGTCGAAGCGGTACCGGGCCGTCGGGAATCCGGCCCAGCTCCACTCCTCGGGCGGGGCCGCTTCGACCCGCCACAGTTCGGTGCCGGCATCGACGCGTCGACGGCGCAACCCGACCGGCCGCGCGTCGGGCAGCGGCGCCCGGTAGCCGGGTGGAAGGTCAGGCACCGACAGCGGCGAGCATCCGCCAGGCGATGTCGGCGGTCTTGCGGCGACGCAGCGCCTCGGCGATCGACGAGCCGCCGAGTTCGTCGTGAGTCAGGCGCATGACCCGGTCGGCGGCAAGAGGATCGGAAGTGAATCGAGTCAGCAGTTCGAGAATCTTCGGTAGGTCGGTTCGCACCCGATCACTGTCGAATTGCCAAGCCGGAAACCAGGTTTGGTTGCCGACAGCCGAGCCGAGCAGCTTGCCCCGGCTGCGCAGCCGGTGCACCGCCTGCGGCGAGTGCAGGCCCAGCGTCTGCTGCACCTTCGGCGTCGGCAGCGAGCCGTCGACGAACTCGTGCACCAGCGCGCCGCGGCGCTCTTCGTTCAGACTGCCGGCGGCGATCCGCTCCAGAGTTCCCTGCGGCGCGATCGGCGCCTTCAGGACGGCGTCGAGCACTTCGGCGAAACCGGGTTCTTGCGAAGCGCGTTCTGCGACCTGGCGGGCCAGCGGAGCGACGGTGGTGGACATGAGCCCAGACTACCAGCTGCGGCGTTCTATTGAAACAATCGAAACAAGTCGGCGGCTGTGCACTAAGCTCATCGCGGTGCGCGCCTTTAGATGTCCCAACTGCGGGCAGGCGGTCGCGTTCGAGGTACAGCAATGCCCGACCTGCGCGACGACGGTCGGCTATCACCAGCCGTCGCGGCAGATGGTCTGCGCACCATCGCAAACGGTCACGGTGGACGGCCGTGATTGGTCGCGGTGCACGCACTGGGAGCGGGGCTGCAATTGGTTGGCCGCGGACGACTCCGCGTCTGGTTGCTGTTTCGCCGACAGCTTCGTCCGGGAGGGACCCGCGCCGGATGACACCGAGGCGATGGCCGAACTCGATTCGACGTTAAAGGCGCTGCGGCGGTTGATCTTCGAGCTGGTGGACCTAGGCCTGCCTGTTCATCCGTACTACGCCGACCCCCGCGGGCTGGCCTTCGATCTGCTGTCGAGCAAGACGTTGAAGCGGCCGGTGACGATCGGGCACGCCAACGGCGTGATCACCATCGACCTGGCGGAGTCCCTGGAGTTGTACCGGGAGCGTCTGCGCATCAAACTGCGTGAGCCCTATCGCACGATGCTCGGCCACTTCCGCCATGAGGTCGGCCATTACTACGAGATGCTGCTGGTGCAGGACACCCCGCTGATCGACGACGCCCGGGAGATGTTCGGCGACGATCGGCAGGACTACCAGGCCGCATTGCAGCGGCACTACCACGGCCCGGCGCCGGCGAATTGGCAGCACGACTTCATCTCGGAGTACGCCACCGCCCACCCGTGGGAAGACTTCGCCGAGACGTGGGCCCACTATCTGCACATCACCGGAACCCTTGCCACGATCGCGGATTCGGGTCTCGTGGTCGAAGCTGATCGGGTGAAGTGGGACCTGCCCGCCAATATCGACGCTCGAGAGTCCTACGCCGACGCCACCATCGAGGACATCATGGCCGACTGGTTGGTGCTGTCCGGGGTGCTCAACCGCGTCAACAACTCGATGGGCCGCGACGACCTGTATCCGTTCACGATCTTCCCGCACGTCGTGGCCAAGCTGGGTTTCATTCATCGCCTCGTGACCACGGCACGGAATTGACGGCCATCGCCGAGGCGGTCAATGCCGCCTACGCCAAACACAAAACGAACCGCCGCGGCAAGAACGCCAGCTACATACCGGCTCTGGCGGACGTGGACCCGCAACTGTTCGGCGTCTGCGCGGCGACCGTTGACGGCCAGACGTTTTCGGCCGGCGATGCCGACCGTGAGTTCGCGCTCGAGTCGATCTCCAAGGTGTTCACCGCCGCGCTCGCGGTAGAACAAGTCGGCCCAGCAGCGTTCCACCGCAAGGTGGGTGCCGATCCGACCGGCGCGGAGTTCAATTCCGTGCTGGCGCTGGAACTGCACAACGACAAGCCGAACTCGCCGATGGTCAATGCGGGGGCGATGACGACGACCAGCTTGATATCGGCCACCGACGCCAAGGACCGTGAGCGCCAGGTCGTCAAGATCCAGAGCGATTTCGCGGGGCGTCCGATCGCGGTCAACGAACAGCTCGCAGAATCCGAGCGCGCCACCAACTTTCACAATCGGGCGATCGCATGGCTGCTGCTGTGCGGGGGATACATGTACAGCGACCCGATGGAGGCCTGCGACGTCTACACGCTGCAGTGCTCGACCATGGTCACCACTGTCGACCTGGCAATCATGGGCGCGACCCTGGCCAACGGCGGCGTCAACCCGGTCACCGGCCAGCGCGTCATCGCGAAATCCAATGTGTCGCACGTGCTAGCCGAGATGACGATGGAGGGTCTATACACCAGCTCGGGCGACTGGGCCTACACCGTCGGACTGCCCGCCAAGAGCGGTGTGGGCGGCGGCCTGTTCGCCGTGGCGCCAGGCAAACTCGCGATCGCGGCCTTCTCGCCTCCGCTGGACAAGGCCGGCAACAGCGTGCGCGCCCAGGCCGCGATCACTCAGATCGCGCACACCCTCAAGCTGGGGCTTTTCAACACGTAGCCGCTCTGTTGTGACATTCTGCAGGCATGTCCGCTGATGCGGCGGCCACAGCCCCTGCAGGGGTGGTGACGTTTCTGTTCACCGATGTCGAGGGTTCGACCCGTCGGTGGGAGACAGGCGCGGATGCGATGCGGGTGGCACTGGCCGCTCACGACGAGGTATTGCGCAAGGCGATCGAGGTGCACGGCGGCTGGTTGTTCAAGCACACCGGCGACGGGGTGTGCGCCGCGTTCGCTTCGCCCGGCTCGGCGGTGGACGCGGCGGTGGCCGCGCAACGGACACTGGAGTTGCCGGTACGGATGGGGCTTGCGACCGGGGAAGCCGAGCTGCGTGAGGGCGACTATTTCGGAGCGGTTTTGAATCGGGCAGCACGGGTGATGGCCGCGGGGCATGGCGGGCAGATCCTATTGGCTGATTCGACGGCGGGTCTACTCAGCGGCGTTGATCTCATCGATCTGGGACCGCGCCGGTTGCGGGATCTGCCCACCGCGGTCGGTGTGTTCCAGGTCCGGGCGGCGGACCTACGCACCGACTTTCCGCCGTTGCGGGCGCTGGATGTGAGTCCGGGGAATCTGCGGCCTGCGGTCACGAGTTTCATCGGGCGCGAGTCCGAGGCCGGCGAGGTGCAAGCCGCGATGAAAGCTCACCGATTGGTCACGCTGACCGGGGTGGGTGGGGTCGGCAAGACCCGGCTGGCGCTGGAGGTCGCGGCGCGGCTGGCTGATGAGTTTCCGGACGGGGTGTGGTTTTTCGAGCTGGCCGCGGTCACCGACCCGGCAGCGGTACCCGACGCCGTCGCGGCGGTGCTGGGCATCACCCAACAACTCGGCAAGAGTGTGGCCCAGAGCGTGGCCGACGCATTGGAGGGCCGGTCGCGGCTGCTGGTGTTCGACAACTGCGAGCATGTGGTCGACAGTGTCGCGGATCTGGTCGCGGCGATCCTCGCCGCCTCTGCGACCGTAACGATTCTCGCGACCAGCCGCGAAGGATTGGGGGTCAGCGAAGAACAGTTATGGCGTGTCCCTTCGCTCGACGTCAACTCCGGAACCGAATCCGCCGCCGCGACCCTTTTCGTCGACCGCGCCCACAGTGTCGTGTCAGACTTTTCGCTGGCCCAGCCCGGCGAGGCGGACGCGGTGGTGGAAATCTGCCGCAGACTCGACGGTATCCCGTTGGCCATCGAGTTGGCGGCCTCGCGGATGGCGTCGATGACCGCCCGCGAGGTGCGTGATCGGCTCGATCAGCGGTTCCGGCTGCTGGTCGGCTCTCGGCGCGGCCTGGCACGCCACCAAACCCTGCGCCACGCCGTCGCGTGGTCCTATGACCTGCTCGATGAGCCGGAAAAGGCGCTGCTGGAGCGGTGTTCGGTGTTCGCCGGGGGATTCGACCTCGAAAGTGCCTGCGCGGTCATGGGTTCCGATGATGACTTCGCCACCCTGGATCTGCTCGCTGCCCTGGTGCGCAAGTCGCTGCTGGTCGCCGACCGGTCGGCGGGGCGGACCCGGTTTTCGATGCTGGAGACGATTCGCCAGTTCGCCGAGGACCAACTCGTCGCCGGCGGTGAAGCATCCGAGATTCGGGCGGCCCATTCGCGGTACTTCGCCGGACGCGAAGCCGACATCATGGCCCTGTGGGACAGCCCCCGCCAGCGTGAGGCCCACGACTGGTTCACTCTCGAGCTAGCCAATCTGCGCGCCGCGTTTCGCTGGGCCGCCGACCACGGCGACCTTGATGTCGCCGCCACCATCGCCACCTATGCGGGGTTGCTCGGCTCTGCGGTCCAAACCCTTGAGCCGATAGCCTGGGCCGAAGAGCTGATCGAGCCCGCCAGCGTCGCCGATCACCCGCGGCTGGCATTCCTGTATGTAGTTGCGTCGTGGTGCTACTTGAACGGACGGATCGAGGCGGCTGTCCGCTATTGCGAGGCCGGCCAGATCGTTCTCGGCAGGAGCCGCGATGCGCCGCCGTACGGCATCGAAGGCTTCCTTGGAGCTGTATACGTAGCCATCGGGCAGCCCGAGCGGATGGCCGAGTTGTGCCGCGCCCAGCTCGCACGCCGCCGCGACACCCACGTCTACATCCGGGCATGGCTGGTTGGCGCCCTTGCAGTAGCCGGTTCCGGTGGGGAGGCGATGGATTGGGCGGATGGCCTGATCGAGGCTGCGGAGGCAACAGGCAACCCGCACATGCTCGCGTGGGCGCTCACTGCCTACGGCGCGGCCTTCGGTGACGCAGATCCCGTCGGGGCGCTTAACGCCCTGGGCCGGGGTCTGGTGATCGCTCAAGACAGCGGCAGCCGCATCAACGCGTCAATCCTGGCGGTAATTCTGGCACGACTTGAGGCCGAACACGACGCCACGCTGGCCGCGTTCGATCACCTCACTCTTGCGATCCACAACTTCCGCGATGCGGGCGACGCCGCGACGATCTGCGTCCCGCTGGCCGTCCTCGCTGTTCTTTTCGACCGGCTCGGACGTTACGAAGCAGCGGCCACTATCGCCGGGTCGGCGCTCAGTCCCCTCGCCGCGGTCGGGGTCCCCGAAATTAGCACTGCGATCACCCACCTGCACGATGTCCTCGGCGAGGCGACCTACGAATCACTCGCCCACAAGGGCGAAACGATGACCACCGCCGCCATGGCGACCTACGCATACGACCAAATCGACCAGGCCCGAGCAGAACTGAATGCGGTATCGAACTAGACGGGAATTGAGATGACCCACGGCGACATGACGGTGGTTCAGCACCGAAGCGGGGCATTGGTCTCCACACTGCCACAGGCTTTTCAGGAGACCGCAGCATTGGAACCGGACGCGGTGGCTATCCGGACAGTCGGCGGCAAGGAAGCCATCACCTGGCGCCAGTACGCCGACCGCGTGCGGAAGATCGCCACCGGGCTGTCGGCGCTCGGCGTCGAACCCGGCCACACGGTCGGTCTGATGCTGCGCAACCGTCCAGAATTCCACTTGGCAGACACCGCCATCCTGCACCTCGGAGCGATCCCGTTCTCTATCTACAACACCTCAGCCCCCGACCAGATCCGCTACCTGTTCAGCAACGCCGAGAACAACATCGTCATCACCGAAAAAGACCTTCTGCCCGCCATCGACGCCGCCGGGGCGGACCTTGCTCGGGTGATCGTCGTCGACGCCGACATCGAAGGCTGCATGACGCTTGAGCAACTCGAATCATTAGGTTCTGAAACAGATTTCGATTTCGATGCGGCCTGGCGAGCGGTGCGGCCAGACGATGTCGGCACGCTGATCTACACCTCGGGAACCACCGGGCCGCCCAAGGGCGTCGAGCTTACGCACGCCAATCTGATCGCCGCGTTCTCGGCCATCACCGATCTCCTCGAGATGCAAACAGGCGACCGGATCACCTCATACCTGCCGCACGCTCACATCGCGGACCGGGTTAGCGGACATTACGCCAACATGATCCTGGGAGCGCAGGTGACCGACGTCGCCGACACCGGGGCGATCGCGGCGGCACTGCTCGATGTTCACCCCACGACGTTTCTCGGGGTGCCGCGAGTGTGGAACAAGTTCAAAGCCGCAATCGAAACGAAACTGGCCACCGAGGCGACCGGAACCAAGGGGCGGCTGGCGCGGTGGGCCATCGACACCGGTGTCCAGGCCGCCCGGTTCACATTGGCCGGCAAACCCGTACCTCCGTCACTTGCGTTGCGCCGCAACATCGCCGACCGCCTCGTGCTGGCAAAATTGCGCCAAGCACTCGGCTTGGACCAGGTGCGCTGGGCAGCAATCGGTGCCGCGCCGACTCCGGTCGAAACCATGGAATTCGTTTGGGGGCTGGGCATTCCGATCTTCGAGGTGTGGGGATTATCGGAGTGCGTGGGCGTCGGGACGTCCTCACGTCCCGGCGGGATCAAGGCCGGTTCGGTCGGGCAGCCGCATTCCGGCGTCGAGATCTCGGTGGCCGACGACGGCGAACTGCTGGTACGCGGGCCGGTCCTGATGCGCGGCTACCGCCATCAGCCGGAGAAGACCGCCGAGGCGATCGACGCCGACGGTTGGCTGCACACCGGTGACATCGGCACCGTCGACGCGCAAGGCTTCGTGACGATCGTCGACCGCAAGAAGGAGTTGCTTGTCAACGAAGCCGGAAAGAATCTCTCGCCCAGCAACATTGAGATGGCCATCCAAGCCTCGTCAGTGTTGATCGACCAGGTGGTCGCTTTCGGCGACGCCCGGCCGTACGTCACTGCGCTGGTCACCCTCGACACCGATGCGGTCGCCGTGCAGGCCGCCGCGCTTGGTATGGCCGATCCGTCGCTGGCCGCCTTCGCGCAGAGCCGCGAGGCCAGGGAGATACTGACCGCCGCTGTCCTCGAGGGCAATTCGAAATTGTCCCGCGTCGAGCAGGTCAAACGCTTCATCATCGTCGGCACCGCGTGGGAGCCCGGTGGGGACGAACTCACACCGACGATGAAACTCAAACGCAAGCCCATCGCGGAGAAGTACTCCGCGGAGACCGAAAAGCTCTACGCCGCCAATCCAGGACCGGACGTCATCGACTTACCGCACTCCTGACTGACTCTCGTGAGCGACGTGGGCGCCGACGTCCCCGGAGACGATCCGCCACCACGGTTTGATGTAGCGCTGTTTGCCGTGCGGATCGAAGTAGCGGCTCGTCAGCTCTTGTGACCCTACGTCGACCACGTTCTGAAAGCCCTGCGAAGCAAGGAATCTGGGCGCCTGGCCCTCGTCGATACCGAAACTGAGCGGCTCGCTGGTGCGGCTCATTTTGGCGAACTCGTTCGCCGCCCCACGTAGCGTGCAGGTACCCTCCACGACCGAGCGCAGGATGTAATCGAACACGATCGCGCTGCCCGCGGCGGCATTCGTCACGAAGCCCAGAACCCCATCCACTGCCGCCGGGTCGAGGTAGGGCGTCACGCCTTCCCACAGAAACACCGTCGGGCGCGTCGTGCGATAGCCGCACGCCAGCAGCTTGTCGGCAAAGTCGTCCACCGTGAAATCCACTGCAACGTAAGCCACGTTGGCCGGCATCTCACCGATGAGGGCACGGATCTTGGCCTGCTTCGCCGCGGACGTCGCGGGATGATCCACCTCGAAGACCTGCACGCCGCTGAGTCGATCGGCAAACCGATAGGGTCGCGAATCGTATCCGGCTCCCAGTATCACCAGCTGCTCAGCGCCGCCCGCCAGCCGCTGCTGCAAGAGATCGTCGAAATAGCGGGTACGGGCGATGACGTAGTAATGATGTCCGGGGAAGCGCCGTTCGATCTGTCGCTCCACCACATCTCGAACACGCCGACCCCACAGCAGCATTCGGTACTTCGCGCCGAGAAATCGTTCCGCCAACGGATCGCAGCAGATCCGCTCGGCGGGTGGCTTGCGTGTCTCGATCGCTCGTGACAGCGCCATCTGCTCCGCGGTGGTACTCGATCGAGTCGCCTTCATAGGGCTCGATGCTAATTGCCCCGGACTTGACCGGACCTCAGAAAGGCTCAACGAGAGGGAAAGACACCCTGAAGCGCAATGATCCAATTCAGCACGAGAGAGGGCTGACGGTTCTCATGCGCCGCACCGCCTCCGGTGTCGCCGATCATTCCTGCGTTCATTTGCGCGTTTGCGGTATCCGCGTAGATTTTGGTTGATGCTTCAGCAGGAAAGAGCCCGGTTGGCGCGGTCGCTTTCCCCTTGGCCGAGTCGCAGTTCACCGAATGTCTGTGAGACGGGATCTGAGTCGTATCGAGCGTCACCGATTCGGCTCCATACGTTTGTCCAACGAGATAGCTCGACAATCCAGGGCCTTGACCGGACGAGACCGGCACACGACCGCGGAGGTCAGGCAGCGCGAAGGTGCTGACACCATCGCCGCCGTAGTTGGTCCCGAGGAGGGTGAACAGCCCGACGTTTTGTGCAATCGACAACAGTTGGCCGTTGCAAAGCGCCCATCCCTTGGGGGCGAAATCATATGGGACAAGTACTAACTGGCCTAAGAAAGGATCCATGCGGCCATCATCGCGCGCTGCCCATGCGCAGGGCAAGGATGGGGTAGCGGCCTTTTACGGCGTAGCGCCTCTAGCGCAGCAGAACCTCGGGATGCGCGGCGTGCCACTGCTGCTCGATGCGAGTCACCCGACGATGCTCGACGACGATCCACAGCGCGCCGGCGACCGCTCCGAGCACCGCGATGAGCGCCGTCGTGGTGAGCCACTCGTAATGTCGGTAGGCGGCTGCGACCGCCATGCTGATCATCCCGAGGACGGACACGGCCAGCAGGATCAATCCCGGCCACATGAAGTTGTCCTTCATGGCGATGCCGGCGTGCGGTTGCGTGGTCCGCGAGTGATCCGTCGGATCGTGGTGAGTGTCGCCCATCGTGTCTCCCTCCGCCTGGTCAGGTCGATCCGGTGAGTTCGCGGCCGAACACCTCGGGAAGTGACACTGCCCCAATGGTTGTCACGAGCCACACCACGAGCGTCGTGGCAACCCAGGACGCCAAGCCGTGAATGGCGAGCCCGTGTGTTTCTGCCGTGGCCACACCTAACGCGACAACGGTCAATGCCAGGCCGGTGCCCCCGAGGAGTAGCGACGCATAGCCATGCGGCAACTTCACGATCAACAAGGACAACAGCGCCTGCGCTAGCGAGAACACCACCACGGCAACGATGAAACCCGACACCGTCAAGGAAACCCCGGGAACTACCCACGCGGCGACCAGTAATCCGATCGCCCACGATCCGAGAAGCAGAACTGCGCGCAGCAAAATTTGCCGCATCCACCAAGAGTAGGCCTCGCGAGCGCAAATATGAAGGACCGAACGCCCGGCGGCTAACGTGAGCCCGGTGAGCGACGTCGTTGTGCTCGGGTCGGGGTTCGCTGGTTTGTGGGCCGCCCTGGGTGCGGCCCGCCGCATCGACGAACTCGGCGTCGCGTCCGGCGAGGTGAACATCACGGTCGTCAGCTCGCAGCCGTACCACGACATCCGCGTGCGCAATTACGAGGCAGACCTGACGGCGTGCCGCATTCCGCTGCGGGATGTGCTCGACCCGGTTGCAGTCGAGCATGTCGTCGCCGACGTGACGGCGATCGACCCGGGCTCCTGCACGGTGGCCACCACGCTCGGCACCCGCGGCTACGACCGTCTGGTGTTGGCGTTAGGCAGCCGGGTGGTCAAACCGGACATCCCGGGTCTGCGTGAATTCGGCTTCGACGTCGACACCTACGACGGCGCGCTAAGGCTGCAGCGGCACCTGGTGGAGGTCGCCGGCGGTCCGCACACACTCGCCGCGGCGACCGCGATCGTGGTGGGCGCCGGGCTGACCGGCATCGAGACCGCCTGCGAGCTGCCCGCGCGGCTGGCGACGCTGTTCGGCGACATCACTCCCCGCGTCGTACTCGTCGATCGCAACCGGCATGTCGGCTCGGACATGGGCGCGTCGGCGCGCCCGGTGATCGAGGCCGCGCTGACGGCGAATGGGGTGCAGACCCGGCTCGGTGTTGGCGTCGCCGCGATCAGTGCAGACGGAGTGACATTGTCGACGGGTGAATGGCTGGCCGCGTCGACAGTGGTGTGGTGTGCCGGTATGCGCGCCAGTCCGCTTACCGCGGATCTGGGTGTCGAGTGTGACGGTCTCGGCCGGGTTGCGGTTGACGACTACCTGCGTGTGATCGACGCGCCAGGGGTTTTCGCTGCCGGGGATGTTGCGGCCGCGTGGATGGACGATGAGCACCTTTCGGTGATGTCCTGCCAGCACGGCAGGCCGATGGGACGGTTCGCCGGGTACAACGTCATCAGCGATCTGCTCGGTGCGCCGATGTTGCCCCTTCGGATTCCTTGGTATGTAACAGTTTTGGACCTCGGTCCGGCGGGGGCTGTCTACACCGAAGGCTGGGATCGGCAGGTGATCGCCAGCGGGGCCGAAGCCAAAGCCACCAAGCGCACCATCAACGGCAGCCGAATCTATCCGCCCCTCAACGGGAGTCGCGACGAGATCCTCGCCGCCGCCGCACCGACGCTGCAGTCGCGGCCGACCTAGACCATGTCGTTGTTAGTCAACCACCGCATCACCGGCCAGCCGATGAAGACCGGCAGCCAGCAGGTCAGCACGCGATACAGCAGGACCGACGGCACACCGACGGCTGCGGGGACACCGAACGCGGCCAGACCACCGATGAGCGCCGCTTCGACAGCGCCGACACCGCCGGGCGTCGGCGCGGCAGAGGCGAGCGTCCCGCCGACCATCGTCACCACGGTGACGGTGACGAATGTGGTGTGGCCACCGAAGGCTTCGACGCTGACGAACAACGCCAAGGCCGCACCGAGAGTCGTTCCGGCACAACCCAACATAATCAACGCCAGCCGCTTGGGTTCGCGGGCGACCTCGACGATGTCGGTGGTGATCTCTTTGAGCTTCGGACCGACTTCGGTCGCCAGCCAGCGCCGCACGTTCGGAATCAGCAGGAAGACGCCGACCACACCCAGCGCCACGCCGGCGATCAGGTACAGCATGGTCGACTTCGGGACGAAGTGCGACAAGTCAGTGCCCGCCCCCGCCGCGGTGCTGAAGAAGATCAGCAGCAGCACGTGCATGATCACCTGCATCGACTGCTGCAGCGCGACCGCCGTGGTGGCTCGCGTCGTGCTGAGCCCGCTCTTCTGCAGGATCCGGGTGCTCAGCGCCAGCCCGCCGACGCCGGCCGGGGTGGTGGTGGCGGCAAAGGTGTTGGCCACCTGAGCAATTGACAACCGCCAGAAGTTCACCGACTCGTCCGCGGACGCCCACAACGCTGCCGCCGCGCCCACGTACGTCGACGCCGAGATCACCAGTCCCAGCAGCGCCCACCACCAGTTGGCTCGGCTCAGCGCGTTGAAGAACGTCGGCACGGTGCTGATGAACGGATAGGCGACGTACACCAGCGCGACCAGCAACACCATCTGGATGAGCTGGCTGCGACTGAACCGGGTGACGTTCTCGGATTTGATCTTCTCGGTGCCGGTTTGGCGCATCACTGCCGCACGGCTTCGGGAGATCACGCCTTTCGGATCGTTCACCGAATCCCGGATGTGTTTCGGCACAGCGGTTTTCGTCAGCCGACGGGACGCCTTGAGCACGGCGTCCTTGCCGAGCACGCAGATCGCGGCCTCCACCGCGGCGTCCGCGCCGTACAGCGCCGACGTCGTCACCAGCAGCTGGGCGATGTCGGACTGCAGCTGGTTGTCGTTGGCGCCGTATTCCGCGCTGCCGAAGCCGCCGAAGAAGACGGCGCCGTTGCTGACGGTGATCTCTTTGTCGCGCAGGTCGCCGTGGGAGATCTGGTGCTCCTGCAGCTTGTGCAGCGACTCCCACACCTCGGCGACCGGAGTCGACGCGTGGCATTCCTTCAGCGGCGCCCCGCGGATGTGTTTGTGCGCGTAAAGAGTCCAGCCGCGATCGAGCGAGCCGACGGCGATCGTCGAGGTATTCGCCACGCCGAGCTCGCCGATCGCGATGGCCATCAGCGCGCGATGCTCGACGGCGCGTCGCATCGACGCTTGCAGAGGTGCGGTCTCGCTGCCGCGCAACCGAAAAATCAGCCACGCCTGCCGCAGGGCGCCGCCGCTGCGCTGATGCGGCCCGTACATCTCGACGACGGCGGTGTCGTCTTCGGGATCCTCGGTGGCCGCCGACAGAATCAGCGGTCCGGATCCGGCCGGGCGGACCACCGTCAGCCCGGTGACGACGAACCCGCGTTTGGCCATCGCGCGCACCGCGCCGTCCAGCGGAACCTCGAGCGCGGGAGTGCCGCTGACCAGGATCACCAACGCGCCAACGAACCAGCCAACCGTCAGGCCCAACAGCGAGCGGGCCGGCACGATCGCGCTGACCACCAGGTGGATCGGGATGAAGGCCAGCAGTAGCCCCCACCACCAGTGCCGCCAGCGCGCGGGCAGCCACGGGCCGGACACCGTGAGCACCGCGGCGAGCATCCCGATCCAGCGCGGGTCGTCGAGAAACTGGGAGAGCACGGTGCGCAGCCGGTCGGACAGGTCGAAGTGCCATTTGGGCGCAGTGAGGCCGTTGTAGGTGATCGACAGCGTGAGTACGGCGAGGAAGGCGGCCGCCGCGTAGGGAAGGAGTAGTCGCCACTGCCGGGCGAGGATCAGGCCGGCCAGGATCATGAACGGCAACGCCAGCACCGCGAGGCCGTAGACCAGGTAGACCAGTTCGGACTGGATGGGGGTCAGCACGCCGATGATGCGGGAGATGGATTTCTCCAGCTCGTCCCACCGGGTGCGGGTGACCAGCGAGCTGGTGATCACTGCCGCCAGCAGTGCCCCGGACAGCGCGACCCGCAGCATGTCGTTGGTGCGCCGGGTCAGCGGCTGCAGCAAGCTACCGGTGACGGTGACTTGACGCCCGTCGACGAGCATGTTTCAACAACCTCCGGCCCCGCGTCTGTCAGCGACCCGCGGACAACATAACCGGAGACCGGCCTCGGATGGTTGACCCAGGCTTAGGTGGTGACGGGTTTCCTGCGCCGATGCGGCCGCTGGCCTCCTCGCGCTCCGGAAGCGGGGCGAGGCCGACGGGGGTTGTTCGCCGGGGCGTGCTGCACCGGCTTGGGCGCGGGCGCCTGGTACGCCGCGACTTCGCCGACCAGGTCTTTGACGGGCGGGCAGTCGGCGGTCACCTGCTGCGGGCGGACGTTGATGCCGGCCTTGCGCATCAACAGCGCATGGTCTTTGCGCTGTTCAGGAAGGACGACGGTGACGACGTCACCGCTGTTGCCTGCGCGCGCGGTGCGTCCCGAACGGTGCAGGTAGGCCTTGTGCTCGGCCGGCGGGTCGACGTGCACGACGAGCTCGACCTCGTCGACGTGCACACCGCGGGCGGCGATGTCGGTGGCGACCAGCACGCGCGCGGTGCCGGTGGTGAATGCGGCCAGGTTACGGTCCCGAGCCGGCTGAGACAGGTTGCCGTGCAGGTCAACTGACGGAACGCCGGCCTCGGTGAGCTGGCGGGCCAGTTTGCGGGCCTGATGCTTGGTGCGCATGAACAGGATCCGGCGGCCGCTGCCCGATGCGAGCCGGTGCACCAACTGCCTCTTGGCGTCGACACCGGCGACGTGGAAGACGTGGTGGGTCATCTCCTGCACCGGCGAGTTCGCTTCGTCGACCGAGTGGGTTTTCTCGTTGCGCAGGAACCGCTTGACCAGCTTGTCGACGCCGTTATCGAGCGTGGCGGAGAACATCAGGCGCTGACCGCCGGCCGGGGTCGCGGCCAGGATGCGGGTCACGCCGGGCAGAAAGCCGAGGTCGGCCATGTGGTCGGCCTCGTCGAGCACGGTGATCTCCACTGAGTCCAGGCTGATCACGCGCTGTTTCATCAGGTCCTCGAGCCGTCCCGGGCAGGCGACGACGATGTCGATCCCGGACTTGAGCGCGGATACCTGGCGGCCTTGCGGCACGCCGCCGAAGATCGTGCTGACCTTCAGGCCGCGGGCGGCGGCCAGTGGGGCGAGCGTCGCGGAGATCTGCGTCGCCAGCTCTCGGGTGGGTGCCAGCACCAGGCCGGACGGCCGCGAGGGCCGCCGCTTGCCCGACGCGAGCCGGGTGACCAGGGGGATGGAGAACGCCAGCGTCTTGCCGCTGCCGGTCTTGCCGCGGCCCAGGACGTCACGTCCGGCGAGTGTGTCCGGAAGGGTGTCGACCTGGATGGGGAACGGCGCGGTAATTCCTTGCGCCGCAAGCACGTTGGTAAGGGACTCGGGCACGCCGAGTTCGGCGAAACTTCTTGGGGTAGTCATGTTTTCGGTGCCTCTCGGGCATCGGTTGCACCGCGTTGCCGCGACCGCATTGTCATGTCAGCTGGTGGGTGCAAGGTTGGCGAGATTGCCAGTCGGCAAAATCGATCGCCGCGAAAAAAGCTTTGGATGTCGGAGCATTCCACGACGCTGTCGGCATTTTGGCGCCGACGTTGCTTCCCACCCTAGCTGACCAACCGCGGATCACCCGCATGCGGTGACACGCATCACCTTCTGGCTCGTCGGTCACAGCAGCCACGCACGCACCAGAGAGCGACCATGACATGTGGTTTCGAAACGACGCCACATGCGATATCAAACGGCAGCGGACCCACAGCCAGCCCATAGGACGCTCACGTACGGTCGAAAGCACTGCTGCCAGAAGAGGGGAATCGCGTGGCGAGAACTGACAACGACACTTGGGAGATCACCGAGAGCGTGGGGGCGACGGCGTTGGGCGTGGCCTCAGCACGCGCGGCCGAGACCGAAAGCGACACCCCGCTGATCCAAGACCCGTTCGCGCGGGTGTTCCTCGACGCCGCCGGAGACGGGGTATGGAACTGGCACGCGGGTCCCGATCTGCCGCCGGAGATCGTCGAGGCCGAACCCGAGTTGCCGCTGCAGATGGAGGCCATGGTCGGCTACATGGCTTCGCGGACCAAGTTTTTCGACTCGTTCTTTCTCACCGCCACCAACTCGGGCATTCGTCAGGCCGTGATCCTGGCGGCAGGCTTGGACGCGCGGTCGTGGCGGCTGCCCTGGCCGGATGGCGTGACGGTCTACGAGCTCGACCAGGACAGGGTGTTGGACTTCAAACTCCGGACGTTGACCGAGCACGGGGCGCAGCCCGCCACCAACCGGATCGAGGTCGCGGTCGATTTGCGGCAAGACTGGCCGAAGGCGTTGCAGGAGGCCGGTTTTGACCCGTCGCAGCCGAGCGTCTGGTCAGCCGAGGGGTTGATGCCCTACCTGCCGGCCGCAGCTCAGGACTTGCTGTTCGAACGCATCCACGAGCTCACCGCGCCCGGCAGCCGCGTTGCGGTGGAGGCGCTGGGGCCGACGTTCCTCGACGAGGAGATCCGTTCCAAGCGGCGGGCCCGGATGGACCGGGTGCGGCAGTTGATGGCCAAGGCGGACCCGGATCGCGAGCTCCCGCGGACGGACGAGCTGTTTTACTTCGAGGAGCGCGAGCCAGTCGGTGAGTGGTACGCGCGCCACGGCTGGCACGTGACGGTGACGCCGGCCGCCGAGCTGATGGCCGACTTCGGCCGCGGCGCTGCACCGGCGGTGAAGGACATGGTGCCGGGCAACGAGTTCGTGTTCGCCAAGCGGCTTTAACTAGGGGACTGGCTTCACCGGCGGAATGTGCCACGTTCCGTTGAGGATTGACGGCTTTTGGTCATTGGGCCAGTACAGCCGCAGCATCAGGGTGAACCGATCCTTCGGCGCGGGAAGCCAATTGGATTCCTTGTCCGGGCCGGGCGACTCGGCCTGGATGTAGAGATCGGTCGACCCATCGGGATTGGTCGCCAACTTGTCGCGCGGGCTCAGCGTGTAGCGGTTCAGCGGGTTCGCGACGAAGAAGTGCTCGGCGTCGTACATGGTGAGCGACCTTCGGCCGTGGGGACGTTCGTCAACCCGCGCCGAGTGAATTCCATGGTGACGAGTCGATAAGCGTAGACATACGCTTCAGTCGCTATGTCCGATGCTTCGGACTCCGACAAGCCCGGCGCCTCAGTCGTTTTCGTCGGGCTTGCCGCCTGGTCGTTGCCGCCACACGACGTGATCATCAGCAGGACGGCCAGCGCCACGCCGACGCGTTGGATGCTTGATCGCTTAACGGGATACTTCCACGCTGTGCGAGGCCGTGCGTGGCTGTGCACAACTCTCCGGCCCGGCTCCCACACCAAGTGCCGGCGAAGGAGGAGAATTCGGCCATGCGGTCACGTCGGGGTGCCGCGGCGCTTGTGGCGGCGGCGCTGCTGGTCAGCGCGATGCTGGCCAGCGCCACGCCCACGTCCTACGAACCACCCCCGATGGTCGAGAAACCGGTCGATCACGTCGACACCCTGATCGGCACCGGCAACGGCGGCAAGACGGTGGGGGAGATCAACAACTTCCCGGGGCCGTCGGTGCCGTTCGGCATGGTGCAGTACTCACCGGACACCGTCGACAACTATGCGGGCTACAGCCACTCCAACGACCGCGCCACCGGCTTCAGCATGACCCACGCATCGGTGGGTTGCGCGGCGTTCGGTGACATCTCGATGCTCCCGACCACTGGCCCGGTCGGCGTGGCGCCCTGGGACGCGACGGAGGAGATCGCCCACGACGACCACGAGGTCGGCGTGCCCGGCTACTACTCGGTGCGGCTGCCCTCCGCCCGTGTGACCGCGGAACTCACCGCCACCAATCGCACCGGTGTGGGCCGGTTCCACTACCCGCGCAACCGGCCGGCGCGATTCTTGGTGCGGGCCGGGTCATCGCTGGGCGGCACCTCTGCGGACAACATCAAGATAGGCGGGGACAACACCACGATCACCGGATCGGTCACCAGCGGCGGATTCTGCGGTAAGGACAACGTCTACACGGTGTACTTCGCGATGAAGTTCAGCAAGCCGTTTTCCAATTTCGGTACCTGGGACGGGTTTTCGATATTCCCGAACGGCCGAAGCGCGTATGCGAGTTACCAAGGCTCCAGCGGGGGATACGTGGAATTCCCGGCCGGCACGGAGCTCGAGGTGCGCACGGCGCTGTCGTACGTCGACGTCGACGGTGCCCGCAAGAATCTCGACGAGGCAGCGGAAAGCTTCGACGACGTCCGCGCCGCCGCCTCGACGCAATGGAACGATGCATTGTCGCGCATCAAGATTGCTGGCTACACCGAAGACGACATCGTCACGTTCTACACCGCGCTCTACCATTCGCTGTTGAACCCCAACACATTCAACGACGCCGACGGACGCTACATCGGATTCGACAACAACATCCACACCGTGGACGAGGGTCATACCCAGTACGCCAACTTCTCCGACTGGGACACCTACCGGGGTGTCGCGGCCCTGCAGGGGTTGGTGTTCCCGCAGCAGGCCAGCGACATGGCGCAGTCACTGGTCAACGACGCCGAGCAGAGCGGGTCGTATCCCCGCTGGGCACTGGCCAATACGGCGACAGCCGAGATGACCGGCGACAGCGTGGTACCGCTGATCGCGAACTTCTATGCATTCGGCGCCAAGGACTTTGACGTGCATCGGGCGCTGCACTTCATGCTCGACGCGGCGAAGGAGGGTGGCGTCGGGCGTAACGGTTATGTGGAGCGGCCAGAAATCGAGACGTATCTGCAGCGCGGATACCTGCCGCTGCCGACGACGGCGTCGTGCCGCGGTTCGTTCCCGGCGGCGTCGATGTCGCTGGAGTGGTCGGTCGACGACTTCGCCATCTCGCAATTCGCTTCTGCGCTCGGCGATTCGCAGGCAGCGGCCGAGTTCCAAGACCGCGCGCAGTACTGGCAGAACCTGTTCAACCCCACCACGCATTCCATCTCGCCGCGCAATGCGCTCGGTTTCTTCCGCGTGGGTCCTGCGGTGGTGCCGCCCGGGCTGGGCTGTTTCAGCCAGGTCGGGTTCGACGAGGGCAATGCCGAGCAATACGTCTGGTACGTGCCGCAGAACGTCGCCGGTTTGGTGACCGCGCTAGGCGGCCGTCAGGCGGTGGCCGACCGGCTCGACAAGTTCACCTCGCAGCTCAACGTCGGCCCGGTGGAGCCCTATCTGTGGGCCGGCAACGAGCCGGATTTCGGGGTGCCGTGGCTGTACAACTACATCGGACAGCCCTGGAAGACACAGGAATTGGTCGACCGGATTCGCAGCACGTTGTTCAGTCCGACGCCCGACGGCGAGCCCGGCAACGACGACCTGGGCGCGATGTCGGCCTGGTACGTCTGGGCGGCCATGGGCCTCTATCCGAGCGTCCCGGGGACGTCTGTGTTGACCGTCAACACACCGCTGTTCGACAAGGTCGAAATCGGCCTTCCTGCAGACAAATCCATTCGGATCTCGGCGCCGGGGGCGTCGGGCCATCATCGGATGCAGTACATCAGCGGGCTGCATGTCGGCGGGCGGTCGATCGATAAGACGTATCTGCCGTCGGGTTTTCTCGAGGCTGGCGGCGAGCTGGCGTTCTCGCTGTCGTCGAGGCCGAACAAGTCCTGGGGGACTGCTGTCTCGTCGGCGCCGCCGTCGTTCGGTGCGGGGAGTCTGGCTGTGACGGTAAATGTGTCGCCGGCCGTCGTTGCGGTGGATCCGGGGTCGTCGACGGATGTGACGGTCAATGTGCAGCGGATGGTCGACGGGCCTGGCGACTACACGATCACCGGAAAGGCTTACGACGCAGGGATTACCGCGGCGCCGGTGTCGGGGAAGTTCGGTGACGACGGGTCGGGGACGTCGACGGTGACGGTCAAGGTGGCGGAATCGGTGCCTGGTGGGTATTACCCGCTGGTGCTGACGACCAAGGCCGGCGAGGGGGAGCGGACGTTCATGCTGCTGGTGGCTGCCGGCGAGGGCGGCTGACCGGTCAGGGCCGGGCGGTGGTTATTTGAGGCAGCCACAGCCGGCTCATCCTGGCGGCTGGACAATGCGGACCTGTCGGCGGGTGGGCCGATGGGCAACCCTGATGCCTTCGTCGGTGCATGCTTGAACGCCGCCAAGCGGATGGAGGTCTGTGGGCCACCCCTGTTGCCCCGCAACGTCAAACAAAGCTGCTGCGTTGGGCGCAGCTCCGGTGCTGAAGCGGGTTTGGTAGCGAATGCCCGAATGCTTGCCGGCGGCAAAGAAGGCCGCCGCCCACGCCTGCGGAATGCCATACGACGGGCATGTCCCGATTTCGCGGGTCATACCGAAGTTCGCCGCGGTCGGCGAGCAGGTGTTCGCGAGCCAGCGCGCCGACGAAATCTGCACCTTCGACACCTGAGTTCGAGCCGCCGCCTCGAAAGTGACGACCCCTTGGCGGACCAGATCATGACCGAATCGTTCCCGGAGTGCGGTGGCGACATCCGTTGCGAGATAACATGTCCCATTCGGTCGGATCAGATCGAAACGACCCGACAAGTCGGAGGAGAACCACCACGGCGACTTGCCAGAAGTGTGCGCTCGGTACAACAGCACGCTGGGTTGAAGTCGCGATCGAGGGAAACGTGACAGGTCGGCCGGCGGGCGGCCGAGTGCTCGACGCTGTCGCGATTTGCTCATACGGCCCAGCTCGATGCCACCTGACGTGCCATCGCAATCACTCGTTCGGGGTCACCGCCGTTACGCAGCCAGTCGCTGGGAGGATCGCCTTCGAGGTCTTCGCTTGGCGCCCGCATCCACAGCGCGATCATCCATGCGTCGTCCGTGCCCTCCGCCAGCGTGGCGAGCACCTCGGCCAACGACGGAATGGTCGCGCCGCCGTCGAGGAATTGCCATGTCGGGTAGACGACGCCGTCACCGTCGAGGGGGCACGCCAGAATCGCGTGCCGCGCCACTCTCTGGTGCAGGGCCTGACGGGAGATCTGCAGCCATCGGCTAAGCCCCGCCGTGTCGTAGAACGGCCCCGATACCTCGTCGAAGACATGACCCAAGGGAAGCGCCGCCACCATCGCGTCCGCGATGTCCTCTGGGTCGCCAAACATTTCTGGACCAAGTTGCGCTTCGCGGGCCTTCCGGACTCGGTCATGGACCTTCCGGGCGACTGATTGCATGATCTGCTGCTCGAATGCGGCAAGGTCCGTCATGGTCGCTTCCCTTCCGTCGGCTTACGCCCCGTCATCACGGGCAACAAACTGCGTCAAGCTCGTCAAGTATATATCGTCAAGGATGTCAACGAGGTCGCTCCCGCTCGAGCATGAGTGACTCCGGCGGAAATCGCGCCCACCGTCGATCTATTCAACGGCCGCAGCGCGGGAGCCCCACGGCGCACCTTTGTGGATCTCTTCATCGGCGATCAGCTCGCAAGGCCCTACGTGGCTTCGCCGCTGGGTCCCTCTTCGGTGTGGAGCTGGATCTGGACCCGGTCCGGGCCAGTGACGGTCACCGCCCAGCCCAGGTGCGCCTGGTGCACACCGCTGTGTTCGACATCGAATGTGGTCAGGCGTTCTACCCAGCTCAGCAACTCATCGTGGTTGACGACACTCAGACCGAACAACGGGTATCCGCGAAATGTGGCCAGCGGCTCGGCGGCGCGTCGCAAAAACACACGGGCACCGCACGGATGTTGCAGCAGCGCGGCCGTTACCTCGTTTTCGAATTCTTCGATCAAGAGGGCGGCGAAATCGAAGACCCGTACATACCAGTCGCTGGCCGCCAGCGGATCGCTGGACGGCACAGTGACGTGGTGCACGCCAATCAACAGGGGCATTCGATTATTCTTGCCGCCGCGAGACAACTCGTTAACCCGGGCCCCCCAAGTCGGGCGTCACGGCCGGTGACCTTCTGCCCTTCGTGCCCCGGGGTCCGGGCCGCATGCGCCGACGCCGAGGCGCGCAACTCGCCAGGCTCGCCGCCGGTGCCATGGCCTCGCCTCGTGACCTCAGCGAGGCCGTCGATTCGATCCGGCGAACCTTCGACCTCGACGCCGTCGCGGTGCTGTGTGACACCGGCACCGGCTGGAATAATGCCAAGCTCGGCCACGCCGCAGCTCCCGCATAGATCCAACGGCAAGAGCTCTCAGACTCCGAGCACCGGAGCGCAGGTCGGCGGCAGCAAGTTTCGGAAAGTGAAGCGTTGGCTATATTTCCCGGAATGGCTGTCACCGAGTCCCGTGAAGTCGTCATCGAGGCAACGCCCGACGAGATCATGGACGTGTTGTTCGACCTCGAGTCGCTGACGGAGTGGTCATCGGCGCATCAAAAGGTTGAAATTCTCGAGCGGGACGAGCAAGGCCGCCCAAGCAAATCTCGGCAGGTCATCAAAATCGTGGGCATCAGCGATGAGCAGGTGCTGGCCTACTCCACTCACGATGACGGCGTGAGCTGGACACTGGTCAGCGCCAAACAACAACGCGCGCAGGACGCCCGCTACACGCTGACTCCCGAAGGCGATTCCACCCGGGTCCGCTTCGAGCTCACCGTGGACCCCTCCGTGCCCCTTCCGGGATTCGTGATCAAGAGGGGGGCCAAAGGTCTGATGGACACGGCCACCGAGGGCCTGCGCAAGCGCGTGCTCAAGGTCAAGAAGGGCGGCAAGTAGCCTCCCATCCGTGACCGGCAGCCTTCAGGCCGACGCGGAGTAGCCTCGGAACCGCTTGAGGTAAGACAACAGTCGATGCGCCGGCACGCTTCGGCCAGTCGTCGGCACGGAAGTAAGCGTCCGACCCGCCGTCGACGAAAACGACGCTCCCACATAGGAAGTCGGCCGCATCCGACAGCATGAACAGCACCCAGTCGGCCAGCTGTCCAGCGTCGCCGAACCCGCCGATCGGGACGGGGAAAGAACGAATGCGCTTCGCCTCCTTCGGCGTTGACAGCGACTCCTCCAGAAGAGGCGTCATAATCGCCCCCGGCGCAAGAGCATTCAGGCGTATGCCGGCGCCCGCCCACTCGGTTTTGACCGCCTCGCGTCGAACCCAACGGCTCACCGCGATCTTGGATGCGGCGTAGACGAACACCGAAGCGTTCTTGCCGAGCAATCTCACGGAGCGAACCGCCTTCTCGGCGTCATGCGCAAGAAACGCCCGTACGGTGCGCGCGGGAACCATGGGCGTTGTCGTGTGGAATTGCTCGAGAAGACAACGACTTTCGCGCGGTCAGCGGCGGCCAGTGCCGGGCGCCACGCATCAAGCAGCTCAACGACGCCGAAGTAGTTCACCTGCGCGATCAAGCGCGCACGGCCGGCGGCCCGAGTGGGGCCGAGCCCGGCTGCCAGCACGGCGCCGTCCAATCTGGACCCCGACGCCGCCAAAACGCCTGCGGCCGCCGCCTGGCGTCCCTCGCCGGTCGACAGATCGGCGACGATGTCCGCCTGCTTGATGTCCACTCCGATCACGGTGTGGCCGGCGTCGCGCAGCTTCTGTGCGACCTGGTGCCCCATGCCTGAGGCCGAGCCGGTGACCGCGTAGGTACCCATGAGCGGATTTCCTTGCTGGCGCGGCTTTTTTTTCACGCCACCGCGCCGACGGCGGTCTCCAAATCGACGAGTACGCGCTCGGTCAGCGGTATGAGCGACTCGATGTCCGGCATCACGTTGCGGCCGGAAACATAGCCGAACGTCACCCGGTCGGCATACGAACACATCGTCACATTCAACGCCTGTCCGCCGATGGCCGTTGACACCGGAAAATCTCCTCCAGATGTGCGCCGTTCCAATACAAGTCGGTCTGCGGGCCGGGAACGTTGGAGATCGACACGTTGTAGCCGCGGCGCCGCCGTGGCGCGAACGGCACCATCGGCAACAGGACCGTGGTCCCTATACTCGGCGCGACCAACAGCGTGGTCGCGTTCGACCCGCGGCTGGCCACCTGGTGCTTCGCCCACGTCATCGCCCGGTGGATGCGGGCCAGTCGCTGGGCTGGGTCGGCAGAGTCGGTGCCCAACGGGCACAACTCCAGACCGAACAAGTTCCCGTGCTGGTCTTCGTCGCTGGTGTGCTCGCGGCTGCGCACCGTTACCGGGCAGATGGCCACCAGTGACTTGTGGGGCAGCTCGTCGTGCGCGGTGAGCCACTCCCGCAACACCCCCGCCACCACGGCGGTCACCACATCGTTGCCGCTTACCCCGGCCGCGTTCTGCACGGCCCGGATGCGCGACTTCGGCCAGCTGGCCCCCGCGAAGGCGTGCTCGCGGCCGAGCCGGCCGTTGAACCTGGTGTAAGGGGCGCCGAAGGGCAACACGGATTTGGGCTGCGAGGCTGGCGACCACTGTCGATATTCGCCGAGGGCGAGTTGACGGACAAGGCCCGCGCCCGACGTTGTGGCGTTCACCGCGGAGCGCACCAGTGAGAACGGGTTGGGGATCAGTGCGCGCGAGGCGGCGGTCCGCACGGCGGGTTGGTCCGGCGTGACGGTGTAGAGCGGCGGCATCGACCGGCGATCGGGGTCGGTGGTCATCGCATCGGTGATCATCCTGAAGCCGGCGACGCCGTCGACCACGGTGTGGTGCACCTTGATATACATCGCGAATCGACCGCCCTCGAGACCGTCGATCAGATACGCAATCCACATCGGCCGCGACCGGTCGAGCCGTTCGCTGTGCAGCTCGCTGATCAGCTTGGACAGCGCGTCGCGATCGACGCCCGCAGGCAGCGTCCGGCGCTGGATGTGGTTATGCATGTCGATGGTGTCGTCGCTGCGCCACACCCAGATACCCGCAGTGTCGACGCCGACGTGCAGGTGCCGGCGAAATCGCGGATCAAGCTCAGCGGTGCTTGTCAGCGCATCGTGGTACAGCTCGTCGACATAGCCTGGGCCCGCATCGGCGGGAGGCGACAGGATCAGCAACGCGGCGACGTGCAGTGGGTCCGACAGCAGCTCCGCCGTCATCATCGCCACGTCCAAGGGCTCCAGCAGGT
>CAVUIH010000015.1:0-1220332 GCA_963741555.1 uncultured Actinomycetota bacterium | reverse complement strand
GACCAGCGAGAGCGGCGCTGATATGCAACCAATCAGCATTCCGCGGCCCGCCTGACCGAGCTTTCCCGCGCATTTGGTGAGCATCGTGGAGACCGCCAGATCAAGGAGTATGGCCGGTAAAGCGAAGATTGCCAGGACCAACCATGGGATAAAAACCCACGCGACAATTTCCAGAACAAGGATGTTCACCATCGCCGCGGCGAAACCCACAGGACCGTAACGCGTCGTCGACGGGTCGATCACCGAGCCTTCAGGCATCATCTGACCTTTCACCGGAAAAACAAGAAGGCGTACATCACTCCGCCGACTAACACGACTGCGGCTGAGCCGGCGACACTGAGGGCAAGACCGCGATTACGCGACGACCGCGAGGTCAGCAGGACACCACTGATCGCCAGTGAAACCAGCGCGGTGATCACCGTTGCGCTAAGTAGCCACGCCCGTTCGCCTTCGTAGGGGCTGTGCGTTACGAAGGGCCACGTGCCCAACAGCCACATGAACAGCAGGAGCGCAGCCAAGACGAATTGAACAACGAACGGTGCCGACCATGTGGCCGTGCGCCAGGCACGGGCGTCCAGGTCGTGTATCCGGGGAAGAGACGGCATCGGCACCTGCTTTCGTTTGATCAGAATTGACCTATGCAACCGTGCGCGCCGCCGGCAGGGGACCCTCGCGCCGTGCGGTGGCGGCGTCGGAACCGTCGATGTATCGCATCGCGATCCACAACTGCCCGTCGTGGTCACCGCGGTCGTAGACCGCGACGATGTTCGGATGATCGAGGCGGGCGACGTGGTCGGCCTCAGGCAGGAAGCGGGCACGTACGTCGTCGTCGTCGGTCATGACGCGGGTGAGTAGCTTCAGGGCGACGAGTTTCGGAAGGTTCGGATGGCGGGCCAGGTAGACCGCACCCATTCCGCCGACGCCAAGAAGCCGCTGGATGCTGTAGCCGGCGAAGGCTTGACCGGGCTGCAACCGCTCTTGTGCCATGACCACCGCCTCGCCGGGGACGACTGACCGCTCCCATGGTCGCACCCGACGACATTCGGGCGCGCCCATTTGCGAAGGGCGTAGGGGGACCTACAGATTGCGATCACCTTCGGAGCTAATGCGGCACGGCCGATTTGGGACCAGTTCGGGACCACACTTTATGCGCGCTGGTGAACGCCCCCCGCGTCTGTGAACGTCTCACCCGGGCAGCCAACGGCCATAAACCGCTTGCGAACTGCGGAAATGCGTTACCGCACTGTTCTGGGGGTCAAGTGGTCGCAGGTTCAAATCCTGTCAGCCCGACCAATGTCATGTCTCGGGACATCGTTGACAGGTGTCCCGAGACATGGTTTACACCGTGAGCCGGTTTTCTGGTGAGTTTCCGCATTTGACGCCGCGTGGTTGGTAGTCGCGGCTGGGGTCCAGGGTGAGTTTGCGGATGAGTTGGCCGCTGTTGCGGTCTAGGACGCGGATGTCGCGGTCGTTGATCAAGACGAGGACGTGGGTGCCGCGCCGTCGTTTGCTGAGTCCGATGTGGTGCAGGCGGCTGTTGTAGCGGATGGTGATGACGCCGGCGGCGTCGATGCGGTCGTGGCGTACTCGGGAGTGCGACGGAATTTTGTATGCGGTCGGGAAGGCTTTGGGTCGAGAGGTGAAGGCCTGCAGCGGTGTTCGTCTGCTGATGGCGCGGTGTGGGCGCACGGTGTTGTAGTAGGCGGTGAAGTCGTCGAGTTGGTGTTGGAGGTCGGCGATGGTGGCTGCAGGGGGTTGGGCGCGGAGGTGCTTTTTCAGGGTTTGGTGGAATCTTTCGATCTTGCCGCAGATCTGTGGGTGATAGGGCCGCGAGGAGAAGTAGTTGACGCCGAGTTCGCCGAGGATGACTTGCAGGGCGGTGCGGCCTCCGCGGCGAGGTGTTGCGGTGAAAATGGCTCCGTTGTCGGTCAGTACCGAGGCCGGAGTGCCCCAGTGGGTGAACGCCGCGGTGAAGGCATCGGTGACATCAGGACCGGTGATGGTGGGCCGGGCGAGGCTGGCGATGGCCAGGCGGGAGTGGTCGTCGAGCAGGTTGAGAATGTCGGCGCCGGTGTGATCGGCGAGCTGCCAGTGGGTGACGTCGGCTTGCCAGAGTTCGTTGGGTTGCTCAGCGCAGAAGCGTTTCCAGGCTGACCGGGGGCGTTTGTGTGGTTGTGGGACCACGAAGCCACGCCGGGACAGGACACGCCAGATGGTTGCTACAGCAGGGACTTTGGCGATGGCCGGGTCGCGGGTGAGGTGTTCAGCGATGGTGGCAGCACCGGCGTCATAACCCTGTTTGGTCAAGGTCTTGCGCAGTCGGATGATCGCGTCTTCAACAGCTGCGTCGAGGGCGTGGCCGTTGTGGTGGGGTCGACGCGACCGGGCTTGATACGCCGCAGGGCCCTCGGCTTCATAGCGTTTGACCAGTTGCTGCACCCAGTACCGCGACAGGCCGTAGTCGCGGGCCACTTCGCTTTTGCTGCGGCCTTCCAACACGACAGCAGTGATGATCAGCTGCGACTTCGACATGGTTGACCTCCCACGCTGATGAGGTGTCAACTATGTCGCGAGACAGCTGCCAACTATGTCCTGAAATCACACACTGTCAGCCCGACCATAGAAAGGCCTCCTAAGCTAGACTTTTCCATTTCCCTCGAATGCACACACGTTCGAGGGCAGCGGAAATTGTCACAGATTGTCACAGAAGGCTGATCGGTGTCACCGCACGCGTGTGCGAACGCGTCAGTCGCTGGCGCTTGATGTCGGCTGAGCAAAGCTGCGCGCCGCCAGTTCGAGCGCCTCAGGCTGAGCATGTACGTAGGTACGAAGGGTGAACGACACGTCGGCATGGCGAAGCCAGGCCGCAACCAACGCGATCGGCACGCCCTGTAAATGCATCAGCGTCGCGCAGGTATGCCGGGCGTCGTGCAGCCGCACCTGCGGCACCGCGAGATTCTTGATGGCCCCTTGCCACCTGGTCGATAGCGTCGAGGGGTGGTAGGGCTCGCCGGCCTCGTTACAGACGACATAGTCCAGGCCCTCGTAGGCCTCTCCGAGAGACAGCCTTTCCGCCGCTTGGCGCGCTTTCGCCGCGGTGAGCTCGCCGAGCAGCGCATTAGGCAGCGGGAGCACTCGGCCAGCTGACGCTGTCTTCGGGTCGTCTTGGTCGAGCGCGCGGCCGCCGACGTCGACACGGGTCTTGCCGATCCGCACTGTCCGCTGGTCGAGATCGACGTCATCCCAACGCAGGCCAGCGATTTCACCGCGCCGTAGGCCGGCGAGAGCGAGGTGCCACGCATGTCGGTTGCGGTCCTTCGCGATGCCGCCGAGCACTGTGCGCACCTGATCGGCGGTGAATGTCTCGAATTTTCTGGCCTTGCCCGGTACGCGGTCGACCAGTGCGGCAACGTTTCTGGCCAAGCGGCCCTCGGCGACCAGCTGCGCGAGGACCTGCGATAGTGCTCCAAGCATGTAGTTGCACGACCGCGCACTCCACGCTTTGCGGGGGCGGCCACCGGGCCGCTCCAGGCTGCCGGCACGCAACTTCACGATGAGTTCGTCGATGTGCCGGCGAGTCAGGTCTTGAACGGCTAGATCACCAAGTTCGCTGCGCACGGGTTGCAGCACGTATTCATAACCCGCGGCTGTCGTGGGTCGGATCTTGTGGCGGGACTGGAGCCAATCCGCGCAAGCCTGCTCCAGCGTCAGCGTGGATGGCTGCACGTAGGTGCCGGCGTTGACTTGGCCCTGGATCTCTGCCAGAGCTGCCCGGGCTTCTTTCTCGGTTCGGTAGCGGCGGCGCAGTTGTTTTCGCTTTCCGTCGGCGGTTCCCGTGTCGACGGTCAACTGGTAACGCACGACAGCCTTGCTGCCGGCGCGGCGAGCCAACTCGACGCGTCGGATCTGGGGCGGAAGCTGGCGGCGTTCAGCCATGTCCGTCAGGCGCTAGGACGCAGCTTCGGTGTGCGCTGCGATGAAGCGGTGAATCTCGGCGGATGTGACCCGTCGGGATGCCCCGATTTGGACCCAGGCGAGATCGCCGGAGTCGAACAGTCGATAGATCGACGAGCGCGAGATCCGCAGGGCGGCAGCAGCTTCCGAGATAGTCAGAAGTAACCTGCCGTTGATTGGCCTTCCGGTGAAGGGATTATGCTCCACTGGGCCCGGGGAGTGTATCTGGTTCATGCGATTCCCTCGTGGTGAGTGCTGTTCCACCACTGTAATTCGCCTCGGTGACTACTTCGTGCACAATCTTCCGGAGCCGATCGTTAGTAACGCTTTACGTTAATAACGGGTAGCGTTACTATTAGTGAGTGATCCGCTCGTTCCGGGACAAGGACACCGAGGCGATCTGGAAGCGCCGCTACATCAAGAGACTTAGCCCGGAGCTCAGCAGGCTTGCATATAACAAGCTCGTTCTCATCAACGCCGCCGAGAGCATCAACGACCTACGCGTGCCACCCGGCAACCGGCTGGAGAAGCTGGTCGGCAGTCGCGCCGGCCAGTACAGCATCCGCGTCAACGACCAGTGGCGCATCTGCTTCACCTGGAGCACCGCTGGCGCCGGAAACGTCGAGCTTGTCGACTACCACTAGAAAGGAGAGCACCATGGCCGATTTCGCACCCACACACCCGGGCGAGATTCTTCTCACCGAGTTCCTCGATCCGATGGGTATCTCGCAGTACCGGATCGCGAAGGCGATCGACGTGCCGGCGCGACGCATCAACGAAATTGTCCACGGCAAGAGGGGAATCAGCGCAGACACCGCACTGCGACTCTCGCGCGCACTAGGACTGAGCGACATGTTCTGGATCAACATGCAGGCCCACTACGACGCCGAAATCGCCCGGGACCAAATAGCAGGCGAGCTCGCGACCATCGATTGCATCGCCTGATAGAGAGTCGTTGTTAGGGGCAAAAGTATTCAGTTTTGCGGCACGGGAAGGGCCGGGCACAGAGTGATGTACTCGATGGTGGGTGAGATCCAGTCATGCCATTCGCGGTGGCTGATGTTGGAGATGATTTTCGAGCAGAGGGTCGCCACCGTGGCGTCGAGGGGGGTGGGCCACAACCGCAAGGTGTCATCGGCGCTGCCAGAGGCCAGGGTGTGCCCATCAGGACTAAACGCTACGCTGGAGACCTTGCTGCCATTGCCGCGCAGTGGTTGGCCCAGAAGGGTTGGGCGGGTGAGGGACTGGAGGTTCGATAACCGGATGATGCCATCGCCGCTGCCGGAGGCCAGGGTATGCCCGTCGGGACTAAACGCCACACTGGACACGACATTCGTGTGGCCGGTCAGGGGTTGACTGGTCGCCCCGATCCTCGAACGCTATGCGATCCTGGCCCGGATGTTCTGTCCCCAGTCTTCGATGGCGTTACCACCCGAGGTGACCTTTGTGACAATGCCGTCGTTCTCGTTCCACGGCGGGCCACCGGGAGTGTGGGGGAAGGGCGGCTGGTCGGTCTTGAACGCGCTATCGTTTGCGCCGCCGTACTCCCAGTACATCGCGTGTCCGCTGTCTCCGCCGCTGAGTGGGAGCTGCACGCCGGGTCTGACGGCAGGGCTGGTCATCGGCGGCTCGTTCCGGTACGCGGTGTCCCGTGCGCCGCCGTACTCCCAGTACATGATGTGTCCGCTGCCGCCGCTGGGGTCGCTCTGCGGGAGGTGGGTGCACGTCATCGTCCGACCGTCTGGGCCGGTCGTGGTGGCGTGCCAGTCCATGCACTGATCACCCGCATTGGGCCCCTGCGCGTATGCCAGCGGCGCGGTGAATATCGCCACCCCTACGACCAGGCCTCCACTTAGTGATTTCATGTATTCCATTTCGCTCCTTACCGGTGACTCATCAGTAAATGTCCACCTCAGCGCCGTCGCCGCCACGGCACGTCGTTGAGCCGTGACGTTCGATACTGCAGGTCATCATGTAGCTCTGGCCGGTCTCGGGTGAGGAGACCGAGAACGGCGAACTAGCACCGGACATCATCACGTTCGCCACGTTGATCGCGAACGGACAACTGGTGGCACCGCCCGCGACAACCCTCACCCCCGGCCTGGCATACCCGCATTCTTGGTCGGCGTGGCGGCTGGCGCTGGCGAGAGGGCAACGGCTGCGGCTACAGACATCGCTCCGATAATGAGATTTCTCATCGTGTCCCTTTTCTCTGGTGGTGCCTTCCCCATTAGCAGAACTGGAAGGCGATGTCCCAGTAACCCTGGGGCTGTGCCGGAACGATCCTTTGCGCGTCCGGGGTCCGGCTGTTGTCCGGGCTCCACGACACCGTGAACGGGCCACCCAGAGCTCGGTTGGCGTCGATGATGGTCCCCGTTCCACCTTGGCCGGTAGGGGGGTTATTCCACACGATGCGTTGAAAATAGGGCGTCATGGTGCGCGTGCAGTGTTGCTGAAAGTCGGTGTAGGCCTGCCCAACGATCTGGTCGAGGTTGGCCGTATTGCCGTCAGCCTGCGCTATCGGGGCGCAGGTGATGGCAGCTGCTGCGGCCACCGTCATCAGTAGTTTCTTCAATGGCGTTTCTCGCCTTACGTCGTCGTTGGGTGATTCATGACCGTGGGCAGAATGCCTTCTTGGTGGCTGCGACCACCCAGCTTGCGTCGGAGCGGCTGATGCCAGGAAGGTTCGCCCCGACACATCCAGCTCGATATCCATTTTGTTTTCCATTCCGGCCCTTGGCTCACGCCCCGCAGTCGGCGCTGTTGAGATAGCCACCGTTGACGTACTTGCAGAACGGGAACGCTTGGTCGCCCTTGGCGATGTCGACTATCAAGCCCCGACCGCCGTCAACCAGCTTGAACGCCACGTAGCTACCAGGCTCAGCATTACCGCCGCTGACGATATTGCCCATCGCGGTAGGACCCTCGTTCATCACGGTGCTCAGCTTGAAAAAGGCCTTGCCGTAATCGGTTGTCTCATTGCCCAAACCAGTGGGGTTAATGGCGATGGATTCCTTGTGTGCACGCCAGTCACCGACGAACCGGCCACCAGCCTCAGAGAACGGCTTACTCAGGCTGGACTGGTCCCCTGGGCTGGCCTGAGCGGCTGCGACGAAGGTAATGGCCGCGAGCGCAGCCACCCCGCCGATCAGATTCCTCATCATTTCCTTTTCGGTCACGTCTCATGACCCTGGACAGAATGCCTTTTTGGCGGCTGCGACCACCCAGCTTGCGTCGGAACGGTTGATGCCAGGGGGGTTCGCCCCTGACACATCAATCTCGACACTGATCTCGTCTTTGCCTGCCGCCAATTCACGGCAGGCCATATGCCCCGACTGGATCGCGTTATTCATGTCGGGAATCCTCGCCGAAATGTCGTGTCCGTCCAGGAAGGAGATGAACATTTGGTCGTTGTTGGCCTGCGCCACTGGGGTGAAGGTGATCGCCGCGAGCGCAACCACCCCTCCAATTAGTAGCTTCCTCATCAATTTCCGTGCCCCCATGGGTCGTCAGGCGATGGTGTGAATGGCGGAAACCTCCCAGTTCGCTGGACTGATCCGCGGACGAACAGGGTGATCGGAGTGTATGCGTGTTGGGTGCGGGCCGTTCAGAAAACTGACAAATATATTCCGATGGCGGATTGCCCAAATTTATTAACTATTCCACTATTAATTACCTTTGCTATGAATATAGTGGGTTTTCCCGTGTCTCGAAAATGCCGTAAAACCGTCAGATTTTCGGACAGTCCGTTTTCTTAGACCTACACTCCAGACAACGCTTCCGTCCGCGGTATGCGGTAGTTGCAGCATGGTCTCGGCGCGGGGTCACGGTCGTTAGTTGCTCGACGGCTTTTCTTGCTATTTCGCTTTGAGGAGTTCGGTTTAGCGATTGGGAGGTTCACCCAATGACATCGATCGAGCCGGGTTGGTATGACGACCCGCGGCGCCGAGCCACGCGCCGGTGCTGGGGGACAACTCTGAGGAATGGGCCCAGGGCTGTGCTGATGCTCATCAAAATGGGAAGCCCCCCAGTCAACGCCGACGAGCCAGACGCCGTCAGGCCCGACAGTGGACTGCTCTCTGTCAAAAAACGCCAAAAGCGATGCCTGTTTCTAGGTGACACCCGGCGGGGCTTGGCGGACTCAGCTTCGCCAACGCGCCGCGCGCGGGCTGATCGGATCTAGGAGGACTGGACATTCTCAATGCTGACGAACATGCCGTGGCGCGTGCTGTCATTTGTGAAGCGGGTGCCATCCTCGTTGGGCACGATCGTCCAGCCCTGGACGTGGTACGTCTGGCCGTAGTTCAGGACGACGTCGTTCTGGGGGGTGGCGGTCCGCAGAGTGGAGATCGACTCGGAAGTCACTCCTCGGCTGGTGGTGACCCGTGTCCGGCCCACCGCCGCGGGCCCGTTCGAGCCGGGCGACGTCCTGCTGTCGGTTGGGCAGCGGGAGATCAGCGGCCAGCAGGACCTGCTGCGTGTCCTCCGCGGCGATCTGGTCAACAAGACCGTGCCCGTTCGCGTTTCGCGGAATGGGGCACAGATGTGGATCGACTGCGTCCCCTCCCAGGTGCAGCCAAGCTGACCGCGATGATGCTTCAATCCGTACTGTTTACATTCTGGCAGTGAACACCGCAGCCACACCGTTCTTCCTGACCGTGGCGCCGTGATGGTGAAATTCAGATCGCCAAATCGGGCGTCTCACCCGAAGTGCCGTAAGCATGTTGCATGGGAGTCCGACTTGTTCCCGAGCTAGGGGCCGAATTGGTCACGGAGCCTGTCGGCTAGCGCTGGGCCCATACGTGACCGCAGCTCGTGCAGGTCCGGACCACTCGGGCATCGGGATGGTCGGCAGTCGGTTCAGCGGTAGGCTCGAGCTTCTCGGGGGAGTCTTGCGGCCTTGGGTCGTCGTCGAACCAGCCCACAACCGAATCCCACCACGACTTCTGCGGCTTGCCTTCCAGCTGAGTCGGCTTGTCAGCGGCGTCCTTATTGTCATCCTCGAACCAACCGACTATTGAACCCCACCAAGACTTCTCGGACGGCGGCTCGCGTGCGGTGTCCGGTGCTGGATCTGGCGGTGGCGGATGGAAAGGCGCCCGCAGGAAGTGTGTATCGAGCCATCCGCACTGCGGACACTTACACATAGGAACGAAGTCGTTCTCGGGTGGGCTGGTTGCGAAACTTGTCTGCGTCGGCGCTGGGTTGTGCGCCTGCGTTGGTGGTTTGTCCTGCCACGAGACGGTCGACTTCGTAGGCGTCGACTTGCCGTTGGTCAGTGGAGCGTTCTTCGCTCCTGATCCCGCGGGCTGACTAGCCTTTCCCCGGGGCCATCGAATCGGCCAAGCGGGTACCGGCGGATTCTTGCGCGCCGTTGCGGCAAGTTTTGCCTGCTGTTCGCGGGCCTTCTCCTTGAGCTTGTACGCCTTGAGTTCTCGGCGGAGCTGCTGCTCACGGACACCTTTGACGGATGAAACCGCCGTTGCACCGGCGACGAAGCCGATAGCCAAGACGACGAGCAGAACCACGAGCACGAACTGGAGCACAGTAGCCACCCCTTCCGGCATACGTCAGAAATCATTGGCGCCAGGCCCAGTCGGAGCTTGTCGACGGCATCTCGCGAAGCACGTGCAGAATATGTCAAACCACCGACACGATCGATCGATCTGAACGCGCGTTCACTGGGGAGTATTGATGACTCGCAGCCAAGCACTCGCCGCGGTGGCTGCCTGCACAGTCAAGTCACCGGATCACTACACAGCCTCCAGAGCCCCGGAGGGGCCCCTCCACGACGGCGCCCACCCTGCCACCGTGGCGGTGGATCGGCTGCCGGAGGCATCACGGCCAGTGTCCCGCCAGTGTCCCAACGCAGGCGCGAACAGACTGGACAGGACGACACAGATCGGACAAACGGCACGCCCTGACTTGGACGTATTGGACGCAATAGAACAGTAGTTCACACTGTCCGGTTCCCTGGGGGTCAAGTGGTCGCAGGTTCAAATCCTGTCAGCCCGCACACTGTCAGCCCGACCAAGGAAATGGTGTCTGAACTGCGATAATCAACTCCCGGGTACGTCATGTAGGTCTAATGATGCGACTTTTGGTGACTGTTGGGGACCACGCTGGCCAGCTACGAGCACATGAGCTCAGCTTGACCGACGGTCAAGCGGTCCAAGGTCCAGTCGTGTCAGCGCGGAACTCAGTCAGTCGGGCGCTGCTCGCCGCGACTCGAAAGGACCTCGTCGCGGACCGAGGGCGCGTCCACGGAGAAGAGGGTCGCCGACCCGCTTGGTCCGAGCACAGCGATTTCAGTCAGACGCATCGGATGCGTACATGCGCAAAACGCGCGCGGTGTACGCGCCGCCGTCGGCAACCTGTGCGGTGCTGGCGGGCCCGGCCACGGTGCGGCGAAAGGGGCCCGGCGCAGTGCGTGATCGATCGTCAACTGTCCCGCCCTGAGATGTAACCGGGCCGCCGTCGACCGCAGTCAATGCGGGTGACGCCGCCTTGAGTCAGGCCACCGTCATCGCTTCGCGTTCCATCACCTCGGTGGCGGCTCGCTCGCCAGAGCGGACGGCTCCGTCGATGAATCCGTACATGACAGAGGAGCTTTCGGACCCGGCCCAGTGGACGCGACCGCATGGTTCGCGCAGGGCGGGGCCGAACTCGGTGAGCACGCCTGGCGGGGCGTGGGCGATCATCCCGCCGCCGGAGTAGCGTTCGACCGTCCAGTTCTGCTCGAGGTAGTCAACCGGCGACCGTGCTTTGTCGCCGAATCTTTCAGCGACAGCGTCGAGTACCGTCGTCTTGCGCTCGACCTCACCGAGCTGTCCTAGCTGGCGCGCGACAGGCCCCTCGGTGATGACGGTCAGAACCCCGGGATTTCCGGTATCCGTGCAGGAATCGATGGTGAGGTTCGCCGGCGACCCGGGCGCGAAGGACTGGCCCGACAGGCCATCGGCTCGCCAGAACGGCGCGTCGTACACGAGGGCAATCTTGAAGACCGCACCGAGCGGCATCCGCTGATGCAGAAACGATCGATCAACGGGAAGCATCGGTTCGTAGATGATCTGACCGGCGATTGCGATCGGCACGGCGACGATGGCGCGGCGTGCGCGTACCTCCATGTCGTCGGAGTGGACCGTGACGCCGTCGCCGTCCTGAGCAATGCTGCGGACTGGCTGCGACAGGTGGATCGCATCGCCGAGCTCGGCCGCGACGGCCCGGTGGATGGCACCCATGCCGCCGACCGGCCGGGCATCCTCGGCCGCGTCCTTGACCCCCAGCACGAAGCTCGGCCCGCCGGCCGACGCCATTTGGTACAGGACGAAAAGCATCGACAGCTCCGAAGCCGCCGAGGTGTACAGCCCGGAGATGGCGTATTCCAGGAGCTCGTGGGCGGGCTTGGACAGGGTGTTCTTGTTCAGCCATGCCGCGTAACTGAGCTGATCCCATTTGTGCGCCTTGGGCGCTTCCCACGGGGCCTCCAGCGGAATCGACTTGCACATTTGAGTCAGCTCGAGGAAAACCGCGCCGATGTTTGCGACCACCCACGGGCTCATGGACAACGGAATCGTGCCCTTGTAGCGGTACTTCTTGCCGTCGACGAACATCATCGCGTCGCCGTCTACGTACTGCTTGTAGCTCGGCACCGCGAATTCGTTCATCAGTGCATAGATCCGGTCTTGGCCCGGGCCGATCCAGGCGCCCCCGCGATCGATCCATGACCCGTCGTCGCGCACTTGGGTGAACGTGCGACCGCCCACCCGGTCGCGAGCCTCCAGCAGCGCCACCGAGTGGCCGGCCTGCTTCAACCGCAGAGCGGCGGTCAATCCGGCGAATCCCGCACCGATCACGCAATAATCCACGTCGGCCATGAGTTACCTCTTTAGTTCTTTGCGCGAGGCCGCCCCGCGGCCGGGCACGATGCCGCACGCGCCCTCGAATCAAGGGGGGCGAAATGTCTGTCCAGCTAATACGCGTACGCGCAATTGTTGTATATGTCAATAACCCAGTCACCGCATTATTGAGCCGGTGAACGCTGTTCCCAAATTCGCCGCGAAAGCCTAATCGCGAGTTCGCATCCGCATGCACGCCGTAGTAAACACGTTGTACTACAGGCTATTTGTTAAGGCAGTGCAATCGGGAGCCTGCATCGTTCTTGTTGACACTTGATCACGGGCGGGACTGATCGTCGTCTGACCGCGGCCCTATCGGCGCTGTGGTGATGCCGTTGCAGCGCGGGCATGTGACCGCAAACATCCCGGCAGCCGGCTTGGCTGCTCGTGGCGACGCTACCGCCGCCACAATGATTCCCAGGATGCCGAAGAAAAAGCCCAGCCAGAAAAATCCAGCCGAACGGGCGTCGTAGCGCAACCGAGAACCGACCCTCACCCCAAGCTGAAAGCCGTGGTGATGCCGTAGGTGCCAGGCGATGGTATGAGGGCCGTGATCGAGCCCTTTGCTCAACAGGTCGTTGCGCAGTGTGACGATCAGGTCGATTGTGGGCTGCGGCAGCCGGGTTGGGCTGGTGTGTGGGCGGCGAGACCGCGGCTCAAACGCATCCTCGCCTTCCAGCCGGTAACGGGCCACCAGCCGGCTGATCCAGCCCTGCGAGACCCCATATTCGCGAGCCACCTCGGATTGGCTGCGGCCCTCGACGACAACGGCAGTGATGACTAAGCGAGCCTTCGACACCCGCCGACAGTCGGCCGCTCAAGCTATTCTCATGTCCTGCGACACGCTATGCGTATGTCCTGGAACCAGACACTGTCAGCCCGACGCAGTTCAGGTGCGCTTTTCATCCTCAGGGCACCCTCACAGATGCGTTTTGACGACATTAGTGACGACAACTGCCTGCGCCGATCTTGATTAGTTTGCTCTACGGTATGGCAGCGGAGACCAACGATTACGCATATTAAGCAATCCCATCAACTCCTTTGCAACCAGGTAGAACTGCGATGATGGGGAGAGCTGGCACGCGGCGCAAAGAAATTAGCGCCCATCGCACCGTGACGCAGGGAACGCCGCCGATGCAGTCATCAGGTCATTAGTACCGACGCACCGCCTCTAACGCACCGCACGTCAACGGATGCTGTATTCACCCACGACCCGACGCGTCGACAGCCATACTGCTGCAGTGATCAAGTTGTTGGCCGCTGTCGCTGCTGCCGTGTCCGTCCCGTTCTTAGGGACGGTTCCTACGGCTCATGCTGACCCGTATTGCGAACTCGGCAACCTGCTCATTCCTCAGGAAGTGCACCATGTGGGCACCTACCGTGACGCTACCTGTGCGGCGGTTGCCGACATTGTCACGACCAGTAACGGCGGCGATTGCGTGCGGGCCGTGACGAATTACGTCGTGAGTCGCGGGTACGACCCCTACGTGGGCAAGGACATCGCCGTTCACAACTGCTGAGCGCGCACGGTTCGGGTTCGATTGCAGCAGGTCGTCTTTCACGGCCAACGGGTCCGGTTACTCCGGTTACCGCGCCTTCGCCGTCACACCTGACGAACTGGTCCTGTACCTCCCCGACATGCCCATGTCCCACGAAAACCCAACGCCGAGAAACCGGCTCGTCTGGTCCATGGGCGGCGGCACGGTCGAAGTCCATGTACCCCCTCACCGCGCTGACATCGATCCTGCGGGCGCTGTAGTCCTTCGCGCGTACGGTGTGCGCGACGAATAGGCCCGCGTCGAGCGCGAGTTCAGTACCTCAGCGACCGCGCTTCGCCTGCGAATTCGAACCTCTTTTGCGCTGCCGCGCTTTGGTGGAACCGTCACTGTGTACGTCACCGAAAGGATCGTCGCGCGATGTCGTGATGACGCCCAGGGAATAGCGGGCGAGACGTTCGACGAACTCGGCTCGCTCGATCGGCAATTCGCCGGACACGAACGCGATCGTGAGCTGGGCGATGCCGCCGGCTACGAATAGGGCACTGGTGTCGTCGAAACCGATGTCGATGGCGTTCTGGTGGTCGGTGATCGCGGTGGCCACCACGGAGACGAGCTGTTGCAGTTCGTGGCGAGTGCGCGGTCCGCCTGCGCTGGCCGCAACGATGAGGGCAGCTTTGCGAGGGTCATCGAAGAGAACACTCAATGCGGCGTCGAGGCCGTGGCGGAAACGCTCGAGGAGTTCCGATTCTGACGCTGCCTTGGGGTCTGCGAGCTCGGCGGCTTCCAGCCCGGCTATACCGATCTCGAGCAGCTCGGCGGCAACACGCTGCAGTGCGCAGACGAGTAGATCGTCGCTGTCGGTGAAGCTTTCGTAGAAGTATCGGTTCGAGAGCTTCGCCTCGGCGGTGACACTGCGTACCCCGATGGCCGGCAGGCCGCCGGTACTGACAAGGGTGAGTGCGGCGTCAATCAGCGCGTCTGTACGGCGGTTTCGACGTTCGTCGGGCGTTTCGCCAAGGAAGTTTCGCGATGCTGCCATGCCATAGCCTCTCATGAAGCGGGCGCCCGGGATGTGACGCCCGCCCCATCGGAGTCAGCCTCTGCCGGGCAGGCTCCGCATCAGCCGGGAGGCGGCGTTGGGCACCTTGAGGGCATTCAACGCCAACGTGAACGGCAGCGAGCCGGCCTTCGGGAAGATCCCGGAAGCCTGCACGGCTTCAAAAGCGTCCCAAAGGGTTTCACCCTTGTAGAGCACGTGGTCGGCATTCCAGTAGTAGCGGTCGACCGCCGGACACTGCATGAAAGTTCCGTTGCCCGGCAGCGATTGGGCCGTCTCGTCGAACGGATAGACCTTCAGCGGACCGTCCCAGTGACCGCTACCGAGATACCGCACCATCATCTGGACGGTTCCATCGGGATTGACCTGGAGGAAGGTTTGACCCGGCAGCGGGTCGTAACGCCAGTCGGGGATGGCGTCGAAGAACGCGACGTTGTAGTCGATGAACTCCTGGACACCGGCCATCTCCTTTCCGAAGGAGACCGGATCCTTGTAGGTCACGTCCTCGGTGCACAGCGACCGGATCACCGGCCAGTCCCGTACCAGCCAGCTCCACCACCACTTCTTGGTCCAGTCGAGCACCCACTCGAGGTCGTGGCCCAGCTTCTCGTAGAAGCGAATTTGCTGTTCGAACTCGTCGAACCAGATACGTGCGTTCTGGTTGAGTTCGTCTTCGGTGTACACCTTGTCTGCCTGCGAGCGGTTGCCCTGGACGTAGGCAGGCGGGGGCTTCTTGAGCTGTTTGCGGTCCAAGGCCCGTTGGAACTTCTCTTCGGTGAATCCCGAAGTCACCTCTTGGACAGCATCTTTGCTTGTCACCGGTTTCGTCTCCTCGATTGGGCGGGCCCGTGTCCCGCAGCATGTTGACAACAGTCGTACCACGGAGCAATGTATATCCGGGAATCACCTGTGGTCAAGATTGAAGGAGAGTTCGATGGGCATGGACACGGAGCTTCCGGCCGAGCCGGCGGTTTGTCCGGTGGACCACGGCGTCGCAGCGCCGAAGCAGGCCGCCCGCGCGGTCGCGCCTACCACTCGGCACAGCACGCTGACAATGACAAAAGACGTGCTGCGCAAAGGCTTTGGCCGCGAAGATGGAATGATCGCACGCCTAGAGGGGCACGACTTCTCGCGGTGGCGCGTCGGACAGCGGCGCTGGGTGGCCATCCAACACCCCGACGACATCGATCATGTCTTAATCGCCAACCGGGAGAACTACCCGAAGTCCTCGGACTACGAACCCCTGCGCGGCGTCTTGGGTCTCAGCCTGTTCACCGACGACGACCCCTCGTGGTCGCGGCACCGCAAGATGATCAACCCCAAATTTCAGAAGCGGTATGTGGACGCGCTGCTGCCGTTGATGCTGGGAACGGTGCTCGACTTCCGCCGGGATTTGAACGATCAACCCGACGGCAGCCGGGTGGACATGGTCGACCTGATGACCGACTTGACGCTGGAGGTCGCGGGTCACTCGATGTTCAGCCAGAGCTTCCGCGGCTACTTCGGAGACGACACCTCGGCACTGATCACTGACGGGTTGCGCAAAGGCACTTGGTTTTCCCGCCTGTGGTTTCTGTTCGATCCGTCACCGCGGGTATCCGCCGCCATGTGGAGAGCTCTGCACGGCCGTATTCCGACGCCACCCCCCTTCAACGGCTTCCAACGGGTCGCCCGGGTCATCGACGGTGCCGCGGACAAGGTGCTGCGCGAGCGCATGTTAAAGCCCTCCGACTCGCCGGACCTGCTGAACCTCTTGCTGGACGTCTCCGACGATCAGGGCCCCTTGACCGCGGAGCGCACACGCGCCGAGGCCATCTCCTTCATGCTGACCGGCTACGAAACCACCGCGAATGCCCTGAGCTGGCTGTGGTATCTGCTGGCGCTGAATCCGGAAGCGCGGCAGAAGATGTTCGAGGAGATCGATACCGTGCTCGGCGACCGCGACGTGACGCTGGAGGACGTGCCCAAGTTGCAGTGGACCACGGCCTGCCTGGAGGAGTCGATGCGCATCTTCCCGCCGGTCTGGATGATCGCCCGCCAGGCAACCGAGGACGATGTCATTGACGGCCACCGGGTCGAGGCCGGGACCACCGTTGCCATCGTGATCGAGCACGTCCACCGAGACCCGCGGTTCTGGTCCGAGCCGGAGCGCTTCGACCCGACACGGTTCCTGCCGGGCGCCGATCGCGACCGTCCGCGGTCGTCCTACATCCCATTCGGCGGTGGCAAGCGGCTGTGTATCGGCCGCAACTTCGCTCTGCTCGAGGCGGTGATGATCATCGTGACCCTCGGTCAGCACCATGTCTTCGACTTGGTCCAGGGTCATCCGGTCGAGGCGGAGACGACCTTCACTCTGCGCCCCAAGCATGGCGTCAAGATGGTGATGAGGCGTCGTGCGAGTTGAAGTTGACCGTGATTTCTGCCAGGGCAACGGAATCTGCGAGGGGCTCAGCCCAGAGATCTTCGAGGTCGACGACGATGGCCTCGCGCGTGTGAAGGCCGACGTGGTGCCGGTGGAGTTGCGCGACGCGGTGGCCGACGCCGTCGCTTCCTGTCCGAACGCCGCGCTGCGTGCGGTACGAACGGAGGAATAAGTGGACACGAACTCCGGCGATCATTGCGAGATCGTCATCGTTGGAGCGGGTTTTGCCGGGATTGCGTTGGCGGTCAGGCTCCGCGAAGCGGGCATCGACGATTTCACGATCCTCGATCGCGGTGCCGACCTCGGCGGTGTATGGCGCGACAACACCTACCCGGGGTGCGCGTGTGATGTGCCCTCACACCTTTACTCCTATTCCTTTGCGCCGAACCCCAACTGGTCGCGCACCTTCGGAAGACAGCGCGAAATACTGGCTTACCTCAAGACGGTGGCCAACGCTCACGGTGTGGTGTCGCGTGTTCGCGTCAACACCGAATTGCTCGAGGCCATCTGGGACGAGGCCGAGAAGCGCTGGGTTCTGCACACCAACAGGGGCACATTCACCGCGACGGTCCTGGTGTGCGCGGGCGGGGTTTACGGCAAGGCCAAGTATCCGGACATCCCGGGCCGAGACACCTTCGCAGGGAGGGCGTTTCACTCGCTGCATTGGGACCACGATCACGATCTGGCTGGCGCACGGGTCGCCGTACTGGGCACCGGCGCGTCGGCGGTTCAGATCGTGCCGGAGATTGCGCCGACCGTGCGGCGGCTGCTGGTGTTTCAACGTTCGGCACCGTGGCTCATGCCGCGAATGGACCGCAGGACTTCGTCGGTCGAGCGCGCACTCCTTCGGCGAGTGCCTTTACTGGGAAGGCTCATTCGAGGGTTGTGCTACGGCGCGATCGAAGGGTTCGGGCTCGTGGGGTTCGTGGACAACCGTTTCCGGTATCCCTACGAGCTGCTCGGTCGGTTCCAGTTGCGCCGTCAGGTGCGAGATCGCCGGCTCCGCAAAGCACTTACTCCTGACTACATGATCGGTTGTAAGCGCGCCATATTCGCCGATAGCTACCTGCCGGCGCTCACCCGCGACAACGTCGACGTGATCACTTCGGGGATCAGGGAGATCCTGCCGCATGCCATCGTGACACGCGACGGCGTCGAGCATCCGGTTGACACCATCGTGTACGCGACCGGGTTCGCCGCTCCGCCCGAAGTCTACGAGCGGATCCGCAGCACCAGCGGGCACAGCTTTCTGGACTTGTACGCCAAACGGCCACAAAGCTACCTAGGTGTCGCCAACGCCGGATTCCCAACTTCTTCACCACTCTGGGACCCTTCGGAGCTTTGGGGAACCAATCGGCGATCTACATCATCGAGGCGCAGGCGCGATACATCGTCGACGCGATCACCGTGATGCGCCGAGAGGCCATCATCAGGGTCGAGGTGCGGGCAGACGTCCAGGACGCATTCCTCGACGAGATGGACAAGCGCAGCGAACACAGCGTCTGGCTGACCGGTGGTTGCGCCAGCAGCTACTACCACACCGACGACGGCCGCAATGCCGGCCTGTATCCCGGATGGAGCTTCGAATACGCCTCTCGGACCAAGCGATTCGACCGGACATCCTACGAACTGACCGTCGCGGAGGCGGGCCGGTGTTAGGAATGCACCGGCACGAGCCGCGACTTGCCCTACGCGGCCGTACCGCCCTCATCACCGGCGCGGCGCAGGGCATCGGACTTGCGCTGGCGCGGAACCTGTACGCCCAGCACGCGCGCGTCGTCCTCGTCGACGTCGACGTCGACGGCGTCCGCCGGGCGGCGCGCGAATTGGGATCCCAAGCACTCGCACTCGGCGCCGATGTCCGTGATCGAGACGCTATGGCCGAAGCGGTCGATGCGACTGTCCGCCACTTCCGAGGTCTCGACATCCTCGTGGCCAACGCAGGGCGTCACCCCGGCGCCGGCCACGCTGCGGACAATGAACGGCGACGATTTCGACCGCGTCTTGAGCATCAACCTCGTCGGCGCCTTCAACACCGTCAAACCTGCACTCGACCACGTCATCGAGCGGCGCGGGCATGTCGTCCTCGTCTCCTCCGGCGCGGCGTTCTCCCCAGGCGCGGGTGGATCGCCGTACATGATCAGCAAGGCCGCCGTAGAACAACTCGGTCGCGCGCTGCGCCTCGAACTCGCTGGCCTCGGAACCAGTGTCCAGACGGCCTATTTCGGCATCGTCGACACCGCCATGACACGCGACATGCTCGACGCCGACGACTTGGGTCGGCGGATCAACGGCCTGCTGCCGTGGCCGCTGAACCGGCGTATCACCGCCGAGCAGGCCGCCACGTCGATTGCTGACGGAATCACCCACCGGGCGGCGACGACGATGGCGCCGGCCGGTTGGCGGCTCTACAGCGTGCTCCGAGGCGCCATCAACCCAGTCATCGACCGCATGCTCGTCCGCGACAACAGAATGCGCGAGCTGATTTCCGACATCGAGACAGTGAATTCCCATTGAGTCTGCTTCTATCCGAGGAGCAGCGCACGCTCGTGCGGACGGTGCGCGATTTCTGTCGTAGAGCATTGCGATACGCGCGAACAGCGGTTGGCGCTGACCGACGGTGGGCGAGAGCTGCACAGCAGCTCCATCGCCGGGCAGATGGCTGCACTGGGCTGGTCGCCGGCACGATCGTGGGAGGCACCAGCGAAATCCAACGCGACATCATCGCCAAAAGCCTCGGGTTATGAAGCTGTGCAAGACTGTTCGTGCTGCGAGCACCAGCTTGTTCTGCCGTGATGCCTGCCCTGGCACTACCTGTTCACGGCTGTGCGGCGAACGCTATCGGAATCAAGCTCTCGACGAGGGTCGGTCGGTTGTCGCAAACCAGAATTCGACGAGGGCATAGATGGTGTGACCATTCAACTCCGGCTCCACAGAAGCGAATAGGGAAGAAGTACCTTACGCCGGAGAGCTTTGGCGCCACTGGTCCAAACATCCACCAGGTTGGCGCGCGGAACATCGACACGCCGATAGAGCCAATTACCGTACGTCATACTGACCATCGCTGCCCGATCTGCGGGCTTGCTCGTATTAGCCGAGCAGTTCATGCCACCGGCCGTCTTCGCGGCGCTGCAGTCTGCATACCTCCTCGGGGACGTAGCGCTTGGGTTGGCGGCCGCTATCGTCGTGGCCGCTCGGACCGGGCGGCTACCGCTTAGTGGCCTGGCCGGGCTTGGAGTGTGGCGACGAGCGTTAGGCGTACCTGTTCGACGATCGCGGCGGGGCTCTGGGTGGAGAGTTGGGCCTCGGCGGCCGCGAGGTCTGCGGCGAGTGGTTGGTTGTGGAAGATGGCAGCGACCCAATGGGAGAAGTCGTGCGCGGGGCAGTGGTGGCGCAGTACCCCCGGCGCGCAGCGGATGAGTTGGTCTTCCAGCTCCGCAAGGTTGGCGGCGACCGCCCCGGTGAGCGTGTCGCCTTGGGTTCGGAAATAGAACCGGTGGCCGCGATCGAGGCCGGCATGTTCGTACTTGTGCTCGTGGCGCACGTGCGGGGTGCTCCGAGGCCCCGGGGTGAACGCCACGGCTTGGTGGGGGACCGCTCGCCAGGCCAAGACTGCTTGGCCGGTTGGCCCGTCCAGCAGGCGGGCGACCTGTGCGCGCGGCATGTCGGCCACAGCAGCCGTGAGGTCGACGAGGTGGTCTGAGGGCTGCGGTGAGCTCAGCGCTATCACGGCGTCCAGGGCGGCTGGGACCTCATTCGCCAAGTCCTCGGGTCGCCAGGTAACGAGCAAGTAGCCCTTCGCGGCGGGGTTGAAGACGCCCAACGAGGCCCCTGCCCGCCCTAACGGTGCGTGGGCTTCGTCGATGACAACCCATTGGGGGAGGCTGGTTACGGCGCGCTGGGCTTCGATCTCTGGACTCGACGTTGCGCAGCAGCAGCCAGGTGTCAACGAGCGACGAGACGCTCACGGTACTCGTCTCGTCCTCGCCAGCCAGCGTCGTCGCCATTGCCGTGATCCCCCGGGCCTTCAGCAGGTCGATCTCACGGGCCACCATCGAGGTCACCTCGGAAATGGAAGCCCCGTGCATGAGGCTGGCCATCCCGTCGAGCACGACCACGGATGGTGCGACCTCCTCGACCAGCCCGGCCAAGATCGCCAGATGGGCCTCGAGCCCGTACGCGGTCGGCCGGGCCGCCCAGATGCGCAGCGCGCCCGCATCAACCCAGCGCCGCAGCTCGAGCCCCACCGACCGCATGTTGCGGATGTACTGGTCGGGCGACTCCTCGAACAGGACCAGGAGCGCCCGCTCACCCCGCGTGCATGCCGAGTCAATCAGGTTCGCGCCGAGGGTGGTCTATGAAAACGTTTCCGACGCAGTTAAACACGTCATTTTGAGGTCATCTTCGACGACATCGCCGGCGGATCGCGGCAAAGTCACGAACACGTCGCAGCGTGCCGACGATGCTCATCAGCATCGGAGTGTGTTGCGCGCCAGGCCAATTCAAACCAGGCGAGGACGCCCAGTGGCCCGCCCGCGGCGAAATAGATCCGAGGTTGAACTTGCCGCTCGTGCTGTGGGTCGGCTCGATGCGGGGACCTACCCGACGTAGGTCAAATAGAGCCCGACAAGGGCGAAAGCGATGATTATTGCCATTTGAGATCTTCGTCCAGTAGTTGGGCTTGTTTGGCACGCTGACCCGCGGGGCGGGTATCAATCGTGACCTCTTGCCAGTGCGCCGGACTGTAGAGGTGAATATCATCGCCACTGGTGACCTTTAGCACACCGCCCGCGAGTATTTCATAGGTGGCGGCGTCCGAATATTCGTCATCCTCGTCGCGGCCTTGAATTTCTATCCACATTTGCATAATGGGAGTATCCCCCGCTCCGTCAGATCGGGATTTGTCAGGCTACCGGCGCGATGGCGAAATACCCGGGGGCGGAAGTCCCGCTTGTTTGTGGTCGGAAGTCCCGAGAACGAGGTCGTTCGCCGGCTGGCTAGCAAGGATGGCGGGGTCGATCCTGTATCTGGTTCGACGACCGCAGGAGGCTTCAGTGCTGCACGAAAAGCCATGGGGCAGAGCAGATATCAGGGCATCCAACACCCCATTCGGCTAGCTGCGCGGGACGTGCTCCCCGGGCCGTGGGCATTCGTCAGGCACATGAATAAATTCTGCGTGGTCTTCGGTCGTCGCAGCTTGGCCGCGGCGATGCGCAATCAGGTAGAGCCATCCCGGTTCGATGGGCTGTTTGCAGCGGGCGCACTGTGGGTCGGCGGTCATTACTTCTTCCTTCCCTTGCCTCATTATCTGGGCCATCATTCTCCGCGTCTTGCGCTCTGGGTGAGCGGGCTTTCAGCAACATCGCCGTCGCTGCGTCTTGTCCGGGGCGCACGTCTGGGGGTGTCGTCGGCGATGCGTCGACCACGGCGGCTGCCTCGATATAGGCACCGGACTTCTCAAAAGCGACAGCCGACAAACGACGCAAGCAGGTAGGTCGGCACCGTTGCAAGAAAGCAGACCGCGCACACCGCCCACGAGTACCTCGGCCCGCACCCGCACCTACCCCCTCGCCGAGCGCACCGCTCCTGAGGAGGCATTCAGCTGGGATGTTCGAGTTCTGTTCGGGCCTGGTCGATTTGGTCGTAGGCGTAGGTCACCATCGCGGCGGTGGTCATGGTCTCGCCTGTGTGGGCGAGCGATTCGTAGGTCTGGTCACCGAGGACATCGCGGAGATGGGTGATTGTTGTGCTGAGTTGTGGGTAGCTCACGAGCGTAAAGGCACTCGCGGCGAACCCGCTGATGGTGGCGGCCTGCTCGTGGCGTCCGAGACGGTCCAATACACCGACGAAAATCGCCAGCGGGTTTCGCAGGTTGGCCACGTTGCCGGCGTCGTCGTAGTGGTGGATCGCCACGGTCAAATATTCGAAAAAGTGGATGGGGTTACTTTCGGTAGCCGCAACCATCCACAGCAGCATGACGGCTACGGCCGCCGATTCCATCTGCCGGTTGCCGCTCTCCCCAGCGACTGTCACGGCTCGGCGTAGGGAGTCATACGCGGCGACGGGATCTGCGTCGTGGTAGGCAAGGCCGTGCGCCAAGAGCGCGAAGCAGGCCGTCATCGGATTGTGAGTGGCGTCGGCCGCGGCGAGCAACCCTTCCGAGGCCACCCTCGCGTCGTCGCCCTTGCCCAAGAAATACAACGCCATAACCAGACATGCGCGGGTGATCGTAAGAGGGCCCGCCTCGGCCGCGATCACACGGCGGCACAGGTCGGCCCACCGGTCGGACTGACCGGCATGGCTGTACACAATGCCGGTCGAGATTTGTAGCTCGTATGGAACCTCGTCGAATCCTCCACGCTGCGTTAGCTCGTGGCTGGCATTGAGGTAACCGACAGCGTCGTCGACCCGTCCGGCCGCGTGGCACTGCGCGGCCAGCACGCAAAGCTGCGCAAGTCGCGGATGGTCGACTTCGCGCGCAGATTCAATGAGTTCCTCGGCCCATGCGACGGGTTCGTACTGTTCCACGAGCAGACCGAGCGACGTCGCGTAGATGGCGATGGCGACGGCGGTGTCGAGGTCATCGTGTTCGGCGGCCCAGCGGAACGCCGTGCGCAAGTTGGCCAGCTCGACGGTGAACCAGGTGTAGGCCTCCCGCTGTCGGGGGCTGTCCCACAGGGCCATGATGTCGGCTTCCCGCCCGGCGAAGTAGCGGGCGTGCGCGGTCCGGGCCTCAGGTGCCGCACCGGAAGCGACGAGTTGCTCCTCGGCGAACTGGCGGATCGTCTCCAACATCGAAAACCGGGTCCGCTCCGATGTCCGGTCGGCGACTACAAGCGACTTGCGCACCAGCGCATCCAGCAGATCCAGCGCGGCGAGGTCGTCACCACAATCGGCCACCGCGCACGCGGCGGGTAGATCGAACCCGCCAGCGAAGACCGAACACCTTGTCAATAAAGACTTTTCAGCATCGTCGAGGAGGTCGTAGGACCACGCCACGGCGTGGCGCAGTGTTTGGTGACGTTCTAGCCCGCGCCGCGAACCCACCAGCAACCGGAATCGCTGATCGAGACGATCACGCAGCTCGCCCACCGTCATCGACGCCATCCGCGATGCTGCCAGCTCGATGGCCAGCGGGATCCCGTCTAGGCGGCGGCAAATCTCGATGACCGCGCTCCGCCTCATCAGTCGTGGCCATCGAGAAGCCGGAAGCGACGCTGCGGGCGCGCTCAACGAACAAATCCACTGCGGCAGACTCGATGCCCGCGCCAAGGTCCAGCGACGGCACCCGCCACAACTGCTCGTCAGCGACCCCCAACCCTTCCCGGCTGGTGGCCAGAATCGTCACCGTCGCGGACTGCGCGAGGATCGCCTCGATGAGATCGGCTGCGGCGTCGCGCACGTGCTCGCAGTTGTCGAACACCACTAGCCGGATCCTGCCCTCCAACGCGGCGGCGACGCTGTCGCTGACACTCATTCCGGGTTGTTGGGTAATCCCCAGCACTGCGGCCACTGCATCGGGCACCGCCGCCGGATCGGTAACCGCAGCCAGTTCGAAAAACCAGACACCGTCAGGAAATTCATCGACGAGACGTGCCGCGACCTCCAACGCCAGCCGGGTCTTGCCGACTCCGCCGACACCGGTCAACGTCACGAGCCGATGAGCCTTGACCGCCGCTTGCACCTCGTCGAGTTCGGACTCGCGTCCAATCAAGCTGCTCGTCGCACGCCGCAGATTTCCCGGACTCGTATCGAGCGCCCGCAACGGCGGAAAATCCGTCGCCAAACCCGGCGCACGCACTTGGAAGACCCCGACCGCGGTGGGCAGATCCCGCAATCGCCGCGGACCCAGATCCATCAGATCAACGCCGCTGAGCAGACCCGCCGTCGAATCGGCCAACAGGATCTGACCACCGTGCCCGGTGGCCATCACCCGTGCCGCACGATTCAAAACCGCTCCGAAATAGTCGCCCTCACGCAGCTCGGCTTCGCCGGTCGCCAGCCCCATCCGCACCGGCAACTCCAGCGCCCGCTGCGCGGCCACCGCCGCATCCACCGCCGAACGCGGCGAGGCGAACGCGGCGCACACCCCGTCACCGGTGTGCTTGAACAACCAGCCGCCGTGCGCCTCGATCGCCGAGCGCAACACCTCGTCATGGGCGGCCAGCGCCACCCGCATCCCCTCGGCGTGGGCCTCCCACCGACGGGTCGAACCCTCAACGTCGGTGAACAGGAACGTCACAACACCCGAAGGAGCGCGCACCTCTGCAGAATGTCACAACGAACCCTGTTCCACCTCGAACATCACAGGACGACCCAGACAGCAGATGACGCAAGGTGACCGTCATCTCGAAAGACTGAGACTTGGCTGTGTACTGGGCTTAGGCTGGGATGCGCAGGAGTTTGCGCAGAGTTTGAGGAGGACTTCGGCGTGAGCGATTCCGCAGAGCAGGTCGTACGACAATTCCTGGCTGCCCTCAAGCGGTCCGATGTAGACGAACTCGTCAGCTTCTTCAGTGATGATGCCGTCTGGACCGACGGACCGAGAGGGACCTATCGCGGGGTCGACGCCATTAGGGCTGAGATTGAATCGCAAGTGCAACTCGTTCCAAGCCTCACGGTTGAGGTCAAGAATCTCGTCGCGACTGGCGGCACCGTCACGGTTGAGCGCGCAGACACATTTGAAACTCAAGGCACGTCATTCGACTTGGAGGTCGTCGGCGTATTCGAGATTGATGACAGTGGTCTGATCAAGCGATTCCGCGATTACTACGACCTCCAGTCCCTCATGGATCGCGTTGCCGCCGCATTCGCTTGAGCAAACTGACCCGCTCTCGGCAGCGTGCTCGTGCAAGGACTAAAGTCCAGCGGAGTGGTCGCAGGTTCAAATCCTGTCAGCCCGACAAAGACTTCAGCTTAGATGGATGTGGCAGCTTCCTCGCCTAAAGCGTGGGCTGCCGACTGTGCCTAGCCAGCTCCCGGTGTGATTACTGGAAAGTCGATGAATGGCTGTTGCTGCGGCGGGAGCGGAGTCGGCGGGGCTTGCGTGATCGGTCGCCCCATGTGTTGGGGGCAGTAAGCGCTCGCCGCGATCATGGTGAACTGGGCGGCGCCGTCGACGGTAAATCCCGAATTGCTCGACGACACGCTCTTGATGACGTCGACTTCGGAATTGCCCCGGTCCATCAGTTCGCACGCCTTTTTGCCGACCGCGACGGCGACAGCTGGGTCCTGGTATGTGAGCTCTTCAATTTTAAACGGGCAGTTGTTATTTCGCTCTCATAGGGCGTGTCGTTGCATGGGGAGGCCCTTGGCCTTCCGAAGTCTGAAGTTTGCGGAGTATTCAGGCGAAGAAGGGAACCGAGGGCCGTGTCTGACGGTACGACATTGTTGTTTGGGTTGCCAGGTGTACGGGTTGAGCGTGTCGAGCCGGGCGCCGACGGGACCCGTGTGGTGCATGTGGTCACGACCGACGAAGCGGCGGCGGCGTGCCCGGATTGTGGGGTGGTGTCCACGTCGGTGAAGGAGCTGGTGAGCACCTCGCCGCGCGATATTCCCTATGGTGAGGACCCTATCACAGTGTGGTGGCACAAGACCCGCTGGCGGTGTCGGGAGGACTACTGCGAGCGGTCCTCGTTCACCGAGGCCATCGCGCAGGTGCCGGCGCGGGCCCGGGCCACCACGCGGTTGCGCACCCAGATCGGTGCGATGATCGGCGATGCCGGCCCGTGCGGTGGCCGAGGTCGCCGACGCCCACGGGGTGTCGTGGCCGACCGCGCACCGGGCGTTCGTCGCCCACGCCGAGGCGCGGCTGAACGAACCCGAGCCGGTGCGGGTGCTCGGTATTGATGAGACCCGCCGCGGCAAGCCCCGCTGGGAGCAGTGCGCCGACACGGCGCGGTGGGTGCGAATCGACCCGTGGGACACCGGGTTCGTCGACCTGGCCGGCGATCAGGGCCTGCTGGGGCAGCGCGAGGGCCGCACCGGCGCCGCCGTGATCGACTGGCTATCCGAACGCAGCGACACGTTCCGCGAGTCCGTCGAGTACGTGGCGATCGACCCGGCCGCGGTCTACGCGTCGGCGATCCGCACCCCGGGGTTGTTGCCCAACGTCACGATCGTGGTCGATCATTTCCATCTGGTCCAGCTTGCCAACGACGCGGTCACGAAGGTGCGCCGCCGCGTCACCTGGGACATGCGGGACCGTCGCGGCCGCAAAATCGACCCGGAATGGGCCAACCGGCGGCGACTGCTGCGGGCACGAGAAAGCCTGTCGAACAAGAACTTTACGAAGATGTGGAACGCGATCGTGGCCGAGGACGATACAGGCGCAGATCCTGTCGGCGTGGATCGCCAAGGAAGAGCTGCGCACCCTGCTGTCCACCGTGCGGGTCGGCGGCGATGCGCACCTGACCCGGCATCGGCTGCACCGATTCCTGGCCTGGTGCATCGACTCACAGATCCCTGAGCTGCTCACCCTGGCCACCACCGTCGACGCCTGGTGGCCCGATATCAACGCGTTCATCGCCACCGGCATCACCAACGCCCGCACCGAGGGCTACAACCGGCTCGTCAAACAGGTCAAACGCGCCGCCTGCGGGTTCCGAAATCGAGACAACTCGGCCCGCCGGATACGATTCCACTGCACCCGCAAACAGCGGGCCGCAACCCAGACTTCATGCTGATTGCCCGGTCAAAATCGAAGAGCCGGTTGTGATGCCGGCCTTGTCGAGCGCCGCCAAAAAGCTCGCGTCGCGCCCCGAATTGCCCGGATCGGCCTCTGCCGGCGTCGCCGCCCCGAGCACGACGGCGATGCCCGCAAGCATGACAAGGAATCGCATGGCTTCATCCTGATACAGAGTGGCGCCAATGTCTCGTCCGATCTCAACGCGGATGATCATTACTGATGAACGAGCAGTAGCCCCCGGATGACGGTTCGGCGTGCTGTGCGGCGATTGCCCACCGGTGTGGCCGGTGCAGGTTATGAATCAACGGTGCACAACCACCATGTGAACCTCACCCAGCAGGAAAATGCGTTGATCGGCGAGAGTCATGCCGACGCTCTCGATCGCATGAACACAAAGCAGCTGAAGGATCTCCAGAGCCGGCTCAGAACTTCGCGCGAGAAGAACTTCAGCCTGTTGCGGCGACAGGGTGCGGCGCGAGTGGAAGCCGAAGGTTCTCGCGGGTCCGCCCAGCCGGCCAACGAAAAGCGCGGCGAGAAGGTGGAAATATTCGACGAGGCGCTGGCTCGGGTGAACCAGCGCCTCGAAGCCGTGAGCGACGCCGAGTAGCAGCCTGGCGTCGTCTCGTCGTCACCGACTCAATAGCCGCTCTGGCCAGGCGTGTGGCGTGGTTCAGCGATCACCTGCACCCATTGGCCGGGCGCGTGGTATTCGGTCGACTTTGCCTTGTTGGCGGCGTACGCGATCGACAGCACGCCTCCCTCTAGGAAGTCGTACGCGTCGCCTGTGTCGTAGTCGTTGAACTTGTCGGTGAATCGCACTTTGAATGCCATATCAGACAGCCTGCCACTTAGTGACAGTTCTGGCTGCCAAGCGATGGTCGTGGTGCCGTGCGGATCGGCAATGCGACTACGTGGCGCGTATCAGGTTGCGGTGATTGGGCTTTCGCGTCCTGACGCGGTCCGCGCCGCTATGTGCAAAGTGTCGGAGCGTCGCACACATTGCCGGGGCAGTAGATCTTGTGTGCGGCGGCGAGCCTCGGCAAGGCCGACGACGGTATGCCAGCCGAAAGCGGCGCAAACGTGAACAACAGCCGAAGCGGGAAACGAAGGCTCGTCTAATTCGGGAGACGCTGGCGCCAAAACGCGTCAGGTTGTCACGGGTATAACAGCCTCCGCGGGCTTGGGCTCCATCCGACCGTTGTGTGACGCGGTCCGGTGGCGTCCGTAGACGAACTCGAATATCGGTGTCGCCATCAGCGTGGTGACGATGGCGATCAACACGAGAATGCTGAAAAGCGTCGGAGTGATGATGCCGGCCTGGAGTCCGATATTGAGGAGAATGAGCTCGATGAGGCCGCGCGCGTTCATCAACGAGCCCAACGCCACGGCTTCGCGGAACGGAACTTTTCGCAGCCGCGCGGCCAAGGTGCAGGCGATTCCTTTCCCGGCGATCGAAACGACGAGAATTCCCGCCGTCACGGCCCACAGTCTTGGGCTGTTCACCAGGCCGATCTGAGTGTTCAGCCCCGAGTAGACGAAGAACAGCGGCAGTAAGAACGTGGTGACGAGCGGCTCGAGGATGGCGGTCAGTCGTTGCGCGAAGAAACCGGACGGCATCGCGACACCGAGGATGAAAGCGCCGAATATGGCGTAGATACCGACCGCGTCGGTGAACCACGCGCATGCCATGAGCAGAATCAGGACTGTACTCAGCACCGGTGGCGTGATCGCGTTTCGGCGTTCGGATACCGCCCCGAGGACACGCAACGCTCTGCGGCCAATTGTCAGGAGCACCAGCGTGTACAGAATTCCGCCGATGATTGCTGTCGCGGCTACGGCCGCGCTCCCGCGATGAATGGCGAGCACCGTCGCCAGAATGCACCAGGACAGCGCATCGTCGGTAGCGCCACACGCCAATGCGAGCGTGCCCAACGGCGTTCCGGAAAGTCCTCGCTCGTAGATGATCCGCGCGAGCATCGGAAATGCGGTAGTCGCGATCGACGCGCCCAGGAACATCATCGCCATGACCAATGTGACGCTTTTGTCGAAATAAATTCCGCTGCTCAACAGCGGCATGGCGATCATCGCGCCCAGAGCGAGCGGCGTGAAAATGCCTGCTGCCGAAACCGCGGCTGCGGTGCCCAGACGATGCTTGATGAGCCCGACGTCGAAATTGAGCCCGATGAGAAACATGTACAGCACCAGGCCGATCTGCGCCGCGGTGTAGAGCACGACGTTCGCTGGTCCAGGCGGAAACAGGTGATGTTGCACGCCGGGGGCTATGCGACCCAACAAGGAAGGGCCCAGAAGCACGCCGGCGACCATTTCGCCCACGACTTGCGGTTGTCCGAGGCGCTGTGACACCAGTCCGACGACACGGCAGGTGATGAGAATGGCGGCCAGTTCAGAAAAAAATGAACAGCGGTTGCTGCGGGCACCGCTCAGGTCCTGGCACTCTGTCGAACTGCAGCAGCGAGCAACTCCCTCATGATTCCTCCGCAGGATGCGTGTGACGGCAGTCCTGGCTGCACACATCTGCGCTTGCCAGGTACCGGGATTAGTGTAGCTTCTTAACTATTAAGTAGCTGATCGATCCTAATTGCGGGAGGGGTACCCGTGGACATGCAGGCGCAGCTGTCGCAACTGAGCTTGGAGGCACGGGATGCGCTGGCAAGCCGGATAAAAGCCCGTCTGTCCGCTGCGGAGACCTCCACCGCCGACCATGACGTCGCCATCATCGGCGGAGGGATTGCGGCCCTCACCCTTGCCCTGGAGATGCGCAGCGCCCGACCGCAGACGCGGATCCTCATCATCGAATCCACGTCGCACCCCGTTTCTGAGATCACCCACACGGTAGGTGAGTCGACAGTCGAGATCGCCGCGCACTACCTGCGGGACCGCCTTGGCTTGGCAGACCATCTGGATACCTCACAAATCCGCAAAATGGGTCTGCGAATGTTCTTTTCGCACAACGGCAATTCCGATATCGCCCAGCGGACGGAACTCGGCAGCTCCACATTCACACCTCAGGTCACGTACCAGATCGACCGCGGCAGGTTGGAGAACGAACTCAATCGACGTTGCCTGTCGGCGGGTGTCGAGATCAGGACCGGCCGAGTCCGGTCGGTCGACTTCGGTGACGAAAGTCGCTCGCACACCATTTCCTTTCAGAACGGCGACACCATCACGGACACGACTGCCCGATGGGTGGTCGACGCATCGGGACGAAATCGGGCACTGCCCCGACAGATGCACCTGCGGCGTGACAACGAGCACAACTGCAACGCAGTGTGGTTGCGCGTCGCGACCGACATCGATGTCGGCCAGTGGAGCGACGACGAGAGCTGGCAGGCACGGCTGATCGAAGGTGACCGTTCGTTGTCCACCAATCATCTGATGGGCGAGGGGTACTGGGTCTGGCTGATCCGGCTTGCGTCAGGAGCCACCAGCGTCGGCATAGTTGCCGATCCCGCTTACCACGCGTTCGACAGTTTCAACACACTCGCGAAAGCACGGGCGTGGCTTCGTGAACACGAACCGCAGTGCGCCGCAGTCGTGGAAGAGCACGAACACCTGATCAAAGACTTCCGGGTGATGAAGAACTACAGTCACGGAGCCACGAAGGTGTACGACGGCCGCGGCCGGTGGTGTGTCACCGGGGATTCCGGCGTATTCCTGGATCCGTTGTATTCATCGGGGCTGGACCTGATAGCGATCGGCAATGGCCTCATCACCGACATGGTCGGCCGCGAACTCGACGGTGAGGATGTCGTCGCCCGGTCCGGGATCAGCGATTCGTTGTTCCGGTCACTCACCGACATGTGGCTAGCCATCTACTGCAACCAGTACCCACTGATGGGGTCGCCGCCGGTGATGTCGGCAAAGGTGATCTGGGACATCGCGTTCTACTGGGGGTTCCTGGGATTCCTCTACAGCAACGGCCGATTCGTCAGCGTTGCAGACGACCCTGAGGTGGTGCCGTACCTGGACGGGATGATCGACCTCAGCAACCGGATGCAGCAGTTCTTCCGCGAGTGGGCGGCCGTCGAGACTGCGCGCCCCTCGACACAATTCGTCGACCTGTATTCGCCGCACAACTTCATGGTGACGCTGCACACCGCCATGATGGGTAGATCGCCGGAGTTCGCCAAGGGCTTTCACGCCAACGCCCGACTGCTTCGTCAAATAGCGGGTCAGCTTGTCGAGACAGTCCTCGCGGAGAAAAGCGGCAGGTTCTCTGAAGACGACGTCATGCAGCAAGTGCAAGCGTGGCAACGAGACTCGTTCCTGCGGGACCTCAGGTCAATCTACCGCGAGGACCAGGCCACCAAGCCGATCAGCCACGACTGGATTCTCGGCACCGCACCTGCACTCGAATTCAGTTGAACAGGCGGAAAATCCATGCCGGCCGGGGTCGGGTTCCCATCTGCCGACGCCACGCTTGTGGGCGCTCCGCTATGAACCTACTTCGACAGGTCATCAGGGCGAGAGGATGAACATGCTTGCCGAACACACGCCCTTGGCGATCGTCGGTATCGGTTGCCGCCTTCCCGGCGGTGCTGATTCCCCGGACAGCTACTGGAGCCTGCTGCGCGACGGGATCGACGCGACCTGCGATGTTCCCGCGACACGGTGGAACGCCGCGAAATACCACGACCCCAACCCGGCAAAAGTCGGCAAGATGGTCACTCGTCGAGGTGGATTCCTCAGCGAGATCGATCAATTCGATCCCCAATTCTTCGGCATCTCCCCGCGTGAAGCGCACTTGATCGACCCTCAACAGCGCCTCCTCCTGCGAGCGACGTGGGAGGCCCTGGAGGATGGCGGCATATCCGCCGACCGTGTGGCCGGCACCGACGTCGGCGTGTTCATCGGCGGCTTCACTCTCGACTACCAACTCCTGCAGAATCAGGGCCGTACCAGCCGCTACCGCTTCAAAACCCATTCCGCCACCGGAATGATGATGACAATGCTGGCGAACCGGATCTCGTTCACTTTCGATTTCCGCGGGCCGAGCATGACCGTCGACACGGCCTGTTCGAGCTCGCTGGTCGCGGTACACCTTGCGGCACAGAGTATCTGGAACGGCGAGTGCAATCTCGCACTTGCCGGCGGCGTCAACATCATGGTCGGCCCGAATACGGCTATCGCTGAATCGAAGAGCGGTTTCCTCAGTCCCGACGGGCGTTGTAAGGCTTTCGACGATTCCGCCGACGGTTACGCGCGGGGCGAAGGTGGCGCGGTCGTCGTCATCAAGCCGCTCGCGCAGGCGCTGCATGACGGCGACGAGATCTACGCGCAGATCCTCGGCACCGCGGTATCGCAGGACGGCCGCACCGACGGCATCACCGTACCGAGCGAGGAAGCCCAAGAAGCGGCGATCACGACAGCCCTGCGACGAGCGGGCGTCCAGCCCAACGACATCGGCTACGTGGAGGCGCACGGCACCGGCACCCCGGTCGGCGATCCGGTCGAGATGCGGGCGCTCGCCCGTGCGCTGGCCGCAGACCGAGCGACAACCGATCCGCTACTGATCGGGTCGGTCAAGACCAACATCGGCCACCTCGAGGCCGGCGCCGGCGTGGCCGGGCTGATCAAGACGGCATTGGTACTCAAACACGGCTTCATTCCGGCGAACCTGCATCTCAAGAATCCCAGCGGTCCAATCCCACTGGACGAGTTGAACATTGACATACCACGCGTTGGTCGTCAGTTTCCCGAGAGCACGCGGCGGATCGCGGGCGTCAACTCTTTCGGGTTCGGCGGCACCAACGCCCACGTCGTGCTGGCTGAGCCCCCCGCCCCGAACGATGTCCCGGACCCGCACGGCAAGCAGCACCTGCCGCTGACGGTCCTGCCGATCTCGGCGCGCACCGAGGAAGCGCTGGTCGCAACCGCACGGCAGCTGGCCGAGCATGTGAGCGCTCACCCTGACCTCACCCTGTCGGATCTGGGATACACGCTCAGTCAACGCCGTTCGCACCACAGTTTTCGACGAGCCGTCATCGCAGGCAGCATCGCCGACGCGCACGATGAGCTGCAAGCCCTCGCCGACGGCGAGCAGATCTCGGTCAGCCGCGCAAACCCGAGCCGCACCCAAGCTGGCGTTCGTCTGCACTGGCATGGGCCCGCAGTGGTCGAAGATGTGCCGGGGATTGCTCGACGTCTATCCCGCGTTCACCGACAGCATCGTGCGCAGCGATCGCGAGCTATCCCGTTACACCGACTGGTCTCTGATCGACGAACTACGAGCCGACGAAACTTCCTCCCGCATGGCGGACACCGATGTCGCGCAACCCGCCAACTTCGCCATCCAGATCGCACTTGCTGCGCAGCTCAAAGAGTTCGGGATCGAACCTGACGCGCTGATCGGACACAGCGCCGGGGAAGTGGCAGCGCACTACCTCGCCGGGTCTACTCACCTTCGAGCAGGCGATCCAGGTGATCTATCACCGAAGTCGACTGCAGCAACGCACCAGCGGATCTGGGCCGCATGCTCGCGGTCGGTGTCGGCGCGGAGGCGCTCACACAGGCGATCGACGACAAGGCGCGCGATGAAATCGGGCGGCGGGTGTCCATCGCCGCGATCAACAGCCCGTCGGCCGTGACCATCGCCGGCGATAGCGAGGTCCTTGACGACATCGCCCGTCAGCTGGACGAGGCCAAGATCTTCAACAGGTATCTCACCGTCAAGGTGCCGTATCACACCCACTACATGGACGCGGTGAAGGACGATCTGCACAGCGCTTTGCAGACACTGTCGTCGGACGCGGCGGCGATACCGCTGTACTCCACGGTGACCGGCGAACGGTTGGACGGCTACGCTGGCGGGCGCCGCCTACTGGTGGCAAAATACCCGCGCCACAGTCCTTTTCGAGCCCGCCGTCCGCCGGATGCTCGACGACGGGTACACCCATTTCGTCGAGCTGGGCCCGCATCCCGTGCTGTCGCCGTCGATCATCGAAATCGCCGGAACCCAAAGGGTGGAGATCGCCGTCGTGCCGACCCAGCGACGCAACGACGACGACAGTCGCACACTGATGACCTGCGTTGGCGCGCTGCACTGTCACGGCCATGACATCGCCTGGGATGCACTGCATCCCGGCGCGGCCGCACGGCTGGTGAAGCTTCCGGCGTATCCATGGCAGTCCAAGCGTTTCTGGTACGAGACCGAGGAAGCGGCCGAGGAGTTGCATTACAACCCGGTGCATCCGCTGTTGGGGCAGTCGGTGAGCGCCGTGCACCCGACCTGGGAAGCGGAGTTGAGTACCGCCGTCATCCCCTTCCTCGCGGATCACCAGGTGCAGGGCAGTGTTGTCGTCCCCGGTGCGGTGTTCGTCGAGATGGCGCTGGCGGCCGCGAAGGAAACCTACGGGTCAACGGATCACAGCGTCGACAACCTGGTGCTTCGGCGTGCGCTCATCCTCGACGACACCTGCGATCCGCTTCTGCGGACTACGCTCAACCAGGACACTGGCGCAATAGAATTCGCCGCGTTCACCGCGACGGCGGACGGCGAACTGAAATGGACGGTGACGGCGACCGCGGAACTGAACACCCTTCCGGGCTCGCCCGATCGACCCGGTCCGCCGGGCGATACAGAGCCGGTGAGCACCGTCAGCGGCGACGACTTCTACGCCCGCACCCAAGCCATGGGATTCGCCTACGGTGACGCATTCCAGTCCATCGGCAGGGTCACCTCCGGCGATGGCTGGGCGTCTGCCGAAATCGCAGTCCCGCCGAACATCGCCGACGAAATCGACAGCTACCGATTCCACCCGGCACTCATCGATGGCGCCTTCCAAACACTGTTCGGCGCACCGTGTCTCGATCGCGAGGCGGAGGACAGCCCCTACCTTCCCACCCGGATCCGGCGAAGCGCCATATACCGGTCGCCTGAAGACAAGATGACCGCTCACGTACGTGTCGTGTCGGCGACCCGAGAGCAGATCGAAAGCGACATCACACTCACCGACGACGCCGGTGAGCCGCTCGCCGTGTTCAGCGGCTTCACCGTGCAATCACTGAGCGCCTCATCACGCGTGTCACCCGAACGCATCGACAAGGGGCTCTACGAAATTCGGTGGGTCGCCGGCGCCGACGTCGAGCACGAGGCCGTGCCGCCAGGGGACAGTTCGTCCTGGCTCGTCTTCGTCGACAATGCCGGCGTCGGGACAACGCTCGCGGAGCAACTGAGTCGCAGCGGCCACCGCGTCCGCACGGTGGTGCACCATCCCGTCAGCGCGCTCACGGAGATCGACGGCGGGTACGCGGTGAACCCGCGGCAACCCGGGCACCTGCACGAACTGCTCGAGACGCATCTCGACAGGGAAGGCAGTCTTGCCGGCGTCATCAACTGCTGGCCACTGGACATCGCCGACGAAGCCGACGGGGAAGACGAGACGCATCACCAGATCGGTGTCTTCACGATTCTTCATCTCGTGAAAGCGTTCGCAGACCGCGAAGACATCCGGCCGCGCCTCTACCTGGTCACCGCCAACGCTCAGCCGGCACCCGGAACCGAGGCGCTTGCCGTTGAGCAGGCAGCCATTTGGGGCCTCGGCCGGGTGATCGGGCACCAGGAATTCGTCACGCACTGGGGCGGGCTCATCGACATCGACGACGCCGACGACCACGCGGAAACTGCCGCACGAATCTGCGCGCATGTCCTCACCGACGGGTCGGAGGATCAGATCGCGATCCGTGACCGCGCAACATTTGTCCCGCGTCTTCGCCCGTGCAGCGGGCTCACACGAGCCTTTCCCACCAAACTCACGCCGGCCGCAACGTACGTCGTCACCGGCGGAGCCGGGGCGCTGGGCCGCACCGTGGCCAGCTATCTCGCCGAGCGGGGGGCACGACACATTGCGCTGCTGAGCCGAAGCGCGATCCCGCCGAGGGACTGCTGGGCGTCGCTGTCTGATGACGATCCGCACCGACCGGTTGTCGACACGATCCGCGAAATCGAAGGCCTCGGCGCGCACGTGACGACCGCCAGTGTCGATATCACCGACGCCGGACAGGTGAAATCGTGGCTGGATCAACATATCCGGGACGGAGGCCGGCCAGTCCGCGGAATCGTGCACGCCGCGGGATCTGTCGATGACCAGCTTCTGGTGAACATGAGCGAGGACGATTTCGCCAAGGTGATGGCCCCCAAGGTCACCGGTACGCGCGTGCTGCACAACTGTTTCGGCGGGCATGAGCTGGAATTCTTCGTCATGTTCGGGTCGGCGGGGTCGGTCATCGCATCCCCCGGCCAAGGCAACTACGCCTCCGCGAACGCATTCCTCGACGCCTTCGCGCACTATCGGCAGGCGCAGGGACTGCCGGCTCTGACCATCGGCTGGGGCCCGTGGTCGGTCGGAATGGTGGAAGAACTGAAGCTGGAAAAGCTATATGCGCAGCGGGGGATCGAACTGATCACGCCGGCGGCGGGAGCCAAGATCCTCGATCGGCTTATCAACCAGAAAGTCGCCAACGTCGTTGCGATCAGCGCCGACTGGAGGCAGGCCCGCAGCGTCGGGCTCAGCGGGCAACTGCCCCCGATGTTCTCCGACTTGGGCACCACCGAGGCGTCGCTCGATCGCACCGACGCGGAGTCGTCGATCCTCGACGTTCTCTCGACGCTCCCGGAAGCGGACCGGATCGACGTCGTCGCAGAACGCGTTCGACACCTCGCCGCCGCGGTCTTCGATCTGGACGTCACCGACATCGGACCCGACGACGTCCTCAATGACATCGGTATGGACTCCATGATGGCGATGGATTTCCGAGTGCGGATCAATTCACTTTTCACGATCGACCTCCCGGTGCTCGAACTGCTCCGAGGCGTCAGCGTCAATGCATTGGCCGAACGCGTGCTGGCCGACCTTCAACTACCAGGCGCCGACGCGCAAACCGAACAGCGGTCCGAAATCCCGGCGTCTGACGACGACGTCGACCGACTCTTCGACGAGCTGTCCGAGAGCGAAATGCGTGAACTCCTGGCCGAACTCGAGCGACAGCAGCAGCAATGACGCCCGCTATACAGGTCCGGGGTTTGTCCAAGTCCTATGGGCAGTTACACGCCGTCCAGGGCCTGGATCTCGACATCGGCTACGGCGAGATATTCGCGCTCCTTGGGCCCAATGGTGCGGGCAAGTCGACGACCATCGAAATCCTCGAGGGCAACCGAAAACGCGACTCCGGAGAAGTGCTGGTACTGGGCGAAGACCCCGAGACTGCGGGCAGGAGTTGGCGCGCGAAGATCGGCATAGTCCTTCAGGAGGCCAGCGATTTCGGCATGTTGACGGTGTCGGAAACCGCGCGCATGTTCGCCGAATGCTTCGGAGAGGCTCGAATCCCTGAAGAGGTACTCCAACTCGTTGGGCTCGGCTCGCTTTCTGACTCGAAAGTGCGCACGTTATCCGGGGGTCAGCGCCGTCGGCTCGACGTCGCTCTCGGCATCATCGGCATGCCCCAACTGGTCTTCCTCGACGAACCGACGACCGGTTTCGATCCAGAAGCCCGACGGAAGTTCTGGGATCTGATCGGGCTTTTGGCAACCGACGGCACAACCATCGTGCTCACCACGCATTACCTGGACGAAGCCGCCACGCTGGCGGACCGTGTCGCCGTCATCGCGGGCGGCAGGGTGGTGGCGGTCGACTCACCGGCGCAGTTGATCGGACACGTGAACTCGACAGCAACTGTGCGCTGGATGGAGGGCAATGAGGTACACGTGGAGCACACCGAGCATCCCACCGAATTGATCCGGTGTCGGTCGAGAGGCGGGGCTGAACTTTCTCAGTTGACGGTCTCTCGGCCGACTCTCGAGGACGCCTACCTGCAACTGATCGGCCAGGCGTGATGGCCATCGACCACACCGAAAACACGTCACCGCCGAAACACCTTGCCACGGTGCAGGATTCACCGCTTCCCTCGCCGCTGCGGATCGGGTTGTCGCGGGTCGTTCCCGAGCTGAAGATGTTCTACCGTCGGCCAGAGCAGGTGGCCCTGACATTTTCGATGCCCGCGGTGATCAGCCTGTTGCTGGGCTCGATCTTCTCGACGAAGCTCCCGCACAGCAACACCAGCACCGGCGCCGTGATCGGGGCGAGCATGCTCGCCTACGGGATTCTCTCGACGTCATTCATCAACCTCGGCATCGGCATCGCCGGCGACCGCGACACCGGCGCTTTGCGGCGACTTCGCGGGACGCCGACGACCGCATCGTCGTATTTCATCGGAAAAATTCTGCTGGTCGCGGTCGTCAGTTTCGCCGAAGCGGTCGTCTTGGTGTCGGCGGGCATGCTCGTGTTCAAACTTCGCCTGCCGTCTGGTCTTTTCGGATGGTTCACGCTGACGTGGGTGTTTCTGCTCGGTGTCATCAGTTGCTCACTGCTGGGAGTCTTCATCAGCAACTTCGCGAGTAACGCAGTGTCGGCCGCCGTCATCACCAACGGTCCAGCTGTAGGGCTGCAATTCATTTCCGGCACCTATGTGCCGCTGATGGCCCTGCCGCCATGGATGTTGGCTCTCGGCTCCATCTTTCCGGTCAAATGGATGGCCCAAGGGTTCCGGTCGGTGCTGTTGCCACCGGACATGGTCGCGTTCGAACCGGCAGGCAGCTGGGAGCATTGGCGAATCTTCTTTGTGCTGACGGCGTGGAGCGTTGGCGGTCTGATCGCCTGTATGGCCGTGTTCCGATGGTCGGACACGAAATGACTCAGGTCGCCAGGATCCGTTCGGCTGTGCGGCGACCACTGACGCGCATCGCAAGCCGGCCAGACCGGCGCCGATCACCAGCACGTCAGCGTCGTCGCTCGCCATGACCTCAACGCCTTTCGGTCGAATGCCGGCTGTCGCGGCCAGCGCCCTTGCTGGGCCTCCCGGACTCCGTTCGCAGCTCTTGCTCGAACGTCGACATTGCGACGTTCATCGCCATCAGCTACCCGATGTGCAGCCAGCAAATCATCGTCGGACAAGTCGGCGACCGCCGAATGCAGATGAGCGCCGAGCGGACCGAAAAACTCGCGGCCCAGCACCACCGCACTGTTTTCCATGCGCAGCAATGACTTCCGTCGATCCGACGGGTCAGTTTCACGCCGAATGTGGCCCGCGCTCATCACCCGGTCCACCAAGTATGTGATCGCCGCGTTGGAGATGTCCATGCGCTCGCGCAACTGACTCGAGTTCAGCGGATGTCCTGCGGTCTCCGCGACCATGATGTGCAGCAAAGCGCGAAGGTCGCTGTTGTGCAGATGGTGCTGACGGGCGAAGTGGCGGCCGACGCGATCAGACCCGGCCGTCATGGCCCGCAGATTCGCTGCCATCAGCCGCTCGAGTTCTGCTCGACTCGGCGGCACGTCCTGCGCTTCGCCTTCGGCCATGTGCCCGCATTCCCCCTCGGCGGCGTGCTACCCCGCCTGTCTCGCCGTCACGATTGCCGAGTTGTGATTGGTGGCCCAAGCCTGCTCGAACGTGGCAACAGGAACGTGCTCGTCGCGGCCGCTGATGATGCCACTGTCGTTGAGGTGTACCACACCCGCTGTCGGTTCTATACCGGTGACAACCACGAAGTGATTCGCGACGTCCCGTTTGCCGGGCCGGTTCCAAATCGTCTCGGCGTTGAGTATGACGATAACGCTGCGCTTGTCGGCCAGATCCTGCTCGAGCGCGCCGATGCTGGTCTGGACGTTGTCGGCCTTGATGCGATAGTGCGCCAGCAGCACCGGCAGGTCCTTGATGTCGGTCCCGGCGGAATGGTTCCAGATCGGTCCGGGATGTGCTGTGCTCGGCGTGCTTTCGGCCAGGGCCGTTATCCGCTGCTCGGTGGGCTCGTCGCCGGTGATTTGGCCCACCGCGGCGGCCACCGCCACCTCTCCGCAGTCGGACGTGTGCTGCTGGCGCCAGTACGTCGCGGCCAGCGCGGGATCGCCGTATGCGACGACGTCGTGTTTGACCGTCGCAGCGGGCACATGACGGTCCGGGCAGGCGTGGACTGCCGCGGTTGACGCGGCCAGCGACGCCGCGGCGGCAGTGCACAACAGCACCGCGATCTCCGCGGTACGTGCGGCCGCGCTGACCGAGTGCCTCGATGTGCTCGTCATGGGTGCCCTCACTCGAGCCGCCACAGCGGCGTGTTTGGCGTATTCAGGAAGGGCTCCAAATGGCCGCATAGACAATCGTCGATGGAGATGCGGCGAAATGCCTGCAACGCCACGCGGAGATTCCACGTCCGGTCGGCCCCCGCTGCGACGCGGCCGGCTTGGATGCGGGAAAAAACGGGAATCCGCATCCTCCGTATACGCGGTGCGTGGCTCAGCCAAGTGGGTTGACCAGGCAAGACGCTTCCTGCAAACGGCTGGCCGCGCCGACCCCGTAGATGGTTTTCTTAATTGAACAACGCTGACCAGCAGGGCAACGGCAGCCGGCCGGCCCATCGAACTCGAAAGGGATGTCAGTGGTCTTCCGCGCAGACCAGGAGATCGGACGCGATCTTGCCGCTGTCGACTGGAAGTCAACCCCGCTGGGGCCCGTCGAGGGGTGGCCGCAAAGCCTCCGTACGGCCGTCGACATCCTGCTGTCGTCGCGTTTTGCGATGTGGATGGCGTGGGGCCCGGAGCTGACGTTCTTCTGCAATGCCGCCTACCGCCGTGACACGCTCGGCCTCAAATACCCGTGGGCGCTCGGCCGTCCGGCCAGCGAAGTGTGGTCCGAGATCTGGGCCGACGTCGGCTCCCGGGTCGAGCACGTCCTGTCGACCGGCGAGGCGACCTGGGACGAGGCCCTGATGCTGATGCTGGAGCGGTCCGGCTACAGCGAGGAGTCCTACCACACGTTCTCCTACAGCCCGCTGCGTGACGACTCGGCGGCCGTGGTGGGCATGCTGTGCGTAGTCAGCGAGGACACCGACCGGGTGATCGCCGAGCGGCGCATGTCGACCCTGCGCGACCTCGGCTCTGATCCCAGCGTGGCGCGCACCGAGCGGCAGATGCTGGACTTCGCCGCCGGACAGCTCGCCGCTAATCCGTACGACCTGCCGTTCACGCTGACCTACCTGTTCGGCGAGGACGACGACGCACACCTGGCGGGGGTCAGCGGAATCTCCCGCGAGCATCCGGCGGCACCTGAAATCCTTTCCAGCAGCGCTGCCTCGGTGTGGCCGGTCGCGAAAGCCGCGCGCGGCGAATCCGAACTGATCGAGGGCGACGCTCTGCCGGTGGATCTGCCGACCGGTGCATGGCGAGAGCCGCCGACGCATGCGTTGGTGGCGCCGCTGCTGCAGCAGGGTGGCGCGCCACTGGGATTGCTGGTGGCAGGGCTGAACCGGCACCGCCGTTTCGACGACGACTACCTCGGCTTCATCGAGTTGGTGGCCGGACACATCGCCTCGGGAGTGGGCAGTGCGCGCAGCTACCAGGCGCAGCAGCAGCGTGCCGAGTCGCTGGCCGAACTCGACCGCGCCAAGACCACGTTCTTCTCGAACATCAGCCACGAGTTCCGTACCCCGCTCACACTAATCCTTGGACCCGTCGACGAACTGCGCGCCCGAGAGCCACCGGCGTCGACGAGCAGGCGCGTGCCGAGCTGGAGCTCATCCACCGCAACGCCTTACGGCTGACCAAACTGGTCAACACCCTGCTGGACTTCTCCCGCATCCAGGCCGGGCGGATGCAGGCGCGCTTCGAGCCCACCGACTTGCCCTCGGTTACCGCGGAACTGGCCAGCGTGTTTCGGTCGGCGGTCGACCGCGCCGGCTTGACGTTCGCCGTGGACTGCCCGCCGCTGGACGAGCCGGTGTACCTGGACCGCGAGATGTGGGAGAAGGTGGTGCTCAACCTGCTCTCCAACGCACTGAAATTCACCTTCGACGGCTCCATCACGGTCAAGGTCAGCCGTGACGACACCGACGCCGTCGTCACGGTGAGCGACACCGGGATCGGCATTCCCCTTGCCGAGCTGCCGCGGCTGTTCGAGCGGTTCCACCGCGTCGAGACAACCCGCGCCCGGTCAACCGAGGGCAGTGGGATTGGGCTGGCGCTGGTCAAAGAACTGGTCGCCTTGCACGGCGGCACGATCACAGCCGATAGCCAAGAGGGTGCCGGCTCGACGTTCACCGTGCGGCTGCCCTTCGGCGCGGCCCATCTACCGGTCGGCGACGTCGCTCCGGCACCGGCCGAGCGCGCGCGACGTCCGGCGCCATTGCCGACCCCGTACCTGCAGGAGGCTTTGCGCTGGCTGCCGTCCGACTCGGACTTTACGGCGTCCGACAGCAGTGCCGCGCCGGTGACCCCGGCCGACAGCGACGGCGAGCGGGCACGGGTGCTGGTTGCCGACGACAACGCCGACATGCGTGAATACCTGACCAGTCTGATGCGGACTTCCGGCTATCAGGTCAGCGAAGCCAGCCGATGGCCGGCAGGCGCTCGAAGCGATCCGCGCCGAAGTGCCCGACCTCGTCATCAGCGACGTCATGATGCCCGGCATGGACGGTCTCCAGCTGGTCGCCGCCTTACGCGAGGATCCCCGGGTCGCCGCCGTCCCGGTCCTGCTGTTGTCCGCGCGGGCCGGTCAGGAAGCGTCCATCGAAGGCCTGCAGGCCGGCGCCGACGATTACCTGGTCAAACCGTTCGCGGCCGCGGAGCTACTGGCCAGGGTGCGCGCCAACATCGAACTCGCGCGGCTGCGAACGCACCAGGCCCGCTGGCGCACCGCGCTGTTGAACTCACTTCAAGAAGCGTTCTTTGTGTGCGACGAGGACGGTGCCGTCGTCGAGATCAACAGCGCGTTCAGCGAGATCCTCGGCTACGGCCACGAACACCTGCCATATCCGGCCGCTCATCCGTGGTGGCCGGACCCCGACACCGACCCCGAAGCTCATCATCTGGTCGAAGTGGCGTTCGCGCAGATGCTGGGAAGCACCCACGGCGGATTCACCGTTCCGGTCAATCACCGCGACGGACACCGGGTATGGGTCGCAGCCAACTTCAGTCACGCCGAGGATCCCGATTCGGGGCGACCGATCATGGTCGGCACGTTGCGGGACGTCACCGCCGAACATTATGTCGTTCAGGGCCAGACGGCCCTGGCCGCGCTCAATCAGCAACTGGCTCAAGCCGACACGGTGGACAGCGCTCTGCGTGGAACAGCCGAGGAGCTACGCCGGGTCTGGCAGGCTCGACGCGTTCTGGCCGTTACGTTCAGTGAATCCGCTGCGCCAGAAGTGATCTGCGCGGGCGACCCGGTGGGCTGGGCTGAGCTGTTGCCGCGGGAGCGGCAGCTGATCGAGTCGCTGCGCGACGGCGACCTGTTGACCACCCTGACCGACGAAGCGGGCGCGGCGGGCATCGCGCTGCGCCACCCGGGCGGAGTACTGGTCATCTGGGTCGAGCTGGCTGAGCAGCGGGCGTTCACCGCGGAAGACCACACACTGCTCACGGTGCTCGCAGGGCGGCTCGGACAAGGCCTGCAGCGCGTCTACGAGGTGGACGAGCAACGCGAAACCGCTGTGACGCTGCAGCATGCGATGCTCGGCCCCGAGACGCTGCCCGGAGGATTCGCCGTGCGATACCACCCCGCGAGCCGACCTCTGCAGGTCGGGGGAGACTGGTATGACGTCGTCAAGCTCGACCATGGCCGCGTCGCGTTGATCGTCGGCGACTGCGTCGGTCACGGCCTGGCCGCCGCCACCGTGATGGGTCAGCTGCGTAGCGCCTGCCGGGCGCTGCTGCTCGAGAAGTCCAGTCCCGGCGCTGTGCTTGCCGGGCTGGACCGTTTCGCCGCGCGGTTGCCCGGCGCCGGCTGCACGACCGCCTTCTGCGCTGTGCTCACCCTGGCCACCGGCGAACTGGTGTACTCGAGCGCGGGCCATCCGCCGGCCATCATCGTGTATGCCGACGGGGCGACCGGGATGCTCGACGGCGGGACAGGGTTTTCCCCTGACGGTCCGCCCTGATCAGGCCAGGCCCGAAGCTCACGCCACCATGCCGCCGCGCTCTACGCTGCTGCTCTACACCGACGGCTTGGTCGAACGTCGCGGAAACTCGATTGAGGACGGCATGGCCCGCGCTGCCGACCTCGTCGGAGACGGCCGTTCACACGAGCTGGACGACGTGGCCAACGAGTTGATGTCCGAGCTCGAGCCCACCGGCGGCTATCCAGACGACGTGGCCATCCTGCTCTATCGGCAGCCGGCTCCGCTGGAGATGGATTTCACCGCCGACGTCCGCCATCTGGCCCCCAGCCGTGCTGCGTTGAGAACGTGGCTGACCCAGGCAGGGGTCGAGCCAGATCAGGTTCAAGACATACTCATCGCCACCGGCGAAGCCGTGGCCAACGCGATCGAACACGGCCACCGTGGCCATCCCGAGGGCACCATCTCGCTGCGTGCGTCCGCCGTCGCCGACGGGCTGCGGTCAGTGTCGTCGACACCGGCGTCTGGAAAACACCGCGCCAAGTGCCCAGTGACTATCGGGGTCGCGGCATCTCGTTGATGAGATGCCTGGTGCAGGACTTGAGCATCCATTCCAATGACGCGGGTACTACAGTTCACATGTACGCAAGGATCACGTAATGATGACTCCGCTCACCCTTAACACCGACCGTGGCGTCGACGGGACACCACGGGTGATTGCGGCGGGCGAAATCGACACCAGCAACATCCACGTGTTCACCGAAGCGCTGACCACCGCCAGCGACGGCAGCCGCGGACCGATCACCGTCGACATGAGCGCGGTCAAGTACCTGGACAGTGCGGGCATCAATGTGCTTTTCAAGCATGCCGACGAAATCGATCGCCTGCACCTCATCGTCCACCCATTCCTCATGCGGGTTCTGACGATCACCGGGCTCAGCGAGATCGCGACGGTCCAACCTGCGCCGGCGCCGACACCAGACGGCGACGGTTCACCGCCGAGCTGACCGATGGCTCAGTGATGGTCGAGATGCTCTGCGTCTTTCCAGATTCCCTCAGGCGGCATGTCTAGGCGGTCGGTGATGGGTTGGCGCGTCTCGGGTGTGGTGGCGGGTTCACCCCAATAGTCGGTGACCGTGGTGGCATAGCCGTCATGGAGTTCGGCGATGGTGACATTGCGGTACAGACGTCCGTCGCCGTAGTTACAGCTCCATTCGACGACGATCACGTCGTCGAGCAGCAGTCGGCGGCCGACTCCCAACGTCAGATCGGGGAAGGTCTCTTCGACGTGGCCGATCAGGTCACGGCCGTGAACGGCCTCTCCCATCTGCGGCCATTGGCGCCGGCAGTCAGGGGCCAGCGGTACCCCGAGGATGTACGCGAGTCGTGTCTGGCCGTTCGACGGCTCCGATCGTGAAGTCATGCTGACGTCTCCTTGGGATGTGGGTGACGGTCGAGGCGGTCCGCTCGCTGCGCGCGTCAGCCGCTCGGCGGAATGAAGCCGGGCACGCCGCTGTCGATCACTGCGTTGAACCTGACTTGCGTGTCGATGCGATTTCGGATATCCGACATCGCGTCCTCGGGGAGTGGCGCAATCTGAAAGTTCTCCTGGATACGGTTCCGCTTGGTCGAGGTGGTCAAGAACGCGGTACCGCGCTGCACGGCCCACGACAGGACAACCTGAGCCGAGGTCATGTGCTGGTCGCGCCGCGATCGCGGTGATCACGGGGTCCTGCAACAGATTTGGAACGGAGGAATGTCCCAACGCCGCGAAAGCCAGCAAGACGATTCCATGCTCCTGACAGAACGAAAGCAGTTCCCATTCCGGAAGGTAGGGGTGCGATTCGACCTGCACGACGGCCGGCGTGATGCGCGCAATCGCGACTATCTCTCGCAGCTTCTCCAGTGTGATGTCTGACAGTCCGATCGATCGGCACCGGCCGCCGTCGACAAGGGCCTCCATCGCTCCCCACGTCTCCGCTAGCGTGACGCCCTCGTCGTAGATGACTTGGCCGTTCTCGTCTCTCGGATCCTGGTCGTCACCCGGGCGGAATGCGAAGGGTGTGTGGATCAGATAGCAATCGAGATAGTCGAGTTGCAGTCGACGCAGGCTGGCATCGAACGCGGGCTCGACGCGCTCCGGTCGATGATTGGTGTTCCACAGCTTGGTGGTGACGAAGACTTCTTCGCGCCCAACCGATCCCGCCTCGAGCATCGCGTGCAGGGCATCACCGACCGCTGCTTCGTTGCGGTACCGTTCCGCGCAATCCAGATGCCGAAAGCCGACCTCCAGTGCAATCGTGGTTGCCTGCTTGGTTTCGTCAAGATCGGGAATGAGCGTGCCGAAGCCGACGGCGGGCATGGCACCCTCGCCATGGACAAGTCGAATCCGTGAATCGCGAAATGCATCGGACGTTGTCATGTTCAGAACCCATCAGGTGAATCGATATCGTTAACAAGGACGCACCATGACGCCCAAATATGTTGCTGTGTAACGCCGATCGTCGATCTGGCGCAGTGTCGGCGCTGAATCCAGGCATCGATTGGAAGGACCTCATGATCGCAATCATGTCAGCGCCGTCGCGGTGCGCCATATGCAAAGCGCGGGAGGCTCGTAACCGGAAGCGATCGACGTCTGTACCCGGGCCTCGCCGCGCCGTAGCATTTTCCACGTTGCTGCACGCCTCCTGAAGAAGCCAGGTGAGCCCGTGATTGACGTCGTGATCGCTGGGGCCGGCCCGGATGGGCTGATGGTGGCATGCGAACTGGGACCGGCCGGGATCCGGGCGATCGTGCTGGATCCGGCATCGGGCCCTAATCCGGCGCCGCGGGTGAACCGCATAGTGGGTCAGGCGGCCCGGATTCTCGATCACCGTGTTTTGTCTGGTGCCACCGGCGGCGCCGACCGGTGATGACCTACGAACTGGACAACGCCGCTCACGAACAACGCAGCGACGGCACCGCCGGTGATCCGCCCATGAGAGCCCGCGTTGCTGGCCAGCTATGAGGTCGAGCGTCGGCCCGCTGCCGAACGGCTAGTCATGCAGACCAGAAGCCAGTTGACCCTCTTCCGGCCGGGCCCGGAAGTCACCGCGCTGCGCGGTCTCTTCTCCGAATTGCTCAGCGACCCCGACAACGTCCTGCGAATAGGTGACCTGCTCTCCGGCGCTGACAACCACTACGTCGCGGGCACCGACGCCCATCCGTTCGTCGGACGGTGGGTGCCCGACTTCAGCGTGGCGAGCGCCTCCGGACGGCAACGCATCGCCGAGCTCGCCCGCGCCGGGCGGCCGGTATTGGTCGACCTGACCGTCAGCGGCGCGTTCGTAGCGCGGTGCCGTCCGGAGACCGGCTCACCGTCGTGCCGGATGCCCGTGACGCGGTAGCCGCCACCGCCGTGCTGGTGCGCCCCGACGGTTACGTGGCCTGGGCGTCGTCGCAGACCCAGCCCGCGCCCGACGACACCCACCAGCTGCGCGCCGTACTCACCCGTGGTTCGGCATCTGATCGCTGATCCGACAGCAACAGGAGGAAGCATGAGCGATCGTGTTGCCGTTGTCACCGGAGCCAGTCGAGGGATCGGTGCAGCGACCGCACTTGTCCTCGCACAGCAGGGTTTTCGGGTGGTCGTCAACTACCGGTCCAGCGCAGAGGAGGCAGACGAGGTGGTGCGGGCCGCGGCCGCGGCCGGCGGTGAGGCCGTCGCGATTCGGGCCGACGTCACCGCACCTGATGACGTGACCGCGATGTTCGAGGACACCAATCGGCGCTGGGGCCGAGTCGACGTGCTCGTACACAACGCGTTGATTCCGTATGACGTCACATCGTTTGCCGATCTGAGTTGGGAGCAGCTCGGCGGCAAACTGGAGGGTGAGTTGCACGCCGCATACATGGTGACGAAAGCGGTTGTGCCGGGAATGATTTCCCGCAGTTACGGGCGGCTGGTCTTTCTCACCACGGTGCTGTCCCGCCGCCCGCGCGACGGCATGATCACGCTGGGTACCGCCAAGGCGGCGATGGACCAGTTCGTCCGGTACGTCGCGCTCGAGTTGGCGCCGCACGGGATCACCGCCAATCTTGTTTCACCCGCCACGGTGGCAACTACGACGCCGGATGCGCTGCTGGAGGCCGGGGAGGTTCGCCGACTGGGCGCAACCAACCCCATGGGCCGCCTGGTCCGTCCCGAGGAAGTGGCCAAGACGGTGGCTTTCTTGGCGAGTGAGGATTCCGGTTTCACCACCGGCCATTGCCTGGAGGTCAACGGCGGCTTGGCGATGGATTGAAATATTCTGCGCCGCAGACTGATTCCGCTGATCAGAAAGGGACAAGTGATGGACACGATCGATCTTGCCTATGTCGGCCGTGGCCTGCACGAGGAGCTGGTCGCCTATGTCGCCGATCAGGAAGGCTACTTCGAGGACGAGAAGGTCCACGTCGCCATCCGCGATGGGATCGGCTGGTCGGCCGAGCGGCTGCGCCGCGGTGCGGTGATCGGTCTAGGCCGCACGCTGTTGTCGAGGCTGACCGATGGAATCGGGTGGACAGCGCTCAGCGTCAGCACCGACCATCCGCTGTTCTGGTTTCTCGGCAACGCCGACGTGCAGTCCATGTCTGACCTCCGCGGGCGACGCCTGGCCGTCCACGCCGCTCACAGTCCGCCGGGTGCGTTCGCCCGAATCGTGCTGCGCAAGCACGGCCTGGATCCCGACCGTGACGTCGAATGCATCGAACGGCATCCCGGTGACTACCAGATGGACCTACGGCACCTTCGGGACGGCTCGATCGACGCCGCCTACGTCGGCAGCACGCTATCGCCCGAACAAGTCGCCGACGAAGAAGGATTCCACGTGCTGGCCTGGGTCGGCGATCACTTCCAGATTCCCACGGTGGGCGTCGTCGTCGACCCCGCCCACATTCCGCCGGACAGCCCAGCTGCTGCAGGGCCTGCTGCGGGCGAACCAGCGCGCGCTGGAATTGCTCGTCGAAAATCGCAGTCGCGCAGTGGATTATGTCGCCGGATTTCTCGACCGGCTCACGCGCGACGAGGCGCAGCAGTATTACCGACATTATGTCGAGCCGTATTTTCTCCCTGGACGCGTGCTGGACCTCACCGCCGCGCAGCACGCCGTCGACACGGTTGCTGCCGAACTGGGCGTTGCGTCGGTGGCCGCCGACACGATCTACGCGCCGTCGTTATGAGCTCACCACGAAATACGAACGAGGAGGACGAAACCGTGGCATCGACTGACGATCTGAGGCAGCGCAGGTTTCGCTTGAACAATGGCAGCGGTGCGATCCCCGCGCTCGGGTTCGGGACTTCGCTGTCCGATAACACCAAGACCCGGCATGCCGTCAAGACCGCCGTCGAGGTGGGATTCCGACATCTCGACGCTGCCGAGCGATACCGCAACGAAGCGGATGTTGGCGTCGCGCTCAAGGAGTTGTTCGCGGACGGCACCGTGCGCCGCGAGGACCTGTTCGTGACCACGAAGCTGTGGAACAACAATCACCGTCCCGAACGGGTCAAGCCCGCACTGCAAGCCAGCCTGGACCGCCTCGGGCTCGATGCCGTCGATCTGTATCTCGTGCACACTCCGTTCGCATTCAGACCCGGGGATGATCAAGATCCCCGCGATCCGGACGGAGCGGTCGTCTACGACGACGGGGTCACTCTCGGCGAAACGTGGACGGCCATGGAAACCCTTGTCGACGAGGGACTTTCCGGTGCGATAGGCCTCTCCGACATCGATGCCGGAGGCGCCCGAGAGATCGTCGACACCGCCCGCATCACGCCCGCGGTCGTCGAGGTGGAGTCGCACCCGTATCACCCGCAATGGGAACTGCACGAATTGTGCGAGGCGCACGGGATCATCCTGCTGGCGTTCGCGTCGCTGGGGCACGCGCTGCAACCACGACTGCTCGACGACCCGCTTATCGTCTCGCTCGCCGAGCGCTTCCAAAAGACTCCTGCGCAGGTGCTTTTGGCCTGGGGCATTCAACGCGGCACCGCGGTTCTCACGGGATCGGTCACGCCGTCGCGCATCAAGGAGAACTTCGACATCTCGGCGCTACCGGACAGCGCGATCCGGCAGATCAGTGAGCACGAAACTCGGATCCGCTTCAACTCCGTCGTCGACGGGGGAGAGCCGGGGTTTGCCGAAGTGCCAACGGACAGATGACATCCGCTGAATCGGCGTCGACGTGGCGGACCTAGGTCGTATGGCCCTGGCCGTCGTCGGCCAGATAGATGACGCTGTACCACCGCAGATCGGGCCGGTTGTCCGCAGCGTCACCATCGATCGCCGTCGCCTGCTCCAAACGAACATCGGTCAGCTGCGGATTCTGCAGGCGGAGAAAGTCTTCGAGCTCAGCGTCCCGTGCGGCGCCAGTCAGAGTTGCCTCCGCGGGTGCCCGTCCCTCGTACCTCGACCAGCTCACCCTGACATCTTCCTCTGCGGTGCGCCGATGGCTAGCGCTGTACCGGCACCGGCTCCGTCACCGGTTCCCGTTCTGGATGCGGGCGACGGCGCACGACTGTCGGCCACCAGAACCACGGGCCCAGGATGGCGAGGATGGCCGGCACGACGAACGAACGCACGATCAGCGTGTCGAGCAGCAGGCCGATACACACCGTCGAGCCCACCTGGCCGATCGTCCGCAGATCGCTGGTGAGCATGGCCAGCATGGTGAACGCGAACACCAGACCCGCAGATGTCACCACGCCGCCGGTACTGCCGAGCGCACGAATCAGACCGGTATGCAATCCACCGTGAAGCTCTTCCTTGACGCGATTGATCAGCAGCAGGTTGTAGTCCGACCCCACCGCCACCAGGATGATGAACGTCAGCGGCAGGACCAACCAATGCAGATGTAAGCCGATCAGGTGCTGCCAGAGAAGGATGGACAGCCCGAACGCGCCGGCGTAGGAGAACGCGACCGTGCCGGGAATCACCAAGGCCGCCACCAGACTTCGCGTGATGAACATCATGATCAGGAAGATCAGCACGAAGGCGGCGATGGCCGCAATGAGCAGATCCGATGCGGCGTATCCCTTGATGTCCTTGTCGGTGGCTCCCGAGCCACCGATATAAACGCGGGCGCCCGCCAGCGACGTCTCTTTCAATATCGTCTTGATTGCGTCGGGGAACATTTCGACGTGTTCCACGCCTTCGGGGCCCATGGCGTCACCCTCGTGGGTGACGATGAAGCGGGCTGCCTTACCGTCCGGCGACATCATCAACTTTTCGCCCGTCTTGACGTCTTCGTTGTCGAAGCCCTCGTGCGGGATGTAGAAGAAGTCGTCGCTACGGGACTTGTCCCAGTCGTTTCCGACGTTGATCGAGTCATCGAATGTCTGCTCGGTCGACAGGGTCTGCAGATCCGCGGATCCGTAACTGTTGACCAACTTCGCCTGCAGGGCCTCCGTGTCGTCGGCCGTGGCTTTCAGCTGCGCGATGATTTTCGGGAAAGTCTTGTCGACTTCCTCGATGGAGATTCGGGCGTAGTTGATGTCTTCGGCCAACTTGTCGATCTGGTCGATCGTGTCGAATACCGATCTGAAGGTCCAGCAGATCGGGATGTCGAAGCAGTGCTTCTCCCAATAGAAATAGCTTTTGATCGGACGGAAGAAATCGTCAAGATTTGATACGTCGTCCCTCACGTCTTCGCTGACCTTCTGCAGATCCGCGATGGTGAGAGCCGTCTGATGCAGCTCATCGGACACCTTCTGGAAGAAAACGATCTCCTTGCGCAGCACCGCGACAGAGTGCTGTTGGATGTCCGCCTGCTGATCGGTGTTGGCGTTCTGCTCCCGGTTGAACGGCAGCTGTGCACCGTTGCCGCTGCCCTGGGTGGTGAACAGATAGGGGATGCTGGCGTGTTGGAGCGGACGGCCCAAAGGCCTGGTCATGCCTTGCACCATCGCCACACCGTGCAGCCGGATGAGAGCTCGCGCGACCCGGTCCAGCGAGATGAAGTCGGCTGAGTTGCGCATGTCGTGATCGGTTTCCACCATCAGCATCTCGGAGAACAATTTGCTCTTGGGAAAGTGACGGTCGGCTGCCTGGAAACCCAGATTCGCCGGCGCACCGTGCGGCTGGTACTGCCGGTCGTCGTAGTTCTGCCGATAGGTGGGGACGAACACCGCACCCAGAAGGACGATGGCCGAGCTGGCCACGAGGATCGGCACCGGCCAGCGCACCACGCTCGCGCCGATTCGTCGATACAGATGGGTCTTGGCCGCCTGTCGCGGATCGAACATCCCGAACAAGCTGCCGACCGTCAAAATCGCCGGACCGAGCGTCAGCGCCGCCGCGATGGTAAACACCATGGTGATCGCGACAGCCGGACCCATGGTGTGGAAATAGTTCAGCCGCGCAAACGTCAGGCAGTAACACGCGCCGGCAATCGTCAGCCCCGAACCGATGATGATCGGCGTGACGCCCTTGTAGGCGATGTAGAAGCTGTCTTCCCGACTTTCCCCGGCTTGCCGCGCCTCGTGATAGCGCCCCATCAGGAAGATGCCGTAGTCCGTCCCGGCTCCCAAAGTCAGTGCGATGACAATGTTTACGGCAAACGAGGACAACTCAATGAGTCCCAGATGCCCAAGGGTCGAGATAAGGCCCTTCGCGAAAAGCATTTCAATGAGGACGCCCAGCAAGGGCACCAGCAGCGTGGCAGGGCTGCGGTACACCAACATCAGCATCACGACGATGAGGATGATCGTGATGATCGTGACGTTGTTCAGGCTGGCATTGGCGATGCTCAAGGTGTCCGACGCCAGTGGCGCCGCACCGCTCACGAAAGCCTTCAGTCCCGGCGGTGGCGGGTCCTTGGCGATGGTGTCGCGGACCGCGGCGACCGACTCATTGGCCTCCATCTGGCCGATGTCGCCGGCCAGACGCAGCAACACGTAAGTGCACTTGCCGTCCACGCTTTGCGCGCCGGCCGCCGTGAACGGTTTGCCCCAGAGATCCATCACGTACTGCACGTGCTTGGTGTCGCGCTGGAAGCGCTTCATCAAATCGTCGTAGTACGCGTGGTCCTGGTCGCCGAGTTGCCGGTTGGCCTCGAAGACCACCATGGTCAAGTTCGTCGAGTTGGATTCCTGAAACTTCGCGCCGATGTGCAGTAGCGCTCGCTGCGACGGCGCATAGTGCGGAACCATCGGTCCGGCGAGTTCTTCTGCGACGTTCTCCACCTTGGGCGTGAAGGCAGTCATGGTGACCGCGAGGAAACCCCAGAAGAAGATGATCGGTATCGCGAAAGTGCGCACCATCCTGGGGATGAATGGACGCTTGACCTGGGGTTCATCTAGCCGATGTTCGCTCATGCGGACTTCACCCTGCACTCGACATCGGCGTCCTGGTGACTAGATTTTTGCTCGTCGCGGACGACGCCGTCCACCAGCATCCGGCAACCGACCTGGCCGCCGTGAACATGCACCGAGATACTTCCGGATGCCACCGTCAGCGTGGTGGATTCGGTGTGGGACCACGGCAGCGTCGTCACATCGACCTGGTGCGGATGTCCGTCGATGTCGACGTAGACGAGCTTCCCGCCCTTGCCGACGGAGCCGAACACCTCGTAGGTGAGCCGCTTGACGTTGAATTCCTCCGGCGCCTGCGGCCCGTTGACGGTGATGACTGGCTCGGGTTCAGAAAATTGATGCACCTTGTACATGAGCAACAATCCGGTGCTCACTGCGACGACGGCAACGAGCGGCATCCAGATCCGCGCTAGGACAGTCCTCCCGACTGAACGAGGGCTCACTCCCGATCACCTTTCGAACACGTTTCCCCGGACCGCGTGCTCTCGACCCGACCTCACCGTCAGTTCCATATATCAATCTGGTTGATATATGGCCGTCAAGACGTTACCACTACTGAACGGACGCGACTACAACTTGCGAACGGTATCAAATGTCGGCGCAGTCGGCAGCGCGGACTATCGAAGCTCAGGCCGTCACTTGCGCGGTGCGCAGACGGCCTTTGAGGCGCCGGGCGCGCAGAAGTTGGATGGCGAGGTTTGTCGACGTCAGCATCGGAATAATCCCGATGAATGTTCGCTCCGACGGGCGCGCTCCCTGCAAGTATTCGAGACTTCCGAGCACGTAATAGCACCCGAGCGTGAACAGGGTGAAGGGGATGGCTAAGGCCATCGGGTTGCTGCGTATCGCGACGATGCGCTCGGCGTATTCGAACTCCTCCGGCGTCATGGACTCACGTTTGCGCAATTTGCGGACGACGCGCGGTGCCGCTCCGATCTCTTCGCTGAACGGAGGAGTGGGTTGTCCCTCCAACCGCCGCACATAGACGAAGGCGATCGACAGCAAGACCAAGTCCACGCCGAAAGCGATCAACGTCAGAAGGCCCCACGTAACAGTACCTAGCATTTCGCTCCTTCCGTCCGCCGCTCGAACCTAACATCGCGCACAGGATCCGGTTGTCCAGAGCCAACTGGAAGACTGAGGTACGGCAGCGAGCACAACACGGGTCCAGCCGGAGCGGAGAACCATGAGCGCAGGCGCGCAAACCGGAATCATCACGACCCGTGTTCCGGCACGTCTGGATCGGTTGCCGTGGTCGCGGTTTCACTGGCGCGTGGTCATCGGCCTCGGTGGAGTGTGGGTCCTCGACGGGCTCGAGGTCACGATGGTCGGCAACGTCTCATCCCGGCTCACCGAGAAGGGCAGCGGGATCCATCTCACTCCGGCTGACATCGGCGTCGCTGCGGCGTTCTATATCGCCGGAGCATGCTTGGGCGCGTTGTTCTTCGGCCATCTGACGGATCGCTTCGGGCGGCGCAACCTGTTCATCCTGACCCTCGCGGTATATCTGACCGCCACTGTCGCAACGGCATTCGCCTTCGCACCGTGGTACTTCTTCATCGCCCGCTTCCTCACCGGATCGGGAATCGGCGGCGAATACGCAGCCATCAATTCGGCGATCGACGAGTTGATCCCCGCCAGGGTCCGCGGCCGGGTGGATCTGGTGATCAACGGGACCTATTGGCTGGGATCGGCGGCCGGGGCCGGCGGCGCGCTCGTCCTGCTCGATACGTCGAAGTTTCCCGCCGACATCGGATGGCGGCTCGCCTTCGGCATCGGCGCCATCTTCGGGATCTTCGTTCTCCTGGTGCGTCGCGACGTCCCGGAGAGTCCGCGCTGGTTGTTCATCCACGGCCGCGATCGGGAGGCCGAGCAGATCGTCGGCGACATAGAAGCCGGTGTGGAGCGGGAAACTGGTCGCCCGTTACCCGAGCCGCAGGGGCGTCCACTCAAAGTTCGCCAGCGCCAGACGATTTCATTTGTCGAGATTGCCAGGGTGGCGTTCACACTGTATCCGCGGCGCGCGGTTCTCGGTTTGGCGCTGTTCGTCGGCCAGGCGTTTCTCTACAACGGTGTGACGTTCAATTTGGGCACGCTGCTGAGCGGGTTCTACGACGTCGACGCCGGAAAAGTCCCGCTGTTCTACGTCCTGTGGGCGTTGAGCAACTTCTTCGGCCCGTTGGTGCTGGGGCGACTCTTCGACACCGTCGGCCGTAAACCGATGATCGCGCTGTCGTACATCGGCTCATCGGTCGTGGCGGTCGTCCTCGCAATTCTGTTCCTGACGCAAGCCGGCGGCGTCTGGGCGTTTATCGGCGTACTCGCGGCGACCTTTTTCCTGGCCTCGGCCGGTGCGAGTGCCGCCTATCTGACGGTCAGCGAGATCTTCCCGATGGAGACCAGAGCGCTGGCGATCGCATTCTTCTACGCGCTGGGCACCGCGATCGGCGGTATCAGCGGACCGCTGCTGTTCGGCCAGCTGATCGAGTCCGGGGAGCGCGCTCAGGTCATGTGGTCGTTCCTCATCGGGGCTGTCGTGATGGCCGTGGCGGGCATCGTCGAGCTGTGGCTGGGCGTTGCGGCCGAACAGCGTCCGCTCGAAGAGTTGGCTTTGCCGTTGACGGTGGCCGACGCTGAGCGCCACGACGAGTCCGAGTAGTCCAAACGTCGGGGGCGCTACATCGTCGTGAACACCGGCTGAACTTGGTTGAACTCCGGCTGACTTTATGGCTGCTCCCGTGTACGCCGACGACCCTCCGTCCAACGACGACGCGAGTTTTCTCAAAGAATGACCGACGCGGGGCTCACCTATAAGGACGGGTCTCAAGCGGTCGCGGCGGCCAAAAACGTCTGCGACATAGCCAACAAAGGGACGTCCGAACCCGAGATTGAAAAAAAGCTGCAAGACGTCAATTCCTTCTCCGGCAGCGGCGCGAAGAAGTTCATTCTGCTCGCAGCCCACTCGTACTGCCCCAAGCAGTTGGAAGACGAGAGTCAGCCTCCGAAGTCGTCGGGGCAGTAGGGGACTAAACCCGACTGCGGATAACGTCGTCGGCTGCTGCACGCATGCGCTCCGACAACCGGAGCAAATCGTGCTCGCCGACGCCGTTCTGCAGCGTGTAGGCGAGTTGCCGCAACTCAACGGCGCAGTCACGCAATTCTTCCAGGAGCCGCGACTCAGCGGTGATCATGGCCTTCCCCTCAAGCAAGACGGACTGGATGCCCGATATTCAAACGTTGGCAATGCACACACTTTGCACCGATCAGTCCTGCTCAGTGGGCGTCGCTTCGCACGCGTCGGCCAGCATCGCGCCGCAGTGACATCGCCATGTTTGATGGCGACCGCACGCGCACGCGGCACTGTTGACCACGGCCCGTTCGGGCCGCAACAGATGACCGCGCGGGCAACGTAACGGCGGCGGTGCCGCCCGGCCAGCCGATGGGAACCGCACCAGTTCCCCAACCGCAGCCATAGGGGGACCCTAAGCGCCGTCCCTGCGCGCGACATTAAGAAATGGAGTGGACTCGCTGAGAAAGGGCCAGCGATGACTCGCGGTCATATTTGCTGCCCCTCCGCGAAACAAACTGGGTATTACCAAGTTTCATGTGTCGCCAGCACATCAAGGTGTTAACTTCGGTCCGTGTCTGGACTCGGAGTTCCGCTGCGGATCGGTGTACTCGGTGCGGCGCGTATCGCGCCGGTGGCGCTCATCAAACCGGCCCAGGACAACGACGATGTCGTCGTCGCCGCGGTGGCGGCGCGCGACCGCTCACGCGCCCAGGCATTTGCTGCCAAACACGGCATCGCACGAGTGCACGACACCTACGAGGCGCTGATCCGCGACCCGGACATCGATGCGATCTACAACCCGCTGCCGAACGGGCTGCACGGCAGATGGACTCGGGCCGCCCTGGCCGCCGGAAAGCACGTGCTGTGCGAAAAGCCCTTCACCGCGAACGGGGCCGAAGCCCGAGAGATCGCCGGTCTGGCCGCGACGTCAGACCGCGTCGTCATGGAGGCATTCCACTACCGCTATCACCCGTTGGCGTTACGCGCCGAGGAGATCATCGCCTCGGGCGAACTGGGCAAGCTCACGCGTGTCGAAGCCGCCCTGTGTTTCCCGCTGCCGGTGTTCTCCGATATCCGCTATGACTACGCGCTCGCCGGCGGCGCCCTGATGGACGCCGGCTGTTACGCCGTCCACATGGCACGGACTTTCGGCGGTTCGACCCCAGAAGTCGTGTCGGCGCAGGCCAAGCTGCATGATCCCCGCGTCGACAGGGCGATGACGGCCGAGTTGTTGTTCGCCGCGGGCCACACTGGGCGGGTGCGCTGCTCGATGTGGTCGGCGCGTTTGTTGGAGACCAGCGCTCGCATCGTCGGCGAGCGGGGTGAGATGAAGCTGTTCAACCCGGTGACACCGCACCTTGTCCACCGCATGTCGGTGCGCTCATCCGACGGCAAACGTGTCGAGCGCTTTCCGCGCCGCCCGTCCTACGCCTATCAGCTGGACGCATTCGCCGGCGCGGTGCTGCGCGGCGAACCGGTGAAGACCATGCCGGAGGACGCCGTCGAGAACATGACCGTCATCGATGCGATTTACCGTTCAGCGGGCCTGCCGCTGCGCGAACCGAGCTGACGGTCTCACGCGGAAACGGGGTCGCCGGGCTCCGGTCTGGCCATATCATCGGGTGATGAGCGCCGGTGGCCTGGATACCGTGGGCTCGCCGGCATTCACTGACGAGGAGTCGGCCCGCTACCGCGCCGCCGGCTGGTGGTCCGATGTGACGTTGTCCGACGCGGTAGGCCGCCACGCCGAACACCGCGCGGATCGCGTGGCCTATGTGGACCACCCCGGCGGGGCGCTCACCTGGCGCGAATTCGATGTCGCGGCAACGGCTCTGGCTGAACAACTGGCCGGTGTCGGTGTGATGGCTGGTGATCGGATCGCGGTGTGGCACGGCGACTCCGCCGCCATTCACGTGCTGTTCGTCGCGATCGAGCGGTGCGGCGCCGTCGTCGTCGGCATCGGTGCGCGCGCCGGCAGTCGTGAGGTCGCGGCCATCTTGCGTGGGTCGCGGTCGAAGATGCTGATCAGCGATCCACAGCGCAGCGACGCGGCGACCCGGGCCGCGGCAGACCTGGCCGAGTTCGTGGTGCCGACCCTTGAGTTGGCTCACGCTGGCGGCGCGCCGCGTCTGAACGTCGAGGCCGCACCCACCACGTTGACGGCCGGACGACGACTCGGTCCCGACGACGTGTTCTTGATCAATTCGACCTCTGGAACGACCGGGCTGCCCAAGTGCGTCGTGCACACCCAGAACCGTTGGTTTTACTTTCACCAGAAGGCCGTCGCCAACGGGCAGCTGACAGCCGACGACATCGTGCTTCCCGTCATCCCGACCCCGTTCGGCTTCGGGCTCTGGACCAGCCACACCACGCCGATCTATCTGGGTGCGACCGCCGTGATCCAGGAGCGATTCAGCCCCAGGGCCACATGCGAAGCGATAGCCGCACATCGGGCCACTGTGTTGTGCTGTGTCAGCACGCAATTGACGATGCTGATGGCCGACCGCGCCTGCCGTGAGTATGACCTGAGTTCGTTGCGTGTCGTCTTCACCGGCGGTGAAGCGCTGCCGTATCGCCCGGCAGCGGAATTCGAAACACTCACCGGTGCAACGATTCTGCAGTTTTACGGCTCGAATGAGACCGGCATACTGAGCGCTACGACGTTGGGTGACTCACAGCCGCGTCGGCTGCGGACCGCCGGCCGGATTGTTCCGGAGATGTCGGTCCGCCTCTTCGACGGCGACCGGGACGTCACCGAAGTGGGGCGGGGACAGCCCGCGTGCCGTGGTCCGGCGACCAGCCTCGGCTACCTCGACGGCACCGACCACGATCAACTCTTCACCCGCGACGGGTGGATGCGGATGGGCGACATCTGCGAGATCGACGCCGACGGCTACCTGACCGTCACCGGCCGAACGTCCGACTTCATCCTGCGCGGCGGCAAGAACATCAGCGCCGCGCAGGTCGAGGACGCCGCCGCGACGCATCCCGCGATCGCGGTTGCGGCGGCCGTCGCGATGCCTGACCCGACATTCGGCGAAAAAGTCTGTCTGTACACCGAACTCGTCGAATCGCACCGTCTCGACCTGCCCGCGCTCGTCGAGCATCTGCTGGCGGCGGGGGTGTCCAAAGAGTTGCTGCCCGAACGGCTCATCGTGGTCGACGAACTACCCCGGTCGTCGGGTGGGAAGATCGCCAAGGGCGTTCTTCGAGAAGATATTCGAGCCAGGATGGAGTCCGGTCATGAACGCTCGTGACGCTCGGCGCGGCGGGCTGGAGGTGTGGGCGCCGTCGGTGGTTCCGCCGATCGGCGTCGACCTATCCAGCGAGCAAGCGCTCGCCGTGGCATTCCGCCACCTTGCCGCCGTCGGCTTCGCGGAGAACATGGCCGGGCACATCACCTGGCAACCCGACGGGCAGACCGACATGTTCGTCAACCCGTGGGGCCTGTGGTGGCAGGAGATCGCCGCATCGGACATCTGTGTGGTCGACGCCGATGCGCGGGTGGTCCGTGGCCGGTGGGACGTCACCCCGGCCATCCACATCCACACCGAACTGCATCGGGTCCGCGATGACGCGCGGGTGGTCATCCACAATCACCCGTACTATGTGTGTGTACTGGCCGCGCTGGGCAGGCTGCCCGAGTTGGTGCATCAGACCGGCTCGTTGTTCCTGGACGACCTGTGTCTGGTCGATTCCTACGACGGTGAGATCGACAGTGCCACGCGCGCAGCCGATCTCGCGGCTCGCATCGCGGGTGCCAACCTGACGATTCTGGCCAACCACGGCGTCATCGCGACGGGCCGCAATCTGGCCGAGGCGGTCTATCGCGCGGCGTCGATCGAGCGGGTCTGCAAACTGGCCTATGACGTGATGCTCACCGGCAGGGAGCCTGTGCAGATGAGCTGGCCGGACATGGCGGGCATGCAGCGATCGCTGATCGAACGGGCCGCCGATGTGTACTGGGCGGGGGCTGCCCGCATGACGATCAAAGCCGACCCGGCCGTGTTGAGCTGAGCGGAGTGCGATGAAATCGATCGACGAGCTGGCCGCCAACCTGAGCTTCACCACCGCGAAGACCGGCGAAAGCCGTTCTGTCACCTTTCTTCCCGATCCGCCCAGGGCACGACGACGCTACACACTCATCTCTGTGGACGACCACATCGTCGAACCGCCGGACACGTTCACCGGACGTCTGCCGCGCAAGTTCGCCGACCGCGCCCCGAAAGTCGTCGACACCGTCGAGGGTGGGCAGACGTGGGTCTACGACGACCGGGAGCTGCCCAACGTCGGATTCAACGCGGTGGTGGGCCGGCCGGTCTCGGAGTACGGCTTCGAGCCGGTCCGGTTCGACGAAATGCGCAAGGGCGCCTGGGACATCGACGAGCGCGTCAAAGACATGGATGTGAACGGCATCTACGCCTCGCTCAACTTCCCGTCCTTTCTGCCGGGTTTCGCCGGCCAGCGCCTGCAGCAGGTGACCAACGATCGCGACCTCGCGTTGGCATCGGTGCGGGCATGGAACGACTGGCACCACGACGTCTGGGCGGGCTCACATCCCGGCCGGATCATCCCGTGCCAGTTGCCCTGGCTGCTCGATCCAGAGCTCGGCGCGACCATGATCCGCGAAAACGCCGAGCGGGGTTTTCACGCCGTCACGTTCAGCGAGAACCCCGCGATGCTGGGATTGCCGAGCATTCACTCCGGCCACTGGGACCCGATGATGGCGGCCTGCGCCGAAACCGGGACCGTGGTGAATCTCCACATCGGGTCGTCGGGCTCGTCGCCGTCGACGACGGAGGACGCGCCGCCAGATGTGCAGGGTGTGCTGTTCTTTGCCTACGCGATATCGGCGGCCGTCGACTGGCTGTATTCCGGATTGCCCAGCAGATTCCCCGACCTGAAGATCTGTTTGTCAGAGGGCGGAATCGGTTGGGTCGCAGGGCTACTGGATCGCCTCGACCACATGCTCAGCTACCACGCGATGTATGGCACCTGGGCGGCGTTGGGGGAGAGCTTGACCCCGGCCGAGGTATTCACCCGAAACTTCTGGTTCTGCGCGGTGGAAGACAAGTCCTCATTCGTGCAACACGACCGCATCGGCGTGGACAACATCATGCTGGAAGCCGATTATCCGCACTGTGATTCGACGTGGCCGCACACCCAGGAAACGGTGCACGAGCAGATCGGCGACCTGCCACCGGATCTGATTCGAAAGTTCACCTGGGAGAACGCATCACGCCTGTACCGCCATCCGGTACCGGCCGAGGTTCAGCGGGATCCCGAGGCGTTCTGACTGCGGCTAGTCACTCTCGCGAAGCGCCGGCATCACCGCTTCGTCGACGTAGCGCAAGTACTTCCAGGCGATGTCGGGCGGGATACCGCCGCGACACAGCCCCGCGTCTCGGCCCATTCGCACATGTCGATGGCGGCCCCGTAGAGCTCACTCGGCGGCGCACCGAAATCGGGAGCACGCATCTCAAACCGCATGGAATCCATGGCCCGTTACCTGACTCCGTTGTCGACGGACGGATAGACTCCGCGGCCATGACGGTACCGCATGCACTGCTGGATGGTCGCCGCATTCTGGTCACCGGCGGTGCCACCGGAATCGGTGCCGCGGCGGTAGAAGTCCTGTGCGCTGCGGGTGCGCGGGTGGTCGCGACGTATCACCGCACGGCACCGGATGCCAAGGCGCAGGCGCTGAGATGGCTGCAGTGCGATGTGCGTGACTCCGCGTCCGTCGACGCGACGTTTCAAGACGCAGTGCAGGAACTCGGCGGCCTCGATGTCCTGGTCAACGCCGCCGGCTTGTGGCAGGCGGGAGTGCCCGGGCAGATCAGCGGCGAGGACATCGACTTTCTGCTGGAGACCAACGTCAAAGCCACGATTCTGACGAACCAGGCCGCGCACGCGGTCATGCGCGGAAACGGCGGCCAGATCATCAATTTCGGGTCCGCCGAGGCGGTGATGGGTAGCCCCATCGCCGCGGTCTACGCCGCCACCAAAGGCGCCGTCCAGGCATGGACCCGCTCCGCGGCCAAGGCGTGGGGCGCCGACCGGGTCACCGTCAACGCGCTTGCGCCGGCAGTTCAGACGTCCGGTGCCGATCGGCTGCGGGCGTTCCTGGGTCCCGATGCCGGGCCGTTCATCGACCAGCAGATCAAGCTGTCCATACCGCTGGGCGGCAAGCTCGGCGATCCCGCCGGCGACCTGGGACCGGTCCTGGTGTTTCTGGCCGGCACGGGCGCCGGGTTCATCACCGGGCAACTGATCCCCGTCGACGGTGGCCTTGCCATGGTCGGCGGCTGAGGAGAGCTCTGCCGATGAACCGCCTCGGCATTGAGATGCTCAGCGTGTTCGGGATGCCGCCGGTCGAATATGTCGACCTCGTCGCCGACCTGGGATGCCGTTACATCACAGCCGGTTTGGTCGGCTTCGCACCGCTGAAGTCTCTTGGCTACCCGCCGTTTTCGCTTCGCGACGACGTGCCGCTGCGGCGCAGGCTTCTCACGGTCATGGCGGATCGCGGCGTGTCGATCTCGTTGGGAGAAGGCCTGCTCATCGTGCCCGGCATCGACGTTCGTTCCTACGCAGCCGATCTCGACGTCATGGCCGAACTGCAGATCCCGCGGATCAACACAGTCAGCCTCGAGCCAGACCGAGCTCGCACGTTCGACCAACTTGCTGCGCTCACCGCTCTGGCAGCCGATCGTGGTATCGCGACGTGTGTCGAACCCGTTGTGGGTCTGAGTATCGCGGACCTGCCCACGGCCCTCGCCGCCGTCGAGTATGTCGGCAGGGACGACGTCAGCCTGTTGATCGACACCATGCACGCGGCCCGCTTCGGCGCGGACGCCGACGAACTGCGATCGCTGCCCGCGGAGCGGATCGGTTACATCCAGCTCAGCGACACTACGCTGCAGCCGAGGATCGCCAATTACGCCGAGGAGGCCATGTTCGAGCGGTTGGCGCCCGGCGAAGGCGATTTACCGCTGGCCGACATGCTCGCGGCCCTACCGGGTGATCGCGTCGTCGGCTTGGAGATTCCGATGCGATCCCGTGCCGAGGCCGGCGTCAGCGCCTACGACCGGTTGCGGCCATGCGTCCAGAGCGCGCGGGCTTTACTGGCCGATTCTCACGAATTCGATTGAGCCTCAGGCTGTCGTTCAGCCGCCGAATGCCTTCTTGATCGCCTCGTCTTGCTTTTGCCCGACGTCGGTCACGAAGTCCATCGGTGCCAGCATCTCTGGCGGACCGTCGAACTCCAGCGTGACAAAGGCCTTGCCTTCGGTGAACAGCAATACCGTCACACCCTTGGAACGATCCTCGTTCAGTCCCTCGATTGTCACGCCGCCAACCCCGACTTCGGCGTTCAGCGCCTTCGTGCGGAGAGCTTCGCGGTGAATCGCTTTGGCCGAATCCAGCGCATTCGCGGCAGCCTCTGGGTTGAGCAGGATCTCGATGGTGTCGATGATCGTGTGGCTGTGATCTTGGTCGGCGAACGTCGTCGTTGCGCCGGTCTGGCCGTTCGGATTCTTGGTTGCGGGGCCGGCGGTGAAAGCTTCGGGTGCCTTGATGTCGCTGGCCTTGATCAGCAGCGTGGTGTAGTCACTGACCGGTCCAGCCGTCGTGCTGGCAGCCCCCGATGAAGGTGGCGACGAGGCGGGATGGCTGCTGCAGCCGGCGGCCGACGCTGCGGCCAGCGACGTCACGATGGCCAGTGTCGCCGCCGCAGTCAGAGAAGTCCTCATCGCGTCGTGCTCCTTCACATCGGGTAACGGAATACGGTAACCCAGGCGTAAATTGCCCGCTGACGTAATGCCGTCGCGAGCCGGCAGCACGGTTCCTCAGCTGAGCGTGTTTGACGGGCTATCACGAGGGGAAGGCGAACACAGCGGACGTGCTGGCCGGTCTGCATCGGCGAGACCTTCAAGAAGGTCAGCGGTTCGCGATTTCGAGGGAACAGCTTGATCGAGACGAAGAGGGAGGTTTGATCCATGGGCGATCAGAACAGTGGGCCCGAGGACGCCGTGAAGGGCGCCGTCGAAGGCATCAAGGGCAAGGCCAAAGAGGTCGGCGGGACCATCGCCGGTCGGGACGACATCGTCAATGAAGGTAAAGCCCAGCAGGACAAGGCCGATGCCGAACGCGATGTCGCGAAGAAGGAAGCCGAAGCGGAGTCGGCCCGGGCCGGCGCAGAGGCTGCCGAAAAGCGGCAGAAGGAACACCAGTAGGCCATTGCGCATGAACGGTCCGGTCCGCGCGGCGGGCCGGACCGTTTCGCGTCATGGGGCGATCTCGACGAGGTGTCGGACCCGGCAGCTTCGAAATATCCTGCATACCAGTAGTTTTCGTGCTGGCTAGCGCGCCGTCACCTGTTCTCGCGCGTACAGCCCGCTGCCGGTGACGAACGGCAGGTCCAGAGTCGTCCTGATTCCCGGTGGGGCCGCGACCACCGCCGGAATGGCGTTGACAATCCGTCCGGCGGCGCCGCAGATCGCGGCTTGATTGTGGTCGCCGTAGCGGCTGCTCGGGACGATGTCCACGGCGTAGGACGGCTCACCGGTGATCTCGACACGGTACGAACCGCCGCCCGCGGCGGGCTGCGGCCAGTCCGGTCGCAGGTCGGGCCGCAGGCGGGTGATGTGCTCGATGACGATCGCCGGGTGACCCTGGACCATGCCGCGGATCTCGAACTGCAACGCGGCCAGGGTGCCTTTCGCGACGTGGCCCACCGCGATGTCGAAGTCCTCCGGTGCCGCCTCGCGCTGGTAGGACTCGGTGATCTCGTCGACCTCGATGCCCAGACCGGCTGCCAGTTGCCGGACAGCCGTACCCCAGGCGATGCTGAGTACGCCCGGCTGAAGCAGCATCGGCGTCTCGTCCAGCGACCGGGCGAACCCCATGTAGTGCATGACTTCTGCGCCGTCGTACGACGCGTAGTCGTGGATCTCCATGCAGCGCACCTGCTCGATGCGCTGACAGGTGCCGGCAAGCGCCAACGGGATCAAGTCGTTGACGAACCCAGGATCGACACCGCTGATGAAGATACTCGTATCACCCTGCTGGGCAGCATCTTCGACGCGCGCGATGTACTTATCCGGCAACACGCCCCACGGGTACTGCAACAACCCGGGCGACGACCCGACAACGTTGATGCCGGCGGCGAGGATGCGCATGACGTCCTTCATCGCGTCGGGAAGACGGGTGTCACCCATGGCGCAGTAGACGACGCAGTCCGGCCGGGTGGCGATCACGGCATCGAGGTCGCTGACCGCCACGATGCCGGTGTCGGTGTCCAGTCCGGCGAGTGCGCCGGCATCCTTTCCGACCTTCTCCGGCGACGAGACGCACACCCCCGTCAGCTCGAATTGCGGATTGGTGATCTCCTCGATCAGCGCCAACCGACCGACGTTTCCCGTGCCGACGTGGGCGACCCGGATCGCCATAGGTGTCCTCCGTCTCAGGCGTCGACCGACAGACGCCCCTGACGCTAGTCCACCGCGAATGCCGGCGCGACGAACTGCGGATCACGGTCGGGTGAGTCAGCTCGTTGGCGAAGGCGGCCCAAACCTGCATCGGAGCCACACGTCGAGCGTCGGCGTCGCGGATATGGGCCGTTGGCTGCCCAGCCTGCTCGTGCGACGCCTCGAGCGTCTCGAACTCGCGGTCAGGAACTCCTGACGATCAGTTCCCGAAACCTTGATGAGTTGACACCGGCGCCGGTGCGCCACTTCCTTGCACCCGGCTCGCCGCGAAGTCCGCACCCTGGGCGATGGCGCTGCCGTCTTCCACGTAGCTGTTGTGCGCTGAGAAGTTCATCCCGTCCGAGCAGACCGGGTCTTCGACGGCGCACACCTGGATGGTCTTGGACTGATAGAGCGGGCCGATGACCAGCTGCGGCTGTCCGAGAAAGTTCATCGCCCGAACATTAGGCGTTCCGAACAGCACCACCGCGGCGACGTGGCTGGACATCGCGGGGTCCAGCGGCTTGGGGATGGTCGCCGGATCGACGTCTTGCGGCACCGAGTCCGGGACGGCCGGCGACGTGACAAAGCCCGCGACGGCGGCGCCCTGCGAAAAACCACCAAGCACCATCTTTGTGTTGGGGCAGGCTGCGGCTTCGTTCACCACGTGTGAGCCGGCGTCCCTGATGCCATCCAGGCCGGTCGACCACTGGTCGCTGGCGGGGTAGTTCACCGCGTAGACGTCCAACGATTTTCCGCCCAGCCGCGAACGCAGGGCGTCGACGAACGCCTGACCGGTCGGTCCGACACCCGGATCCTCACCGGTACCGCGGGCGAACACTACTTGGGTATCAGGGCACCCTGCCGCCGACGCGGAGGGAATGGCGTCGGCAGACAGGACGGAGACCCCGAGTCCCCATGTCGTGGCCACCACCGCACCGAATAACCGGGAGACATGATGCGCATTCATGGGGCCAAAGATTCCCACAGAAAAGCTTTTCCAAACTAAGAATTTCCTACGCATAGCCTGAGTACTCCTGGAACGACGGTCGACACTGAATTGTGCGGGGCCCGGGCGGGCCGGCTTAATTATGGTGCAGCGAGCCACTCGGGGCCAGTTAACCACTCCGGCAGAGTGATTCAGGGCATAGCGCTCACACAGGTCGGCGCGTCGGACAGGGGGACCAGTCGCACGTCCGGCCGCTGCGGCACGTCGTCGGTGAGGAACCACCGAAATGCCAGGTTGCCGTGGGGATAGTCAACTGTGGTCAACGAATTCGGGTGTGACGTCCCACCTCGGGAGACGACGATCGTCACCGAGCCGTCGGGGTTGAGCGCGGCGCTGTGGCCGTTGACTGAGCACCGCGCGTCGGCGGCACTGTGGGTGGCCATGAACTGGTTCCACACCACGAGGTTCCAGAACCTGCATGGCGGCGGTCGGTGGGTGATGACAAGCGCTTCGTCCTCGTCGAGCACGAAGCTGCCGTACGAGTAGCAGGCGTCGCGGGCCGACCAGCCGAAGTTCGCATCGGGCACTTGGTACGGTTCGGCGAATTGGTTTGCTGCGTGGGCGACTTCGTGGCCGAGTGCATGCGTCTCGTCGACGCGTGCGCCGACCGTCAAGGGGATGATCGCGAACATCGTGCGCATCCAGGCCGCAGTCGCGCGCAGGCGTGCCGCCGTTTCGGCGTCCCCGTGCCGAATCAGGTCGGGCTGCTCAAGCGCCTCGATCTGCCAGCTGACTGGGCGTCCCGTCAAGGGGTCGGCCTGATAGTCGCGAGTCATCAGCACCGCCGCGTCGGGCGTCGGGCCCAGCTCGAACGAAAAGTTGCCGGATGCGTCGATCTCGAGGTCGTCGTCGCGCACGATGGCCACGATGCGATCTGACCAGGCACCCGGCGACGGTTCGTTGTAGGCCGTCAGCGAGAAGTAGACACTGTCACCGCGGTTGCCGCTGATCCGATAACGGCGCGCGGGATCGACCGGACAGATGCAGTAGTAGGCGTCGGTGTTGTCGCCGCCCCAGCGCCGGTCTCGCCGAAACGGGGTATTGACCTCGACGAACATCGGTCGGCTCGGTTCGCCGAACAGGTACGTGTCGAAGGCCACGCCCAGCGTCGTCGCGATCATCCGGTAGCCGTCCGCGACGTGCCGGTCGTCGGTGACGGCGCGGTCGCCGTCCAGGAAGGAGCGGTCCAGCCCGCCCAACGTCTCGATTAGCTCGCGCCAGGCGACGGTGGACTCGTGGTCAGGCATCGGTGCCGACTCCTCTCGTTATCAGGGCGGCGGTCCGTTCCACCCAGAAGTCGTCGAGTGCCTCCGCTCGGGTGAGCAGCGCCAGGAACGTGGTGCCGGCGACGACCTCGACGACATCGGCCGCGGTCACGCTGGGCCGCACCTCCCCGCGGGCGACTGCGTCGGCGAGGCGCTGCGTCAACCCGCGCGACAAGATGTCGCCAAAGCGTTCCAGCAGAGCCGCGTGCAGTGTGAGATCGGCAGCCATTTCGCCCACCAGCCCGGGCAACGCAGCCCGCGCGGCCGGGGTGCTCAGCACCGCCGCCGTGCGGCTGACCATCTCGCGCACGTCACTGGCCAACGACCCGGTGTCGGGGAGCGCGGTGGCGTCGCTGATCGGGAAGACCGCCTCATGAACCAGGTGCGCCTTGCTCGGCCAGCGCCGGTAGATCGCCGGCTTGCTGGTGCCTGCCCGGCGTGCGATCGCATCGACCGACAGGTCGGCATAGCCGGTTTCGGCGAGCAGCTCGGCGGTCGCGCGCAGCACATCGCTGTCGATGCGTCGATCGCGGGGGCGGCCAAGCTCTGTCGTCATTACGGAACTCAAAGTAACATAATTCGCCATGACCCAGGCCGACCCCGTTCCGGTACAGCTCGATGACTTGGCCGAGCCGCGCTTCAGCCCCCAGATCAACCAACTCCGCGACCTGATGGCGCAGATGGCCCCTGAGTGCCCGCTGGATGCCGAGACGCTGCACGCCAAAGCGGCCGCCGAGACCGGGCTGACCGATTTCGGGCCCGAGGACTATCGGGAGCGTTTGGACGTCTACCTCACGGCGCTGCGAGAGATCGACGGCTTGAACGGGGCTGGAATCGTCAACTTCCACATGCAGCTGCTGCAGATACTCAAGAATCGGCTGCTGCTCAACGACCTACTTTCGCGCCATCCCGAGATACGCGAGATCGAGGTGCTGCCGCCGGTGGTCATCGCGGGCTTGCCGCGGACCGGTACCACCCACCTGCATAACCTGCTCGCGGCGGGCCCGACCTTTCGCACCCTTCCGTACTGGGAGAGCGTCGAGCCCTTCCCGTTGGCCGCCGAGCTGGGGGTCGAGCCCGATCCGCGGAAGGCACGCATGGACGCCGCCGTCGAGTTCATGAATGCGGCGATGCCGCACTTCGCACTCATGCACGAGATGACCACCGACCACGTGCACGAAGAGATCCAGCTGCTGGCCAACGACGTGTCCACCATGCTGTTCGAGACGCTCGCCCACGTGCCGCGCTGGCGCGACTACTACCTGGCCCACGACCAGACGTCGTCGTACCAGTACCTGAGCCTGCAGCTGAAGGCTCTGCAGTTCCTTCGGGGAGGCCGACGCTGGCTACTCAAGTCGCCTCAGCATCTCGAGCAGCTGGCTGTGCTGGACGACGTGTTTCCCGACGTCGTCGTGGTGTGCACACACCGTGACCCCGTGCCGGTGGTGTTGTCGATGCTGGCGATGCTCACCTACACCGCGCGCATGCACCGGTCTCCGGTGCCGGTGCACGAGATCGCGGCGTCGTGGTCCGGCCGCCTGCAGCTCATGCTGGACGCGCTGGTGCGGGACCGGGACCTGATTCCGCCGCAGCGTTCGATCGACATCCGCTTTGACGACTTCATGGCCGACGAGTTCGGAGTCGCCGAGCGGATCTACGATCTCGCCGGCGAGCCGCTGACCGACGCGGCACGCGCGGCGATGACCGAATACCTCGACAACCACCAGCGTGGACGGCTGGGCCGCATAGCGACGTCGGCCGAGATGTTCGGACTCGACGAGCACGACCTGCCCGCCCGGTTCAGCCGCTACTGCGAGCGGTTTCTGGTCTGACGCCGGTTAGACGGCCTGCTCCGGCGGCGGCGGTGCATCTTGTGGACCCTCGGCCGGAGGGGCATCGGGGGCCGGCGGCGGGGGCGCGTCCGGAGTGACCGCGTTCACCAGGAACGGCGGCGGGGGCGGCGGGGCGTCCTCGGGGGCTTCGGGATCCACAGGCAGGAACATGTGGTGGGTGAACTGCGGCTGGTAGGCGCCACCGCCACCGATTCGCACGCCGCCGCCCTCACCGCTGGACACCGGAGTGCCGTCGGGCAGCGTCACCGCGGTGTGGCCGCCGTTCCAGCCGATCACGAGGGCGCCGGGAGCCGTTCCGTACTTGAAGCCGCGGGCCAACAAGGCCGACTCTTCGTTGCCGGTGTTGAAGCGCTCTCCGAAAGCGGGCCGGTCAGTTGCCACGTTCGACACCACGGAGGCCAGACCCGAGCAGTCGACTCCCGCGGGGGAATGTCCGCCAGTGACGTACGGAGTGCCGGACATCTGCTCGAGAAGACCCATCAGCGTTGCTAAAACAAACATGAGCCGGGACGGTACTAACAAGATCAAAAGGCAACCAAAATTTGTGCAGGCCATCACTTTTGCGCAGCGAAGATGACCTACATCTCATTTGTGAACAAAAAGACCTGGTAGATAACGGGTTTACGAAACACCAATTTTACACGCGTGGAAAAGTAACCAGTTCTTGACTTTCGCTGAGCAACGTCTCAGATTCATCGACCTCAAGCTCAGATGCTGCAACTTTAGGCTAAAAACCGCCTATAGCAAAGAGTTATTTATCGCTGTGATCAATATGACCTTTTCGCACCCTGTTTCGGGCATCTGCGCAGACGGTCTGACGGCGTTCTGTGCGTTGGCTATTCGCCGGGCGGCAACTGCCGCGGGCCGTCGGTCGCACGCAATTCGGCAGGCCCGTCGCGCTCGGTCAATTCGCGTCGTGATTCACCCCGGCTCGACATCAGCGATGTCACATCCGCACTCTCCGGCGGCAAGCTGCGCGGCGAAAAAGCCTGGGCCGCAGGAGCGCCGAAGTCGGCGTGCTGAGCATCAGCCGAGTGCCCGGTCTCAGCTGTGGGCGCGATACCGGAACTCTCGTCAGAGTGGACGGTGAGCCTGTGAGTGCGCTTGAGCGAGAAGGTGATCTCCTCCACCTCCTCGATCACCTGGCGCGCGGTGCGCAAGGGATGGGCTGTCGTATCGATTGCGCGGGCCACGAAGCCGGGAACCAAGGGGCGGACCCAGCGGGCGGCGGCTCTGGTGAAATCGGGGATGGTCGGAATCGACGGCGTCGCAGGTGTATTCCGCGGCTCGACAATCGCGGGCAGGTTCCCCGCCTCGGGTGCAGCGGGCGTTTCCGCCGCATCAGGCGACTGTATCGCCGCCAGGCTCGCGGCCTCCGCCTCAGCGGCGATCGGCAGGTAGATGTCGTCGACTGCCGACGCTGAGTCCGCTGTCGGACCCTCGGGCGCGGCGCTCACCTGATGTCGGAGCTGCGCTCGGTCGATCTCAATCTGGGCTTCGATGGCCAGACGGGCCTGTGCGAGTTGCTGTTCGGCCCACAAGGTTTCAGAGGCCGCGCGCACCTCGGCGCGCTTAATTGCGATTGCGGTATCGGCTGTCAGCTCGGCACGTTCGCGCTCTGCGCGAGCTTGGGCATGGCGATCGTGGGTCGTCTCGCCTCGCCACGAGCCGCAGGATCGTCGGCAACAAGGCCAGAAATACGAAGAACCCGACCGCAAGCAGTTGCAGCATCAAGATGCTCGTGCTGATCGAGCTCAACTGTTGCATTGCGACCCACCGGGCGCCGAGACCGTGATCCGCGTCCGCAATCGCACTGTGTCGGCTCTCGCTGAGCGCTCGCTCGTCGTCGATGATACGGGCATCGAGGTCGGGTGCTCGGCGGTCACGAGCAGCATCGGCTTCGTCCAGCTCTCGCTGCGAGTCCGCGAGAATCTCATTGGCCGTTCGGGTTTCGGGTCCCGAACCCGGCACGCCCGTGATGCGAGTCTGCGGACACGCCGGAGTGGGGCGGTATTCGCAGCGGGCGACGACCAGAGCCTCGTCGCGATGTGTGCGTGCTACGTCAACACTGTGGTCGAGCGCGGCACGCGCATCGCGCATCCGCTGCAAGCTGCTCGATGCTTGTACAACAGCCGGAGCCGAGACGGCGTTGCGTGTGGCCTGTTGTTGAAGGTGATGGTCGATCGAGCCGGAAAGTAGTGCAAGCGAGGCGAATTCGCCCGCGATCGCGCCCAAGATCAGGCCCACGGCCACCGCCCCGCGTCCGGCGACTCCGCGGGTCGGGGCGGCGACAGCCGTCCGGCTGACCGCGCCTAACAGCAGTGCGAATGCCAGAGTGAACGGCACGACGGCGAACAGCGACAGGCGTGTTGCCTGCGCAACGGCGAGGGTCGTCACCAACCACGTCAACGCGACAGTCGCAAGGACGACTACGCCGGCGACGGCATGCGACGAGCGCTCGTGACGCTCGTGCAGTTCGCGACGCTCGCCGCCGCCGACCCAGGTGAGCCAGGCCTCGACCGAGGAGCCGGGGGCGTGCCGCGTGGTGACGTGGTAGGCGCACATTGGATCAGACACCTCCAAGTATTGCCATGTCAGGACACGGCCGGGGACATCGAGTCACTGGCTGGCTGTGTGGTGCGATGAACAACCCGAAGAATCGCCAGCCCAGATCGCGTCGGTGCGATGCTGAATTCTCTCACACCCGCCGGTCAGCACACAGCGACGCGGGTCAGCTGTGCCCGACGCGTCGGATCATTCGAGCGGTGGCACCTTCGATGGTTTCGCGCCGCGCCTCCGGCATCCGTTGACGCTCGGCGCGACGCAAGGCTGACGCGATAGTGAGCCCCTCGTAGGCCGACACCACTCTCGGATCCACATTAGGAGAAGCCGCGGCCGTGGCAAACGCGGCCAAGCCCGGGGCCGTCTACCGCGCTTCTGCGCAGCCTCATGTCGTCAGGTCCGTCCGACCGATGATAGCTGGGTCTTCATCGGCACCGGTGTACCCGTCGGCAACGTTTGCCTAACCGGTTGCCATGCGGCTCGGCCGACACGATGCGATCAGTCGCCGTGTTGGAAGGCGACGTGAGACGGTATTCACTTATGCAGGGCCACGAGTACATCAGTTACGAGTCTTTTGGGCGGCACTTCTTCGAAGTGGCGGTGACGGAGGAGCGCGTCGGCGCCGCGTTCGCCGCGATCGCCGGCAACCAATTCGACATGCCGCCGATGGTTCAGGGCCCCGGCAAGATCGCCAAAGTCAGCGCCAACGTGACCATCAAGGAGCCGAAGGTCACTCGCAACGTCGGCGACAGCATCACTTTCGATATCCACATCCCGTTGCTGATCGATCTGCTCATCGACCTACGAATCGACAAGCAACGCTTTCAGGTCGACGGCGATATCGCATTGAGCGCCACCGCACGCGCCGCCGAGCCACTGCTGTTGATCGTCGACGTTACGAAACCCCGGCCGTCAGACATCACCGTGCACGTGACGTCGAAAAGTATCCGCGGCGAGCTATTGCGAATCGTTGCAGGGGTTGACGGCGAGATCCGTCGATTCATCGCGCAATATGTCAACGAGGAAATCGATTCTCCACAATCACAAGCGGCGCAAATCATCGACGTGGCCGAGCAACTCGACCAGACCTGGACCGGCATCTGAGCATCGGTCGGGCAGTTTATCGCCTGGCTCGGTCAGGGTATTCACGGCCGACAGCTCGGTCGGTGTTCCACCACAGCAGAGAGTGAGACGACGTGGCACGAGTGGATGTCTCGACAACGTCGGACCTTTCGCCGGACGCGGCGTGGAAGCTGGCGTCGGATCTCGGTCGATTCGGCGACTGGATGACGATATTCGGCGGCTGGCGCGGCGAGGTGCCCTCGACGATCGACAAGGGAACGTATGTCTCGTCGCTCATCAAGGTCAAGGGATTTCGCAATGTCATCCACTGGGAGGTAACCCAGTACGACGAACCCAATGCGATCGAAATGAGCGGTCGCGGTCGCGGAGGGGTTCGCATCACTGTCGCCATGGGAGTCACCGACAACCAGCCCGGCTCGACGTTCGACCTGACCGCCGATTTGAGTGGCGGCGTGCTCAGTGGGCCTGTGGGAAAGCTTGTAGCCCGGATCATCAAATCGGATGTGCGCAAGTCGGTGTGCAACCTGGCCGCCTTGGAATGACCTCGGGCCCTTAGCCGGCCGCGAACGCCTTCCTTAGTGCGCAACGCCGTGGTTGGCGCGGTCCCATTCGCGCTCGACTTGACGAACCCGCCGCGCCTCCATGGCCAGCCACGCCAAGGCCGCCCCTGCCGCGAGCAGTGTGACGCTGGCCGCGGTCACCCCGACGTCGATCTGCCTGGTGGCAAAGCTGGCCAGGCAGACCACGAATGACACCACGGCCACTCCGACGAGCGACAGACCGGCAAGTGGCTGGGAGGTGCGGTGCCGGTCGACGGGGTCGATCGTGGTGTCTCCCATGCGTCTCCTTCGATGTCAGTCGCGTCGCAGCGCGAACTGATCGACTACCCGAATAGCGGGCGGGGAAATCCGGCGCCGGTGATCTCCGAGCGTGATGTTTGTGATCGCGGGTAGGTGGCTACAGGCACATGGTGACGTCAGTAGTGATCGTGGGCAGTGGTTTCACCGGTTTCGAGTGCGCGCGGCGGGTGGCCCGCCTGCTGCGCAGGGACGATGTCGACGTGACGATCATCTCCCCGGTCGACTACATGCTCTACACGCCCCTGCTTCCAGACGTGGCCGGTGGCGTCGTCGATGCGCGGTTTGTCGCCATACCGCTGGCGGGGACCCTGAAGAGAGTGCGCGCCATACGCGGCCGGGTGGACCGCGTCGATCTGGAACAGCACCGGCTGCGTTACACCGATCTGGAGCAACGCACCCGAGAGTTGTCCTGGGATCGATTGGTGTTGACCCCCGGCTCGGTGACCCGGCTGTTCGATATTCCTGGATTGCCGCAATACGCAAAAGGTTTGAAGTCGACCGCGGAGGCGCTCTACCTCCGCGATCACGTTCTGGAGCAGCTGGAGCTGTCCTGCCTGGAAGACGACGCCGAGCTGGCGCAGGCGCGCCGGACCATCGTCGTGGTCGGTGCGTCGTATTCCGGCACGGAACTCGTGCTGCAGCTGCGAGCACTGGCGCACGCCGCGGCCAAACAGATGAATTTCGACCCGGCCGCGGTGAAATTCCTGTTGCTCGACCTTGCCGAACAGGTGATGCCCGAGGTCGGCGAGAAGTTGGGGGCCCGCGCGCAGCGGGTTCTACGACGACGCGGGGTCGACATCCGACTGGGCTTGACGCTCAACGAAGTCCATCCGGACCACGTCATTCTCAGCGACGACTCACGCATAGCCGCCCACACTGTCGCGTGGGTGACCGGGGTGACCGCCGCACCGCTGATCGAGACGCTGGATCTGCCGACTGAGAACGGCCGGCTGAAGGTGCAGACCGATCTGTCGGTTCCCGGTCATCCCGACGTCTTCGCCGCCGGCGACGCCGCCGCGGTGCCCGACGTGACCCAGCCCGGCAAGATCACCCCACCGACGGCGCAGCACGCGACCCGCCAGGGCAAGACGCTGGCCAAGAACGTCGCCGCCAGTCTCGGCCGCGGCAAGAAGCGCGAGTACAAACACCACGACATGGGATTGGTCGTCGACCTGGGACCACACCAGGCAGTTGCCAACCCGCTGAAGATCCCGCTGTCCGGCTTCCCGGCCAAGTGCGTTACCCGCGCTTACCACCTGTATGCCATCCCGCGCGGCGTCAACCGCTGGGCGGTCGCGCTCGCCTATCTGACCGACGCGATGTTCGCCCGGTCGGTGGTGTCGCTCGGGCTCTCGACACAGAGCGACGCCGAATTCTCGACGAGCGAAGGCATCCCGCTGCCGCAAGCCGGCTGACGCACCACGCCCGGTGCAGCCGCGGCTATCGGGCGATATGGTTTCGCCGATGAAATTTGTGCTGGCCGGCTACGGCAGTCGTGGCGATGTGGAGCCCTGCGTCGCCGTCGCCGCCGAGTTGCAACGCCGAGGCCACGAGGTACGCGTGGCCGTCGCAGTTCCGCCCGGAATTGCATACCTTTGTTGCGTCCGCGGGGCTTGTCACTGTGCCGTACGGCCGCCACTGGCAGGATCTTTTGGGCGACGACGACTTCACCGGCATGCTGCAGAATCCTCTGAGCGCGATCCCGCAAGCCGGTCGAATACATAACGCAGTCCTTGGCTGAGAAATCCGCGACGCTGACGCCCCTGGCAGCGGACGCAGACCTGATCGTGGCCGGCATGACCGAGCAGAGGCCAGCGGCCAATATTGCTGAGCTCCAACATATTCCGTTTGCGGCGCTACACCTCTTCCCGTCGCAGGTCCTCCAGGCCGGAACGGCTGAACAAGGTGTGTCAACGCAGGCTGACCGCGCCCAGCGCCGAGCGCTGGGCCTGCCCGAGGTTGTCGGGGATCAGGCGCCGCGGCCGCTGGAAATCCAGACGTATGAGAGACTCTGCGTGCCGCGACTAGCCGACGACTGGGCGGGGGATGACCGACGGCCCTTCGTCGGGACGCTGACGTTGGAGTTGCCGACAGACACCGATGACGAGGTGCTGTCGTGGGCAGCCGACGGATCGCCACCGGTCTACTTCGGCTTCGGCAGCACGCCTGTGGCGGAGCCGGCCGACATGGTCGCCACGATCAGCGCGGCGTGCGGGCGAATCGGCGCCGCGAGCCTTGATTTATTTGGGGCCCAATGACTTCGACGGTACCATCGATCCGGAGCACGTCAAGATCGTGCGCGACGTCAATCACGCGGCGGTGTTCCCCGCCTGCGGCGCAATCGTTCATCACGGAGGTGCCGGCACCACGGCCGCGGGCCTTCGGGCCGGCACCCCGGCATTGATTCTCTGGAACGGGCTCGATCAACCGATGTGGGCAGCCGCCCTCACGCATCTGGGAGTCGGCTTCGGACGGCGCTTTTCGGACGCGACGCTGGACTCACTGGCCGCCGACCTGCGACTTATCCTCGCCGAGCAATACGCCGCGAGGGCTCGTGAGATCGTGCATCTGATGGTTACTCCTGCCGAAAGCCTCACCCGGACCGTCGATCTGCTGGAAGAGGCCGCGGCCGAAGGCCCAGGGCCGTACCTGGCGCGCCGAGCGCGTTTCGATGGCGTCGATCGTCAGAGCCCGGCGATAGATCCGCCACGTGTCGGCGTGCGCGCCGATATTCGTCGTCGTAGCGCAGATGCCACACCACGTCACGGATCTGGTCATCGTGCTGTATCCAGTGGTGGGCGACGCACGCGATGCGCCCGCGAGCAGTGCCGGCCGCGGACCGTCGTCATAAACTTCGCCCACGATGGCGTGCTGAGTGCGAATGGTGGCGGCGACGGTGGTCAACGCATCGGTGATGGCGGCGCGCCCGCGATGCTGACGGACCGGCTCCAAAGTCGACGGGGGATCAGGCAGCATCGAGTTCAGCGTCGTCGGCGAAAAGCTCTGCAGCCGAATCAAATTGCCGGTCGTCGACGCGGGCTGCGTAGCGGTGGACCAAGTCGGCGAGCGCAGCCCGGTCGGCGGCGTTCAGCGTCATGGGCACAAGGAGAGCCGTTGGGCGCAGGCCGACAGTTCGTCCTTGGCCTGTTCGAGATCGGTGATCGACGGCATAGCCAGCACCAGCCGGTCGGCGCCCTGGGCGGCCAGCCGCTCCGCACGTTCGGCGTCGACTTTGGAAACCGAGTGACCCAGCGACACTTCGATCTTCGCCGGGTCCCGTCCGGCGCCGATCGCCTCGTCGCGCATCAGCGTCAGCAGGGCCTCCAGCTGCGATCCGGCCACCCCTAACGGCTGGAAGCCGTCACCGTAGCGTCCCGCCCGTCGAGCAGCCGCCTTACTGTGCCCGCCGATGTGCACGGGAAGATGTTGCCCGGCAACAGGATGCGGGCTGCAGACGACGTCGTCGAAATGGAAGAACTCACCGTGGTGACTGACCCCGGCCGTGCGGGTATCCCAGAGTGCGCGCAGGACCGCCAGCTGCTCGTCGGCGCGGCGCCCGCGGCTTTCGAATGCAGTGCCGCAGGCCTCGATCTCTTCGCGCAGCCAGCCCACGCCGACGCACAGCCGGAGCCTTCCATTCGACAGCGCGTCGACGGTCGCTGCGCGTTTGGCCAGTACCACTGGATGGTGATTGGGCAGCACCAGAACCCCCGTTGCCAAGCCGAGTCGGTCGGTGTTGGCGGCCAGAAACGACAACAGGTCCAGCGGATCGGGGACCGGGCAGTCGGCCGCCAATTCCACGCGCCCCGACGGGTCGTACGGGTAGACGCTGTCGTAACGGGTGGCCAGCACGGTGTGCTCAACGGTGACAATCGATTCGAAGCCGCACGCCTCGAGGTGCCGCGCGAAGGCTGTCATCCACCGCGGGTCTGCGGTGACGCCTGCGGCGACCGGGGCGACCACGCCGAACTTCAACGACTTCATTGCAATGGAGAAGCTAACAGGTTGCGGTCGGGTGGACCGCCGTCTGTGCACGCATGGCCTCGGCCAATGTGATCGCACGGGGATCGTTGAATACTTCCTCGAGCAGCACCGGGCGACCATTGGGACCGCTCAGCGGCACTCGCCAGTTGGGATATTCGTCGGTGGTTCCCGGCTGGTTCTGGGTTCGTCGGTCACCGACGGCGTCGGTCAGCGCCAACCCCAACAGCCGCGACGGTGTTCGGCCCAGGTATTTGTGCAGGGCAAGCACCGTCTCCTCGACATCGGCGTGCTTTGACAACAGGCCGACCCGACGCAACTCGGCTATCCAGGCCGCCCGCTCGGCCTCGGTCGCGGCGAACTCCTCGTCGACCGGTCGGGTCAACAATCCCAGCGAATCCCTCAGGCGCACATGATCGCCGGCCAAATAGCCCGCCGTCGGCGGCAGGTCGTGAGTCGTCACCGACGAGAGGCAGTATTCGCGCCAACGCTCGGCCGGCAGGGGACCGCCCGCGCCGTCGCGGTCCAGTTCGAACCACAGGATCGACGTGCCCAGCACACCGCGTGCCCGTAGATAGTCGCGAACCCATGGCTCGACCGTGCCGAGGTCCTCGCCGACCACCAACGCCGCCGCACGGTGGGCTTCCAGAGCGACGATGCCGATCATCGCCTCGTGGTCGTAGCGCACGTAGGTGCCCTGAGTGGGCGCTTCGCCCTGCGGAATCCACCACAGCCGGAACAAGCCGATGATGTGGTCGATACGCACCCCGCCGGCGTGCCGCAGCACGCTGCGGATCAACGCGCGAAAGGGCTGATATTCCAGCTCTTCGAGCCGGTCGGGCCGCCACGGTGGCTGCGACCAGTCCTGGCCCAACTGATTGAACTCATCGGGCGGCGCACCGGCCGAGACCCCCAGTGCCAACGCCTCCTGCAGTGCCCAGGAGTCGGCCCCGTTCGGGTGCACGCCGACCGCGAGGTCGTGCACGATCCCCAGCGGCATCCCGGCCGACAGTGCCCGCGATTGCGCGACAGAGAGTTGCTCGTCGAGTTGCCACTGCATCCAGCGGTGAAAGTCGACCGCGGGCTGGTGCTTGACGACGAATTCGGCGACGCCGTCAGCGCCGGGGTGGCGCACCGATTCGGGCCATTGATGCCAGTCGCCGCCGTACTTCTCGGCCAGCGCGCACCAGGTGGCGAAATCGTCGAGAGCAGCGCCCTCGCGGTCGCAGTACGCCGCGTACGCCAATTCGCGACCGGCGGTGCGGGGAACCCGGTAGACCAGTTTCAGCGCGGCTCGCTTGGCCTTCCACGCGGCGTCGCGGTCGATGGCGTCCAGCGTGGCAGCGCGGTGCTGCACTTCTTTACGCAGCCGCCGCACCCGGCTGCGTTTGCGCAGGTCGCCGAATTCCGGGATGGCCTCGACCCGCAGATACAGCGGGTTGACGAAGCGGCGAGACGTCGGCAGATACGGCGACGGCTCCATCGGCTTGGTCGGGGCGGCCGCGTGCAGGGGATTGACCAGCACGTACCCGGCCCCGTGCACCGACGCCGACCACACCGCAAGGTCGGTGAGGTCGGTGAGGTCGCCGGCGCCCCAGGACTGTCGGGACCGCACGCCATATAGCTGTGTCGCCAGGCCCCAGGTGCGGCGAGCGCCCAACCGCTCCGGCAGTCCCAGCCACTCGGGCGTGACGATCAGCGCGGAGCTGGTCTCGTCCGCGCCGGAGAGCAGGAACACCCGGTGGTAGCCCAGCGGGAGATCGTCGGGCAGCACGAAGCTGGCCTCGCCGATCGAGCGTCCGTCGAGGTCGAAGGGCGCGGCGAAGTTGTCGACCTGGCGGATTCCGGTGCGGACGGTGCCGTCCTCCAGCTGCACCCACACCTCGGCTGGCTGGCCATGGGTGACGTGGACCCAGAACGACGTCGGCGCGCCAGCCCGCCCCAGGATGGTCGGCTGCAGCGCGCGCGACCAGTACGCGCGGTCCTGAGCGGTCAGCGCCGCCGCCCGTTCCGGCTCGGTCGCGGCGGGCACACCGCACGCGGAAAGCACGGCTACCAGCGTGCTTTCCGGAACGTCGATCCGGCGGCCGCTCCAGTCTTCGTAGTCGGTCGCGATCCCGAACCGACCCGCGAGTTCGGTCAACGACGGCGGCAGCTGGGTCATATACGGCACTCCTCGATCCCGGACTCGGCGGCACCATCGTCACCGGCGAGAGTCATACCCGCCATCTTGCTTGCCGAGACGACTTGTAAGCGACCCGAGTGTTCACCTCGGCGTCGTCTTCTCGGTGGGCTGGGTTTGCTCCGGACCGTACGATGCGCAGCGGATATCTCTTGGATTCCTTCCCCCCAATCAATGGCAGGTGACGGCACTGTGGCGCAAACCACTACCGGCGGGTACGCAAATAGCAACCGCGTCGAAACATTCGCCTGGCGAGGTCGCCTAGGGTGCCCTACCGTTATCTCTGTGAATCGTGGGACTAGACAGCATTCAGGTGCTCGTTCGGCTGGGAGCGTGAGCAAAAATGGCAGGTGAGCAGCGGAGGGTCGGGCTATGGCCTCGGACTGTCCACCCGGACCCAGGTAACCGGATACCAGTTCCTGGCTCGCCGTACCGCCATGGCGTTGACGCGCTGGCGGGTCCGGATGGAGATCGAGCCCGGCCGGCGCCAAACGCTGGCAGTGGTCGCGTCGATATCAGCCGCCCTGGTGATTTGCCTGGGCGCCTTGCTGTACTCCTTCATCAGCCCGTCCGGCCAGCTGAACGACACCCCGATCATTGCCGACCGTGACTCCGGGGCCCTCTACGTCCGCGTCGGCGACAAGTTGTACCCGGCGCTGAACCTGGCGTCGGCCCGGCTGATCGCCGGACGCGCGGACAACCCGCACAAGGTGCGCGGTAGCCAGATCGCCCAACAGCCGCACGGGCCGCTGGTGGGCATCCCCGGCGCGCCGTCGGAGTTCTCTCCGACCACCCCGGCGACGTCGTCGTGGCTGGTGTGCGACTCCGTGGCGCAGACGGCCGGAGTCGGAGCGCCGTCACCGGTGACTGTCACCGTGATCGACGGCACGCCGGACCTGACGGGTCGCCGCCACGTCTTGAATGGCTCGGACGCCGTGGTGCTGCACTACGAGAAAGACACCTGGGTGATCCGGCAGGGACGGCGGTCGCGCATCGACTCGATGAACCGGGCGGTGTTGCTGCCATTGGGATTGACGCCGGAGAATGTCACCCAGGCGCGGCCGATGAGCCGAGCGCTGTACGACTCCCTGCCGGTCGGCCCTGAGCTGTCGGTGCCGAAGGTGCCGGACGCCGGCAAGCCCGCCGGATTCGCCGGCGCACCCGGACCGGTCGGGACCGTGATCGTGACACCGCAGATCAGTGGGCCGCAACAGTATTCGCTGGTCCTGAGTGACGGGGTGCAGACGGTGAACCCGGTGGTCGCCCAGATCCTGCAGAACGCAGGCACACCCGCCGGTAATTCACCGGTGGTGGTGGCGCCGGCGTCGCTGGCGAAGATGCCGGTGGTCAACGGGCTGGACCTGTCGGCCTACCCCGACGGACCGCTGAGCCCGGTGGATCTCAAGGAAAACCCCGCGACGTGCTGGTGGTGGCAGAAGACCACCGGCGAAGAGCGTGCCCGTGTCCAGGTGATCTCCGGCCCGACCATCCCGGTGAGCAGCGGCTCCGCTGACAAAGTTGTCTCGCTGGTCAAGGCCGACTCGTCTGGCCGCGAAGCCGACCGCGTCTACTTCGGCCCGGACTACGGCAACTGGGTCGTCGTCACCGGGAACGACCCCGGCTCGAACACATCCGAATCGCTGTGGTGGCTCTCGAGTTCCGGTGTGCGCTTCGGCGTCGACAACTCGCGCGACTCCCGCTCGGCGCTGGGCCTGACCGCCCAGCCCAGCCCGGCGCCCTGGGTCGCACTGCGACTCCTGGCACCCGGACCCGCGCTGTCCCGCGCGGACGCGCTGGTTCGTCACGACACTCTTCCGTCCGATATGAACCCTGCAGAATTGGCGGTACCGAAGTGAAGCAAGGTTTTGCACGCCCGACGCCTGAGCGGGCTCCCGCCGTCAGGCCGGAGAACATCGTCCTACCGACACCGCTGAGTGTCCCGCCGCCCGAAGGCAAGCCGTGGTGGCTGATCGTCGTCGGCGTGCTGGTCGTCGGCCTGCTGGTCGGCATGGTCGGCATGACCATCGCCAACGGCTCGCGGATGTTCCTGGGCGCCGGCTCGATCTTCCCGATCTTCATGATCGGCGGCGTCGCGATGATGATGTTCGGTGGTCGCTTCGGTGGCCAGCAGCAGATGAGCCGGCCGAAGCTGGACGCGATGCGCGCCCAGTTCATGCTGATGCTCGACATGCTGCGCGAGACCGCGAACGAGTCCGCCGACAGCATGGACGCCAACTACCGCTGGTTCCACCCGGAGCCGACCACCCTGGCCGCCGCGGTCGGATCGCAGCGGATGTGGGAGCGCAAGCCGGACGGCAAGGACCTCAACTTCGGTGTCGCCCGGATCGGCGTGGGCATGACCCGACCCGAGGTGACCTGGGGTGAGCCGCAGAACATGCCGACCGACATCGAGCTGGAGCCGGTGACCGGTAAGGCGCTGCAGGAGTTCGGCCGCTACCAGAGCGTCGTCTACAACCTGCCCAAGATGGTGTCGCTGCTTGTCGAGCCGTGGTACGCGCTGGAAGGCAATCGCGAGCAGACGCTGGGGCTCATGCGGGCCATCATCTTGCAGCTGGCTTTCTCGCACGGCCCCGACCACTTGCAGATGATCATCGTCACCTCCGACATGAGCGAATGGGACTGGGTCAAGTGGTTGCCGCACTTCGGCGACCCGCGTCGCCGTGACGCCGCCGGCAACGCTCGCATGGTGTACGGATCGGTGCGCGAGTTCGCCGCCGACCAGGCCGAATTGTTCGCCGGCCGTGGATCTTTCACCCCGCGGCACGCCAGCTCTTCGGCAGAGACACCGACGCCTCACCACGTGATCATCGCCGACGTCGACGACCCGCAGTGGGAGTACGTGATCAGCGTCGACGGTGTCGACGGTGTGACGTTCTTCGACCTGACCGGTTCGGCGCTGTGGACGGGTAACCCGGAGCGAATTTTGCGCTTTACCAACGACATTGGCGTGATCGAGGCATTGCCCCGGGACCGCGATACCTGGATGGTGATCGACGACAACCGGTGGTTCTTCGCTCTCGCCGACTACGTGACCGAGCCCGAGGCCGAGCAGTTCGCGCAGCGGGTGGCCCGCTGGCGGCTGGCCGAGGCCTACGAGGAGATCGGGCAGCGGGTCGCGCAGATCGGCGCCCGCGACATCCTGTCCTACTACGGCATCGAGGATCCGTCGGAGATCGACTTCGATTCACTGTGGGCCAGCCGGCGCGATGCGCTGACCAGCCGTTCGCGGCTGCGGGTGCCGTTCGGAAACCGTTCGGACAACGGCGAATTGCTGTTCCTGGACATGAAGTCCCTCGACGAGGGCGGTGACGGCCCACACGGCGTCATGTCCGGAACCACCGGTTCGGGTAAGTCGACCCTGGTGCGTACCGTGCTCGAGTCGCTGATGCTGTCGCATCCGCCGGACGAGCTGCAGTTCGTGCTGGCCGACCTCAAGGGTGGTTCGGCGGTCAAGCCGTTCACCGGTGTGCCACACGTGTCGCGCATCATCACCGACCTCGAGGAAGACCAGGCGCTCATGGAGCGTTTCCTGGACGCGTTGTGGGGTGAGATCGCCCGGCGAAAGGCGGTCTGCGACAACGCCGGTGTCGACGACGCCAAGGAATACAACGAGATGCGTTCCCGCATGCGGGCCCGCGGTCAGGACATCCCGCCGCTGCCGATGCTGGTGGTCGTCATCGACGAGTTCTACGAGTGGTTCCGCATCATGCCGACCGCCGTCGACGTGCTCGACTCGATCGGCCGGCAGGGTCGCGCCTACTGGATCCACCTGATGATGGCCTCGCAGACGATCGAGAGCCGAGCCGAAAAGCTCATGGAGAACATGGGATACCGGCTGGTGCTGAAGGCGCGTACCGCCGGTGCGGCGCAGGCTGCCGGTGTTCCCAACGCCGTCAACCTGCCCGCTCAAGCCGGTCTCGGCTACTTCCGGAAAAGCCTCGACGAGATCATCCGCTTCCAGGCCGAATTCCTGTGGCGCGACTACCGCCGCGGCATCTCCTACGACGACGACGGTCCGGCGATGCTGACCCACACCGTGGACTACATTCGGCCGCAACTGTTCACGACCGGCTTCACGCCGATCGAGGTCAGCGTCACCGGACCTGACGATTTCGATGCGCTGACCAACGGCGACAGCCACAGCGGTAACGGCGAGGTGTTCGGCAGCAACGGAGCCGGTGCGCCCGAGGAGGACGAAGAGGAAGAAGCGATCCGGACGCCGAAGGTCGGTACCGTGATCATCGACCAGCTTCGTCGCATCGACTTCAAGCCCTACCGGTTGTGGCAGCCGCCGCTGGACCGGCCGGTGTCGGTCGAGTCGCTGGTCAACCGCTTCCTCGATCACCCGTGGCAGGAGGAGTACGGCTCGGCCCGCAACCTGGTGTTCCCGGTCGGCATCATCGACCGGCCGTTCAAGCACGACCAGCCGCCGTGGACGGTGGACGTCTCGGGGCCCGGCTCCAACGTGCTGATCCTCGGCGCCGGCGGATCGGGCAAGACCACCGCGCTGCAGACCCTGATCACCTCGGCCGCGCTGACCCACACGCCGGAGCAGGTGCAGTTCTACGTCTTGGCGTACAGCAGCACCGCGTTGACAACGGTGGCCAGGCTGCCGCACGTCGGCGAGGTCGTCGGCCCGACCGACCCCTACGGCGTTCGCCGCACGGTCGCCGAGCTGTTGGCGCTGCTGCGCACCCGCAAGCACACCTTCCTCGAGTTCGACGTTCCGTCGATGGAGGTGTTCCGTCGCCGCAAGTTCGGTAACGAGCCGGGCCGCGTTCCGAACGACGGTTTCGGCGACGTCTTCCTGGTGATCGACAACTACCGGGCGCTCGCCGAAGAGAACGAGGTGTTGATCGAGCAGGTCAACCAGATCATCAACCAGGGACCGTCGTTCGGTATCCACGTGGTGGTCACGGCCGACCGCGAGTCCGAGCTGCGGCCGCCGGTGCGCAGTGGGTTCGGATCCCGGATCGAGTTGCGTCTGGCCGCGGTCGAGGACGCCAAGCTGGTGCGGTCGCGGTTCGCCAAGGATGTTCCGGTCAAGCCGGGTCGCGGCATGGTCGCGGTGAACTACGTCCGACTGGACAGCGACCCGCAATCCGGTCTGCACACCCTGGTGGCGCGGCCGGCGCTTGCCGACACTCCGGACAATGTGTTCGCGTCCGACAGCGTCGCCGCGGCGGTCAGCCAGGTGGCGGTCACCCAGGCACCTCCGGTGCGCAGGCTTCCGGCGAAGTTCGGCCTGGACCAGGTCCGGGCGCTGGCTCAGGGCGACAAACGGCAGAACGTCGGTGCCGGTGGAATCGCCTGGGCCATCAACGAATTGGACCTGCAGCCGGTGTACCTCAACTTCGCCGAGAACGCGCACCTGATGGTGACGGGTCGACGCGAATGTGGCCGCACGACCACGCTCGCGACGATCATGGCCGAGATCGGTCGGGTCTACGCGCCGGGAGCCAGCATCGCTGCGCCGACGACACGACCGTCGGCGCAGGTCTGGCTGGTCGACCCGCGTCGTCAGCTGCTGACAACGCTGGGCACCGATTACGTCGAGAAGTTCGCCTACAACCTCGACGGCGTCTCGGCGATGATGAACGAACTGGGCGAAGTGCTAGCCCGTCGTGAACCGCCTCCGGGCTTGTCCGCCGAAGAGCTGCTGTCCCGGGCATGGTGGAGCGGACCGGAGATCTTCCTGATCATCGACGACGTGCAGCAGTTGCCGCCGGGCTTCGATTCGCCGCTGCAACGGGCGGCGCCATGGGTGACCCGGGCAGCCGACGTCGGCCTGCACGTAATCGTCACCCGGACCTTCGGTGGATGGTCGTCGGCAGGTAGCGACCCGATGCTGCGGGCGCTGGCTCAGGCCAACGCACCCCTGCTGGTGATGGACGCGGACCCCGACGAGGGCTTCATCCGCGGAAAGATGAAGGGTGGACCACTGCCGCGTGGTCGCGGTCTGCTGATGGCCGAGGACACTGGCGTGTTCGTCCAGGTCGCAGCCACCGACTTGCGCCGATAACCGCCTCGGACCGAAAGTCCCTCCGCCCATCTGGACGGGGGGACCTTCGTCGTTGCGGGGCTATGCCCCCGCCCGGCACTCCACCCGACGTTCATAGCGGGCGCATAGCTTCGCCATGTCAGCAGCCCATCTTTCCTAGTTAACGTCTCTAACTAGTGACGGGTGTGAGCTGTGAGGGGGAGTGCCAGATGTCTTTCGTGAGTGCGCAGCCGGCCGATTTGGCGGCGGCCGCTGAGAATCTGCAGGGAATCGGGTCGACCCTGACGGCGCAGAATGTCGCGGCGGCGGCTCCGACCACGGGTGTGCAACCCGCCGCGGCCGACGAGGTCTCCGTGCTGACCGCTGCCCAGTTCGCCACGCATGCCGAGATGTATCAGGCGATCAGCGCGCAGGCGGCCGCGATCCACGACATGTTCGTCAACACGCTCGGCGTCAGCGCCGGTTCGCTGGCCGACGAGTTGACTGCCGCAGCGTCTGGATACAGCTCAGTGGTCTCGACTCTGGCCAGTGGGCCGTGGACGGGTCCCAGCTCGACGTCGATGGCCGCCGCCGCCGCACCGTACATGACGTGGCTCAGCGCGACCGGCGACCAGTCGCAGCAGACCGCCGCGCAGGCCACCGTGGCGGCCAGCGCGTACGAAAGCGCTTTCGCCGCAACGGTTCCACCGCCGCTGATCGCCGCCAACCGAAGCCTGCTGGCGGCGCTCGTCGCCACCAATGTCCTCGGGCAGAACACGCCGGCGATCGCTGCGACCGAGGCCCTCTACGGCGAAATGTGGGCCCAGGACGCCGCCGCGATGTACGGCTACGCCGGCGCCTCGGCGTCGGCGTCACAGGTAACCCCGTTCACCACGGCGCCCCAGACCACCAATCCCAGCGGCCTGGCGGGCCAGTCGGCCGCAGCCACTCAGTCCGCCGGGGTGTCCCGCGGTACCGACGTCGAGACGCTCATGTCGTCGGGGCCGCAGATGATTTCCGGAATGCCTCAGGCCTTGCAGAGCCTCGCATCGCCGCAAAGCCTGGACAGTGTTGCCTCGACGACGACCGGTTCGACGACGTCCTCGACTTCGGCGATGTCGATGCTGAACAAGCTCAGCACGCCGCTGAGGCTGGCATCGATGCCGATGAGCATGCTGTCCAGGTTGTTCACCGCGGGCAGCACCGCGACCGCGGCCAAGGCAGCGACGACCGCCGCCAACGAGTTGGGCGCGGCGCACGCGGTCGGACTCGCGTCAAGCACCGGCGCGCTGGGTTCGACGGTCAACGGCGCCGGCGCTCCGGCAATCTCCGCGGGGCTGGGTCGGGCCACCTCGATCGGTCCGTTGTCGGTGCCGTCCGCGTGGACCGGTGCCGCGCCGACGGTGTCCACCGCCGGGACGGCTATGCACATCGGCGGCATACCCGCTATCTCTGCGGCGCCGGCGGGCGCACAATCGGCCCTGCCACCGATGATGCCGGTGGCCAACATGGGCGGACGAGGAGGTGCCGCAGCACCGACCCGGTTCGAGCTCCGCTCGACTGTGGTCCCGTTCACGCCGGCAGCCGGATGATCGTCCTGATTGCGGCCGCGGGATGGCGCAGAACCGACCTTTTGATCAACAGCAGTTGATCGCGGACGAACACTTTCTGCTGAGGAATGAATAGCGGCGTCAGCGTCGGGGGTGGCCCGCGCGGCCAGCTAATGCCTCAGCCAGCGACTGTTCAGCGATGAACATCGATGCTCAATGTTGTTGACGCCGAGGGTTACCAAGCATAGAAAGCGCTTCGTACGTGACCAAAGACCGCGTTCTGCACATCGACATCAACCACCCGGCCAGCGAGATAAGCGTGCTGATCGCTGACCAAGTCGCGACGACGAGAAACGTCGTCAACCCCGCTTGCATGCGGCGGTTGACGAGGCAGACGCAACTTTGGCTCGCTGACGGAGGAATCTAGTGCTTGATTTCGGGCTTTTGCCGCCGGAGGTCAATTCAGGACGGATGTATTCGGGCCCCGGACCTGGCCCACTACTGGCGGCCTCAGAGGCCTGGACGCCCTGGCCGGCGGAGTTGGGTTTCGCGGCCACCGGTTACACCTCCGCGCTCGCGGAGTTGACGGGCAACGCGTGGGTAGGTCCCACATCGGTGGCGATGATGTCCGCAGTCACCCCCTACATCGATTGGATGAGCACAGTCGGTGCACAGGCCGAGGAGACGGCCAACCGCGCTCGCGCGGCGGTCGCGGCATACGAGGCGGCATTCGCGATGACGGTGCCGCCGCCGGTGATCGCGGCCAACCGTGCCCTGCTGGCCGCTCTGGTCGCTACTAATTTCTTCGGTCAGAACACTCCCGCGATCATGGCGACGGAGGCGCTTTACGCGGCGATGTGGGCTCAGGACGCCGCCGCGATGTACGGCTACGCCGGCGCTTCAGCAGCGGCGTCGCAGGTGACCCCGTTCACCGCGCCGCCGCAGACGACCAACCCTGACGGGACCAGCAGCCAGAGCAACGCGGTGGCCAATGCCGCTGCCACCCCGGCCAGCCAAGCGGCGACGGTGGTGCAGAACGCGGTGTCGTCGGCGCCCGCCACGCACTCAGACACGACGGCGCTGCAAGCGGCCTCCAGCAGCGCGACGACGCCCCCGACCACGCTGATCCCTTGGCTCGAGACACTCTGGCAAAACACCATCGCCAACTACCCCACCGGCGGTTGGGGCGTGGGCCTGACGAACGCCAACTTGAACTCGATGCGGCAGATCCTTCAGGCCTACTTCGCGGTCGGTCTGGGAAACTTCGGCTACGGCATGGGCCAGCAGTTAATCAGCCCAGCTCAGGCAACGGCACTAGAACAAGGGCTTGGGTTGATGCCGAAGCCTGTGCCAATTCCCCCAATTGGCGGCACCGCAGGCGTCAGCGGCGCACCGTTTACGGCCAGCAGTGTGTCGGCCAGTTTGGGCGAGGCGAACGCTCTTGGGCGGCTGTCGGTGCCCGCGAGTTGGCAAGGGTCGGCGCCCACCGAGACGGTGGAGGCCCGGCTGGCCAGCGCCGCACGCCCTATCGCACCGGCGTCGAATGGAATCCTCAACGGTGTTCCGATGTCGGGCGGCGCCGGTCTCGGACGCCGCGGCGCCGGCTACACCGTGAAATACGGGGTCCGGCACTCCGTGATGCCCAAGCCGCCCGCAGGCGGGTAACAGAGTACGGATCGGTGCGGCGACGCCCAGTCGCCGTTCCTGCCCCGTGAACCGGTTTACGGCGAACGAGAGTCGTTCACATTGCGCGGCAGGACAATTCACGTCCCTCGTCGCACCGCACCACCGCCAACACCCGATTGGGCGCATCTGCGACTGCTGTTGGCGGCGCGGTGGAGCTGCGGTGATTTTCCTACCGGCGGCGCTGTGGCTACAAGTGACGAACGGCGGTTCCAAGGGGCCCGGGCCTGGAGGGCTCCATCCGCGATCTCCTCGAGCGCGACGTTCTCCAATTACGGCGTCAGCCAAAAGCCACTCAGGCGTGGCGTTTTCACAATCGAGGTCTTTGAGCCGCTTGACGTCCTGCCGCGCAACCGAATGGCAGCCTGCCTCATGCGGTGTACCGAAAGTGCTTGTGGCAAAAGCCCGCTCCCACGATCTGCACCACTACCAGTGTCAGTATCGGCAGCCGAGACGGCAATCGAGCGGATGGACCACAGTAGGTTCCAATGGGCGACCGGATTGAAACGTTACTGCAGGTGGAAGGTTTGTCGAATTCAGGATGAACAGCCGATATCGAGGGGTGAATACTGGCCGTCCAGGCGTGAACAGTTAGGTCGGCGGCGGCTTTATTCGAGCGTGACCATCTAATCTTTCAACCGAACGACCTTGCCCGAGGTCGTAGACGCGCCACGGTTACTTAGGAGGAGACCGGATGTCGTTCGTGACCACACAGCCGGAAGCATTGTCGGCAGCGGCCACCAGCCTGCAGGGGATCGGCTCGGGGCTGAACGCCCAGAACGCCGCTGCGGCGGGCCCCACCACAGGAGTGATTCCCGCTGCCGCCGACGAGGTTTCGGCTCTGACGGCGGCTCAGTTCGTTGCTCACGCGCAGATGTACCAGGCCGTGAGCCAGCAGGCTGCAGCCATCCACGAGATGTTCGTCAATACGTTGGGCACCAGCGCCGGGTCCTACGCAGCCACCGAGGCCGCCAACGCGGCTGCCGCCGGCTAGGAGGCTTTCTAATGATCGATTTCGGGGCGCTACCGCCTGAGATCAACTCGGCCCGCATGTATACGGGTCCGGGTCGTCGTCATTGCAGACTGCCGCATCGGCGTGGAACGGCCTCGCCGCCGAGCTGCAGTCGGCTGCTCAGGGCTACGAGACGGTGATCACGCAGCTCGCAAGCGACGGGTGGAACGGGCCGGCCTCGACGGCCATGGCCAGTGCGGCTCAGCCGTACGTGACCTGGATGCAGGAGACGGCCGCACAGGCCGAGCAGGCTGCGACCCAGGCCCGGACAGCCGCCGCGGCATACGAGCAGGCGTTCGCAGCGACGGTACCGCCGCCGCTCATCGCGGCCAATCGTGCTGAGACGGCAGCGGCGACGCAGGCCAACGTCTTCGGGCAGTACACGCCGTTGATCGCGCAGCTCGAGGCGCAGTACGGACAGATGTGGGCGCAGGACGCCGCGGCCATGTACGGCTATGCGGGCCAGTCGGCGGCGGCCAGCAAGGTGACCCCGTTTGCCACGCCGGCTGAGACCACCAACCCATCCGGCACTGCGAATCAAAGCGCCGCGGTCGCTGCCGCCACCGGCAATTCGGCGGCTACGAACGCCCAGAGCATCTTGTCGAAGCTGACTTCGTCGATGCCGAGTTCGCTGCAAAGCCTCGCGTCGCCCACCTCTGCGGCCAGCTCGGCGGCCACTGGTTTGACGCCGCTGCAAGAGCTTTACGCCTTCATATTCGGGACGAGCGTGCTGCCCACCAACCTTTCGGCGTTGGTCAACAACTATTCGCCCTACGCGAGCTTGTTCTACAACACCGAGGGTCTGCCCTACTTCAGCGTTGGTATGGGCAACTTCGGGGTTCAGATCGCGAAGAGCGCAGGAATGTTGGGCGGGGCGGCCCCGGCCGCTGCTGCGCCAGCACTCCACGGCTTGAGTGGTCTCGGAGCCGGGCTTGGCGGCGGTGCTGCCGGCGGGGCCGCGCATTCGGTGTCCGCCATTTGGGCGGCGCCGGTTCGGTCGGCAAACTGGCGGTGCCGGCGTCGTGGATCGGTGGAGCTACTCCGGCCGCGGCCCCGCACGGCGTGCAGCTCGTCAGCAGCGTCAGCGCTGCCCCGGAGACCGCCGCTGGCGGGAGCAACGTCATGGGCGGTATGCCGATGGCCGGTACTCGAGCCGGTAGCGGCTTCGGCTCGGGCCCACGCTACGGGTTCAAACCCACGATCATGCCTCGTCCGCCGTCAGCCGGCTAACAGCCGCTTAGCTTCGCACCTCCTGGGGTGTCACGTCGCGACGTGACACCCCAGGAGTGTTGTGTTCGCCAATGCGCACGCCGCGCCGCCGCTTCTCGATGTGAGGTGAATCGCGGATGTCGTGATCGTGACCCAAATATGAACAGTTGGGGTGTATTTGGAAGCGCGCGAGAGCAGTGGCGTAGGTTTCCGGTTAACAAACTTCGGCCGGGCGGGCAGGAGGGACACCATGGCGGAACACGCTCAGGCATCCGGTTCGCTGGCGTTGTCGCGGAGACCCCGAGATGCCGCCCGCGCGCTCCCGAGGACCACTACCGGTTCGCCGGCGTTGAGTGCAGCAAGCGTGTTGGCGCGCCGCCCCGCTCAGCCTGCCGAGATAGCTCAGGCGCGAGTTTTCGAGCGGCTTCTACAGGCTGAATGCGCCGAACTACAGGAGCTTGCGCATCGCATGGCCGGAGATCCGGTTCACCGACACGGGCCTGGCGATGCCCGGCCATCAGGAGAGTTGACGCAGATACGCGCTCGCATCGACGAAGTCCAAGATCTGCTGCGGGCATTGCAAGGACGGTTCCCGCACTCCGTGACCGACGGTGATCGTTAGCCGGCGTGATTAGCCTGGCTTCCAAGTCAATCCTCGTCCAGGATCAGCGCCATCTCCGGACAGGACGCCACCCCGTCACGAGTTATCTGCTCGTCCTCCGGCGCGACCTCGTGCTCTTTGAGAGTGGAGTAGCCAGAATCATCGATCGGGAAAATCTCGGGGTCAACCGCATAGCACTGGGCGTGACCAACGCACCTCGACTGCTCGACACGAACCTTCACAATGCCGATTCTAAAAGACATGTCGAACATCGTCGCTCACCCGGGCACCCATTGGCGCGGGGACGACGCGACCGAACCACCGCGGGCCGCATACCATGTCTACTGTCGCCGGGCCGCCATAGGCCCAGCGACAATGGACGAACCGACAACGAGAGATCACGTACATGAGCTCCATTGATGAAAGCCTGTACGGCACCGGCTTTCACCTTCCGCGGCTTGACTACTTCGCCCTCCCGATGGCCGCTGACCGAGGCGCCGGGTGGAAGGTCCTGCGCGATGCCGGACCGGTGGTGTTCATGAACGGCTACTACTACCTCACCCGGCGTGAGGACGTGCTGGCGGCGTTGCGCAGTCCCAATGTTTTCTCCGCCCGACTGGCGCTTCAACCACCGGGAAGCCCAATCCCAGTGATCCCGTTGGGGTTCGACCCGCCTGAGCACACTCGATACCGCAGAATCCTGCAGCCGTTTTTCAGCCCGCACGGGTTGCGTAAGTCGCGACCGGTGCTTGTCCGTCACGCCGGCGATATGATCGACGCCATCGCTGGCCGCGGCGAATGCGAGGTGATGAAAGACCTGGCGAGGACGTACCCCTACCAGGTCTTCCTGGACCTCTACGGTCTGCCGTTGGAAGATCGGGATCAACTGATCGCCTGGAAAAATGCCGTGCTCTCAGACGAGGCATACAGCAGTATGGCGGACATAGCCCCGGCGGCACAGGCGATGTACCGATATCTGACGGACGCAATCCAATACCGTCGGGAAAATCCGGGCTCGGACATGTTGTCTGCCGTGATGCAAAGTGAAGGCAACTTCACGGATCTCGAAGTGCTGGGCATGAGCCATCTGCTGATCCTGGCGGGGCTGGACACCGTGACCGCGGCGATCGGCTTCTGCCTGCTGGAGTTGGCGCGCAGACCGGAGTTGCGCGCACAGCTCCGCGACAACCCAAGGCAGATAAGGGTCTTCATCGAAGAGATCGTGCGCTTGGAGCCGTCAGCGCCGGTGGCGCCCCGGGTACTTACCGAGAACGTCGTCGTCGGTGGTATGACGTTGCCCGCGGGCTCATCGGTGTTCTTGTGCATGGCCTTGGTCAACCGGGACGGCAGTGACGCGACCTCCACCGACGAACTCACCATGGACGGTAAGGTGCACCGGCACTGGGGATTTGGCGGCGGACCGCACCGCTGCCTGGGTTCTCATCTGGCGCGCATGGAGCTGACCGTGATCGTCGACGAATGGCTCAAGAGAATCCCTGAATTCGAACTGGCGCCTGGCTACGAACCCGAAATCAAGTTTCCCAGTAAGACTTTCGCGCTCAAGCACTTGCCGCTGCGGTTCGGCTGAGCCACGGCGCGCGGCCGCAATCAGCCGGGGGAGTGCCGTCGGTGCGGGCTTGCGTGAAGTGTCGCTCGACGCGCCGAACACCTCGACCTGACCGGGGAGTTCGGTCAGCAATCCATCGGTTCCCAGGCAGGCGAACAGCATCGTCTCCGGTCGCGAACAGCGGCGCCGTTGCGGGAGTCCAGCCTTGTCTGGTCGCCGTCGTCGAGCAGGGCCCGGTGGCCCGCAGGGGACGCGGTTTCAGAGCAGAACTCTGAGTGGCCATCAAAGGTGCGGCCGCGTGAGTGCAACCTGTGCGGCGTTATCCGCGGTTAGATTTTTTCGCCACACCCGGGTGCCGCCTTGGCCACGGCTCCACGACGTGCGCGACCACCGATTCAAACGCCGAGATCAGTGCCCGACCGAGGTCAGAGCATTTGAGCACTTCAGGAGCTCTTTCGAGCTGCTGACCCGCGCCCGCGGAGCTCAGCCGGTTACTCGGCTGTTACCTCAGATGAACAGTTGTTGCCGCTGGGTGAACAGTTGCAAACTCCCAGCTTCGGCCCCAGCGCACAGCGGAACGCGCGTCTATTCTCATGCACGGAAAGATTGGTGAACCAACCGAAAGGACGCCGAAATGTCGTTCGTGACCACCCAGCCGGAGGCACTGTCGGCGGCAGCCACCAGCCTCCAAGGGATCGGCTCGGCATTGAACGCCCAGAACGCGTCCGCCGCGGGTCCGACCACAGCAGTGGTTCCCGCTGCCGCCGACGAGGTTTCGGCGCTGACGGCGGCTCAGTTCGTCGCCCACGCGCAGCTGTACCAGTCCGTCAGTCAGCAGGCCGCGGCCATCCATGAAATGTTCGTCAACACATTGGGTACCAGCGCCGGTTCCTACGCCGCCACCGAGGCTGCCAACGCAGCCGCGGCCGGCTGAGTGTCGACGATGAAGACCGTCCCACTGTGGTGCCACGCACCGTGGCTACCAGCTAGCGGGAAAGGGGGGAACAGCCGTGTGTACCAAGTCGGCGGTTACCTCAGGTAGCCGATCCGACTACTACGTTCACTGCATTCCATCACTACACAAGCAAGGAGATAAGTAAGTGCCTACACGTTTTATGACTGACCCGCACGAGATGCGGTCGATGGCGGGCCGTTTCGACGTGCACGCGCAGACGGTGGAGGACGAGGCCCGCAAGATGTGGGCGTCGAGCCAGAACATCGCCGGGGCCGGCTGGAGCGGTACCGCCCAGATGACCTCCCACGACACCATGGGCCAGATGAACACCGCGTTCCGCAACATCGTCAACATGCTGCACGGTGTCCGGGACGGACTGATCCGCGACGCGAACAACTACGAGAGCCAAGAGCAGGCCTCTCAGCAGATTCTGAGCAGCTAACTCGGCTGTCAGCGTAAACTTTCACAATCAGGAGGACAGATAGATGTCGATCAGTTACCAGTTCGGTGATGTCGACGCCCACGGCGCGTTGATCCGTTCCCAGGCCGCTTCCCTGGAGGCCGAGCACCAGAGCATCGTTCGCGATGTGCTGGCTGCCGGTGACTTCTGGGGTGGTTCGGGTTCGGTGGCTTGCCAGGAGTTCATCACCCAGTTGGGTCGCAACTTCCAGGTGATCTACGAGCAGGCCAACTCCCACGGCCAGAAGGTTCAGACCGCCGGAAACAACATGTCGAGCACTGACTCGGCTGTTGGCTCCAGCTGGGCCTGACAATCAGCACAGGGCGCGGCAGCACACCGATTTCGGGTGTGCTGCCGCGTCGTGCGATAACACACAACTAGCGAGGTAGCGATGGATCAGAGCACACGCACAGATATCACCGTCAATGTCGAGGGTTTCTGGATGTTGCAAGCGTTGCTCGATATTCGCCATGTCGCGCCCGAATTGCGCTGCCGGCCATTCGTGTCGACCGATTCCATGGACTGGTTGAACGAGCACCCGGGCATGGCAGTTATGCGCGAACAGGGGATCGTCGACGGCGAGGCGGTCAACGAGGCAGTCGCCGCGCGGATGCGCGTTCTGGCGGTGCCCGACCTTGAAGTCGTCGCTTTGCTGTCCCGGGGCAAACTGCTCTACGGGATCAAAGAAAAAGACGAGGATGGCGCCGAGGAGCCGGTGGGCTCGCGCGACATCCCGGACAATGAGTTTCGCGTGCTGTTAGCTCGCCGCGGCCAGCACTGGGTGTCGGCCGTTCGTGTCGGCGACGAGATCACGGTCGACGACGTCGCCATCGCGGACACCGCGTCCATCGCGGCCCTGCTGTTCGACGCGCTGGAGTCCATCCACCACGCCGAACCCGCCGCGATCAACGCGGTCAACGTGCCGCTCGAGGAGATGCTCGAAATCACCAAAGCGTGGCAGAGCTCAGGATTCAACGTCTTCTCCGGCGGCGACCTGCGACGGCTGGGCATCAGCGCGGCGACGGTCGCCGCGCTCGGCCAGGCGCTGTCGGACCCGGCCGCAGAGGCAGCGGTGTATGCCCGGCAATACCGCGATGACGACAAGGCGCCCAGCGCCTCGGTGCTCTCGCTGAAGGATGGGTCGGGCGGCCGGATCGCGATGTATCAGCAAGCGCGGACCGCCGGCTCGAACGAGGCGTGGTTGGCGATCTGCCCTGCCACTCCGCAACTAGTACAAGTCGGTGTGAAGACGGTGTTGGAAACACTTCCCTATGGGGAGTGGAAAACGCACAGCAGAGTTTAACTGATCGTTACGGAAATCCCGCGCACGGCAAGGATTTTCCATGGAGCATCTAGCAAAGATGCGGATGCCGCCAAATGTTCTAGAATCTGCTCAGTAGTTGGGACGCGACGTCACAATTCCACATAGCGAGGCAAAACAGATATGGACGTACGAACCGTCGACAAAGGGGTGCAAGGATGACCGCAGTAGCTGAGGCGCAGCAGCCAGGCACAGAGGCAATTGCGTCCCCACAATCGGCCGTCATCGGCATCATCGCCGGCGAAGGCGTGCAGATCGGCGTTCTGCTGGACGCCAACGCCCCGGTTTCGGTGATGATCGACCCGCTGCTGAAGGTCGTCAACGTCCGGCTCCGGGAGCTGGGCCTCACGCCTCTGGAAGCCAAGCAACGCGGCCGCTGGGCTCTGTGCCTGGTTGACGGAACGCCGCTGCGGGCCACCCAGTCGCTGACCGAGCAGGATGTCTACGACGGCGACCGGCTGTGGCTGCGGTTCGTCGAGGACACCGAGCACCGCTCTCAAGTCATCGAGCACATTTCGACGGCCGTGTCGGTCAACCTCAGCAAGCGGTTCACCGCGGTCAACCCGACGATCGCGATCCAGGTCGGTGCCGCGATGGTCGGCTCCGGCGTGCTGCTGGCGTCAGGCCTGCTGGGCTGGTTCCGCTACCAGCATGCGTCTTGGGTCCCGGCGCCGTTCGCCGCGGTCATCGCCGTGCTCACCGCGACCGTCGCTCTGCTGATCCTGGGCCGCGCCCACAAGCCGGAGAACCGCCGCGCGGGTGACATGCTGCTCTGGGCCGCCATCGCGCCGCTCGCGATATCCGCGGCATCGGCGCCCCCGGGCCCGGTCGGTTCCCCGCACGCGGTGATGGGTTTCGCCATCGCCGGCGTCGCCGCGATGCTGATCATGCGGTTCAGCGGCCGCCGATTGGGCGCTGGCACCGCCATTGTCACGATCGCCTTGGCGGCAACCATCGCGAGCCTGGCCCGGATGGCGTTCAACACCGGAGCGGTGACGCTATTGACGTCGATACTGCTGGTCTGTGTGTTCGGCTATCACGCCGCTCCGGCGATGTCTCGCTGGCTGTCCGGTATCCGGCTGCCGGTGTTCCCGTCTGCCACCAGTCGCTGGGTGTTCGAGGCCCGGCCCGACCTGCCGACCACCGTGGTGCACGGCGTCGACGGCGGCCGCCCGACGCTGGAAGGCCCCGCCTCGATCCAGGACGTGGTGCTGCGTGCCGAGCGGGCCCGGTCGTTCCTGACCGGCCTGTTGGTCGGCCTGGGCGTGCTGACCATCGTGTCCCTGGTCGGCGTTTCCGACCCACGCACGCACGACCGGTGGCTGCCACTGCTGTTGGTCGCGACGACCGCCGGCTTCCTGATGCTCCGTGGCCGCTCCTACGTCGACCGCTGGCAGTCGATCATCCTCGCGGTGACGTCGGTCCTGATCGTCGGCACTGTCCTGGTGCGCTACTCGGTGGTGTTGTCGTCGGTAGCGGCGGTGTCGGTGACTGCCGGCCTGGCGGTGCTGATCCCGGCGGCGGGCCTGACGGCCGCGGCGACGGTGCCCAACACCATCTACAGCCCGCTGTTCCGCAAGCTCGTGGAGTGGGTCGAGTACCTCTGCCTGATGCCCATCTTCCCGTTGGCGCTGTGGCTGATGAATGTCTATGCCGCGATCCGTTACCGGTAGTCGGCGACTGCGGCCGCTTCGTGCGGCCGCGGTCACCGCCACCACACTGATCGTTGCCACGGTGGCCCTGTCCGGGTCGCCTGCGTACGCAATCAACCCGCCGGGTATCGACCCGGGCGCAGTGCCGCCCGACAGTCCGCCCGGCCCCAGCCAGCCGATGAAGCAGAACTCCTACTGCACCGAGGTCGGCGTGTTGCCGGGCTCCGACTTTCGTGTCCAGCCCAAGTACATGGACATGCTCAACCTGAACGAGGCGTGGCGCTTCGGGCGCGGTGCCGGCGTACGGGTCGCCGTGATCGACACCGGGGTTACCCCGCACCCCCGGCTACCGCACCTCATTCCCGGCGGCGACTACGTGATGGGCGGTGGCGACGGGCTGACCGACTGCGACGCACACGGCACGCTGGTGGCCTCGATGATCGCCGCCGCGCCGGGCATCGGTGAGCTCCCCGGGGCACCTGCACCGCGGCGGCCACCGCCGGTTCCGACCAAGGAACCGCCCCCACCGGCACCGCCGCCGCAGACAATCAGCGTGGCGCCGCCGCCACCGCAGACCATCACGATGGTGCCGGCACCACCACCGTCGGAAGAGGGCCCACCGCCGCCGTTCGGTGGTCCACCGCAGCAGCGCAGCAGGTGCCGCAAGCGCCTGCTGAACCAAAGACCCCTGGAGCTGCCAACCACGGCCACGGCACGGCAGTTCTGCCCGGCTACGGCGGGAACCACCACGGGAACGTGGTTTCGGTCGATTACCCGCGGCCGGCCGCGCCGGTGCCGTTGGATCCGCCGCCTCCGCCAGCGCCGGCTGACGCCTACACCGGCATCGCCCCCGACGTCGACCTGATCTCGATTCGTCAGTCCAGCGGGGCATTCGGACTCAAGGACGCCTACACCGGTGACCAGGACCCGCAGACCCGGCAGAAGTCGGACAACATTCGGAGCATGGCGCGCGCGATCGTGCATGCGGCCGACATGGGTGCGCAGGTGATCAACATCTCGCTAGTGATGTGCATGAGTGCGCGCAGCATCATCGACCAGCCCGATCTGGGTGCGGCAGTCCGCTATGCCGCGGTCGACAAGAACGCGGTCATCGTCGCCGCCGCCGGCGACACCGGTCAGAAGGACTGCAAAGCGAATCCATTGGTCGACCCGTTGCACCCCAACGATTCTCGCGACTGGGGCGGCGTGACCACCGTGGTGACTCCGTCGTGGTTCAGCGACTACGTCCTGACGGTCGGCGCGGTGGACGCTTCGGGCGCACCGATGGACAAGTCGAGCGTGGCCGGACCATGGGTGGGCATCGCGGCTCCCGGTACCGACGTCGTCGGGCTGTCGCCGCGAGATGACAACTTGGTCAACGCGATTGACGGTCCGGACAACACCTTGCTGGTGCCATCCGGCACCAGCTTCTCCACCGCGATCGTCTCGGGCGTGGCGGCCCTGGTGCGGGCCAAATTCCCGCAACTGTCGTCGCACCAGATCATCAACCGGTTGATCCACACCGCCAGGGCGCCTGCTCGGGGGGTCGACAACCAGGTGGGCTACGGGGTCGTCGACCCGGTCGCCGCGCTGACCTGGGACGTACCCGACGGGTCTGTCCTGCCGAAGGATTCGGCGTCGCCGCTGAAGCTGCCGCCGATGCCCGCTCCGCGCAACATGGCGCCGGTGTGGGTCGCGGCCGCAGGTCTTGGTGGTGCGTTATTGCTTGCCGGCTTGGTATTTGGCGGAGCTGTGCTGATGCGTAAAACAGGGAGACAGGAATGAAGGCACAACGCGAATACGGGCTGAGCCTGTCATGGGCTCGAGTCACGACGGTGTTCCTCATTGACGTTGCGCTGCTGGTGATCGCAAGTCATCTACCCGACTCCTGGCAGGCCGACCGCAACCTGACTTTCTGGATTGGCGTCGGTCTGGCTGTCATCATCACCGTAGCCGCCCTGCTGACCAATGGGGGAGTGCCGGTCGCGTCGGCGCCGATCGCCCGGGTCCGCAACTGGTACGCCGACCCCGAAGCGCTGACCGTCGGCTGCACCCCGGCGATCGATCATCGTCGGCAATTCAGCCGCGACACCGTCGGAATCCGGGAGTACGACGGTCAGCTGATCGCCGTGATAGCGGTTGACGGCGCGGGCGAGGCAGGTCGGCACCGCCCCAAGGACGCGTTGACGACGTCGATCCCGCTGGAGGCCGTGATCACGTCGCTGCGGCAGTTCGATGTCCGATTGGACAGCGTCGACGTCATCTCGGTAGGAACCCGCGGTGCGGGCAAAGGCGTCGAGTCGGCCGTTCGGGACGACTTCGGCGGTGGCCGACGCCCGATCGAAGAGCGCAACACCTGGCTGGTGCTGCGGATGGACCCGCAGCACAACGTCAGTGCCGTCGCCGCCCGTGATTCGGTGGCCTGCACCCTGGCCGCGGCCGCTGAGCGCCTCGCGCACGATCTGGACGGCCGCAGCTGTGCAGCCAGGCCGCTGACCGCCGACGAGATCGTCGACGTGGATGACGCGGTGTTGGCCGGACTGCAGCCGGCTCACGTGCGGCCGTTCTGGCGCTACCTGAAGACTCCCGACGGCTACGTCACCAGCTTCTGGGTGTCGCCTGGCGACATCACCAGCGAAACGCTCGAGGAGCTGTGGCTGACCGACGCCGACGTCACCGTGATGACGATCCGGATCATCGCCGAGGGCCGCGAGGCCGACGTGTCGGTCTGGGTGCGCTACCACAGCGACAAGCGGCTGCGGAAAGAGGCTTTCAGCGGGCTGAACCGGCTGACGGGGCGTCAGCTCGGCGCGGTGGCTGCCAGTCTGCCGGCACCGACCTCGCGCCGCCCGCTGCCCATGCCGAGCCGGACGTTGACTACCGCCGATGACATCCTGGTTCCGGTTGGCGCAGCGACAGGGCAACAGGCAGGCGCGGCCGAAGCCCTACGATGACAAGATGACCCGCCCGCAGACCACCGCGCCGGACTCCCGCAACGCGATGGTCGCAGGCCTTCTCGCATCTGGTATTTCGGTCAACGGGCTTCAGCCCAGCCACAATCCGCAGGTGGCCCTGCAGATGTTCACGACCGCCACCAGACTCGACCCGGACATGTGCGACGCGTGGCTGGCGCGGGTGCTGGCCGGCGATCAGAGCATCGAGGTCCTCAGCGGCGCCTGGCGGTCCGTCAAGACGTACGGTTGGGAAATCCGCCGCTGTGGCCTCACTGAGTTGGAGTTCCGCCCGGAGATCTCGGATGGAATGTTCCTGAAGCTGGCGGTTACCAGCGTGGAGTCGCTCGCTGCCGGCTATGCGGCCGCGCTTACCGAAGCCAAGCGGTACGAGGAAGCGGCGGAGGTGCTGGATTCGATCACCCCGCGGCACGCCTCCGACGAGGAGTTGGTCAAATATGTGCGCGGGTTGCTGCACTTCCGCACCGGCCGCTGGCCGGACGTGCTGGTGCAGTTCCCGCCCGGTGCCTCGTGGCGGCACCCCGAACTGAAGGCCGCCGGGGCGGCGATGGCCACTACCGCGCTGGCCTCCCTCGGGGTGTTCGAGGAAGCGACGCGGCGCGCGCAGGAGGCGATCGAGGGCGACCGGGTACCCAGCGCCGCGAACGTCGCGATGTACACCCAGGGAATGTGCTTCCGGCACCTGGGCCGCGAAGAGGAGGCCGTGGAGGCGCTGCGCCGGGTCTACTCGCGCGATGCCAAGTTCACGCCGGCCCGCGAGGCGTTGGACAGCCCCAACTACCGGTTGGTGCTGACCGACCCGGAAACCATTGAGGCGCGCACAGATCCGTGGGATGCAAACAGCGCTCCCACCCGCGAACAGGCCGAGGCAGCGCGTCACGCCGAGATGGCCAAGAAGTACCTGGACGAAGGCGACGCCGAACTCAACGCGATGCTCGGCATGGAGCAGGCCAAGCGTGAGATCAAGTTGATCAAGTCGACGACGAAGGTGAACCTGGCCCGCGCGAAAATGGGCCTGCCGGTGCCGGTTACGTCGCGACACACGCTGCTGTTGGGACCTCCCGGCACGGGTAAGACGTCGGTGGCCCGCGCATTCAGCAAGCAACTTTGCGGCCTGACCGTGCTGCGCAAACCGTTGGTGGTGGAGACCAGCCGATCGAAATTGCTGGGCCGCTACATGGCCGATGCCGAAAAGAACACCGAGGAGATGCTCGAGGAGGCGCTGGGCGGCGCCGTCTTCTTCGACGAGATGCACAACCTGCACGAGAGCGGCTATTCCACGGGCGACGCGTACGGCAATGCGATCATCAACACATTGCTGCTGTACATGGAGAATCACCGCGACGAGTTGGTGGTCTTCGGGGCGGGCTACGCCAAGGCAATGGACAAGATGCTGGAGAGTCAACCAGGGTCTGCGGCGCAGGTTCTCCACCGTCATCGAGTTCTTACAGCTACAACCCGAAAGAGCTGATCGCGCTGACCCAATTGATGGGCCGGGAGAACGAAGACGTGATCACCGACGACGCGGTCGATGTCTTGCTGCCGGCCTATACCCGGTTCTACGACGACGAGACGATGTCCCAGGACGGCGACTTGATCCGCGGGATCGACACGCTGGGTAACGCCGGGTTTGTGCGCAACGTGGTGGAGAAGGCCCGCGACCACCGCAGCTTCCGCCTCGACGACGAGGATCTCGATGCGGTGCTGGAAAGTGATTTCGACGAATTCAGCGACGACCAGTTGCGCCGGTTCAAGGAGCTGACCCGCGACGACCTCGCCGAGGGATTGAGCGCAGCGGTAGCGGAAAAGAAGACCGACTAGTCTCTCGCCGTCGTCCGAGACACACCTGCTGGGCCAAGTCCAGGCCCCGCGTAACTTCCTAGCGGCCTAGTGCCTTGACCAGTACCGATAGCGCTGCCATCATTGTTACGCACACGTTACATGCACCTCGCTAGGTGAGGCGTCTGCACGGATACAGGCCACTGACCTCGAACGTCGAAAGACGCCCAGGGTCAGGACAGCTCCTCCCGGCTTAAGGGTTGAGCCCAAGTGGCTTCCGGAATCTCCGGATACGCCGTGCAGTGCCAAAGCTCTGACGAGAGGGGTGCAGCGGCCGGCTGATTTCGCCGGATCCGCTTCATCCCGTGTGCACCGTGATGGCACCCCCGTGTGCCCTGGCCGCGAGGAGGTGAGGCGAAGTGAGTCCCAGTGATAGTCCGTATCCGAGACCGGTGACCATTTCGTTCGGATCCGGCCCCGGCTCCATCTTCATCATCTGAATCGGCTTGACGCCGCTTCACTTAACGCGCACGCGCCCTACTGCTGTGCGCGCGTCACTTTGTCGTGCTTCGACATGAGCGCGGCTTCAGCCTGCTTTGCCTAAGGAGAGTCCGATGACTTTCGTGACCGCCCAACCGGAACTACTGACCGCGGCCGCCAGCCAACTGCAAGACATCGGCAGCGCCATCGATGCGCAGAACGCCGCGGCCGCAGGCCCGACGCTCGGAGTGGTTCCGGCGGCTGCTGACGAGGTATCTGCCATGACGGCAACGCAATTCGCCGCTCACGGCGCGCTGTATCAGGACGTCAGCGCGCAAGCGGCAGCCATTCACGACTTTTTCGTACAGATCTTGCGCGCCAGCGGCGTGTCATACGCCGGCACCGAGGCCGCCAACGCAATCGCGGCGGGCTGAGACGGGAGTCAAGCAATGTTGGACTACGGAATGTTCCCACCGGAAATCAACTCGGCTCGGATGTACGCCGGCCCGGGCGTGGGCTCGATGCTCGCCGCCGCTGCCGGCTGGGAGGGGCTGGCAAGCGATTTGCGTTCGCAGGCAACAAATTACACGTCGGTGGTCTCGGGTCTGACCACCGAGGGCTGGCGCGGACCGGCATCCATGTCGATGGCGGCGGCAGCCGCACCCTACGCGGCGTGGATGGACAGCACAGCCGCCCAGGCGGAACAGACTGCAGCGCAAGCCAAAGCGGCGGCATCCGCGTATGAGTCAGCGTTTTCGATGACAGTGCCGCCACCGATAGTCACCGCGAACCGCACGCAGTTGGCAACGCTCGTCGCGACCAACATCTTGGGACAGAACACCCCGGCGATCGCGGCCAACGAAGCCGAATACGCCGGCATGTGGGCTCAAGATGCCGGGGCGATGTACGGCTATGCCGGCCAGTCCGCTGCGGCCACTCAGCTGACTCCGTTCACCGCACCGGCCCAGACCACCACCGGCGGCGGGTCCGCTGCCCAGTCGGCGGCGGTCACCGCTGCGGCCGGCAACTCGGCAGGCAGCGGGACGCAGTCGACGCTGTCGCAGCTGACCACCGGCGTGCAGAGCGCGCTGCAAGGCTTGGCGTCTGGATCGACGGCCTCGACGACCTCGGGATCGTCGGGGCTCTCAAGCCTTCTCGGCAGCCTGACCGGCGACGGGTCGGGGTCGGGCCTGTTCGGCTCCAGCGGCCTGGGATTGAACAACAACTTCTGGAACACGCTGAGCTCGACGGGCGCCTTCAGCCCGGCCCAGATCGTGCAGGCGGTGACCGGATCGTCGTTCCTGGGCGCAGGGATGAGCGGCGTCCAGAGCGCGGTGCCGTCGGGCGTGGCCGTGGGCCTCAGCCCGGCGACGGCGGTTCTGCCAAGTGTGTCGGGTATCTCGGGGCTGGGTGGTGCGGACGCTGCCGTCTCGGCCGGTGTCGGCAAGGCCGCCACGCTTGGTCCGCTGTCGGTACCCCCGGCGTGGACGAGCATCGCCACACCCAACAGCCCGCTGGCCTCGGCACTGGGCGCCACACCGCTCAGCGCACCGAGGTCCGCGCTGCCGGGCATGCCCGGGATGCCGGTGCCCGCCGGAACACCTACCGCGAACGCGGCGGCGGCCACGGCGCCGAAGTACGGCTTCCGGCCGACCGTCATCATGCAGTCGCCGATGGCTGGATGAAAAGTGTTGAGCGGGCGCAGATACCGGCCGATCTTGCCCGGATTCGTCCACACTGGTAGACAACTCGCCTCAGAGGGAAGGAGGGCGCGTCATGCAGACACTGAGCATTGCTGAATTCACGCTGCGATTGGGAGTCGGGGTCGGGTGCGGCGCCCTGATCGGAATCGAGCGGCAATGGCAGGCGCGACGGGCCGGACTGCGCACGAACGCGCTGGTGGCCACCGGTGCGACGCTGTTCGTGCTCTACGCGGTCGTGACCAACGACAGCAGCCCGACGAGGGTGGCGTCGTATGTGGTGTCCGGTGTCGGCTTCCTTGGCGGTGGAGTGATTCTGCGCGAGGGATTCAACGTGCGCGGGCTCAACACCGCAGCGACGCTGTGGTGTTCGGCAGCGGTCGGCGTACTCGCCGCGGGCGGGCATCCGCTGTTCGCGCTGATCGCCACCGGAACGGTCGTCGCAATCCACCTGCTCGGGCGACCGCTGGGCCACCTCATCGACCATGACAACGTGGTGGAGGAGGACGAGGACGACCAGCCGTACCAGCTGCAGCTGATCTGCCGGCCCAAGTCGGCGAAATATGCGCGGGCTCAGATTGTCCAGCGCACCGGCGGCGGCGGAGATCGGCTGGTGTTGCGGGGCATTCATACCGGTCGGACAACTGATGACAGCGTGGCCTTGACCGCGTACCTGCTCAGCGACGGCCATGCCCCGGCCCGGCTCGAGCAGCTCGTCGCGGAATTGTCGCTGCAAGAGGGGGTGCAGGCGGTGCATTGGTACGCCGGTGAGCAGGACGAGCCCATGCCCGGGTGGCGTCACGCGGACTAGTCACGGCGTCGTATGGTATGTGGCGTGAGTTCGATCGCGGGTTTCTTGACCGTTCTGCCAGAGCAGATGCGGGACCCGGTGTTGTTCGCGATCCCGTTTTTTCTCCTGCTGCTGATTCTGGAGTGGACGGCGGCGCGCAAACTCGAGCGCATCGAGCGGGCAGCGGAAGCGCAATCGGCGCGTCCGGGCTCGGGTGCATATCTGACCGCTGATTCCTGGGCGAGCATTTCCATGGGCCTGGTTTCGGTGGCGACAACGGCCGGCTGGAAATTCATCGCGTTGCTCGGCTACGCCGCGCTCTATGCCTATGTGGCTCCCTGGCATCTGTCTGTGACGCGGTGGTACACCTGGGTGATCGCAATCGTCGGCGTCGACCTGTTGTACTACTGGTATCACCGCTTCGCCCACCGGATCCGGCTGATCTGGGCCACCCATCAAGCCCATCACTCCAGCCAGTACTTCAATTTCGCCACCGCGCTGCGCCAGAAATGGAACAACAGCGGCGAGATTGTGATGTGGATTCCGTTGCCGCTGTTGGGCATTCCACCGTGGCTGGTATTCGTCGCTTTCTCGGTCAACCTGATCTATCAGTTCTGGGTGCACACTGAGCGGATCGGCCGAATGTGGGCACCTTTCGAATTCGTCTTCAACACGCCCTCGCATCACCGGGTGCACCACGGCATGGACGCCGAATACCTCGACAAGAACTACGGCGGAATCTTCATCGTCTGGGACCGGCTGTTCGGCAGCTTCCGGGAGGAGACCTTCCGCCCGCATTACGGACTTACCAAGCAGGTCGACACGTTCAACGTCTGGAAACTTCAGACCCACGAATACCTAGCTATAGCACGCGATTTCCGATCGGCCTCCCGTCTGCGTGACCGGCTGGGCTACGTCTTCGGGCCGCCGGGCTGGCAGCCCGCGACTGTCATCCGGTCCGCGGCCCCCGCCCGGTTGACGCCGTCCCGGTAAGCACCGGAACGGTGTCAAGGCCCTGTTCATTCACCGTTTTTATTTCGGCGAGCCGAACGCCCCCAGAGTCCAGACGAGATCAGTAAGTTCGACATCAAGGCCGGCATCCGCCTCGGCCGCGATAATGAGGAGAACTGCAGTGGGAGACACACTCACCGAAGGACAAAAGCTTGTCAAGGGTGATTCGCTGACCTCAAGCAACGGGGCCTACACCCTGACATTGCAAGACGACGGGAACCTGGTCCTAGCATCGCGCGGTCACGCGATCTGGTCGTCGGGGACCAACGGCGAAGACGTCGTTCGCGCCGAGGTCCAGAGCGACGGCAACTTCGTTCTGTACACCGGAGACAAGCCGGTGTGGCACACCGACACCAAGGGCAAGAAGAATGTTCGGCTCGTGCTGCAAGACGACCGCAATCTCGTGCTGTACGCGGCCGACGGGTCAGCCTGGTCGACGAAGACGGAGACCGACGCTCCGCCGCCGCCGGAGCCCGAGGCCGCCGCACCGGCCGGCGAAGAAGCGCACGCCGAGACCGCGGCCGAGCACGACCCGACCCCGGCGCCAGAGCCCGAACCCGCAGCGCGGACGTACACCGTCGAGTCCGGCGACACGTTGTGGGCCATCTCCGAGCGGTTCTACGGCGACGGCAGCAAATACCAGGTCATCGCCGACGCCAGCGGTATCTCCAACCCGGATCTGATCCAGCCGGGACAGGTGCTGACCATTCCTTGATCGCGTGGCTAGCGCGGCGATCCGGAACCGGATCGCCGCGCTAGCAACCAATTCGCCACTACGCATCCGATCGGGTCGCTACGCTGGTAGCTGGTCGGCGTAGTGCCGGCCCCGGCTGGGGGGAGTCGACGGATGCGCCGTCCCTCAATTCGCGCGTACGGCGCGATAATTACCGCCGCCATTGCGGTCGGCTACTTTCCCGCGACCGCCAAGGCCGATCCGGTTCCCGTCTTCCCGGGGATGGAAATCCACCAGGGCCCGCACCTGTGCACCTTGGGCTACGTCGACCCGGGCCTGCGGGTGGCGTTCACCGCGGGGCACTGCCGGGCCGATGGACCGGTGATGGACAAGGACAACAAGGTCATCGGCCGTGTCGCGACGTTCCGGGACAACACTCCTAACGGCACTTTCGTCAACACCGACCAGCAGATTGCCGACTACGAGTCGATCGTGCTGGCCCCCGACGTCGTCGTGAACAACGTCCTGCCGGGCGGGCGGGTGCTGCAATCGGATCCTGGTCTGGTTCGTGACGCCAGGGGAGCCGGTCTGCCACTTCGGGGTGATCACCGGCGAAAGCTGCGGGACCGTCGAAAGCGTCAACAACGGCTGGTTCACCATGGGTCACGGCGCCGTCAGCCAGCAGGGCGATTCGGGCGGGCCGGTGTACATCACCAACCCCGCCGGATCCGCTCGCATCGTCGGGATCTTCAACAGCGTCTGGGGCACTTTCCCGGCCGCGGTGTCGTGGCAGTCCACCACCCAGCAGGTCCGCGAGGACGTGGGCGTCGGCGGACCGGCGATGTAGCTCTCAGCCCACAGACGCCAGCGCGAACACCGGAATCGACGGCGCCGCGGCCAGCAACTGCCCGTCGTCGGAATAAGGCGTCAACCCGGCGACGTGGCCCTTGACCTCCCAGTACCACCGGTCCAGATACCGCCGCAGGATCTCCGGCTTCGCCGAGTCGGCGAGCTCTGACGCCCGACGTCCGCGACGACGCCAGCGCGGCCCGACCTCGACGCCTCCGGCCGCGCGAACATTGCGGGCCCACTGCGTGTTGCCGCGGGGCGAAACGAGATAGTCGACGCCGTCGACAGCCAGCAGGTTGACCACCACAGAGCGCCGCTTGCCCGTCGTGCGCCCGCGCACATGCAGCGCCGTGGTGCCGGCAATGCTGATGCCCCACTCGGCCAGCCAGCGGATCACCGCGTTGGCGGCGATCGCCGCCCGATGGGGCTCGTCGTACCGCACCGTCATGATTCATCCTCTCGAGGAGTTAAACGAGAGCACTGCTCTCTAGAGCTTGACCATGGCATATCGTCCACCGAAATGCAAGAGCACTGTTCTCTTTCATGTCAGGATGGGGCGGTGGCCAAGAGGCGAGACTCGCGTGAACGCATCGAGGCGCAGATCATCGAGCTTGGCCGCCGCCATCTGATCGAGCACGGCGCGGCAGGGTTGTCGCTGCGCGCCATCGCCCGCGACCTGGGAATGGTGTCCTCGGCGGTCTACCGCTACGTGGCCAGCCGCGACGAGCTGCTGACGTTGCTGCTGGTCGACGCATACTCCGAACTCGCGGACTCCGTGGACCACGCTCGCGACGCGATACCCGACATCTGGAGCGACGACGTGATCGCCATCGCGCACGCGGCGCGCAGTTGGGCCATCGAGCACCCGGCCAGCTGGGCCCTGTTGTACGGCAGCCCGGTACCCGGCTACCACGCGCCAGCCGAGCAAACGGTCGGCCCGGGAACGCGAGTAGTCGGTGCCTTGTTCGACGCTGTCGCGGCCGGAATTGCGACCGGTGACATCATGTTGTCCAATTATGCTGCGCCACAACCGTTATCGGCCGACTTCGAGCGGCTGCGCCAAGAATTCGGTTTCCCCGGTGACGATTCCGTCGTTGCCAAGTGCTTCGCGATCTGGGCCGGCGTGGTGGGAGCGATCAGCTTGGAGGTCTTCGGGCAATACGGCGCCGACACCGTGAGCGACCCCCACATGGTGTTCGACACCCAGGTCCGATTACTGGTCAGCGTCCTGACCCAGTCCGACGTCGACTCGCAGCTGTTCCGAATCCCGAATTAGAACATGTTCAGCGAGGGGCGCAGGCATCGGGAACGCCCAGCGGTGGCAACGTCGTTTGCGCGGTTTCTACCGAGGCGGGCGCTGAGTTATCCTGCGATGCGATGAGCCTCTCCTTCGGGTCACCGGTCCAGATCGCCTGGGTAACTCGTGACGTGACCGCAACGGAAACCGCGCTCACCGGCCTGTTAGGCGTCAAGAAGTGGGTGCGACTGCCCGATGTCCACTTCGCGCCGGACAGTTGCAGTTACCTCGGCGCGCCAGCCGACTTCGTCGCCCATATCTCGCTGAGCTATCTCGGTGACACGCAGCTGGAGCTGATCGAACCGGTCCGCGGGCCGAATATCTATAGTGACTTTCTGCGGGACAGCGGGCCGGGTCTGCACCACGTTTGCGTAGAGGCCGACAGCCTGGACGACTTCGACGCCACCCTGACCGCCGCGGCCGACCAGGGTGCGACGGTGCCCCAGCAGGGCGTGATGCCCGGTGGCCTGCGATTCGCCTATATTTCCGCCGCGGGCTCCGGCGTTCCGTTTCGTGGAGATCGCGCACTTCTCGGCAGAGATGCGACAGTTTTTCGACTACATCAAGCGGGAGCAGGAGTGGCGCCAATGAGCCGCGCCGACGACGATGCAGAGCACCGCGATGAGGAGGAGTGGCGCCAATGAGCACCGAGATACCAGCAACCTTGCGCGCTGACGACGTGTCGTCGTGGTCAGACGAGGTGGACGTCGTCGTGATCGGCTTCGGCATCGGAGGCGGATGCGCCGCGGTCAGCGCGGCCGCCGCGGGCGCCCGGGTGCTGGTGCTCGAGCGCGCGGCCGCGGCCGGTGGCACGACGTCGATGGCCGGCGGCCACTTCTACCTCGGCGGCGGCACCGCGGTTCAGCAGGCGACCGGGCACAGTGATACAGCCGACGAGATGTACAAGTATCTGGTCGCGGTGTCGCGCGATCCCGACCACGAGAAGATCCGCGTCTACAGCGACGGCAGCGTCGAACACTTCAATTGGCTGGAGGACTTGGGTTTTCAGTTCGAGCGCAGCTACTACCCGGGCAAGGTGGTCGTTCCGCCGGGCACCGAGGGCCTGAGCTACACCGGCAACGAAAAGGTCTGGCCGTTCTGCGAAAAGGCCATACCCGCGCCGCGTGGCCACTCCGTGCCCGTTCCCGGCGAACTGGGCGGCGCGGCCATGGTGATCGACCTGCTGGTCAAGCGCGCCGATGAGCTGGGCGTGCAGATCAGGTACGAGACCGGAGCCACCAACCTGGTCCTGGACGACGACGGCGCCGTGGTCGGCGTGGCGTGGAAGCACTTCACCGACACCGGTGCGGTGAAGGCGAAAGCGGTCATCATCGCCGCGGGTGGTTTCGCGATGAATCCGGAGATGGTCGCTGAGCACACCCCCGCGTTGGGCCAGCCACGTCGCACCAAACACCATGGGTTGGTGGCGCCCTACATCCTGGGCAACCCCAACGACGACGGACTCGGCCTACGGATGGGCATCTCGGCGGGCGGTGTCGCCGAGAACATGAACGAGCAGTTCATCACCGCGGCGGCTTACCCGCCGGAGGTGCTGCTGACCGGTGTGATCGTCAACAAGGAGGGCAAGCGCTTCGTCGCCGAAGACTCCTACCACTCACGCACGTCGGCGTTCGTGCTCGAACAGCCCGAGCAGACCGCTTATCTGATCGTCGACGAGGCGCACACCGAAATGCCGGCGATGCCGCTGATCCGGTTGCTCGACGGCTACGAGACGATCGCTGAACTGGAGACGGCACTGGACATCCCGGCGGGCAACGTTGCGGCAACGTTGAAGCGCTACAACGAGTTCGCCGCCAAAGGCGAGGACCCGGATTTCCACAAGCAGCCGGAATATGTTGCGCCGCAGGATAATGGCCCGTGGGCTGTCTTCGATCTGTCACTCGGACGGGCGATGTATTCCGGATTCACCATGGGTGGTCTGGCGGTCACCGTCGACGGCGAGGTGCAACGCGCCGACGACAGCGTCGTCCCCGGGTTGTACGCGGTGGGTGCCTGCGCGTCCAACATCGCTCAGGACGGCAAGGGTTACGCCAGCGGAACGCAGCTCGGTGAGGGCTCGTTCTTCGGGCGTCGCACCGGAGCGCACGCGGCCGCCAAGGCCGAGGGCGCGCAGGCGCGTTAGACCGGCACGGGCTCCTTGCGCACCGGGCCCAGCCGCCACGGGCCGCCGCCGAGCAGCTCGAGCTCTTGCTCATGAAACCGCTCGACCGTCGGCCGGTGGCTGACGCTGACCACGACGGTGTCCGGTAATTCGGTGCGCAGCAACTGATACAGCGCATGCTCCAACCCCTGGTCGAGCGCCGAGGTGCTCTCGTCGAGGAAGACCGCCTTGGGTTTGGTCAGCAGGATGCGCGCGAAGGCCACGCGCTGCTGCTCTCCGGGCGACAGCACCTTGGCCCAGTCACGGACTTCGTCGAGCCGGTCGACCAGCGGGGCGAGCGCGACCCGTGTCAGCGTCTCCTGCAACGTCTCGTCGGAGACGTCACCTGGCGCCTTCGGGTAGCACACCACGGTCCGCAGCGTGCCCAGCGGGACATACGGCAACTGCGACAAGAACATCGTCTCGTTGTCACCGTCCGGGCAACGCAGAGTCCCCGATGCATACGGCCACAATTCGGCGAGGCTGCGCAGCAGCGTGGTCTTGCCGGCGCCCGACTGTCCCGTGATCACCAGTGACTGACCGGATTCCAGACGCACATCCAGCGGGTCGACCAACGGGTCGCCATCGGGGGTCCGGACCTCGACGCCGTCGAACTCGACTGACCCGTCGTCGCTCGGCCAGGTCAGCACCGCGGGCAGGTCCCGGCCCTTGTCGTTGGCGTCGACCAGCCCGTGCAGACGGATGATCGCCGCGCGCAGGGCGGCGAACGAGTCGTATTGATTGCGGAAAAACGACAGCGAGTCGTGAATCTCGCCGAACGCGGTCGCCGTTTGCGTGACATCGCCGAAGGCGATCTGCCCCGCGAACAGTCGCGGCGCCTGAATGATCCACGGCAGCGGGACAATCACCTGTGTCATCGACCAGTTCCAGCCGTTGAAGATGATCGTCCGGCGGACGAAGCGACGGTAGTTGTCGATGATCGGCGTGAAGCGGTCCCAGAGCTGTGTCCGCTCGACCCGCTCGCCGCGGTAGAACCCCACCGCCTCCGCGGCGTCGCGAAGTCGCACCAGCGCATACCGGAATGCCGCGTTGAGCTTCTCGTTATCGAAGCTGAGCCAGATCAACGGACGTCCGAGCCAGAATGCAACGACGGTCGAAATCAGCACGAAGACAATGACGATCCAGAACATCGCGCGCGGCAACGAGAGACCGAACAGATCCAGCGGTCCAGATAGATTCCACAGGATCGCCGCGAAGGAGATCACCGAGACAACCGCACGAACGGCGCCGAACAGCAAAGTGTTCGCGGTCTCGTTCGATGGGATGTTCGGCGTACCGCCGACTCCTGCGGTGAAGATGTCGATGTCTTGCTGGATACGCTGGTCCGGGTTGTCAATGGTGTTGTCGATGAACAGATCCCGGTAATACGCCCGGCCGCGGAGCCAATCGTCGGTCAGGTTCCCGGTCAGCCACATTCGCCAGGAGATCATGAACCGCTGAGTCAGATAGATGTCGAACAGCACCCGGGCGATCCACAGCGATGCGAGCAGCCCGAAATGCACCAGCGACGTGTAGAAACCGTGGATTCCGGACTGCTTCACGGCGGCATCGCCGGACGCTGTGCCCACGAACGCCGACTGCAGCGAGCTGAACATGTCGTTGCTCTGATAACTCAGCAGAACCATCAGCCGCACCGACAGCAGGACCAACAACAGCAAGCCCGCCAACTGCAACCAGACCGGAACGGCATGCCGCCCAGTGAAATAGCCGCCAGTGATCCGCCAGTACTGCCGGCCCCACCCGGTGAGGAAGCGCAACAACACCAACACCACCAGGACGCAGACCGCGGCGATCACCCAGCCTTTGGCCAGCCACCCCACCGAATCCACAGCTGCCGCCGACCAGTCGATGGACGGCTTGAACGGCTTTGGCTCCAAGGTCGAGTCTCCTTGCTAGCGAGGCTGTCGACGCGGCGCGTCACAGTCGATACTTCTCCGCGAAAGTACCGCAGGACGGCCGATAGGCTGCGCCCATGGGCAACGACGCCGAGAACACCTTCCATGCCGGCCGGCTGATCGCCCGTCGGCTCAAAGCCAGCGGCATCGACACCGTCTTCACGTTGTCGGGCGGCCATCTGTTCTCGATCTACGACGGCTGTCGCAGCGAGGGTATCCGGCTGATCGACACCCGGCACGAGCAGACCGCCGCGTTCGCGGCCGAAGGCTGGTCGAAAGTGACCCGCCAACCGGGAGTGGCCGCGTTGACCGCGGGCCCGGGCGTGACCAACGGGATGAGCGCGATGGCAGCCGCGCAGCAGAACTCGTCGCCGCTGCTGGTGCTCGGCGGTCGGGCGCCCGCGGGACGATGGGGGATGGGGTCGCTGCAGGAGATCGACCACGTTCCATTCGTGGCGCCGCTGACGAGATTCGCCGAAACAGCGCCATCGGCCGATGCGGTCTGCGGGCTGATCGACGACGCGCTGCGAGCCACCGTCGGTGCGCCGTCGGGCGTGGCATTCATCGACTTCCCGATGGATCACGTCTTCTCCGTCGCTGCCGACGACGGAAAAGAGGGCGCGCTGACGACGCCGCCACCGCCGTTGCTGGCCGACGGCGATGCGCTGGATCGTGCGGTGGGTCTGCTGGCCGCCGCGCAGCGTCCGGTGATCATGGCCGGTACCAACGTCTGGTGGGGTCATGCCGAGGCGGCCCTGCTCCGACTGGCCGAGCAACGGCGAATCCCGGTGCTGATGAACGGCATGGCCCGCGGTGTCGTGCCCGCGGACCATCCGCTGGCCTTCTCCCGCGCACGCTCAAAAGCGTTGGGCGAAGCCGACGTTGCACTGGTGGTCGGGGTGCCGATGGACTTCCGGCTCGGGTTCGGTGCGGTGTTCGGACCGGACACCCAGCTGATCGTCGCCGACCGCGCCCAGCCCGATCGCCAACATCCCAGACCGGTCGCCGCCGAACTCTACGGCGATGTGTCGGCAACTCTGACCGTGCTGAGCGAGACACCCCGAGCCGAGCCGGCCGGCCACGAAGACTGGATCGCCGGCCTGCGTGTCACGGAGACCGCCGCCCGCAAGCGTGAGCACGGCGAGCTGGCCGACGACCGCAGCCCGCTGCACCCGATGCGGGTCTACGCCGAACTGGCGCCGCTGCTGGATCGCGACGCGATCGTCGTCGTCGACGCCGGTGACTTCGGCTCCTACGCGGGCCGGGTGATCGACAGCTATGTCCCCGGTGCGTGGCTGGACAGCGGCCCGTTCGGATGCCTGGGCTCGGGCCCCGGATATGCGCTGGCCGCCAAACTGGCCCGGCCGGACCGGCAGGTGGTGTTGCTGCAAGGCGACGGCGCCTTCGGCTTCAGCGGCATGGAGTGGGACACCCTGGCCCGGCACGACGTCCCCGTCGTATCGGTGATCGGCAACAACGGGATCTGGGCGCTCGAGAAACATCCGATGGAGGCGTTGTACGGCTACTCGGTGGTGGCCGAATTGCGGCCCGGCACCCGCTACGACGAGGTGGCCCGCGCGCTCGGTGCACACGGCGAATTGGTTCGTGCGCCCGCCGAGCTTCGGCCTGCCCTGACGCGCGCCCTGGGCTGCGGACAACCCGCCGTCGTCAACGTCTTGACCGACCCCGACGTCGCGTATCCACGCCGATCCAATCTGGCGTGACACGGCTCCGGCTTAATTGGCCGACTCGCCCCCGCAAGCGGGTGGGGGTACCTCCAGCCGCGTCAGCGGCGAGGGGGCGTGCCCCCACCTCAGGGCGTCCCGCCCTGCATCGTCGTCGGCCGGTACCGTTGACCTGTGTCGAAGACCACCAGCTCGCAGTCAAGCCGCGTGAGCAACCGCTTCTGGCGGCTGCTCGGCGCCAGCACGGACAAGAATCAAAGCCGTTCGCTGGCCCAGGTGAAAGCCGCCGCGGAGTACGACGAGAAAGCCGCCGGCCTCGACGACGAACAGCTGCGCAAGGCCGCCGGCCTGCTCCACCTCGATGACCTTGCCGAATCCGACGACATTCCGCAGTTCCTCGCGATCGCTCGGGAAGCCGCCGAACGGGCCACCGAGCTGAGGCCGTTCGACGTGCAGTTGCTCGGCGCGCTGCGCATGCTGGCCGGCGACGTGATCGAAATGGCAACGGGCGAAGGAAAAACGCTGGCCGGCGCGATCGCCGCCGCCGGCTACGCGTTGGCCGGCCGGCACGTTCACGTCGTGACCATCAACGACTACCTGGCCCGTCGCGACGCCGAGTGGATGAGCCCGCTGCTGCAAGCGCTCGGCGTCACCGTCGGCTGGGTGACCGGTGAATCCAGTGCCGACGAGCGTCGCGCGGCGTACAAGTGCGACGTCACGTACGCGTCGATCAACGAGATCGGCTTCGACGTGCTCCGCGATCAGCTGGTGACCGACGTCGCCGACCTGGTGTCGCCCAACCCGGACGTGGCCCTGATCGACGAGGCCGACTCGGTGCTCGTCGACGAGGCGCTGGTACCGCTGGTGCTGGCCGGAACCAGTCACCGCGAGCAGCCACGGCTGGAGGTCATTCGGCTCGTCGGCGAATTGCAGGCCGGCACCGATTACGACACCGACTCCGACAGCCGCAACGTCCACCTGACCGAGGCCGGCGCCCACAAGCTCGAAAAGCAGCTTGGCGGAATAGATCTCTACTCCGAGGAGCATGTCGGTACCACGCTCACCGAGGTCAATGTCGCGCTGCACGCACACGTCCTGCTGCACCGCGATGTGCACTACATCGTGCGCGACGATGCCGTGCATTTGATCAACGCCTCGCGTGGCCGCATCGCCCAGCTGCAGCGCTGGCCGGACGGTTTGCAGGCAGCCGTCGAGGCCAAGGAAGGCATCGAAACCACCGAAACCGGCGAGGTGCTCGACACCATCACGGTGCAGGCTCTGGTCAACCGGTATCCGACGGTGTGTGGGATGACCGGTACCGCGCTGGCGGCGGGCGAGCAGCTGCGGCAGTTCTACAAGCTCGGTGTGTCCCCGATCCCGCCGAACGCCCCCAACATTCGCGAGGACGAGACCGACCGCGTCTACATCACCGCGGCGGCGAAGATCGACGCGATCCTGGCGCACATCATCGATGTGCATGAGACCGGACAGCCGGTCCTGGTCGGTACCCGCGACGTCGCCGAATCCGAAGAGCTGCACGAGCGACTGCAACGCCGCGGCCTGCCGGCGGTGGTGCTCAACGCGAAGAACGACGCTGAGGAGGCTGCGGTGATCGCCGAGGCCGGCAAGCTCGGCGCCGTCACGGTGTCAACGCAGATGGCCGGCCGCGGCACCGACATCCGGCTCGGCGGTTCCGACGAAGCGGACCACGAGAAGGTGGTCGAGCTCGGCGGCCTGCACGTGGTCGGCACCGGCCGACACCACACCGAACGGCTGGACAATCAGCTGCGCGGTCGCGCCGGCCGCCAGGGCGACCCGGGTTCGTCGGTGTTCTTCTCCAGCTGGGAGGACGACGTCGCCGCGTCGAATCTCGAACCCAACAAGCTGCCGACCCAGACCGACGAGGACGGCCGCGTCGTCAGCCCGAAAGTCGCCGGACTGCTCGACCACGCCCAGCGCGTCGCCGAGGGGCGGCTGCTGGATGTGCACGCGAACACTTGGCGCTACAACCAGTTGACCGCTCAGCAACGAGCCATCCTGGTCGACCGCCGCAACACGCTGCTGAGCACGGCCGCGGCCCGCGAAGAGCTCGCCGAGTTGGCACCCGAGCGCTATGCAGAACTGTCCGAGAACATCTCCGAAGAGCGCCTGGAGAAGATCTGCCGGTTGATCATGCTGTATCACCTCGACCGGGGCTGGGCCGATCACCTCGCCTACCTGGCCGACATCCGGGAAAGTATCCACCTGCGTGCCCTGGGACGCCAGAATCCGCTGGACGAATTCCACCGGATGGCCGTGGACGCTTTCGCGTCGCTGGCCGCCGACGCGATCGAGGCCGCCCAGCAGACGTTCGAAACCTCGCCGGCGATCGAAGACGAGCCCGGCGTTGATCTGTCCAAGTTGGCCCGTCCGACATCGACGTGGACTTACATGGTCCACGACAACCCGCTGTCCGACGATTCACTTTCCGCGCTGAGCCTGCCCGGCATCTTCAGATGATGAAAGCCCGCCTCGCCCTCAGGCCGTTAAACGGCCTGCATCGTCGCCGGGCGTAAGCTCACCGCCCATGAACCGGCCGCATGCACACGACCGGCTTCTCACCGTGCCCAACGTGTTGAGCGCGATTCGGCTGGCGCTGATCCCGGTCTTCCTCTACCTCTTGCTGGTCGCGCATGCCGACGGGTGGGCGGTGACCATCCTGATGTTCAGCGGTGCATCGGACTGGGCGGACGGCAAGATCGCCCGCCTGATGAACCAGTCGTCGAGGCTGGGGGAGTACCTGGATCCCGCCGTCGACCGGCTCTACATGGTGACGACGCCGATCGCGTTCGGACTGCGCGGCATCGTGCCCTGGTGGATCATCGCGATTCTGCTGGTGCGTGATGTGTTGCTGGCCGCCGAACTGCCGTTGCTGCGGACTCGTGGCATCACCGCGCTGCCGGTGATCTACGTCGGCAAGGCCGCGACGTTCGCTTTGATGTCCGCCTTCCCGCTGATCCTGCTGGGCCAGTTCGATGCGTTGTGGAGTCGGGTCGCATTGACTTGCGGCTGGGCGTTTTTGATCTGGGGCCTCTACATGTACCTGTGGTCCTTCGTTGTCTACGCGGTACAGGTGGTGCTGGTCCTGCGCCGCATGCCACCAGCGAACCCCCGCGAAAAGCGTTCGCAGATAAGGGCCGACACCGATGGCTGACCAGGCGCTCGGCGGCTACGACCCCTACGCGGGTCTGAGCGCGCACGATGCAGGGCAACCGCAGCGGATCCCGGTGCCCTCGCTGCTGCGGGCCTTGCTCTCCGAGCACCTGGATCCGGGTTACGCGGCCGCGGCGGCCAAGCGGGCTGACTCCAATGGCCCGCAGAACGGTCGCGCCAGGGCTGCCGGCTGGGTCTGGCAGGCCCTGGCCGCGTTGTTGGTCGCCACGGTGTTCGCTGCGGCGGTCGCCCAGGCACGGCTCGTCGCGCCGGGGGTCAGTGCGGCCCAACGGGTCTTGGCCGCCGGGGTGCGTTCGGAGGAGGCGGCGACGGGTCAGCTGACCGCTCGGCGCAACGCGCTGACGACGCAGCGAGACGACGTCCAGCGACGGGCATTGGCCGAAGACTCCGAGGGCCGGCAGCTGCTGAGCCAACTCGACCGGCTGAGCCTGGCCGCCGCGAGCACCCCCGTCATCGGTCCGGGTCTGAGCGTGAAGGTCACCGACCCCGGCGTCGGGCCGAACCTGTCCGACGTGTCCAAGCAGCGAGTCGGCGGCAGCCGGCAGATCATCCTCGACCGGGATCTGCAGCTCGTGGTGAATTCGTTGTGGGCCTGCGGCGCTGAGGCCATCTCTGTCGGCGGGGTCCGGGTAGGCCCGAACGTGACGATCCGGCAAGCAGGCGGTGCGATCCTGGTCGACAACAATCCGATCAGCAGCCCGTACACAGTTCTTGCGGTCGGGCCGCCGCATTCGATGCAGGATCTGTTCGGCAACAGTCCGGGCCTGCGCCGGCTGCGGTTGCTGGAGACCTCATACGGCGTTGGCGTCAGCGTCAGCGCCGGGGACAAGCTCACGATTCCCGCGGGCGCGGTCCGAGATGTCAAGTTCGCCAAGCAGATTGGGCCTTAGTTTAGACAATGCATATGCGGAGAGTCGACATGATGGGAGCGGAACACCGATGATCGGTATCGCAGCGCTGGTCGTCGGCATCGTGCTGGGCCTGGTATTCCACCCCAGCGTGCCGGAGGTCGTCCAGCCTTACCTGCCGATCGCGGTGGTCGCCGCGCTCGACGCGGTGTTCGGCGGGTTACGGGCTTACCTGGAGCGGATTTTCGACCCGAAGGTGTTCGTGGTGTCGTTCGTCTTCAACGTGCTGGTCGCGGCGCTGGTGGTGTATGTCGGTGACCAGCTGGGCGTCGGCACACAGTTGTCGACCGCGATCATCGTCGTCCTCGGTATCCGTATCTTCGGTAACGCGGCCGCGCTGCGGCGCCGGCTGTTCGGGGCTTGACGCGCATGAGGCCGACATGAGCCACGACGACGACACCGCCGCGCAGTCCGGCGAGGGCGACGACACTGCGCGGCACGGCCGCCACGAACTGGCGCCGCACCAGCCGCGACCCGCGATCGGCGAGTTGGCGCCCCGCGGTTTTCTCGGCGTGCTGCGCCGCGGCCGAACCGTATTCGGCACGCTGGCCGTGATGCTGTGCCTGCTGCTCGGCGTGGCCATCGCAACCCAGGTCCGCCAGACCAGCACCGGCGACTCGCTGGATACCGCCCGTCCCGCCGACCTGCTGGTGCTGCTGGACTCGCTGCGCCAACGCGAAGCGACGCTGAACACCGAAGTCGCCGAACTGCAGCGGTCGTTGAACGCCCTGCAAGCTTCGGGCAGCAGCGACCAGGCCGCCATCCAGAACGCCCAGTCCCGGCTCGCGGCGCTGTCGATCCTGATCGGCACCGTCGGCGCCACCGGGCCCGGTGTCACGGTGCAGATCGCGGACCCGGGGCCGGGCGTTGCACCGCAGGCCATGCTCGACGTGCTGGACGAGTTGCGGGCCGCCGGAGCCGAGGCGATCCAGATCAGCGACGTGCACCAGGCGGTGCGCGCCGGTGTCGACACCTGGATCGTCGGCACCCCCGGCTCGTTGACCGTCGACGGCAGAACCCTCACACCGCCGTATTCGCTTGTCGCCATAGGCGATCCACCGACGCTGGCGGCGGCGATGAACATTCCCGGCGGGGCGGTGGACAGCGTCAAACGCGTCGGCGGGACCATGACCGTGCAGCAGGGCGACAAGGTCTACATCACCGCCTTGCGGCAACCAAAACCGCGCCAATACGCTCAGCCCGTCAAATAGTCACCGAGCAGAACAGGAAAACCGTGAGCGAAACCCCGCCCGATTTGCACTACACCGCCGAACACGAGTGGATTCGGCGAACCGGAGACGACACCGTCCGGGTCGGGATCACGGACTTCGCCCAGGAAGCGCTCGGCGACGTGGTGTTCGTCCGACTGCCCGACGTGGGCGCCGACCTGACTTCGGGTGAGGCGTTCGGCGAGGTGGAGTCGACCAAGTCAGTGTCGGATTTGTATGCACCGGTTTCGGCGAAAGTCGTTGCTGTGAACGACGATCTGGATTCCAGCCCTGAGCTGGTGAACTCCGATCCCTACGGCGCCGGCTGGCTGATCGATCTTCAGGTCGATGGTGACGCCCTGCAAAAAGCCTTCGACGAGCTGCTGGACGCCGAGACCTACCGCGGCACGCTGGCCGAGTGACCCTTGTTATGGTTCCTTCGCTCGGCGACGATGCGCGCCGCGGAGCGGCGCGATGAGGAGCCGGGCAATTGGATGCGCCCGACGACAACACTCGCCGGGCCAAGGGACGATCAGTTGTCGCCGCCGATCCGGCGGGGGACGGCACATTGGGCTCCTGTGCGCGGTACGGTCGTCACATCGACGGTCTGAGCGGGTGGGAAGCCGGTCGAGCAGACCCAACTAGACAGCGCAGCAGCGGCCAGTGAGGAGCAGCGGGTGACGGACAAGGACAACGACCAGACCTCTGATGAAGTCACCGTGGAGACGACATCTGTCTTCCGCGCCGACTTCCTCAACGAGCTGGACGCTCCCGCCCAGACGGGCGCCGAGACCTCGGTTTCTGGAGTCGAAGGGCTGCCGGTCGGTTCGGCGTTGCTCGTCGTCAAAAGGGGACCGAACGCCGGCTCTCGTTTCCTGCTCGATCAGCCGACCACGTCGGCCGGTCGCCACCCCGACAGCGATATCTTCCTCGACGACGTCACCGTCAGCCGCCGGCATGCCGAATTCCGCTTGGACAGTGACGAGTTCCACGTCGTCGACGTCGGCAGCCTCAACGGCACCTACGTCAATCGCGAGCCGGTCGATTCGGCTGTGCTGGCAAACGGCGACGAGGTGCAGATCGGCAAATTCCGCCTGGTGTTCCTGACCGGGCCCAAGGTCGGTGACGATAACGGAGGGCCAGGAAGCTAGTGACCGCGCCCGAGACCCCCGCACTGAGCGGGATGTCTATCGGAGCGGTCCTCGACCTGCTACGGCCGGACTTCCCGGATGTGACGATCTCCAAGATCCGCTTCTTGGAGGCCGAGGGTCTCGTCACGCCGCAGCGCGCGGCGTCGGGCTATCGCCGGTTCACCGCCTACGACTGTGCGCGCCTGCGGTTCATCCTGACCGCCCAGCGGGATCAGTATCTGCCGCTCAAGGTGATCAAGGCGCAGCTCGACGCCCAGCCTGATGGCGAGTTGCCACCGGCCGGATCTCCTTACGGCGTACCGCGATTGGTGTCGGTCGGCAACAGCGATCTGTCGGAGCCGACCCCGGACTCGGCGGCGGTGTCCTCCGCCCGCGTCCGGCTGAGCCGAGAAGACCTGCTGGAACGTTCCGGGGTCGACGGCGAACTGCTGACGGCGCTGCTCAAGGCCGGCGTGGTCACCACCGGGCCGGGCGGCTTTTTCGACGAATACGCCGTGGTGATCCTGCAGTGCGCGCGGGCGCTCGCCGAGTACGGGGTCGAACCACGTCACCTGCGGGCATTCCGCTCTGCCGCCGACCGGCAATCCGACCTGATCGCACAGATCGCCGCGCCCCTCGTCAACGCGGGCAAGGCCGGCAAGACCGGCGCCCGCGACCGCGCCGACGACCTCGCACGCGAAGTCGCCGCACTCGCCATCACGCTGCACACCTCGCTGATCAAGTCAGCAGTGCGCGACGTACTGCACCGCTGAAGGACTAGACTTCGAGCCACAGCTTGCGTTCGGCGGCTTGACCTTTGCGCCGCGCCGTCGGAGCAGGTGTGATTCGGACAGGGCAGCAGGTGCGGAGGGCAGACACAGATGGGTGAAGTTCGCGTCGTCGGCATTCGCGTCGAGCAGCCGCAGAACCAGCCGGTGCTGCTACTGCGTGAGGCCAACGGTGACCGCTATCTGCCGATCTGGATCGGCCAGTCCGAAGCCGCAGCGATCGCCCTTGAGCAGCAGGGAGTTGAGCCGCCGCGCCCCTTGACGCATGACCTGATTCGGGATCTGATTGCCGCACTTGGTCATTCGCTCAAAGAGGTGCGAATTGTCGATCTGCAGGAGGGCACGTTCTACGCCGACTTGATCTTCGATCGCAATATCACTGTCTCGGCGCGGCCATCGGACTCGGTGGCCATTGCTTTACGGGTAGGGGTGCCGATTTACGTCGAGGAAGCGGTGCTTGCCGAGGCCGGACTGCTGATCCCTGACGAGAGCGACGAAGAGCCCTCGACCGCCGTCCGCGAGGACGAAGTCGAGAAGTTCAAGGAGTTTCTGGACAGCGTCTCACCCGACGATTTCAAGGCGACCTGACGTCGGCACGGCGGTAGTCGGGGGCTGTCTCTCGGGTAGTGGGACAGCCCCGGATCGGCAACATCACGGATGCGTCTCATCTGCGAGTTCGACCTCGACACGCCCGTTGGATAGCGTGGAGTAATCCGCCCGACCGCCATACTTTGATTCGACTGATTAGTTCTAGTTAGTTGCAAAAACACCACAACGTGTCGAAAAGCGTATGCTCACAAGCACTCGATTGAGCAAACGCGGAGATCGGCAGCCCGTCACGAGCGCGATCGGCGAGAGGAAGCACCGTGGGAGATCAACCACGTCAGGATCAACTGGATCTCGAGTCCGCAACCGCGCTAGACGACAGTCCAGCAACCCACGCCGATCAGGCCATCCACGCAGCGAGCGAGCCCGTACAGGGCGGTTTGTTCCCAGACGACTCCGTTCCCGACGAACTGGTCGGTTACCGCGGCCCGAGCGCGTGCCAAATCGCCGGCATCACCTATCGCCAACTGGACTACTGGGCACGCACGTCGCTGGTCGTGCCATCGATCCGCAGCGCGGCCGGCTCGGGCAGCCAGCGGCTGTACTCGTTCAAAGACATCTTGGTCCTCAAGATCGTCAAGCGACTGCTGGACACCGGAATCTCGTTGCACAACATCCGGGTTGCCGTCGATCATCTGCGCCAGCGCGGCGTGCAGGACCTGGCCAACATCACGCTGTTCTCCGACGGGACCACAGTGTACGAATGCACCTCGGCCGAAGAGGTCGTCGACCTGCTGCAGGGCGGCCAGGGCGTGTTCGGCATCGCAGTGTCCGGAGCGATGCGTGAACTGACCGGCGCTATCGCCGACTTCCCGGGCGAGCGCGCCGACGGCGGCGAGGCGATCGCCGCGCCGGAGGACGAGCTGGCGTCCCGGCGCAAGCACCGCGACCGCAAAATCGGCTGACCCCGAACTTCTGCGCCGCCGGCCCCTCGGGCCGCGGCAAGTGGGTAAACTCGACACCGCATCGTTCTAGCGCGGGAGAGTTTCGTGGCTGCCAGCCACGGACGCCGAAGGAGCAACACCTCTCCGTCAACCTCTCAGGCACCCGGACCGCGCCGGACCCCGATGCCTCTGGAAAGCGGTGGCCCGACGCGGACCACCCGCCCATGGGGAAAGACATTCGGATGTCGAATCTCTCAGGCGCCCGGTTCGGGTAGACGACAGAGGGGGAGGACCTGTGTTCCTTGCCTCTGTCAGGAGTTCGCCAGTGTCCGACTACACCAATCCGCTTTTCGCCGACCGGCACATCGGCCCGGACAGCGACGCCATCGCAGCGATGCTCGAGGTCATCGGGGTCGATTCCCTGGAAGAGTTGGCGCACCGCGCTCTGCCCGCGGGAATCCTCGACGGGTTGACCGATTCGGGGTCCGCGCCGGGTCTTGATCACCTGCCACCGGCGGCCAGCGAGGCCGAAGCGCTTGCTGAACTGCGGGCGCTGGCCGACGCGAACACGGTCGCGGTGTCAATGATCGGCCAGGGTTACTACGACACGTACACGCCGCCGGTGCTGCTCCGCAATATCTTGGAGAACCCCGCCTGGTACACCGCCTACACGCCGTACCAGCCGGAAATCAGCCAGGGCCGACTGGAGGCGCTGCTGAACTTCCAAACCATGGTCGCCGACCTCACCGGTCTCGAGGTGGCCAACGCATCGATGCTCGACGAGGGCACCGCGGCCGCCGAGGCGATGGCGCTGATGCACCGTGCCGTGAAAGGTACCGCCAACCAGCTGGCCGTCGACGTCGACGTGTTCGCGCAGACCGCTGCGGTGCTGGCCACCCGCGCCGAGCCGCTGGGCATCGAGATCGTGACCGCCGACCTCCGTGACGGAATGCCCGACGGCGATTTCTTCGGCGTGATCGCACAGCTGCCCGGCGCCAGCGGCCGGGTAACCGACTGGTCGTCGCTGGCGGCCGAGGCGCACGACCGCGGCGCGCTGGTGGCCATCGGCGCCGACCTGCTGGCGCTGACGTTGATCACGCCACCGGGGGAGATCGGCGCCGACGTGGCGTTCGGCAGCACTCAAAGATTCGGTGTGCCAATGGGATTCGGCGGCCCGCACGCCGGATACCTGGTGGTGCATACGCAGCATGCCCGCCAACTGCCCGGCCGGCTGGTCGGAGTTTCCGTCGATGCGGACGGATCGCCCGCCTACCGGCTGGCGCTGCAGACGCGCGAGCAGCACATCCGCCGCGACAAGGCGACCAGCAACATCTGCACCGCCCAGGTGCTGTTGTCGGTGATGGCAGCCATGTACGCGAGCTATCACGGCGCCGACGGGCTGATCGGCATCGCCCGGCGCGTGCACGCCCACGCCGAAACGATCGCCGCCGCGCTGGGCGATGCGCTGTTGCACGACAAGTACTTTGACACCGTGCTGGCCCGGGTGCCCGGCCGCGCCGACGAGGTGATCGCTGCGGCGAAGGCCCACAACATCAACCTGTGGCGGGTCGACGACGACCATGTGTCGGTGACCTGTGACGAGGTGACGACCGACGCGCATGTGGCTGCGGTGCTGAACGCGTTCGGTGTGACGTCCGGCAAGCCCGCTTGCGCCGACATCGCGACGCGCTCGTCGGAGTTTCTGACCCACCCGGCGTTCATCAAATACCGCACCGAGACGTCGATGATGCGGTATCTGCGCGCGCTGGCCGACAAGGATCTTGCGTTGGACCGCAGCATGATTCCGCTCGGCTCGTGCACCATGAAGCTCAACGCCGCGGCCGAAATGGAATCCATCACCTGGCCGGAGTTCGCGCGCCAGCACCCATTCGCTCCGGCTTCGGACAGCCAGGGTCTGCGCAAGCTGATTGCCGACTTGGAGACCTGGCTGGTGGAGATGACCGGCTACGACGCGGTGTCGCTGCAACCGAACGCCGGATCGCAGGGCGAGTACGCCGGGCTGCTGGCGATCCACGCCTACCACGCCAGCCAGGGCGAGTCGGACCGCAAGATCTGCCTGATCCCGTCCAGCGCGCACGGCACCAACGCCGCCTCCGCGGCGCTGGCCGGTATGCGGGTGGTTGTGGTGGCCTGCCGGTCCAACGGTGACGTCGACCTCGACGACCTGCGCGCCAAGATCACTGAGCACGCCGACCGGCTGTCGACGCTGATGATCACCTACCCGTCGACACACGGGGTGTACGAGCACGACGTCGCTGAGGTCTGCGCGGCCGTGCACGAGGCCGGCGGCCAGGTCTACATCGACGGCGCCAACCTGAACGCGCTGGTCGGGCTGGCCCGACCGGGAAAGTTCGGCGGCGACGTCAGCCACCTGAACCTGCACAAGACGTTCTGCATCCCGCACGGCGGCGGCGGTCCCGGCGTCGGACCGGTGGCGGTGCGCTCGCATCTGGCGCCGTTCCTGCCCGGCCACCCGTATGCGCCCGAACTGCCGTCCGGTCCGCCGGTGTCGTCGGCGCCCTACGGCTCGGCGTCCATCCTGCCGATCAGCTGGGCCTACATCAGGATGATGGGCGCACCCGGTCTGCGTTTGGCGTCGTTGACGGCAATCGCCTCGGCCAACTACATCGCCCGTCGGCTCGACGAGTACTTTCCGGTGCTCTACACCGGCGAGAACGGCATGGTCGCCCACGAGTGCATCCTGGACCTGCGGCCGATCACCAAGTCGACCGGTGTGACCGTCGACGATGTCGCGAAACGCTTGGCGGACTACGGTTTCCACGCACCGACGATGAGCTTCCCGGTCGCGGGCACGCTGATGGTCGAGCCCACCGAGAGCGAGAGCCTCGCCGAAATCGACGCATTCTGCGACGCGATGATCGCCATCCGGGGCGAGATCGACAAGGTCAGCGCCGGCGAGTGGGCGGTTGACGACAATCCGCTGCGCAATGCGCCGCACACCGCCGAGTGCCTGGTGGTCGACAAGTGGGAGCACCCGTACACCCGGGAGGTCGCCGCCTACCCGCTCGGGAAGGGCTTCCGGCCCAAGGTGTGGCCGCCGGTGCGCCGCATCGACGGCGCCTACGGCGACCGCAACCTGGTGTGCTCGTGCCCGCCGGTGGAGTCCTACGCCTGACGCGCCCCGCTTACATACCCAGCGCAGCCAGGATCTGTTGCGGGATCGCGTCGACCAGTAGGGTGCCCAACCCGCCGAAGCCGTCGACGCTGATGGTGCCCAGGTTGCCGAGGCCGAGGTCCCCGAGCAGACCATCCAGGGTCAGGTTCGAGATATCGCCCAGGTTGCTCAGGTTCAAAGCCGTGTCGGAGATCCCGAGGTCGTTGAGCAGAGTTCCCAGGTCGACGGTGTTGAGCAGAGCGGTGACCCCCGTGCCGCCGACGCCGAGATCGGTCAGCAGGCCACCCAAGGTCAGGTCGGCCGTTGAGGGATTGGCGCCCAGGTCGGTGAGAATCCCGCCAATGGTCAGGCCGCTGGTCGGCACTGAGACACCCAGGTCTCCCAACAGAGTGCTGACGGTTGCGTCGATGCTTTGACCGCCGAGCAGATCAGCGACGGTGATGCCGTTCAATGCGGTTTCGAGGTCGCTGACGCTGAGAAGGCTGCCGGGGTCGATACCGAGACCGGCAAGAATAGCGACGATAGGGGCCGGAACCACTGCGAAGACGTCCGAGAGGACCGTGTTCAGGCTGCTGACAACGCCATTGAGCAGATTGCTCGGCAATGACGAGAGCAATGTGCCCAGGTCTTCGTTGACGAAGCTGCCGAGGCCTAGAGCGGTCAGGAAAGTGGTTAAAGGCGCAGCGATAGTCGGGTTGATGTCGAACGCGGTGAGCACGGAATCCAGGCTCAAATTGTTGAGGCTGGTATCCAGGCCCAGGCTGCTCAATATGTCGGTCAGATTGAAGCTGCCCAGCCCCAGGTTGCCGAGACCGAGGTCGCCGAGGAGCGAGCTCAGTGTCGGGTCGCCGAGCAGGGTGCCTAATCCTTCGGTACTCAGGCCCAACGCGCTGAACAAACCGCCGAGGTCGAGGTTGCCCAGCCCTAGCTGACTGAGCAAGCCGCTCAGATCGAGGTTGCTCAGGCTCAGGTTGCCCAGGCCCAGCGCGTCGATCAGGCTGGTCAGGTTGAGGTTGATGCTCACGTCTTGCAGCGGCGCGAGGATGCCGTTGAAGCCGGTGATGTCGATGATGCCGTTCAACAGGCTGATGTTGTCTTCGCCGTTGAGGAAGCCGTTCAAGATAGTGGCCGGCGCCTCGATCAGCGTGGTCAGCGCGCCTGACGGGTCGCTCTGCAGCTGCCCGACGACATCGCTGACCGCGTTGAGTGTGGTCGCCCATGCTCCCGAGGTCCGCGATTCCGATCTCGAGTCCGGGCGGCAGATCCACCGTGATCCCCCCGGGCAGTTCCCCGGTGACGGTCGGCGTGAGGTTGGTCAACGCGTCGATCACGCCGAGCGGGTTGCTCAGCAGCGCGCTGAACACTCCCGTGATCGCAGTCGGGTCGGCGTTGCCGGCGATGTTCGTCAGATTCGCCGTCGTGTCGGTGAGCAGGTCAGACCACGCGTCGACCAGTCGGACCGGCCGCGCTTGCACACTGGGAGGGGGCGCGACGATCGGGGTAACAGCAATCACGCTGGCGCCGACGAGGGCGACACCGGCGGTGGCGTAGGGGCGTAGGGCGTATTGCATGGCGGGCATCTCCTTTGTGAACACCGCGCTGTGATGCGTGTCACATCATATTTGCCCGCTTAACTTACCTGAGTTTCATCTGAGAAATTAGACGAATCTCTAATGTGAATCGATTCACAAGCCTGCTGAGCTGGCAATTGCGCGTCGGCAAACCTAAGAAAATCCGGCGAGTTGGAGGATCTGTCCGTTCGACCGGAGGCCGGGTCAGCTCAGGAAGTTGGTCACCGCGGTGGCCAACTCCGGTGATGCCGAGGACGCAAGATTCTGGTAGCTGCCACCCGACAGCTTCGCGACGGCCTCCCAGGTCGGCCGGTCGGAGTCTGACCCGAAGTCGATGACGTTGACCGCGACGGGCTTGGCGGGGTCGGCGCTCTGCTTGATGAAGTCCTGCAGGCCCTCGCCGCCGAGGCTTTGATCGGTGTGCGGGCCCGCCGTGATCACCAGTACCGAATTCGTCTGTCCGGCGTGAAAGTTGGCTTGGGCGTTTTGGTAGATCAGCCGCAGCGTGGTGAATGACACGGCGCCGCCTGACGAGGCATGCTGCTTATCCAGCGCAGCCGTCAGCGCCTCTGACCGCGGTCGGCCGTCGACGGGATCGGCAAGCGGGCCCGCCGACACTTCGCTGCGGCCTTCTTTGCCGTCGAACGTCCACAACCCGATCACGGCGTTGGGTGGCAGCGCCTTGATCCGGCTGTTCAGCACGTCGACCACATTGCCCAGCCGGGTCTTTCCGGACTCATCGGTGACCATCGACTGCTCCAGCATGATGATGGCCGCCGGTGCGCCCGACGGGGCGGAGATGTTGTTGGCCAGCGTGGCACGCATCGCGTCGTCGCCCACCGACAGCGTCGACGACAGCGCCGCGAACTTGGTGACGTCGCTGCTGGGCGGCTTGGTTCCCTCAGCGCGGAAACCGGCCTTGGCCAGCTCGGAGAGTTGGTCAGACTTGTGCATGAACCGAGCGAACTCGCTGGCCCCGGTCACCTGCTCCTGCGACAGCCAGGATCCGCTGAGCAGCACGGTCGGATAGTCGGCGACCGCGGCCGGCCCCGGCGGCAGCCAGGCGCCCAACGTGCTGCCGGCGTCGGGCAAAGATTGCCCTCGGGCGAACACCTGCTGCTCGGTAGTTACCACCGCGTGCACCGGAGCGGTCGCCAGATCACCGGGCCGCAGCAGCGAATCCATCGCCTCCGCCAGCGTGTTGTCGGCCAGCTTCGGCTGACCGCCGAGCAGCGTGCGCACCGCGCCACTGCCGTCGCTCGCCGGCGCGCCGGGCGGCACCGAGGCCGCTGCCACCGCCTCGCCAGCCAGGAATGCGGCGTCGCTGTTGCCGCCGAGCGGCAGCGCCAGCTTCAGCGACCCCCACGTCGGCAGCTTCAGGCCGGCCAGCGAGTCGGGCTTGGTCTGCAGTTCGGGCAGCGTCGCCCACTTCTGGTCGCCGAGCGCGCGTTGCAGTTCGGGGCGTACCGCGAGCACCACCGGCGATGTGACCAGCGACCGGCTGTCGGTGACGGTCTCCTTGCCTGCGGCGGCGGTGAGCCGCGCGGCGGATACCGAGCTGCCCGGGATCCACAGCGCCGGCCGCTGGCCCAGGTCGCCCGGCCAGTTCCCGATGAAGCCGTCGACGACGGCGTCGGAACCCGCCGGTTTCACACTGACGGCCACGCAGTGGTCACCCACGGGTGCGGCGATGGCATTGAAGCGCTCCGCGAAATGCTGCAAGTGGTCGGCGATCGAGGGGTCGGCGATGACGGCCACCGGCTGTTTTTCGCCGACGCAGCGGGCGGCGCTGTTCGATCGGTCCGACAGCGCGTCGCCGAAGAAGCGCCACAGGATGACCACGCCGACCACGACGACCACCGCAACCAGGGCGGCGATCACGCCGATACTGACCCCGCGCCGCCCGCCGTCGCTGCGGTGACCGCCGAGCCGCTCGCGCACCGTTCGGTGACCGCCGGTGGGTGGTGCGGTTGCTGTCGGTGGCTCCGGATCGCGTCGCGCAAAGTCCGGGAAGTCGTCCGGGGTGTCGAGTTCGTCGTGCGGCAGATCCGGCTCGGGCGGCTCCGGGCGGCCGAAGACGCTTGTGCGGTCGTCGGCGGGCCCGCCGAAATCGAAAAACCCTGGCGTATCGGGGAAGTCGTCAGGGAAATCGTCTGGCGGACGCGCCGGATAGCGCGGCTCCGGGGCGGCACCGGGGTAGGGAGGTGGATCGGCCGGGAAGTCCTCGGGCTCTTGATGGCCGGCGTCGTCGCCGACATCCTCCGGCTGAGACTCCGGAGACTCGTCCGACGGCTCGTCGTCATCGGGAGCTCGATGCCTACCCATGGCGGTCCTCTCCCACGCGCCGGAGGTACCTGCAGGCTCTAAACATAGGGACGGTCGTGGCTCCCGGGATAGTGATCAGTCATGGGCGCTGGCCTTGAACTCCCGCCGGCGCCGATGCAGGATCGGCTCGGTGTAGCCGCTGGGCTGTTCGGCGCCCTTCAGGATCAGCTCCTGGGCAGCCAGGAACGCGATGCTGTCGTCGAAGTTGGGAGCCATCGGCCGGTACGCGGAGTCCCCGGCATTCTGCTCGTCCACCAGCGGAGCCATCCGCTCCAGGCTAGCCCGCACATCCTCTTCGGTGATGACGCCATGCCGTAGCCAGTTGGCCAACAATTGGCTGGAAATCCGCAGTGTGGCACGGTCTTCCATCAGAGCGATGTTGTGGATGTCCGGCACCTTGGAGCAACCGACGCCGGCATCGATCCAGCGCACCACGTAACCCAGGATGGACTGGCAGTTGTTGTCGACCTCTTCGCGGATCTCCTCGGGCGCCCAGGCCAATTCCTTGGCCAACGGGACGGTCAGCAACTCCTCGACGGTGGCGCGCTTCTTGCCTTCGAGTTCGTCCTGGACGGCACCCACATCGACGTAGTGGTAGTGCATCGCGTGCAGCGTCGCCGCCGTCGGTGACGGCACCCACGCGGTGGTGGCACCGGCTTTCGGCTGGCCGATCTTCTGTTCCATCATGTCGGCCATCAGCTCGGTCATGGCCCACATGCCCTTGCCGATCTGCGCCTTGCCCTTGAAACCGGCGGCCAGGCCGGTGTCGACGTTGTTGTCCTCGTAGGCCTTGATCCAGGCGGTGCTCTTCATCGCACCCTTGCGGATCATCGGGCCCGCTTCCATCGACGTGTGGATCTCGTCGCCGGTGCGGTCCAGGAAGCCGGTGTTGATGAACACCACCCGGTCGGCGGCGGCTTTGATACACGCCTTGAGGTTGAGCGTGGTGCGGCGTTCCTCGTCCATGATGCCGACCTTGAGGGTGGCCTGCGGCAGGCCCAGAACGTCCTCGACGCGGCTGAACAGTTCGCAGGTGAACGCCACCTCGTCGGGCCCGTGCATCTTGGGCTTCACGATGTAGATGGACCCGGTGCGGCTGTTGGTCAACGGCCCATTGCCGTCGCCGGTCTTGAGTCCGTGGATCGCGGTCACGCCGGTGAACAGCGCGTCCAGGATGCCCTCGAACACCTCGTGACCGTCGGCGTCGACGATCGCGTCGTTGGTCATCAGGTGGCCGACGTTGCGGACGAACAGCAGACTGCGGCCGGGCAAGGTCAGCTCTCCACCGTCCGGCGTCTGGTAGGTGCGGTCCTGGTTGAGCACCCGGGTGAAGCTCTTGCCGTCCTTCTTGACGTCCTCGGACAGGTCGCCCTTGTTCAATCCGAGCCAGTTGCGGTATCCCAGCACCTTGTCGTCGGCGTCGACGGCGGCGACGGAGTCCTCGAAGTCCATGATCGTGGTGATCGCCGATTCCAGGACGACGTCCTTGATCCCAGCGGCGTCGGTCTTGCCGATCGGCGATTTGGGGTCGATCAGGATCTCGATGTGCAGCCCGTGGTTGGCCAGCAGCACCGACCAGTCGGGGGAGCCGAGCTCGCCGGTGTAGCCGACGAACTTCTCCGGGTCGGCCAGTCCGACCGTCCCGTCAGCGGTCGCGACCTGCAGCTGGCCGTCGTCGACGCTGAGCCCGGTCGTGTCGGCCCACGAGCCGGACGACAGCGGAACCGCCTCGTCGAGGAACTTGCGCGCGTAGGCGATGACCTTGTCGCCGCGCACAGGGTTATAGCCGGCGGTGTCGCCGGCTGGCACCTTCTCGGCGCCGTCGTCTTCCGGGATCACGTCGGTGCCGTAAAGGGCGTCGTACAGCGAACCCCACCGGGCGTTGGCGGCGTTCAGCGCGAACCGGGCGTTGAGCACCGGGACCACCAACTGCGGACCGGCCGTCGTGGTGATTTCGTCGTCGACTCCGGCGGTGGTGATGGTGAAGTCGGCGGGTTCGGGCTGCAGATAACCGATCTCGGTGAGGAACGCGCGGTACGCCTCGGGGTCGATCGGCTCGATGATGTGCTGCCGGTGCCATTTGTCGATCTGTGCCTGCAGCTGATCGCGGCGTTCCAGCAGCTCCTGGTTTTTCGGCTGCAGGTCCGTGACGACCTTGTCGACGCCAGCCCAGAAGCTGTCCGGGTCGATGTCGGTGCCGGGCAAAGCCTCGGTGTTGATGAAGTCATGCAGCACTTTGGCGACGCGCAGGTTCCCCACCGACACGCGATCAGTCATCATTTTCCTCCGCATCAACCTCGATAAATCGTTCCCAGCCTACCGGCCAGCAACCCAACTACCGGCAACCGGCAGCCCACAGCAGCAGGTCACACCGGTCCAGCAACGCTGCCCGAAGCGGCGCAGCGCATGCCGCGATGGCCTTCTGGCAACGCACATATTCGGCGCGGCCCGCGGCGTCCTCGACGGCGATCGGGATACACCCGTAATCCCTCAGGTCGTACGGGCTTGCTCGCATGTCGATTTCACGCGCCGCCGCAGCCAATTGCAAGCAGTCCAGCAGCAACTCGGAGTCGATCAGCGGACTCAACTTGTAGGACCATTTGTACAGGTCCATATTCGCGTGCAGCAACCGGGCTGCTCCGAATCACTCTCCCGAGTGAAGCCGCCGTGCGTACCCTCCCACCATGGAGCTACGGGGAAAGCGAGTGCTGATTACCGGGGCGTCACGAGGCATCGGCGAGTCGTTCGCTCACGCCTTCGCCCGGGCGGGGGCAACGGTCGCGCTCGTCGCCCGGACTACGGACGCCATACATTCGCTCGCGGCCGAACTGGGAGGCACCGCGCATCCCGCCGACCTGTCGGATCCGATGCAGGTCGGCACCCTGATTAGTCAAGTTGAGGACGAAGCTGGGGCGATCGACGTTCTGGTGAACAACGCCGGCGTCGGGGTCCCCGCCGCCTTCACCGACGCGCCCGACGACGCCCTGCGCCACGTCACCCAAGTCAACTACCTGGCCCCGGCTGAGCTGTGCCGAAAGATCATCCCCCTGATGCTTCGGCGCGGCGGCGGTCACATTGTCAACATCTCCTCGATGGCTGGCTGCGCCGCGTTGCCCGGCCTCGTCAGCTACTCGGCATCTAAGGCGGCGCTTACTCACTTAACAGCGGGGCTGAGGGCAGACCTCCGCAGGTTGCCGGTCGGCACCACCGTCGTGGAGCTTGGGCCGATCCCGACCGAGATGCTCGCCCACACCGACGACTACGAACCGACAGCCGCGGCCTTCCGGCGTTTCTACCGGATGCATCTCGCAGTTGACGTTCCCCGCGAGAAGGTGGCCGACGAGGTGGTCGAGGCTGTTCAGAAGGGTCGGAGGCATGTGCGGATCCCCAAGCGAATGGCCTTCACGTCCCTGTTGTGCGAAGCGCCGCGACGCATTACGGAAGTGGTGCTCAGCGGCGTCCCCCACCAAGCCAAGTAGCTACCGCTGGCGCTGAGCCGCGGCCTCGAGCAGGGCCCGACACCTGGCGAGCAACGCCTGACGGACAACGGCCGCACGCTCGGCGATGGCCGCCTGCTGGCGCACGTATTCCGCACGCCCCGAAAGTGTTTCGATTCGTACGGGTTGGAAGCCGAGCGCTCTCAGCGGGGCCGGCGGGCCGGACCTGTTGGAGGGCTGCTTAGCTTACGCCGTGCGCTCGACGCCCTGCCCCTTCATGGCCTAGATCACGACGGGGGCGGCGCTACCAGCGGCGCTGTAGTTGCGCAACGTTGACGCTGGTTGTCCTAAGCTCAGTACATTGTCCGGGTCAGCTGGGAAGGGCCTCCCCATGGTTGAGTCTTCCATTCGCGTCGCCCTGCGCGAGCGCGCGAGTCTGCAGCCCAGCCACACGGCGTTTACATTCCTCGATTACGAGCAAGATTCGGAAGGCGTTGCCGAAAGCCTGACATGGGCGGAGTTGTACCGGCGCTCCCTGAACCTTGCACTGGAACTCAACAGCTGCGGGTCGCCTGGTGACCGGGCCGTGATATTGGCGCCGCAAGGACTCGACTACATCGTTTCGTTTCTGGGAGCGTTGGAAGCGGGACTCATCGCGGTTCCACTTTCGGTTCCAACGGTTGCTATCCACGATCAGCGTGTCACGGCGGTGCTGCGGGATGCGTCGCCTTCTGTAATTCTCACGACCTCCGCTGTCGTTGAGAATGTCGTCCCTTACGCTCGGCGGTCCGCTGAAAATCCCGCTCCCTCTGTCATCGAAGTAGATTCGCTCGGCCTGGAATCCCGCAAAGGATCCCCCACCCGGCGAGAGGGCCAACTGGACATTGCGTATCTTCAGTACACGTCTGGGTCGACCCGCGCGCCAGCCGGGGTCGTTGTCTCGAATAGCAACCTGTCGGCCAATTGGAAGCAGATCGTCTCGGGCATTATTCCCGATTATCAGATGCCAAGTTCCATTGTGTCGTGGCTGCCATTCTATCACGACATGGGATTGATGATGGGCCTAAGTGCCGGAATTCTGGGTGGATGGCCAACAGTAATCATGGATCCGATATCCTTCCTCCAGCGCCCTGCCCGATGGATGCAATTGCTGGCACGCCATCCGCAGGTATTTTCGGCGGGCCCGAATTTCGCCTTCGAACTCGCGGCCGCACGAACGTCAGACGACGAGATGGCCGGGCTTGACCTCGGGGACGTGTTGTATATCACGAGCGGCGCCGAGCGGGTAAGCCCTGCCACGATCAGGCGATTCACACAGCGGTTCGCACGCTTCAACCTCGCCGAATCGGTGATGCGCCCCTCATATGGACTTGCGGAGGCAACATTGTTCGTGGCCACTCGCGCGCCGGGTCGGCCGCCCGATTTCGTTCATTTCGAGCCCGATAAATTGTCGGCTGGCCACGCGAAGCGATGCACGACCGGTACGCCATTGGTGAGTTATGGTAAGCCGCGGTCGCCGCTAGTGCGGATCGTCGATCCCGAGACCGCGACCGAGAAGCCGGCGGCAACGATCGGTGAGATCTGGGTGCACGGTGACAACGTCAGCTCCGGCTATTGGCGCCGACCAGTCGAGACGGAGCAGACCTTCGGCGCAACAATAACCACTCCTTCGCCCGGCACACCCGAAGATTGCTGGCTGAGAACGGGAGACCTCGGTTTCGTCTCCGAAGGTGAGCTGTTCGTCGTGGGCCGCATCAAGGACGTTCTGATCGTGCGCGGGCGTAACCACTATCCCGACGACATCGAGGCAACCATTCAGCAGAAATCAAGAGGCCGAGCCGCGGCCATAGCTGTCATGGATGAACCCACAGAAAAGCTTGTTGTGATCGTCGAGTGCAAAAAGCGCGGTGAGTCCGAGAAGGAGGTGACCGAAAATCTCCATAAAATCGGGGAAGAAGTCACCTCGGCAATATCCAATTCGCACGGCCTGAGTGTTCAGGATGTCGTACTGGTAGCGCCGGGCTCGATTCCGATCACAACAAGCGGCAAAGTCAGACGGGCGACCTGCGCCCAACTTTATCGAAGCGGTGCATTCCAACGTTTAGACGTGTAGGCACACTGCGCCGCCCTACATTTTCAATGAACGCTTGAGTTGCTCACCGTACATATTGAGCGATACGGTGCTCAGCATGTCGTGATGCGTGCAGTCGACCGAGTACGCCGTTACGTCGCCAGCAACATGAGGTCGCCATTTTCGCAGTTTGGATCGGGCGGCCATTCGGCTCCGCAGTTTTCGCCATTGTGACAGCAGTCTTGAGTCACTGGCGTTCGCATATTCACTTCGCGCGGCGGAGAATATGACTAGATCGCCATCAAACACATCCGGCCGGTACCGCCGGAGATGCAACTGATTCGCATTAACGCATTGAACCATGAATTCCAACAGCTGTTTGGGCGGAAGAGGAAACTCCACCGCTTCTTGTTGATGAATCAACTCCTTTGCCCGCTGGTAAGTGAGAGGTCCTGACAGCAGTGGAATACTTATCCGATTAGTTCGCAGGATGTGTTCGAGGATCTGACTCTCGTCTAAGGCGATGGTTCTTGCGAGGACAAAGCTGGCGCTGAACGCAGGGTCTAGCAGTACAAGGCGTTCGACTTCGCACCCGCGTCGACGCAGCTCAACGGCGAGCTCGTGGGCTATGACGCCCCCAAAAGACCAGCCGAGAAGCTTGTAGGGTCCGGCCGGATAAACGGCTTGGAGCCTATCTGCATAGCTGGCCGCCATGCTACGAATCGATCCGTGCTCGGCGTCGCCATTTCGCGGGATCTGGTTGATTCCAATGATCGGGCAATCTAAATAAGTGCCCAGCGCCCGATACGACCAGCTAAGCCCGAGACCGTCGTGAATACAGAACAGCGGAACGCCCGAACCTTCCTTGAAGACCTCGACGGGAACCACTTCTGCCGCGTTGTCATGTTTGCCCAACTGCTGGCTCAAGCTTCTCACCGACGGCGCGTAGAACACGGTGCGCACCGCAAGGTCGGCACCGAGGTTGGTATTGATCGCGGCGACCGCCCGCATCGCGGAAAGTGAATCACCACCGAGGTCGAAGAACGAGTCGTCGATCCCGACGCGATCTATACCCAGCACTTGGGCGTAGATGCCGGCGATGATCTCCTCGGTCGGAGTGTGCGGCGCCTCGAACGGTGTGGCGGTGAATACCGGTGCTGGCAGCGCTTTACGGTCGAGCTTGCCCGAGGAGGTCAACGGAAACTCCTCGAGCGCCACTATGTGCGCAGGCACCATGTAATCGGGCAACCGCTCGCTCAACCGCTGACGCAACGCGCCGATCGTGGTGTTGGTGTGGGGTCTGTTGGCGTGGGTGCTGCGTGGGCGTGCCCTTGTGGAGGCGGTCATGTAGAGGTCGGTCAGAGGGGCTGGGTCGCTAGTTGCGAAGAAAACGGCATCGAGGGTCCCGGGTTGGGCGCCCCAGGTGACGGCGACGTCGTAGCCGGTGCTCTCACCGAGGCGGTGCAGTTCCTCGGGGGTGGCGGTGTCGGCAATGCCGGGGGCTTGGGCGAGCGCGTCCTCAAGCGGTAGCCCGGCAGCGAGGGCGCGTTCGATGTGGACGTCTTCGACCAGTCCGGCACGGGGAATCTCGGTGATTCGGACGGCGACAGGCCGTTGGGATGTCAACTTGGTTTGCAGGCCGCGCACGCCTGGGCATTGGTTCCACGACCAGCTGGGTGCGGAGGCCAGTGAGCGAACCGGTGCCGGACCTTTGTGGACGATGACGTCGTAGCGGTACCGGGTGAGTTCGTTGTCGGCTACTCCGCGTTTGACCCGGATATCGAGTCCGGCTACTGACGGGTGATCGGCGGCCCAAGTTGTGAAAAACTCTGGGGCCAGCAGCAATTCGGCTTCGCTGACCATGGCGCGGTGGACTCGCTCGCGGACCTCAGCGGTGTCGGTAGTGGTGGTTCGGGCCCGCGCGACTGCGGTCTGGAATGCGCGCTGCAGGGTGTGATTACGGACGTCACCGATGAACATTGTCCCGCCGGTGGTCAGCAGATCCACGGCCTTATCGAGGACCTCGGCCAGATATCCCCTGTTGGGAAAGTACTGGATGATCGAGTTCAGAACGACGGTGTCGAAGTAGTCCTGCGGCAAAGCCTCGGTGACGTGGGCGGGTTGGGCCAGCAGCTGGACCCGATCGCGCCACGGGATGTGCAACTGCTCCAGCGAGCGGGCGAGACCGTCGATCGCCACCGCCGACATGTCGGTGGCGACATAGTGTTCACACTGCGGGGCGATTCGCGACAACACCAGCCCCGAGCCCGCGCCGATCTCCAACACTCGCCGCGGCTGCAGGGCCATGATCCGATCCACCGTGGCCGAACGCCACTCCTCCATCTCCTCGAGCGGGATCGGATCGTCGGTGTAGCTGCTGTTCCAGCCCCGGAAATCCATGCCGAACTTCGGCAGCCCGACCTCGGCGTCGTACAGCTCGTCGTACATGTGTTGCCACTCTTCGACGATTTCGGCGTCGTGGTCGGCGGTGGCGGTGTGGTCGAGTGTGATGTAGGCGACGAGGTTCGCGCCGGAGTCGTTGTCGTGCACGGTCGTAACGGCCTGCGTAACCTGCGGGCAGGCCAGCAAGGCGTTTTCGATCTCGCCCAACTCGATGCGATAACCGCGGATCTTGACTTGTTCATCGGCGCGCCCGACATACTTCAGCTGCGCGTCAGCGCCCCACGACACCAGGTCCCCGGTGCGATACATTCGCTCCCCAGGCTCGCCGAACGGGCAGCCAACGAACCGCGAAGCGGTCAAATCCGACCGGTGCACATACCCATACGCCAGCCCGGATCCGGCCACATACAACTCACCGACCACACCAGCCGGCACCGGGCGCAACCATCCGTCCAGCACAAAAAAGGCAAGATGCGCTAGAGGCAGCCCGATGGGGCTGGTACTGCTGTCCGCGTCGCCGTCGACGATCTCCCGGAACGAGGCGTGCACCGTCGTCTCGGTGATGCCATACATGTTGATCATGCGCGGTGATCCCGGGTGATTGTGCAGCCAAGTCCGAAGGCGTTGTGGTTCAAGCGCTTCGCCGCCGAATACCACAGCCTGGAGCTTCAGCTGATGTGCCTGTTCGGGCTTCAGCGCGTCGGCGGTTTGCAGTGCATAAAACGCCGAGGGGGTCCGGCTTAAGACGCTGACTTGTTCGGTGATTAGTAAGGCGTGGAAGTCTTCGGGTGAGCGGGCCACCGACTCGGAGACCACAACCAGTCGCCCACCACCCAGCAGCGCACCCCAGATCTCCCAGACAGAGAAGTCGAAGGCCAAGGAATGACACTGCGTCCACACACCCGCGCGCGGCACGTCTGTATCCAGTGACTCCAGCAGCTGGGTCACGTTGTGGTGGGTGATGGCAACGCCTTTGGGCGCGCCGGTCGTGCCCGAGGTGTAAATCAGGTAAGCAACATCGTCGGGCGCAGGTGCTGGCAGGCCCGTGGCGGGTTGGGTGTCGATGGCGGGGTCGTCGACGTCGATGACCGTCAGATCGAACCCGTCCAGCCGGCTGGCCAGCACCGCCGTGGTGATCGCGACGGAGGGCGCGGCGTCGGACATCATGAACTCGATTCGGGCCGCCGGCACCGAGGGGTCTATCGGCAGGTAGGCCGCCCCGGTCTTGAGCACCGCCAAGATAGCGATGATGGCCTCGGGAGACCGATTGAACAGCAGCGCGACACACCGCCCCGGGCCCGCCCCGTGATCAGACAGAAAGTGCATCAACCGATTCGAGGCCTCGTCGAGTTCCCGGTAGTTCAGCGACCGCCCCTCGAAGGTCACCGCGACGGCTTCCGGGGTGCGCGCCACTTGGGCGGCCCACTGAACCGGAATCGATCCCGTGGGCGGCGTCGGTGCAGTTAACACCGCCCGGTTACTCCACGTATCCAGGCGGGTGTGTTCACCGGAGTCGAGCACATCCGTCGAGGAGAGCCGCCGAGTGGAGTCGGTGGTGATGGCCGTCAACACCCGCTCGAACCGCTCGATCACCGTGTGGATGGTGTCGGCGTCGAACACGTCGGTGCGGAATTCCACTACCCCGCAGATTCCGGCCGGCTCACCTGCCTCGTTGAAACGGTCGGCCAAGTTGAACAGCAGGTCCATGCGTGCGGTGTGGGTGTCCGCCTGCAGCTGGGTGACCTGCAGATCACCCAATGCCAGCCCGGCGGCGGGGTCTTTGCTGTCTGGCCCTGCAAAGTTCTGCCAGGCCAACATCACCTGGATCAGGGGTTGATGGGTCAGGCTTCGGGTCGGGTTGAGCCGCTCGACCAGCACCTCAAACGGCACATCCTGATGCTCAAAGGCGGCCAGGCTGCGCTGTCTCACTTGGGCCAGCAGCTCGGCAATAGTGGGATCGCCGGCCAGGTCGACCCGTAGCACCAAGGTGTTGACGAAGAATCCGACCAGCTCATCGAGTGCAGGGTCGCTACGCCCGGCAATCGGGAATCCCACCGCCACGTCGCTGCTGGCGCTGATCTTGGACAGCAGCACCGCCAAGGCGGCCTGGATGACCATGAAGCTGGTGGCGTTGTGCTTGCGGGCCATCCCGTGCAGCCGCTGCTGCAGCTCGGCCGGCCACTCTATCGCCACTGTGGCGCCGCGGTAATCGGCGACCGCCGGATAGGGCCGATCCGTCGGCAGCTGCAGGCGTTCAGGCATGCCTGCCAGGGCGTCCTGCCAGTAGGCCAGCTGCGCGGCGATTAAACTCTCGCTGTCGTCGAGATCGCCAAACCGCTTGCGCTGCCACAGCGTGTAATCGATGTACTGCACCGGCAATTCAGCCCAGCCTGGTGTCCGCCCCGCGCACCGGTCGGCATACGCCACACCCAAATCACGCACCAGCGGGGCGATCGACCAGCCGTCAGCGGCGATATGGTGCACCACAATTCCGACCACATGCTGCTCGGACCCCATCCGAAAAGATCTGCGCGCGAATCGGAATCTCCGCCGAGAGATCGAACCGATAGCCCGCCAGCGTCATCAACTCGGCGACCGCATCCAGCTCGGACAACGACACCACCGCCGCGTCCCCGCGCCGCCACATCCCCGCCTGGGCCGGCAAAACCTGTTGGAACGGAACACCGTCGACGTCGGGAAATATCGTTCGCAGCGATTCGTGGCGGGCGATGACGTCATCGATGGCCGCACCCAATGCGTCGACATCCAATGGCCCGTTGATCCGAAACGCGGTCGGCATGTTGTAGGTCACGATCCCGCCGACGAACCGATCGAGGAACCATAGCCGGCTCTGGGCGAATGACAGCGGAATGTATGTGGGCCGCTCGACTGCCGTTAGGGGTTCACGGCGACCCGTGTGTGCGCTGATATGCGGTGCCAGTTGAGCCACCGTGGGGGCGTCAAACAACGCGCGCACCGACAGGTCGGCATCCAGGGCGGTGTTGATCGCGGCGATCAGGCGCATCGCCAAAATGCTGTCCCCGCCCAGGTCGAAGAAGGAGTCGTCGACGCCAACCCGTTCCACACCCAGGACCTGGGCGTAGATGCCGGCCAGGATCTCCTCGGTGGCGGTGGTGGGGGCGCGGTAGTGCTCGACGCCGGTGTATTCCGGTGCCGGTAGGGCGCGGATATCGAGTTTGCCGTTGACGGTCATCGGCAGTGCGTCAAGGACGACGATGGCGGCGGGCACCATGTAGGGCGGTAACCGGTCGGCCAGTGCGGTTCGGGCGGCGGTGGGATCGACTGTGCCGGTGATTGTCTCGGTGATATAGCCGATGAGACGTTTGTCGCCTGGGCGGTCTTCGCGGGCGATCACCACCGCCTGCTGCACACCGTCCAACCCGGCCATGGCGGCCTGGATTTCGCCGAGTTCGATGCGGTAGCCGCGGATCTTGACCTGCTCGTCGGCGCGCCCCAGGTACTGCAGCTGCCCGTCAGCACCCCAACGCACCAGATCGCCGGTCCGATACATCCGCGCCCCCGGCGCCCCGAACGGACACGCCACAAACCGCGACGCGCTCAACCCGGCCCGGCGCCAATACCCAACCCCCACCCCGCGGCCCGCCACATACAGCTCGCCGACCACCCCGGCCGGCACCGGCCGCAACCACCCATCGAGCACGAACAACGCCGCCCCAGGAATCGGCGCACCGATCGGCGGCGCACCCGACCCCGGTGTCAGCGGGGCACTGATCGTGGCGTACACCGTGGTTTCGGTGGGGCCGTAGCCGTTGACCATCACCCGCCCGGGCGCCCACCGGTCCACCACCTCGGCCGGGCAGGCCTCGCCGGCCACCATGAGCGCAGACGACCCCAAACCCTCGGGCGAGAGCGCCGCCACCGCGGAGGGGGTTTGACTCAGGACAGTGACGCGTTCGCGTACCAGCAGGGCATGGAAGTCGTCGGGGGAGCGGGCCACCGACTCAGGCACTACAACCAGGCGCCCACCGTGCAGCAGCGCACCCCAGATCTCCCACACCGAGAAATCGAACGCATAGGAGTGACACTGTGTCCACACCTGTCCCGCTGCCAGGTCCACGCCGATATCGAGCGACTCGAACAGCTGGACCACGTTGTACTGGGTGACCGCCACCCCTTTGGGGACACCGGTGGTCCCCGAGGTGTAGATGATATGGGCGATGTCATCGGGGGCCGGCGCCGGCAACGCGGAGCTGGGGTGGGTGTCAACGGCGGGGTCGTGCACATCAATGACCGACACGTCGCAGCCATCGAACCGGTCAGCCAGCCCGGCGGTGGTGAGCGCGGCGATCGGCGCGGAATCCTCGGTCATGAACCTGATCCGGGCCGGCGGGTGCGCCGGGTCGATCGGCAGATACGCCGCCCCGGTCTTGAGCACCGCCAGCATCGCCACGATCGCCTCGGCGGAACGGGTGAACAACAGCGCCACACACTGCCCGGGCCCAGCGCCCTGGCCAGACAACAAGTGCGCCAACCGGTTCGACGCCTCATCCAGTTGCCGATACGTCAATGACAGCCCGTCGGAGGTGACCGCCACCGCGGCCGGCGTGCCCGCCACCTGGGCAGCGAACACCACCGGAACCGACACCGGCGTGGCAGACCGGGTCAACACCGCCCGATTACCGACCTCATCCAGACGGGCGTGTTCACCGCTATCGAGCACATCAATCGACGACAACCGCGCCAGGGGATCGGCCGTCATCGCCACCAACACCCGCTCCAACCGCTCGATCAGGGTATGAATGCTGCCCGGGTCGAAGACATCGGTGTCGAATTCGATGCGAAGGCCCAGTTCAGTGCCCGGCACGGCTTGCAGTGTCAGCGGGTAGTGGTTGGTTTCGCGGGCGCTGATCTCGGTGATGGCCAACTCGTCGGTGCCGGCTAACGCGGCGGTGTCGAGCGGGTAGTTCTCGAACACGAACAAGGTGTCGAACAGTTGGTCGTGGCCGGTGGCGCGGTGGATCTCGGTGAGCGCCAGGTGTTGGTGGTCGAATGTGTGGTTGTGCGCGCTGTGCAGTTGCTCGAGCAGGTCGGCGGTGGTGGTGGCCGGTGTGATGTGTGCGCGCACCGGCACCGTGTTGATCAACAGGCCCACCATCGATTCCGCGCCGGGCATTTCCGCCGGCCGGCCCGAGACCGCGGTGCCGAACACGACATCGTGGTGGCCGGTCAGCCACATCAGCATCTGCGCCCACGCGGCCTGCAATACCGTGTTGACGGTGGTCTGGCAGGAGCGGGCCAACTCGCCAAGGGCCTGCGACGTATCTTCAGACACCCGATAGGAGATCGAGCCGCGCGGTCCGAGCGTTACCCGGTTCGGTGTACCGACCAGGGTGGCGGTGTCAAAACCGGTCAGCACGTCGCGCCAGGCCGCACGCGCGGCATCGAGGTCGCGATCGGCCGACCAGCTGATAAAGCGGCGATACGAAACTGCCGCCGGCAGCCGATGCCCGTAATAGCCGGCGAATATTTCCTGCAGCAGGATCGGCAGCGACCAGCCGTCAAGCACGATGTGATGGTTGGTCAGCACCACCCGGTGCTGGTCTGGTGCGGTACGGATCAACGCCACCCGAAACGCCGGCGGCTCGGCGAGATCGCAGACCGCGGCACGCTCGCCAGCACACAGCCGCTGGATCTGCTCCACGGAGTCCAGCTCTATGTACTGCCAAGGGATTTCAGGGTCGGCCGGGATGATCTGCACCGGCTGGTCGTATCGGTCGCAGAAGCGCGCGGCCAGGTTGGGGTGACGCTTAGCCACGGTCTGCACCGCGTCGTGCAGGTGGTGCGGGTCTAGCGGGCCGGTGATGGTGATGTCGAGCTGCATGGCATACAGATCACTCAAGTCACCAAGGCCGCAGGTGGTGTTGGCGTGGAACAGCAGCCCTTGCTGAAGCGGGGTCAACGGCAAGACGTCGGCGATGCGATCGTGCTGCTGCAGGTCGTCGATCTGCTGCTGGCTGAGTTGGGCGGGGGCGATGTCAGACGGGGTCAGTCCGCCGCCGCCGTGTGCGACGTGGGTGCAGATGCCGGCTAGAGCGTCGAGCCAGAGTTGGCTCAGACGGCTGATCTGGTCGCGGTCGAGTGCCGATGAAGCCCAGGTCCAGGTGGCGTTCATCTGCGGGCCCGTACCGTTATCAACGGTGGCCGCGTTGAGCTCTATGGTGTGGCCCAGCGGCATCGGCACCGCGGTGGCGATGCCAGCGACTGCCAGGCCGTCGTGGCTGGGCCGCCACAGCTCCTCGGACATCTCAGCGGCGCCTGCACCGGCGGCGAGGCGTCCGAGGTAGTTGAACCCGATGGTCGGGTCAGTTTCGGGCAGGTCGACGCCGGGGTTGAGGTAGCGCAGCAGACCATAGGTCAAACCGTCCGGCTGGGTGCGGAGCTGTTCTTTGGCGTCTTTGATGACCGGGCCCAGGGCCGGGTCGCCGGCTTTGACTTGGGCCCAGCGCAGTCCACCGACGTCCAACGCCACCGGGTACTTGGTGGTGAACCAGCCCACGGTGCGCGACAGATCGATGCCTGCGGCCAGGTCCTCATCGCGACCGTGGCCTTCGACGTCGATGCCGATCGGGGTGTGTTGGTTACCCAAGAATTCCGTGCACGCCAACCCGAACGCGATCAGCAGAATGTCTTGCACGCCAGCGTGAAACGCCGCGGGGACCTCGCCGAGCAGCAGCCGGGTGGTGTCGGTGTCCAGCGATGCTGTGAGGTGTCCGGCGCTGGCGTAGGTGTCAAGTCCGGGGTGGGGTGCGGGCAGCGCGGCCGGGGCGGCCGCGATGTGTGTCCAGGTGTCAGCCAGCTCGATGACCGCCGAGACCTGCGCGTGTTCGGCCAGTAGCGATGCCCAGGTGGCGAATGATGTTCCCGTGACGGGCAGTGTTATCGGCTGGCCGTTGTGGTGTTGGGCCCAGGCGATATTGAAGTCCTCCAACAGGATTCGCCACGACACCGCATCCACGGCCAGATGGTGGATCATCAGCGCCAGCTGGCCGGTGGCGCTCGCCCACAGCGCGCTGAGCATCACCCCGGCGGCCGGGCTCAACCGCGCCCGGGCCGCTGCCAACGCCTCATCGGACAGGACGTCGACGGTGTGCAGACACGCCTCGGCGTCGACCGCACCGGCTTCGGGCACCTGCAACGACCAGCCCCCGGCGCCATCGTCACTCACTTGTAGCCGCAGCATGGCGTGCCGATCCAGCAGGGCCTGCAGCACCACAACCACGTCGGCCTGGGTCGCCCCGGCGGGGGCTTGCACCACCACCGTCTGGTTGAACTGATCGACCGGGCCGTCCACGTCGTGCAGCCAACGCATGATCGGCGTGGCCGCCACGTCCCCGAGGCCCTCGTCGGCCGGACCGACTCTTGCGTCGACGACTCCGGCGACTTGGGCCAGTCGGGCCACGGTCTGCTCGACGAAGATATCGCGGGGGCGACACGTCAGACCGGCGCCGCGGGCGCGGGCGACCACTTGCATCGACAGGATGCTGTCGCCGCCCAGATCGAAGAACGAGTCGTCGACGCCAACCCGCTCCACACCCAGGACCTGGGCGTAGATGCCGGCCAGGATCTCCTCGACGGCGGTGGTGGGGGCGCGGTAGTGCTCGACGCCGGTGTATTCCGGTGCCGGTAGGGCGCGGAGATCGAGCTTGCCGCTGACGGTCATCGGCAGTGCGTCAAGGACGACGATGGCGGCGGGCACCATGTAGGGCGGTAACCGCTCGGCCAGTTGGGTGCGTATATGGGTGGGATCGACTGTCCCGGTGGCTGATTCGGTGATATAGCCCACCAGGCGTGTGGTGCCGGGGTGGTCTTCGCGGGCGATCACCACCGCCTGCTGCACACCGTCCAACCCGGCCATGGCGGCCTGGATTTCGCCGAGTTCGATGCGGTAGCCGCGGATCTTGACCTGGTCGTCGGCGCGCCCGAGGTACTGCAGCTGCCCGTCAGCACCCCAACGCACCAGATCGCCGGTGCGATACATCCGCGCCCCGGGCGCCCCGAACGGACACGCCACGAACCGCGACGCGCTCAACCCCGCCCGGCGCCAATACCCGACCCCCACCCCGCGGCCCGCCACATACAGCTCGCCGACCACCCCGGTGGGCACCGGCCGAAGCCATTCGTCGAGCACGAACAGTGCCGACGTCGGTACCGGGGCACCGATCGGCGCCGGCCCGGATCCCGGTGTCAGCGGGGCGCTCATCGAGGCATACACGGTGATTTCGGTGGGGCCGTAGGCGTTGATCACCACCCGCCCGGGCGCCCACCGGTCCACCACGTCGGCCGGGCAGGCTTCCCCGCCGAGCAGCACCGCCACCGACTCCAAACCCTGCGGTTCGAGCGCGGCCACCGCCGAGGGAGTTTGGGTGAGCACGGTGACGTGTTCGCTGACCAGCAGCGCGTGGAAGTCCTGCGGTGAACTTGCCACGTCCTCGGGCACGATCACCAACCGGCCGCCGCCGAGCAGCGCGGCCCAGATCTCCCACACCGAGAAATCGAAGGCATAGGAGTGGCATTGGGTCCACACCGGTGCATCCGGCAGGTGGGTGGGTGTGGATGCCGCCAAATGCGCCAGGCTGTGATGGGTGATGGCAACACCTTTGGGGGTGCCGGTCGTGCCCGAGGTGTAAATCAGGTACGCAATGTCGTCGGGCGCAGGTGCTGGCAGGCCCGTGGCGGGTTGGGTGTCGATGGCGGGGTCGTCGACATCGATGACCGTCAGATCGAACCCGTCCAGCCGGCTGGCCAGCACCACCGTGGTGATCGCGGCGGAGGGCGCGGCGTCGATGAGCATGAACGCGACCCGCGCGGCGGGCAGTGCGGGGTCGATCGCCAGATACGCCGCCCCCGTCTTGAGGACCGCGAGCATCGCCACGATCGCCTCGGCGGAGCGCTCCACCAGCAGCGCCACACACTGTCCCGGGCCCACACCGTAGTCAGACAGCAAGTGCGCCAACCGGTTCGACGCCTCATCCAGCTCGGAGTAGCTCAGTGACCGCCCGTCGAAGGTGACCGCCACGGCCTGCGGAGTAGTCGCGACCTGGGCGGCGAACAACTCCGGAACCGACACCGGCGCTTCGACCGGCCCGCTCAACATCGCCCGGTTGCCGACCTCATCCAGACGGGTGCGCTCACCGCTATCGAGCACATCAATCGACGACAACCGCGCCGTGGGATCGGCCGTCATCGCCACCAACACCCGCTCCAACCGCTCGATCAATGTCTCGATCGTGGCGGTGTCGAACACATCGGTGCGGAACTCCACCGACCCGACGATCCCGGCCGGCTCACCGGTATCGGTGAACTGTTCGGCCAGAGAAAACGAGAGGTCTGTGCGGGCGGTGTGGGTGTCGATCGGCAGCTGGGTGACCTGCAGATCACCCAATGCCAGCCCGGCGGCGGGGTCTTTGTTGTCGTGCCCAGGAAGGTTCTGCCAGGCCAACATCACCTGAACCAGCGGATGGTGGGTCAGGCTTCGGGCGGGGTTGAGCCGCTCGACCAGCACCTCAAACGGCACATCCTGATGCTCAAAGGCGGCCAGGCTGCGCTGTCGCACCTGGGCCAGCAGCTCGGCAATAGTGGGGTCGCCGGCCAGATCGACGCGCAGTACAAGGGTGTTGACGAAGAATCCGACCAGCTCATCGAGTGCGGGATCGCTACGTCCGGCGATCGGAAACCCCACCGCCACGTCGCTGCTGGCGCTGATCTTGGACAGCAGCACAGCCAGCGAGGCCTGGATGACCATGAAACTGGTCGCGCTGTACTCCGCGGCCACCTCCCGCAGCCGAAGCTGCAACTCCGGCGGCCAATCGATCGCTGCATTGGCGCCGCGCTGATCAGCCACCGACGGATAGGGCCGATCCGTCGGCAGCTGCAGCTGTTCGGGCATCCCGGCCAACGCGCCCTGCCAGTAGGCCAGCTGCGTGCCGATCCGGCTGTCCTGATCGGCCAGATCACCGAACTGGGCGCGCTGCCACAACGTGTAATCGACATACTGCACCGGCAATTCAGCCCAGCCTGGTGCCCGCCCCGCGCACCGGTCGGCATACGCCACACCCAAATCACGCACCAGCGGGGCGATCGACCAGCCGTCCGCGGCGATATGGTGCACCACGCCCACCAGCACATGCTCGTCCGCGGCGATCCGGAAAAGCGTTGCTCGCATGGGGATCTCGGTTGCCAGGTCAAACGTGTGACCCGCCGCCTCCTTGATGGCATCGCCCAGCCGGTCCGCCGACCACGCCGTGGCATCGGTGACCTCCCAACCGAACTCGGCCCGCTCGGCGGCCACCACCAGCTGCTGGGGTATCCCCTCGGGCGCCGCAAACAGTGTGCGCAGGCTTTCATGGCGGCCCACCACATCAGCCAGCGCCGCGCCCAACCCGTCGGCATCCAGTTCGCCGTCCAGCCGCAACGCCACCGTCATGTTGTAAACCGGTGAGGGCCCCTGCAACTGATCGATAAACCACAACCGGTTCTGCGCAAACGACAACGGAACCACCGCCGGCCGCTCTACAACCACCAGTGGCTCACGACCACCCGCCTCCCCACCGATCCGGGGCGCCAGCTTCGCCACCGTGGGGGCGTCGAACAGACTGCGCACCGACAGGGCGGTGTCCAGCCCGCTGTTGATCGCGGCGATCAGGCGCATCGCCAAAATGCTGTCCCCGCCCAGGTCGAAGAAGGAGTCGTCGACGCCAACCCGTTCCACACCCAGGACCTGGGCGTAGATGCCGGCCAGGATCTCCTCGACGGCGTCGGTCGGGGCGCGGTAGTGCTCGACGCCGGTGTATTCCGGTGCCGGTAGGGCGCGGATATCGAGTTTGCCGTTCACCGTCACCGGCAGTGCGTCAAGGACGACGATGGCGGCGGGCACCATGTAGGGCGGTAACCGGTCGGCCAGTGCGGTTCGGGCGGCGGTGGGATCGACTGTGCCGGTGATTGTCTCGGTGATATAGCCGATGAGACGTTTGTCGCCTGGGCGGTCTTCGCGGGCGATCACCACCGCCTGCTGCACACCGTCCAACCCGGCCATGGCGGCCTGGATTTCGCCGAGTTCGATGCGGTAGCCGCGGATCTTGACCTGCTCGTCGGCGCGCCCCAGGTACTGCAGCTGCCCGTCAGCACCCCAACGCACCAGATCCCCGGTCCGATACATCCGCGCCCCCGGCGCCCCGAACGGACACGCCACAAACCGCGACGCGCTCAACCCCGCCCGACGCCAATACCCAACCCCCACCCCGCGGCCCGCCACATACAGCTCGCCGACCACCCCGGCCGACACCGGCCGCAACCACCCATCGAGCACGAACAACGCCGCCCCAGGAATCGGCGCACCGATCGGCGGCGCACCCGACCCCGGTGTCAGCGGGGCACTCTTAGACACCCACATCGTGGTCTCGGTGGGACCGTAGACGTTGACCATCACCCGCCCCGGCGCCCACCGGTCCACCACCTCGGCCGAGCAGGCCTCGGCGCCGATCACCAACGCAGCCGACCCCAGCTCCTCAGGTGACAACGCCCGCACCGCAGAAGGAGTTTGGGTGAGCACCGTAACCTGTTCGCGTACCAGCAGGGCATGGAAGTCGTCGGGGGAGCGGGCCACCGACTCAGGCACCACAACCAGGCGCCCACCGTGCAGCAGCGCACCCCAGATCTCCCACACCGAGAAATCGAACGCATAGGAGTGACACTGTGTCCACACCTGTCCCGCTGCCAGGTCCACCCCGATATCGAGCGACTCGAACAGCTGGACCACGTTGTACTGGGTGACCGCCACCCCTTTGGGGACACCGGTGGTCCCCGAGGTGTAGATGATATGGGCGATGTCATCGGGGGCCGGCGCCGGCAACGCGGAGCTGGGGTGGGTGTCAACGGCGGGGTCGTGCACATCAATGACCGACACGTCGCAGCCATCGAACCGGTCAGCCAGCCCGGCGGTGGTGATCGCGGCGATCGGCGCGGAATCCTCGGTCATGAACCTGATCCGGGCCGGCGGGTGCGCCGGGTCGATCGGCAGATACGCCGCCCCCGTCTTGAGCACCGCCAGCATCGCCACGATCGCCTCGGCGGAACGGGTGAACAACAGCGCCACACACTGCCCGGGCCCAGCGCCCTGGCCAGACAACAAGTGCGCCAACCGATTCGACGCCTCATCCAGTTGCCGATACGTCAATGACAGCCCGTCGGAGGTGACCGCCACCGCGGCCGGCGTGCCCGCCACCTGGGCAGCGAACACCACCGGAACCGACACCGGCGTGGCAGACCGGGTCAACACCGCCCGATTACCGACCTCATCCAGACGGGCGTGTTCACCGCTATCGAGCACATCAATCGACAACAACCGCCGTGCCGGGTGGGCCGTCATGATTGCTGCCCCGCATCGGCGGTCATTGCCACCAACACCCGTTTGAACCGCTTGGTGAGATTCTCGATGCTCGCCCGGGTCGAACACGTCGGTGTCGAATTCGATGCGAAGGCCCAGTTCGTCGCCCGGTATCGCCACCATCGCAAGCGGGTAGTGGTTGTAGTCGCGGGTGGTGATCTCGGTGATGGCCAACCCGTTGGCGGTGAACAATGCGGCGGTGTCGAGGGGGTAGTTCTCGTAGACGAAGAGGGTGTCGAACAGTTGGTCGTGGCCGGTGGCGCGGTGGATCTCGGTGAGCGCCAGGTGCTGATGCTCGAGTGTGTGGTTGTGCGCGTTCTGCAGTTGCTCGAGCAGGTCGGCGATGGTGGTGGCCGGTGTGATTCGTGCGCGCACCGGCACCGTGTTGATCAACAGGCCCACCATCGATTCCGCGCCGGGCATTTCCGCCGGCCGGCCCGAGACCGCGGTGCCGAACACGACATCGTGGTGGCCGGTCAGCCACATCAGCATCTGCGCCCACGCGGCCTGCAATACCGTGTTGACGGTGGTCTGGCAGGAGCGGGCCAACTCGCCAAGGGCCCGCGTCGTCTCGGCGGGCACTCGATCGGTCTCACTGCCTCGGGCGCCGAGCCCCAACCGATCCGGTGGGCCAACGAGGGTCGGAGTGTCAAGGTCGGCCAGCACCTCACGCCAGGCCGTGTGTGCGGCATCGAGGTCGCGATCGGCCAGCCAGGTGACGAAGCGGCGATATGACACTGCCGCCGGTAGCCGCTGCTCGTAGTAGCTGGCGAAGATTTCCCGCGCCAGGATCGGTAGCGACCAGCCGTCGAGCACGATGTGGTGATTGGTCAGCACAATCCGGTGCTGGTCTGGTGCGGTACGGATCAACGCCACCCGAAACGCCGGCGGCGCGGCGAGGTCGCAGACCGCGGCACGCTCGGCAGCACACACCCGCTGGATCTGCTCCACGGAGTCCAGCTCTAGGTACTGCCAAGGGATTTCAGGATCGGCGGGGATGATCTGCACCGGCTGGCCATATCGGTCGCAGAAGCGGGCGGCCAGGTTGGGGTGACGCTTAGCCACGGTCTGCACCGCCTCGCGCAGGCGGTGCGGGTCCAGCGGGCCGGTGATGGTGATGTCGAGCTGCACCGCATACACGTCGTCGTGGTTGCCCTGTGTGACATTGGCGTGAAACAGCAGCCCTTGCTGAAGCGGGGTCAACGGCAAGACGTCGGCGATGCGATCGTGCTGCTGCAGGTCGTCGATCTGCTGCTGGCTGAGTTGGGCGGGGGCGATATCAGACGGGGTCAGTCCGCCGCCGCCATGTGCGACGTGGGTGCAGATGCCGGCTAGAGCGTCGAGCCAGAGTTGGCTCAGACGGCTGATCTGGTCGCGGTCGAGTGCCGATGAAGCCCAGGTCCAGGTGGCGTTCAGGTTGGGGCCAACCTCGGTGTCGATGGTGCCGGCGTTGAGTTCCACGGTGTGGCCCATGGGCATCGGCACCGCGGAGGCGGCGGCGGTGGCCGAGAGGCCGTCTTGGCTGAGCCGCCAGAGCGCATCGGATATGTCGGTGGCGCCGAGCGCCGAGGCGTCCGAGGTAGTTGAATCCGATCGTCGGGTCAGTCCCGGGCAGGTCGACGTCGGCGTTGAGGTAGCGCAGCAGACCATAGGTCAAACCGTCCGGCTGGGTGCGGAGCTGTTCTTTGGCGTCTTTGATGACCGGGCCCAGGGCCGGGTCGCCGGCTTTGACTTGGGCCCAGCGCAGTCCACCGACGTCCAGCACGACCGGGTACTTGGTGGTGAACCAGCCCACGGTGCGCGACAGGTCGACGTCGGGGGCGAGTTCCTCATTGCGGCCATGGCCTTCGACGTCGATGCCGATCGGGGTGTGTTGGTTACCCAAGAATTCCGTGCACGCCAACCCGAACGCGATCAGCAGAATGTCTTGCACGCCAGCGTGAAACGCCGCGGGCACCTCGCCGAGCAGCAGCCGGGTGGTGTCGGTGTCCAGCGATGCTGTGAGGTGTCCGGCGCTGGCGTAGGTGTCAAGTCCGGGGTGGGGTGCGGGCAGCGCGGCCGGGGCGGCCGCGATGTGTGTCCAGGTGTCAGCCAGCTCGATGACCGCCGAGACCTGCGCGTGTTCGGCCAGTAGGGATGCCCAGGTGGCGAATGATGTTCCCGTGACGGGCAGTGTTATCGGCTGGCCGTTGTGGTGTTGGGCCCAGGCGATATTGAAGTCCTCCAACAGGATTCGCCACGACACCGCATCCACGGCCAGATGGTGGATCATCAGCGCCAGCTGGCCGGTGGCGCTCGCCCACAGCGCGCTGAGCATCACCCCGGCGGCCGGGCTCAACCGCGCCCGGGCCGCTGCCAACGCCTCATCGGACAGGACGTCGACGGTGTGCAGACACGCCTCGGCGTCGACCGCACCGGCTTCGGGCACCTGCAACGACCAGCCCCCGGCGCCATCGTCACTCACTTGTAGCCGCAGCATGGCGTGCCGATCCAGCAGGGCCTGCAGCACCACAACCACGTCGGCCTGGGTCGCCCCGGCGGGGGCTTGCACCACCACCGTCTGGTTGAACTGATCGACCGGGCCGTCCACGTCGTGCAGCCAACGCATGATCGGCGTGGCCGCCACGTCCCCGAGGCCCTCGTCGGCCGGACCGACTCTTGCGTCGACGACTCCGGCGACTTGGGCCAGTCGGGCCACGGTCTGCTCGACGAAGATATCGCGGGGGCGACACGTCAGACCGGCGCCGCGGGCGCGGGCGACCACTTGCATCGACAGGATGCTGTCGCCGCCCAGGTCGAAGAAGGAGTCGTCGACGCCGACGCGTTCCAGGCCGAGGACCTGGGTGTAGATGCCGGCCAGGATCTCCTCGACGGCGGTGGTGGGGGCGCGGTAGTGCTCGACGCCGGTGTATTCGGGGGTCGGTAGGGCGCGGATATCGAGTTTGCCGTTGACGGTCATCGGCAGTGCGTCAAGGACGACGATGGCGGCGGGCACCATGTAGGGCGGTAACCGCTCGGCCAGTGCGGTTCGGGCGGCGGTGGGATCGACTGTGCCGGTGATTGTCTCGGTGATATAGCCGATGAGACGTTTGTCGCCTGGGCGGTCTTCGCGGGCGATCACCACCGCCTGCTGCACACCGTCCAACCCGGCCAGAGCGGCCTGGATTTCGCCGAGTTCGATGCGGTAGCCGCGGATCTTGACCTGCTCGTCGGCGCGCCCCAGGTACTGCAGCTGCCCGTCAGCACCCCAACGCACCAGATCCCCGGTCCGATACATCCGCGCCCCCGGCGCCCCGAACGGACACGCCACAAACCGGGACGCGCTCAGGCCGGGCCGGCGCCAATACCCGACCCCCACCCCGCGGCCCGCCACATACAGCTCGCCGACCACCCCGGCCGGCACCGGCCGCAACCACCCGTCGAGCACGAGCAAGGCGGCTCCGGGAATCGGCGCACCGATCGGCGGCATCCCTGATCCCGCCTTCAATGGGGCGCTCTTGGACACCCACATCGTGGTTTCGGTGGGGCCGTAGACGTTGACCATCACCCGCCCGGGCGCCCACCGGTCCACCATCTCGGCCGGGCAGGCCTCGGCGCCGATCACCAACGCGGCTGACCCTAGCTCCTCAGGTGACAATGCCCGTACCGCAGAGGGGGTTTGACTCAGGACAGTGACGCGTTCGCGTACCAGCAGGGCGTGGAAGTCGTCGGGGGAGTGGGCCACCGACTCGGGCACCACCACGAGGCGCCCACCGTGCAGCAGTGCACCCCAGATCTCCCAGACCGAGAAATCGAACGCATAGGAGTGACACTGCGCCCACACCTGTCCTGGTGCCAGGTCCACGCCGATATCGAGCGACTCGAACAGTTGGACCACGTTGTACTGGGTGACCGCCACCCCTTTGGGGACGCCGGTGGTGCCCGAGGTGTAGATGATGTGGGCGAGGTCGTCCGGGGCGGGTGCCGGTGATGCGGTGTCTGGGTAGCTGTCGATGCGGGGATCGTGGACATCGATGACCGACACGTCGCAGCCGTCGAACCGGTCAGCCAGCCCGGCGGTGGTGAGGACGGCGATCGGCGCAGCGTCGGTGATCATGAACTGGATTCGGGCCGGCGGGTGCGCGGGGTCGATCGGCAGATACGCCGCCCCCGTCTTGAGCACCGCCAGGATCGCCACGATCGCGTCGGCGGAACGTTCCATCAGCAGCGCCACACACTGTCCCGGGCCCGCACCCCGGTCGGCCAGCAAGTGCGCCAACCGGTTCGACGCCTCGTCGAGCTCCCGATAGGTCAGTGACCGCTCCCCGCACACCACCGCCACCGCCGTAGGAGTTCGTGAAACATGGGCGGCGAACGACTCCGAAACCGACACCGGTGTCGCGGGTTGGGTCAACATCGCCCGGTTGCCGACCTCATCCAGACGGGTGCGCTCACCGCTATCGAGCACATCAATCGACGACAACCGCGCCATGGGATCGGCCGTCATCGCGACCAACACCCGCTCCAACCGCTCGAGGAGGGTATGAATGCTGGCCGGATCGAACACGTCAGTGCGGAACTCGACTCTCCCGCCTAAGCCGGCGGGCTCACCGGTATCGGTGAACTGTTCGGCCAAAGAAAAGGACATGTCCGTGCGGGCGGTGTGGGTGTCGATCGGTAGCTGGGTGACCTTCAGGTCACCCAGCCTCAATCCGGCGGCGAGATCGGTGGCGTCATATCCGGGCAGGTTCTGCCAGGCCAGCATCACCTGGACCAGCGGATGGTGGGTCAGTGACCGGGCGGGGTTGAGCCGCTCGACGAGCACCTCGAAAGGCACATCCTGATGCTCAAAGGCGGCCAGGCTGCGCTGTCGCACCTGGGCCAGCAACTCGGCAATAGTGGGGTCGCCGGCCAGGTCGACCCGTAGCACCAGCGTGTTGACAAAGAACCCGACCAGCTCGTCGAGTGCGGGATCGCGGCGCCCGGCGATCGGAAACCCCACCGCCACATCAGAACTCGCGCTCATCTTGGACAGCAGCACCGCCAGAGCGGCCTGGATCACCATGAAACTGGTCGCATTGTGCTCGCGGGCCACCTCGCGCACCCGCTGCTGCAGGTCGGCCGGCCAATCCACCACCACACTGGCGCCGCGTTGATCGGCCACCGGCGGGTACGGCCGATCGGTGGGCAACTGCAGCTGTTCGGGCATCCCGGCCAACGCGTCCTGCCAGTAGGCCAGCTGCGCGGCGATCGGGCTGTCCTGATCGGCCAGATCACCGAACTGGGCGCGCTGCCACAGCGTGTAATCGATGTACTGCACCGGTAACGGCGCCCACTGCGGCGCGTGCCCCGCGCACCGGTCGGCATACGCCACACCCAAATCACGCACCAGCGGGGCGATCGACCAGCCGTCAGCGGCGATATGGTGCACCGCGGCCACCAGCACGTGTTCGTCCTTCGTGACGCGGAAAACCTTTACCCACAAAGGGATTTCAGCTCTCAGGTCAAACGTGTGACCCGCCGCCGCGCCGATGACATCGCCCAGTCGGGCCGCCGACCACGCCGTGGCGTCCGTTATCTCCCAGCCGAACTCGGCCCGCTCGGCGGCCACCACTTCCTGGAACGGCACGCCGTCGACATCGGGAAACACGGTGCGCAGCGATTCATGGCGGCCCACCACATCAGCCAGTGCCGCGCACAATGCGTCGGCATCCAGTTCGCCGTCCAGCCGCAACGCCACCGTCATGTTGTAAACCGGCGAGGGTCCCTGCAACTGATCGATAAACCACAACCGGCTCTGCGCGAACGACAACGGAACCAACGGGGGCCGCTCGGCAGGCACTAACGGCTCCCGCCGGCCCACCTCCCCGCCGATCCGGGGCGCCAGCTTCGCGACTGTGGGCGCGTCGAACAGACTGCGTACCGACAGGTCGACCTCCAGGCCGGTGTTGATCGCCGCGATCAGACGCATCGCCAACAACGAATCCCCGCCGAGGTCGAAGAAGGAGTCGTCGACGCCGACGCGTTCCAGGCCGAGGACCTGGGTGTAGATGCCGGCCAGGATCTCCTCGACGGCGTCGGTCGGGGCGCGGTAGTGCTCGACGCCGGTGTATTCGGGTGCCGGTAGGGCGCGGATATCGAGTTTGCCGTTCACCGTCATCGGCAGTGCGTCAAGGACGACGATGGCGGCGGGCACCATGTAGGGCGGTAACCGGTCGGCCAGTGCGGTTCGGGCGGCGGTGGGATCGACTGTGCCGGTGATTGTCTCGGTGATATAGCCGATGAGACGTTTGTCGCCTGGGCGGTCTTCGCGGGCGATCACCACCGCCTGCTGCACACCGTCCAACCCGGCCAGAGCGGCCTGGATTTCGCCGAGTTCGATGCGGTAGCCGCGGATCTTGACCTGCTCGTCGGCGCGCCCCAGGTACTGCAGCTGCCCGTCAGCACCCCAACGCACCAGATCGCCGGTCCGATACATCCGCGCCCCCGGCGCCCCGAACGGACACGCCACAAACCGGGACGCGCTCAGGCCGGGCCGGCGCCAATACCCGACCCCCACCCCGCGGCCGGCCACATACAGCTCGCCGACCACCCCGGCCGGCACCGGCCGCAACCACCCGTCGAGCACGAGCAAGGCGGCTCCGGGAATCGGCGCACCGATCGGCGGCATCCCTGATCCCGCCTTCAATGGGGCGCTCTTGGACACCCACATCGTGGTTTCGGTGGGACCGTAGACGTTGACCATCACCCGTCCGGGTGCCCACCGGTCCACCATCTCGGCCGGGCAGGCCTCGGCGCCGATCACCAACGCGGCTGACCCTAGCTCCTCAGGTGACAATGCCCGTACCGCAGAGGGGGTTTGACTCAGGACAGTGACGCGTTCGCGTACCAGCAGGGCGTGGAAGTCGTCGGGGGAGTGGGCCACCGACTCGGGCACCACCACGAGGCGCCCACCGTGCAGCAGTGCACCCCAGATCTCCCAGACCGAGAAATCGAACGCATAGGAGTGACACTGCGCCCACACCTGTCCTGGTGCCAGGTCCACGCCGATATCGAGCGACTCGAACAGTTGGACCACGTTGTACTGGGTGACCGCCACCCCTTTGGGGACGCCGGTGGTGCCCGAGGTGTAGATGATGTGGGCGAGGTCGTCCGGGGCGGGTGCCGGTGATGCGGTGTCTGGGTAGCTGTCGATGCGGGGATCGTGGACATCGATGACCGACACGTCGCAGCCGTCGAACCGGTCAGCCAGCCCGGCGGTGGTGAGGACGGCGATCGGCGCAGCGTCGGTGATCATGAACTGGATTCGGGCCGGCGGGTGCGCGGGGTCGATCGGCAGATACGCCGCCCCCGTCTTGAGCACCGCCAGGATCGCCACGATCGCGTCGGCGGAACGTTCCATCAGCAGCGCCACACACTGTCCCGGGCCCGCACCCCGGTCGGCCAGCAAGTGCGCCAACCGGTTCGACGCCTCGTCGAGCTCCCGATAGGTCAGTGACCGCTCCCCGCACACCACCGCCACCGCCGTAGGAGTTCGTGAAACATGGGCGGCGAACGACTCCGAAACCGACACCGGTGTCGCGGGTTGGGTCAACACCGCCCGGTTACCGACCTCATCCAGCCGGGCGCGCTCACCCTCATCGAGCACATCAATCGACGACAACCGCGCCATGGGATCGGCCGTCATCGCGACCAACACCCGCTCCAACCGTCTCGCTAAATCGGTGACGTCAAAATTCGAAAATGGTTGCCCCGTGCCCGCCGTGCTGAAAAAGAGTTCGTCGCCGGCGCCGGAGAAGAACAACCCGAAGCCGCCCACGAGGCCAGAACTGGTATATGACCCCGATGCCGGGGCGCCACCGAAATCCAGGGTGAATACAGACGGGACGAAATTGACGGCCACCCTGTCGATTGGCTGCCCCGGGCCGCGGGAGTGGGCTTTGCGCTCGAGCGCTTGCACCGGAAATCGCTGATGGTGCAGTGCTTCTTGTATTCGCATGTCGACATGCTGACAGAAATCGGCAACTGTAGATCCCGGCGAAACCTTGAAAACGAGCGGCACAATCCCGGAAAGCATCCCGGGAAATGTCTTCGACTCCACACTTACGCGCCTGCTGACCGGGAAGTCGAGCACTACCTCCGAACCCTCAGCGCACCACCCGTGTACCAGAAGTGCACACGCCGCGGTGATGACCGAGGGTCGAGGCAAACCCCACTCTCGCAATAGTGCTTCAACCCGGCGAATGACCAGAGGGTCCAATCGAATCGGCATAGACGGCCGAAGGGGATCACGCTCGCCTACAGCCCGGGGCAACCCAGGATCCGACTCACTCTCCGTTGGAAGGTTCCTCGTCCAATAAGATTCATTCTCCAGATAATCGGCTGACCGTTCATAGTCCAACTCGCTGCTGACCAGGTCCTGCAGCGAGCAGAAGAAGGGAGGGGGAATGGCCGCGCCCGAGACAACTGCAGAGTAAACAGATGCAATCCGTTGGCCAACAAGCGAAATGCCGAGTCCGTCGATGATTATGTGGTGGCAGCACGTGAACCAGTAGAACTGATCGGGCCGCGTCTGGAATAACGCAAATTTGAACAGCGGGCCCGTGAACGGCATCGGCGTGCGTTGGATCGATGCCGCAATCTCATAGGCGTCCTGAACGGGATCGTCCGAACCCCTCAGGTCATGGAAGGCAAGCTCGACATGCGAGTAGTCAATCGCCCTTTGGAAGACCTGGCCGTCCTGTTCGAAGAACGCGGCCCTGACCGGTTCGGCCTCTCGTATCACTCTGCGGATCGCCCACTCGAGGGCATCGCGTTCTACCGGGCCCTCGATTCTCACGAAGAGGCCGAGCTGCCACTCCATACCGAAGCGACCCGTTGCCTGCGCAAGCCAGATGTCGAGCTGTCCGCGTGTCAGCGGAAGTACCCGATCATCAAGCTTCATCGGAGCGCCCTCGATGTCAGGCGGCTTCCGCGGGTGCCAGCTTTTCGCGCAGCAGCCCTGCCAAACCGCGAATGGTGACGGTAGTGATGTCGGTGGATGCGATGCGTATCCCCGTTTCGGTCTCGATGCGGGTACGTAACTCGAGGGCGCCCAGTGAGTCCAAGCCGTACCCGGAGAGCGGCCGGTCGGGGTCGACGCTGCGCCGCAGAATCAGGCTGACCTGATCGGAGATCATCCGCCGCAGCCGGGTGGGCCACTCGTCCAGCGGTAGTTCGTCGAGCTCGGCGCGCAGTTTGCTTGTGCCCGTGGGGTTTTGTCCGATGGAGCGGAACGCTTCGGCGAAGGGGCTGTGCTGGGCGAAGGCGGTTAACCACGGGGTGCCCGTGATCGGCGCGTAGCCGGTGTAGGCGCGGTCGTGGCGCAGCAGCGCTTCGAACGCGTAAGCGCCCTCGTCGCGAGCGATGGCGACGTCGGCGCTTTCGGCCAGGGCGGCGGCACGCCCGATCTGGGCCCAGGCGCCCCAGGCGATCGCGGTAGCCGGGAGGCCCTGGGCCCGCCGCCAGTGGGTGAAGGCGTCCAGCCAGCTGTTCGCCGCGGCGTAGGCGCCCTGCCCGGGCGAGCCCACCAGCGAAGCCGCTGAGGAGAACGTGCAGAACCAGTCCAACGGCTGTTCGGCGACGGCAGTGTGCAGATTCCATGCACCGTAAACCTTTGGCGCCCAGTCACGCTCGAGGAGCTCGTCGGTGATATTGGCGAGGGTGGCGTCCTCGACCACCGCCGCCGCGTGCAGCACCCCGCGCACCGGCAGCCCGGTGGCGATCGCCGCGGCCACCAACCGCTGCGCGGTGCCGGGTTGGGCGATGTCGCCGCACTCCACCACGACGTCGGCGCCGGCCGCGCGGATGAGTTCGATCGTCTCCAGCGCTTCGGGTGTCGGCTGCGAGCGCGAGGACAGCACGATACGTCCGCAACCGGCCGCCGCCATCTTCTCGGCCAAGAACATCCCCAGGCCGCCCAGCCCGCCGGTGATGAGGTACGCGCCGTCGCGGCGGAAGACCGGGACCTGCGCCGGCGGCACCGTGACGGACCTGCGGCCGGTGCGCGCGACGTCGAGCACCAGCTTGCCGGTGTGCTGGGCGCCGCTCATGATCCGGATGGCGGTGGCTGCGTCGGCAAGCGGGTAGCGCGTGCTCTGCGGCATCGGCAACACGCCGTCCGCGGTGAGTTGGTACACCGTGTTCAACAGGCCGCGGAGCCGGTCGGGATCGCTGTACGACAGCAACCCCAGGTCGACGCCGTAGAAAGCGAGGTTGCGCCGGAACGGGAAGAGCCCCAACCGGGTGTCGCCGTAGATGTCGCGTTTGCCGATCTCGACGAATCGTCCACCGAGCGCCAGCAATTCGAGGCCCGCGCGCTGGGCTGCGCCCGTGACCGAGTTGAGCACTACGTCCACGCCGTACCCCTCGGTGTCACGGCGGATCTGGTCGGCGAACTCCAGGCTTCGCGAGTCATGGACGTGCTCAATACCCATGTCGCGCAACAGTTGCCGACGCTGTTCGCTGCCGGCGGTGGCGAAGATCTCGGCTCCCGAGGCGCGGGCGATGGCGATTGCCGCCTGCCCCACGCCCCCGGTGCCGGAATGGATCAACACCTTGTCGCCGCTCCTGATGCGGGCCAGTTCGTGCAGGCCGTACCAGGCGGTGGCGTGGGCGGTGGTCACCGCGGCCGCCTGCTCATCGGTCAGGCCGGTCGGCAATGTGACGGCGCGGCGTGCGTCGCATGTGATGAAGGTGCCCCAACAGCCGTCGGCGCACACACCGCCGACATGATCGCCCACTGTGTGTTCGGTGACATCTGGTCCGACCGCGGTCACCACCCCGGCGAAATCGGTCCCCAGTTGCGGCAGCCGCCCCTCGAAGGCGGGATAACGGCCGAATGCAACCAGCACGTCGGCGAAATTGATGCTGGACGCGCTGACCGCGACTTCGATCTGCCCCGGTCCCGGCGGAACCCGTTCGCAGGCAACGAATTCCATCGTCTCCAGATCACCAGGCGTACGGATCTGAAGACGCATCCCGTCGCGCTCGAGGTCGGCGATGGTGGTGTGCCGTTCCTCGGGTCGCAGCGGGGTGGGGCACAACCGCGCCAGATACCACGCGCCGTTTCGCCAGGCGGTCTCGTCCTCTTCCGACCCGCCGAGCAGTTGCCGCGCCAGTTGCCCGGTATCGGTGGCTTCGTCCACATCGATCTGGGCAGCGCGCAGGTGCGGATGTTCGGTGCCGATCACCCGCATCAAACCCCGCAGCCCAGCCTGCTCCAAATTGGCCACGTCACCGGCCACGACGGTCTGGGCATTGCGCGTCACGACATGTAGGCGTGGGAGCTCGCCGGGGATCTCTGGCAATTCGCGGGTGATACGCACCAGATGCTGCACATACTCGCGGCCCAGCAGCGGGGACCGGTCCTCGTCTTCGCCGCTTTTCGGTCCCGCGAGGATCACGACACCGGCGAATCCACCGGCACGCAGATGATTTCCAAGCTGTTCCCCGTTTGAGGTGTGGTCGGCGTGCTGTGGCCAGCACATGGTGGCGCATTGCGCGCCATGGTTTTTCAGTGCGTCGGTCAACGAGGTGGCCACCACATCGCGGTGGCGGTGGTGCTGATCAGCAGCCAGGTTCCGGCGTCGGCGTGTTCCACCTCGGGCAATTCTCGTTGCCGCCATTCGATGGTCAGCAGCCGCTCGGCCAGCATCCGATCGTCGTGGCCGCTGCGCGGATGCTCCGGTGCCCAATCGCAGCCCCTGCACGGCGAGCAGGACGGTCCCGTGCTCGTCGAGCACGTCGAGGTCGGCCTCGACCCCGGAAGTATCGGCTTTCGTCACCCGGGTGTAGCAGTAGTGGGCGCTGCGGGCAGCACCGTAGGTGCGGAGTCGTCGGATACCCAACGGCAACGCCAGCACATCTTCGCCCAGGGCCTGGACCTCCGGATGAGCCTCAACGGACTGAAAACAGGCGTCCAGCAGTGCCGGGTGCACGCCGTAAGCATCTTGTTGCGAGCGGATTTGGCCGGGTAGCGCGACCTCGGCCAGCACGGTGCCGGTTGCCCCCTCGCCGGTGTGCACCGCGGCGAGACCGGTGAACGCCGGACCGTACTGAACACCACGCTGGTCCAGGCGCTTGCGCACCTCGGCGCCGTCCTCGCAACGCGGATGCGCGGCAAGTAGCGCGGACATGTCGTGCGCAGGAGGCTGCTCCTCGCTCTGCGGCATGCAGGACTGCGCTAGCTTGCCGCGCTTGTTCGCCCCCCTGATTGGTCTCCACGGTGAAGTCGACGACGCCCGGCGATGACAACGCCGCCGAGGCGCCGACCGTGGTCTGCTCATCCAGCAGCAGCGCCTGCTCGAAGCGGATGTCACGGACCTCAGAAGCCTCGCCCAGCACTGCGCGCGCGGCCGCCAGCGCCATCTCGCAGTAGGCCGCCCCCGGAAGCACTGCCACATTGCGGATCCGGTGATCGCCCAGCCAGGGCTGGGCGGCGGTGCCGACCTCGGCCTGCCAGACGTGGCGCTCCGGTTCCTCCTGCAAGCGCACATGCGCGCCCAACAGCGGATGTACTGAAACGGTGCAACCACCATGTGTTGGGGATTCCTGACCATCGCGGCTCAACAACAGCCGACGGTGCGTCCAGGTCGGCAGCGGCGCGTCCACCAGCCGCCCATTCGGATAGAGCACGGAGAAGTCCACCGCGGCGCCCGCACTGTGCAGATCCACCACAAAGCCGCGCAGCCCGTATGGCAGCGCTTGTTCGCGGCGCATACCGGCCAGAGCGGCCAGCGGCATGTCGAGACTGCGGGCGGTCTGCTCGATCGCGTGCGTGAGCAGCGGGTGGGGCGCCAGCTCCGCGAAGACCCGGTAGCCGTCCTCCAAAGCGGCCTGCACCGCTGGGGCGAACCGCACCATGTGGCGCAGATTGTCCACCCAATACCCGGCATCGCAGACCGGCTGCTCGCGCGGGTCGTACAGGGTCGCCGAGTAGAAGGGAACTTCCGGTGTCATCGGGTGCAGCTCTGCGAGTACGTCGGTCAGCTCGCCGAGGATCGGATCGACCTGCGGCGAGTGTGAGGCGACATCGACGGCGATCTCGCGGGCCATCACATCACGCTGCTCCCAGGCCGCGACCAGATCGCGAACCGTCTGGGTGGCACCGCCGATCACCGTGGACTGCGGCGAGGCCACCACCGCCACCACGACGTCGTTGACGCCGCGGGCCATCAGCTCCGAAAGCACTTGCTGGGCAGGCAATTCCACCGATGCCATGGCGCCGGCACCGGCGATGCGGGACATCAGCCGCGAGCGGCGGCAGATAACGCGCACCCCGTCTTCCAGCGACAGCGCTCCGGCGACGACGGCTGCCGCGGCCTCGCCGAGGGAATGCCCGATGACCGCGCCCGGGCGCACCCCGTAGGCCTTCATGGTGGCGGCCAGCGCGACCTGCATGGTGAACAGGGTCGGCTGGACCCGGTCGATACCGGTCACGATCTGCGGCGCGGTCATCGCCTCGGTCACCGAGAACCCGGACTCGCGGACGATCAGTGGCTCGGCCTGCCGCGACGGTGGCGGCGAACACCGGTTCGGTCGCCAGCAGCTCAGCACCCATCTGAGCCCACTGCGAACCCTGCCCGGAGAACACCCACACCGGTCCCCGGTCGTCTTGCCCGACCGCGGCCTGATACGGAGTATCGCCGTTGGCGACCTCCCGCAAAGCCTTGGTGAGCTCCGCCCGGCTGCTTGCAATGACGGCGGTGCGGACTGGGCGGTGCGCGCGCCGACGCGCCAAGGTGTAGGCCAGATCCGGCAACACCACGTCCTCATGTGCTGCCACCCAGTCGGCCAACCGGCCGGCGGTGCGGCGCAGTTCGTCGGCCGAGGTGGACGACAGCGGAAACAGCAGCGGTGCCGTCATCGACGATCCAGCTGAATCCTCGTGGTGCAGCGGCTTCGGGAGCCTGCTCGGGTGCTTGCTCCACGATGGCATGCACGTTGGTTCCCGAGAGGCCGTACGACGACACCGCCGCCCGGCGGGGATGATGGCCGTTGGTAGGCCATGGTGTGATCTCTTGTGGCACAAAGAGTTTGGTGTCGATTCCGGCCATCTCATCGGGCAGTCGGGTGAAGTGCAGATTCTGGGGAACCACGCCATGCTGCACGGCCAGGATCGCCTTCATCAGCCCCAGTGCTCCGGCGGCCGACTGGGCATGGCCGAAATTGGTTTTCACCGTGGCCAGCGCGCAGGGGCCCTCGATGCCGTAGACCTTGGCCAGGCTGGCGTATTCGATCGGGTCACCGACTGGCGTGCCGGGGCCGTGCGCCTCGACCATGCCGATGCTGCGGGCGTCCACGCCCGCAGCGGCCAACGCCGCCCGATACACCGCGGTCTGCGCTGTCACCGACGGTGTGGCGATGTTCACGGTGTGGCCATCCTGGTTGGCGGCCGTGCCGCGGATCACGGCCAGAATCCGATCACCGTCGCGCAGCGCATCCGGCAGCCGTTTGAGTAACACCACGGCGCAGCCTTCGGAGGACACGAACCCGTCCGCCGCGACGTCGAACGCATGACATCGTCCGGTGGGAGACAGCATGCCCTGCGCCGACCCCGCGACGAACTTCCGCGGATCCAGCGATCACGCGCGGCGCCACCCGCCAGGGCAAGGTCGCTTTCACCCTCGTGCAGGCTGCGACAGGCCATGTGCACCGCGATCAGACCAGACGAACATGCGGTGTCCACCGTCAGCGCGGGACCGTGGACCCCCAGGGCGTAAGCGATCCGCCCGGACGCCAAGCTGAAATTGCTGCCGATGTAGCCGTACGGCCCCTCCAAGGCGTGCGCATCGGCGGCCAGCAATTGGTAGTCGCCATGCGTCAATCCCACGAATACACCGGTCAGCGAGTCGGCCACCGTTTCCGGGATCAGCCCGGCGTGCTCCATGGCCTCCCAGGACGTTTCCAGCAACAATCGGTGCTGCGGGTCGATCGCGGTGGCCTCACGCTCACTGATCCCGAAGAAGTCGGAATCGAAGCCGGCGACGTCATCGAGGAATGCGCCCCACTTTGACACCGACCGACCCGGTACCCCCGGCTGGGGGTCGTAGTACTCGTCGACGTCCCAGCGGTCGGGCGGAATCTCGGTGACCAAGTCATCGCCCCGCAGCAAGGCCTCCCACAACCGCTCGGGAGAGTCGATCCCTCCGGGAAGCCGGCAGGCCATGCCGATGACAGCAATGGAAGTGACACCTGTTTCATCCATCGCCGCTCACCCTCTTCCATCCGGACGTTGCGAAAGGGTGTTTGAGTTCGATTTGCGTCTCATAAAGCTGCATCCAGCCGCCCCCAATCAGACCGGTTTAGTTATCAAAACCCGTGCTCCGCCAGCCTCTCTCGCAGACTTCTCGGCCGAATATCGGTCCAGTTCTGTTCGATGTAATCCAGGCATGAAGCGCGGTCCGCTTCGCCGTGAGCCACCCGCCAGCCCGCTGGCACATCGGAGAAGGTTGGCCACAGACTGTGCTGCTCCTCGTCGTTCACCAAGACGAGAAAGGTGCCATTGTCGTCGTCGAACGGATTGATGCTCATCGGATCTCCAGACCATCTAGTCGAGATGAGGATCGTCACCGTCGTTGGCTACCGATCGGAACCGCCCCAAACGTACTTCGGGCAGACGGTGCGGTGCGGGGTTTCGGCAAAAGATTGGCGCCAGCGTTAGCGCCGGGTCGGATGGCACGACCAACGCTCGTTCGTCGTCGCTGGCAATTGCTGTATGAAGACTGTCATGCGCCTTTGAGGCACGCAGGATTAGCTCGGCTATGGTCGTCGCCCGTGTGGTGCGGTGGTTGGGCACCGCCCACCCGCAGGGATCAATAGTGCCGGTAATCCGATTGTTCCCCACCGACCCGACGAGCGAAAGCCGGCGCCGCACCGTCGTTCGACGTCTAAAACGCGTATCGGAAGAGCCGGTCGTAGTCCCGAATCACCGGGATGCCGTATTGCATGCGATAGAGCAATCGCTGTGGGGTAAGCGGAATTTTGTCGAACCCGGCCATGATGGGGCTGTCGTCGATGAGGCGCAGCCGGGCATCCCAATGCGTGACCTCACTACCGTCGCGGGTGCCCCATTTGATGAGGCCGGGCGTCAAGATCCTGGATAGCCGAGGACCCCATTCCGACAGCAGGTCAGCGAGCAGCTCTCCGGTGTCGAACCGGTCGACCAATTTGTGGAGCAGTTCAGTAACGTCGGCCGGGGTCACATACATCAGAAGGCCTTCGGCGACGATCAGGACGGGACCGCCTGCAGGTAGCTCATTGATCCAGCCGGGATCGGTGACCGACGACCCGACCATCCGATAGGTTTCGGATTCGGAATACAACTGGCGGCGCAAGGCGATGACATTCGGCAGGTCGACGTCGAACCACGGCACACCCCCCGGCGCCGTCATGCGCAATGCGCGACTGTGTAGCCCACATCCCAGTTGCAGCACGACGGCATTCGGATGGCGGTTCAGGTAGTCGGTGATCAAGGCATTGAACTGCGCGCTCCGCAATGCCACCATAAACTGATTGATCGCCGGGCGGACAACTCGATGGATACGCTTGAAGTCGTAATCGATACGCGCGACGTCCTGTGCGGCGAAGTGATCGCCGAGGACGGGGTGGGTCATTCGGCTCTCGCAAGCCCGAAGGTAGAGCATGCATAGATTCGTCCACTCCACCGATTTCCATTGCACGCCGGTGAAGTCCACCTTGTCGCGATGACCCATCGGGTCGTCCGGCCGCTGTCCTTCAGGATTCGTCACGGCATCCTCCTCGCCGTCAGGCCGCCATCGTTCATCCGGCATCTGCCGCGGGTAGCTGTTCTGCGGGCTTTGCCGGCGGTGGCCGCCGCGGCCTCCACCCTGACGGCCACCAGTTCGCTCGCCCTACCAGTACTGCCATCGCCGGCACCGTGACGGTACGGACCAGGAAGGTATCCAGCAGAATCCCGGTTCCGACAACGAAACCGGCCTGGACGATGGTAGTGACGTTGGCGAACAGCAAACCGAACATCGAGGCGGCGAAGATGAGTCCCGCCGCAGTGATCACGCCGCCTGTGGAGCCCACGGTACGAATGACACCGGACCGTATGCCGCGCGAAGACTCGTCGCGAATCCGGGAATATGAGCAACATATTGTAATCCGCACCCATTGCGACCAATATGATGAAAGTCAACCCCGGAACGCTCCAATGCAATTCCTGGCCGAGTATGAATTGGAATGTGACGACGCCAATACCGAGCGCCGCCAAATATGAAATGATCACCGAGCCGATCAGATACAACGGCGCGACGATCGCGCGCAACAGAGCGATCAATATCAGAAGCACAACGATAATCGTCACGACGATGATGAATCGAATGTCGTGATTGTAGTAGTCCCGCGCGTCGCGGAGGCTGGCGGGGTATCCCGTCATCGATACCGAGGCATCGGCCAGCGCGGTATTCTTTTGAGCCCCTCTAGCGGTATCGGTAATCGAAATGACCTGATCCATTGCGGCAGTGCTGAATGGATTGTACTTCGTTTCTACCAAGTACCTTGCCGCATGGCCGTCGGCCGAAACGAAAAATGCCGCGGCTTTCTTGAAATCGTCCGAAGCCAACAGTTTCGGAGGAATATAGAAACCCGCCATCGACGGTGTCGACGCGTCGTTCTTCATTGCCAGCAGGAACGTCGACGCGTCGCCGAGGTCCCCGCCCATCCGTTTCGTTCGGTCCACCAGTTGTTGCACACCATCGGCCAGTTGTCGACTTCCATCAGCGAGGGAGTCGAGGCCTTTTTGCATATTGCCCAGCGGGGATTGTGTGCCACCGGCAGGATTACCCAGCCCTAGTGGGCTCATGGAGCCGGTGAGTGACTTCATTGACTGGGTCAGCTTGGCCACCGTCTGCGACAAGTTTGAGAGCGGCCCCGTCGACTGCAATTCGCCCGCGAGCCTATCGACGGTGCCGTCATTCCGAGCGGTTTGGAGTGTGTGGAACTGGTCGCGCGCGCTGCTGCAGACCGGATTGCTGTCACAGTAAGGGCTCCCGTCGAGCGCGATGACCACGGGGTCGATCCACTCCAGACTTTTGGCCATGTCGCCGAATGTCGCCTGCACCACGTCGCCGAGCGCACGCATGCCGCCGATGAGGCGGTCGGCATCGCCCATCTGGCCGAACGTCTTGTCCCCACCGAACTGGTTCTGGATGGTGGTGAGAGCGTTGAGGACGCTACCGACGCCGGACATGAGCTTGGCGATCTGGTCGCGGAGAGTGCTGAGGCTGTCGGCCAACTGGTCGGCGCCCGACGCCAACTGGTTGAGGTCATCGCTTCGGCCGGCGATCAGTACAGAGGCGTCGTTCAGCCGCTTGCCTACTTCGCCGGCCTGAACCGTCGTGCTGGCGGCTTCCAGCGGTACACCGGTGGGCCGGCTGATCCCGCGGACCGTCGCGACACCGGACAGTTGGCTTACCCGCTGTGCCATCTGCTCGAGATCGGCAAGCGCTTTCGGCGTCCGCAAGTCATGTGGTGATTGGATGAACAGGTACTGGGGAATGATCGAGTTCAACGGGAAATGTTGAGCCATAACGACATATCCCTTGGAACTCGCGACGGAATCCGGCAGCGCCTTACGGTCGTCGTAGTTATAGCGGACCGCGCCCAAGCAGCTGGCCAAGATGAGCAACACCAGCAAACTCGCGACCAGATGGGCTCTGGGTCGGCGCACTATATGTATTCCAGATCGCCGCCAGAATCGCGTGGTGAGATCGCGCCGGGGCGAGACCCATCCGCGGCGTCCGGCGAGCACGATGACGGCAGGCAGCAGAGTCACCGCCGCAACGAAAGCCACACCGATCGCAATTGCCAACGCCGGGCCGATACTTGAAAACAGCTCTAATCGGGTGAAGGACATCCCCAGAAAGGTGACTGCCACGGAGGCTGCGGATGCGGCGATCACTTTGCCGATGGAGTTCAAAGCACTCTTCACCGCGTCATCCGAATCCGCGCCGAGCCGTAAGAAGTCGTGATAACGGCTGATAAGAAAGACGGCGTAGTCTGTTCCCGCGCCGGCCAACATCCCGCTGAGGAAAACGATGGTCTGGTTTGAAACACCCAGACCAAATTGGGCGACTCCAGCCACGACAGCCTGTGCAACAGACAAGGAGAAGCCGATTGTGATCAACGGCAGGAAGATGGTGGCCGGTTTTCGGTAGATGATCACCAGGATTCCGAGCAACAAGGTCAAGATCGCGGTCTCGATTTGAACTTGATCCCGCACACCGACATCAATCAGGTCAGAGACGGTGGCCGCTGGTCCGGTCAGGTTTGCGGTGACTGTGGATCCCGCAACCGTGCTTTTGACGATGTCGACGACGCGCGCGTACGCGGCGCCGGCCTCCGGCGAGGCCAACTCGCCCGAAAGGCCGATCGGCAATAACCAGGCTTTGCCATCCTGGCTACTGAGTGTTTCGCGCAACGCCGGTGTGTCAACGAAATCCTGACGCATCACGACGTCTTTACGGTCCACACGCAGGCGGCCCACCAGAGTTCGGTAGACCTGCTCGTCAGCCGGTCCAAGCCCTTTGTCGTTGGTCAGAAGCACCAGGAGCATGTTGTCTGAGCCGGGCTCGTGAAAAGCCGCGGTCATCTGGTTATTCGTAACAGTCGAAGGCGCGCTTGCCGGGAGTGGGGCGATCGGATTTTTCTGAGTCACAACGGCCAGGGACGGGAATAACGGCGGCAGAACGACGGCGAGTGCTACCCAACACGCGACCACAACCCACGGCCAACGCACGACAAAGTCGCCCAGCCTTTGGAAGAGGCCCCCAGCGTCAGCTGTGCTTGTCGTGTCTGTGCGAGGTGGCACTGGTGCCTTAGTCGGCCAACGCATTTAGTGAACCAGGCCGCGACTCAAGGGTGGGCGACGTCGAGATGAGGCACTGCACGGCTGCCGTCCGCAAAGCGGATATCCACGGATGTCACCGTCCGGAGATATCCGTCACCGACGCGCGAGTACCCGGATTAGCGAGGACCATCATCATCATTTAGGTCTCCTTGTCCATTCGGCTCACGAATATGCAGAATTGATATGAAAGCCTGCCGTCGAATCCGGATGCGAGGGAAAGGGATTCCCCTCACCTTGCCCGCTGACTATTTCTGGCGCGCATCCAACTGAGACATGCTTGTGATCCCACTCAGCCTAGCGGCTTCTTTTAACGGGGGAGTAAAGAATCTTGGATCCGGTGCACGCGCGGTTGCGATGACGATCCAGCGAACAGCCACCACTTCGGATGGAGCACTTCGTCGGACCGCTGATATGGGCGGATCTACGACGGACAGATCACACCGCCCGAAGGGCTATTGCGTACGGGCGACCGTGAACGACGGCTCGTTCGTGCTGAGCCGCCGATCGCTGACCGCCATGGTGCGGGCCGTGTCGTCTCGAGAGCTGCCGCGTTATGCGACAGCGGGATTGGGGTTCGGTCCTCGGCAGGGATGGCAAGGGTGGTCGACGATGGACCCCGCGCCGTGAGGCTGGTGTCGGGCTTCACGACACGCGCGTTGAGTTCCCTGCCGAAAGCGACCCCAGGCAGGGCCGACAGCGATAGCCTGCTGACCATGGCACGATCATTTGACTTCTCCGTCAATACCTCGATCAGCGTCGAAGAAATCTATTCGGCGTTCTGCGAGAAGGATTACTGGATGGCGCGGCTGGCGTCCTTCGGCGGTGTCGGGAGGCTGGACTCGTTGACCATCGACACCGATGGCGCTGCGCGTGTGGTCATCGTCCAGGACCTCCGCCGCGATAGGCTAACCGGTCTGTTCGCGAAGCTCTATCCCGGTGATCTGGAAGTGGTGCAAAACGAGACGTGGAGTCTGATCGGCGGCCGGGTGTGCGGGGAGGTCAGCACCGCGGCACGCGGAGCGCTGGGATCCGGACTCGGCACCGTTTCTATGACACCGGAGCAGAACGGCTCGCGCCTGAAGTGCACCGCGACCGCGGAGGTCAAAGTCCCGTTGGTCGGCGGCAAGATCGAGAGTTACATAGGCCGGCAGATGGTCGAGCAGACTTCTGCAATGCTGCGCTTCACCACGAAGTGGATCACAGAGCATGCCCGACCACTGAGAATTGCGCCAGGCAACGCCTAGCACTGTTGGTGCCATCAAGATTCAGACAGCTGTCAGATACCCGCGTCTGCTCGGCTGCCGATCGATCTTTAATGGGCGATCGGTTACCGGTCTCCCGGACGATCCGCACCGCCCCCTCACGGAACTCCGGATCGAACTTCCTTCGTACTTTGGCATGAACACCTTCCAGCGCCGGGTGCCAGCAACGCAGTTGGCTGGGACGCAGGCTGCAGTAGCTGAACACGAAGCCCTACACCGGATGCGGCTCGCCGACTTGTGCCCGCCTAATCGTGCGGGACCACGAATCTTTCGACGCGCGAAGCGTATTCGCCGGCGCGGGCCGTCCACTGCTCGGCATCCAACTGGATGCTCGTACTAGGCACGCTGCGTCCCGTCGCGCACCACGCCGACCAGATCCCGCACCAAGTCCTCCAGTGCCACCATCGCCACCACGGTTTCGTCGCGGCCGGTGACCAACGCGAGGTGACTGTTGCTGCGCCGCATCCGCGACAGCGCCTCGGGCACCGTCAGCGACTCGGAAACCCGCGGTAACGGCCGGACTCTGGCCAGGTCGATCACGGCGTGCGGGTCGTCGGCCAGCGACAGCACGTCTTTGATGTGCAGATAGCCAACGAATCCGTGGTCGACGTCGACCACCGGGAATCGCGAGTAACCGGTTGTGGCCAAAGCCTTTTCGACAACGCCGACCGTCGGCCCAGAGCCGGCGGCGGCCACCGGCACCGCGTGGATCTCGGCGACCGGGACCGCCACATCGGCGACCCTGCGATTGCGGATTTGCAGCGCCCGGGTGAGCCTGGTGTGCTCCTCGGGATCCAGCAGGCCCTCCGACACCGACTCGGCGATCATTTCGCTGAGTTCGACAGTGGACACCGCGACCTCGAGCTCGTCGCGGGGCTGCACCCGCAGCGCGCGCAAGGTCACACCGGTGCACCAGTTGTAGAACGTCAAGATCGGCCGGACCGTCCGCACGTAGGCCAAATAGGCCGGAATCAGCAGCATCGCCGCCTTTTCCGGGCCGGCGATGGCGATGTTCTTCGGGACCATCTCGCCGAGCAGCACGTGCACCGTCACGACGATCGCCAGCGCCACCACGAGCGACACGGTGTGCAGCACGGTCGGCGAGACGCCGACCAGGTCGAACGGCCGCTGCAGCAGGTCGGCGACCGCGGGCTCGCCGAGCCGGCCCAGCATCAGCGACGCGACGGTGATGCCCAGCTGGGCTCCGGCGAACATCAGGGGAAGCTGCTCGCCGGCCCGCATCGCCGTGACCGCGCTTGACCTGCCCTGCTCCGCCAGCGCTTCGAGGCGGTCCCGCCGCGCGGAGATGAGGGAGAATTCCGCGGCGACGAAAAACGCGTTGGCGCCCACCAGCAAAAGGGTCGCCAAGATCCCGAGCACGTCGCCCATCAGCGGCCTCGCACCGCGGTCGAATCGGCGTGATCGGCGACCTGAGTCAGCTCCAGCAGGTCGATGCGGCGCCCGTCCATCCGGATCACTTTGGCCCGCCACGACGCGCCGTGCGGTATGCCGTCGGACTCGTATCCCCGCAGCTGGACCTCGTCGCCACTGACGGGGATGCGGCCGAGCTGTTGCAGGACGAGCCCGCCGATCGTTTCGTATTCGCCCTCCGGAGCGTGGTAGCCGACCGCGGCGGCCACCTCGTCGATGCGCAGCAGACCGGACACCCGCCAACCGTTTCCCGCCGCGATGACGTCCTGGGTGGCGTCGTCGTGCTCGTCGCGGACGTCGCCGACGATCTCTTCGATCAGATCTTCGTTGGTCACCATGCCTGCGGTGCCGCCGTACTCGTCGACAACCATGGCGGTCTGCAGGTTGCTGGCGCGAAGCTGTCCCATCAGCGCGTCGCCGTCCAGCGTTGAAGGCACCTTCGCCACCGGCCGCGCGACGGCGGTCACCAGCGTGAATTCGCGCTCGGCGGGTGAGACTTCGAAGACCTGCTTGACGTGCACGATGCCGACCGTTTCGTCGAGGTCGCCGTCGACCACCGGAAACCGCGAGAAACCGCTTTCGGCCGCGGCTTCGACCAGATCCGCCACGGTGTTGTCAACTTGCAGCGCAACGATTTTCGAGCGCGGAGTCATCAACTCTTCGGCGGTCAGGTCGCCGAACTGCAGCGAGCGGTCCAGCAATGCCGCGGTGGCAGGGTCCAGCGCGCCGCTGCGAGCGGAGCTGCGCACCAGCGACACCAGTTCTTGAGACGAGCGGGCCGATCGCAGTTCCTGAATGGGCTCGACGCCAAGCTTGCGCAGGATCCAGTTGGCCACGCCGTTGGTCAGCCGGATCGGATATGTCATCAGCCAGGAGAACAGCAGCTGCACACCCGCGATGGCGCGTGCGGTGCGCAGCGGCCGGGCCACGGCAAGGTTTTTCGGGACCAGCTCACCGAAGATCATCGACACCGATGTGACCACCAGCAGGGTCAGGAACGTGATGACGGCATCGGCGACGCGGTTGGGCACGCCGAGCGCCTCCAAGGCCGGGTGCGGTAGTTCGGCGACCAGCGGTTCCGTGAGGTATCCGGTGATCAGCGCGGTGATCGAGATGCCGAGCTGCGCTCCCGACAGCTGGAACGACAGGTCGTGGTGCGCGCGGAGCACGTGTCGGTCGCGACGGCCTCCGTCGCGGGCGTTGGCTTCGACGGTGCTGCGTTCGAGTGTGGTCAGCGAGAATTCGGCGGCGGTGAACAGCGCGTTGCCCAGGGTCAGCAGGACGATGGCCAGCAGGCTGAGCAGGGTGACGAAGAGATTCATCGAGGCCACCCGCGAGAAGGAGGCTCCTCGGAGTCAGCGTCACACACGCCGGATGGCGCGGGTGCCTGTGGCACGAAGAACCTTTCCCTCGACGTATTCACTGCTGACGTGACCTTTTATGGTAGCGAAGTCAAGACGGGTCAGAGTGCTCGTCGCTGCGAAGACACGCCCGACTGTTCGCGCTACCACCCGAAGGGCAGCGGATGTCCTTCGGCGAAGCCCGCGGCCGACTGCACGCCGACCACCACACGTTCATGCAAGTCGGCCAGCGTCGACGCACCGACGTACGTGCAGGTGCTGCGCACACCGGACGTGATGTGGTCGAGCAGGTCCTCGACGCCGCCACGGGTGGGGTCCAAGCCCATCTGCGACCTCGAAATCCCCTCTTCGAACAATGCTTTGCGGGCGCGCTCGAAGGCGCTGTCGGCGCCTGTGCGGGCAGCCACCGCACGCTTGGATGCCATGCCGTAGCTCTCTTTGTACGGCTGGTTGTCGCGGTCACGCATCAGGTCGCCGGGCGATTCGTAGGTGCCGGCGAACCACGATCCGATCATGACGTTGGACGCTCCGGCCGCCAGCGCCAGCGCAACGTCGCGCGGATGACGCACTCCGCCGTCGGCCCACACGTGTGCACCGAGTTGCTGTGCCGCCGAAGCGCATTCGACGACAGCCGAGAACTGCGGACGACCGACGCCGGTCATCATGCGGGTGGTGCACATCGCTCCCGGGCCGACACCGACCTTGACTATCGACGCCCCGGCGCTGATCAGGTCGCGGGTGCCGTCGGCCGACACCACGTTGCCTGCGACCAGTGGGACGCCGAGGTCCAGCGACGAGATCGCCTTGACGGCGTCCAGCGCCTTGACCTGGTGTCCGTGGGCGGTGTCGACGACGACGAGGTCGACGCCGACTTCGACCAGTGCCTGCGCCTTGGCCACCACGTCGCCGTTGATGCCGACCGCGGCGCCGATGCGCAGCCGGCCTTTGCCGTCGACGGCCGGTGTGTAGATGCCGGCGCGGATAGCGCCGGTGCGGGTCAGCACGCCGGCCAGCGTGCCGTCGGCGCCGGTGAGTACCGCGAGGTCGACGGGTGAGTGCTCGAGCAGATCGAAGACTTTTCGCGGTTCGGTGCCGACCGGGGCGTTGACGAAATCGGTGATCGCGATGTCGCGCACTCGCGCGAACCGATCCACGCCTTCGCAGCATGACTCGGTGACCAGGCCGATCGGGCGGCCCTCGAACGTCACCACCGCGGCGCCGTGCGCTCGTTTGGAGATCAACGCCAGCGCATCCGACACCGAATCCTCGGGCGCAAGGACGACCGGGGTGTCGACGACCAGGTCGCGGCTCTTGACGAAGTCCACCGTCTGCTGCACCGCGGTGATCGGAAGGTCTTGCGGCAGAACGACTATCCCACCGCGGCGGGCCACCGTCTCGGCCATTCGCCGGCCCGCGACCGCGGTCATGTTGGCCACCACCACTGGGATAGTGGTGCCCGAGCCGTCGACGGAGGACAGGTCGACGTCGAAGCGGGACGCCACCTCGGAGTGGTTCGGCACAATGAAGACGTCGTTGTACGTCAGGTCGTAGCCGGAACGGTGTCCGTCCAGAAACCTCATTGCTTCACGCCCCTTGCGCGGTTGCGGCTATGCCGACACCTCGGAGCGGTCGCCACTCCACAGCGTGTGGAACTTCTTGCTCGAGTCCTCATCGATCCGTCCATATGTGTGTGCACCGAAAAAGTCCCGCAAACCCTGGGTGAGCGCGGCGGGCAGTCGCTCGGTGCGCAGCGCGTCGTAGTACGACAACGCCGATGCGAAGCCCGGGATGGGGATACCCAATTGGGTGGCCGTCACCACGACCCGGCGCCAACTGTCGATGGCCGACTCGATCGCGCTGCGGAAATACGGCGCGACGATCAGCGTCGGCAGGTCAGGGTCCTCGTCGAAAGCTTCTTTGATCCGGTTGAGGAACTTGGCCCGGATGATGCACCCGCCGCGCCAGATCGTTGCCATGTCGCCCAGTGTGATGCCCCAGTCGTATTCGGCGCTGCCCGCCTGAATCTGGTTGAAGCCCTGCGCGTAGGCGATGATCTTCGACGCGTACAGAGCCTTGCTGACGTCGTCGATGAATTGCTGTGCATCGCTTGGCTTTTCGCCCAGATGACCGGACGCCAGTCCGGTCGTCGCCTTGCGCTGGGCCACCGATCCGGACAGCGCGCGGGCGAACACCGCCTCGGCGATACCGGTGACCGGTATTCCGAGGTCCAGGGCCGACTTCACCGTCCAGCGGCCAGTGCCCTTCTGCTCGGCCTCGTCGACGATGACGTCGACGAGCGGCTTGCCGGTCTTGGCGTCGGTCTGGCGCAGGACTTCCGCGGTGATCTCGATCAGAAAGCTGTCCAGGTCGCCCTGGTTCCATTCGGCGAAGACGTCGGCGATCTCGGGTGCGGTCTTGCCGAGCCCGTCGCGCAGCAGTTGGTAGGCCTCGCCGATGAGCTGCATGTCGGAGTATTCGATGCCGTTGTGCACCATCTTGACGAAGTGCCCGGCGCCGTCCGGACCGATGTGCGTGCAGCAGGGGACACCGTCGACGTGCGCGGAGATCTCCTCCAGCAGAGGGCCGAGCGACTTGTACGACTCGGCCGGTCCGCCGGGCATGATCGACGGTCCGTTCAGCGCGCCTTCTTCACCGCCGGAGATGCCGGCCCCGACGAAGTGCAGTCCACGCTCGCGCATCGCCTTTTCGCGGCGGATGGTGTCGGTGTAGAGCGCGTTGCCGCCGTCGATGATGATGTCGCCGTCTTCCATCGCGTCGGCGAGCTCATTGATGACGGCGTCGGTGGGATCGCCCGCCTTGACCATGATGATCACTCGCCGCGGCTTCTCCAACGCATCCAGGAATTCCGCGATGGTCTCCGACCTGACGAAATCGCCTTCGCTCCCATGCTCTTTGAGCAGCGCATCGGTCTTGGCGATCGAACGGTTATGCAGTGCGACCGTGTACCCGTGATGGGCGAAGTTGCGGGCGAGGTTCGAACCCATCACCGCCAAACCCGTGACGCCGATCTGCGCGGTACCGGTCTTTGATTCCGACGAGCTCATGTCTTCGCCTCTCCTTTATGCAGGCCCTGCACCGAACACTGTGGCACAGCGGGATTGGAGTACCTGCAAAGTATCGCCAAAGCGGTGCGGCTGCCGGTTGCTGGGTTAGGCCGCGGTGAACAACCGGTGCAGCTCGGTGAGCCAGGGAATCGCCAGCGCCAGGGTGGGCACCACCAGCACCGCCGCCGCGGCGAGGTAGGCCGCCGTTGACACCGTCAGGCTGTTGCCCCTGCCCGATAGCCGGCGTACCCGCAGCAGCGTGTGCGTACCACCGGCGGCCAATGCACCCAGTGGAGTCTGGCCTGACGCGCAGGTCACCAGGGCGCGGGCCAGGGGAGCGCGGCCGGCCACCCGGACCGCGGCATCATCGGCCAACAGCTCGGCCAATAGCTGCACGGCGTCCAAAGCGCTTGCGCTGCGGACGAATCGGGGAAATGCAGCGTGCGCGGCGGTGAACGCCTCCAGGACCAGATCGTGGCGGGCCCGCAGGTGGGCTCGCTCGTGGCTCAGGATCGCGGAGACCTCGGCCTCGGCCAGTGATTCGAGCGTGCCCTCGCTGAGCACCACGCGACTGCGAACGCCGGGCAGGCAGTAGGCCAGCGGCTGCGCCACTTCAATCACGCGTAGGTCGCGGCCGCGGGCGCGGGCTCGCACGGGAAACGCGTCGGGCGACAACCCGAGCAGGTCGACGAGCATGCGGTGGTGAGCCCGCCGCCGACGCGTGGTGACCGCCACCCGGATCACGGCGACCGCCAGCCGGGCGCCGATCAGCAACGTGAGGGCCAAGACGCCGACATCGAGAATCCACAGCGGCCAGCCGAGCCGACCGATCTCGGCTGCCGGGCTGGCGGTCGGTCGCCCGTCTGCGCCCGGGACGAACAACCGGCTGGCGATCGCGATGCCGGCGCTGAACGCCGAAAGGACCGCCGCGACGGCAATTGCCTGCCATAACACCATCGCTGCGCGGGGAGCCCGCAACGGCCAGGTCGCCCGCGCAAGCAGGGCCGGTACCGGGCCGACCAGCATCACCGCGAGAAGGGTGAAGGCCAGCCCGGACATGGTTCCAGTCTCTCTCAGCCCTCGGTGCCGAGCGCCACCAGGCGGCGCGCTCCGATGGCTACATTCCAACTCGTCCAGTGCGCGCCGAAGCGCCTCAGCCTCGTCGCTGCCGACTCGCTCGACGAAGTGCACCAGCGCGGCCTGCCTGCTTCCGGAATCGGCGGCCTGATCCAACGCGTCGACCATCAGCCCGGCGACGAGTTCATCGCGCCCTTGCACCGGCGCATAGCGATGCGCGCGATCGTCGCGGATTTGCGAGACCAAATTCTTCTTGGCCAGTCGCTGCAAGACGGTCATCACCGTCGTGTAGGCCAGGTCGCGGTGCTCGGACAGCGCTTCGTGTACCTGGCGGACGGTTTGGGGTTGGGGAGCGGACCACAGATGGTCCATCACGGCACGCTCCAGATTCCCGAGGCGCGTCAGCTTAGCCATGCTTGATCATCTCCTGTGCAATGCCGCCAGCGTACTCGCGCTTACTACCGGCTGTCGTATCTCCAGGTGCGACGGTTGTGAACGGCCTCACAGCATACGACGCTGCCAATATGGTTAGGCTAACCTCACAAGAGGAGGTGCCTGTGACGACCCTAATCGACGACCCGCTGATCGCGGCGATGTCCATCGAGCGCGTGCTGCCACTGCACGAGTCGAGCCGAAGGCTTCGCGAGCTGTATTCGCAATGCCCCCGGGTCTACGGCGTTGCGGTGATGGGCGACGTCTCGATCCGCCGGTGGTGGCCACTGGAGTCGGCCGTCAGGACGGATCGGTTGCAGGCGATGTTCGGCGCCGCAATGGTCGACATGGACCGACGCAGCGCCGCAAGGCAATTGGCGGCGACCCTGGTACACACTGTGATCGGCCGGGTAGTCGCGCTGCTTGTGCTCGAGGCACGAGCGTGGGACACCGGCCTGGAGAACCTCTGGGTGCACGTCGACTCAGACGGTGTCATCGACTGGGCCGGGGTCGTCGACCCAACCGTGCGCGTGCTGCCCGACGACACGCATCTCACCGAAGGCGACAGCGTCGGCGAGGGATCGGTGTGCCTGCCGAGCGAGGCTGCACTGGCGACCTGGGTGGCCCACCGCTGCCACCGCACGCTGGAAGCGCTGTTCACCAGGCTGTACGCGGTCAGCGGCGGCGCGATGTCGGTCGCGGCGATGTGGCAGATCGTCGGATCGATGGTGGTGGCGACTGCGACTCAAGTGCCGCAGTTGGCCGGCGCCGACGAATTGGCAGCGATGCGGCGCGGCCAGGCCGTGCTGGATGCGCTGGTGGGCTTCGGACTGCCGGTTCGCGGCCAGTCGGTCGCCCGCGCGCGTAGACGAGCAACCTCTTGCGAGATTAGGGCAGCCTTGCCTATGCTCATGGCATCGAGCGATACATGACCGCGACGGTGTCCTGAGGGCTGCAGTGACCCCCGGTCTTCTCGATGCGGCGAGCCCCGTGCAATCACGCACGGGGCTCGCCTGTTTCGGGCTATGGAGTTGTTCCGGGCGCGTCAGTCTTTGACGAAGTCGTACATCCGGTAGGACAGCCGTCCGCGCTGCAGCTCCTTGTACATCAACGTCCCCGGTGCGCCGGCGAAGAGACGAGCGAAGGGCTGCAAGAACTTTGGCACCCGGCGGCCGACCAGGTCGAGGTACTTGTGCGAATTGTTGTCCAGCCCGCGCAGCACGTCGGCGTTGATCTCCCGCTTCGAGACCATCCGTAACGGCATGCCGGCAAGTGCCGCGTCCCACGCGTCGTATTCCAGGAACCCGCGGAAATCGACATAGAGAAAATGTCCGCCCGGACGCAGCACCCGTGTCATCTCGGAGAGGAAGCGGTCGAAGTGCGGGTAGGCATGTGACGCTTCGACATTGATTACCGCGTCGAAGGACTCGTCAGGAAACGGCAGGCTTTCGGCGTCGCCGTGCACGAAATCCAGCCCCGGCAGGTTATGCCGCTTTTTCGCGAATTCGATGCCGTCCGGGTTGAAGTCGAGCCCGGTGTAGGACGCCGGGTGCAACGTCTTGACGACGTACGCGCCGCCGCCGCCGTGGCCGCAACTGGGCTCCAACACCTTCTTGCCGCTCAGATCGACCTGCGTCGCCGTGCGGTGATAAAGCTGGATGCAGTACCGGTTTTTCTCGTCGTCGGGGTCCAGCGGCAAGGCCATCGGCGGGTCTTCTTCGTAGCCCCAGTTGAGGAAGACGACGTCGTCCTGGTCCCACTTGCGCGTGACGTAGGGATACCAGTACTTGTTCATGGCTTTTTTGAACCATGAATAGCTGCCGATGGGCTTGACGTATTGCCTGAGAGTGCTTGTCACAGCGGCCACTATGCCCTACGCCTTGCCGGAATCCGCCAGCGATGCCGAGTCAGAATTACTCGACGCGTGGGCGGCCCGTCGGTACACGACGGCGCGTGCGCCCCGACTCGGAACCGTCGCCACACCACGCCAGCGCGCCCGTTCCCCGGGCTCATCGGTTGGCGCGAAACGGAATTCGCGTAACACCGTGCGCAGCACGATGTCTGACTCCATGTGAGCGAACGCCGCGCCGACGCAACGGTTCACGCCACCACCGAATGGAATCCACGCAACAGGCTTCGCATTGGTGCCCATGTAGCGATCCGGGTTGAACGAGGCCGCGTCCGGGAAACTCTCTTCGGAATCGTGCGCCAACTTGACACTTACGATGACGTTGGTGCCCTCAGGAAGAACCCAGTCGCCCAAGCGGATTCGCGTCTTCGTGCGTCGTGTCGTGCCGTCGAGAACCGGCCGGGTGCGTTGCACCTCCCAGATGGTGGCCTGTCGCAGATCCGATCCGCCGGCGTCGACTTCCTCGGTCAACCGCGACAGCAGCTCCGGGTGGCGGCGCAGCCGCTCGAATGCCCAGGCAAGCGACGACGCGGTGGTCTCGTGACCGGAGCCAAGCAACGTCAGCAGCTCGTCGGTGATGTGCTGATCTGAGATCGGCTCACCGTCGTCGTAGCGGGCCTGCAACAGCAGGGCGAGCACGTCTTTGCGCTCTTCGAGCGCGGGGTCGGCGCGTGCTTCGGCGATCAACTCAGCGATGACGGCGTCGAAGCGGCGCCGCTTCTTCATGTACCGCCCCCACGGACTCAACGGCCCCAGATCACGCCGCATGATCGGCGGACACACCACCAGGAGGGAACCGAGCGTCACCATGGCCGGCACCGTCTCGCGAAGCTCGTCGAACTTGGGCCCCTCGGCGCCGAACACGGCCCGCAGGATCGCGCCGACAGTGATCCGCAGCATCGGCTCCAGCATCTCGAATTCGCGGCCTTCGGGCCAGGTCGCCATCTCGCGGATGGCCTCTTCTTCGATGATGCTTTCGTAGCTGCGCATCCGCTTGCCGTGAAACGGCGGCGCCAGCAGTTTGCGGCGTTCGCGGTGCTCGTCGCCGGCAAGGCTGAATGTCGACCCCGGACCGAATGCCTCGCCGATCGAGCCGGCTCCTGACGGCGGGCGTTCCAGCAGATCCGTGCCGGTGGTGAACAGATCCTTTGCCAATACCGGGTTGGTGATCACCACCGCATGGTTATTGCGGGGCAGATTCACCCTGACCACGTCGCTGCCGTACCGACGGCCCAGCGCGGCGAACATTGCGTGGTTTTGCACCAAAAACGCGATGGTCTGGAGAACCTTCGGTGTCCGCGGACCCGGCGGCAAACACACCGGCTCCGTCGTCGCCGTTGCCATGTCGTCCCTTCCCCCGTAGCGGCATCACAAGGTTTCCGCTGCCCCGGACATACACTAGCGGTCGCCGGTGCGTCCCGCTGCACAGTCCGGTACCCCGGACATGCCGGCGGGTACCGAACATACCCGCCGTCTCCGGGCCGTGTAGACACTGAGGCTATGCAGCTGATGCCGGAGGCACCATTCGACAAGGAACTTGGTCTGGTGTTCACCGAGATCACTCCGGACCGAACTCGGGCTCAGCTTGACGTGCAACCAAAGTTGTTGCAGCCGATGGGCATCGTGCACGGTGGGGTGTACTGCGCGATCGTCGAGAGCATGGCCAGCGTCGCGGCATACACCTGGCTCAGCGTCAACGGCGGCGGCTCGGTCGTCGGCGTCAACAACAACACCGATTTCCTGCGTGCGATCAGCGGTGGAACCGTGCACGGCACGGCGACCCCGGTACATCGCGGGCGACGTCAGCAGCTGTGGCTGGTCACCATCACCGACTCGAACGACCGAGTGGTCGCCCGCGGCCAAGTGCGGCTGCAGAACCTCACAGCGAGTGAATAACGACTGATCAGCTTTGGCCTGCGGCTGAGCGGCCGCACCTTGCCTGAATGTTTGCTGACAGCTACCTTTAGCGCTCATCGCAAAATCCACAACTAGCCGGGTGGGGCGCCGGGCAAGGGAAACGGACATGGTCAAGTCGCGTCGCCTCGGTCAGCTCGGCATGTTGGCGGTCGGAGTGGGTATTGGGTCAGCTATGGCTGTCACGCCGGGCATCGCCTCGGCCGACAATTCCCAGGTGGTTTCGTCAATCGATCCGAGCGGGTTGTTCGCGGCCGCCGATCCAGCACAATCTCTGGATTTCCAGATCTCGGTCGACGGGACGGATTTGTTCCCGACAGTGGGTAACAGCGCCATCGCGGTCTCGGGCGCGGGTGACGTCGCGATCGCCTTCGGGCCCGGCGCCGAAGCCATCGCCCGCGGTGGCTACGGCGACTACGCCACCGCCAATGGCACCGACGCTTTCGCCGAGGCCGGCGACGGGGGGGTTGGCACCACCGGCAACAATTTCGACTATGCGAGTGCGTCGGGCACCAACGCCGACGCACAGGCCGGCGACGATCCGAACTCCGAGTTTGCCGACGCCACCGGTAACAGCTTTAACTCCGCCACCGCCAGCGGCAACGACGCGTCAGCCTACGCTGGGTTTAACGGCAGCTATGACTCCGCCAATGCCAGCGGCAACCTAGCTAACGCCAACGCCGGTGACAACGGCAACGGCGACTTCGCCAGCGCCGTCGGGGGAAATGCCGACGCCGAGGCCGGCGAGAGCGGCTTGGCTGTGCCGGCTGACCATGACACCGCCATCGTGTTGGGCAACCTCATCACCGCACAGACCGGATTGACCCAGGCCATTGCCGGGGGCGGTTTTTCCCTCAGCAACGTTATCGGCGACGGCGGCAGCAACGACACCTCTTTCACCATCGACCCGTTCGGCACTGTGGGCAGCGACGCCGTATCCGGGCTGGGCAACAACTTCGACCTCGCCGGCGTATTCGGCGACGATTACGTCGCCAACGCTTTCGCCACCAGCAACCTGATCGACGTCCTGCCGTCGTTATGACCGCCGCTCGACTGCAGAACCTCGAAGCGGACTCCGGCTAACTCGCGGCTTTCGCCGTTTCGCCCTCATGGGCCTCGGCGGCAAGTACCGCAAGCTGTTCCAGCCGGGTGCGGGCGAAGGCCTGCTGTTCGGTGATCGTCAGCTGTCCGCGCCGAGTGCTCAGGAACGTCACTGTCCACGACAACAACGTGCTGACCTTGGTCTTGAACCCAACGAGATAGACCAGGTGCAGGACCAGCCACGCCAACCAGGCGATGAAACCGCTGAATTCCAGCGGACCGATCTGAGCCACCGCGGAAAATCGCGACACGGTGGCCATCGAGCCCTTGTCGAAGTACTGGAACGGCTCACGCTCTGCCGGGTCGGCGCCGCCGAGTTCGGCTTTGATTGTGGTGGCGACGTACTTTGCGCCCTGAATCGCGCCCTGCGCCACCCCAGGCACACCGTCGACGGCGGCCATGTCACCAACGACGAAGACGTTGGGGTGGCCGGGCACCGACAGATCGGGCAACACTTTGACCCGGCCCGCGCGGTCGAGTTCGACCGCAGACTGGCGGGCCAGATCGCGGCCCAGCGAGCTGGCCGAGACCCCCGCCGACCACACCTTGCAGGCCGATTCGATCCGACGGATGCTGTCGTCGGAATCCTTGACGGTGATGCCATCACGATCGACGTCGGTCACCATCGCGCCGAGCTGGATTTCGACGCCCATCTTCTCCAGCCGCGCTGCCGCCCTCTTGCCGAGCTTGTCGCCGAATGGCGGCAGTACCGCGGGAGCGGCGTCCAGCAGGATCACCCGTGCCCTGGTCGAGTCGATGTGGCGGAAGGCACCCTTCAACGTGTAGTCGGCGAGTTCGGCGATCTGGCCGGCCATCTCGACGCCGGTGGGCCCGGCCCCGACGACGGTGAACGTCAGCAACTTTCTGCGACGCTCCGGATCGTTGGAACGCTCGGCCGCCTCGAACGCGCTCAGGATGCGGCCACGCAGTTCCAGCGCGTCGTCGATCGACTTCATGCCGGGCGCGAATTCGGCGAATTGGTCGTTGCCGAAGTAAGACTGGCCGGCGCCGGCGGCGATGATCAGGCTGTCGAAAGGGGTGTCATAGGTGTGACCGAGCAGCTCCGATACGACCACGCTTCGCGCGAGATCGATATGTGTGACGTCGCCGAGCAACACCTGGACGTTGCGCTGCCTGCGCAGAATGACGCGGGTGGTCGGGGCGATCTCGCCTTCGGAAATGATCCCGGTAGCAACCTGATAGAGCAGCGGCTGGAACAGGTGATGGGTGGTGCGGGCGATCAACTTGACGTCGACGTCGGCCCTCTTGAGTTTCTTGACCGCGTTCAGTCCACCGAATCCCGATCCAATCACCACGACCCGATGCTTGTGGACGGGTGCAGTGTTCTCGGATGGGGCGTTCATGATTTGGTAGCTCCTCAGCGGCGACTGGGTTCCCTACTACCGTAGCCGCCCGGACCTGCAATTATCGACGTTCCCCGGTGTGATCGCCCACACCCGCAAGGTCGGACGTGACGCACCTCGCCGTGCGTCAGAGACCGACGAGCGGGCGCAGCGCGTCGCCGACCGCGGCGATTACACCGGGTGTGTAGGCCGGCATGTTGATGACGACGCCGTCGACGCCCACGTCGAGAACCCTGGCCTGAATTTTTTCAGCGATGTGGTTCGCGCTGCCCACGACCATTCGCCCGCTTCTCTTTGCCGAATCCTGATCGGGCGTGGCGCTCTCGTCCAGCATCACGGTCAGCAGGGTGCTGGTCTCCAGCGTGGAGCGGTCGCGCCCGGCCTCGTCGCACCGCTTGGCGAGCGCGTCGAGCTTGCCGGGCAGCTCATCGAAGCCGGCGATGATGTTGAGGTGGTCGGCGTAGCGGGCCGCGATGGCGAAAGTCTTCTTCTCGCCGCTGCCGCCGATCAGGATCGGGATGCGATCGCGATAGCGCGGTTCGGCGAGCGCCGACTCGGTGGTGTACCACTTGCCGGCGAACGTCGATCGTTCGCCTTTGAGCATCGGGTCAAGGATCTGCAGCGCTTCCTCCAGCCGCTCGAATCGCTCGGTGAAGGTGCCGAACTCGAAACCGAGTTGACGATGTTCGAGTTCGAACCAGCCCGCGCCGACGCCCAGGATCGCGCCACTGGCCGGCGGAACCGAGTATCGGCAGTGTTCGAATGCGCTCGCTGATAAGTCGGCGTACCAAGCTAAAAGCTCAACCAATACGATCTTCAAGATATATCAACTAATAGACCTCACTACGTCCAGGAAGTGTGGTCAGATCGCCTTCCAGCAGGCCCGTAGGGGCCTCCTGCTAGACCGTGGAGTGAACTTTGTTATGCACCAAGGCAAGCCCCGCTACATGCGGAGACAATTGCGCCGTAGAAAGCTAGTGCAGAGTATCGAGGCACAGATTCAAGTTAAGTGGAGAGACGATCAACCCTCAGGAGACCGCGAAGCTTAAAGCAATAACGGACGCAACTCGCGAAATCTATATAATATAATTGCGGTACGTGTTGGCCGGCTCACCAGGGTGGTCTGTCTTCGGTCAGCTGAACTCCGAACTCCGGTCGCCGATTGCCGCGAGCGCACCGAGAGCGGTGTAAGCCTCGAGGCATCGGTTGACGGGGGAGCCGAGCATCGGCAGTTGGTAAATACCGAGTGGTCCATTTCACGAAAACCGCAGTCGAATATCGTCACCGCTCCGGTGGAGGACAACGAAATTGCTGGTCCCGCTTGATTCGAGCTTCTCGAGATTTACCGCGATGGGTAGGAAAGTCGGCGTCTGGTCCTCAACACCGAGGGTGTCCTAGGCCCTGAACTATGCGACCACTGCGGTCGATACACGTCGCGGCGCGAGAGCGGTATAAGTACAACTTCCACGTTTCGATCTGACCATCAAAGGCAACAACCCCTCGATGATCGGGGAACGCGATGCCGCCCAGGCGTTGGTATTGGTCCTCGCCCTCAGGGACGTGCGGGACAAGATGATCACCCGCGTGACCTTTTTGGAAAAGTATGGTTCCCGACTCGAAGCCGAAGCACTGCGTCGCGACGTCAACGCTGCGCAAGAGCACATCAACCAGCTTCATCGCCGCTATCTCGGTGGCGAGATTGCCGCGCCACAGTCGGTTCGCCAAGCCCGCTAACAGATACTCGGGTCAGATCGGACCAATCTGATGCTTGCGAGCGAACGCAATCATTGTGTCGACGGTGATCACTGCGACTCGGTCGGCGTCACCCGTTCCAAGTGCGTAGCTCTCGGAAATTGAACGACGAATCTCGGCGATCAGATCAGCGCGAATGTCTACCACTTTCCGAGTGTTCTAATCCCGCTGATTCGGCTTTCGAGCCTGCGATTCCAGTCGACTTGGAAACAGCTGTTCATTGTGAGCTATCCTGCGTCTGGATGCTAAGGCCTTAGGACACCTGACGATGGCCTTGGTGCCGTAGGATACAACTCGCCCGTGAAGGCCGACATACCGCAAAATAGAAGTTGGGTATTTGCTATAGCCAAGCCGGATAGTCACGGGATGAACCCTAAGACGCACAGTCAGCTGCGGGCTCGCCGCCGCGAATTACGCGCTAGCCCTTCGCGCTAGGCGAATTGCGTCAGCGCCCCGTGGCTGACGTGCAGCAGCTGGCCGGTGATGTGGCGAGCAGCGGAGCTGGTCAGGAACAGCGCCATCCTGGCGACTTCGTCGGCGACCGACGGCGGCGTATTGGACAGGCCCTCATACCCGGGCTGCGCACTGCGTCCGGCGGCAATCGCGTTGATGGTGATGCCGCGGGTGCCGTATGTCTTCGCCTGGCCGGCGACCCAGTTCGAGAGTGCGGCCTTGACGGCGGCCTCAGCGCTCCCGGGGCGGGGGTTCTCCGGCACAACGCTGATGATCGACCCGCCGGAGCGCAGATGGTCGCCGACGGTCTCGACCGCCAGCACCGCCGACAGCAGAGTGTCGTCCAGCGAGTTACGGTACGCAGCAGCAAGATCCGACAGCGAGTACGCGCGCGGGTCGCCCGAGTCCCAGCGCGGGGCCGGAATGTTGACGATGGTGTCGAGGTGATGGGGGAACAGGTGGCGGACCTCGGCAAGGGCGGCGGGGTCGGTGGTGTCGCAGACGATCGCGTCCGCGTCGATTTCTTTAGCCGCCACTTCGAGATCGTCGCGGCGTGCGCCGACCAGAGTGATCGTGTGGCCGTCGTTGTGAAATTCCTCAGCAACGGCGCGACCCAGTTCGGTGTCGCCTCCGGTGATCAGTACCTCCACCGCCATGACCTCCTCGTATTCAACGTTGAATCCAGGTGCCGGCCGGTTGTTCGCACCGCGGCCTCCGCCTCGAGCAACGATCGTCCGATGCATCGATGGTGGCATACCGCAACACCAGCCCCTGGGATTTCAGGGCGTGTATGGCCTTTAACCTTTTGCCATGTTACTGGACGGTAGCTAGAGATGAAACTCCGAATCCGGCACGACGTGATCACCGTTTGGACAACGCTGGGCACTGTGACGTCTCGGCTGAGGTCAGCGCGGCGGTGGGGAGCGGCCGGATTGGCATCCCTGGCGGTGGTGACCAATGTGGGCGGATGCGGTCACAAGGCACCGCCGCCGCAACCCCCGAGCCATCCGTCGACCGCGTCGGTCATGGTGTTCGCCGCATCCCCGCTCAAGGCGGCCTTCACCCTGTTGGCCGGGAGATTCCAAACCGACAACCCCGGCGCCACAGTGGATTTCGACTTCGCGACGTCATCGCAGTTGGCGAACAAGCTGGCCCAGGGTGCGAACGCCGACATCTTCGCCTCGGCGGACAGCGCGCAGATGGACACCGTGGTCAAGGCGGGTCTGACGGAAAGCGACCCGGTCAATTTCGCCACCAGCACGCTGGTGATCGTCACCGCACCCGGCGATCCGAAACAGATCCACTCATTCGCCGATCTCGCCAAACCGGGTCTGCGTGTCGCGGTGTGCCAATCGCCGGTGCCGTGCGGCGTGGCGACCCAACTCATCGAAGACCACACCGGGGTGCAACTCAACCCGGCAACTGAGGAGTCGACGGTGTCCGCGGTGCTGACCAAGGTCACCAGCGGCGAGGCCGATGCCGGGCTGGTTTACCTCGCCGACGCGCGGAACGCCGGCGACGCCGTCACGACCGTCGACTTCCCCGAGTCGACGAGCGCAGTGAACGTCTATCCGATCGCGATCCTCAAGCACGCGTCCCAGCCCGCGCTGGCGCAGAAGTTCGTCAACCTGGTCACCGGTCCGATCGGGGAGAAAGTGCTGAACCAGGCCGGATTCGCCAATCCCTGAGTGCACACCCCGGCTGCACCGAGACGCGCCCGGCAACGGTCACGATGCCGTATCGGCATTGCAGCCGCCGACTTATGGTCGCCGACCCGGTGAACTGGGCCGATGCCGGTGGCGGGTGCAACGAGATCGACGGCAAACCAATCACTTTGTCAGCAAACCACCCTTGCGTCACGGGTGTAACACGGTAGGTTTTTTGCTCATGGACCAGGTGGACCGAAACTCAAAACGGCCCAAAAACCGCTGGACGGGCGCCATCGCCGCGATCGGCTGTGCCAGCGCCATCGCTCTCGCGGTGCCCGGCACTGCCGGCGCCGACCCCGCGCCGCCACCGCCGCCGCCCGGCGGTCCAGTTGCACCCGCTCCGGCCGCCCCCGCGACGCCCGACACAGCGCCCGGCCCGTCCGGTCCCGCCGCGGCGCCTCCGGCCGCTAACCCCGTCGCCGCGCCTCCCGGCGCCGACCCCAACGCTCCCGCGCCGCCGGCGACGGACCCGAGCGCGCCCCAGCCCGGACGTGTCGACAACCCCGTCGGAGCGTTCAGCTACGTCGTCCCCGCCGGATGGGTGGAATCCGACGCCACCCACCTCGACTACGGTTCGGCGCTGCTCAGCAAGATCGCGGGGGCGCCCACCCCGGGACAGCCACCACCGGTGGCCAACGACACCCGCGTCGTGCTCGGCAAGCTGGACCAAAAGCTCTATGCCAGCGCTGAAGCCGACAGCACCAAGGCCGCGACGCGACTCGCATCGGACATGGGTGAATTCTTCATGCCCTATCCGGGCACCCGGATCAATCAGGAGACGACGGCCCTGAGCGCCAACGGCATGTCCGGGGGTGCGTCGTTCTACGAGGTGAAGTTCAGCGACACCACCAAACCGAACGGCCAGATCTGGGCCGGGGTCGTCGGTCCGTCGGGACCGAACGTCCCCCCGGCCGCAGCGAACCAACGCTGGTTCGTGGTGTGGCTGGGCACGGGGAACGACCCGGTGGACAAGGCCGGCGCGAAGACGCTTGCAGAATCCGTCCTTCCGCTGCTTGCGCCGGGGGCTCCGGCACCTGCCCCGGGCGCACCGGCTCCCGCGCCGCCTCCGGGCGCACCCGCTCCCGCGCCGCCTCCGGGCGCACCCGCTCCCGCGCCGCCTCCGGGCGCACCCGCTCCGGCACCTGGCCCGGGCGCACCCGCGCCGGCGCCGCCTCCGGGCGCACCCGTACCGGCACCACCGCCACCACCGCCCGGACAGCCGGCCGGCGGTAACGGCGCTACGCCGGCGCCCGGCACGGTGGCGACCTAGCGGCGCACCAGGCCGGCCGAACGTACCCAATTAGGCGTATGAATAATTACGCCTAATTGGGTACACCGAGGTGACAGTTCAACAGCGGGCTTAGCCGGCTAACCAAGGAGGTCCCGATGAATGTCATGGCAGCGACCGAAAACCTCGCAATTGCGACGCCGACCGCAGTCGGCTGGATCGGCTACATCATCATCGGCGGTATCGCGGGATGGCTGGCCAGCAAAGTCATCGAAGGCACTGGCTCGGGCGTACTGCTGGACATCGTCGTTGGCGTGATCGGCGGCTTTCTCGGCGGGTTCCTGCTTACCAAGCTCGGCTTCGACGTCGCAAGCGGTCGGCACTGGTTCACATTCTTCACTGCGTTACTCGGGGCAGTAATCCTGCTCTTCATCGTTCGGTTGGTGCGCGGCCTAGGTCACCGCTAACCGGCACGGCAGCCGAATGAGCCCGGTGGCAATACCCACGACCATGAGCGCGTGGCGGGTGCGCCGGCCCGGCCCGATGAGCACCCAGCCGCTGGAGCACGTCAGCGCGCAGGTGCCGCGACCCGATCCATCGGAGCTGTTGGTCGCGGTGCGTGCGTGCGGCGTCTGTCGCACCGACCTGCACGTCACCGAGGGGGACCTCCCGGTACACCGGGACAAGGTGACGCCCGGACACGAGGTCGTCGGAGAGGTTGTCGAAGTCGGCGCCGACGCGGGCGACGAGTTCAGCGTCGGCGACCGGGTCGGGATCGCGTGGCTGCGGCACACCTGCGGCGAATGCGCCTATTGCCGGCGCGGCGACGAGAACCTGTGTCCGAACTCCCGCTACACCGGTTGGGACGCCGACGGCGGCTACGCCGAATTCGCCACCGTGCCCGCGGCGTTCGCCCACCATCTGCCGAGCGGCTACAGCGACACCGAACTGGCGCCGCTGCTGTGCGCCGGCATCATCGGTTACCGCTCGCTGATGCGCGCCGCCCTGCCGCCCGGCGGCCGGCTGGGGCTCTACGGGTTCGGCGGTAGCGCACACATCACCGCGCAGGTCGCGCTTGCCCAGGGCGCCGAGGTGCACGTGATGACGCGCGGTGCCTCAGCCCGGGAATTGGCGCTCGAGCTCGGTGCGGCCTCGGCACAAGGAGCTGCCGATCCGCCACCGGTGCGCCTCGATGCGGCGATCCTGTTCGCGCCCGTCGGCGAGCTGGTGCTGCCGGCGCTCGAGGCACTGGATCGCGGTGGCACGCTGGCGATCGCCGGAATTCACTTGAGCGACATTCCCGTCCTGAACTATCAGCGCCACCTGTTCCAGGAGCGTCAGGTCCGCTCGGTGACGTCGAACACCCGCGCCGACGCCCGGGCTTTCCTCAACTTCGTCGCCGAGCACCACGTCTCGGTGACCACGCCGGAATATCCTCTGAGCCAAGCCGATCGGGCGTTGTCGGATCTCAGTGCCGGCCGCATCGCCGGCGCGGCTGTCCTGCTGACGTAACAACCCGTCAGCTGGACAGGTGCCAGACCAGCGCCGCCGCGACGGCACCCACCCCGTTGAGCGACCAGTGCAGCGCGATCGGCGCGAGCAGGCTGCCGCTGCGTCGTCGTAGCCAGCTGAACACGAACCCGGCCGCCGCGGTCGCGACCACGGCCAGGGTGACCCCGGCCAGCATGCCGAAAACGCCGCCACCGAACAGGCGGGTGAACCCGACGTTGCTGCTCGTCAATCCGAGCGACGTCGCGATGTGCCACAGCCCGAACAGCAGTGAACCGGCGACGGCGACGCCCCGAAATCCCCATGCCCGGTTCAACGTGCCGTGCAGCACGCCGCGGAACGCCAACTCTTCGGGAATCACCGTCTGCAGCGGAATGATGATCATCGAGGCCAGCAGCGCACCGGAGATCGACGCGTAGTGGTTGTTCATGAACATCGGCCGGGTCAATGGCAGCAGCGCACCGACCGCGACCACCGCCACCACCAGCCCCACCGCGGCAACCGCGTAGCCGGCGCCGGATTTCCAATGCTCGCGGCCGAGGCCGAGTTCGACCCACCCCAGGCCGGTGAATCGCAACCAGGCGACCAGCCCGACCGCCGCGGCGGGGATCGTCACGACACCGGCCCACGGCGTGGTGAAGTGCGCTATCAGATTCGCCAACGCCAACACCACGACGACCACCGCGACCTCGACGCGAATACGAAACTGGTGCAGCGCCGAGAGCTGTGCGACGACCGGGTGCGGTTCCGCCGCGGCGCTCTCGTAGACAGGCATCTCTCCAGGCTACCGACGTCGCCGAGGTAGGCGATCTGCTGTGCGGCGTGCGAACTACGCTGGCCTGATGCCTGACGACGCTGACATGGTCGCCACTGGGCTCGACGGCGGCGACCCGCCGCACTCGGCGACGCCGAGTTTGCGATCGCCGCAAGGGCTCGACGGCGGCGACCCACTGCACTCGGCGACGCCGAGTTTGCGATCGCCGCAAGGGCTCGACGGCGGCGACCCGCCGCAAGGGCTATTGGCGTCGCTGCGGGTGCTCGACCTGTCCGGTGACGACGGCGATTCGGTGAGCCGGCTGCTTGCCGACCTCGGCGCCGACGTGCTGAAGGTAGAGCCACCGGGCGGTAGCCCGTCGCGCACCACGGCGCCGACGCTGCGCGGGGTCAGCCTGCGGTTCGCGCTGCACAACGCGAACAAACGCAGCACAGTCCTCGACCCGGGCGATCCGGCCGGCCGGGAACGGCTGATCGAGCTCGCCGGTGACGCCGACATCGTTGTCGACAGCGGTATTCCCGGTCAGGCCGCGGCATACGGCACCTCGTGTGAAGACTTGGCTGATCGGTTCCCGCGGTTGGTTGCACTGTCGGTCACCGACTTCGGCCGAACCGGGCCGCGGTCGTCGTGGCGGGCAACCGATCCGGTTCTCTACGCGCTGTCGGGAGCGCTGTCGCGGTCCGGGCCGACCGCCGGAACGCCGGTCTCACCGCCGGACGGCATCGCCTCGGCTACCGCGGCCGTTCAGGCCGCGTGGGCCGTGCTGGCCGCGTACTATAACCGATTACGTTGCGGGACCGGCGATTACATCGACTTCTCGCGCTTCGATGCGGTGGTGATGGCGCTCGACCCCGCGTTCGGAGCGCATGGGCAGGCCGCTGCGGGCATGCGTCACCCCGGTCGGTGGCGCGGACGTCCCAGAAACCAGGACGCCTACCCGATCTATCCCTGTCAGGACGGCTACGTCCGACTCTGCGTGATGTCGGCCCGGCAGTGGCGTGGGCTGCGGCGCTGGTTGGGGGAGCCGCAGGAGTTCCAGGACCCCAAATACGACGTGATCGCCGCTCGCTTCGCGGCCTGGCCCAAGATCGGTGTGCTGATCGCGCAGTTGTTCGCCGACCAGACCATGAAGGCGTTGGTCTCGGCAGGTCAGGCGCACGGTGTGCCGATTTCGGCCGTGCTGGCTCCCACCCAAATCCTGGCGTCCGAGCATTTCCAGGCCGTCGGCGCGATCGCCGACGCCGAGATCGTGCCCGGGGTACACAGCCGCGTGCCGACGGGCTACTACGCCGTCAACGGTCAGCACGTCGGCTTGCGCGCTGTCGCGCCGCCCGCCGGCCACCACGATGCCCGCTGGCTGGCCGAGCAGGCAGCGAGTTTGGCCACCGAAACATCCGGCCGGCGTCCATTCGACGGGCTACGCGTCGTCGACCTCGGCGTCATCGTCGCCGGCGGCGAACTCAGCCGGCTGTTCGGCGACTTCGGCGCCGAGGTGATCAAGGTCGAAAGTGCCGCCTATCCCGACGGATTGCGGCAGGCACGGGTCGGCGACGCGATGAGCGAATCGTTCGCCTGGACCCATCGCAACAACCTGGCGCTCGGCCTGGATCTGCGCAGTGACGCAGGCAAGCAGCTGTTCGGCCGGCTGGTCGCCGACGCCGACGCGGTGTTCGCCAACTTCAAGCCGGGAACGCTTGCGGCCCTTGGCTTTCCGTATGACACTTTGCGAAAGCTCAATCCCCGGATCGTCCTTGCGGAAAGCAGCGCGTTCGGCGACAGCGGGCCGTGGAGCAACCGGCTGGGCTACGGGCCGCTGGTGCGTGCCACCGCGGGCGTCAGCAAGCTCTGGACGGACGAGCACGCCCAACCCGCCGACGGTTCGCGGCACCGGTTCTACGACGCGACCACGGTCTTCCCCGATCACGTGGTCGGTCGGATCACCGCGATCGGCGCGCTGGCCGCGTTGATCCACCGCGATCGGACCGGGACCGGCGCCCGCATACACGTCTCCCAGGCCGAGGCCGTCGTCAATCAACTCGACGCCCGCTACGTCATCGACGCCGTGCGCGCCGACGGCCACGCCGATGTGCGGGACGACACCAGCGTTCACGAAGTCCTGCCGTGCGCCGGCGACGACGAGTGGTGCGTGATCTCGATCCGCACTGACGCCGACTGGCGCTCGGCCACCACGGTTTTCGGGTTGCCCGAGCTGGCTGACGATGCGCGGTTTGCGACCGGCGACGCGCGACTGGCCAACCGGGCCGACTTGCTGGCACAGGTCTCCGCCTGGACCCGGGCGCGTACACCGGTGCAAGTGGCCGGGGCTCTGCAGTCGGTCGGTGTGCCCGCGGGCCAGATGAACCGGCCGCCCGATGTCCTGGAGGACCCGCAAGTGCGCGAACGAAAGCTGTACGCCGACATGCGTCATCCGCTGTTCGACCACCCGCTGCCGGCCGAAACCGGTCCGGCGCCGTTTCGCCATATTCCGCCCGCACCGCAACGGCCGGCGCCGCTGCCCGGGCAGGACACCCGCGAAATCTGTCACAAGATTCTGGGTATGAGCAGCGACGAGACCGAGCAGCTGATCGCCGACGGCGTGCTCTTCGCATCCACCGACACCGCCTAGCATTCGCCTGGCGCCCAACCGCGGAAGGTTTCCTCGATGCCCCTTAACCCGAGAACGCCGGTGCTGGTCGGTTACGGCCAGATCAACCACCGACAGGAGGCGAACGGGCAGGAGGACACCCCGGAACCGGTCGATCTGATGGCCGCGGCCGCGCGCGAAGCCGCCGATCCCCGCGTCCTCGAAGCCGTCGACTCCGTCCGGGTGGTGAACCTGTTGTCGGCGCGCTACCGCGACCCCGGCCTGCTGCTCGGGCAACGCATCGGCGCCGACAGTCCGGCGACCCGGTACAGCGGCATCGGCGGCAACGTGCCCCAGACCTTGGTCAACCGGGCCTGTGTGGACATTCAGCAGGGACGCGCGGACGTCGTCGTGGTCGCCGGCGCCGAGATGTGGCGAACCAGAATGCAATTGCGCGCCAACGGTCAACGGCTCAGCTACACCGAACAGGACGAGTCGGTTCCGCTGCCCGAAGGCAGCGACGAGAACGTACCGATGGCCGGGGCCGCCGAAGACCGCATCGGCCTGGACCGTCCGTCATTCATCTACCCGATGTTCGAGCAGGCGTTGCGGGTCAGCACGGGGGAGTCGAGCGACGACCACCGCAAGCGCGTCGGCGAGCTGTGGGCGCGGTTCAACGAGGTGGCAGTGGGCAACCCGCACGCCTGGATCCGTAAACCGGTTGCGGCCGAGGATATTTGGCAACAGGGTCCGACGAACCGGATGGTCAGCTGGCCGTACACCAAGCTGATGAACTCCAACAACATGGTCGACCAGTCCGCGGCGTTGATCCTGACGTCGGCCGAGGCCGCGACCCGGCTGAAGATCCCCACCGAACGCTGGGTGTACCCGTACGCCGGCACCGACTCGCACGACACCTACGCGATCAGCGAGCGGGCCGAGCTGCACCGCTCGCCGGCGATCCGGATCGGCGGCGCACGCGCACTGGAGTTGGCCGGCCTGGGCATCGACGACGTGGACCACGTCGACCTGTATTCGTGCTTTCCCTCCGCCGTCCAGGTCGCCGCGACCGAGCTCGGGCTACCGGTGGACGATCCGGCCCGTCCGCTGACCGTGACGGGCGGGCTGACGTTTGCCGGCGGCCCGTGGAGCAACTACGTCGCACACTCGATCGCGACGATGGCCGAACTGCTGGCGGCCAACCCCGGCCACCGCGGCCTGATCACCGCCAACGGCGGCTATCTGACCAAGCACAGCTTCGGGGTGTACGGCACCGAGCCGCCGTCATCGGAGTTCCGTTGGGAGGACACCCAATCCACAGTCGACCGCGAGCCGACCCGGACCGCCGCGGTCGAGTGGGAAGGCGTGGGCACCGTCGAGGCCTGGACGACACCGTTCGACCGGGATGGCCAGCCGGAGAAGACATTTCTCTCGGTGCGCACACCAGATGAACGCCGCACGTTGGCGTTGATCGACGACCCAGCGGCGGCGGCGGACACGGTGCGCGACGACATCGGCGGGGTCAAGGTGACCGTGCACGCCGACGGGTCCGCAACCTTACTGTGACTTAACCCGGGTTAGCTGAAAGCTACCGGGGAAGCCGTCCGCGCGACTATTGTCGTCTAGTCGACTAGACGCCGTGGAGGTGTTCGGGCGTGCGGATCCTGCTGACCGGCGTCACCGGACTGCTCGGGCGCGCCGTAGCCCGGCAGCTGGTCGCCGCGGGCCACAATGTCACCGGCCTCGCGGCCGAGCCGCACGAATACCTGCATCCCGACGTCGACTTCGTTTCCGGGTCATTCGCCGACCCGATGCTGCAGCAACTGGCCGACGTCTCCGACGTGGTCCTGCATCTCGCCCCGATCGAGGCCGCCGCGCCGGGCAGCGCGGGAATCAACGGTCTAATACACGTCGCGCATGCGGCGGCCCGTGCCGGCTCCCGGTTGATCTTCCTGTCACAGTCGGCCGGTGAGCCCACGCTTTACCGGCAGGCCGAGACGCTGGTGGCCTCTGGCTGGGCGCCCAGCGTGGTGGTGCGGACAGCGCCGCTCGTGGGCCGCCAGCTCGATTGGATGATCTGCCGCACTGTCGGCAGCCTGCTGGTCAGCAAGGATTCAGCCCGGCCGCTGCGGCTGCTGCATTTCGACGACCTGCTCCGCTTCCTGATGCTCGCGGTGGCCACCAACCGCAGCGGCGTGGTCGACCTGGCGGCTCCGGACACCGTCGATCTGGGCGCCGCGCGTCGGTTGCTGCGCTCGGCCGATCGGCGCCCGCGATTGGCTCGGCGGCCGTGCTGGCCCCACCTCACACCCGATTTCGACGACGCTGCGGCAGCGGGGTCGTGGCAGTTCGAATTCGGTTGGCGGGCAAGCGATGCGGTTGCCGACACCGTCCGCGGTCTGGTCGGCCGCAGAGTCGACGCCCGGGGCGCCGTGGATCTGCCCGGCCATCTCCCGCTGCCCGTCGAGGCTCCGCCGCGAGCCAGACCGTCCGACGGCACGCTGCTGTCGACCGCCGCACGCGACGGGCAGGGGGGTGAGTTCGACGACCGGATCGACCCCCGCTTCCCGGTGTTCAGTGCGGCAACGGTGGCCGAGACGCTGCCCGGCCCGCTGACGCCGATGACGCTCGACGTTCAACTCTCCGGTCTGCGCGCCGCCACCAGGGCGATGAGCCTCGTGATGAGCCCCGACGATGTGCTGGCCGACGAATGGGGCGGCCGGGCTATTGCCGTGTTCAGTCACCAGCCCTACGTCGGTGTTTCAGCGGATGTGCTCGCCGCGGAGCAATTGCCCGGGTGGAACCCCGACGAGGTCAAACGGGCATCGCTGGGCGGCTCACACGTCGACACGCTGTGGCCGCTGGGTCGTCCGCGATCGACCGGGCGCCTGCTCGGGTCGGCAACCAAAGCCGTTGTCGTCAAACGAGCCTTGGCGTTGCTGCGGCATGTGAAGGCCGATACCAAGGCATACGTCGCGGCGGCGACGGCCGAGCACCTCAGCGCGGTGCAACTGATCTCGAAGTCCGACGCCGAACTGCAGGTGCGGGTTCGGTTGCTGCGGGACAGGATTCATCAGGGTTGGCGGTTAAGCGGGCTGTGGCTGATCGACAGCGGCGTCACCGCGGCGACGGTGGAGCGCACCGGCGTACACGTCGCCGTCTCCGGAGTCGGCGCGCTACTGCACAGCGATGCCATCGACACCAAGACGGCCGCGCTGGCCGGGCTGATCCACAACGATGCGCAGCTGTGCGCGTTGGCTCTGGACCGTGAACTCGATGGCGTCAGCGCCCTGTCGCGCACCATCGGCGCCGCGTTCACGTCCGCCGTCAGCCGGATAGGACATCGCGGCCCGGGCGAGGTCGAACTGGCGAACTTGATGTTCGGCGACGATCCGGCGATGCTGCTGGCCGCCGCCGGGCATGCCGCGACGGAGATGCCGCAGCCGATGACGCCGGCCGGATCCGAGGCGAAGCTGTCCGAGCGGATGGCGGCAGGCGCCCGGGCGTCCCGCGAGCTTGCCTACGACACGACGATCAGATTCACCCATGAGCTACGAATGACATTGCGAGAGTTGGGCTCTCGATTGGTCGACGCGGAACTCATCGATGTCGCAGGCGAGGTGTTCTACCTCACCTGCGACGAGGCGATCACCCTACCGTCGGATGCGCGACTGCGGATCAAGCGTCGGCGCGACGAACGGGAACGTTTTCAGAGCCTCCGGCCGCCCACCGTCATCACGATCAGCTGACCGCCTCGCCCACCGGCGTCTCCGGATTGATCAAGGCGTTGAGATTCACCTTGTTCTTCGACCGGATCAGGTTTTTGATGTCGTCGAGCACATCCCAGACGTTGACGTTCATGCCCGCCAGCACCCGATTTTCGGCGTCCAACCAGAAGGCGACGAATTCGCGACCGTCGACGTCGCCGCGGAACACCACCCGGTCAGAGTTCGGCGCGTAACCGACGTACTCCATGCCGAGGTCGTATTGGTCGGTGAAGAAGTAGGGCAGCTCTTTGTATTGCGCGTCTTCGCCAAGCATGCCGGCGACCGCGACGGCGGGCTGGTTCAGCGCATTGGCCCAGTGTTCGGTGCGGATCCGATCGTCGAACAACGGATGTTCGGCCGCCGCGATGTCACCCACTGCGTAGATGTCGGGGTTGCTGGTGCGCAACGATGCGTCGACGAGCACCCCGCCGTCGCCAGTCGACAAGCCGGCCTCGTCGGCGATTTCGATGTTGGGCTGCGCACCGACGGCCACCAGCACACGGTCGGCGGTGACCGTCGATCCGTCACCCAACCGCAGACCGGTGGCTCTGCCGTCGGTGGTGGTGATCTCTTTGACTTCGGTTTCCAGGCGAAGATCCACACCGTGGTCGCGATGCAGCGCGGCGAACACGTTGCCGACTTCTTCGCCGACCGAGTTGATCAGCGGCGCCTTGGCGGTCTCGACGACCGTGACGTCGATGTTGCGCTCACGGGCGCTGGCCGCAACCTCCAGCCCGATCCACCCGGCCCCGACCACCGCCAGCGACGATCCTTCGAGCAGAGCGGTATTCAGGTTCGAGGCGTCGTCGTATTTCCGGAGGTAGTGGACTCCGGTGGAGTCGGCACCCGGAATCGACAGCCACCGCGAACGGGATCCGGTGGCCAGCAGCAACTTGTCGTACTTGAGATCGGTGTCGTCCGAGAGCGCGACGGTGTGCGCCGTGGGATCGATCGACAACACCTCTGTGCCTATGCGCAGGTCGATGTGGTTGTCCCGGTACCAGTCTGAGTCGTGCACGGTGAAATCGCCGAGCGACTTCTTGCCGGCGAGAAATTCCTTGGACAGTGGCGGTCGCTCGTAGGGCAAATGCTCCTCGTCGGCGATCAGCACGACCTTCCCGTCGAATCCTTTCTTGCGCAATGCTTCGGCAGCCTTGGCTCCGCCGAGTCCGCCACCGACGATGACGAATCTCTTCGAGTCGACCATGATCACTGCTCCATCCTGTCGGATTACCTTGCTTGTGCAGCACACGCAAATGGCTAGCCGGCCACCCGCTGACGTACGTCGTCGTCGAGAGCCGATCTCACCAGCGCTGCGGCCAGTCGCGCGTTGGAGCGCGGTGCGAGGGCACTGAGCTTGTCCGGATCGCCGGGCAGTCCCAGCGCCCTGGCGCCAGCCTTGGCGCGGTCGTCGAAGAAGGGCCGTGCCCATGTCCACACGTCTTGAACTTCACGCAGGTAGATGTCGGCGCCGGTGTCACCGATTCCCTTGAACTGTTTGAGCATCCGCTTGGCGGATTCGATGTCGTGGTGACTGCGCTCTGCGATCTCGCGGAGATCGCCGGCGTAATCGTCTCGCACATGCTTGGCGATGTCCGTCAGCCGCGTGGCCGAACTCTCGTCGTAGCGGACATAGTGGGCGCGGCCGAACGCGGTGATCATGCTGCGTCGATCGGACGCCAGCACGGCCTTGGGAGTCCGCAGCCCGGCTTTGAACAATTCGCGGGCGGCGCGCATGGCGGTGGCGGCGTCGATCGGCTTGCTCGCCAGCATGCAGAGCACCAGCAACTGGAACAGCGGCATCGGTTTGTCGTCGATCCGGATTCCCGCTTCCTCGGCGTAGGTGGTGCCTGCGGTCGTCAGCAACCGATGCGCCAGACGCTTGTCGGGATCCACAGAGCACGGCTTACCCGCAGCGAGGGTTCGCAAACGTCGTGATTACTTCGGCGGAAGACTCCGCGCGAAGTCGGCGCCGCGGGTCACCCAGCCAGTCAGTTGTCGTGTGCTTTTCACGCCGCCGGGGTCGACGCGGATCCACCCGCGAACCTCGCGTCCGCCCATCACCATCGGGCTGACGTGGGCCCGGCTCAGTAATTGTTCCGTGTCTTCCGGTGCTACCCGCACCATCAGGCCGCCCTGCCCGCTCACGGCGACGGCCATGTTGCCCTCGATCAGGAAGGCCAGGCCGCCGAACATCCGCATCTCGTCGACACCGCGCAGCCGAGCCAGCAACTCCCGGATGCGATCGACGAGATCGGCGTCGTACGCCACGGGTGTCCCGCCTCAGTCCAGATCGACCCGGAGGGTGAGCAAGTCGGTGCCCATCAATCGCACCAGGGCACTGTTGACGCCGGGCAGACTACGCAGCCGCTCGTTCGCGTCGTCGTCGGGAAGCAGGTGAGCGGTTCCGGTGCGCCACTGACCGTGCAGCCGTAGCCGCACCGCCGGATCGGCTTTGATGTTGAGCACGTAATGCGCATGCTCGCCGTGCTCGGAGACCAGCCAGAACTGGTTGCCGATCAGCCGGCCCCCGATCGCGGTGCGGCGCGGCTGGCCCGACTTGCGCCCGGTGGTCTCCAGCATGGTCATCGGTGACCGACGGCCAACCGGGTTGACCACCAGGCGTTGGGCGGTGTGAACGATGCGTCGTTTGAGCCGTTGCAGGTCGGTCATCACCGCAGGCTAGCCGAGATCACGCCGCGGCGCCCACCGTCTCCTGAACCGGTTCCAGTGCCAGAGCGACGATTTCGGCGACGTCGGTCATCGGCTTGACGTCCAACGCCTCGAGCACCTCGGCTGGCACGTCGTCCAGGTCCGGCTCGTTGCGCTGCGGGATGAAGACCGTCGACAGCCCGGCCCGCTGCGCGGCCAGCAGCTTCTGCTTGACCCCGCCGATCGGCAGCACCCGACCGTTCAGCGTCACCTCGCCGGTCATCCCGACGTCGGCGCGGACCTGTCGTCCGGTCGCCATCGACACCAGCGCGGTCACCATGGTGACACCCGCCGACGGGCCATCCTTCGGGACGGCCCCGGCAGGGACGTGCACGTGGATTCGCCGGTTCAGCGTCTCGGGGTCGACGCCCAATTCCGCTGCGTGCGACCGCACATACGAGAGCGCGATCTGGGCGGACTCCTTCATCACGTCACCGAGCTGGCCGGTCAGCTGTAGGCCTGGCTCACCCTCGTTCGCGCCGGCCTCGATGTAGAGCACGTCGCCACCCAGCCCGGTCACGGCCAGACCGGTCGCCACGCCCGGCACCGCCGTGCGTTCGGCCGATTCCGGCGTGAAACGCGGGCGGCCCAGGTAGTCCACCAGGGCGGGCTCGTCGATCGTCACCGGTTCGTCGGCGATCTTGGTCGTGACCTTGCGCAGCGCCTTGGCCAGCAGCCGTTCGAACTGCCGCATGCCCGGCTCGCGGGTGTAGTCGGCAGCAATCTTGCGCAGCGCGGCCTCGGTGACGGCGACTTCGTCGTCGGTCAGCCCGGCGCGGTCGCGCTGTCGGGGAAGGAGGAAGTCGCGTGCGATGGCGACCTTGTCGTCCTCGGTGTACCCGTCGATCTGCACTAGCTCCATCCGGTCCAGCAGCGCCGACGGGATGTTCTCGATGACGTTGGCCGTCGCCAGGAACACCACATCGGACAGGTCCAGGTCCAGATCCAGGTAATGATCCCGGAAGGTGTGGTTCTGCGCGGGATCCAGCACCTCCAGCAAGGCGGCACTGGGGTCGCCGCGGAAGTCCGAGCCGACTTTGTCGATCTCGTCAAGCAGGACAACGGGATTCATCGCGCCGGCTTCACCGATGGCGCGGACGATCCGGCCGGGCAGCGCGCCGACGTAGGTGCGCCGGTGGCCGCGGATCTCGGCTTCGTCGCGCACACCGCCGAGGGCGACGCGGACGAACTTGCGACCCAACGCCCGGGCGACGCTCTCACCCAGCGATGTCTTGCCGACCCCGGGAGGGCCGGCCAGCACCATCACGGCGCCGGAGCCGCGTCCGCCCACGACCTGGAGACCGCGCTGGGCGCGCCGTGCGCGCACGGCCAGGTACTCGACGATGCGGTCCTTGACGTCGTCCAAACCGTGGTGGTCGGCATCGAGGATCTCGCGCGCGGCCGTCAGGTCGGTCGAGTCCTCGGTCCGGGTGTTCCACGGCAGGTCGAGCACGGTGTCCAGCCAGGTGCGGATCCAGCCGCCCTCGGGGCTCTGATCGCTGGAGCGTTCCAGCTTGCCGACCTCGCGCAGCGCCGCCTCCCGGACTTTGTCCGGCAGGTCGGCCGCCTCGACGCGGGCCCGGTAGTCATCGGATCCCTCGGGCTCACCCTCGCCGAGCTCCTTGCGAATGGCGGCCAGCTGCTGGCGCAACAGGAATTCCTTCTGCTGCTTTTCCATGCCGTCCCGGACATCTCCGGCGATCTTGTCGTTGACCTCGACTTCGGCCAGGTGGTCACCAGTCCATTCGATCAGCGCTTGTAGCCGCTCGGCGACGTTCTCGGTCTCCAACAGCTGGCGTTTCTGCACGCCGGTCAGATACGACGCGTAGCCGGCCATGTCCGCAAGGGCTGCTGGGTCGGTCAACTTGTTGACCACGTCGACCAGTTCCCAGGCTTCACGGCGCTGCAGCATCGCCAGCAGCAGTTTCTTGTATTCACCCGCGAGCGTGCGGGTCTGGTCGTCGGGTTCGGGGTTGCTCACCTCGGTCACCTCGACCCACAGCGCGGCCCCTGGCCCGCTGGTCCCGGTGCCGATGTGGGCCCGGCGCTCGCCGCGGACCACCGCAGCGGTGCCGCCGCCCGGGATGCGGCCGACCTGCACGATCGTTGCGAGCACGCCGTATGACGGGTAGCGGTCGTCGAGCCGGGGCGCGATCAGCAGCGTGCCCGACTCGGTGGCACGGGCAGCATCGACCGCCGCGCGGGCGGCGTCGTCCAAAGCAATCGGCACCACCATTCCGGGCAGCACGATCGGGTCGCTGACCAACAACACCGGCACTGACTTGGTTTCAGCCATCAATCCTCCAAAGCTAAGCCTGATGCGCTCAACCTGGACTGGATCCAATTTGTTCCCGGTCGACGTCGGCGATCATGCCCCGGTGCATCACGCGGTCGCCGAGAACGCCGGCGTGGTGGCATGTTCGATCATGTTCGGCACGCTGCCAGACGACGAGGTCATCGCGGCCGCCGTCGACATCGTGCTGCGCAGCGCGCAGCGCCGGAAGTCTCCGAAGCGCTAGCTGCCGCCTACCGCTTCGCCACCGCGCTGACGCTCGCGGAATGCCTGGACCTTTGCCTTGTTGCCGCAGTCCCCATGCCGCACCAGTGCCGATTCTTTCCTCGTGACGAGTCCACGTAGAGCCGCGTGCAGCCCGGATGCGCACGGTTCGTGGACAGCGAGTTTGTGACGGCACTGATCGAATCGTCGCTCATCTGCAGAACGCTCACGCATTGGCGTCCGGGGATGCCGGAACGGCAAGCCGGATAACGGGATTGACCGACAAACGCGATTCGCGCATGGCGTCGTCTGCCGCCCTGGACGACACCCGGGACGTCAGTCTGGCATCGCCTTATGGCACCGAAGTCCATGCAGCGCCGTCTGCCGCAGCCTAAGAGGGGCCTCCAGGGCTGGCAGAACTGACGATCAACCGACAGCGATTTACGGGCACATGAATGCGATCGGTGGACACTGTCGTGGGGTTATCGCTTCCAGCGGTGGGTTGTCGCCGTCCCAAACGGGAGCATTTTTGCCGTCGTAAGACGTGACAAGATTACCCATTCCATAATTGGTGAAGTAAAAGGTGTGGCAGACGTTCCAATCCCAGACCACGTCGCCCGGCCCGGTGGGCGGATCTTTTCGTTGCCCCGGGCACCAATGGTGCGGAGAAAAGGTATCCGCGTGAGCGTTCGCTGCGGTGAACCCCATTCCAGGAATCGCCAGACTGCCCGTGAGCAGCGCCCCAACAGTGATCTTCTTCAGGGTGTGGGTGATGTCCATGGCCGGCTACCTTTCGTCATCGTAGGAGCAGACTTTAACGCTGAGAGCTTAATGAATATTTAACACCGACCGCCTTGGAAATTGGCGCACTGGGCGGGCGCGCAATATAGGCCAATTCCCAGATGTGCTCCGATTTCGGGCCTGACAGTATTTGCCGTGGACCCGGACGACAACGCAGTCCGTCAGGTATCTCAGACTGGCCGATCCAACGGACCCAACCGTTGAAGCTGTGTCACATGCCGGTCCGAGAGTTCCTCAAGGCAACTGACGCCGAGCAGTTTCATTGTGCGGATCAACTGCCCGGACAGAATGTCGACCGCACGGCGAACGCCGGCCTCACCGCCGGCCATCAACCCGTACAGATAAGCCCGACCGATCAACGCGCCGCGCGCACCCAGTGCGACGGCGGCGACGATGTCGGCCCCGGACATGATGCCGGTGTCGACCAGAATTTCGGTGTGCGCGCCGAGCTCGCGCGCCACGACGGGCAGCAGGTGAAACGGCACCGGGGCCCGATCGAGTTGGCGGCCACCGTGATTGGACAACACGATGCCGTCGACACCGAGATCGACCACCGCGCGTGCGTCGTCGACGGTCTGGATGCCTTTGACGACGAGTTTGCCCGGCCACTGCGCTTTGATCCATGCGAGGTCGTCGAAGGTCAGGCTCGGGTCGAACATCTGGTCCAGATAGTCGCCGACGGTTCCCGACCAGCGATCCAGCGACGCGAAGGACAGCGGCTCTGTGGTCAGCAGGTCGAACCACCAGCGCGGCCGCACCGCGGCATTGAGCGCGGTCCGCATTGTCAACGCCGGCGGGATCGACATCCCGTTGCGAACGTCGCGCAGTCGGGCACCGGCGACCGGGACGTCCACGGTGGCCAGCAGCGTGTCGAAGCCGGCTTCGGCGGCGCGGTGCACCAACGCCATCGACCGGTCCCGGTCGCGCCACATGTACAGCTGAAACCACTTGCGGCCCTTGCGGCGCAGCGGCCACGACATCTTCTATCGACGCGGTGCCCAGCGTCGACAGCGAGAACGGTATGCCGGCCGCCTCGGCGGCTCGGGCGCCGGCCACTTCGCCTTCGGTGTGCATCAGCCGGGTGAACCCGGTCGGCGCGATCGCGAACGGCAGCGCGACGGGTCGGCCCAGCACTTGCCACCCGGTCTGGACGTTGCTCACGTCGCGAAGGATGGTCGGGTGAAACTCGATGTCGCGAAAGGCTTGTCGCGCCCGCCCCAGCGAGATCTCGTCCTCGGCCGCCCCGTCGGTGTAGTCGAAGGCTGCCCGCGGCGTCCGCCGCTTGGCGATGCGGCGCAGATCGTGGATGGTCTGGGCGTCATCGAGCCGACGTTGGACGCGGTCGAGCCGGGGTGTGCGGAAGCGGATCAGCGGCGCAAGGTCGCGCACCTTCGGTATCCGCCGTTTGACCACTGTGCCAACGTAGGTCATATGCAATCCGCAAGCGACCCCTTCGACCTGCAGCGTTTCGTCGACGCGCAGGCGCGGGTGTACGCGCAAGTCATCGACGAATTGCGAGCCGGCCACAAACGCGGCCACTGGATTTGGTTCGTCTTCCCGCAGATCGCAGGCTTGGGCAGCAGCTCCACCGCGGCGCAGTACGCGATCTCCTCATTCGACGAGGCTCGGGCCTATCTTCGTCACGACATGCTCGGACCGCGGTTGCGGGAATGCACCCGGCTGGTCAACGCGATCCACGGCCGCTCGATCAGGCAGATCTTCGGGTCACCCGACGACATGAAGGTGCGGTCGTCGATGACGCTGTTTGCCCACGCGACTGACGACAACGGCGATTTCGTCGAGCTGCTGGCGCGTTATTACGACGGCGAGGAGGACCCGCTGACGCTTCAGCGGTTGTGAATCGGCCGCAGAATCCGCCAACCGTGCGGCTCGACGGACACCGAGTCGACGACGTCTGGCGGTGGCGCCCCGCTTCCGGCAATCACCTCTGCGCCGGAGTCCAGCCGCACTGTCATTGCGGTGTCGTCGATGTTGAGCGCGACGATCAGGGACTGCTCACCGCGGCTGGTCCGGTAGAGGTACTGCCGGTTCTCCAGCCGCAGTGCCGAGGTCGTGGCCGCGTACAGCCACGGGTGGCGGCGGCGCATCCCGATCAGGTACTGGTGCAGCGACCACACCTCGAGCCCGCGGGAGTCGAGTTGCGCCGGGGGAGTGCCGAATTCAGGACGCACCGCATCGTCGCCGCCGAATCGCTCTTCTTTGATGCCCTGATAACCGAACTCGTCGCCGGCGTAGATGCTGGGAACCCCGCCCACGGTCATCAGGATCACCAAAGCGTGGGCGAGATGCTCGGGACGCTGAAGCCGGCTCGCGATGCGGGTGACGTCGTGATTGCCGATGAAGGTCAGCGGCGCAAAGCATTTCACGAAATCGGTGTGCCGCTGCAGCGCGTGGTCCAATTCGAAGAAGTTGCCGTCGTTGAGCCCGCTCCAGATCGCCTTCCACAGCTCGTACTGGGTGGCCGAGTCGAAGCCGGCCTTCGCGACCACCGCGGCGTAGTCGCCGTGAATCAGCTCTCCGACAAACCACGCCTCGGGGTGGAGCCGGCGAACCCGTGGCAGAACCGTCGCCCAGAAGTGCTGCGGCACAGCGTAAGCAGCGTCCAGTCGCCAGCCGTCGGCCCCGCGTCGCAACCAGTGCGCCATCACGTCGGCGACGTAGTCGACGACGTCGGGATTATCGTGGTTCAACGTGAGCAGGTCGCCATGGCCTTCGAAGGTGTGGAACCGGCCCGGCCGCCCGCGAAACCAGCGCGCGGCCGCGCCGTCGTCAAGCGCCTCGCGGTGACGCGGAAACTCGACACCGACATGGTTGAACACCCCGTCGAGCAGCACCCGTAGACCCCGCCGACGCGCCTCGGCGATCAGATGGTCGAAATCGTCGTCGTCGCCGAGCCGCGGATCAATACGGTAGTGGTCGGTGGTGTCGTAACCGTGTGTGCGCGAAGCGAATATCGGCCCCAACGCGATCCCCGATGCACCGAGCTCGATGGCGTGGTCGAACCAGCCGGCTATCCGACGCAGCCGGTGCTCGCCGGGCTCCGGCGGGGTATCGGCGGGGAAAGCACCGACGAATCCCAGCGGATAGACATGCCACCAGATCACATGCTCAACCCAGGGCGGCGCGGTCAACGGCGATACCTGGCTTCGTAGAGGGTTCTCATCTCGTCCTCGAGTTCGAGCGCCGGTCCGTCGGCCACCGCTCGGGGTGCGACGGTGCTGATCGACAACATCGCCACCGGCGGTGTCGGTGCGTTCCATTCGGCCAGCCAGCCGGTCAACTGAGCGCACGACGTCGCGTACACGATGCGCCCCAGCCCGGCCCAGGCATGCGCGGCGGCGCACATCGGGCATTGCTCACACGATGTGTACAAGGTGACCCGAATACGATGCACCGGAGCGAGATTCGCTACGGCCCAGCGCACGACGCCCAATTCCGCATGGAGCGTCTGGTCGTTGTCGGTGACGCGGTTGTGGTCTTCGTAGAGCGTCTGGCCCTTCGCGCCGACCAGCACCGCACCGAAGGGACCGTGTCCGTTCTCCAGTGCGGTGCGGGCAAGCTCCACACAGCGGCGCAGGTATTGCAGATCGGCCTGACTGACGACCACAGTCCCGGAGTCTACGGGCGCGGTCTAGCCGGTGGCGGCCAGCGTTTGGGCGGTGGTGATCGCCTGCGCGACCCCGGCCACGATCGCCGCAACCTTCAACGATTCCAGGATCGCTTCCCGCTCGACGCCGGCCTCCCGCAGAGTGTGCTCGTGGGCCACCATGCAGTGCGGACACCCGTTGATCGACGACACCGCGAACGACCACAGTTCGAAGTTGGCCTTGTCCACGCCCGGATTGCCGATGATGCTCATCCGCAGGCCCGGGCGAAGGTCGTCGTACTTGCCGTCGAGGAAGCCGCGACCGCGATAGAACACGTTGTTCATGCCCATGATCGACGCGGCGCCCAGCGCCGCCTGGTAGGCCTCCGACGACAGGTTGTCAGCCGCTTCGGCGCCGATCTCGGCCAGCACCTGGGTGTTCCGGGTCGCCGCGGCACTGGCCAACAAGGTGCCCCACAGCTGCTCGGAGGTCAGCACGGTGCTGCGGCTGATCGAGCCGAGGTTGAGCTTGAGGTCCTTGGCGTATTCGGGCAGTGCGTCTTTCAGATTCTCGATAGTCATCAGGCTGACTTCCGCAACTCTTCGCCGGCGTCGATCGTGGGGTCGCCCTTGCGCCAGTTGCAGGCGCACAGCTCGTCGGACTGCAGGGCGTCGAGCACCCGCAGCACCTCGTCCACGTTGCGCCCCACCGAGCCGGCGGTCACCGAGACGAACTGGATTTCGTTGTTCGGGTCGACGATGAACGTGACCCGGTCGGCGACGCCGTCGGCGTTGAGCGCTCCGGTGGCCTCGGAGAGTTCGCGCTTGAGGTCCGAGAGCATCGGGAAGGGCAGCTTCTTGAGGTCCTCGTGCTGCGCCCGCCACTGGAAGTGCACGAACTCGCTGTCGACGGAGACGCCGAGCACCTGGGCGTCGCGGTCCGCGAATTCGTCGTTGAGCTTGCCGAAGGCGGCGATTTCGGTCGGGCACACGAAGGTGAAGTCCTTCGGCCAGAAGAACACCACCCGCCACTTGCCGTCGTAATCGCCGCTGGAGACCGTGCTGAAGTAGTCCTCGGGCTGTTGGGCGTCGACCTTGGAGAGGTCGCCACCGATCAGCGCGGTCAGCCGGTAGGTGGGGAACTGGTCGCCGATTGTCAGCAGTGCCATGTCACTCCTCAGTCAAATTGGATTAAGTCAAGATTTCAGTGCTTCCACTATCTTGCCGGATCCACACTTTGAACAAAAGGTGATCTTTCCCACTATACTAATCGGCATGTCCGATAAGACTTATCAGCCGACGATCGCGGGCCTGCGGGCATTCGTCGCCGTGGCGGAGAAGCAGCATTTCGGCAGTGCCGCAACAGTTCTCGGCGTCAGCCAGTCGACACTGTCGCAGGCGCTTTCCGCTCTGGAAACGGGTCTGGGCGTGCAGTTGGTCGAGCGATCCACCCGCCGGGTCTTCCTCACAACGGAAGGCAGGCAGCTGCTGCCGCAAGCGCAGGCGGTGATCGAGGCGGCGACGGCGTTCACGGCGGCGGCCGCGGGTGCGTCGGATCCGTTGCAGGGCGACATCCGGCTCGGCCTGATCCCGACGGTGGCGCCGTACGTGCTGCCGACGCTGCTCGCGGGGCTGGCCGACCGGCTGCCCGGCCTGACCCTGCGGCTGATCGAGGACCAGACCGAGCGGCTGCTCACCGGGCTGCGCGAGGGCTCGGTCGACGCGGCGCTCATCGCGTTGCCCGCGGACACCAGCGGTATCACCGAAATACCGATCTACGATGAGGATTTCGTCCTCGCGCTACCACCCGGGCATCCGCTGGCGGGCAAGCGGCGCGTTCCGCCGACCGCGCTGGCGGAGCTGCCGCTGCTGCTGCTCGACGAGGGCCACTGCCTGCGCGACCAGGCCCTCGACGTGTGCCGCAAGGCGGGCGTGCACGCGGAGCTGGCCAACACCCGCGCGGCGTCGCTGGCAACGGCGGTGCAATGCGTGACCGGCGGGCTGGGCGTCACGCTGATCCCACAGAGCGCGGTGACCGTCGAGACCGCACGCAGCCGGCTGGAGCTGGCGTATTTCGCCACCCCTCGCCCCGGACGCCGCATCGGCCTGGTCTTCCGGTCATCCAGCGGCCGAGAGGCATCGTATCGGCGGCTTGCCGGGCTGATCGGTGAGCTGCTCGCGGCCGACAAGCAGGTTCGCCCGGCCCGGTAGCGGGCGAGATGTGAACGTGTTCTAGTTTCGCCTGATGCTGGACTTCACGCTGGAGAACATCAGCGCCGAGGACGTCGAACGACTGCGAGCCGTCTACGAGCCGCTGGCCCAGTCGGTCCGGGAGCTGATCGACGCGACGGTCCGGACCCAGGTGGACGCCGACGACGTCGCGGCGGCCAAAGCCGAGATCGACTCGGCCACCGCCCGTTTGCGCCGTAAGCAACTCGACGGCTCGTTCGGGGTGCGCTACCTCGCCAGCGGCGAACGGATGGCCTGGGGGAACGCCGTCATCGGCATTCGCAACCCGATCGCCCCGCCGTTGGAGATCCAACACGACAGTTCGGGCACGTCCTGGTGCGATTTTCACCTCGGTGCCGCCTACGAAGGTCCGCCCGGACATGTGCACGGCGGAGTCGCCGCCCTGATCCTCGACCATCTGCTGGGCGAGGCCGCCAGCGACGGCATCAACCCGCGTCTGACCGGGACGATCAGCTTCCGCTATCTGCGCGCCACCCGACTCGGGGATCTGCATGCCCAGGCCGCCACCACCCGCGTCGACGGGGTGAAGACCTTCGCCGCGGGCCACCTCGCCGACGACCAGGGCGTCACCGTCGAAGCCGAAGGCGTGTTCATCCAGCCACGCTGGGCCCGGGATCGCGCAGACTAGGAGACAAGGCGATGGAAAAAGTAGTCGCTGTGCTGATGGCCGCCGACCGCGGCGAAGATTGGTGTGAACGCCAGCGCGGACCGGTCGCCGACGCGATCCTGGCGGCTCGGCGTCCCCGGCCTGACCGTCAATGTCCGCGACGCCGCGGTGCGTCAGTCCCTGATGACGTTGACGACGCTCGACCCACCGGGGGCCGCGGTGGTGAGCATCTGGACCCGACAGTGCTACGGCGATCAGATCGCCGCGGCGCTCGAGCTGCTCGCGGCGGAGTGCGATGCGTTCGCGGCGTACCTGGTGACCGAATCGTCCCCGCTGCTCGCACCGCTCGAACTCGGCCGTCGCACAACAGGTTTAGCGAACATTGCGTTGTTGCGCCGACCGGCCGAACTGGACCGGGCGACCTGGTTGACGCGCTGGCAGCACGACCACACCCCGGTGGCGATCGAAACCCAGTCCACCTTCGGGTACACCCAGAACGCCGTGGTCCGTCCGCTGACACCGAACGCGCCGGAACTGGCGGGCATCGTCGAAGAGTTGTTCCCGGCCGACGCGATCACTGATCTGAAGGCCTTCTTCGGCGCGGCTGATGACGCCGACCTGCAGCAGCGGCTGGCCCGAATGGTCGCCAGCACAACCGCTTTCGGCGCCAACGAGAACATCGACACCGTGCCGACCAGTCGCTACGTGCTCAAGACACCCTTTAACAGTTGAGGAGACACCGGTGATACTCCAGGTCGACGACGAGAATCGGGTCCGCACGCTCACCCTGAACCGGCCCGAGGCGCTCAACGCGTTCAACGAAGCGCTCTACCAAGCCACCGCCGAGGCGCTCACGCAGGCCGCCGACGACCCGGAAGTCGCCGTGGTTCTGCTGACGGGGGCCGGGCGCGCATTCAGCGCCGGCAACGATCTGAAGGAGATGCAGGCCCGCATCACCGACCCCGAAATGGCCAACCAGGGTTCGCATTTCACCACGATGATCGACGCGCTGACCCAGTTCCCCAAGCCGTTGATCTGCGCTGTGAACGGCGTCGGCGTCGGGATCGGCACCACCATCCTGGGTTATGCCGACCTGGTGTTCATGTCGTCGACCGCTCGGCTCAAATGCCCGTTCACCAGCCTGGGCGTCGCTCCCGAGGCGGCGTCGTCGTATCTGCTGCCGCAGCTGATCGGCAGGCAGAACGCCGCGTGGCTGTTGATGTCCTCGGAGTGGGTGGACGCCGACGAGGCGAAGTCGATGGGCCTGGCCTGGAAGGTCTGCGAGCCCGAAGAATTGATCGCGCAGGCGCGAAGCTACGCCGAAACGCTTGCCTCCCGGCCGATTCCGAGCCTGATCGCGGTCAAACAGATCCATCGTCGAGCCCACCCGCCCGGAGATCACCGCGGCGACCGAGCGGGAAAACGCGCATTTCGCAAGGCTTCTGGGCGGGCACGCTAATGCCGCAGCGTTGGCGGATTTCACCGCGAAGCGGGGAAGTTGAAAGCTAGGACCCGGTGGGCTGCAACCGCGCGGAGGCCTCGATGATCGCCCTGACGGTGCGCCGGCAACGTCCGCAGTCCAGACCCGCTCCACATTTCGTGGCGACCTCTTTGGACGTCGACGCCCCGCTGGCGACCACGTCGGAGACGGTCTGGCTGGTGACGCCTTCGCACAGGCACACGTACATCAGCGAACCCCCGTTTTCCGGGTCTCCGACGATCGATCAGCCAGCATGTAGGGAAGTCTAACCTAACTTCATTCGCGAAGGCTATCCTTACTTAGGTAAGGCTTTGACCAGCACTTTTAGTCAAATTGATCCGCCCACACCGTGTGAATCAGCACGCCGACAGCCGTAGACTGGACTAGATTCATGGTCGGCGTGTGGTGATGTTCCAGCCCAACTTCACCGTCAACCGCCGCGAATCGTAACCGTTTCAGGGGACATATAAGGAGCGATCGTGCAAGGTGATCCTGATGTTTTGCGGCTTCTCAACGAACAGCTGACCAGCGAGCTGACTGCGATCAACCAGTACTTCCTGCATTCCAAGATGCAGGAGAACTGGGGTTTCACCGAGCTGGCCGGCCACACCCGCGCCGAGTCGTTCGACGAAATGCGGCACGCCGAGGCGATCACCGATCGGATCCTGCTGCTCGACGGGCTGCCAAATTACCAGCGGCTCTTCTCATTACGCATCGGCCAGACGCTGCGTGAGCAGTTCGAAGCCGACCTGGCGATCGAATACGACGTGCTGAACCGCCTGAAGCCGGGCGTCATCATGTGCCGCGAGAAGCAGGACTCGACCAGCGCCAGCCTGCTGGAAGGCATCATCGCCGACGAGGAAAACCACGTCGACTACCTGGAGACGCAGCTTGAGTTGATGGACAAGCTCGGCGAAGAGCTCTACTCGGCTCAGTGTGTCTCACGTCCGCCGACGACAGGACAAGGCGGGAATTGACACGGCTGCCCGGTAGATCCCGAATCCGACGGCGCACTGGTCAGCCCAAGCTGTCGGAGCTTGCCACACAGAAACTTCCACACGGGCCTTCCTGAGACCCGCCGGGCGTACCATCTCGCCATGAGCCGAATCGGAACATTCCCTGACGACGACCTCGCCGGCTGGGTTCTGAAGTCGCCGGACCTGGGTGGCGCGATCGGAGCGTTCGCCAACGCGGTCTACAGCAAGAACCGGTTGCCGATGCGGACGCGGGAACTCGCCCGGACGGTCATCGCGCACAGCAACGAATGCGAAGTGTGCGTCAACACCCGCGACGCCGACGGACCCGCCGCCGGTGTCGACGAGGACCTCTACGACCACGCTCAGGAGTGGCGGACCTGGCCCGGCTACAGCGAGCAGGAGCGCCTGGCCGCCGAGTTCGCCTACCGGTTCGCCACCGAACACACCAAGCTGCGCGACGACGAAGACTTCTGGGCCCGCTGCAGCGAACATTTCTCCGAGGAGCTGCTCGCCGATCTGGCGTTGTCGTGCGCGCTGTGGGTGGGGATGGGACGAGTGCTGCGGACGCTGGACATCGGCCAGTCCTGCAAGCTGACCCTGCCCAGCCGGGTATGAACACCCGGCCTGAGAGCCCAAGGCCACTCGCGCGTCCCGGCAGATGACGACCACACCGCTCGCCGCCGCGGCCATCGCCCAACTCGAGGGCGAAGGTGTGACACGCGGTCATCGGCACCGTCGTCAACCCGGCCGGGCTCATCCAGGCCAAGACCGTGCCGATACGGCGGACCAACGCGTTCGCCGATCCCGGACTCGGCGCCAGCCCGGTGTGGCACGGCTTCGCGGTCGACCAGACCGGCATCGCGTTCACCGAGGACAACAGTGTCGTCGGTGACCAGCGCATCAGCATCGACCTGACCGGGTTGCGACTTCTCGGCGACGGGCTGGCGTGGGCGCCGGGCTCGTTCTTCGAGCAGGACGGCACGCCGGTTCCGGCTTGTAGCCGCGGCACGCTGGCCCGTGTCGAGGCCGCGCTCGCCGAAGCCGGAATCACCGCGCTGGTCGGCCACGAGATCGAGTTCCTGCTCGTCGAACCCGAACGGTCACCCGATTGCCGTCCACGCTGTGGGCGCAGTACGGGCTGGCCGGTGTGCTCGAACACGAGGCGTTCGTCCGCGATGTCGTTGCCGCGGCGTCGGTGTCCGGCGTCGCGATCGAGCAATTCCATCCCGAGTACGGGGCCAACCAGTTCGAGATCTCGCTGACACCGCAATCCCCGGTCGCCGCGGCTGACCAATTGGTGCTGACCCGGGTCATCATCGGTCGGGTGGCCAGGCGTTACGGCGTGCGGGTCAGCCTGTCCCCGGCGCCGTTCGTAGGCAGCGCTGGATGCGGTGCGCACCAACATTTTTCGCTCACCAATTCGTCCGGACCGCTGTTCTCCGACGGGGCGGGCAGCCATGGCATGACAAGCAGGGGTGAGAGCGCGATGGCCGGGGTGCTCGGTGGTCTGCCCGCGGCCCAGGGCGTGTTGTGCGGTTCGATCGTGTCTGGGCTGCGGCTGCAACCCGGCAACTGGGCCGGCGCGTATGTCTGCTGGGGTACCGAGAACCGGGAAGCGGCGCTGCGGTTCGTGGTCGGCGGGCCCGGCAATCCGTACGGCGGCAATGCCGAGGTCAAAGTCGTTGACCCGTCAGCCAACCCGTACCTCGCGACGGCGGCGATCCTGGGCCTGGCACTGGACGGCATCAACGGCAGCGCGGTGCTTCCGGCGGAGACCAAGGTCGACCCGGCGGCGTTGACCGACGCGGAGCGCAATCGTGCCGGCATCGCACTGCTGTCCAACACGACAGGCGAAAGTGATTGCCGCACTGGATACTTCGTAGACCATTGCGGTCGATCCTCGGCGACCCCGCTGTAGACGCTGTCATCGCCGTCCGGCGTTTCGAACACGAGCATTACGCCCACCTCAACCGCGAGCAGTTGGCCGACAAGTTCCGGATGGCCTGGAGCGTGTAAGGGTGACGGCTCTGGCAGACCACATCGCCGGCGTGTCGCTGATCGACCAGCACGCCCACGGTTGCTGGCTGGCGGCAGGGGATCGGCTCCGGTTCGAGAACGCCCTCAACGAGGCCAACACCGCGCCGCTCGCCGACTTCGACTCAGGATTCGACACCCAGATCGGCTTCGCCGTGCGGGCGCACTGCGCCCCGCTGCTCGGCCTGCCTGAACATGCTGAGCCCCATGACTATTGGCAACGTCGCAGCCGGCTGACCGACGCCGAGCTGGCGCGGGTATTTCTGCAGGCGGCAGGCGTCAGCGACTGGCTGATCGACACCGGCTACGCCGACGGTGTCGCCAACGTGGCCCAGATTGCCGAGATGTCGACGCAGGCCGCGCGCACGAAGTCGTTCGCCTCGAACAGGTGGCCGAACAGGCCGCGGAAGCCGCAGGTGACTATGCCTCGGCATTCGAACAGATTCTGAGACAACGCACGGCCAGCGGCGGTGGGCACCAAATCCGTCCTGGCCTATCGCGGCGGATTCGACGGCGACCTGAGCGAACCGTCGGCGGCCGAGGTCGCGGCGGCCGCCGCCCGATGGCGTGACAGCGGCGGCGCAACGGGTGACCGATCGGGTCTTGCTGCGCTTCGGGCTGCATCAGGCCCTGCGGGTGGGCAAGCCACTGCAGTTCCATGTAGGTTTCGGCGATCGGGACTGCGACCTGCACAAGGCCAATCCGCTCTACCTGCTGGACTTCCTCCGCCAGTCCGGGCGATACGCCGATCGTGCTGCTGCACTGCTATCCCTACGAGCGGGAGGCCGGTTATCTGGCTCAGGCGTTCAACAACGTCTATCTGGACGGCGGGCTGAGCGTCAACCACCTTGGCGCGCAGCGCACCGGCGTTCATCGCCCGGCTGCTGGAATTGGCGCCGTTCCGCAAGATCGTCTACTCCTCGGACGCGTTCGGTCCGGCCGAATTGCATTACCTTGGCACGACGTTGTGGCGCAACGGTATTCATCGGGTGCTCAGCGGATTCGTCGACAACGGTGACTGGAGTGCGGCCGACGCGATGCGGGTGGTCGACCTCATCGCCCGCGACAACGCCGAGCGCATCTACCGGCTGAACGCCGAGATTAAAGACGACGACACCAGGGTATAGACCCCGCTATGGCCGGCCTAGCAGAGGCGCTGGAGTGGGCCCGCGAACAAATCACCTCGCGGGTCCCCAAAGCCGACCTCGACCAGCGGGATCCTGACTACATCCGCGACCAGTTGCCCAGGACCTGGCTGCTGGCGTCGCTGTATTTCCGAGCCGACGTGCAGCACCTGGACCGGATTCCGGCCGAGGGGCCGGTGCTGCTCATCGGCAACCACAGCGGCGGCAACGTTCCGCCCGACACCTTCGTCTTCACCCTCGCGTTCTGCTCTTACTTCGGCGTCGAGCGGCCGTTCTACCAACTGGCCCATAACCTCGTCGTCTCGGCGCCACCGCTGGGCTGGCTTCGCAAGTTCGGCACCGTCGCCGCCAACCACGAAAATGCCCGCAAAGCGCTGGAATCCGGCGCAGCGCTGCTGGTCTATCCCGGCGGTGACTACGAGGTCTTCCGGCCGTCCTGGGAGCGTCACACGGTCGACTTCGACGGGCGCATGGGGTACGTCAAGCTGGCTCGCGATGCCGGCGTGCCGATCGTGCCGGTGGCCAGTGTGGGGGGTCAGGAGAGCGCGTTGTTCCTCAATCGTGGCCAGTGGCTGGCCAAGCTGCTCAGAGCGGATAAAACGCTGCGGCTCAAGAGCATTCCGATATCGCTGGCGCTGCCATGGGGCTTGAACATCAGCGATCTGGCCGGGCACATCCCGCTGCCCACCAAGATCTCCATCGAAGTGCAACATCCCATCGAAGTCGACGGTGATGACCAGGCAGTGCACGACAAGGTGATGGCCAGCCTGCAGGCCGGTGTCGACCGGCTTGCGGCCCGACGTCGATTCCCGGTGATCGGCTGATGCGAGTCGAACGCCGCAACGTCATCGATGCCGACCGCGACGCCGTCTGGAAGATCGTCAGCGATCCCGGCAGCTACCCCTCCTTCATGACCAACTTGGAGCGCTGGGAAAGCGCCAACGACCAACCGCCAGGCGTCGGCGCCCGTTATTTCGTGCACTGGAAGGTCGGCTCGGTGCCGGTCGGCGGCCTGATGGAAATGGTCGAGTTCGACGACCTGCGCGACCTTGCCTGGGTAGGCATCACCGGCGTGACCATGCGCGGCCGGATCCGGTTGCGCGACGGCGGAGACGGCCGGACGAAGGTGACATTCCGGCTGTCGTATCAGGCGCCGGGCGGAATCTGGGGTTACATCGCCGACCGGGTCGCCGTGCGCCAAGTAGGCCGCATCGCCTCCGACACCCTCAAGCGCCTCAAGGAACTCAGCGAGCCCGGCGGGGGCCGCAACCACTAAAGCCGCACGCCCGGCCCTTCGGCAGCGGTTCCGTAGCGGGTTTCGCGACATCCACGAACGCCTCTTCACGAAACATCGAAGAAACATCGCGGAAACATTGATCTTGGTGTTTATCAGGCACATACTGGCGAAACGCCTACAAAAGCCACATTTCGCGAATTTCTGACGTTCTCCGGCAGAAGCCTCCGGAGCATCCTCAACGAGGAGGAGATGATGAGGAAATTCACCCAGCGAGTGCTCATTGCGGGCGCGGCCGAAGTGGCGATCATGGGCGCGGTCAGTGGTGTCAACCTGCTTGCGCAAGCCCAAGCCGAACCCGGGCCTTGCGTCGGTGCGACGGCACAGTGCCAGCAGGTGGAGATGAACAGGCCGCAATCACGAGCGACCGTCGTCTGCCAGCCGACCGGGCCGAAAGCCGGGGCCATCTGTCGCGAGTTCGCGCGACGCGCCGCCTGACCGGCGCCCCGGCCCGTCGGGCCGAATGGTTGCGATGACGGCATGTCCTCATAGGGTTAGGGCATGCGAACGGCGTTCCACGATCAACTTCATTCGCTAACCGTGACCCTCAGCCAGATGTGCGATCTGGCCGGTTTGGTGATGGAACGGGCCACCGAAGCGCTGCTGCATGCGGATTTGCAGCTTGCCGAGCAGGTGATCGCCGAGTACCAGACCCTTGCACAGATGCGGAGCGACGCAGAAGAGGCTGCCTTTGTCCTGCTGGCGTTGCAGGCACCTGTGGCAGCCGACCTACGGATCGTTGTCGGTTGTATGCAGAACGTCGCCGACGCCGAACGGATGGGGGGCTTGGCACGACACGTCGCCGAGATCGTTCGCCGCCGCCATCCCGACCACACCGTGCCGGCGCCGGTGGACGCCGTTTTCGCCGAAATGGGCAGGATCGCCGTGGATCTCGGCAACAGCGCGAAAGATGTTGTCCTGTCCCGTGATCCCGAGCGAGCCGCGCAAATAGGCCGCGACGACGCTGAAATCGACAGACTGCACCAGCACCTGTTCACCTTGCTCAAGGACGACGGCTGGGCGCACGGCGTGGGCACGGCCGTCGATGTCGCGCTGTTAGGGCGGTTTTACGAACGCTTCGCGGATCACGCCGTCGAAATCGGTCGCCGTGTCATCTTCCAGGCGACGGGTGAAACTTCCGATGCCTGAGGCAGTCAGATCAGCCCGTCGCGTCGAAGATCCACGACGTGTCCGCTGTCGCCAGATCCTCCAACCAGGTCGGCGGCGCCTGCGCGGTCATGCCGCCCATGTCCCAGTAGTCCTTCCACAGCGACACCTTGCCGTCGTCGACTCGGTGCACCGAAACAAACTGCAGCACAGCGGTTTCCCCGCTTGTCCAGCGCCAGGTCTCGGAGTGTTCGTACATGCACGTCGGAGCCGTTGGACACCAGCACCCCGTCGTGGTTCTCGTAGCCGGCCAGCGGTTCGAGCCCGACCTTGAGCCGCTTGACGATGTCGTCGGGTCCGCGGGCGGCCAGCGTCGGCCCGACCGGCATGTCGACGTAGACGCAATCCGCGGACAGGAACGTTTTGACTGCTTCCCAGTCCCGGCCCGACAACGCCTGCCATAGCCCGAGTACGGTTTCGTCCACCGACATGGAGATGTCATAGAACCGGGCAGCTGGACACATTGCCAATGACGCGGCAGGAGGTAAGGATGCCGACACTGCGGTCGCTGCGCAGACGTGTCCGCAAGACCAGTCCGTCGCCGTTCTCGCCAGCCTGGACACCCCGGCCGGCGCAGTACGGCGTGGGCATCCGGCACAACGTCGCGGTGCCGATGAGCGACGGGGTGGAGTTGCGCGTCGACATCCATTACCCCACCGACCGCGACACCGGCGAGCCTGCCGAGGGACCGTTCCCCGTGCTGATGTCGATGACGCCGTACGGCAAGAAGGCCCCACCGCCGGCCGCCCAGATCGGCGGCGGACCGACCCCGTACCTGATCAAACGGGGCTACATCGAAGTGATGGTCGACGTCCGGGGGTGCGGCGTCTCCGGCGGCTCGTTCCAGATGTTCGGCGACCGCCAGAAGCAGGATGGCGTCGAGTTGGTCGACTGGGCATCGAAGCTGCCCAACGCCAACGGTCGGGTGGGCATGTTCGGGGTGTCCTACCTGGCGATCAACCAGCTGTTCACCGCAGCTGCCGTCGGCCCGAATTCGCCGCTGAAGGCGATCTTCCCGGTGATGGCCGCCCGCGATTTCTACCGCGACGCGGCGGCGATGGGCGGGGCGCCGCACCTGCGTACGGTGCGTGCTTACGGCGGGGTCTACCGGCTGCTCAACGTCGTCAACCCGGCGCTGGAGGTGATCCATCGGGGCAAGCATCCGCGGCCGCGGGCCGGCGGGTTAGCGGGTGTGCGCGAGCGCGGACGTGCTCAGCGTGGCTTCTTTCCGGCCGTTGATCGCCGATGCCGTGGCCGGCGGCGATACAGCCTTCGACGAAGAATTCTGGGATGCGTTGCGGCCCGCCACGGTGCTACCGGACATCGTCGCCAACAACGTGGCGGTCTTTCTGGTCGGCGGGCTGGCATGACGCCTTTCAGCGCGGCGCGCCGCTGAACTACACCGCGCTGCAGAACGCCTTCGCGGGGCGACCCGACGAGCAGCCGATGCAACCCGGGCAACCGGTGTCCGAGCGGATACGGCTGATGATGGGCCCCTGGTATCACGTCTCGGACTACGGTGGTCTGCATCTCCATGCGCTACAACTGCGCTGGTTCGACCACTGGCTCAATGACGCCGCCGAGGCGGAGATCTCCGGGTCGCCGCTGACCTTCCAGGCCATCGGCAGCCCGCGGTGGTTACACGCCCGCGAATATCCGCTTCCCGCGGCGACACCGACCCGGTTCTATCTCTCCCATGCCGGCCGGCTGACCGCCGAAAGCGCGCCGGAAACCTCTACGGCCACAGTCAAGTACGTGGGGCGCGGTCGCGGTGGCCGGCCGCAGCGTCGAGCAGTGGACGCTCGGGATGACCAGCTTCATCCGCGCCCAGCGCGGGGGAGCCACCCGCTACGACCAGGACAACCGGCGGCTGCAGCGCGGCGCGCTGCACTACACCACCGAGGTGTTCGACACGCCAACCCTGATCGCCGGACCCATCACGCTGACCGTGCATGCCACCGCCACCACCACCGAAACACTCTGGGTCGCCCATCTCGACGACGTCGCACCCGACGGCGCCAGCCGACCGCTGACCCAGGGCGCGCTGCTGGGCTCACACCGCGCGTTGGACCCGGAGCGCACCTGGTACCTGTCCGACGGCACCGTGCTCAAGCCGCATCACCTCAGCACCCGGGCGGCGGTCAAGCCCGTCGTCGCAGGGGAGCTGACCCGCTACGACGTCGAAATCTTCCCCACCGCCGCGTTGCTCGAGGCGGGTCACCGGCTGCGTCTGACCGTGACCACCTTCGACTTCCCGCACCTCGTCCCGACCGTGCCCGCACGGCGCGCGCTGGCCGGCGGCAGCTATCAGCTGCACCAGGGCGGACCGACGCCGTCGCACGTGCTGATCCCGGTCGCCGACCCGGACAGCTTCGACTGAGCCGGAGCCGCAACGTCTTCCGCGCGACACAGCGGGTTATGCCGCATACTCGCCAAGATGACGTCGTTACAGCGCTACATCGCCGAGGAGATCGCCACCGACCACGTCGACGGGCTGCTGACCAGACGTGAAGCCATCCGCCGGCTGGCGCTGCTCGGGCTGGGCGCCGGCGCTGCGGCCGCGTTGATCGCGGGATGCGCCGACAACGAGACCCGGCCGCTGCACTCGAGTGCGGGCGAGCGGCGTGGAGCCGCCGGGGGCGAAGCAGGCGCTGCCCACTGAGCCGATCACCTGGGCGGGCCCACGTGGTGAACTGCAAGGCGCATGGGCGCAGGCGCACAATGCCCGTCGCGGGGTGCTGGTCATCCACGAGAACAAAGGCCTTAATGACTGGGTTCATTCGGTGGCCGAACGGTTCGCCGGAGCCGGCTACTCGGCGCTGGCCATCGACCTGCTGTCCGAGGAAGGCGGCACAGGCCACTTCACAGACCCCGCCAAGGCCACCGCCGCACTCGCCGCCGCGCCCCAGGACCGGTTCATCGCGGACCTCAACTCCGGGATCCAGGAACTGCAAAATCGGGTCCCCGGCGGCAAAATCGCGGTGGTCGGCTTCTGCTTCGGCGGTGGGCTGGTATGGCAACTGCTGGCGTCGCACAACGCGCGCCTGTCGGCTGCGGTGCCGTTCTATGGCCCACTTCCCGACAACCCCGATTTCAGTGGCGACAAAGCCACCGCCGTGCTGGCGTTTTACGGAGCCCTGGACAAGCGCGTGACGGATTCGGAGCCGGCGGCAAAAGCGGCCCTCGAGCGCGCGGGGCTGATCCACGACATCGTGATCGAACCCGACGCGGACCACGCGTTTTTCAACGACACCGGGCCGCGCTACAACGCCGCCGCCGCCGAGGACGCCTGGCGGCACGTGCTGGAGTGGTTTGGCCGCTACCTGTCTTGACGGCATGATGCGAGCGTGACCTCTCCGCCACCCGTCATCACGCTGCGCCAACTCCTCGACACGCTCGACCTCGAACAGGTCAACGCGGAGTTCTTCGTCGGAAACCAGATCGACGAACTCGCGCATCACATCTCCGGTGGCCACATCGCGGCGCAGGCTCTGATGGCGGCCAGCCGGACCGTGATCGACCGCTTGCCGCACAGCATGCACATGTATTTCCTCCGGGCCGGCGACGCGCGGCAACCGGTCGACTTCGAGGTCACCGCGCTGCACGACGGCGGCACCTTCTCGGCCCGGCGCGTCACCGCCCGCCAATTCGGGTCGGTGTTGCTGGAGGGCATCGCGTCATTCAGCAAATCCGTCGAAAGCATCGTCTACCAACAACTTCCACCGGATCTCCCGGACCCCGAATCCGTGCCGAGCTTCGCCGACCGGCACAGCGATTACGCGGACGAACGCGGCGGCTGGTGGGTGCGCGAGCAGCCCATCGACTACCGGTATGTGGACCCGTCGGCCAGGCTTGCCGCCGACATTGCCGATCCGCCGCCAGCGCGCATCCGAATGTGGTTTCGCCCCAACGGCATTGCTCCCGTCGACCCGGTGATCGCTGACTGCCTCGCTACGTTTGTCGCGGGCCGCACGCTTCTCGAGTCGGCCATGATCGCCCGCCGCACGACCCCGCTGGGACCGGGCTTCTCAGCTCTGATGGATCTGGCGATGTGGTTCCATCACCCGCCGGACCTGTCGGATTGGCTTCTCTACGAACAGCATTCACCCAGCGGCATCGGTGGTCGCGGATTGGCCCAGGGCACCATGTTCAACCGCACCGGCCAGCTGGTCTGCACCACGACGCTCGAGTGCTACTTCGGCGGCAAGAAGAGCGGCTAGCGCGCGGCCATCGACCGCGCCGGGCCCAACGCGACAGGCAGCGTCGACCAGCCATGCAGAACGCGGGTGTCGCGCCGACTGCCCGCGCCGGCGGAGCGCACCTCGGGGAAGCGGTCGAAGAAGGCCCGCAGCCCCACTTCACCTTCGGCGCGGGCCAGGGCCGCCCCCAGGCAGAAGTGCCGACCGCCGGAGAAAGCCAGGTGCCGACCGGCGTTCTCCCGTTCGATGTCGAACCGATTCGGGTCGGGGAAGACGGCCGGATCGCGGTTGGCCGCGGCGACGTACACCACCACCAGTTCGCCCTGCCCGACCGGCTTACCGGCGACCTCGGTGTCCTTCAGCGCTATTCGCGCGGTGAGCTGAACAGGTGACTCCAGCCGCAGGATCTCCTCGACGGCGTTTGGCCACAGCTCCGGCCGCTGACTGAGGGTTTGCAGATGCTCGGGGTTGTCCAGCAGCATTCGAATCCCGTTGCCCAGCAAGTTCACCGTCGTCTCGAACCCGGCTGCCAAGACCAGACCGGCGACCGCCCGTAGTTCGTCTTCATCCAGATACGTTTCCGGTGAACCACTTTCGGCTTTGCGAATCAGCTGGCTCATCAGATCCTCGCCGGGAGACCGGCGCAGCTGTCCGCAGATGCTCGTCGAGCCAGAAGTTGAACCCGGCGAGCCCGCGCTGCACGCGCCGGTATTGCGGCCAGGGAAGCCCGAAATCCAGGCTGGGCGCGGCGAGTTCGCCGAATTCGAGGATGCGCTGCCGATCGCGGTCGGGCACCCCGAGGATGTCGCTGATGATCGCCACCGGAAGTTGCGCGCAGTACCTGTCGACGATGTCGACGACGCCAGGCTCGCGGGCCAGCTCATCGAGCAGCGACTCCGCGGTCTGTTCGACCCCGTCGCGCAGCGCGGCGACCGCCCGCTGGGTGAACACCGACGACACCGTCTTGCGGTAGCGGGTATGGTCCGGCGGCTCGACCGCCAGCAGTGACGGCGGACGCAGCGGATGGAGCAGATCGTCACGAGTGCGACGCTCCAGCCACCGCATCGGCGCCGGTAGGTTCGACTCGATCGAGAGCACCCGGAAGTCGTCCGATCGCAACAGTTCATGCCCGATCGCATGGTCCGCGGTGAGGTAGCCGATCCGGGAGTCGCACCAGCGGACCGCGGGCCCGCACCTGTTCATAGAAGGGCACCGGATCCGTTTTGATGGCCGGGTCGGCGATCAACCGGGCCTGCAGGTCACCCCTTCGGGCGCCGATCGACGCGACGCCGCGGACGAAACCATGCAGCACCAGCCAATGCAACCTCTGCTTCAATGCAGTGTCCACGTGCGAGGCCCTTCACATCGTCCGGCAGTGCTGACGCCAGCCTAGGCCAGTTCCCAAATTCATGTTTTTCTCGAGCAGGCGCTCCAACGCCGAAGCAACGCTTGCCCAGGCGAACCGTCGCATTCGACGTCGCGGATCAGAGTATTGCAATCTCGGCGCTCGAGACTATGCGCCGCCACTCCGCACTGCGGCGAGTTCAGGGCGGCGGTCCATGTCGAACGCCGCGACGCGCGCGCTGAGGGTTGATGCCGGCCAAAACGCGAACATGGCCGCGTTCCCGGCCGTACCTCGCCGCCCCGGGCATCGCGACCTACTCCGATATGCCGCTGACACTTCCGCGCGGCGTCGTGCCATCCTGAACAGAGGGCGATGCAAATCCAGCAGTTTCCGCTTCCTGGGGCTGCAGGAGAGAACGACCCACCGGACGGGGTCCGTAGCGCCGAAGTAGGTAACTGGCCGGGCCGGGGCGCATTTTCTGCGGCCACCAGAACCAGCGTCCCAGCAGCGCCGCGATGGACGGCATCATGAGCGAGCGCACGATCAACGTGTCGAACAGCAGACCCAGACCGATGGTGGTTCCAATTTGGCCAACGACGCGTAGGTCGCTGACCACCATGGATCCCATGGTGAATGCGAACACCAGGCCGGCGGACGTCACCACCTTGCCGGTACCGCCCATTGCGCCGAATGATGCCCGTATTTATTCCCGCATCTATCTCCTCTTTGAATCGCGCGACGAGCAGCAAATTATAGTCAGACCCCACCGCCAAAAGGACGATCACGGACATCGCGAGTACGAGCCAGTACAATTCCATGCCGACGAGATACTGCCAGACCAGCACCGAGAGCCCGAACGACGCCCCCAGTGAAAGGACCACCGTACCCACAATAACCAGGGCGGCAACAAAACTTCGGGTTATAACCAGCATGATAATGAAGATGAGGCAGAGCGAAGCGATCCCGACGATTAAGAGATCGTATTTGGAGGCGTCTCGGACGTCCTTATAAGTTGCCGAGACGCCGGCGAGATAAATCTTGGCGTCTTCCAGCGGCGTTGCCTTGAGTGACTCCTCTGCCGCAGCCTTCACCAGGTCGACACGCGAGATAGCCTCTGGCGTCGCAGGATCGCCCCGATCTGAAATGATGAAACGCGCGGCCTTCCCATCCGGCGACAGGAAAGTATCCATGGCCTGCTTGAAGTCCGGGTTGTGTAAAACCGCTCGGGGCAGGTAAAAGGAGTCATCATTTCGGGCGGCGTCGAAGTCCTCTCCCATAGCGCTGATGTCTCCGCTCATTTCATTCATCTCGCCGAAGATTCCGGACATCGAGCTGTGCATGCTGAGCATCGTGATCCGCATGCTCTCCATGTTCGCGATCATTGGCGGAAACTGTGCATGCAGCTGCGGCAAGAGCACATCCACATGATCCACGTCCTGTGGTGATATCGTGCAGCTTCTCGTCGAGCTCATCTACACTGTCCAAGGAGTCAAGTATCGACCTCATCGCCCAGCAGAGTGGAATATCGTAGCAGTGCTTTTCCCAGCGGAAATAGTTTCGGATCGGCCGCCAGAAATCATCGAAATCCGCAAGGTGATCCCTCAACTGATCAGTTATGGCCGCGATTTCATTCAGGTTTCCCACGATGTGGTGACCATTGTCGGCGAGCTGTTGCATCAGGCCATACATACGCTTCATCGTCGCGATTGTCGTCGCAAGTTTGTCGGCCTGGTTGACCAGGTCGTTCATGCGGTCTTCCAGCAACCTCGTACCTTGTAGCTGGCCAGCGTTTTGCATGCTGAGAAGCGACGGTATTGATGTGTGTTCTATCGGGCGTCCCTGGGGACGGGTAATGCCTTGAACCCTAGAAATACCCGGAACCCGCAAGACGGCCTTGGCTAGTTTTTCTAGGACTAGAAAATCTGCTGCATTGCGCATATTGTGGTCGGCCTCGATCAACAGTACCTCCGGCATCATTCGTGCCTGAGAAAAGTGCCGATTTGCTGCGGTATTGCCCATATTGGCCGGGATTTGCGCGGGTATGTATGGCCGGGCGAGGTAGGTGGTTCTGTATCCCGGCAGAGTTAGCAGCCCGACAAGGGCCACCGCGCATGTTGCGGCCAGAATGGGTGCTGGCCAGCGGACGACCGCAGTACCTATCCGTCGCCATCCACGGACCTTGATCGTTCGCCTGGAGTCGAACAGACCTAAGCGACTGGCCACGCTAAGAACCGCCGGAACCAACGTGAGCGCGACCGCGACCGCAACGAGCATGCCCACGGCGCACGGGACGCCCATGCTTTGGAAATAGGGCAGCCGGGCAAAGCTGAGGCAGAAAACCGCCCCGGCGATCGTCAAACCGGAGGCCAAGACAATGCGAGCGATCCCACGGTAGGCGGTGTAATAGGCCGTTTCCCGGTCCTCGCCGCTCTGACGCGCCTCTTGATAACGTCCGATAAAGAATATCCCGTAATCCGTCCCGGCCGCGATCGCGAGAGATACCAGAAGATTGACGGCAAAGGTAGACAGTTGAATAAGATCGTGGTCCGCGAGAAACGCGACGATTCCTCGGGCCGCAAATAATTCGATACCAACCATCGCCAACAGGAGAATTACGGTGATGATCGAACGGTAGACAAGAAGCAACATTATGAAGATTACTGCGACGCTCGTCACCGTGACTTTGAAGATAGCTTTGTCGCCGCTGTAGCTCATATCCGAAACGAACGCCGCCGGGCCGGTGACATAGGTCTTGACCCCGTTCGGCGCAGGCGTCCGCTTCACGATGTTCCGGACGGCTTCGACGGATTCGGTTGACAAGGGCTGCCCTTGGTTACCGGCGAGAGCTAATTGAACATACGCAGCCCTGCCATCGGCGCTTTGCACGCCTGCCGCCGTGAGTGGATGCCCCCACAAGTCCTGCACGTGTTGCACATGCTTCGTGTCGTCGTCCAACTGACGAATCAAACGGTCATAGTACTTGTGAGCCTCGTCGCCGAGCGGCTGCTCACCCTCCACGACGATCATCGCAACGCTGTCGGAATTGGATTCTTTGAAGTCCTCGCCCATGCGCTTCATCGCCTGCACCGACGGCGCATCTTTGGGACTCATTGGTACGGAATGCGCTTTCTCAACCCGGTCCAGTGGTGCAACCGCGATACTCACTATGAGAGTGAGCGACAACCAGGCCAGGATGATGAGCACCGAAAATCTGCGGATTGTCCGCGCTACGAATGGTAGTTTGGACCCTGAAAATTGCTCCCCTTCAACCGTTTTCATACCCGGCGCCTCCGGCCTGTCCAGCACGCCCAGCGAGTGGACCACCAGTTGGGGCCGATGTGATGCCGTCGAGCCGCCCGGACGGTCCGGTCGCCGACGCGGTACGCGTTGGTGACTTGCGTCATCTCCGACATCAGTCGACCACCCAGTTTCATAATGTTGGCGACGCGACGTCGGCATGCGCATCCATCATTCGCTGCTCGTCACATAGAGCGACGGGTTTCTCCTCGACCGGCTCCGGCGTCTGGTCGGCAAGGTATTCGGCGAGCGACTCGATCGTCGGATAGTCGAATACCGCGGTGGCGGTGATCGTGAACGCGCTACCGAACTGGCCGAGCAACCGGTTGCGGAGTTCGACCGCCATCAGTGAATCCATGCCCAGCTCCAGGAACCGGCTGGTTGCGGCCGGCAGTTGCGCGAGCCTCAGGAAATCTCGTAGTTCGTGCTGTAGGTGTTCGGTGAGGAAACTGCCGCGCTGCGCCACGGATACCTCCTGCAGTTGCCGGAGCAACTCGCTATCGCCGGTTGGCGGCGCGACAGCGCTCGGCAGGACGTGGTCGAGAATCGGTGGGCGGGAGCCGCCCAGCACCTTCGCGGCACGCTGCCAGTTGGCTTTGATGACGGTTGCCTGCCCAATTCCGTGGGCGATAATCTCGCCGAGCGCGTTGAGCGCCGCGGTGGGTTCCAGCGGAATCAGGCCTTGCGCACTGAGATTGGCGCGAGCGGCCTGCGAAGTGGCCATACCGCCCTTCGCCCAGGGACCCCAGTTGACGCTGGTCGCGGGAAGGCCTTGCGCCTTGCGTTCCGCAACCAGCCCGTCGAGCAGCGCATTGGCCGTCGCGTAGTTGGCCTGGCCGGGTGAACCGAACACGCTAGACACCGAAGAGTAAACGATGAAGAACTCAAGATCGTCGTTCTTCGTCAACCGGTCTAGGTAGCGGGCACCGAAAGCCTTGGGCGCCAACGTCGTCCGGAAATGTTCCAGGCTCTGCTTTGACAGCAGCGCGTCGTCGAGCACGCCCGCCAAGTGTGCCACCCCCGCGAGCGGTGGCAACTCCGCGCGGATCCGCTCCAGCAGCTCGCCGACCTGGGACTCGTCGCCGATGTCGGCCGCGAAGGTGTGGATGCGGCACCGGTAGCGCTCACGTGATGTCGTCGATTGCCCGTTGTGCGTCCGCATCGGGCGTGCGCCGGCTGGTCAACACGATGTCGCCCGCCCCGAGTTGAGCTAGATGGGCCGCCGTGTGCAGGCCGAGTGCACCGAGGCCGCCGGTGATCAGATAGCTCCGATCGCCACGCGGCTGTAGCGGTTTCGGCATCTGAAGCACGATCTTCCCGATATGCCGCGCTTGCTGCATGCGGCGAAACGCGGTCTTCGCCTCCGTCAGCGGGTATATCTCGGCAGGCAGCGGCGTCCACTCGCCGCTGGCCAACCCATCCGAAACATCGGCCAGCAAGCCCCGTATACGCTCGGGGTCTCGCTCAATCGTCCCGTCCAGCGCAACGATCTCGTAGTCGATATCGGGACGGGCCGCCGCCATCTGCTCGGGAGTCCAGATGTCCCGCTTGGCGATCTCGGCGAAACGGCCATTCTGGGCGGTCGCCCGCACGGTCGCCGCAATGAAGCCCTCATTGGTCAGGCTGTTGAGCACCACGTCCACGCCGGCACCCCCGGTATCGGCGAGGATCTGATCGGCGAAATCCGTTGTGCGCGAGTCGTAGACGTACTCCACACCCATCTTGCGCAGCGTCGCGCGTTTGTAGGTGCTGGCGGTGGCGAAGACGATCGCACCGCGCTGCCGTAGCCAACTGGATCGCGGCCAGTCCGACACCGCCGCTGGCGGCGTGTACGAGCACGCGGTCACCGGGCCGCAGCTTCGCCCAGTCGAACGCGAGCCGGGCCGTCAGTGCCGCAGCGGGTATGCTCGCCGCGGCTACCGCGCTCAGCCCGTTCGGCACCGGCGCCAGCAACTGGGCCGGCACATTGACCCGGCTGGCGAACGCTCCCGGCATGAAGCCGAAGACGCGTTGGCCAACCTCGAATTCGGTGACGCCGGTACCCAACTCTGTGACGATGCCGGAGACGTCACCGCCGATCAGCCCCGGATCACCGGGGTAGAGGCCAAGCACATTGAGCACATCCCGGAAGTTCAGACCCGCGGCCTCCACCCGGACCTGCACGTAGCCCTCGTCCGGTGGCGGCACTTCCGTCTCGGTCAGACGAAGGTTGTCGATCGCACCGCGTTCGGTCGGTGCCAGAACGTAGTCGGTTGCCCGCGGTACCGCGAGATGACCGCTGCGCGCCCATGGCAGTAGCCGGGATACCAGGAACTTTCCTTGCCGCAGTGCGAGTTCGGGTTCGTCGACGGGTGTGCCGAGCAGGCCGGCCAGCGAGTGCACGGCCTCATCGGATCCGTCGTAGTCGACCAGCCTGCAGCGCAGGGCCGGCTCCTCGGTGATGATGGTGCGTCCGAGCCCCCAGAGCGCCGCCTGCACCGGGTCGACCAGCTCGCTGGATTCGGTCGCCACGGCTCGCTCGGTGATGATCCACAGTCCGCCGGGAAGTTTCACCGCCTCGTTTGCCAGCAGTGTGTGCACGGCGCTGAGCAGGGTGACGATCTCGTTCTCTAGCCGCGCGGCGAATTCAGCGCTCGACTCTTCTGCGCTCGGCTGTCCGGTGCTGCGCCAGACGATGCCGGTGATCGGCGCACCGCGCTCCTGAGCCTGTGCGAACAGCTGCTTCCAGGGCTCCGGATCCGCAGTCCGGTCGAACCGAGATACAACCTGGCAGGTCGGCCGCCAACTCGTCAAATCCGGAAATCAGCCAGGTGCCGTTGGCGTTCTCGGCAGCGTTACTCGACGCCGGGGACGGCACCTCGTGCCAGCCGAGGGTGTACAGCAGCCGGGTAGCATCGCCGCCGAGCCCGCGCAACAACGCCTCCCGGGGCGCGCGTTTCACCGTGAACTCGCGAATTCCGCCGAGCTGGTGACCATCCCGATCCACGAAATCGAGATCGAAGACCTGCGTCTCGCTGTCGAGACCGCCAGTCTGCCACCTCGCGCGGCAATAAAACCGCCGTGGCATCCGCTCACGCAGCACCACCCGCCCATACCGCAACGGCAAGAACAGATCTGCATCAACGCCGGGCTGGGCAGACGCCGACGACCCATCTCCCCGCGCGCCAAGCCCCCAAAGACCGCCATCGAGACCGTCGTCATGGGCTTGGGTGCCCGCGAGCACCGCGCCGGCGACTCCGGTGCACAGGTCCAGCAGCACCGGATGGATCGGCTCGCTTCCGATATGTTCGGCGAGCTCGTCGCCGAGGGCGATATCGCCGACCGCCTCACCCGCACCGACCCACAGCGTTTTCAGGGAAGTGCACCAGGTGGGCCCCCACGCCAGCTCATTGTCGGCGAAGCTGTCGAACAGCTGCTGCGGACGCGTTCGCGTCAACCGCTCGGTTGCGGCATCGATGGAATCCGCCGGATCGGGCGCCGGCTCGTCGTCGACATCGGCGACGACGGTGCCTTCGGCGTTCAACGACCAGTCAGCGTCGCGATCACCGTAGGGGCGGCTGTACACCTGGAAGGTCCAGCCGCCGTCATCGATCGGGTGCAGAGTCAGCTGCACGTCCCGAGAATTCTTGTCGCCCAGGATGATCGGCTCATAGAAGAAGACATCGCGCACCTCCGCCGGTGACGGCACCGCCGCAAGCGCCATGGCCGCATACGTGGCGCCCGGAACCACTACGGTGCCATAGATAACGTGATCCGACAGCCAGGACTGGGTCTTGACGGACAACCGACTGGTGTAGACTGACGTCCCCGGAGGCGTGATCCTGGGCGAAACCCAGGATTCCGGATACGGCAGCGCCGTCGGCGCGGGTGCCGGAAGTCTTGGGCCAGAAGCGACGGCGCTGGAACGGATACGTGGGCAGTTCGAGTCTGCGGTGTGGTCGATGGTGCAGCGCAGCGAACTCCGGCCGGTGCCCGGCGACATACGCCGCGGCCACCGCTTCCGCCATCTGACGCCGGGCGTCGGCGCCCTTGCGCGCCGACGCGATAGCACGTGGCGCGGTCGAGTACTCCGGCCAGACCTGCATCGCAGCCGCGGTCAGAATCGGTTGCGGACCGATCTCCATCAACACCGAACAGCCCAGCTGTGCCACGGTGTGCACGCTTTCGGCGAACTGCACCGGCTGCCGGGAATGCCGCCGCCAATATTGGGCGTCCAGCGGGGTTTCCGCCGTGAGGACTGCGCCGGTGCGGTTGCAGACCAGCGGCAGGCTCGGAACGGCGAATTCGAAACTTCGTGCGTACGACTCGAATTCGTCGAGCGCCGGCTCCAACAGTTCGGAATGGAAGGCATGACTGGTGTCCAGCCAGGTGCAGCGGATTCCGTCACCGCCGCACTCGGCGACAATCTGTTCCAGATCCGCGACCGGACCCGACAGCACCGTGTTGGGGCCGTTGTAGGCGGCGACCGAAATCCGCGGGAAATCGTCGGCGACGCGCTCCACGTGCTGGGCGTCGCCGGACACCGCCACCATCCGGCCGCCCTCGGGCAGATCACCGAACAGCCGGCCGCGCTCGGCTACCAGCCGTGCGCCGTCCTCGAGGCTGAACACCCCGGCCACGCACGCCGCGGCGTACTGGCCCACGCTGTGCCCGAGCACCACATCGGGCTCGATGCCCCACGACTGCCACAACCGGGCCAGACCCATCTCGACGGCAAACAGCGCCGGCTGGGCAAACGACGTGTGCCGCAGCGTTTTTCCAGCGTCGTCGCTGTCGTCGCTGTCGGTGTCGAACATGACCTCCAGTAGCGGACGCGGCAACAGGCCATCGACAGCTTCCGCGCACTCCCTCACGGTGTCGGCGAATACCGGCTCGGTGTCGAACAACTCGCGCGCCATGCCCGGGTACTGACTGCCCTGCCCGGTAAAGAACCACGCCGTCTTCGGCGGATCACCGCACACGCCACGCACCGCACCCGGTCCCAGCCGGTTCTCGGCCAACCCGGCCAACAGCTCGCGGGCACCCTGAACCGAATCCACCACGAGCGCGGCCCGGTGCTCGAAATGCGAACGCCCCACTCCGGCGGTGAAGCACACATCAGCGATATCGGCCTCTGGGTGTGCTTCCAACCAGGTTCCGTACCGCTGGGCCAACGCCGTCAGCGCCTCCGCTGTTCGACCCGACAGCGGCAGCACGCAGACTGGTTCATGAGTGGTGGCCGGCTCCGGTGCGGCCACTGCGGATTCCGTTGGCGCCTCCTCGATCACGACGTGTGCGTTCGTGCCGGAGAACCCGAAGGAGCTGACGCCGGCGCGTCGCGGCCTGCCGCTGGGCTGCCACCGAAGCGCCTTGTCCACGACACGGACCGGCAGGGAGGCCCACGGAATATGCGGCGACGGATTCTCAAAGTGCAGGTTCTGCGGCAAAACCTCGTGCTGCAACGACAACACGACCTTGATCACACCGGCGACCCCCGCCGCCGACTCGAGGTGCCCGATGTTGGTCTTGACCGATCCCACCAGCAGTGGGTGGTTCGAGTCACGGCCGGCACCGTAGACCGCGGCGGCGGCCTGCACCTCGATCGGGTCACCCAGCGAGGTGCCCGTTCCGTGCGCCTCAAGGTAATCGACGTCCCGACCGGCAATACCGGCGCGAGCCAGCGTTGCGCTGATAAGCCGTTGCTGTGCACCCCCGTTCGGCACCGTCAGACCACTGGAAGCGCCGTCCTGATTAACCGCGCTACCCCGGATGACCGCCCGAACCCGATCGCCGTCGCGCAGCGCGTCGCTCAGCCTCTTGAGCACCAGAATCCCGCATCCTTCACTGCGTACGTAGCCGTCCGCGGCGGCATCGAAGGTCTTGCATCGGCCGTCGGGGGACAGCATCCTCGCGCGCGAGGCGGCAATTAAAGATGCCGGGCTCAACAAAACGTTCACCCCACCGGCCAGCGCCAAATCGCAGTCACCGGAACGCAACGCCTGGCAAGCCTGATGGACGGCCACCAGCGATGAACTGCACGCGGTATCCACCGCCACCGCCGGTCCCTCCCATCCGAGCGTGAACGCGACCCGACCCGCGATGACATTGAGCGCATTGCCGGTGATGAAATGGGCTCCGATGGTCTCGACCGAGTCAGCACCCAACAGCTGCGAATACTCGTTGGCGGCCACCCCTACAAACACGCCGCTTCGACTGCCGCGCAACGCCGCAGGCGAATACCCGGCGCGTTCCAGACCCTCCCACGCAATCTCCATCATCAATCGCTGCTGCGGATCCATCCACATGGCCTCGCGCGGGGAAATACCGAAGAACTCCGGATCGAACCCGTCGACTTCGTCGAGGTATCCGCCACAGCGGCTGTAGACCTTGCCCGGCGCTTCGGGATCTGGGTCGTAATACTCGTCGACGTCGAAGCGGTCATCCGGGATCTCCCGGATCGCATCGACACCGCCGGACAGCACCTCCCAGAACGCATCAGGGTCGGGCGCGCCCGGAAAACGACACGCCACCGCGACGATCGCGATCGGGTCATCCGCGCGAATCGTCGTTACCGAATCCGGCTGGGCCGGTGCGTGTTCGGTTAGGCCGAGGACGTCGCCGAGCAAGTAGTCCGCCACGTCGACCAACCGCGGATAATCCATCGCGAGGGTCGCTGGCAACTCCCTGCCCACGGCCTGCTCGAGGCGGCCCTGCAGTTCGACGGCCATCAGCGAATCCATACCGAGGTCGAAGAATCCGGTCTGCTCGCGAATCTGCGCCCCATCGATCCGGGTCACCTCGGCGACGGCGTCGCGCAAATACTCCAAGACGAGTTTCTTCCGCTGCTGCACCGGAGCGACGGTGAGCTGCTCGACCAATTGAGTGGTCCCGGTCGGTGTCGGCGCCGACGCCGACCGGGGCACCTCACGCTCCAACTCCGTCAGGAATGACCGCTTCCCCGCCAGCTGGTAGACGGGCAGGAAGCTGGCCCAGTCGATTCGGGCCACAATTCCATGTCCCGATGAGCCAGCCATCACATCGGCCATCCCCGCCAGTGCGTCAGCGGGTGACAAGGTCCGGACCCCGCGCTTACTCAGTTGCGCACGGGCGGCCTCGTCGGCCATGCCCGGCGCCGACCACGGACCGAAGTTGATGCTGATCCCAGGGACACCCTGTTCACGTTGCCGCCAGGCCAGCCCGTCGAGGAAGGCGTTGGCCGCGCTGTACGCGGTCTGGCCGAAGCTGCCCCATACCGCGGAAATCGAGGAGGTGCTGAGGAAGAAGTCCAGTTGCATGTCAGCGGTTGCTTCGCTCAAATGCCAAGCCCCCCAGACCTTCCCGGCGAATACGCGATCTACTTCAGCGTCGTCCAACGTGCGCAGTGGGGTGGTACCGATCTCACCTGCGGCGTGCACGATGCCGGCCAGTGGCGGTAGTTCGGCCTGCACAGTGGCCAAGACGCGAGCGACGTCGTACGCGTTAGCGACATCGGCCGCGATGACCCGGACCTCGCAGCCGCACTGTTCGCGTAGCGCCTTGATGCGTTGTTGCGCGGCATCGCTGGGGGAGCGTCGGCTGGTCAGCACCAGCTGCCGGGCACCGTGCCCGGCCAGGTATTCGGCGATTTCCAATCCGAGCGCACCGAGTCCGCCGGTAACCAGATATGTTGCGTCAGACCGCAATTCCAGCGGCGTGCTGCTTGGCTGCCCGGCGCGCCGAGTCAGCCGGGCAACATAAACCGCTTGATCTCGGAGTGCGACTTGGTCTTCGCCGGGCGGTGCTGCCACCACGTAGTCGATCAACCGGGACCATTCGTCGGCATCGCCTTCGGGCAAATCGACCAGTCCGCCCCACAGTTGTGGGTGTTCCAGGGCGGCGGCGCGACCGAATCCCCACAGGCAGGATTGCGCCGGTGACACGCTGTCCGCGCTGGTGACTCGTTGTGCGCCGCGGGTTATCACCCAGATGGGTGTGCGGGGGAGTTCAGCTGGCGACGGCGGCGCGGAAGAGTCGCCGCGTCCCGCCGAGGACTCGGATCTGCATCCGCTCGAGCGATTTCATCGACGGTGAGGTGCCCGGTTCGAGTGCCGCGAGATGCAAGATGCGCGGCGTCGGTTCGTCTTCGATCGCAGCGCGCAACGCAACTTCGAGTCGTTCCTCGTCCGCGTCGGACGCCGGCAGCCCGACGATCCGGTGCCGGTGCCCACGTGCGGTCAGCGCGTCGACCAATGGCTGAAGTCCCTCGGCATCATCGCCAATCAGGAGCCAAGCAGAACCCTCACCGGCTTCCGTACCCGAGATGGTAGTCGCGGATTTTTCCCAGCGAATCTCGTAGCGCTCGTCCGCGATGGACTGGACTGAACGCTGTTGGTTGTGTTGTGCAGCAAGCTGCTTCAGCACATCGACGGCCTGTCGATTGTCGTTCGCACCGTCGAGCAGCGCGGCGAGTTCCTCGATCCTGCCGTCCTCGAGAAGCCGGACGGCTTCAGTACGCACGGTTTGGGTCTCGTCAAAGGCCTGGGTGGGCCGGACCCGCTTGTCACGGAACCAGTACTCGCGATGCTGGAACGGATAGGTGGGCAGGTCGAGCTTTCGCACCGCTCCGTGCTGGAGAGCGCCGAAGTCGGGCAGGTGGCCGATGATGTAAGCGTTGGCAAGAGCCTCGATGATCTGGCGGTGGTCGGCAGCATTTCGACGCAGCGACGCGACCGCGCGTGGCGCAGTTGCCGTGTCAGGCCACGCCCGAATAGCGGCGGCGGTGAGCACCGGTTGCGGGCCGACCTCCAGCAGCAATGTGCAGTTGAGATCGGCCAGTGTGCTCACACTTTTGGCGAACTCGACCGGCTGCCGCGCATGGCGGCGCCAATAGGAGCCATCCAGTTTCGCGTTCCTGCCGAAGGCCGCGCCAGTACGGTTGCACACCAACGTCGTTTGCGGCGAACCGAACTCGAACCGGCTCGCATACGACTCGAATTCGTCGAGGACCGGATCCAGCAGCGCCGAATGGAAAGCGTGGCTGGTGTCCAGCCATTCACTCCGGACACCGTCGGCTGTCAGCGCGGCCACCGCTTGGTCCAGATCCTGCGAGGGGCCCGAAAGCACGGTGTTGGCACCGTTGTAGGCGGCCACCGATAGACTCGGGAACTCGTCGGTGAGGCTCTCCACCCGCTCGGCGGCGGCGAACGCCGCGACCATCCGACCGCCCGCGGGCAAACTGCCGAACAGGCGGCCGCGCTCAGCCAGCAACAAAGCTCCGACCTCAAGATCGAACACATCCGCGACACAGGCCGCCGAATACTGGCCGACGCTGTGGCCCAGCACCACGTCCGGTTCCAAGCCCCACGACTGCCAGAGCCGGGCCAGGCCCATCTCCACCGCGAACAAGGGCGGGCTGCGCATAGCAGGTCTGCCGCAAGGTGTCGTCGCCCTCCGGATCGAAAATGACGTCCAGCAAGGGTCTTTCGAGCACGTCAGTGACCGCCGCCGCACACCGGTTCATCGTCTCGGCGAACACCGGCTCGGTCTCGAACAACTCTCGGGCCATGCCGGCGAACTGGCTCCCTTGGCCTGGGAACAACCACGCTGTCTTCCGCGTATCGGCGGAATCCCCGCGTAACAAACCTGGTGCCGGGCGACCATCCGCCAGCGCACCGAGTGACTCACGTGCGGATTCCATCGAATTCACCACCAATGCGGCCCGGTGCTCGAAGTGCGATCGCCCGACCCCGGCGGTGAAACACAGATCCGACAACGTGGCCTCCGGATGCGCGGCCAACCAGCTGCGGTATCCGTCAGCGAGCTGCACCAATGCAGCGGGGCTGCGTGCCGAGAGCGGCAACACGCTGAAGCGCCGTTCGTCGGACGGCGCTGCGGGTGCCGCAGCAGCCTGGCCCGCCTCAGTCAGGAGCTTCCTCGACTATGACGTGCGCGTTGGTCCCGGAGAACCCGAACGAACTGACCCCGGCAATACGGCGCCGGTCTTCGCGCGACCATGGGATGGAATCATCCACAACCCGCACCGGCAGCCGGTCCCAGGGAATGTGCGGCGACGGGTTCCGAAAGTGCAACTGTTTGGGCAATACCTCGTGCTCGAGCGACAAGATGACCTTGATCAGGCCGGCGATCCCCGAGGCCGCTTCCAGATGCCCGACGTTCGTCTTCACCGACCCGATCAACAGCGGCCGGCCGGGGTCGCGCCCCGCGCCGTACACGGTACCGGCAGCCTGGACCTCGATCGGATCGCCCAGCGATGTCCCGGTCCCGTGCGCCTCCAGGTAGTCGACGTCGCTCGCCGCGACACCGGCACGCTCCAGCGCCTCGGCGATAACTCGCTGCTGGGCAACGCCGTTGGGTACCGTCAGACCACCAGATGCGCCGTCCTGGTTGACCGCGCTGCCCCGGATCACGGCCCGCACCCGGTCACCGTCGCGGATCGCGTCGTCGAGCCGCTTAAGGACGATGACACCGCAACCCTCGCCGCGCACGTAGCCATCCGCGGCCGCGTCGAAGGTCTTGCACCGGCCGTCCGGAGCCAACATCCGCGAGTGGGAAAAGGTGATCATCGTCGCCGGGCTGATCAGGACGTTCACGCCGCCCGCCAGCGCGACGTCACACTCGCCCCAGCGCAGCGCCTGGCATGCCTGATGGACCGCCACCAACGAAGAACTGCACGCCGTATCGACTGTGACCGCCGGGCCCTGCAACCCCAGCCGATAACTGATCCGGCCTGCTCCTGCGGCAGCCGCCGTCCCAATTGCCAGATATGCCTCGATCTCCGCGTAACTCAGTTCATCCGAGATCATTCCCAGGTAGTCATGGGTGGACAGACCCATGAACACACCGGTGTTAGTGTTCGCCAAAGCCGTTGGCGCGGTGCCCGAATGCTCCACCGCCCGCCACGCCGTCTCCAGCAACAGCCGATGCTGCGGGTCAATCCAACTGGCCTCCCGCGCCGACACCCCGAAAAACGATGCGTCGAACCCCGTTACGTCATCGATGCAGCCTGCCCGGCGGGTCACAATCTTCCCGGGCGCGTCGGGATCTGTGTCGAAGAACTCCTCGACATCCCACCGGTCCTGGGGCACCTCCGACACCGCGTCGTGCCCTTGTCGCAACACCTCCCAGAATCCGTCCGCATCCGCGGCACCCGGAAATCGCACCGCATAGCCGACTACCGCAAAGCCGTTGCCCGCCCCCTCCAGTTCGCGCACTCGCGCCCGCAGCGTCTCAATGGTCGGCAGGGCGCCGTTTTCGAGGTCGGTCATTGCCGGTCGCCCATCATCTCGTCGAGCTTCTTCAGCTTCATCGCGAGGGCCCAATCACCCTCGACGCTAAGCCTTCCCATGAAAAACAACGCGCGCCGGTCCGCGCGTCCTTCGACCACATCGATGAAGTCGCGGGCCGCCATATTGATGGTGCACTGCGCAGCGCCGTCTCCATCGATCACCCGCGGGTTATCGGTCAAATCGATAACGAAGGTTCGCGCGTCGTCGCCGTCGAGCACGAACTTGTAGACGCCGGCGAACTCACGAGCCCAGTCGGGATTCTCTTCGATCATCGCTGATGCGCGTTCCATCAGATCTTGGACGGTCGTCATGGGCTGTGCCTTTCTACGGCGGTTTCAGCTGTCGAGACGCGCGAGAGCCGCGGCGTCCGGCGTCGGGAATTTGGTGAGCGGGCGATCCGCTTCGATTGCTGCCAGTTCGCGCGCATAGAGTCTGCGCAGCAGGATGATTGCCGCATCCGAGCTGCCGAGCCGGTTCAGCGTCCGATCGGGCAGTACGCCCTGGCCGAGCAGGACGATGCCGTCCTCGATAAGCACCTGGTCCGGCCGCTCTTCGATGTCTTCCCAACGCTCCCGGCCACTGAGCACCGCGCGGACGACCTCATCCACCGGCGGCAGCTGGGCAAGATATTTCCGGCCTTCGCGCACACCTGCGGCCACTCGTTCCCCGACCTCGGGCGACAGATGCGCCGCGATGAAAAGGAAGAACATCATGTGGCTTTCGTCGTCCACCGGGACGTTCCAAAGGAAGCTCTTGAACCCGCGCAGCACACCGGCGCCTGAGTTGAAGTACAGGGTGTTGGGCATCAGCAGCGCTAATCGCCGTATCAACCCGTTGGCGAATCGGCTTGTTTGGGTGAGCCCGAAATCCGCTGGCTCTGCGGTTATTTCGGGAAGCTCGCCGGCAACGCCGTCGTCTTGGTAGATGCCGGTCTTGTGTACCCAGTACTGATGCACATCGTCGACGGTGTTCTCCAGGTCGTGGAAGTAGTTCCACTTCCGCAGTTCGATGACATGGAATCGTCCGTACGGTTCCAGTTCCGGCCACCGCGGCAGTTCCGGGACCGGCGACTCGCCGAGGTACACCCAGATGAACCCGAGGTACTCCGCGACCGGGTAGCTCGCGATCCGCACCTTGTCCGCAAAGCTTTTCGGTTCGGCCGGCTGGTCGACACACTGACCGGTCTCGTCGTACTGCCAACCGTGATACCGACACCGCAGGCAATTGCCTTCCACCATCCCGACCGCCAGCAGCACACCGCGATGCGCGCACCGGCCCGCGATGATGTGTGCGCTGCCGTCCTCTCCTCGATACAGCGTCAGCTCTTCGTGCAAGACCTTGAGTGGCATCGCCCGGCCGCATTCCAGGTCGTCCGCCGCGTAGATCGGTTGCCAACGCTGCCGCAAGAGATACCCAGCTGGTCGGCCCGGACCGGTGTGCTCGAAGTCCGCATCCTTGAGGCTGTTCATCCGGTCCTCCTCGGCTCAGGCACAGTTTCGGCCTCTGACAACGTCAGCACGCCAATGAAATTCGTGATGATGCGTTCGATAGATCGGGCTTCGAAGAGCGCGTCGTCGTAGGTCACCGTGCCCGTGATCAGTCCACTTCTGGTACTCACCGCGGCAGTCAGCTCTCGTCGGGCGATGACCTGTTCGGGCGGAATGCGAGTGAGTGTGAATCCTCCAGCGGCGAACTCGCCGGGCACCGGGTCGTCCATCAGGAACACGACCTCACCGATGCTGAGCGCAGACGGCCCGTGCCGCGCCGTAAGTGCTGCGAGCACATGCTGCCAGGGTGCGTCCTGGTTAGACAGCGCGCCAGCCACTTTCGACTTAACGTCCCGGACCAATGCGGTCAGGTCCGCTCCCGCCGAGAGGTCAATGCGCAATGGGACGGTGTTCATGAACGGGCCGAGCATCAGCTGACTGGCGGGATCGTTACGCCGGGTCACCGGCGACCCGATCGCCACGGCTCGCTGGCCCGAATAGCTGCCCAGCGCCGCCGCGAACGCAGCTAGCAGGACTATGTACAGCGATGCTTGCTCACGAATAGCCAAGGCCCGTGCGGCATCCGCAACCGGCGTGGGGAACTCGAACGCGAGTTGGCGCCCGCGTCGGGTCGAGCAATCGGAACGCAGGTGGTCGGTGGGCAAGGCGGGTGGGAGATCCTGGTGTCCGAACTGCTCGCAGAAGTAGTCGACACGCCGCGCCAGCGGCTCGCCGGTCAGCCAGGACCGCTCCCAGGCTGCGTAGTCGGCATATTGCAGCTCGCCGTCGAGCAGCGGAAAATCGTTGAAACCCAACGAACTTGACACGAGGCCACCGATCTCACTCAACAGCAGCCGCATCGAATATCCGTCGGCGAGGATGCGATGGACGCGCAGCCGCAGGACATGGTTGTCGTCGGCGACCCGGACCAGTTCCGCTCGAAACGGTGGGCGGGTGTCGAGATCTCGCCATTCCGATACCGAGTCCTCTTGACGCAGTGTGGTATCCGCATCCGGCGGAGGTTCTAGGATCGGCACGTCGGGCATATACGAGGCGAGGATCACCTGCGACAGCGAGGCGGCAGTGGGCCGGAAGGTCGTACGTAACAGTTCGTGTCGCTGTACCGCGTCCCGCACGCCCTGCACGAGCAACGTCGCATCGATCGGCCCGCGGATGCGAATCGATACGTCGATCCAGTTCGCGGCGGATCCGGGGTCGTCGCGCTCGGCCTGCCACATCAGTTCCTGGGCGTAAGAGGCGGGCAGCACCCCAGTACGGGTCGCGCGGCGCAGCGGCGGTGCCTCCGCCGCGTCGACGCCGGTGGCCTTTTCGATTCGGCGGGCCAGGTCGGATAGTGTCTGTTCCTCGAAGAGCGCCTCGAGCGGCAGCTCGACACCGAGCAGCTTGTGGATCCGCGAGCGCACCTGAGCCGCAAGCAGCGAATGCCCGCCGAGCGCGAAGAAGTTGTCCCCGGCCCCGATCTGCTCAACGTGCAAGGTATCGCGCCAGATGGTCGCCAGGGACTCCTCGACACCAGCACGCGGCGAGACGTATTCAACATCCTGGTCGCGCGTGATCGCGGGCTCCGGCAGCGCCGCCCGGTCGAGTTTTCCATTCGGTGTCTGCGGCATCCGGTCCAGTGCCACGAACGCCGAGGGGACCATGTGCTCGGGCAGCTGCCGCCGCACGTGGGCCCGCAACTCACCCAACGACACCGGCCCTTCTTCCGGCGTGAAGTATGCGACCAGCACGCTGGTATCGCCGCTGCGCTCCTGTGCGACGGTGACGGCCTCACGCACCCCGGGATGTTCGAGTAGCACGCGGTCGATCTCCGCCGGTTCGACGCGCAGACCGCGAATCTTCACCTGCCGATCGGCGCGGCCACGGAATTCGATTGTCCCGTCCCAGCCCAGCCGCACCAGGTCGCCGCTGACGTACAAGCGCTCTCCGTCGCCCCACGGTGCCGGCACGAACTTCTGCGCGGTGAGCGTTGGGTCGCCGAGGTATTCGTGCGCCAACGCGCTTCCGGCGATATACAATTCACCGGTGACGCCGGGTGGGACCGGCCGCGCAGTCGGTCCAGGACGTACATGCCCACGTTGCCGCGCGGGCGCCCGATCGGCACGATGCTCTGATCACCTTCCTGCAGCTCGCCGACTCGGTGCAGGCTGACAATCCCAGTGGTCTCGGTCTGCCCATACATATTGATCCACGTGGCGCCGCTGCCCATCTGGTCACGCCAGGCTCGTACCACACCGGCCCGCAGCGGTTCACTCGCGGTGAGCAGCAACCGCAGTCGATTCCGGGTGAGTGCGGCCTGCTCGTCCGGCGCTGCTGCCGCCACCATGTCGACCATGCCACGCACCACGGCGGGGACGAGATCGGCTACGGTCACTGACGATTCGCCGATTCGGCGCAGTTAGCGCAGCCGGGTCGCGACGCTCCTCGGTCGTGGCGATCACCACCTCGGCTCCGACGGCGAACGGCACCAACATCTGCCGGATCGATGAGGAGAACGAGATCGACGCGGTCTCCAGGTAGACGTCATCCGCGGCGATACCCACCTCACGGCCGAGGGTTTCGGCGTACTCGACGACGCTGCCGTGGCTGACCGCCACCCCTTTCGGCTGGCCGGTCGAACCGGAGGTGTACATGATGTAGGCGAGATCGTCTGGCGCGGTGCCGGTTTCGAGGCGCTCTGCAGACTGCTGCCGAACATCGGCGTCTTCGACATCGTCCTCGTCCAGCAGCAACACCACGCCCGGCATCGCCGAGGATGTAGTCGATGCGGTCCTTCGGATAGGAAGGATCGATCGGCACGTATACCCCGCCCGCCTTGAGGATCCCGAGCATGCCGACCGCCATCGCGCAGTTGCGGCCCACGCACAAGCCCACGGCGGTGCCGGCCTCGACCCCGCGACTCCGCAGCCGCCGAGCCAGCCTGTTGGCGGCGTCGTCGAGCTGCCGGTAGGTGAGCGAGTTGCCCTCCGCGGTCACCGCCACCGCATCCGGCACCCGATCCACGGTCGCCTCGAACAGCTCCGGGATCGACCGGGTAGCGGTGTGAGGTGACCGAGTGGTGCCGTAATACGCTTGCTCGGATTCGGTCAACAGCGGCAGTTCGGAAAGACGCTGCCGCGGATCGGTCACCATGGCGTCGACGATCAGCCGGAAGTGGGCCATCAGCCGTTCGATGCGGACCGCGTCGAACAGCTCGGTCGCGTATTCCGCATGCCCGGTGAGGACATCGTCGTCGAAGAAGGTGAGCGTGAGATCGCGCTTCGCCGTCTGCGTATCGATTTCGGCGACATCGAGGCCGAGGTCGCTCGAGTTCGCCGGTGCCGGCCGCGGGCTGGACGACGAGCTGCACCTGAAACAGCGGGTTGCGGTTCGCGTCCCGGTCCGGAGCAGTCGCGTTGACGACCAGATCGAACGGGACATCCTGGTGCGCCAGCACCTCGACCAGGCGCTGCCGGATCCGATCGAGCAATTCCGCAACATCGGGTTCGCCGCCGAGGTGGATCCGCACCGGCAGCGCATTGACGAAAAGCCCTATCAGGTCTTCGGTTTCGAGCCTGTCGCGGTTGGCGGTGAGGGTGCCAATCACGAGGTCGTCCTGCCCCGAATAGCGATGCAGCACAACGGCGAATGCCGCCATCAACGGTACCGACAGCGTGACGGTCTCGGCGCGGCACAGATCGCGCAGCGCGGCGGCACGTTCCCGGCCCAGGTCGAACCGCATCCGCGCACCCCGGAACGTCGGGGTCTTCGGCCGCGGTCGGTCGGTGTCGAGCTCCAGCGGCGGCGCGCCCGCGAGATCATGTTTCCAATAGTCGATAAGTGCGTCGAATTCCCGCCCGCGCAGGTGCTCTCGTTGCCATTGCGCGTAATCCGCGTACTGGATGGGCAATTCAGCGAGCGGTATCGGCTCCCCACGCTCGAAAGCTTGATAGATCCGGCCGAGATCACGCAGCAACACCCGGAACGACCAACCATCTGTGACGATGTGATGCATCGTCACGCACCAGCACGTGCCGTTGGCTCGACGAGCCCGAACAACCGTGCCCGGAGCAACGGCCCCACAGCGATGTCGAAGGGAATGCTCGCCTCTCGCAGCGCGGCCGGGGTGACGTCCGCATCGGTCTCGAGCTGTTCGAACGGCAGCTCGAACGGCCGGGGCGGCCCGAGCACCGCCTGCGGAGCACCCTGCACGCTACCGAATGTGGTGCGGAGCACCTCGTGTCGGGCCACTACCGCGTCGAAGCTGCGTTGCAGCACATCGCGATCCAGTGCGCCCCGGATATCCAGCCGGATGGCCACGTTGTACGCACTCGACGACGGCAACAGCTGGTTGAGGAACCACAACTGCTCCTGCGCATGCGACAGAGGCACTTCGCCAGGCAGTGATGGGGGACGGGCCACCCGGGGAATGGGCGACTGCCGCTTCGCCGGATCCGACGAGGTATCCAGCCACAGCTCGAGCAGCCCTTCGGCGAGCGCCAACACGGTCGGGTGGGTGAAGAACAGGGACGCGGGAACTTCGATGCCGAACGCCGCCTGTAGCCGGCGGCGCAGCTCCATCGCGATCAGCGAATCCATGCCCAGCGCAATTAATTCCGCCGCCGGATCAAGTCCGGCGGCGGGCATGCGCAACGCGTCGCCAAGCTCCGTAAGGACCACTTCGGTAATGCGGTCCAACCGCAGTTCGGGCGGCACCCCGGTGAGACAGTCTCCGGTTCGGGCCTCAGTCGGCGCAGAGTCGACGGCTTGGGGTCGGCCGACTGGCGCCGGGACCGTCGGTAGCGGTGAACCAGTAGGTGCGGCGTTGGAATGGGTAGGTGGGCAGATCGATCGATCGGCGCGGTCGAGGAAAGTTGAGCCGGTGCCCAGTGGTGTACGCGGTGGCCAGCGCGTCGGTGAAGCAGCGGAGCGCGTCGGCGTCACGGCGCAATGAGGCGATAGCCTGTGGCGCGGGCGCAGTGTCGGGCCAGGTCCGCAACGCTGCCGCGGTCAGAACCGGTTGCGGACCCAACTCCATCAGTACCGCGCAGCCCAGATCCGCGAGAGTGCGCACGCTGTCAGCGAATCGGACCGGCTGCCGAGCGTGCCTTCGCCAATACTGTGCATCGAGGGGAGTTTGCCGCGTCAGCACTTTGCCGTTCCGATTGCAGACGAGCATCAGCTGCGACGGTGAGTATTCGAACCTGCCTGCGTATGACTCGAACTCATCGAGCACGGGATCGAGCAGCGCGGAATGGAACGCGTGACTGGTATCCAGCCACTCGCAGCGGATGCCGTCGGCGGCAAGCCCGGCCACCGCCCGCTCCAGGTCCTCGACCGGCCCCGACAGCACCGTATTGGCGCCGTTGTAGGCGGCCACCGACAGTCGGGGGAATTCGGCAGCGCACTCCTCGACCCGGGCGACATCGGCGAAGACGGCAACCATGCCGCCACCCGCGGGCAGGCCACCGAAAAGGCGGCCGCGCTCGGCAACCAGCAATGCACCGTCCTCGAGACCGAACACTCCCGCGATGCACGCCGCCGAGTACTGGCCGACGCTGTGGCCCAGCACCACATCCGGTTCAACGCCCCATGACTGCCACAACCGGGCCAGGCCCATCTCCACCGCGAACAGGGCGGGCTGCGCAAAGGTGGTGTCGCGCAAGGTCTGTTCGGCGCCCGTTCCGGTGTCGAAAAGCACCTCCCGCAGCGGTCGCGTCAGCACGCCGTCGAGAACCTCCGCGCACCGTGTCAGGGTTTCTGCGAAGACGGGTTCGGCATCGAACAGCGCCTTCGCCATTCCCGGGAACTGGCTGCCTTGTCCCGGGAACAGCCATGCAGTCTTCGGCCGGTCATTGCAGACGCCTCGAACCAGACCTGGTGCGGGACGGTCCTCGTGTACTGCCCGCAGCAGTCGTCGTGCTCGTGTTCGGGAGTCCACCACCAACGCGGCCCGGTGCTCGAAGTGCGAGCGCCCGGCCCCGGCCGTGCCGCAGATATCGGTGAGCGCCGCATCCGGATTCGCGTCCATCCAGTCCCGATATCGAGAGGCCAACTGCGCCAGTGCTTCCGGTGTACGTGCCGATAGCGGCAGCACCTGATACTTCCCGCCGGGCAGGCTCGGCGGGTATATCCACCGCAGTGTCGGCGACAGGCGCCTCCCCGACGAGCACATGCGCATTCGTCCCGGAGAATCCGAACGAACTCACCCCGGCCAACCGCGATCTGTCGTTGCGCTGCCACGGTGTTGCCTCGTCCACCACCCGAACCGGCAGCCGATCCCACGGGATATGCGGTGACGGGTTACGAAAGTGCAGATGCTTTGGCAGCATTTCGTGTTCCAGCGAGAGCACAACCTTGATCAGTCCGGCGATGCCGGAGGCCGCCTCCAGATGCCCGATGTTCGTCTTCACCGAGCCGATCAGCAACGGCCGATCTGGCTCTCGCCCTTCGCCGAATACCGTGCCGGCGGCCTGCACTTCGATTGGATCGCCCAGCGAGGTCCCGGTCCCGTGCGCCTCCAGATAGTCGACCTCCCCGGGCGCGACTTCCGGCACGACGCAATGCTTCGGCGATGACTTGTTGCTGCGCAACGCCATTCGGCACCGTCAGACCACCCGACGCGCCATCCTGATTCACTGCGCTGCCCCGGATCACCGCCCGAATCCGATCGCCGTCGCGCATCGCGTCGGGGGTGCGCTTCAGCACCACCACGCCACACCCTTCGCCGCGCACGTAGCCATCCGCGGCGGCGTCGAACGTCTTACATCGCCCGTCTGGAGCCAGCATTCGTGCCCGGCTGAAGTTGATCATCGGGACGGGGCTCAAGATCACGTTCACGCCGCCGACCAGCGCCATATCGCAATCACCCGCAGTCGAGCGCCTGGCACGCCTGGTGCACCGCCACCAACGACGAGCTGCACGCGGTATCCACGGCCACGGCCGGTCCCTGCAAGCCCAGCCGGAAACTGATCCGCCCCGCGCCCGCCGCGGGGGAAGTCCCCGTGCCGGAATAGATGTCGACGTCCTCATAGCTGGTATTCCTGATGAGCATGCCCAGGAATTCGTGTGTCGACAGCCCCATGAAGACGCCGGTGCGCGTACCCGCCAGCGCCGATGGCGCTATCCCCGCGTGCTCGACCGCCGACCAGGCCGTCTCCAGCATCATCCGATGCTGTGGATCCATAACCATCGGCTTCACGCGCCGACACCCCGAAGAATGACGCATCGAAACACGCGATGTCATCGACGAAACCTGCCCGCCGGGCCACCGTTTTCCCCGCCGCATCGGGATCGGCGTCGAAGAACTCGTCGACATCCCACCGGTCTGCAGGCACTACCGACACCGCGTCACGGCCATCAGCCAACGCATCCCAGAACTCACCCGCATCAGCGGCACCTGGAAATCGCACCGCATAACCCACCACTGCAAAACCCGGTGGCGCCGTCACGAAGGGCGGCCGTTCAGCGGGTCGATCCCCAACTCGGTGGGCGGCGTTCGCCAGGTGAGGCTGGGAGGCGATAGCTTCTGCGGCATCGGCTCCAAAACCTCTGTCTGGCTCAGCGACTCGATGCCAAAGTCGATGGGCGCGGTCTTCGCGCCAGACAACCGCCAATCCGGCCGTTCGTCAGCGTGCCGCCTGGCGCGCGTCGCGAATGGTCCCTCGGCGGACATCCTGACTCATCCCGTGGAGCTACCGTGCGTGTCAGCCGCGACACCATGTAGTTTCATACGCGATCCCTTCACGTTGGCTTTCTCGGACAAACTATCCATTTTCTCGGACGAACCATCGATATTGTGCGGCTTCATCGGCTCGCGCGCTTGAGTAGTTCGGTACTGACCTTTCCCGCTCGCTCAGCGAACTAGTTAGGTAGCGTTGTATGAAGGTGTGCGATTGAGGGGTTTGACCCGATGGAGTTCGCGCCAACAAGGGGCGCGATCGTCGCGATGGGACCACTCTTGATCGCTCTACGCACATTCATCGACGCGGCGTGGGCGCGGTAAACTCTACGCCGACCTGCTTGTGGCGTTCGAAGGCCGATTCGATCTCGTCGCGCGACCACTGTCCGCTCATGCCTCTGCCACATCCTTGATCCGGTGCAACGTCTTGGTCATGTCGCGCACGTTGCGTCGTTGCCGCAGAAAGCCGCCGAACAGCCAGAAGTAGAGGCCGACGAATGGCGAGGACGCCATCCGGAATGACTCGGTGACGTCGGTACCGTCGCCAGCATGGCGCCAGGCGATACTGCCAGTTGTTCACTGCCCGGTCGCCGACGAGCACCTCGAAGCCGAATTCGCGGCCGGGCTCGCAGGCGGTGACGCGGCACGTCGGTCCAGTACACCGGGCCGATCTCGTTGCGCTTGACGTGGCCGCGGAACCGCGCGCCCAGGGCGGGCCCGGTGGCGCCGTCCAGCCACTCGGCTTCGAACACTTCGGGGGAGTAGCGGCCGATGTTGTGGACATCCGCGATCAGGTTCCAGATCTTGTCGGCCGGTGCTGCCATGTGAACGGTCGCGGAGCCTTGCATGGGCCGATCCAAGCATGTTCGCGCTTTGCCGGTGACCGGAAATGCTGATGTTCACCGGCGTCCGCAATGTCACGGCGCTTGACGCGCACTCGAAAACGGTGGCCCGATTCGACCGAATCGTCCCAGGTGGCCAACCCTTGAACAGACGAGGGATCCGCGCTAGCGTTTCGACGTCTCCATATCGCAATCAAAGCGGAGTGATCATCATCGACGATTTCCACAGCACAAAGCGGTCCAAGAGCGACGGTGGACCGGATGACGGCGAAGCGCCCGTCATTGTCAGCTTGGTCGAAGCGGCGATGCAGATGTTCTCCGCCTCCATCGACGCGTTGCCCGACACCGGCGATCCCGAGTTCTCCTGCTCGCGCGAACGTGATCCTGTCCGGCCTGCGAAAGCTGCAGTCGGCACTCACCAAGGCTGCATCTCGCGGGCGAGCGACACCATCAGTCATTGTGTCGCTCAGCGGAGTTCGGACACGCTACGACGATCTGATGGCTATGGCAGCCGAGGCGCCGGGCGCGACCTTGGGTCAGCAGCTCTACGTCGTGCGGCGGCGCGCGAAGCTCTCGGCACTGGAGACCGCGAACGGCGCCGGGCTCACGTCCGATCTGCTCGACGCCATCGAAGCCGAGGAAGTCCCGACCGACGAGGAAGCAGCCCGAATCAAGGAGCTTCTCGCGGCTCTTGGGGGCTAACACCCCTGGCAGCTCCTCAGAGCCGTCCTTCGCCGGCTGCGCGCTTGCTGATCGCCGCCACATTGCTGGCCGGCCTGATACTCGGTGCGGCGTACGTGACGATCGACTGGTTGCATTCGTCGACCGATGACGTTGTCGAGCATCCCGGCCCCGCTGCCACCGACGAAGAAACCCGCGCCGAGGTCGTCGGGCAGGCGAAAGACATCGTCGCGATCGCGGGACTGCAGCGGCCGACGGCTGGCTACCTACTGATGTCGTGCAAGAACCGCGACGATCCGCCGTATCAGGGTGCGGTCTACCTCAACTTCGTGCTGCCCGCCGACGTCGGCGCCGACGCATATTTCCGCGGTGTCGCGGCGGCCCTGGTTGCCCACGGCTGGAAAGAGGGCCCCCCGCCTAATCAGCATCTGTTCGGTCGCAACGTGTCCAAGGACGGCGTCAGCGTTCTGCTCTATCCAGAAGAAAACTCCGCGACCAATGGTGTCGCGCAAATCCACGGGCAGTGCCGGAATAGGAGCGACCACCGTCGCGACTCGACCGCGTGGGTCGATGTCACCGACCGGCTGCATTGAGCTTGCCTGCACAAGAAACTGCGCCCGACGGATCGACCGTCGAGCGCAGTTTGCCCGTTTGTCAGCCGGCGTGAGCGCCCAGCGCGCCCTGCAGATCGCCCTTCATCGCGTTCAGCTGCGCCCCCCAGTACTCCCAACTGTGGGTTCCGTAGGGCGGGAAGTTGAACACGGCGTTGTGACCGCCCGCGGCGTTGTAGGCGTCCTGGAACTTCTTGTTGACGCCGATCATGAAATTGCTCTCGAGGAATGTGGCCGGCAAGTTGGCGCCGCCCAGTTCATTCGGAGTCCCGTTGCCGCAGTACACCCAGAGCCGGGTGTTGTTGGCGACGAGTTGGCCGACGTTGACCGTGGGGTCGTTGCGTTGCCATGCCGGGTCGCTGTCCGGCCCCCACATATCTTCCTTCTTGTAGCCGCCGGCATCACCCATCGCCAGGCCTATCGCGCCCTGCCCGGTGGACGGGCTGAGGTAGCCGGACAGTGAACCGGCGTAGATGAACTGCCCCGGGTGGTAGATCGCCAGATTCATTGCCGATGCACCGGCCATCGAGATGCCAACCGACGCACTGCCGTTCGCCTTGACACTCTTCTGCGACGACAGATAGCCGGGCAGCTCGCTGGTCAGGAAGGTCTCCCAGTTGTAGGTCGAGCAGCCGGATTTGCCGCAGGCCGGCTTGTACCAGTTGGTGTAGAAGCTGGACTGCCCGCCGACCGGCATGACGATCGACAGCCCGGACTTGTAGTACCACTCGAAAGCCGGGGTGTTGATGTCCCAGCCGTTGTAGTCGTCCTGGGCTCGCAGGCCGTCCAGCAGGTACACGGCGGGCGAGCCACTCCCGCCGCTCTGGAACTGGACCTTGATGCTGCGACCCATCGACGCCGACGGCACCTGCAGGTACTCGACGGGAAGGCCGGGCCGGGAGAACGCCCCCGCGGTGGCCCCGCCACCGGCGAGGCCGATCAGGCCGGGGAGTGCGGCGGCGGCATATTGCGGCGACCGTCAGTCGTCGCATCCAACTACGCACTTTGTGGCTTACATTTGCCATTACCAGGCCCCTTGTCGACGGCGTCACGCACTATCGCAAAACCTACCGTGCGGTCGACCAGATGTCGACGTAAACGCAAAGGTGTCGCAATGCGACTCACGGCGTCGCCACCTGCGCGGAGCCGGTCTTATCCGCGCCAACCGGCCGGGCGTGGCAACTTCTCGCGGCGAACGCCGAGCGCGGTAGCGCGCGCCGCGGCGGCAACGCCGCAGGTCATTACGCAAATGCACAATACTGTCGATCCCAGGTCGCTTTTCGTCGTCGCAACCGCGTAGGGTGACCCGAGATAGACCGATGAGACCACGCCGTCCCGGTCCTTCCGCCGCTCACGAACCACCGCATCGACGGTCCGGTCGCTGTTTGCGGCGCACGGGAATTGGGCCGCGATTGAGGTGCAGATTTGGACACGGTACTTGGACTGTCGCTGACGTCGACGTCAGTCGGCTGGGTCCTGGTAGAAGGCCGCGACGCCGACGGCACGATCCTCGACCACGACGACTTCGAGGTGCGTACCGCCACCGGATTGCAGGCGGTTTATGCCTCCGAACAGGCCAGCGCGGCGGTGCTGGATGCACAGGCCGCCGCGTCAGGACACGACCAACGCCTGCATGTCGTCGGCGTGACCTGGAGTGACGAGGCCGCCGCGGAGTCGGCGCTGATGCTGGAAACGCTGACCGACGCCGGTTTCGACAACATCGTTCCGGTGCGGCTGCACGGCGCCTGCGACATGTTGGCCCGCGCGATTGTCCCGATGCTCGGCTACGACAAGGCTGCGGTCTGCGTGCTGGACGGCGAGTCGACGATCGTCGTGATGGTGGATGCGTGCGACGACGAGGCGCAAACGGCGATCAAGCAACTGTCCGGCGGGCCCGGTGCGCTGGTGCACTGGTTGACCGCCCTGTTCGACCGCAGTTCCTGGCAGCCCGGCGGCATTGTGATCGTCGGCCCCGATGACGATCTCGACGTTCTGTCCAGACGACTGACGAAGATCGTGCCGGTCCCGGTCGTCACCCAGCCCGGCGCGGAGGTGGCGCTCGCGCGGGGCGCGGCGCTGGCATCCGCGCAGAGCACAGAATTCAGCGACGACGCGATAGCCGAGACCGTCGACAGCTGGCGACGGGACCCGAACGTCTCTTCGCGGAACTCCTATGCCGGGGCGTTGACGATGCTGGCGGCCGGCGCGGTGACATTTGTGGCGTCGCTGTCGCTGGCGGTGGGCCCGCATCTGGTGCCCCACCGATCCGGCATCCAACCGGTAGTGCATCGAGCGGCGTTGGCACCGGTCGCCGTGATTCCGGCTCCGCCACCGTCAGCGGTCCCACCCCCGCCCGCGCGGCCCGCGCCGCAGCCCGCTGTGAAAGAAGAGCCGGCCCAAGCCCGCGTCGTTCGCAGCAGCCCGCCGCCGCTCCGCAGCCGGTGGCCGAGGTCCCCGCCGCTGCACCGGTTCCGCCGCCCGCGCCGCCACCACCGGTGCCCCCGCCGCCGGATCCGAACCCGCACCCGCTGCTGACCAAGCTGCTGCAACGCCTGCACGGACAAGATCCAGACCAGCAGCCTCCAGCACAGCCACCGCCGCCGCCCGGGCAGCCCTAACGACACGCGTTAAGTCGCGAATTCCCTGGCTATTTCAGCAGCGCTGGTCAAGGCGTCGAGATGCTCGTCGACGGTGACCAGCCCGGCGTCCATGGTGCTGACCGCCACGTGCGAAGCACCTGCCTGCGCCCAGGACCGGATGCCCTCAGCCAGATCATCAGCGTTGCCGTTCCACGAAACCTGACCTTGCATACCCAACTGGGCGGGGTCGCGCCCGGCGTCCGTCGCAGCCTGCTGCACCTGTCGGCGCGCCTCCTCGAGTTTCCGGCCCGGGCCCACCATCGGAAACCAGCCGTCGCCGAGGCGACCGGCGCGCCGGAAGGCGCGCGGTGAGGACGCGCCGAACCACACCGGAATCGGTTGCTGAATCGGCAGCGGCGCCAGCCCGGCCCCGGTCACCCGGTGGTAGCTACCGCGATAGCTGACGCTGTCCTCGGTCCACAGCTTGCGCATCAACTCGACTTGCTCGTCGCAGCGCCTGCCGCGGGTCGAAAAATCTTCTCCCAGTGCCTCGTACTCGACGGCGTTCCAGCCCAGGCCGACGCCGAGGCGCAGCCGTCCGCCGCTGAGCAGGTCGACCTCGGCCGCCTGCTTGGCGACCAGGACGGTTTGTCGCTGCGGCAAGATCACGACGCCGGTGACCAGCTCCAGCGCGGTGGTGACCGCGGCGAGGTAGCCGAACATCACCAGCGGCTCGTGGAAGGTGTTGCGCAGGTCGTAGGGGCCGTTCCAGCCGGCGTGTACGGCCGGGTCGGCGCCGACGACGTGGTCATAGGCGAGCAGATGCGCGTACCCGAGGCCCTCGACGTGTTCGGCGTAGGCGCGAACCGCGCCGACACCGGACGCGCCGATTTCGGTCTGCGGGAACACCACTCCGATCCGCATCGTCATTTCCCTCTGTCCGGGTCTTTGGCGCGCGTCGCGGCGAACGACACCGTGACGTCGTCGGACACCTTCAGCGCGCCCAGCATTTGCGAATAGGGCTTCACACCGAAATCGGATTGCCTGATCGCGGTTTCGCTGGACAACCGCCAGCTGTCGCCCTGATCGTCGATGCTGAGGTCGACGATCTGCGGCCGGGTCTTGCCGTGGATCGTCAGGGCGCCACTGAGCCGGTAGCCGTCGTCGGTCTTCTCAATAGCGTTGGTGACAAAGAGAATCCGGGTATATTTTCGGGCGTCCAGCGAACCCAACGCGTTGCGGCGGACCAATACCTTCTCCGGGCCCGATAGCGGGGTGACGCCGCCCTCGCCGCGGACGACGTCCAGCGAACCGACGTCGACGGTCAATCTCGCGTCCACCGGCTCGCCGCCGTCCCATTGCGTCGTCGCCCGCCAGCGCCGCATCGCGATGGTCAGCCGATGTCCCATCGCCGCGGCGGGACCGGCGACGCCGGTGTGAATCAGCAGCTCGCCGTCGGAGCCTTCAATGCTCCACCGTCGGTAATCGTCGCCTGTCACATGGTCAGCACGGTGCGGTAGTGCGCCCGGCCTTGCTCCAGCGCGGCATACCCGTCCGCGGCCTGCGCCAGCGGCAGCTCTTCGATCCATGCCCGCACACCGGACTGAACGGCGAAATGCATGGTGTCTTCGATCTCGCTGGCTGTCCCGGACGGATGGCCGACGATACTGAGCCCCGGCGTGATCAGCTGGAGCGGGCTGATCGGCAGCGGCTCGGGCGTCACACCGATGGTGATGAGCTCACCGCGGGGCAGCAGGCCACCGACGGTCGCGGCCATGGCCTTCGAGGCGCCAGCGGTGCCCAGCACGACAGCGGCCCCGCCGAGGTCGTTCAGCGATTCTGCGACATCACCATCAGTGGCGTCGATGTAGTGATGCGCTCCCAGCTTGAGCGCGTCGTCTTTCTTTGCCGTGCCGCGATTGATCGCGATGGTCTCGAAACCCATTGCCCGGGAGAACTGCAGCCCGAGATGGCCGAGGCCGCCGACGCCGAGGATCGCCACCCGGTCACCGGGCAATGCCTTGGTGTGGCGCAGCGCGTTGTAGGTCGTCACACCGGCGCAGCCCATCGGGGCCGCTTCTGCGTCGGAGAGCTCCGCGGGGATCCGGGCCAGGGCGGTGGCCGGCGCAGTCACCGATTCGGCGTAGCCGCCGGGGTAGTGCCAGCTCGGCACTTTGCCGTTGACACAGTGGATGAACTGTCCCTTACGGCACTGCGCGCAATGGTTGCAATTGCCACCGAACCAGCCGACGGCGACACGATCACCAACCTCGAAATCTTCGACGCCGTCGCCGATTTCGGCGATCTTGCCCGCAATTTCGTGACCAAGGGTCAGTGGCCAGGACAAGCCGGGGAAGTCACCGGCGACAAAGTGGGCATCGGTACCGCATATCCCGCACGCGCCGACGCTGATGCGCACTTCGCCGCGCGACGGCGGCGTCGTCTCGGCATCAGTTAGCTCCAGTGGCGCACCCGCGGACTTTACCTGGACAGCTTTATGTGACGGCATAGCCGTAGCCTAATGCGCGACAGGACATTTCGCCGAGGCATCACTGTGGTAGTCGACCTGCCAGTGCTTGATGCCGTTGAGCCAACCCGAACGAAGTCGTTCGGGTTGGCCGATCGATTCCAGGTCGGGCATCGCGTCGGCGATGGCGTTGAACATGAGGTCGATCGTCATCCGCGCCAAGTTGGCGCCGATGCAGTAGTGCGCGCCGGTGCCGCCGAATCCCACGTGCGGGTTGGGGTCACGCATGATGTTGAAGGTGAAGGGATCGTCGAACACTTCTTCGTCGAAATTGGCTGACCGGTATACCATTACGACGCGCTGACCCTTTTTGATCTGCACGCCGGACAGCTCGTAGTCCGCCAGCGCGGTGCGCTGGAACGACGTCACCGGGGTGGCCCATCGAACGATCTCGTCGGCCGCGGTGACGGGACGTTCATTCTTGTAGAGCTCCCACTGATCGGGGAACTCGGTGAAGGCCATCATGCCTTGGGTGATGGAGTTGCGGGTGGTCTCATTGCCGGCGACCGCAAGCAGGATGACGAAGAAGCCGAACTCGTCGTCGGAGAGTTTGTGGCCATCGACGTCGGCCTCGATCAGCTTGGTGACGATGTCAGGGCCCGGGTTCGCGGCGCGGTCGGCGGCCATCTGCATCGCGTACATGATCAGTTCGACCGACGCACCGATGGCGTCGTTGTTTTCGAACTCGGGGTCTTGGTCGCCGACCATCTGGTTGGACCAGTGGAACAACTTCATCCGGTCCTCCTGCGGCACACCGAGTAACCCGGCGATGGCCTGCAGGGGAAGCTCGCACGACACCTGTTGGACGAAGTCGCCGGACCCTTGGGCGACCGCGGTTTCCACGATGCGCCGGGCGCGCTCTCGGAGATCGTCACGGAGTTGCTCGACCGCCCGGGGCGTGAAGCCTCGGGAGATGATCTTGCGCAGATGGGTGTGCTGCGGTGCATCCATGTTCAGCAGAACGAACTTGCCCCGGTCGATCTGCTCGCCCACCGTGCCGTCTTTATACCGCGGCAGCGCCGTCTTCTGCAGGCTGGAGAAGACGTCGCTGCGTCGCGAAATCTCCTTGACATCCTTATGTTTGGACACCACCCAGAAACCGCCGTCGTCGAACCCGCCCACTCCCAGTGGCTGCTCGTTCCACCAGATCGGCGCCGTGCGCCGCAGCTCGGCCAGTTCTTCCACCGGTAGGCGCTCGGCATGAATGTCGGGATCGGTGAAATCGAATCCGGGCGGAAGGTTCGGAGTCGGCATCAGTGGCACTCCTAGAAAACGGCTTGGCTATGACGTGTTCTGGCCCAGTAAAGCATCGAGACACCCGAGATGGAACGCGTTCTCGCCGGATTGCCGCTGACGCATTGGAACGTGTTCTCGTCGCCGGTCGCGCATCGCCGCACGAAACGCCCTTGTGGCGCCGACGGCACTGGCTATGCTTGCCTGCAAGTCGCTGGGCTCGCTGAATAGCCTGGTGACGCGATACCGAAGGTGGGTCATGATTCGCGAATTGCTCGTCGCCGCTGCGATCACGGGTACGGCCGTCGGCCTGGCCCCGGCTGCCCTGGCCGACCCCGGGCATTACGACGGCGACGTGCCGGGAATGAACTACGACGCGTCGCTCGGTGCACCCTGCGACAACTACGAGCGATTCATCTTCGGGCGCGGGCCCGGCGGTCAGGCCGAGGCATGCCACTTCATCATCAACCAGTTCCCGGCGGCGCAGACGGGGTACTGGGTGATCACCTACCCGCTGTACGGAGTTCAGCAAGTCGGCGCCAAGTGCGACAACCCCCGCGGGTCGTCGGCCCAGTCGCCCGACGGGCAGCCGATGCTCTGCACCGAGCACGGCTGGCAAATCGGTCAGCTCACCGGTGGCGGGGCCCCGAACGGCGCCGGCGGCGGCTTCCCGTCCGACACGAGCGTCACCCACTAACTGCTTCACCGACAGAGGGGAACACGGCTATGGCCTTCAAGCCGAAAGACGCCATCGACGCCGCCCGCGACATCGTGCAGAACGCCGTCGAGCGGTCATCGGACATCGTCGAGAACGCCGGTCACATCATCAAAGGTGACATCGCCGGCGGCACGGGCGACATCGTGCACAACTCGATCGACATCGCCACCTACGCCGTCGAGCGCACCAAGGAAGTCTTCAGCGGCGAAGACTCGTCGAGGACTGATCAGACCGCGGCTGCGGCGTTGAGCTCGTCGAGCCGGTTCGTCGCTTCCAGGTATTCCTGCACCCAGCGCTCGATGACCGTCGACGTCTTCTCCACCTTGGCGAACTGCCCGACGACCTGACCGACCGGGTTGAACGCGACGTCGACGGATTCGTTCGGGTAGCGGTTGGTCGCCCGCACCGCCATGCCGGAAACCATGTACTGCAACGGCATACCGAGCGGCTTCGGGTTGTCCGGTGCCTCCCATGCCTCGGTCCAGTCGTTGCGCAACATCCGCGCCGGCTTGCCGGTGAACGACCGGCTGCGCACGGTGTCGCGGCTACCGGCCTTGACGTAGGCGGCCTGCTGAACCGGCGTGTTCGAGGATTCTTCGACCATCAACCACTGCGACCCGGTCCACGCACCCTGGCAGCCCAACGCCAGCGCCGCGGCGATCTGCTGACCGCTGCCGATACCACCTGCACCCAGAACGGGGACCGGCGCGACCTCTTTGACGACCTGCGGCCACAACACAATTGAGCCCACCTCGCCGCAGTGCCCACCGGCTTCGCCGCCCTGGGCGATGATGATGTCGACGCCCGCGTCGGCGTGCTTGCGGGCCTGAGAGGGTGATCCGCACAGCGCCGCCACCTTGAGTCCGGCGTCGTGGATGTGCTTGATCATGTCCGGCGGCGGGGTGCCGAGCGCGTTGGCGATCATCTTCACTTTCGGGTGCGTGAGTGCCACCTCGACCTGAGGCGTCGCCGTCGCCTCGGTCCAGCCCAGCAGCTGCAGGCTGTCACCGTCGCTGTCCTCGACCGGCACGCCGTGATCGGCGAGGATCTTCTTTCCGAAGTCCAGGTGCTCCTGGGGCACCATCTTGCGCAGCGTCTCGGCCAGATCTTCGGCGGACAGGTGCGAGTCCATGCCCTCGTATTTGTTGGGGATCACGATGTCGACGCCGTACGGGTGGTCGCCGATGTTCTCGTCGATCCACTTCAGCTCGATCTCGAGTTCCTCGGGGGTGAAGCCGACCGCTCCCAGCACGCCGAAACCGCCGGCCTTGCTCACCGCGACGACGACATCGCGGCAGTGCGTGAACGCGAAGATCGGAAACTCGATGCCGAGTTCGTCGCAGATAGGAGTGTGCATGACTGATTCCTTACTGGTCTGCTTGCGGGCGACGTAATTGGAACGTGTTCTAGTTTAGTACGGAATTCTCGTGCTGTGACCCCCGGGCCTGCTCACCCCGCCTCGTTCTGGACCACCCATAGCACCAGGAAAGCCAGCATGCAGGTGGCACACACCAGATGATCACGCCAGATGGACTGCGCCAGCGCGGTTTGGGCGGTTGCGCTGCCCGCACGGTTGCCGAGTCGGACGGCGTTGGGAACCGTGTGAGTCAGGGCCAAGGCTATCGGCGCGCCCGCGAGCAGAGCCGACGCTGCCACCAACCAGCCCGGGTCATGGCCACGAACCGCGCGGAACGCCACCGCCCCCACCAGCACCGCCATCACGACAGGGATGAGCCGGCTCATGGGCCGGGATCCGGTGACCGCACGCCGGTAATAGCCCGCGATGGAGCCCAGCACAGATTCGGGCAGCTCGCCGCCGGGACGCCGGTCGGTGAGAACCTGCGCATCGAACATGAGATCCATCCACAACACGGCGAGCAGGAACCCGCTGCAGGCGGTGAGTAACGAGGTCGCGACGCGCATCGCTCGATTGTTTCCCAGTGCGGGGCCGTCGGTGCGGCAGTGGAACAAGTTCTAATTCCGCGGCGGCCTGCGGTAGCGTGACGCCCCATGGGACGCGTGGACGGAAAAGTTGCACTGATCAGCGGCGGCGCCCGGGGGATGGGCGCTGCCCACGCCCGGGCCCTGGTCGCCGAGGGCGCCAAAGTCGTCGTCGGCGACATCCTCGACGATGACGGTAAGAAGCTTGCCGACGAACTCGGCGACGCCGGGCGCTACGTGCATCTCGATGTCACCCAGCCCGACGAGTGGGCCGCGGCGGTGTGCACCGCAGTCGACGACTTCGGCAAGCTCAACGTGCTGGTCAACAACGCCGGCATCGTCGCGCTGGGCCAGCTGGGCCAGTTCAATGTGGACAAGTGGAACAAGGTCATCGACGTCAACCTGAACGGCACGTTCCACGGCATCCAGGCCGTCGTCGAGCCGATGAAGGCCGCGGGCGGCGGCTCCATCATCAACGTGTCGTCGATCGAGGGCCTGCGCGGCGCCGTCATGGTGCACCCGTACGTCGCCTCCAAGTGGGCGGTACGCGGGCTGACCAAATCCGCTGCGCTCGAACTCGCCTCGCAGAACATCCGGGTCAACTCCATCCACCCGGGGTTCATCCGCACCCCGATGACCAAACACTTTCCCGACGACATGGTCACCGTTCCGCTCGGCCGCCCCGGCGTCTCCGAGGAGGTCGCCACCTTCGTGCTATTCCTGGCCAGCGACGAATCGTCGTACGCGACCGGGGCCGAGTTCGTCATGGACGGCGGACTCGTGAACGACGTCCCGCACAAGTTCTAGCCGCCGGCTAGCGGCACTTCGCAATCACGGTTTCGGCGAACCGCTCGATGGCGGCGCGGCAGCGCTGCTGATCGCCCGGCTCGACGCCCTCGGCTATCCACGGCGCGCACATGACCGCGGTGATGCCGAGATCTTCGGCGCGCCGGTACAGGTCGGCCGACGGCATCTCCAGTAACGCCAGCGTGATCTCGAACGGCTCGCCGTCGCGGCCGTACTCGCGCCGTAGCGCCGTCAGTTTCTGCACGTACCGGACCGCGTCGTCCCAGGCATAGGCGGTGCCGACCCACCCGTCGCACAGTCGTGCGGCGCGACGCAACGCCGCCTCCGATTCGCCGCCGCACAGAATCGGCACCGGCGCAGGCGGGTGCGGCTCGAGCATCAACTCGGGGACCTGGTAATGACGTCCGCTCCAGGACACCCAGCCGCCCTGCCACAGCGCACGCAACGCCGGGATCATCTCGTCGAGCCGCTGTCCGCGAGTGCTGAAATCCTGGCCCAGCAGGTCGAATTCCTCGCGCATCCAGCCGGCTCCGACAGCCAGCGACACCCGACCGCCGGAGATGACCGACGCGGTCGCCACCTGTTTCGCGACTGCCACCAGCGGACGGGCAGGGGCGACGTAGATGGCGTTGGAGAACCGCAACCGCCGGGTGATCGACGACATCGCGCCGATCATGATCCACGAATCCGGCCAGGCCGTCTCGGGCGGCCACGGCGGCTGTCCGGCCGGGGACGGGTACGGTGACGTCAGGTCGCGCGGGTAAATCAGATGGTCGGCGCAGATGACGCCGTCATATCCGGCCTCGTCGAGCATCCGGGCAATCGCGAGCGCATCGGTCGTCTCCATAAACGGTGTGCCAGACCAGAATTGCATGACGTGCCTCTCCCGCCCGATGTTCGGGCTGTCGTAGTACCTTAGGTTCCTTTTCTTCAATCCCGCGCGCAGTCAGGCGGGACGCGCTACTAAATGGATAGTGGATTTCGAACTGGACGCCGCGCAGACCGCCTGGCTTGCCGAGGTGCGTGCGTTCCTCACGGAGAACGTCACGCCGGCGCTGCGATCCGAACTGGCCGAGCATGGCCAGGAATTGCCCGACGGGGAGGTCGCGGCATTCCGCCGCAGGATCGGCGAGCGGGGCTGGTTCGGGCTGAACTGGCCGTCGGAGTACGGGGGTCTGGGACTCGGCGCCGTCTATCAGCACCTGCTGATGCGCGAGTTCGAGTATTGGGGTGTTCCAGGTCCGGACCTCACGGTGACATCGGTCGCGCCGATGATCATGCGGCACGGCACCGAACAGAACAAGCTCGAGTTCCTTCCGCCGATCGCTCGCGGCGAGCTGATCTGCGCGGTCGGGTACTCCGAACCCGAAGCGGGCACCGATCTGGCCAGTCTGCGCACCCGGGCGGTGCAAGACGGCGACGAGTGGGTCATCACCGGATCCAAGATCTGGAACAGCGTCGCAAACCGTGCCACGCATGAATGGCTCTGTGTGCGAACCGATCCCAGTGCGGCCCGGCACCGCGGCATCTCGGTGATCATGGTTCCGACCAATCTGCCCGGCATAGAGATTCGTCCGCTCTACGCATGGTCGGGGTATCGCACCAACGAAGTGTTCTTCGACGCGGTACGGGTGCCCCTCGGCAACTTGATCGGGGAACTCAATCGAGGCTGGACCTACATCACCGGCGCGCTGGATCTCGAGCGAGGCGCGCTGACCAATGCGGGAGATCTGCGCCGCGCACTCGACGAACTGACCGAGCTGGCCGGCCGGCCGAGACGCGACGGTTCGGTGCCCTTACAGATCGCCGGCTTCCGTCGCCGTCTCGCCCAAGCGGAAGCGGATGTCGAGGCGGCCATGTTGATGGGATATCAGGCGGCCTCGTTGCTGGACAGCGGAGTGATCCCCACCGTGGAGGTCAGCGTCGAGAAAGTGTTCAGCAGCGAATTACGCCAGCGGATCGCCGATTTGGCCATCGACCTGCTCGGCCCCGACGGCTTGTTGGCGTACGGCAGCCCCGGCGCGCCGGTGGACGGGAAATTCGAACGGCTCTACCGGGTGTCACCGCTGATGCGGTTCGGTGGCGGCACCAACGAGGTACTTCGCGACGTGATCGCGCAGCGTGGCCACGGCATGCCGTCCTACGGACGCTGACGGCGACGGCATCGTGAAACTGTTAGCCGATCAGGACGAGCGAGACCTGGCGTCGATGCTCGTCGCGCTGTTCGCCGCGGAGTGCCCCACGAGCCTGGTCCGCGAACTTCGCGACGCGGACCCACGCTCGATGCCCGCCCGGCTGTGGAAGTCGTTGGCAGACGCCGGCGTATTCGGCCTGTTGGTTCCGCAGGAATACGCCGGCGCCGGCGGCGCGCTGTCGGACCTCGGCATCTTCTGCCTCGAGGCGGGCCGCGGCCTGTGCCCGACGATCGTGCACGGCACCGTGCAGGCCGCTCTGGCCATCCAGCTGCTCGGCGGACCCGCTCAGCATGCTGCTTGGCTGCCCTCGCTGGCCAACGGAAACATCAGTGCCACAACATGTTTGTGGGGCCCACGTAATGCCGCAGTGACCACACCGACGCTGCGTGTGCGTTCGGAGGCTTGGGGTGGCTGGCGACTCAGCGGCGCGGTCGATTTCGTCGCGGACGCCGACCTGGCCGATCACCTCGTCGTGTCGGCAGCCGCGGCGGGGGAGCGGGTCATGGCGTTCGTCGTGCCGTTGACCGCAGCGGGCCTGTGGATCGACCCGCTGCGGTTGATGGGCGGGCACCGCACATTCCGGATCGGATTCGACGATGTCGAGGTGATTGATCCAGCGGCGGTGCTGGACGGGGCCGACGGTGCGGGCCTGGCGGAACAAGACCTGCGCCGGATGGCCAACGCCGCAGTGGCGTTGCTGTCGCTGGACCTGGTCGGCGTCGGCGAGGCGGTGCTGCAGCGCACGGTCGATTACACGATGGCACGCAAGCAGTTCGGTCGCCCGATCGCGTCCTTTCAGGCCGCACAGCATCTGGTGGCGAATATGCATATCGCGCTGGCCGCGGCGCGGCTCGCCGCTCATTCGGCGGTGTTCTGGATCGGGAAGGGCCACACCGCCACCCGTCAGACCGCGATTGCCCGCATGCATGCGGCGACCGCGGCGAAACTGATCACGCTCGACGCGCACCAGTTGCACGGCGGCATGGGCTATGTGGTCGAGACCGATCTGCATTTGTACTCCGAGCGGGCGCGGGTCTTGTCGACGTTGGGTGGCGGGGCGGACGTCGCCGCGGCCTGGCTGGAGGAGCAGGCGTGAGCGAGCAGAGTCTGATCGATGACGAGTCGGCGTCGCGCGTGGGCACCGTCGCCGCCGCCGCGACCGGGGAGGTGAACCGCCGCGACTGGCAACGGTGGGCCGCGGCGGTCGGTGATCACAATCCGCTGTGGTTCGACCCCGAATACGCTCGCGCGCAGGGCTACCGCGACATCATCTGCCCGCCGCTCTACCTGCAGTACGCCGTGCTGGGAGTCACCGAACTCGACGGGTTGCGACCTGACGGATCTTCAGGAGCGATCTCTGGCAGCCTCGCGTTTCCGCGCGCGCCCCGGCGGATGGCGGGCGGTGAGAACACCACGTTCCACGGCCCGGCGTATCACCGCGACGAGATCGAGATGGTTCGCACCATCGAGTCAATCGTCGAGAAGCAGGGCCGCTCAGGACAATTCGTTCTGGTCACCTGGCGAACGGAGTACCGCAACCAGCATGATGAATTGATCGCCGAGGCAACAACATCGATGATCGCCCGACCCTGAGGCAGTGTGATGACCCAGCTTTTTTACGACGACGTGCACCCGGGTGACGCGTTGCCGACGCTCGCCGTGACGGTCGACGAACGGCAGTTGTTCTTCTTCAGCGCCGCGACCTACAACGGGCACCGCATCCACTACGACAAAGACTGGGCCCGAACGAAAGAGGGCTATCACGACGTCATCGTGCAAGGCCCGCTGCAGGCCGCGCTGCTGGCGAGGGCCGTCACCGACTGGATCGGAGGGCGCGGCACGCTGGTGCGATACGCCGTGCAGAATCGGGCAATCGCCTTTGTCGGCGAACGACTGGAATTCGGCGGAGCGGTGACGGCAAAGCGATTGTCCAACAACGTCGGTCTGATCGACCTGGAGATCGCGGGTCGGCGCGACGACACGGTATTGATGCCGGGCACCGCCACGGTGACGCTGCCGCTGCGCGGAGACCGATCGTGACGGGTCTGCGGGGTGAGGCGGCGATCATCGGGATCGCCGAACTGCCCGCGGAACGCAAACAGACCCGCCCGGCATCGTTCACGTTGGATCAGTACGCGCTGCTGGCGAAGATGGTCGTCGACGATGCCGGCGTGGACGCGCGCGTGGTCAACGGCCTGGTGTGCCACGGTCTGGCGGAATCGGACATGTTCGCGCCCGCCACGCTGTCTGAATATCTCGGCCTGCCGGTGAATTTCGGTGAACGCGTCGACCTGGGCGGCGCCACCTCCGCCGGGATGGTGTGGCGTGCCGCGGCCGCGGTCGAACTCGGGCTGTGCGACGCCGTACTCGCGGTGGTGCCGGGATCCTCGGTGTTGCCGACGTCCACCCGCAGGCCCGCACCGGCGCCGGGGTGGCACGGCGCGTCGAGCAACAAGTACGGTTCGCCGCAGGCCGAGTTCGAGATCCCCTACGGCAACGTCGGGCAGAACGGGCCGTACGCCCAGATCGCTCAGCGCTACGGCGCCCAATTCGGTTACGATCCAACAGCTCTCGCCAAGATCGCGGTGGACCAGCGAACGAATGCGTGTGCGCATCCCGGTGCGGTGTTTCACGGCAAGCCCATCACCGTCGACGACGTTCTGGCCAGCCCGATGATCGCCGACCCGATCCACATGCTGGAGACCGTGATGCGGGTTCAGGGCGGCACGGGCGTTCTGATCGCCAACGCCGAGGTGGCACGCCGAGGACGCCATCGCCCGGTGTGGGTCCAAGGCTTCGGCGAGTACATCGCGTTCAAGACGGCGACCTACGCCGAAGACCTGATGACGACGCCGGTGTCCCGCGCCGCCGAGCGAGCGTTCGCGATGGCCGGCCTCGGGCCTGCTGACGTCGACATGGCCTCGCTGTACGACTGTTACACCATCACCGTGCTGATGACCCTCGAAGATGCGGGGTTCTGCGGCAAAGGCGAAGGCATGGCGTGGGTCAACCAGCGTGACCTCACTTTCGGTGGTGACTTTCCGCTCAACACCGCAGGGGGGCAGCTGTCGTTCGGGCAGGCGGGCATGGCCGGCGGCATGCATCACGTCGTCGACGCCGCGCGGCAACTCATGGGCCGTGCAGGGCAGGCGCAGGTCGCTGACTGCCATCGCGCATTCGTCAGCGGCACCGGCGGCATCATGAGCGAACAGGTCGCTCTGGTTCTGGGCGGTGACTGAGATGACCTACACCGCACCGCTTCCCGACGCCACGCCGGTTTCCAAGCCGTTCTGGCAGGCGCTCACCGAACACCGCATCCTGGTGCAGTATTCGCCATCGCTGGGGCGCTACGTGTTCTATCCGCGAACACTGGCGCCGGGCACCCTGGCCGACGACCTGGAGTGGCGCGAAATCGACGGCGCCGGAACCCTGTACACGTTCACCATGGCACGCCGACCGACCGGCCCGCCGTGGACCGACGCGGTGCCGCAACTTCTCGCTGTCGTCCAGTGGGACGCCGGACCGCGCGTCAGCACCGAGCTGGTGGACGTCGACCCCGCCGAGGTCCGGATCGGGATGCGGGTGAGCCCGGTGTTCTGCGACATCCCCGATACCGGCGTCACACTGCTGCGTTACCGGCCGGAGCCCGACGATGTTTGAGACCGTCCAGCAGTTGCTGCGGTCGCGCATGCACGACGACTCTCCCGCGGTGGCCTACGGCGACCAGACCTGGACCTGGCGCGAGCACCTCGACGAAGCGGCCGCTGAGGCGTCGATGGTGATCGGTCTGGCCGACGCTGCCCGCCCGCTGCATGTCGGTGCGTTGCTGGCGAATTCGCCGGCCATGCTGCGCTCGATGGCGGCGGCCGCGTTAGGTGGGTACGTGCTGTGCGGGATCAACACCACCCGACGCGGCACCGGGCTGGCCTCGGACATCCGGCGCGCGGATTGTCAACTGCTGCTGGTTGATTCCGATCACCTTCCGTTGCTGGACGGGTTGGACCTTGACGGCGTCATCGTGCTCGATGTGGCGTCGCAGCGTTACCTCGACGCGGTCTTGGCCGCACCGCCACTCGTCCCGTACCGCGAGGTCGGCTTCGATGACACCCTGATGATGATCTTCACCTCGGGAACCAGCGGCGACCCCAAGGCGGTGCGTTTCTCTCACGTGATGGCGATCATGTGCGGCGCAAGCCTGATCGGGCAGTACGACGTCACCGCGGCCGACGTGTGCTACCTGGCGATGCCGCTCTTTCACTCCAACGGCGTGGCAGCCGGGTGGGCGGTCGCCATCGGCAGTGGCGCGACGATGGTTCCGGCACGATTCTCGACTTCGAGTTTCCTGGCCGATGTCCGCCGCCACGGCGTCACGTATCTCAACTATGTCGGCAAGCCGCTGGCCCTGGTGTTGGCCACCCCGGAGCAACACGGCGATGCGGACAACACGCTGCGCATCGCCTTCGGCAACGAGGCGTCCGATCGCGACATCGACGCCTTCGCCCGCCGATTCGGCTGCCGGGTGGTCGACAGCTTCGGCTCCAGTGAATTCGCGGTGATCATCACCCGCGAAGACGGCACCCCAACCGGCTCCATCGGCAAGGGCTATCCCGGCGTCGCCATCTACAACTCGCAGACCGTAACTGAATGTGCGCCTGCGATTTTCGATGAGCATGGTGCGCTGGCGAACTTCGACGACGCGGTCGGCGAACTGGTGAACACCCAGGGCGCCGGTCCGTTCGCCGGTTACTACAACGACCCGGCGGCCACCAGCGAGCGCATGCGCCACGGCATGTATTGGTCAGGCGATCTGGCCTACCGCGACACCGACGGCTGGATCTACCTGGCCGGCCGGACGTCCGACTGGCTGCGGGTGGACGGCGAGAACCTGGCCGCGGCACCCATCGAGCGGATTCTGCAGCGGTTGGCTCCGATCAGTCAGGTTGCGGTATATGGGATTCGGGACGAGGTCGGTGACCAGGTGATGGCGGCCGTCGTCCTCAATAACGGTGAGTCGCTGACCCCGGAGGATTTCGAGAAATTCCTGGCTACCCAGTCGGACCTGTCACCGAAGGCGTGGCCCCGGTTCGTGCGGATCAACGATGCGCTTCCGCAGACGGCGACCACCAAGATCCTCAAGCGCGACCTGATCCGGGCGGGCGTGACCGCCGCGGGCGGCGTCCTGTGGGAGCGGGCGGGCCGGGGCACCGCATATGTCGTGGCCGACTAACGCGTCGCGGTGATGTATTCGGAGTGCATGATCTCGTCGAGTTCGATGTCGACCGGGGCCGGGGTCCGGCCATAGCCGCGCTGCAGTTCCGGATTGCTGCGCACGGGCTCGACTGTCCAGCCGTGATCGGCAAGCCATTGTGCCGGTTTGGTTTTCGTCGCGTCGTCGTAGGTCAGCGTGGAGAAGTTCACGTCGCCGGACAGGTTGAGGCCCGGGTAGCTGTCCTCCAGTGCTTCGAGCCGGTCCTGGCCAAGGCACGAGCCCAGCGCACCTATCCCGAGGCGGCTGCCGGGCGCCGACAATTCGGTGATTCGGCTGAACAACGTGTCCTGGGCGTCACCGGTCAAATACGGCAGAATGCCCTCCACCGACCAGGCCGTCGGTTGCTCAGTGTCGAAGCCCGCGTCCCGCAATGGTATTGACCAGTCATCGCGGAGGTCTGCGGCGACATCGCGCCGGCCGGCCGCAGGTTGTGCTGCATGCTCGGCGAGCACCCGTACCTTGAACTCGAGGACTTTCGGCTGGTCGACTTCGAACACCGTTGTGCCGGTTGGCCATTGCAGCCGGTAGGCACGCGAGTCCAGACCGGCCGCGACGATGACGGCCTGGCGGATACCCCGCTCGGAGGCGGCGGAGAAGAATTCGTCGAAGAACCGGGTCTGCACGCCGTAGAGCCGGGGGAAGGCCGTCGCACCCGCAGAGGTGTCGGGGTCGGCGAGGGCGCGGTTGAGGAACGGGTCCGCGGACGCCTCGATGAAACGTCTCGCGTAGTCGTCGCGCACCAAGGGGTGTTCGCTCGTCGCATGCAGGGCGCGCCATCCCGCGACCAGCAGCGCGGTGTATCCCACGCTGCTGACGATGTCCCACGTGTCGTCCTCGGAACGGTCCACGCCCCACTTGTCCTGCGATGCGCTCATCCCATCAACCTCTCACAGCTCCAGCAGCACCGTGACCGGGCCGTCGTTGACCAATGCGACCTGCATGTCGGCACCGAAGATCCCGGTCTGCACGTCGGCGCCCAGGTCTCGCAGCACCTGAACGAACTCCTCGACCAGCGGCTCGGCCACCGAACCCGGCGCGGCGGCGTTCCACGACGGCCGTCGGCCCTTGGCGGTGTCGGCGTACAGAGTGAACTGGCTGACCACGACGATCGGCGCGTTGATGTCAGACGCAGAACGCTCGTCGTCGAGAATCCTGAGCTGCCAGAGCTTTTCAGCGAGGCGCCGGCTCTTGTCGACGTCGTCGCCATGGGTCACCCCGACGAACGCCAGCAGGCCCTGGCTTTCCGGTTGGATCGAGCCGACGACGTTTCGGTCGACGGAAACGGTGACCGACGAGACCCGCTGCACCAGAACCCGCATGGCCCGATGCTGCCATGCGGCGCGAGTAGGGTCGTGATGTGTCTGTATTGGTCGCGTTCTCGGTGACGCCGCTCGGGGTCGGCGAGGGTGTCGGCGAACTCGTCGCCGAGGCGGTCAGGGTGGTCCGGGAGTCCGGTCTGCCGAACAAGACCGACGCGATGTTCACCGTGATCGAGGGCGACAGCTGGGGCCAGGTGATGGCCGTCGTCGAACGCGCCGTCGAGGCGGTGGCGGCCCGTGCCGCACGGGTCAGCGTGGTGATCAAGGCGGACTGGCGCTCCGGGGTCACCGACGCGATGACCGGCAAGACCGAGTCTGTCGAGCGCCACCTGTCGAGCCGTCCACCGCCGGGCCTAGTGTCGTAGCGGTGAGTGCACGCGCGGGCATAGTCGTCACCGGAACCGAGGTTCTGACGGGCCGGGTCGCTGACCGCAATGGACCGTGGATCGCCGATCAGCTTCTCGAGCTGGGGGTTGAACTCGCCCACATCACCATCTGCGGTGACCGCGCCGCCGACATCGAAGCGCAGCTGCGCTTCTTGGCCGACGAGGGTGTGGACCTCATCGTGACCAGCGGCGGCCTCGGGCCCACCGCCGACGACATGACGATCGCCACCGTGGCGCAGTTCTGCGGACTCGAGCTCGCGCTGGACACCGAGCTGGAGAACAAGATCGCGGCGATCCTGAAGAAATTGATGTCCCGTGTCGGCGTCGGGACCGGCGATTTCGACGCGGTGCGCGCCGCCAATCGCAAGCAGGCCATGGTCCCGGTCGGGGCGGTGGTGCTGGACCCGGTGGGCACCGCGCCGGGCGTGATCGTTCCCGGCAAGCCGGCGGTGCTGGTGCTGCCCGGCCCGCCCCGCGAACTGCAGCCGATGTGGCGGACCGCCGCGCAGCTCCCCGCTTTCCAGGAGGCCATCGCGGGGCGGACGATCTACCGCCAGGACACCATCCGGATGTTCGGTTTGCCGGAGTCCGGCCTGGCCGAGACCCTCCGCGAGGCGGAGCAGGACGTGCCCGGCTTCGCCGCCCTGGAGATCACCACGTGTCTGCGCCGCGGCGAGATCGAGATGGTCACCCGCTACGAGCCGGACGCCGCCGACACCTACCGCCAGTTGAGCGACTACCTCCGGGACCGGCACTGGCAGCAGATCTTCTCCGAAGACGGCTCCCAGATCGACGACCAGGTTGCTCAGCTGCTGACCGGCCGCCGCATCGCGACGGCGGAATCGTGTACCGGCGGACTGCTGTCGGCACGTCTCACCGAGCGGCCGGGTTCGTCGGCGTACCTCGCCGGCGGTTTGGTGGCCTACGCGAATGAAGCCAAAGCCGACTTGCTCGGCGTCGATCCGGCGTTGATCGACGAACACGGCGCTGTCTCCGAGCCCGTCGCCGAGGCGATGGCCGACGGTGCGCTGCGGCGCTTCGGCGCCGACACGGCGGTGGCGATCACCGGCATCGCCGGGCCCGCCGGAGGAACCGACGACAAACCGGTGGGCACGGTCTGCTTCACGGTCGCACTGACCGACGGCGAGTCGTCCACCCGAACGCTTCGGCTGCCGGGCAACCGTTCCGACGTTCGGGAGCGCTCGACGACGGTGGCGATGCACATGCTGCGTCAAGCGCTCGGCGAAGCCACACCATCTGGCTGATCGCCGACCGCGCTGCTGTGTCTGGTGCCGAAGTGAATTCCGGTGGCGTCCTTGCCGATTGCTGTCAGGAGGGCGACCGCGATCAGCACCGGCACGATCGTCACGGCCAGGGCGAAGGGATAGCCGTGGGTGGCGGCCAAGTGTTCTTGAATGGGCAGGTTGAAGGCAGCGATGAGATTGCCCAGCTGATAGGTGACTCCCGGATAGAAGCCGCGGATGGCATCCGGCGACATCTCGGTCAGGTGCGCCGGTATGACGCCCCACGCTCCCTGCACGGCGAACTGCATCAAAAACGAACCAAGGCAGAGCATCCCGGCGGTGTGCGAATACGCGAACAGCGGCACGATCGGCAACCCCAGCACCGCGCAGAACACCACGGTGTAGCGACGGCCGAACCGCTGAGACAGTGAGCCGAAGAGCAGCCCGCCGAGGATCGCGCCGATGTTGTACATCACCGCGATCGACTTGGCGGTGGTGTGCGACAGCGCCGCGCCGGCGTCGTGGGTGGCCTGAAGAAAGGTCGGATACACGTCCTGGGTGCCGTGGCTCATCCAGTTGAACGCGGCCATCAGCAGCACCAGGTAGATGAACCGACGGACAATGGCAGCGTCGCGCAGCACATCACGAATCCTGGTCTGGGTCAGTCGCATTCGGCGCCGTTCGGCTTCCCAGACTTCGGACTCTTTCACCCGGTACCGAATGATCAGGCTGACCAGCGCGGGTATGACGCTCAAGCCGAACAGCCAGCGCCACGACAGCCCAAGCCAGTCCATCACCAGCAGCGACGCCAGTGTCGCGAGCAGATATCCGAAGGCGTAACCCTCTTGCAGCAGACCGGAAAAGAACCCGCGGCGCTCGGCGGGCACTTTCTCCATCGCGAGCGCGGCACCCAGGCCCCATTCGCCGCCCATGCCGATGCCGTATAGCAGCCGCAGGATCACCAGCACGGTGAAGTTCGGCGCGAACGCGCACAGAAAACCGACCGTCGAATAGAACACCACATCGACCATCAGCGGCAGTCGCCGGCCGACGCGGTCGGCCCACAACCCGAACAACAGGGCACCGACCGGACGCATCAGCAATGTGGCGGTGGTCAGGAACGCGACTTCGGCCTTGGTGTGGTGGAAGGTCTTCGCGATGTCGGCGTAGACGAGGACGACGAGGAAATAGTCGAAGGCGTCCATCGTCCAGCCCAGCAGCGCGGCGATGAACGAGTTGCGCTGGTCGCCGGTGAGCGGCTGATTTCGCGGCACCCGCACCATCTAACACGGTGCGGTCGGACCGGAATCAGGTCTTTTCGATGTCGTCCCAGAGCTCGGTCATGGTGCGCAGAATCTGCTCGGCGAAGCCCAGCCCGGCGAGGTGGCTTTCCCCGGACAACGTGGTGAGCACCGCCTCGGGCAATCTGCTGACGACGTGCTGCCCATGGGCGAACGGCACGATGTGGTCGGCGTCGCCATGCCACCAGCGGACCGGGATCTTTACCTCCTCGAGCCGAAATCCCCAGTCCCTGGCGAAGACGATGACGTCGGCGAACGGAGCCGCCATTTGCTTGCGGCTGCCGTTGAGCAGATCGTCGAGGAACATCGCCTTGAACTCCGGCCGCACCAGCAGCCGCCGATCGCCTTCGGGGGAGACCCGCGCATAGAGGTAGAGCGCGGGTTCAGCGACTGGCTTCAGCAGTCGGATGAAACCGACTGCCGCCAACCGAATCGGCAGTCCGGCGACGCGGAGCACCGGCGCTACCCACGAAGCGAGCGCCACCAACCCGCCGCCGATCGCGTCCGAGCCGACGGTCGGCGCGACGCCACCGAGCACCCCGACCGCCACGACGCGATCGGGCATCGCGACCCCGCACCCCAAGGCGTACGGCCCGCCGCCGGACAGCCCGATGACGGCCATCTTGCCGATGCCCAGGGTGTCGGCCACCGTCCGCAGGTCATCGGCGAAGTCGACGACGGCGTCGTACTGATAGGGCGTGGACGCCCCGATACCCGGTCGGTCGACGCCGATCAGGCGGATGTGATTCTCCTCGGCGTAGACCCGGGCTTCGGTCGGAATCTGCCGTCGTGCACCGGGGGTGCCGTGCAGCCAGAAGATGGCGCGTCCCTGCGGGTCGCCGAACTCGGCGAACCCGAGCTGACGATCTTCACCGACCGCGATGTTGCCTTCCAGCTTGGGCCGGGCAATTGCGTACACCATTAACGCAGTGTTACACGGAAGACCCGGGCGCAAATCGGGATATAGCAGCCCGGCATCTTTCGCGGCGTTTCGGAAGCGATGACGCCGTCGGTGGGGCACGCTGCATACAACGACGGGGATCCTGTCGACGGGAGTGACTGATGCACATCATCGACGCCGACGGACACGTCGCGGAGAACCCGTCGCTGACGATCGAGGCGATGAAACGCTGGCCGCAATACGTCACGGCCAGTGCCGACCGGAGGCCGAGGTTGGTCATCGAGGGCCGCAACTATCCCGAAGACCGCGGCCCGGGCGCCGGCTGCCCACCCGAGCACGGGATCAGCACGGCATCGGACATCAACTGCAGATCGGTCGAGGGCATGCTGGGTGACGCCGACCGCGACCGCATCGACACCATGGTGCTGTATCCGAGCCTCGGGCTCTGCGCGCCGAGCCTCGAGGACCCGGAGTTCGCCGCCGGTTTCGCACGCCTCTACAACCAGTGGATCGCCGACTTCTGCACACCGGCGGCCGACCGCCTGCATGGTGTCGCGGTGACCCCGATCGAGCACGGGGAGTTGGCGATCGACGTCATGCGGGAAGCCAAAGATCTCGGGTTGGTGGCCGCCCTCGTGCCGCCTGCGCTCAAGACGCGCAACCTCGACCACCCCGACCTTGACCCGTTCTACGCCGCTGCGGTCGAGCTCGACATGCCGCTCGGCATTCATGGTGCCCCGGGCGTCCACCTGCCGAAGATCGGCGTCGATCGCTTCACCAACTACATCCAGGTGCACTGCATCAGCTTTCCGTTCGACCAGATGACGGCGATGACGGCACTGATCTCCGGCGGTGTCTTCGACCGACACCCAAGGTTGCGGGTGGCCTTTCTCGAAGCGGGTGTCGGCTGGGTGCCGTTCTTCATCGACCGGCTGCACGAGCATTTCGAGAAACGCGGCGACTGGATCGAACGCGGCTGGCAACGCGACCCGCAGGACTATCTTCGGGCCGGCAATATCTTCGTGACGTGTGAGTCGGAGGAGCCGATCCTGCCCGGTGTCATCGACGTGCTCGGCGACGACTTCATCATGTTCGCCAGCGACTACCCGCACTGGGACGGCGAATGGCCCGAAAGCACCAAACATCTGCGCACCCGCTCGGACATCAGCGAAAATGCGCGCGCGAAAATCGGCGGGCTCAACGCGCAGCGTTTCTACGGTCTCAACTAGCGCGACCCGGCTCGGGTCATCGTTTCTATAAGCACTCCCGGAGTGGGACTGCCACGCGTGAGCCAGCGCACTATTGTTGTCCGGGTCGACGCCGCGACGTCAGGACCTGAGCCGAACACCACCACAGAATTGAGGGGCCATGGCCGAATTCGACAAGCACGACGGTGAAGCGCAAACCATAGTGAATCTCGCCGAAGCGGCGATGCACATGTACCGGGCGGCTATCGATTCACTGCCCTTTCCAGAGGACAAAAAATTTCAGAAGCGCGCCGAGATCGTTCTGGCCGGTATGCGCAAACTTCGCGCCGCGCTGACCGAGGCGGCAAGCCACGGCAGGTCCACTCCGACGGTGATGATGGCGCTCAGCGATGTCCGGCGACGCTACGACGATCTGATGGAGCGGGCCGCGGATGCCCCCGGATCGACTCTGGGCCAACAGCTCTACAACGCCCGCATCCACGCCAAGCTGTCGGCGCACGAAGCCGCCAACGGCGTGGGCCTGCGCCCCGGGCTGCCCGACGAGCTCGAAGAGGGCGCCACACCCACCGACGCCGAGACGCCGCTGGTTCAGCAGCTGATCTCCGCGATCCGGTCGGTCGCCGGCCTGGACGAGGGCGAGTTCGTGCCTGAGCTCCCGCCGGTCGAGGAGCATGTCAACGGCTGGGATGAAGCGCTGGCCATGAACGGCGCCGCCGAAGAGACGAGCGCCGCTCACTGACAGCGCACGTCACCGAATGGGCAGGCCGGTCAGCGCCCGAGCGATGACGAGTCGCTGAATCTCACTGGTGCCTTCGAAGATGGTGAAGATCTTGGCATCTCGGTGCATCCGCTCGACCGGGTAGTCACGGGTGTAGCCGTTGCCGCCGAGGATCTGAATTGCTTCGTCGGTGACGTAAACCGCGGTCTCGCTGGCGTACAGCTTCGCCATCGATCCTTCAGCTGAGTTGAACGCCTTGTTGTTTCGCTGCATCCAACTGGCCCGCCAGACCAGCATCCGAGACGCGTCGATGCGGCTCTTCATGTCGGCCAACTTGAACGCGATGGCCTGGAATTCGGCGATCTTGCGTCCGAACTGTTCACGCTGCAATGAGTAGTCCAACGCGTATTCGTAAGCGGCGCGGGCGATTCCGAGTGCCATCGCGCCGACCGTCGGGCGGGTGCGCTCGAACGTCATCATCGCGGCCTGACTCGAGGTGCGATGACCTTCCCGGATCTTGGCGATCCGACTCTCGAATTTCTCCCGGCCGCCGAGGATCAGCTCGCCGGGGATGTGGACGTCATCGAGCACCACCTCGGCAGTATGCGAAGCGCGGATGCCGTGCTTCTTGAATTTCTGCCCCTGGTAGAGGCCCTTGGTGTCGGGCGGGATGATGAACGTCGCCTGGCCGCGGGTGCCCAGCTCAGGTTCCACCGACGCCACCACGACATGGACGTTGGCGATCCCGCCGTTGGTCGCCCACGTCTTGGTGCCGTTGAGGACCCACTCGTCGGCGGCTTCGTCGTACCTGGCTCTGGTGCGGACGGCTCCGACGTCAGAGCCGGCACCGGGCTCCGACGAGCAGAACGCGGCGAGCTTCGGGTCGCCCGGGCTGCCGAACATCTGCGGCAGCCACTCGCCGATCTGCTGCGGGGTGCCGTTGGCGGCCAGAGCGGCCGCAGCCAGACCGGTGGCCATGATGGACAACGCGATACCGGCGTCCCCCCAGAACATTTCCTCGAACACCGTCGGCATACCCAGGCCGGTGGATTCTCCGGCCATCTGGGCGAACAAGTCCGGCGTGTAGAGCCCGACCTTGGCGGCCTCCTGGATGATCGGCCACGGGGTTTCTTCCCGCTCGTCCCATTCGGCGGCTGCCGGACGGATCACTGTCTCGGCGAACTCGTGCACCCAGTCGCGTACCTGCACCACTTCATCGGACAACTCCAACGAGAACGTGGCGTCCATCAAGGCTCCTAGGGCTCGGGTCATGCCTGGTCATTGCGACAACTGACACATACAGTAAACGTTTGTATACTGAGTGGACAAACCTACAGCTCAGACCTGGTCTCATCGAGCGGATTTGAGCAGCGAGACGACTTGTCGAGCCATTTTGACACGCGTTCACCCAAGGGGGCGACATGCAACGCAGTGATATCCGGGCCGTCGGCGATCTGGCGGGGGAGGCCACGTCGGTGCTCACCACCTTGGTACGGGGGATGCACGCCGGCATCGCCGGGCGCGTCTTCGGCTCCATCGGCGCGTCGGCGACCCCGACCAAGGTGATCCACGACGGGCTGACGCACGCGATCTACAGCGGCGTGGACCGCGGTCTGCGCGGCGCAACACACGCCGCGGGCATCCTCGCCGCCGAGATCTGGGGCGACGAGGCCCATGACGCTTTGGAATCACGCAGCGACTCTGTCGCGGCCGCTATCGCCGCGGTCAACGGCATCTACGGCGACGAGTTGACCGAACGGGAAAACCCGCTGGCCGGCGCGATGGTGATTCGGCGCGACGGCCAATCGGTAGCGCTGACAGCCGATTCTCTCGCGGCGGCGTTTCCCGGGGCCACCAGCCGGGTCGCGGTCTTCGTGCATGGCTGGTGCCTGACCGAGCGCTCCTGGTCGCGGCCGCCCCGTGCGGGCGACGAAGGCCGCAGCTACGGCGAACGGCTCAGCGCCGATCTGGGATTCACCCCGATCATGTTGCGGTACAACACCGGACTGCACATCTCGGTCAACGGCCGAACGCTGGCGGAGATCCTCGACCTGCTGCACGACCAGTGGCCGGTACCCATCACCGAGCTGGTGATGGTGGGCCACTCGATGGGTGGGCTGGTGGTGCGCAGCGCGTGCCACTACGGCGGCGAGCAGCAACTCGGCTGGACCGACGCCGTCGGCCGTGTCGTGTGCCTCGGCTCGCCGCATCTGGGCGCCGATATCGAGAAGGGCGTAAACGCCGCGTCGTGGGCGCTGGCCAAGCTGCCCGAAACCCGAGCTATCGCAGCGTTTTTGAACGCTCGCAGCGATGGGGTGAAAGACCTGCGCTACGGCGCCTGCCTGGATGAGGACTGGCGCGACGTCGATCCCGACGAGTTTCTGACCGACCGCTGTCATGAGGCACCGCATCTGCCGGACGCCACCTACCACTTCGTGGCGTCCGCGGTCGCGCCGCCGCTGCTCGGAATGATCGCAGGGGATCATTTGGTGCGGCCGAAAAGTGCTGCGGGCCAAGGAAAGTGGCGGCGCATCCCGTTCGACACCGAGCACGGCCTGAGGCTGCGCGGTTTGCACCACTTCGACTTGCTGAACCACCCGTTGGTCTACGCGAAGCTGCGCGACTGGCTGGCCCAGTCACCGACGCGATCGGCTGGCGTCGGCGATATGAGCCGCGACGCCGGCGGCTACGGCTAAGGTCTCCGAATCGGTGGCGGCGGAGTAGCTTCCGGCGGCCGGGTCGTACACCGCGCCGGCGATCGATCCGTGGTCGGCGGGCAGCTCGGCGACCTCGACCGGCCAGTCGTTGTGCCGCAGGGCCGACGCGAAGTCGTGGGCCACCGCGACAGGGATGACGCGATCCGATACGCCGTGCAGGAGCGTGAACGGGGAGCGTGTCGCATCGCCGCGCAGTTGCGCCGCCGGGACGCCCCCGGAGATCGGGTCGGCCACCATGAGCGCGCCGGCCAGGCAGACGGTGTGCGCGAAGCGCACGCCGAACCGCTGCGCCTGAATCGTCAGCCCTGCCGCGGCCACGCCACCCATCGACCAGCCGACGAGCACCACACCGTCGGGATCGTCGACCCGCTCGCGGGTGAACCGCACCGAGCTCAGCAGATCGGCGCGCCCGCCGTCGTCCGCGTAGGAATTCCAGTCCGGAGCGACCACGCCCAAGCCGTGGTCGGACAGCAACTCGACAAGCGGGCGGACCGATGAGCGTGCGTCGGCCTGCTGCCCGTGCCACAACAGAACCGTCGATTGCGAGGGTCGGCCGACAACGTCCGCCAGCCGACCGGCGGCGTATTCGACCGTCTCCATACCTCTGCGGGCTAGGTCGTCACGGCTTCGGCGCCGCGGGCGCGGGCGCCGGGGGAGCCGCGGGCGGCGCAGGCGCACCCCCGCCACCGCCGATCAGCGAGTTGAGGATGCCCAGGCCTATTCCGGCCTGTTCCGGTGACTTCCCGGGGTCGACGACCGCCGCGTCATTCTTCTGCCAGGCCTGGCAGCCGTCCGTCTTGAACGTCTTGTCGGTCGGGTCGATCTTGACGACCTGTGGCTTCTTGCTCATGGCGTTGTCGATCGGCTGTTTGGCGTCGTCGCCGAGCCGCTTCCAGTAGCAGACGCCGCTGCCGATCGGACCGGCCGAGGTGTAGATGCCGGGCACGATGTCGGTGCCCACGTTGAACACGCCGTCGTGATCGATCGTCGTCTTCGGCCCGCCGGCCGGAGCCTGCCCGGGCGGTGGCGCGGGAGCCGGCGGCGGCGTGGGTGGGTCAGCGCTGGCAAGACCGGCGGAAACGCCCCAGCCCAGCACCGCAAACGCCGCAGCGGCGACAGACGTTGATGTGGACTTCACAGACGCCAGCATACGGACTCGGTGAACGCGCGCCGGAGCCGAATTTCGCGGTTACGCGGTTTTGGTGAGCAGCGGCAGCAGCAGCCGGCGACGCGCCGAGTTGGCGTCGGCGAAGTAGTGCAGTGCCTCGTGCACCGACTCCGCGGTGGGGAAGGTGGCGTCCTCGTGGGTGACCAGCAGCGTCACGTTCACCGCCTGGCTGGGAATGACTGCCCATTCCACACCGGCCGCATTGCAGGCGGCGTCGATGCTGTACAGCAGCCGGACAGCGTGCGCCGCGAAGGTCTCCACACCCGAAAGGTCCAGGACGAACGGCTTATCCGCCAGCATGAAGTGCTTGACGTATTCGCTGACCCGATCGACGTTGTTGGTGTCGACGGCGCCGCTGACGGTGACCACGGTGGCCAGGTGGCGACACTGCGCGCGCACGGCGGCACCGCTGCACTCGAACGGAAGAAGGGCGCGCCGGGATCCCAGGTGGGTGGCTCCGGTGTTCACCGATTCGTCCATAAGAGCGTCCCCGTTCGCTAAAGCTGTTTCAGGAATAGTGCCGCAGCATGACCCCAACACTTTGAGACGCTAATTGGCTACTCTAAGGTCACGGGGAGCAGCGTTTAATACTTTGCTAAGAAACGATTTTCGAAGAATGTTTTCGCGCCGGTTTCGAGGACCGGTGTTCATCCGCCGAGACACCTGGGCGCCGTCATTGCTGCTCCCAACCATCCCAGAAGGTCACGGTCTCAGCCGGTGGCCGCGCGGCGGGCCGGAAGTCCGTGCCGATCGTGTAGGCCACCGGGAACAGTGCGGCCTGGGTGACCGTCTCGGGTATGCCCAGCAGTTCGGCGACTTCCCGCTCCTTCGCCAAATGCATTGTCGTCCACACCGATCCGAGACCGCGGGATCGCAGCGCGAGCAGAAAGCTCCAGCCGGCCGGGATGATCGACGCCCACGCCGACGCCGCGGTCAGCATGGTGGAGTTGTCGATGCGGTTGTCCAGGCATGGGATCACGTGCACGGGGACCTGTCCCAGCGTGTCGGTCAGGCTGAAAGCGCTGGCGTACACGCGTTGGGTTTGCGGATCGGTCGCGTCCTTGGCGGCATGGGCAAGATACTCGGCACCGATGGCGCGGTAGATCTCGGCGATCGCGGCACGCTTGTCGGGGTCGGTGATGACCAGCCACCGCCAGTCTTGCGCATTGCTCGCCGTGGGCGCCTGCATCGCCAGCTGGATGCACTCGAGGATGACGTCACGACCGACCGGCCGGGTCAGGTCGAGCCGCTTGCGAACCGATCGGGTGGTGGTCAGCAGTTCGTCGACTGATGCGAGATCCACTGTCGTCACAACCCTTTCAGGATTCGTTCGGCATCCGCTGCCATGTCGGTAATGATGTCGGCCGCCGGGCGAACCGCGTCGACGCGACCGATCGACTCGCCGACGAGTATGGCGGCGGCGTCGAAATCCTGCGCGGCGACGGCGGCTTCGAACGTACTGATCGCCTCGGGCAGCGACGCCATCAATGCGGCTTCGTTGCCGTGCCAGCCGTCGACGAACGGATTGCTCAACGCCCGCTCGTCGTATTCGGGCGGCCAGTCCAGGCGCCGCACAGCGTCATAAACCCGGGTGCGGTAGGTGTCGTCGCCGCCGGCCCGAAGACCCCGCTCGTGCGCGCGCGGAGACACCAGCGCCTCGGGCGACGCCCAGAACCTGGTGCCGACCACCGCGCCGTCGGCACCCAGGACTAGCGCCGCCGCGAGCCCACGCCCGTCGGCGACGCCGCCGGCAGCCAGCACCAGTGTCTCGGGAGCACGCTGGGCGGCAAGATCGACGACGTCGGGCACCAGCGTGAAAGTCGAGCGGGCCGTCATGCCGTGACCACCTGCCTCGCCGCCCTGCGCAACCAGGATCTCCGCACCGGCGTCCAGAGCCTGACGCGCGTGTTCGAGCGTCTGAACCTGTGCGATCAGCGGAACCCCGGCCGCGTGGATGCGCTCGGCGAATGGTTGCAGCGCACCGAACGACAACATGATCGCCGCCGGTCGCCGCCGCAACGTCGCGTCGAGCAACTCGGGCGTGCGGGCCAGGCTCCAGGTGATGAAACCGCAGCCGACCCTCGTCCCGCCGGCCAGACCGAACTCACGCTCGAGCCAATCCGCGTCGCCGTAACCACCGCCGATGAGCCCGAGACCGCCGCCCGCCGTCACGGCGGCGGCAAGCCGGCCTCCGGAAATGAGCGCCATCGGCGCGGACACGATCGGGTGTTCGATACCGAAGAACTCGGTGAGGCGGGTCTTCATGAGAGCTCTCCCGTCAGGAACTGCGCCCGCCCTGAACCGAAAGACCAGTCAGCGTCGTCATTCTCGGTGATCGACACGACCAGATCCGCCGAATCGAGTCCACATCGCGTGGCGAGGTTGGCGGCCACCAGCTCGTAGAACCGCTGCTTCATCTCGGTTGAACGGCGCCTGCTCACCACGTGCACCACCACCAGCCGCGGCGAGCGGTCGATCCCCAGACCGGTATCCCAGACCACGATCTCGTGGGCCGGATGGGTGTGCACGACTTGGTAGCGATCGCGCGGCGGCACCGCGAACGCCTCGACGACCGCATCGTGGATTGCGTCCAGCAGCGCCCGAATCTCGGCGGGAGTGCGACCCTCGATGAGGTCGACGTACAAGAGTGGCATGGCGTTGACGCTAGCGGCGCAATGAGCGGCTGGGAATGATCACTTCGGCACACGCCTACGACCCCTGCCTGCGGCAATGCGCCCGAATTTGCGACTGAGCCACACCGGGTCGGCAACTCGCTATCAACCACCCGCACTGATAACCTGCCAAACGCCCCTGATGATGCAGCCGTGGTGAACGACGCACCATGTGGCCTCACGGAAAGAATGTTGTGCGCAGCGGAGAGATCAAGGCCCTCACGGGACTTCGCATCATCGCCGCCGTCTGGGTGGTGCTCTTTCATTTCCGTCCGATGCTGCGGGACGCCGTACCCGGATTCCGCGATGCACTCGCACCGGTGCTGAACTGCGGCGCTCAGGGTGTAGACCTGTTCTTCATTCTCAGCGGGTTCGTGCTGACCTGGAACTACCTCGACCGGATGGGCGGGTCGTGGTCGACGCGCGCCACCGTGCACTTCCTCTGGTTGAGGCTGGCCCGGGTGTGGCCGGTGTATCTGGTCACCCTGCACTTGGCCGCCCTGTGGGTGATCTTCACCCTGCATGTCGGCCACGTCCCGTGGCAGGACCTGGCGCGGTTCAACGCGATCAGCTACGTACGTCAGGTCCTGTTGGTCCAACTCTGGTTCCAGCCGTTCTTCGACAATTCCAGCTGGGACGGCCCGGCGTGGTCGATCAGCGCCGAGTGGTTGGCCTATCTCTTGTTCGGCCTGCTGGTGCTGGTGATCTTCCGGTTGGTGTACGCCACCCGAGCACGCACCCTGATCTGGCTGGCGGTGGTTGCGACGCTGCCGCCGGTGGTGCTGTTGCTGGTAAGCGGCCAGTTCTACACGCCGTGGAGCTGGCTGCCACGCATCGTCATGCAGTTCACCGCCGGAGCGCTGGTCGCCGCCGCCGTCACCAGGTTGCGGCCGTCGGACCGCGGTCGCCGCGGCGCCGGCTACGTCTCGGTGCTGCTGATCGCGGGAGTGGTGGGTCTGCTCTATCTGTTCGACGCGCATCCGCTGGGCGGTGTGACGGACACCGCCGGGCTGGTCGACGTGCTGTTCGTGCCGCTGGTGATGACGTTGGCGATCGGCACGGGCAGCCTGCCGGCGCTGCTGTCCACCCGGGTGATGGTCTACGGCGGGCAAGTCTCGTTCTGCCTGTACATGGTTCACGAGCTGGTGCACACGTCGTGGATCTGGACCACCGAGCAGTTCCAGCTCAACCTGGTGGGCAGCGACGGGAAATTGATCCTCGCCGGCCTGTTGATCATCACCTTCGTCGCGGCGATCGTGCTGTACCACCTTGTCGAGGAGCCCGCGCGTCGATGGATGCGCAAGATGGTCGACGTCGGCGGCGTCAAGGCCGAGCCCGATCCGGCGGCGCACGCGGCGGGCGGCAGACTGCAGTCGATCGACGGGGCTCACGAGGCGCGATCGAAGCCGCGGTCGGCACGCGCAGGCTGATACAGCCTGGTAACGCGAACGATGCTGTGCCACACACTGATCAAGTACGATTCCGGGTGGCGCGAGACCTCCAGCGTCGACACAGTGGGGATTCACCGGTGCGCGTCGACAGCGAAACTGTCATTGTGCTTTTACGATGCCGCTAATACAGGTGAGGTGGTGGGCAGTGAAGGTAGCGGTCGGTCAGTTGGCCACGGTGGTCGTCTCCGTCGCTGTTGTGGCTGGGCTGGTCGGCCACCGTCCCACCCCGCCGCGGCCTTACCACCTTGTGGCGCGAGGCACCCCGATCGACCACGTCGCGGTGGTCGGCGATTCCTACACCACCGGCACCGACGAAGGCGGTTGGGGATCCAGCGCGTGGACCAACCGCACCTGGCTCGCATTGGCACGCCAAGGCTTGCAGGTGGTGCCCGATGTCGCGTCCGAGGGCAGGGCCGGCTACGTCGTCCGCGGTGACCATGGCAGCGTCTTCGAGGACCTGACCAACCGAGCCGTCCACCCCGACGATGCCCTCGTGGTGTTCTTCGGGTCTCGCAACGACCACGGCGTCGACCCCGCGCAGATGTCGGCCATGGCGCACGACACCTTCGATCTGGCCCGCCGTGTCGCACCTTCGTCCAAGTTGCTGGTGATCGGCCCGCCGTGGCCGACCGCCGATCCGCCGATTGACGTTCTCTACGTCCGCGACATTCTCAGCGGGCAGGCGAACGAAGCGGGCGCGACGTTCATCGACCCGATCAGCGAGGGCTGGTTCGTCGACCGGCCGGACCTGATCGGTCCGGATGGCGTCCACCCCAACGACGCCGGGCACGCGTACATGGCGGAGAAGATCGCTCCGTTGATTCACGCGCAGTTGTCCAGGCGCAGCTGATCTGTCGCGGGGTGCAAAACCGTTAACCCGTAACGCCTGAGGCGATTAAGGTTCCGCATAACTCGATTACTAGGGGACCTCAATGACGAAGCTCAGGTTCGGGTACTTCATCGCACCGTTTCACCGCGCAGGGACCAACCCGACGCTGGCGTTGCAGCGGGACCTGGAGTTCATCGAACACCTGGATGCGGTGGGCTACGACGAGGTCTGGCTGGGCGAGCACCATTCGGCGGGCAGCGAGATCATCAGCTCGCCGGAGATCTTCATCGCCGCGGCGGCCGAGCGTGCCAAGCGGATTCGGTTCGGCACCGGGGTTATCTCGCTCTCGTACCACAACCCGCTCTGGGTGGCCGACCGGCTGATGCTGCTCGATCACCTGACCCACGGCCGGATCATCGGCGGAGTCGGGCCGGGCTCACTGCCCACCGATTCGGCGATGATCGGACTCACTCCCACCGACACCCGCGAGCTACTGGAGACCAACCTCGACATCGTGGTCCGGCTGCTGGCGGGAGAAACCGTGTCGGCCAAGACGCCCACGCACGAGTTGCACGACGCCAAGCTGCAGCTCGCCCCGTATTCCGACGGCGGTATTCCGCTGGCGGTCGCCGCGGTCGCGTCGCCGACCGGGGCGCGGCTGGCCGGCAAACACGGGATCGGCCTGCTGTCCATCGGCGCGACGCTGACCATCGAAGGCTTCAACGCGCTGCAGTACCACTGGGACATCGTCGAGGAACGCGCTGCGGTGTTCGGCACCCAGGTTGATCGGCGGAACTGGAGCCTGGTCGGGCCTTTCCACGTCGCCGAAACCGACAAGCAAGCGCGCGAAGACGTCAAGTTCGGGTTGGCGCCGTGGTTCAACTACTTCCAGAAAGTCGCCGCGTTCCCGCAGATGACCATGCCTGGGGAGCAGCTCGACGAAATGATCGACGTGATCAACGAGAACGGCGCGGGCGTGATCGGCACGCCCGAGCGGGCGCGGGAACAGGTGCAGCGGATGTGGGACCAGTCCGGCGGATTCGGCTGCATGCTGCAGATGGGCCACGAGTGGGCCAACCCCGCGGCCACCAAGCGCTCTGCCGAATTGATCGCCGCCGAAGTGATTCCGCACTTCCAGGGCCAAGCGCAGCCGACACTGGATGCCGCCGCACGCGCCAGCGCGGCACGAGAAGGCTTGGCGCAGTCGCAGAATCAGGCCGTCGAGCACATGACCAAGAAGTACCAGGACGAAATCAGCTCTAAATAGCCGACTTGGCGTCGGGGCCGGCCCCCGGCTACGTCGATTGCAGGACGGCGGTAGCGACCGCCAGACCCAGGCCGATCACCGCAGGGGCGGTGTCAGCGGCGCTGTCGGATGCCCGCACGTGAAAGACGATGGCTCCCAACACAAGTAGTGCGAGTCCGATCGCCGCGGCGACACCGATCGGGGCCCATCTAAGGCCCGCCAACACCCCGGCGACGCCGGCGAGTTCGAGTGAGCCGATCAGCCGCCATTGCAACGGGTCGACTCCGAGGTGGTCGCGGATGGCCAGCGATTGCCGCACCCCGGCCACCTTGATCGATCCGGCGAACGCAAACAACGCTGCGAGCAGCACCGTCACGACGACTTTGGCGATCATCGCTACACCGTATAACTCAGCCGGTCAGCCCGGCGGCTGATGCGAAAGCCCGCAATTCACGCTCGATGTCGGATCCCGCCGGCTGATAGACGACTTCGGTGACGCCGACGGCCGCGAATTCGCCGATGCGCGTCGAGACCTGCTCCGCGGTGCCGGTCAATGATGTCGTGCTGGCCAACGGAATGAGGTCGGCGACGAATGGTTCGTCGCGCGCGTTGGCTTTTACCAAATGCCCCTCATGGATGGCGAGGTGCCGTTCGTTCTCGCGATGCGCCTCGACCGCCTCGCGCCACCCGCGTCCGCCCGGAAGCGCATCAACGGCCGCGGCGCCGGCGCGCTCGTAGATGGCGTGATACATCACCACCGCTCCCGGTCCCGCCGCATCGGCAACTCGGCCCGAGGTCAGCTCCTCGCCGTCATCGAGCACGGTGCCGAACGACAACAGCGCGCGCCAGTCGGCTGCGTTGACGGCGTCGGGCTGCGGAACGGCGGCACAGAACACCCCGTCGCCCAAGTCGGCAGCCACCGCCAGGCCCTTGGGGCCGTCCGCGCCGATCAAGATCGGGACTGCGATCGGCCGCGCGGCCCCGAAGCCGCTCGGGTGCATCATGCGGATCTTGGCACCGTCCCATTCGGCGGTCTCACCGGCCAGCAGAGCCTTGAGGCAGCGGACGTAGTCGGCGACCTGACGCCAGGGCAGCGGCCGCTTTCCCAGCGAGAAACGTCCGGTGAAACCGGATCCGACGGCCACCGCGACCCGGCCGGGCGCCTGGTCGACCAACTCGGCGATCGCAGCCGCGTTCACCATCGGATGGCGCAGGCTGGGCACCAGCACACCCGGACCCAGCCCGATGCGCGACGTGCGTTCCGCGCAACGGGTCAGGATCATCCAGACGTCGGGATACAGCGCCGGGGAGTCGTACAGCCACGCTCGCCGATAGCCCAGCGTCTCGGCCAGCTCAACGTGCGCAGGGGTGTCGGATGAGGTCGCGAACGCACAAGAGATGTCCATCTGTCGGACCCTACTCAGGGACTGTGCTCACGACGGGTCATCGGCGACCAGACCTTTGACCTGTTGGTGATAGACGATCTTGCCGCCGCCGGCCCAATTGCCCTCGGGGACCTCATGGATCAGTGTCCAGATGTGAAACGCCCGCTCGCCGTCGGGCTCGATGTGCGCCTTGCGCTCTTGGGACAGCACGCCGTCGAACCCCGTCATCTCGACGCGGAATCGCGGTGCACCCTGGTGGCGCCCGCCCACGACCTGCGCCGCCGGATCCAGCTCGTGGAGGTAGACCAAGGTGTTGTCCCGCAGAAACGGGGTGTCCGGGGCGCGCTCAGCCCGCAGTAGCGCGGTGACCAACTCGTCGGTCAGCCGGCTCAACGCCTGCTGCTCCAGTGAGCCGCGAACGTAGGTCACGTCGATCATCGGCATCGTCAGGTCGCTCCTCGGTAGGGTTTTCGCGGACACGTTCGAGAGGGGCGCAGATGGCGGGGATGGCAGAACTGGTTCCGGTGCTGCCCGCGCATCGTTTCGACGAAGCCGCGCTGGCCACGTATCTGCGCGGGCGGCTGCCCGGCTTCGACGGACAACTGGAAATCCGCCAATTCCAGGGCGGCCAGAGCAATCCGACGTTTCACCTGCGAACTGCCGGCGGCGACTATGTGCTGCGCAAGAAGCCGCCCGGCAAGCTGCTGCCGCGCGCACACGAGGTGGAGCGCGAGCACCGCGTGATGGCCGCGCTGGCCGAAACGGACGTGCCGGTGCCGCGGATGCGGTTGCTGTGCGATGACGAAGCCGTGCTCGGTACAGCGTTTTTCGTCATGGATCATGTTCCGGGCCGGGTCTTCCCGGACCGGGTGATGCGCGAGGAGACACCCGCACACCGCGCCGCGGTCTATGAGGACTTGGCCCGCGTGCTTGCCGCGCTGCACCGCGTGGATTGGCGCGCGGTGGGGCTCGATGGCTTCGGTCGGCCCGAGGGTTACATGCAACGCCAGGTGGCGCTGTGGACGCGGCAGTGGGACGCCGCGCGCATGGAGGACATGCCGGCGATGGATCTGCTGGCGACCTGGCTGCCCGAGCACCTGCCCCCCGACGACGTACCGGCGTGTATCGCCCACGGCGATTACCGTCTCGGCAACGTCTTGTTGCACCCGACCGAGCCGCGGGTGGTCGCGGTGCTGGACTGGGAGCTGTCGACCATCGGCAACCCGTTGGCCGACCTGGGCTACTTCTGCGTCACCTATCACGTGCCTGGTGGACCCGACGGTAGAAGTGGCGTCGCCGGTGAAAACCTCACCGGCACCGGGCTTCCCGACCAGCAATCGTTTCTGGACAGCTACCGCACGCACGCCGGTGGGGAGCTTCCGGACTCGCTGGACGTGTTCGTGGTGTTTTCGATGTTCCGGCTGGCCTCGATCACCGCCGGCGTATGGCGGCGGGGCGTCGACGGGAACGCGGCCGATGCGCGGGCCGGCACCACCGAATACCGCGAGCGCTATCGCTCAATGGCAGAGACTGCGTGGGAATTGGCGCAAAAGATCACCGCCTGAGCGATGGGCACTAATTCACGCACATTGGTTGGTTACAGACCGGCGAAGTAGAAGCCGAGCAGGAGCGCGAACAGCACGAGTACCCATCCGCTGGTTGTGGCCTTCAGCCAGACGGGTGCGCGGCGGACTTCCATGAAATGCCAGATCACCAACTGCGCTTTGACCGCCGCGATCAACAAGACAGCGGTCGTGACCGTGGTGTTGATCTGGTGCGATGCTCCTCCGTCGAGTGCGATCAACGACGATGCGATGGTGACCGTGGTGAGCAGTGCCCACACGATTGTCAGTGGATTGCGGAGCAGAGACGTCATGGTCTACCTCATCAAGTAGAGCAGGGCGAACAGGACCAGCCACAAGACATCGACCATGTGCCAGTAGGTGGCGCCTGTCTCGATGAACGAGATCTTCGGCGTCGTCGATGTTTTCAGGTTGCGGATGACGAAGCTCATGATGACCAGGCCCAGCGCGACGTGGCACAGGTGCATGCCGGTCATCACGTAGTAGTACATGAAGAACAAGTTCTTTCCAGGCGTGAGGCCTGCGCTGATCTCGGGAATCCACTCGAACATCTTGAGCAGCGGGAAGGCTGCACCGCAGGCCAGTGCCATCCAGAACCCGCGGAGGCCGGCGGCTGTGTTGCCGGCGCGCGCCGCCGCGGTGCCGAGTGCCACAAAGAGTGAACTTGTCAGCAGCACAACGGTGTTGATGGCACCGATGTCCAGATTGAGCCGAGCCTGGCTCTGCAGGAACAGCTCGTGATTCTGGCCCCGGAAGTACATGTAGCCGACGAAATAGACGCCGAAGATGAGCAAGTCGCCGATGACGAAAAACCACATGCTCGATTCGCCGGGAACATGGCCGCGTGCACCGGCAGTTCGTTGAGCCTGCTCGACGCCGGGCGCGGAGCCTTCGGCAATGTCGGTCATGCGCCGGTCCTCGACGGGGTGTCGAGGGCGTTGTCGAGTTCGGCCTCGGGTTGGTTCTTGATCGCCTTGTAGATGTACAGGTAGATGAGGAACTGCCACGAGACGTAGAGGATCATTGCGAACCAGAACGTCATCAGGCCGTTCCAGGCGAAGGGCCCTGATTTGGCGATCCAGACCGGTGCGGCTATCAGCTCGGTCACGTATTGCCAAATGGTGTAGTAGCCCAACCACTTTGGGAGAATGTTGTTCTCGTCGAGGATGATGGCCAGACCGAAAGCCATCCACATGACGCAGAAGCATCCCAGCGAGCCGATGAAGGCCAGGTAGCCGAAGTCGTAGAGCATCGTCAAAACGGCCGGGCTGTACCCGGGGCGAAAGGCGCCCAGACCGAAGCAGAACATCGGGAACAACATGCCGACGATCGCGCCGGTGATGGCGCCGATCATCATCGAGTAGCGGAACGCGGGGCTGACCGACATCCGCTTGACCTGCATCAGATAGCAGGCGTTCGACACCGGCGCGAGCCCATAGGCCAGCGTCAGGATCACACACGCGATCAGGAGATTGTGCGAATGCATGAAGTCGACGATGTGCGGTGTGGAGGCGCTCGGTGACCGCGGCGGCATCATCCAACTCAGTGGCACGAACACCAGCCCGAACAAGTTGAAGAAGAATGGCACGCTCCAAAACGCAATCCACTGATCGAGTTTGCGATTCTTCCGCCACGACGTTGCCTGTTCGGCCGCGGGCTGAGAGTCCGCCACCATGCTGTCGCTCACGCGAGGACCACCCGGTCGTCGCCCTGGTTTCGCACAGCCCGCAACAGGGCCCAGAACATCACCGCGATGTAGACGGCAAATGTCGCCAACCGCAACGTGAATGACAGCGGACCGTTCCACGCGAGCGGCCCGGACTTGTAGAGGATCGAGAACGCGCTCGGGGCCAACAGCGCAACGGTCGCAACATTGAAGTGCGCTACCCAACGCGGAAAGATCGGTTCTGGACGGTCGTCGAGATAGACGCTCAACGCGAAGCACAGGTTCTGCACCATGATCGCGCCGACCGGCGCGATGAAGAAGAACCACGCCATGTCATTGAGCAGGCTGATCAGCTGCGGGTCACGATCGGGCCTGAAAGCCGCCATGCCCCAGCAATAGTCGGCGAGGATGAATGCCGTCGTGCCGACACCGACGCAGATGACGTACGCATAGGTCAGGACTGGGCTCGACGTGGCGACCCGCGAGATCTGCACCGCGGTCACCGCGAACAGCGGAACCAAAGAGCATGCGATCAGGTTGCAGAGGATCGCCACCCCCAGGATTCCCGTGACGTTGCCACGGAAGAACGCGGCCACCTGATCGGGCGTCAAGGTCGGTGACAGCGGCGGTGAGAACACCGGAAACACAAGGTAGGCAAGCACAAACAACGCCACCGCCGGAGGCGCCGTCCACAACAGGATGCGTTGACCTCGGGTGTTCATCGATGCCGTCCCTGCCTCACCTGATGTGAATGCACCCTGCCCTTGGCGAGACGTCGACGCGTCACTCGGTCGCCTCGTCACGAACCGTGCGGTTCTAGAACTAGCACGTTCACTGACAAATGACAACGAAACTCGCGACATGGACAGGAATGTGCGCGCGTAACTCCGCTGAGCTGGCAAGTTCCAGTGATATCTGTCAGCGAGTGGACGTAATGCGGCAGAATAGGGGCGTGCCAGACACTGCGACGGGTCGCGAAGCCCAGCGCCGTAAGACGCGGGCGCGGGTGCTGGATGCCGCCATCGTGGAGTTCCAGCGTGCCGGCGCGAACTCGGCGGATATCAATGCGATCGTCGAGGCCGCAGGGGTAGCTCGCAGCACCTTCTACTTTCACTTCCCGACCAAGGAGCATGTCCTGCTCGAGTTGATCCGCCGGGACGAGGATTACCTCGCCGAGGAGCTCAGTCGGTTCCTTGACACTCGACGCGATCTGCCGGCCGTGCTGAACGAAATCATCAGGCTCGTCGTTGCGCTCGAGAACCGTTGGGGTGCAGCGCTGTTCCGCGACGTCATCAGTCTCTATTTTTCACCGGCAGCGCCCAAAGACGAGAATTGGACCAAGCACCCGACGTTCGTGCTGCTTGCGGCCGAAATCGAGCGGGCGCGCATCCGCGGCGAACTCTACGACGACGTCGACGCGTATGACAGCGCAGCGTTCTTTCTGATCGGCCTGCACGCGCAACTCATCAGTGCCCGAGAGTCGGGTTCCGGGCGTGACGAAGTGTTGGCGAAGTTCGCGAAGAGCACGCTGCGCAGCCTGCAGCGCTGAGCCGGCGCCGCGCTGATCGGCTACCCGAGGCTCCCGCCGCCGTGGCGGCGCTCATACACTGACCGATCGTGGGCATTCTGTTTGGCTTCGCGCCGTGGATCGTCTATTGGACGCTGGCCGGAAACGTGCCGTCGCTCGTTGCGGCATTGGTTGCGTTTTCAGTCTCCGTGGCCGGACTGGTGGCTGGCCGTATCACCCGGACACTCGGGCGGACGCTCGAAATCGGTTCTGCGGCAACGTTCTTGATTGTCACGCTGATGACGGTGCTGGTGAGCCAGTCAGTTGTGCAGCGCTGGGCGCTGCCGCTGAGCATCGCGGGACTTCTGCTGGTCACGGTGGTCGGCGTGCTCACCGGCACATCATTCGTGCATGAGTTCGCCGCTGCGGGTCAGCCGCCGGGCGTGGTCGAAAGCGACGTGTTCGGACGGATCATCTCGCGCCTGAACCGGATCTGGATCGTCGTCGTCGGGGTCATGACGGTGTCGTCGTCGATTCCGCCGATCCTGGACACGCACCGCCCCGTCAGCTACCTGTGCTCCTGGGTCATTCCGTTCTCGTTGCTGGCACTGGGGGCGCTGGCGACCAAGATCCTGCCCGACCTGATGACCGCGGGGGCGGACGACATCGAACGCAAGACCACGTTCGTCGCCTACCACGAAGCCACCATCGACGAGCTGTACTACCTGGCCACCGAACACGCCAACCGGGAGGTGGGCGCCGGCCAGGAGGCATACGCCATCAAAGTCGGCAGCAAGGGCACGGCGTTGGTGGGCGACGAGTCTCGGCAGTCTTGGCCGTCGACCTACAAAGTGCGCCAGGCTCGGCGCTAGCGCGGAGTGTCAGAACACCCGCACTGTGGGTCACGTCTGGCAACATAACGACGATTCCAGATGACTGAAAGCGACTCGCAACACGACGCGCCCGACCGCTTGCTGGCTGATGGCGACCATCCGTCACGGTCGAGGACTCTGCTAGAGCCCCTGCTCGTCGCAGTATTTGCCGCCGTGGTCAGTCTCGCCGGGGCGGGCCGTCCGTCGTTCTGGTACGACGAGGCCGCCACTATTTCGGCGTCCTACAGTCGTTCCCTGCATCAGCTGTGGCGGATGTTGAACAACGTCGACGCGGTCGAGGGCCTGTACTACCTCCTCATGCACGCCTGGTTCCAGGTCGTTCCGCCCACAGAGACCTGGTCCCGCATACCTAGCGGTCTGGCTGTCGGAGGCGCTGCGGCGGGCGTCGTGGTTCTGGCCAGACAATTCGTGCCCCGCAAAGCCGCGGTGGCCTCCGGCGTCGTCTGCGCCATCTTGCCGCGGACAACGTGGGCCGGCATCGAAGCGCGTCCGTACGCCCTTTCGATGATGGCCGCCGTATGGCTGACGGTGGTCCTCGTGTATGCCGCCCGGCGCGACAACCGTTGGGGCTGGCTGAGTTACGGGATTCTCCTGGCGATTTCGAGTCTGCTCGACGTCTACGTGCTGCTGGTGTGTCTGGCGCACGTCGTTTACCTCTGCACCCTGGAACCCAAGCGAAAAATCCTGGTCAGGTTTGCCGCCACGTCGGTCCTGGCCTGTTGCGCTGTCACGCCGTTGCTCGTCGCGGCCCTCGGCCAGGCAGACCAGATCAGGTGGATCGCACCGATCGGACACCGGACGATCGAAGACGTCACGATTCAGCAGTATTTCGAAAGAAGCCCGCCGTTCGCGCTGTTGTCAGCACTGGTGATGGCGACGGCCACTGTGTCGTGGCTTCGTGCACCCACACAACTGACACGGGCTGATCGGCAACTGTTGATCTTGGCGATCGCGTGGCTGCTGATACCGACCGCGCTCATCGTCAGCTGGTCGGCGTTGGTTCACCCCATCTACACGCCGCGTTACCTGGCCTTCACCGCGCCGGCAATGGCGCTGGTTTTGGGTGTCTGCATTGCCGCGCTGGCCTCCAAACCCTGGGTAGTCGCAGCGTTACTCGGCCTCTTCGCCATTGCAGCGGCCCCGAACTATGCTCTAGCCCAACGTAATCCGTATGCCAAGTACGGGATGGACTACAGCCAAGTCGCCGATCTCATCACCGCCAAAGCAGCACCCGGTGATTGCCTGCTCGTCAACGACACGGTCACCTTCATGCCTGCGCCGATGCGCCCGTTGCTCGCGGCGCGGCCAGACGCCTATCGGAAGCTGGTCGACCTCACGCTGTGGCAACGGGCGGCAGACCACGGGGAAGTCTTCGACACCAATCTCATCCCGAAGGTGGTCGCGAAGCCACTCGGCCGGTGCGAGATCGTGTGGATTATTACGCAAGCAGACAAGGCGATGCCCGCTCACGAGCGAGGTTCGGCTATCCCACCCGGCCCGCTCTACGGCGCAACCCCGGCCTTCGCGGTTCCACACGACCTCGGATTCCGGCTGGTCGAGCGGTGGCAGTTCAACCTGGTCCAGGTGATCAAAGCGGAGCGGTAACTCGCTACCAGACCCTGACGTAGTCGACGAGCATCTGGCACGGGAAGGTGCCCGCGGCGGGATCGCCCGCTCCGACGCCTCCCACCGCTAGCGTCAACATCGGCGTCATCCAGTAGCCCGGATTGCTGAACGGCCACCGCTTGTCTTCGGTCGGCGCGCCGAACACGTGAATCGGCTTAGGCGGCACGCTGAAGTACGGCTTGGCTCCGTCGACGTAGTCCCGCCAGAATTTGAAACCTTCTTCATCCCAGCGCATACGCCAGGTGTGCCAGGCGCCGTCCACCATCCCGGGAATCGATTTTCCTTCCCAGGTTTTCCCATTGGAAGCCGCGTGGACGGTCGTGCCGGGAGCCCATGCGCCGTTGCCGTACCACTCGAAGAGGTCGACCTCGCCGTCCGGTTGCGGATCCTCGTTGACGGTCCAGAACGACGGCCACAGACCCGGGTACAGACAGTCCAGCTTTATCCGCGCTTCCCAAGTGGTACCGATAGGGCCCCGCCAGTTACCGCGTAGTTTCCCGGTGAAGTATTGGTCGCCTTGCCGGGTGGCCTGAAGGACCAAGTTGGAATTTCCGTCGAGAAAAACGTTCCCAGCGCTGTAGATCCCTTCGACGGGCGGGTATACGTCGTCCTGCCAGGTCTGGACTGTCCACTTGCCCAGGTCGGGGCCTTGGCCGGCCGGTCCGTCGAACTCGTCGTGAAAGATGTAGGACCCGGGCGTGTTGGCCGGCGCAGCCGGTGGAGACGGGTGAGCCCAGGCTTCCGGGAGGCGCATCGCGGCTGTCAGTGCACCCAGCCCCATCGTCATCATGATGTTCCGTCGATTCATCTCAGGCACACGTAGACCATATATAGCGGGCCGTCGTGTCCGCATGACAGCCCGCAACGTGTCGCGCCAACGGCTAGGTCAACAGACCCGCTCCGACGTCAATTCACCGAACTTGGCAGACTGTGCCCATGGCACAGATAACTATGCGTGGAAACCCGATCAACACCGTGGGTGAGCTGCCCGCCGTCGGCGCGTCGGCCCCTGACTTTCATCTGACCGGATCCGACCTGAGCGCGGTCAGCAGCGACCAGTTCAACGGTAAGCCCGTGTTGCTGAACATCTTTCCATCGATCGATACGCCGGTCTGCGCCACCAGTGTGCGCACCTTCAACGAGCGCGCCGCCGCCGGCGGTCTGTCCGTGATCAACGTGTCCAACGACCTGCCGTTCGCTCAGGCGCGATTCTGCGGGGCGGAGGGCATCGAGAATGTGCAGAGCGCCTCGGCGTTCCGCGACAACTTCGGCCAGGACTACGGCGTCACCATCGCCGACGGTCCCTTCGCCGGACTGCTCGCCAGGGCCGTCGTGGTGATCGGCGCCGACGGCAACGTCGCGTACACCGAGTTGGTGCCGGAGATCGCCCAGGAGCCCAACTACGACGCGGCGCTGTCCGCACTCAGCTCGTCGGGTTAGCCCGCGACGGGGCAAGCGCGACCAGTAGCACCCCGACGGCGAATGCCGCCGCGGCCGGCCAGGGAAAGTTCCCGTCCGGAGCGAAGCCTGCCGCGGCGAGGTAGGCCAGCCCATACGCCGCCAGCGCGGCGCCCGCGAACATCACCGGCTCGGCCCAGCGGCCGGGCAGGGCACTGAACGCGGGCAGTGGCGCCGCGAAGAAGCTTCGGCCCCACCACAACAGCGCCAGCTCGGCCGCCGTCACGAGGCTGAGCACGAGCAGCCATTCCAGCCGCGCAAGCCACCATTCGGCGGTGCCTTCAACCGGTTGAGGCAACAGGCCTGCCGGATAGCCGACGATCGCCACGATCACGACCGGGATCATGTGCCACAGGTACAGTGCCATCACGTTGCTGTTGGCCAGGGTCAGCACCCGTTGCACCGCATTGCCGCGCAGGACGCGATTGAGCACCGGCGCCAGGGCGATCACCAATCCGGCCTGCGCGCACCCGAATGCCAACATCGCCGCCGAAGGCGGCGAGGTGTTCTGCACAGCCTGACCGGGAACGCCGATCATGCTGACCGGGTAGAGCCCCCGCCAGATCAACAGCGCCAAGGCAGCTGCTGAGCCGACAGCAAGCAGAACGGGCCGAGGTCCCGCCAATAATCCGTTCCGCCAAGCGATTCCGAGTTGATAGAGCACGCCCCAGCACAGCAGGTAATTCAACCAGCCCATATGCGAGATAAGGCCGACCCGCAAGGCGACGTCGACCGCCACCAGGCTCACTGCCGACACCGCGGGCACCAGCAGTCCCCAACGGCGTTGCGCGGCGACCGCAATCGGTGTGAGAGAAACCACGACGAGGTAGACCGCAAGAAACCACAGGTGCATTGCTATTGCCCAGCCCGCGTATTCGAGTGTCGAGCTCGCCACGTGAGAGATTTGCAACAGCACGACAACGGCGGACACCAGCACGACGTACACCGCGGACGGTCCCAGCACCCGGGCGACTCGATGCCGCACCCAGGCCTGCCGCGACAGCCCCGCGTCGGTCCGCCGACTGGTCCACGACACCGCAGTGGCCCAACCGGCGACCAGAAAGAACGTCGGCACGGCCTGGAAGATCCACGTCAACCATTGCGTCCACGGCTGGTCGACAAGCGGGTTCTGCCGGCCGAAAGATCCGTCGTGATAGGTCACCGATCCGGCCAGCCAGTGGCCCAGGACGATGAGGACCACCCCCGACACGCGGTAAAAGTCCACCGCGTGGTCGCGGCTCGGGCCGTCGGGCATACCCGCAACGTACCTGTGCAATGAATGGCTAGGTGTGACCTGTGAGGTTTGTGAGTCCAATCCTCGACAAGGTCGACCTTCGGTTCCTTCCGGTAAACTGAGCTTCTCGACGCCGAGGTTCGGCGATTTTTGATCCGGAAGGTGTTCCTTATATGGTCACGCGTTCAATGAGCAAGCTGGCTGCTGCAGCCGGGGGTCTGGCGTTGGTGGCGCTCGCTGGCGCGGGGATCGCGTCCGCGGACGGGCTGTCGGACCAGGCGATCAACACCACCTGCAACTATCCGCAGGTTGTGGCTGCGCTGAATGCGCAGATCGCCGAGTGCCGGGGCGAAGCTCACCAGCTCGGGGATGGCAAGTGTCTTCTTGCAGCGTTATCTCGCTTCGCCGCCGCCGCAGCGCGTCCAGATGGCTCAGCAAGCCCAGGCGCAATTCCCCGCGGCGGCGAACGAGTATCTCCCGCTGATCAACCAGGTTGCCGTCACCTGCAACAACTTCTGACCGGACGCGGGTCTCACCAGACGCGTATCCAGTCGATAAGCATCTGCGAGGGGTAGCTACCTGCGCTGGGATCGCCGCCGCCGGATCCGGCGACGGCGAGGTTGAACACCGGATACACCGTGTAGCCGGGGCCGTTGAACGGCCAATCCGGTAGCGAATCGGCCGGGACGTCGAAATACGGCTGCGCGCCGTCCACGTAGTCCTTCCAGAACCGGATACCGGTGGCGTCCCATTGGCACCGCCAGGTGTGCCACGCGCTGTCCATCGCGAGGTTGTGGGTCTTCCATTCGCCGCCGTTCGCTTTGGCGTGGACGGTGGTGGCCGAGGGCCAGCTGCCGTTGCCGTACCACTCGACGATGTCGATCTCGCCCTGGTCGTCGTTGCCCAGCCAATACGCAGGCCAGCTGCCGGGGGTGAGGCAGTCCAGTTTGATCCGGGCTTCCCAGATGTGGCCGACGCCGCCTCGCCAGTGGCTCTGGACCTTCCCGCTGTAGAACGTGGGCCCGTCTTTCGCCGCCTTGAGGACCAGGTTGGACTTGCCGTCGACGAAGACGTTGCGACGATCATCGCGGTACTGCCCGATGTGTTCGGGCAGCTCCCAATACGTCGGGTCTTTGATCGTTTCGCGCGCCGTGGCCACCGCCCACTTACCGGGGTCGGGGGCCGAGCCAGCCGCACCGTCGAACTCGTCTTGGAAGATGTAGCCACCGGCCGGTGCGGCCGGTGGGCGCGGATATGCGCGGGCCTGCGGGACGGGCACCGCGACTGCCATCACGCCGACGCCGGTCATCAACATGAGGGTGCGACGATCTATCTGCGGCATTAGCACAGCACGATAGCAGCGGCGTCGATCACAGATGAGTCAGGAGTCGCTCCGCGACGACGTCGGGATGCTCGCGGTGCATGAAATGTCCGCCCGGAACCTCTTCCACGACGTACTCGCCACTGAACATCGAGGCTGCACGTCGGTAGTCCGCGGGTTCGGCGACCGGGTCGTCGAGCCCGGCGAACACGACAGTGGGCACGGTGATCTTCGTCTTCAGTGAGACGCTGGGTATCGGTGACAGCGTCCGGTAGTAGCCGAACGCCGCGTTAAGGCTCGCGGGGTTCGAGAAGCACTCGCGAACCGGGTCGAATTCTCTCGGGTCGGGGCTCCAGTCCGGCGACCACCGCTTGCAGATCGCGGGCAACGCCGCAAAGTCGTTGCGCGCGAAACGGTTTGCCGCTCCCGGCAACTTGTATACGGCGAAATGGCGCACGCCCCAGAGTTTTTTCAGCGACGGTTTGAGCGTGGCAGGGTGGGGGATGGCGAGCGTGAACAGCTTCGCGACCCGATCGGGCCCGAGCGCGGCCGCGCCGTAGGCAGCCCCGGCACCCCAGTCATGCCCGATGACAATGGCCCGGTCGGCACCGAGCGCTTCGATCAGCGCGAGGATGTCGCGCGCCAACGTCTCCTGATCGGCGTCACGGTCCGGGATCGCCGTGGGGTGGTAACCGCGGGTATAAGGGCTCACCGCGCGGTATCCCTTGGCGGCGATGCGAGGACGAAGGTCGTCCCAGGTGTGCGCGGTGTCCGGGAATCCGTGCAGCATCAGCACAAGTGGTCCGGAACCGTCTTCCAGGTAGGCGAACTCGAGGCCATTCGCCTCGACGAAGCGGATCGGCTCGGCCATGACTAATCCTTCTGGTAGACGAGCCAGCGAAGCTCGATCGGGGAATCCCCAGGCTCCAAGTCGAAGACATCGAGGCCATGCGCCCATCCTTCGTACCAGCCTGTTGGCGGCCACGCCCCTTCGGGCAGAAGAGCTTTCTCATACTCGCAGGCCAGCTCGTCACTGATGAGATGCAGCGGCAATTCGGCTGCAGCCGTGGTTAATTCGTCCCGGGTGAAGATCATGGTGTTGCACTGCTGCCCGAGTTCGAGTGCCGCGCCGTCTGGGACGTAGCCTGGGCGCGCCAAGAAGGCGTTGAACACGAGAAGACCACCAGGGCCCAGGCAGTCTGTCGCGAGTTCGAAGATGCCACGCAGCTCGCCGACGGTCCGGAAGTCGGGCACGACCTCAGCCAGCACGATCATCTGATAGTCGCGGCGAACACCATCCATCGTCTCGAACACATCGCCGTTCATCACGCGCACCGCCAGAGATTCGCGCTCGGCCTCCGCGCGGATGATCTCGGCGAATTTCGGGCTCATCTCCACAGCATCAACCGGGTGGCCGCGCCGCGCCAGAGCCAGCGCGTTACGTCCGGTGCCGGCGCCGATGTCGAGAACCGGATGCGCGGCGGGATCGGCCGCCTCACCGGCCAGCGCCCACACCCGGGCGTCGGGCTCGGTGCCGAACAGTGGTCCCTCGCGGTTGCTCACCCAGTCGTCGTAGGCGCCACCGATCGTCACGGATTCGGTTGCGACACGGTAATTCATCGTGATGCCGAACGGAGCTTGAAACGAGATCACGATGTTCGAGCGGGAAGAAGCCGTGTAAGCCTTGGCCAGTTCGACCGCCAGCACCGCCTTCAATTGAGCGGATTGTTCGGCGGTGTATCGCACACCTGCGGCGGCGAAGACATTGGCGCACATCGTGACGTACTCGTCGATCAGGCTTGGGACGGCGGGCACGGTGATCTGCGCTGTCATCACCGATCGGCGATACAGCCGCCGGGCCATCGCGTCGCCCAGCACCGACGGACTGAAAGACCTGTTGGCCGGATCCTCCATCAGACCCTTGTACACGACCCAACCCCCGTTCGACCAGCAGCAGGGTGCTATAACGCAACGTATGGCAGATCCCGGGCATGTGATCACCCACGTTTCCGACACGGCCCGGTGGACGGCGCTATACCGGGCAAACGAATCGGCGCGGGACGACGCGCTGTTCAGCGATCCGCTCGCCGGACGTCTTGCCGGCGAGCAGGGCCGCGCAATCGTCGCCAAAACTCCGCGTTGGAGCCGCGACGGGTGGTGGCTGATCGCGCGCACCAAAATCATCGACGACGCCATTGCCGCAGCGGTCGCCGACGGCTGCGACCGGGTGTTGAATCTGGCCGCCGGCTTGGACACCCGACCGTATCGCTTGAACCTGCCGCCCGATTTTCCCTGGATCGAGGCCGACCTTGCGCCGCTGCTCGCGGAGAAGACGCAGCTTCTGGCCGACCAGACACCGCGGTGCCGGTTGACGCGGATGGCCGTCGACCTGGCCGATCCCGAGGCGCGCGACGCGTTCTTCAACGAAGCACTCAACGGCGTCACCAAAGCCCTGGTGCTGACCGAGGGTCTGCTGATGTATCTGGAGGAGCGCGACGTCGCGGCGCTGTCGGCGGCGATCAAGCGCCCCGAGGTGGCTTGGTGGATGATCGACTTCGCCGGTCCGGGCCTGAAGAGGCTGATGAACAAGAAAATGTCCGGCATGCTGCAGAACGCACCGTTCATCTTCGCACCCGACAACGGGTTGGCCTACTTCGAGGATCAGGGCTGGCAGGTCCGCCAAGCCGAGTCACTGTTATTGGCCGCCAACCGATTCCGTCGGTTACCACTCTTCATGCGACCGGCCGCATGGGGGCCCCAACCCGATCCGCGGCACCCGGTCGGGAGACCGTGGAGCGCGACCGCCCTTCTCACGCACTGAGCCTGTCGATGGTTTCACGACGCGAATTCCTCACGTACGGGTCGGCGGCCGTCGCGCTGAGTCTCGGACCGGCCAGCATGCTCGACGGGCGCAAGGCGTCGGCCGACAACATCAGGTTGATCGACTTCGCCGAGCGAAGAATCCCGCCCGATCAGATCAAGTCGGCGGGCTACGCCGGCGTGGTCAACTACGTGTCCGAGGCCCGACCAGGCGCCGACTTCGAGGCCAAGCCGTTGACCCGCGAGTACGCCGACGCGTTGCGCGCAGCGGGCCTGCACATCGTCAGCAACTTCCAGTACGGCAAGCCTAACGGAACGGCTCCGTCGGATTTCACTCGCGGGTTCGACGGTGGCGTGGCCGACGCGCACACTGCTCTGCGAATCCACGACGCGGCCGGCGGGCGCAGTTCGGCGCCGATCTTCTTCAGCGTCGATGACGACATCACCGCCGACACCTGGAACAGCCTGGCGGTCAATTGGTTTCGCGGCATCAACTCGGTGCTGGGCACGGAGCGGACCGGTATCTACGGGCACGCTCAGGCGTGCGCGTGGTCGATCAACGACGGCGTGATCGGCCATTCCAGCACCGCGGGCCATCGCTGGGCATGGCAGACCAAGGCGTGGTCTCATGGCCAGCGGGAGCCCGCGGCGGTGCTGTATCAAGCCGTGGTGAACAGCCCGTCCGAACCGGGCCCGCTACTGGGCGGCATCCATGTGGACGTCGACGATGTGCTCGCCACCGATTTCGGGCAGTGGGATCTGGGTCGCTGAATTTCAGTGTCTGACGTCAGGCAATACGGTCCTGCTGCGCGGCGGCGTATTCTACGAACTGCGCTGTGAGGGTAGCACTTTCGTGTGGCGGAATTGTCTGAGGCGCGATCTCGCGGGCTCGGGCTAGGTAGTGGGGCGCCAGTAAGGACTTAAGATCTGCGGTGAGCGTTCTCTCGGTGGTTTCCGAAAAGCTGCGTGCTGCGCCCACTTTCAGCTGCTGGATGGCTGTGCCCCACACAGGTTGATCGAGCCAGAGCCACAGAATCAGCATCGGCACCCCGGCTCGCAGCGCCGCGGCGGTGGTGCCTGCGCCACCGTGATGAACGATCGCACGGCATGCCGGGAAGATGGCCGCATGGTTGACCGCTCTGACGACCTTCACGTGGTCGAAGTGCTCGAGGTGTGAGAAATCGTTCGGCCCAGAGCACACCAACAACCGCTCACCCAACCGCGCGCACGCCGCGGCAGCCATCCCTACCGTCTCATCAGGAGATGAGATCGGTGTGCTGCCCAAGCCGAAATATATCGGCGGCGTCCCGTCGGCGATCCACGACAGCACATCGTTGTCGGTGTCCGCGGGCAACTCCAGAGTCAGCGGTCCCACGAAGGGCCGCTCGGCGCCCGGTTCCACCCATTGGGTCAACGGTGCCGGCAGGCATCGTTCGTCGTAAGCCTGAATCTCCAGCGACGGCGGCATGGATTCAGTCGACTCCGGTAGGCCGAGCGCGCGGCGTTGAGGGTCTTCGGCGAGCTTGGTGATGTGCGAGTGCAGCAGTCCCGACGGCTGCAGCCGTGCTGGGAAAAAGTGCAGCGCAACCAGCGGAATACCATGATATTCCGCAATATTCGCGGCGAGACGCTGCTCGGTCATGCCCGCCAGCAGCAGGTCGGCCCCTTCCGTCAGCGACGCCAGCACGGCGCACTTGTCCTCCCAGACCTGGGTGACGCGTTGCGCGATGTCGGGCAGCGCGTCGTAGGGGTTTTCCATCTTCGCCATGAATTGGGGAAGCGCATCGAGTTGCTCGTGCGAATCCGACCCGTAGGCGACCGCCGTGAGCCCTTGCGACTCCACGATGTCGAGCATGTTGGGCGGGACGGCCATGCGCACATCGTGGCCTCGGCGCAGCAGCTCCCGACCGACCACGGCGCAGGGTTCGACGTCGCCCCGGCTTCCGTAGCTGACCGCGACACATTTCATCGGTACACCTCACCTAGGGAACGCAGCGGCGCCGAGTGTAGCGCGGTTTGGTGGCATCCTGGTGGGATGGGACTGCTGTTCCGGTTGGCCGAGCTTCTGCTCGTCATAGCGCCGCTGGCGGGCCTCATCATCGCCGCGATCAAGGCATTCTCGCCGGGTAAGCCTGCGGCCGAGCCGGCCCAGCATCCAGGTCCGGCGCGAATGGCCACCAATCAGACCGCACAGTGGCGCTCGCTGACCCGCGTCGTACAAGAGCACGACCGCACCGATACGCGTTGGCTCGACTACGAGCTCGACCATGCCAAGCTGCTCGACTTCCCGCTGATGACGGACATGACCAATCCGCTCACCATCGCTTTCCACAAGGCCAAGCTCCGAGCCGACTTCCTGCGGCCGGCGAAGGCCGAGGATCTTCTCGACGATCCGGACGCCGCGGCACGGTACCTGACCGCCGTCGAGGAGTATGTCACCGCATTCAATATCGCCGAGGCGGAAGCAAAACGCAGGCGTCGCAACGACTTTTCACCGGACGCGCAGCAACGACTCGCACGTGCCCAGCGCCTATTGCGTGTCGCGTCCGACGCAGCGGCGACGCCGCAAGAACGCCAGAACGCATACGACAGGGCGTGCCGTGAACTCGACGGTCTGCTCGTGTTGCCGCCCGCGACGCAGGCCAGCATCGAACGTGGAATCTCCGGCCAGATCGACGGATAGCCGCTTACCTGTTCACGCTGGAATTAGCCGTGGCTGACAGCTTCACCGCAGGGACGCCCAGCGCCAAAACGGCCACGTCGTCTTCGACGCCCGAGCCGAAGCCCTCGAGCAGCGATTGAATCGCCTCGACAATCGCCGACGCAGTCGTCGGAGCGTGCGCGGCGGCGAATTCCAGCAATGCTCCGTAGTTGTCGTAGCGTTCTGCGCCAGTGTCTACCCGCGCCTCAGTCAACCCATCCGTGTAAAGAACGAGCGTGTCGCCCGGTCCGAGCCGGATTCGAGCAGCAACGAACTTGGGCTCCATGGGTATTCCGACGGGATGACCGCCGATGATGTCCGCGTAATACGCCTCACCGTCGGCACCAAGCACCAGGGGAGGCAGATGCCCACCGCTCGCGAGCTGGACGTCGAATTCGCCGTCCCGTGGCGTGAGAATACCGAAAAGCACTGTGGCGAATTGATTTACGGTATCGCGGAATTCCTGGCTCAGCACCGTATGCAGGTTCTGCAACACCACCACCGGGTCGGCATCGAAGGCCGCGGCGGCCCGCAGCGTGTAGCGGGTCAGCGAGGTCACCGCGGCAGCGCCTGCGCCCTTGCCGCTCACATCACCGATGAAGAACGCCCACTTGTCATGCGCAAGCGGGAACAGGTCATAGAAATCCCCTCCGACATCGTCTGCGGAGGCGGCGAGGTAGTGGGCAGCCGCATCCAAGCCCTCGGGGGGTGACAGCAACGGCGGCAACAAGGAGCGCTGAAGAGTCCGCGCGAACATTTGGACCCGCGCGCGTTCGCGTTCGACCCGTTGTCGCTCGTCGAGGAGTTCTCGCTCGTACGAGCGTCGAATGCCTGCGTCGTGAAACGTGATGCGTAGCAGGAGTGGTCGGCCTTCGGCATCAGATTTGATGTTGGCGGTGACGAACACAGGAAGTCGGGTGCCGTCTGCGGTCACCAAATCGACGGTAACGCCCGCAAGCTGGCCCTGCAGTTGCAACAGCGGCGCGAAATGGGTTTCGTAGTGCATCAGGCTGCCTACTGCGAACAAGTCAGTAAAAGGCTTGTCGATCAACGCATTTCGCTCGTAGCCGAGCCACGCTAACAGCGTGGCGTTCACGTTCATGATGCCCCGGTCAGGCCGTGCCACAACGTAGCCGCATGGCGCATTCTCGTACAGGTCTTCAGCACTTTCGCCGAGGACCGGCTCTGGTGTCAAGTCGCGCCGGCGAACGCCGCAATGGCCTGCGCGGTGATGTCAGGAGCGCTGAGCTGGGGGCAATGGCCAACGGCGTCGAGCGTGACCAACTCGCTGCCGTCGATTCGCTGCTGGACGTAGGCGCCCACCTCGCGCGGCGCCAACGTGTCCTGTGCGCACTCGATCACCAAGGTAGGCATCGATACGCGTGCAAGATCAGCGCGATTGTCGGACAGGAATGTGGTGCGGGCGAATACGCGGGCGCACGCCGGATCGGTGCGACAGAAGCTGTCGGCGAGTTCGTCGGAGAGTTCAGGTTGATCCGGTGTTCCCATGATCACCGGCGCCATCGATCGCGACCACCCAAGGTAGTTGCTCTCGAGTGAGTCCAACAAGTCGTCGATGTCGGTGCGGGAGAAGCCGCCGCGGTAGTCGCCCTGGTCTAAATAGCACGGCGAGGGAGTGAGTAGGACCAGCCGGGCGAACCGGCTTGGATCGGTCGAGACTGCGAGCACGCCCATCATGGCGGCAACCGAGTGGCCCACGAATGTCACGTCTCGCGCATCCAACTCGTCGAACGATGCCGAGGATATCGTCGGCATACCCTTGCAGCGCCTCGTAGCGCTTCGGGTCCCAGGCCGACGGGGTCTGATGCACCGCAGCCGACGTGATCGAACAGAATCAGCCGGAAGTTCGATGCCAGTCGGGCTTCAACCAGTCGCCACAGATTTTGATCACACCCGAAGCCATGAGCGAGCATGATCGTGGGACCGCCCTTGACTCCGGCGATCCTCACGTTGTTCTGCGCCGACGCGGTCACGCTCTCATACTGCCACCGCAGCAGGTCAGTACCGTCGGCATTGTGCGGTGGATCGTCGACGCCATGAACGTCATCGGGACCCGGCCGGATGGCTGGTGGAAGGATCGCCCACGCGCCAGAGTCCGGCTGGTCGAACAGCTCGATCGCTGGGCGTCGGCGCACGGCCATGTCGTCACCGTGGTATTCGAGCATCCGACGTCGATCCACTCGTCGTCGATCGCAATCCACCATGCTCCGAAGGCCGCCGCCAATTCGGCCGACGACGAGATCGTCCGCCTGGTCGACGCCGATGATCGCACCGACGAGATCAACGTCGTGACCTCAGATGCCACCTTGGCGGAGCGGGTCCGAGGCGCCGGCGCTGCCGTCTATCCCGCGGCGAAGTTCCGCGATCTGATCGACCCGCTCAACGCCACTTCCGCGGGTACTTTCGCCACGTAGCGTGGCCGTGTTGGTCGGCGCCGGCCTGGCTTTCGACGCCTTTATGCCCGTCATGTTGGCAGTGATGGAGATCCCCGGATGTTTGGTCGCGCTGTATCTGGTGGCGCGGCTGCGTCATCGGGGTATGGATGCCGACGGGAACATGCCGGGCAAGCGCGACTACGTCGCGCCGACACCGGCGAAGGTCGGTCCCGGCGCGGCGACAAAGCCAGGCCTCGGACAGGATCTCGAAGCCAATCGCGAAGCAGAAACCGAGGAGCGAGTGCAGTTCGCGCTGACCAAGCGCAAACATCCGCGGTGGGAGGATCCCGCGGGCTCCGGCGAAAAGCAGAGCGTCTTCTCGCGCAAGCTGTTGGAGAGGTCTTCCTCAATCCGGGACTGTGTCTGCTATTCGGCGGCATCGTCATTGGCTTCGTGAGTCGGTTGCAGGGCCACAAAGTCACTCACGATGCCGATTCCTTGTTCATCACGGCGTTCCAGGGCGCTCTTTGCCTGTTCTTGCTCGAGATGGGCATGACGGCCGCCAGTAAGTTACGGGACTTGAGGGTCGCCGGCCGCGGGTTCATCTTTTTCGGCCTGCTTGCGCCCAACCTCTTCGCCCCGCTCGGGATCGTCGTCGCTCACGCCTACGCCTACCTCACCCATACCGACCTCAAGCTGGGAACGTATGTCTTGTTCGCGGTGCTGTGCGGCGCGGCATCGTATATCGCGGTGCCCGCGGTTCAGCGTCTGGCGATCCCCGAAGCGAGTCCGACTCTGCCGCTGGCCGCATCGCTGGGTTTGACGTTCTCGTACAACGTCACGATCGGGATCCCGCTGTACGTCGAAATCTCTCGTGTTGTCGGGCACTGGTTCGGGGTCCCGGACGCATGAGTATGTGAAACCCGTTGCAACGCACCGCACCCCGCGAACATTCGCTCGCGGGGTGCGGTCTGTGTTGAACGCTCAGTCGTTACTTGAGGTCGAACCGGTCGTTGTTCATGACCTTGACCCACGCGGCGACGAAGTCCTCCACGAACTTGCCCTTGGAATCGTCTTGTGCGTACACCTCGGCCACCGCACGCAGCACCGAATTCGACCCGAAGACAAGGTCATTCGCGGTCGCGGTCCACTTCAGCGCGCCCGTGGACCGGTCATGGCCTTCGAAGACGTTCTCCGTGGTCTCGGACGGCTTCCACTCGGTGCTCATGTCGAGCAGGTTGACGAAGAAGTCGTTGGTCAGCACGCCCGTCTTGTCGGTGAAGACGCCGTGCTTGCTGCCGCCGTGGTTGGCGCCAAGAGCACGAAGCCCACCGACCAGCACCGTCAGCTCCGGGCCCGTCACTCCCAGCAGATACGCCCGCTCGACGAGCAGCTGCTCCAACGGCGCTTTCTCGCCCGCCCGTGCGTAGTTGCGGAAGCCGTCGGCCCGTGGTTCGAGCACGGCGAACGACTCCACGTCGGTGCTCTCCTGCGAGGCGTCGGTCCGACCCGGTGAGAAATGCACCGAGATCTCGTACCCGGCGTCCTTGGCGGCCTTCTCGACTGCCGCGGATCCGGCCAACACGATCAGGTCGGCCAGCGAGATCTTCTTCCCGCCGGAAGCCGAGTCGTTGAAGTCGTGCTGGATCTTCTCCAGCGCCGCCAGCACCTTCTCTAGCTCCGAAGGCTCGTTGATCTCCCAGTTCTTTTGCGGCTCAAGACGAATCCGTCCACCATTGGCGCCACCGCGCTTGTCGGTGTTGCGGTAGCTGCCCGCCGACGACCACGCCGTCTTGACGAGTTGAGGCACCGACAGGCCGGACTCGAGCACCTTCTTCTTCAGTGCCGCAACGTCCTTGTCGTCCACCAGCGTGTGGTCGACCGCCGGTACCGGGTCTTGCCACAGTTGCGGCTCGGGAATCCACGGTCCGAGATAACGGGACATCGGTCCCATGTCGCGGTGCAGGAGCTTGTACCACGCCTTGGCGAACGCCTCAGCCACCTCCTCGGGGTGGTCGAGCCAGCGCTGCGTGATCTCACGGTAGATCGGGTCCTCCCGCAGCGAGATGTCGGTGACCAGCATCGTCGGGGCACGACCCGGCCCGCCGAACGGGTCCGGGATGGTACCCGCACCGGCGCCGTCTTTTGCCACGAACTGCCAGGCTCCGGCAGGGCTCTTGGTCAGCTCCCACTCGTAGCCGTAGAGGTTCTGCAGGAATCCGTTGCCCCACTCGGTCGGGGTCGTGGTCCAGACCACCTCCAGGCCGCTGGTGATGGCGTCCTTGCCCTTGCCGCTGCCGTAAGAGCTCTTCCAGCCCAGCAGCTGTTGTTCGATCGGGGCGGCTTCCGGCTCGGGACCGACCAGGTCGGCGTCGCCGGCGCCATGCGTCTTGCCGAAGCTGTGACCGCCGACGATGAGCGCTGCGGTCTCTTCGTCGTTCATTGCCATCCGGGCGAACGTCTCACGGATGTCTACTGCCGCGGCGACTGGATCCGGCTTGCCTTCGGGGCCTTCCGGATTCACATAGATCAGACCCATCGTGGTCGCGCCGTACGGCTCCGCGAGATCGCGCTTGCCCGAGTAGCGTTTGTTGGTGCCCAACCATTCGCCCTCTTCGCCGAAGAGAATCTCTTCGGGCTCCCAGATGTCTTGGCGGCCGAAAGCGAAGCCGAAGGTCTTGAACCCCATCGACTCCAGGGCGGTGTTGCCGGCGAAGAGCAGCAGGTCCGCCCAGGAGATCTTGTTGCCGTACTTCTGCTTGACCGGCCACAGCAGTCGACGCGCCTTGTCCAGGCTCACGTTGTCCGGCCAGCTGTTGATCGGTGCGAAGCGCTGGGCGGCCTGACCACCGCCGCCGCGGCCATCGTGAATGCGGTAGGTGCCTGCGCCGTGCCAGCTCATACGGATGAACAGGCCGCCGTAGTGACCGTAGTCGGCGGGCCACCAGTCCTGCGAAGTGGTCATCACCGAGACCAGGTCGGCCTTGAGCGCTTCGACGTCGAGCTTGGCGAACTCTTCGGCGTAATCGAAGTCTTCTCCGAGCGGGTTGGCCTGCGCCACCTGCGGGTGCAACCTCGAAACATCGACCTGGTTGGGCCACCAGTCCTGATTCGTGCGGGGGGCGTCCCCCTTCGGCGTGGGTGCGTCGATCGCAGGGTTTTCGCTTTCGCTGCCCTTATGGGCTGTATCGGATGACACGGTGTTCCTTCCAGGGGGTGGGTTGGGCTGTGATCACGGTTGTGATCGGGACGTTGCGTGTGCGCAGTCGGGGCAGATGCCCCAGTAGATGACTTCGGCCTCGTCGAGAATGAAGCCGTCGAGCACCTTGTCGTCGTCGGACGGGGTCAGGCATGGCGCGTCGCCGACCGCGCAATCGACGTCGGCGATAACACCGCAAGATCGGCATACGACGTGATGGTGGTTGTCGCCGACGCGGGACTCGTAGCGGGCAACCATGCCCAGGGGCTGGATCCGCCGAACCAAACCAACGGCGGTAAAAGCGTTGAGGACGTCGTACACGGCTTGTCGGGAGACGTCGGGCAGACCGGTTCGAACCGCCGCCAGGATCGTCTCGGTGTCAGCGTGCGGGTGGGCATGGACAGCTTCCAGCACCGCGACCCTGGGTCGGGTCACGCGCAGATCGGCCATCCGCAGCTGCGCCGAGTAATCCGTCGACGTCGACGACACGAGCCCCAATATGCCGCTCTTGTCTGGAACCAGTCAAGACATAATCTGGAATTGGTCAAGAATTAACCACCCTGCTTACGGCCATGATTGCGGCGTCCGCCGCACATGCGGCCGCGAGCCGGGATCCGTTGGCAAGCCGGACCAGGCGGGGGAGAGCGCCGGGGTGCCGGCCCAGAAAACGCGCGACGGCCGACAGCTTCGCGGTGCCGTCCGGGCGGGTGAGGCTCACGATTTCCGCGTCCACGCTGCCGTCGCCGGCCCGGTCGCTGACCGCCCGAACCACCGACCACGCGACACCGCGCTCGTCGCAGACCTGGGCCACCGCGGCCGTCTCCATATCCAGCGACACGACGCCGCGGGCCCGCAGGTCCGCGTGCACCGCCGGATCCAGCAGCAACTCATCGGTCGTCCACATCGTCCCGTGATCGTCGCCGACGCCGAGCGATCGCGGTCGGTGCGCTGATCCGGTGACGCCGTCGACGACGCGGTCCGGCAGCACCAGCGTTCCGATCGGAACGTCGTTGTCGATCGCGCCGGTGATGCCGACGACGATCACCCACTCCACATCCGCCGCGTCGAGTAATCGAGCGGTGGCACCGGCCGCGGACGCTGTGCCGATGCCTGTTACCACCGCAATTACCGCTCGATCGCCGATCCGGCCGGTGTAGCCGACGCGGGCTTTACGAAGCCCGAGCGCGCGGCGCAAGGGCCGCAGCTCCATGGGCATCGCGCAGACGAAGGCGATCACGGTGCGATCTAAGCAAATGTCGCTGCGCTGCCGGCGAAGGTTTGGGGAAGTCGGAGAATTCATCTCCTCACCTTCAACATATAGCGCACACCGGGGCTTGCGGCAAGACCCGGGTGATGCTGCAAAATCGCTGGCCGACGACAGAATTCAGCACATCGGGGGATTGCACGTGCGTAGAGAATCGACATCGGACCATTCGGTCATCATCGCCGGGGGAGGCCCGACAGGCCTCATGTTGGCCGGCGAATTGGCGCTGGCAGGAGTCGACGTTGCGATCGTCGAACGACGTCGCAATCAGGATCTGGTCGGTTCGCGCGCCGGCGGTTTGCATTCCCGGACCATCGAAGTGCTCGATCAGCGCGGAATCGCCGATCGCTTCTTGTCGCTCGGCGAGGTGGCGCAGGTCGCCGGTTTCTCGCAGATTCGGTTGGACATCAGTGACTTTCCCACTCGGCATCCGTACGGACTTGCGCTGTGGCAGAGCCATATTGAGCGGGTACTGGCCGACTGGGTGGAGGAGTTGGGCGTCTCGATCTATCGCGAGTGTCAGGTGACGGGTGTCGCGCAGGACACTGCCGGCGTCGACGTGCACGTGTCGGGCGGCCGGCCACTGCGTGCGGAGTATGTGGTCGGCTGCGACGGGGGACGCAGTGCCGTCCGCAAATCGGCGGGTATCGAGTTCCCGGGATGGGACCCGACGATGAGCTATCTGCTCGCCGAGGTCGCGATGCCCTGCGACCTGGATCGGTTGCCGCCGTGGGGCATTCGGCACGACGCGCTCGGCGTCCACTCGATGAGCCAGGTAGGGGATGGCGACACGGCGCGGATCATGCTGACCGAACAGCACGTCGTCCCTGACGACCAACCGACGTTGAGTGATCTCAGCGCAGCCCTCGTCGCCGTCTACGGAACAGATTGCGGAATCCATGCTCCCCGTTGGATTTTCAGGTCCACTGATATGGCCCGGCAGGCGGCAGCCTATCGCGATCGGCGAGTTCTGCTGGCCGGCGACGCCGCGCATGTGCATCATCCGATCGGAGGCCAGGGCCTCAACACCGGGGTGCAGGACGCGGTGAATCTGGGGTGGAAGCTGGCCCTGGTGCTGAAAGGGTCGGCGCCCGAGAACCTGCTCGACAGCTATCACACCGAACGGCATCCGGTCGCTGCGCGGGTGCTGCGCAACACGATGGCGCAGATGGCGCTGCTCCGTCACCCAGCCGACGATGGCACGAAAGCGCTGCGCGACACGGTGTCTGATCTGCTGGCCATGGACGAGCCCCGCCGCCGGTTCGCCGCGATGATGTCCGGACTGGACATTGTGTACAACTTCGGCGGCGGGCACCCGCTACTCGGTCGCCGCATTCCGGACGTGGAGCTGATCGTCGACCACGACCCGCTGACAGCGTTCACGCTGCTGCACACCGGCGGCGGGGTGCTGCTCAACTTCGGCGACCACGGCAGCCTCGACGCCGCACGCTGGGCTGACCGAGTACGTCGCGTTGACGCGGAATGTGTTGGCGATTGGCAGCTTCCGGTGTTGGGACGAGCAGCTGCACCGGCCGCTGTCCTGGTCCGGCCCGACGGTCACGTCGCCTGGGTGGGCAATGGAACCGACGACGGGCTGGTCGATGCGCTCACCCGTTGGTTCGGGCCGCCAAGTCGCTACTCCGGAAGCGGTCCAGACGCCGTCGGGATCGGCAGACGTGCGTGCCAGTTGTTGGACGAGGGTCGCTCGGAACCCGACGTCATCAAGGGGATGACGCAGCAGAATGCCGGATTCACCACCGCCGGCGCGACCAAGTTCACCCAGATCGCCGAGAGCGTCTTCTGTCCGCAGCACACCGGGGGAGCGGTCACACCACCTCAACCGACGACGACACCGGGGAATATAGAACCATTCTTTCCGTGGCCGCCGATACCGGCGACGCTGTAGACAGGTAACCATGGGCGTCACCGTCAAATACCACGTCGCACCGCTTCTGTTCGGGGCGTTGATCCTGACCGTCGCCGGATGCACGGTGCCGCCCGGGCCGCCCGCGCCACCGGCCGCCGCCGCGCCGGCCCCGTCGACCACGGTGGCGGTGGCCGCATCACCGAACACCCCTCAAGGTGCCCAGCCGCGACTGGCAGCGGACCCCGCGCAGCTGGCCGACGACCTGGTCGCCGACGAGCATGCGTTGCGTGACCCGTCGACGGGAGACCCGGCGCTGACCGCGGCGGCCCATCGCCAGCAAGCTGCCTATCGTGCGATCGGGCGCCACCCGCAGTGGGATGCGACCACGCGACCACGCATCCCAGCGGATCTGATCGATACCTACGACCGCAACGTCGACGCCCGGCGGCAGCTCGACGCCATCACACCCACCAGAAGCACCCTGCCCGCGTGGCGCATCGTGCCGCCGGCGCCGGCCGACCAGCTGCTGGGCTTCTATCACCAGGCCGACTCCGAGACCGGGGTCAGCTGGAATTACCTGGCCGCCATCAATCTCATCGAGACCAGACTCGGCAGCATCGACGGCGTGAGTACCGCCGACGCGCAGGGCCCCATGCAGTTCCTGCCGGCGACGTTCGCCGCCTACGGCCAGGGCGGCGATATCCACTCACCACACGACAGCATCATCGCCGCAGGTCGCTACCTCGCCGCGAACGGCTTCGCCAACGATCGCGAGCACGCGTTGTATCGGTACAACCATGCGAATGAATACGTGCGAGCGGTCGACGAATACGCAACGCTGATCGCCGCCGATCCCGCCGCATTCGCGGGCTACTACCGGTGGGACGTGTATTGCCGAACGACCGCGGGAGACGTATTGATGCCGATCGGTTACGCCGCGGCATCGCCCATCCCGGCCGGCGACTACGTGGCGGCCCATCCGCAATAAGCTGGTTTTCGACTAGTCGATGGGGTGCGCGGCAAACCAGTCGAGCAGCAGCTCGGCCAGCCTGTCGGGTTGCTCGTCGGGTATCCAGTGCGAGACATCAGGCAGGATCTCGAATCGGTACTCCCCGTTGACGTATCGCGCGGTGTCGTGGGCTGCTCTGGGGAGCAACGCCGTGTCCCGGTCACTCCACACGTACATCGTCGGCACGGAGATCTTTGGGCTGCGGGTGGGCGGCCTGGATAGTGGTATCGCGCGGTACCAGTTGATCGCCGCGGTCAGAGCTCCGGGTTCACTCATAGCCTGTCCGTCTCGCTCGGCTACCGCCCGTGTCTGCCCGGTCCGGCGCAGCGACTGGGACATCATCGCGCCGTTGCGGCGCAGGAGAATCCATTCGGGTATCCGCGGCAGCTGAAAGAAGTACATGTACCACGACGCCAGGCCTTGAAGACTGGTGGCGAACGATTTGACGAACGCGGCAGGGTGCGGGACTGACACCGGCGACACAGTTGCCAGCCGTTCGGGCATCTCCGCCGCTACGGCCCATGCCACCGCGGCACCCCAGTCGTGGCCGACGAGGTGGACACGACGTGCGCCGCTGGCGTCGATCAACGCGCCGATATCAGCGACGAGTTCGGACATGCGGTAGTCGCGACGGCGGGGTGGCCGTGCGCCTGACGAATAACCCCGCTGGTTAGGCGCCAGGCAGCGGTAGCCCTGTGCGACGAGTCGGTCGGCAACGGCGGTCCAGCTGTCGTTGTGTTGCGGGAAACCGTGCAGCAGCACAACGACGGGTCCGTCAGACGGGCCCGTATCGCGGACGTCGAAGAGCAGACCATCGCGGCGGTATTGCTGCATGGCACTCACGCTACATCCGGTATCGCGCGGTCCTCGGCATCAGCCGTGGCGTGATGGATCCGTTCGATGGCGGAGCGCTACGACCTGACTTCTATGACTACTTTGCCTTTGGCATGCCCCACCTCGACCGCAGCGATCGCGTCGGCAGCCTCGTCAAGCGGGCGGACGTCTTCGATGTGCGGATCCAGCTTGCCCCCGGCGACCAGACCCGCCACGATCTCGAGGACGCGGTGGGTGCCGTCTCGCTCGATCATGTGCCCGCCCAGCTCATCCGCGGTGACCGGATCCCCGGCGGTGATCAATTTCTCGCGATCAGACAGTAAATCTGCGACGGCGCGCAGCCCGTCACCGCCGGCCAGGTCGAAGATCGCGTCGACACCGTCCGGCAGCAACTGCCTGATGCGATCGGCCACGCCCTCGCCGTAGGGGACCAGCGTGGCGCCCAGCGATTCCACCAGCGCACGCTTGTCCTCGCTTGCGGTGCCGATGACATTGATGCCGGCATCGCGGGCAATCTGAGCCGCCGCGACGCCGACACCGCCGCCGATGCCGTTGATCAACAGCGTGTTGCCCTCGTCGAGCTTCAGTTGACTTACACCGTCATAGGCGGTGGCCGCCGCTACCGGCAGCGTCGCGGCGTCGTTGAACGACACGTGGGGCGGCTTGTGCGCCGCGGCCGAGGCCGTCACGAGCGTGTACTCCGCATAACCGCCCGAGCCGGGAGCGACGTTGCCGAAGACCTCGTCGTTGACCGCAAAGCCGTCGACATCTTGACCGACTTCTCGGACCACGCCGGATACTTCTCGCCCCAGCACCGCGGGCAGATCGCTGGGGCTGGCGGCGCCGAGCATCCCGGAGCGGATCTTCCAGTCGACGGGGTTCACGCCGGCGGTGCGGACCTCCACGAGCAGTTCACCCGCCAACGGGCTCGGCATCTCGAGATCCAGAAACTCCTGAACGTCGGGCCCGCCATTGCTGCTGTAACCGAAAGCCTTAACCATGCCTCGCGCTTACCCCGCCGCCCGTAGTGGGTCAACGCGCCCGTCAGCTCGAGGCACTGAGGATCTTGATCGCGAAAACCAGCGAGTCGCCCTTCTGGATTCCGGCGCGGGGCTCACCGTCGGGGTAGCCATCCGCAGAGCTCATCGCGACGCCGACGGTGGACCCGACCTTCTGTCCGGCAATGGCCTTCTGGAAACCCGGGACAACGCCGTCGAGTGGGAAGTCGACCGGAGCGCCGCGCTGATAACTGCTGTCGAACACCTTGCCGTCACGTCCGTTGACGCCCATGTAGCAGACCGACACGGTAGCGGTGGGTGCGACGACGGGCCCGTCGCCGGCATGCAGGGTGTGCACATCGGTCTGCGTCACGCTGAACGGTGTCGTCACGTCGACGCGCGGCGCCGCGGTATCTGTGGAACCCGTGACGGCGACGCTGCCAGTTGCTCCCGTCAGCGTCCACTCGGGTGTGCCGCCGCTGCCTGGTGCTGCCGTCGGGCAGCTGCTGTTCGCGGTCGCCGGTTCGGCAGGAGCAGGCGCCGCCGGCTCGCTGAAAGCGGGCACACTGGACGACGTTTTCGCCGACGGCGGTGCTTTGTCGGAGCTGCAAGCCGCCAGGGTCATAGCGGCCGAGGCCGCACAGACCGCGAGCGCAACGGAAGAGGACACACGCAAGGAGTTCACAGCGCGACGCTACATCCGCGTGACGCGACCCTTCCCGGTAGCCCCACTTGCTCTCCTGGTGTTTCCCAACCTGGCACCCGGGTACATCCCTGTCCGGGCGCTTGCGATAGCAGCCCTCCGAGCACCAGGAAAGGCGCCCATGGACAAGTTGGCTCGACTGCGACAGGCGGGAACAGGGGTCGCTAAAGTACAGCGGCGGATCTGGTTGCTGCAGGCGACATTTTGGCTCGCCGTGGCGCTCGGCGGCATCGCGGCCACGATCGCGGTCGGTCGTCGTGCCTGGCGTCGACTCAACGCGGCATCCGTGGTGAACGATGCCCCGGTGGCTTCGCCGAACCGGGCCGCAGGCACTCAGGCGGCACCCGATCACGGGAAGACTGCCGCGGTGACCGAGCTGCCGCATCTGATGGCTCAGGCGACCGAACCGGGTTAGCGCGCCGCTCGACTCACGTTGCGTGGACGGCTAATTGGTGATTCCGGCCAGTTCGTATGCCACTGCATCGAACGCGCGCAGCGTGTCCAACATGTGCGGCTCGTGCGAGTGCGGCTGGGTGGATAGCTTGGCGGCGACCATCTCCGCGGAGCGGTTGACGTAGATCATCTGACCGCACATGCCCAGGCACAACACGACGTTGCTCAGCGGGTAGGGAAACCACATCTGGTTGCGGTACATTCCGCCGGGCAATTCGGTGTCGTCGGGGCTGGCGGCGAACGCCTGACGCGAGTCAGGCCCGCCGTCGAGGGTGTCGGCGATCCAGGCCGGCGGCACCACTTGCTGGCCGGTCAACGAGACACCGTCGCGCAAGAACAGCGACCCGAACCGGATCATGTCGGTAAGACAGGCGTTGACGCCGCCGTCGAAAAATCCGGTGCCGACCGTATCGACGCCGATGGTGGCGTCGCATTGCGCGCCGATGCGGCTCCACAGCAGTTCCGACATCAGTTCCGGCATGCGTTGCCCGCCGACGACCTCGCAGATCCAGCCGAGTACGTCGGTTTCACAGGAGCGATATTCGAACGGGCCGCCGTGCGCCGACTTCCGCCGCAAGGTCAGCAGGAAGTCGCGCAGCGTGGAGGGGCCGTCCGGACTGCTTTTCGGGGCCCAGCCGATCGCCTGGTCGAGGATGTGTATCTCCGCGGCCGGATCGCCGTAATTCTCCGAGAAGGCGATACCCGACCTCATGTCCAGCAGATGGCGGACCGTCGCACCGTCGTAGCCGCAGTTCCTCAGGGCGGGAACGAATGCGGTGACCGGCGCGTCGACATCGATCGCACCGGCCCCGTGCAGCGCGCCGACGACGGCTGCCACCAGCGACTTGCTCACCGAGAACAACAGGTGCCGGGTCCGGGCCCCCATTCCGTCGAAGTACTCCTCGGCCACCATCGAACCGCGATAGGCCACCGCCCACCCGTCGGTCGCGGTGGCTGCCATCACCGCGCCGACGGTGGTGGCCACGCCGTGCGTGCCCGTGACGCGGATTTCGGCCAGCGGAGCACTCGCTGCGGGCAACGCCGCGGTCGGCCCGGTCCCGCTCGCGATCACCGCGGTCGGCACCATGTCTTCGACGTGCTGGAATGACCACTGCGAATAGGGCGCCGACAGCCAGTTGTGCAGTGAGATGCCGGCCGGGAGACTCACGCTCGTGCGACGAGCCGCGAGACGATCGGCGTGGCCGGCGTGAGGGGTGTCGAGGCGAACTTCGCCTTGATGCTGCTAACCCAGCGCCGGCAGCGCTCGGTGAGCTGGTAGTCGTCGGTCTGAAGGTGCCCGCGCGTGATGAGCACGCCGAGTTGGGCGCCCTCGCAGCGTAAGTCGCCGGGCGCCGCGACACGCATGTAGAAGGCCTCGGACTCGTCGAGCAGCGTGGCCGAGTCGTTGGCGGAGCGCGCAAAGGAGACGCGCCCGTCATCGTCGAGGCGCCACACGCCGGTGCGCGGCGTCGCGGTGAACAGCTCGACATCCGGCGAGGTCTCCGAAATTATCAACTGACCCCAGACCTCGTCCTCGCCATAGCCACGCTCCCAGCGCGAGTTGATCTCCTCGATGTCGAGCTCGTACTCGACGTCCATGTACTCGAGCAGGTGGAAGAGGAACAGCGGCATGTCGGCGTAGGCCTCAGTGGTCAAGTTCGTCATCGGGCTCGCGCCGCTCAGACGCGGATTCACCTCGCCGAGGTAGAGCTCGTCGGAATCCAGATCGTGCAACAGATCCACCTCGAAATAGCCGCGGTAGCCCTCGCGGCTCAGGACGTCACCCAGCTTTCGCACCATTTCTCGCGCGGCGTGGGTCTGTACGGGTGGCAGCACCTCGCGCCAGATGTCATTGCCGCACCACGCGCCCTTGCTCGTAGTGAGCTCCGGGTAACCGACGAGACTCGTCATCGCGGGGCCGATCACGGTGCCGTGGCGGGTCACGACGCCCTCGAGGCACACCTCGACATTGCGGATGCGCTTCATGACTTTGACTTCCGGCTCGACCAAGGCGCCGGCGCAATGATCCCAGTCGCGCTGGCCTCGGATGAAGAACGTCCCACTGCCGGCGGCGCCGTATGCGGCCTCGATGACGAGGTCGTCTCCCAGCCCGGCGCTTTGCGCGAGCGCCGACAGCTCGTCGTAAGTGCCGACCCGCCCAATCGCGTGCGGCACGCTGGGCACGCCCGCCTCATCCGCCAGGCGCGTCATCACGACCTTGGAACCCAGGCGATGGCGAACATCCGCCGGGGGGGCCATGACCTTGAGCCCCGCCTGGTCCGCGAGGGCCTGGGTGTGCTCGTCAAGCATCACGAAGCAAGCCTTGCCACCGGGGCCTCGTCGCGCGATGAACTCGAGGGTCTCCGGATCGCATAGGAGGTGGTTGCACACATCGCCCATGCAGTCGAAATCGATGCGGTCGCGTCGCCGGGGAACGAACACGCGCGAATGTGTGCCTTCGAAAGAGTCAAAGTAATTCAGGTAGAAGAAGTTTCGTACCCAGCGGTCGACGCCTAGCAGGTTGAACGGGGTCGGCGAGATGAAGTACAGCGGCACGGCGTTGGTGTGAAAGAACGCGCGTACGTCCGAGAGGCCGTTCAGCACGCGGCGCGGCGCGGGCTCTGGCCCGCCCGGTTGCGCGATCACGCCGGCCGCGGTGACGTCGACACCTGTATCCGGCGCGTGGACCGCCACGAGGGGAGTGGCGCTGCGAATTCAGTTACTTCCATGCGATAAGTGTGCACCCGCCAATCGCCATGCGCGCCTGCCGCTCGGCGTTCGGGACCGGCGATCAGTAGCCGATGCTCGTGTGACGGGAGAAACTATCACCGAATAGCGCTGGGGTGCAGCGCAATACGCAGACGCCTTGCATATACATACGGCAGGGGAGAGGCACTGGCCGTGGGCATGGTCGTTTGGCGTCGGGCGAGATCGGAGCAACAGCTTGGTAAAAGCGGTAGTGCAGTAAAGCTCGTATGGCACCCGTCCCGCGTTCAGCGCCGTATGGTCGTAGCAGTGGCCCTCAAAGCCGACATTCGTGGCATGGCGTGGCCCTATCCCGAGACATTCGTCGTTGGACGAGAAGATGTACGCGCGTTCGCAATGGCCGTGAAGGCCAACGATCCCGCCACGTTCGATGACGACGCTGCTGCGGAGATGGGCTACGTGGCGGTCGTCGCGTCACCGACGTTCCCCGCGATATTCGCCTCGCTCATCCAACGGCATTTTCTCAGCCACGTCGACGTCGGCATGGACGAGATTCAGCTGATCCAGGTCGAGCAACGCTTTCGTTATCATCGACCGATCGTTGCCGGTGATGTGCTCCACGGGACGATGTACGTGGAGTCTGTCGACGAGCGTTTCGGCGCCGACATTGTCACGACACGAAGCGTCTGCACTGACGACCGCGGCGAGATGGTCCTCGAAGCGATGACAACCATGATGGGTCGCCACGAGGACATGTCCGAGTATCTGACTTGGGATGCTCTTGAAGCCCGGCACGTGCGCACTCCAGGCTGGCAGGGGTCGAGCTCACCGTAGGCGGACACTGTGGATCGAGGCTAAATCGCATGACGGTTTCAGTTGAGCAAAGGTATTGCAGGGCCGTACGCCACACCGAAAGCACGGGCCCTGCCTGTCCGACCACGCAGCGCTTCGCACTCCTTAACGTCGGAAACCTACGAGCAGTCGCCCGTTTTCACGGCACTGCTACCCATTACCGCGGCCAGGAACTAACTTCGGTCTTGCTCGCTGAACGGTAAAGGAGGGGACTATCTCGCTTCGGGTGTTTCCTCCCGCTACCAGCAAACCATCGGCAAACTTGCGGACCCGCTTGCCCACGGGCCGCCCAGGTCGGTGGCCGTCCCGTGTTGCGACGCCGGTGGCTTTTCGGGCATGGTCTGCGGTGCTCGCTGTACTGCTGTTGGGGATTGCCGGTGTTGCCGCCGCAGGCACAGCGCGTGCTGAGCCGACCGTCTTAGGACTCGGCGAAAAGGTAGTGGGCTGGGACACCTATCGTCGATTGGATCGTTTGCCGTATCTGAGCACTGACACACAGACCTTGCAGGTGTCGAGCTTCGAACGGAACGGGGGCAATTTCGACATCTCCACCGGTAATAACAACGGCAGCGGTGGATGCCTGGCGTCCGGTGGTGTCGGCTGTGTCATCGCGGAGGATCGCGGTGCCGGCGAAGTTGATTCGATCTGGTTCACTCGCGACGGCGGCAATGTGACCCGGATGGGAACGATCAGCATCGATCTGGATGGACAGACGGTGGTGGATGCACCATTGCAATCGTTAGTCGATGGTGCGCTGGGTGCGCCATTCGTGTGGCCTCTTGTAGCCAACGCCGCCCAGTCGCCAGCGGGGGTTTACATCAAAGTGCCGATGCCGTACCGGCATTCGATGCGGATCAGTGTCGCAATGAATCTGCAGTACTATCACGTCGACTATCGCCAGTTTCCGACCGCTGACGGCGTGCCCACTTTCTCGCTCTCCGATCCCGCGCTCGATGTGATCGCCACTCTGCGCGCCGCGGGAACCGTCGACCCCAAACCGGCAGCACCTACCGCAACGCACGACAACCGGGTTGTGGAGGTCCCCCCGAACGCTGGGGTGACGATCGCGGAAGCGACAGGGTCGGGAACCATCTCAGAGCTACGTCTGAAGCTGCCCAAACCGACGGATCAACTCCTGACCGGGTTGCGATTCCAGATCGAGTTCGACGACCGAACCATGGTCGACTCGCCGCTTGGGGAATTCTTCGGCGCCGGACTGGGCATCAACAAGGTGCGATCGCTGATGTTCGCCACGATCCCGCAATCCGAGGGGGCGTTGTCGTTGTCGGGGTGGTGGCCGATGCCTTTCGCGCGCACAGCCCGCATCACGCTCGTCAACACCACCGCCAAACCCATAGCGGGCATCGACACCGATGTCGTGACCACACCCGACCCCCAGTGGGCACCCGCGTTGGCCAGCGGCCGCGCCGGCTACTTCACCGCACGCTCGCATGCCGGACCAACAACCCTCGGTCAGGATTGGTTGTTCGCCGACGAACCCGGCCACGGCAAATTCGTCGGCGTCAGCCACACCATCAGGGGCTCTCGGATCAAAACGTCCTTCAGCGAGGACGCACCGTACTTTCTCGAAGGAGCCGAACGTGTGTACACCGACGGTTCCCAGTCGCCCCAGTGGTACGGCACCGGTACCGAGGACTTCTACGAGGGCGGCTGGTACTTCAACAACGGCACGCACTACAGCGACCCGCTCACGGGTCAACCCGATCAACGCACGGCGGCCAGCGGATGTGCAGATTATTGTGTCGCCACCTACCGGCTCATGCTCGCAGACGCCATCGACTACCACTCCGCAATCCGATTCGGCATCGAGCACGGCAAACGCAACATAGTTCAATCCGACTACAGCTCAACTGCATTCCTCTACTCACAACCTGACGTCACCACTGCACCCGGCGACGAAGTCAACCCCGCCGATCCTGTCAGTCGACTCCTGCACAGCTACACCGACACCGGAGCCACCGATCAGATTCTGATCAGCCAATATGAGGGCAACGACGACATCCGGCCAATCATCGGGTTGGTCCGCACCACCGACGCTGCGATCACATTCGACGTCCAAATCCGCCCCGACAATCACGGCATCCTGCTGCGCCGCACGTCGGATCAAACAGCCGGCTACCAATCGGCGGAGATAGCTATTGACGGCATCCCCGCTGGGTCCTGGCTGGAGCCGCGCAGCAATACCTTTCACCGTTGGCTTGACGACACACACCTGGTGCCGGGCATGCTCACCGCACGCAAGGAGCGGGTGACGGTCACACTCACGCCTACCACCGACTCCGCACCTTGGACCGCCAGCCGCTACCACATCGAGACACTGACGGGGCTGTGAGAGTTTCACCTCGTTAGCTGGACGGAAGGGGTCAGGCGGTGCTCGGCCAACTCACGCAGGTTGAAGACAGCCCGGTCGATTGCCTACTGCGGGCCTTGGCGATTCGAGTCAGATAGGCCCTTTTGGATTCCCTGATTAATCTGGTCTCGGACAGACGGTCCAGCTTCCGGGGCGGGCGCTCGACACGAGCAACTGATGTCGGTGAACGGAGGGGGGTCCGCATGCGCCGGCGCAGCAAGTCCCAGACCGATAAAGACGGCAACGGTGCCGACCAAGGCTTTTGTGATCATTGGCATTCTCCCGAAGAGTATTGACTCAATGCTACGCGCATCGACGCGAATGATTTGGAGCTGGAAATCGGGCATCAGCTGACCGCGGCGTAGCGCGGGCAATACGCCCCTATGCTGGCACCGACGAAGTACCCGGCATGAAAGCCGTCCAGGTTGCTGCTGTTCATCACATCTTGCGCGACGTCGCTCGGGGCACCGCCGTGATCAAGTGCTCTGCAGGCCGCATGACCGCTGGCGATGGCGGCTGCCGCCGACCGATAGTTGATGCCCTGCGACCGCAGTGCCGCCAAGAACTTCTCATCAATTGGGTCGGCATGAGCGGCCGACGTCGCCGCTCCAAGAGGTCCCAGCAGAGCGACCAGTAGTACGCCGCGGATGAACAGACGTGATAGCACTCCATCTAGCGGGCGGGCAGGCGCGGTTGCGATTTTGAACCTCCCATTCAGCTGAAGTGCAATTTCCTCACTTATCGCAAGGTAGTTATCGATGACGCTCACAGCTAGTGCCGAAGGTAATCCTGAGTGATCAGCCGGTAGTCGCATCGGCTGCCGCGAAGTGCTGATCGACGCATGGGGCAAAAGAGGAAGTCTTCATCTTGCTCAGCGGTTGACCTTACCGTCCTCGGCGAGCCTTGCAGGCAAGCTCGTTTCATAGCCCTTGAAGCTGCCCCCACGTAATCTGCCAGCGGGGGAGCGGCCGTACGGGCGTGGCGGTATGGAGGCGGGACCGGGCTGATTTGACTGATGAATAATCAATATCTATCGCAAACCCATTCACAGTGGATCGAATAATGCTGCACCGCAGCCTAATACGTCCTCGCTCTGATGAAGCCTGGCAAATGAGTCACGAAACATGTTGTAGTGCAACAGCACTAGATATTACGCAGCAATTTTCTGGCAAACCCGCATATTAAACCCAACATATTTGTTCCGATACCGAGAGGCACGCGTGTCGAGAAACGGCGGGGGAGACGCACCGGTCGTAGCGTGCGGGGCACACTGCGATGGCCTGACGTGTTGTCAGTATGGCTTGTCGCGCCGGCCTAGCGGGTGTGAGCCGCAGCGCTTAAGTGGTTGATGAACCAGTCTCGGGCCAGCACCGCAACCTTCTCGAGGGTGCCGGGCTCTTCGAACAGGTGGGTGGCGCCGGGAACCACCGTGAGTTCGCATGGGCCCGGCATCGCGGCCTGCGCGCGTCGATTCAGCTCGAGGACCATTTCGTCGCGTCCGCCCACGATCAGCAATGTGGGCGCGTGAACTTTGGTCAGCGACTCGCCCGCCAGATCCGGCCGCCCGCCGCGTGAGACGACCGCCCGTACTGTCACCGCGGGATCGGCGGCGGCGCGTAATGCCGCACCCGCGCCCGTGCTGGCGCCGAAGTAACCGACCGGCAGCGCAGCGGTGTCGCGTTGGTCGGCCAGCCAGCCGGTCACGTCGACCAGGCGCCTTGCCAGAAGTTCGATGTTGAAGACGTTAGCGCGGTCGCGCTCCTCCTCCGGGGTGAGCAGGTCAAACAGCAACGTGGCCATTCCCGAATCGTTCAGCACGTCGGCAACGTAGATGTTGCGCGCGCTGAACCTGCTGCTGCCACTGCCGTGGGCGAAGACGACGACGCCGGTCGGGTGCTCCGGGATGGTCAGGTGCCCGGCCACCGACACCGGTCCGGCGGCAACCCGTACCTCCTCATCGCGCAGCGGGTGAGCATCTCCACGATCGCCGAACTGCGCCATCTCCTGAGTGTGGCGCGACGAGTCGCCGCGCCGAAGTGCCTTAGGACCACTCCCGTGGGGACTAAACGCCTCCTGACCGGCGATCGCCGAGTACCTAGCGTCGAGGCTGAAAAGTGGCGCTGAACATGCTGGGCGACGCCGCGGTGTCCGGCGGGGAAGGGCGGGCCGAAGCTCCGTCGGGCGAATGAATCGCGAACTGTCGACGAAGTAAGGCCGTTAGACCAACAAATCAGTGACCGTTGCCACCTGACCTTCTGCGAAGGTCGTCCTACGGTCATGGGTAAAGCTGCCAACACGACCGAACAGGGGAACGAAATGTCCGGCTCCCAAACCCATCGTGGCATTTTGGTCGGCGTCGACCGATCGGCGTCGTCGATGGCGGCGGTCAACTGGGCGGCTCGCGATGCTGCGATGCGCAACGTTCCGCTAACGCTCGTGCACGTCGTCGCACCGGTCGTGTTGGCGGCTGCGCCGTGGCCGGTGATTCCGGTACCTCAAGACTATTTTCAGCGGCAGGACGCCGAAGCGAGGCGAATTCTCGAAGACGCGCGCACGGTGGTCGCCGACAGCACCGCCGACCATGGCCCGCCGTTCGTATACAGCGTGGTGGTACACGGCCCGACCGTTTCCACGCTCGTCGATGAGTCCAAAAATGCGGACGTGATGGTCGTGGGATGCCGGGGCGAAGGCGCGTTTAGCCGGGTCCTGTTCGGCTCCGTCAGCACCGGCCTTCTGAACCATGCGCATTGCCCGGTGGTGCTCGTCCATGATGAGGCTTCGCCGCCACCCGCGCAGGCACCGGTGCTGGTGGGAATCGACGGTTCGCCCACATCGAAACTGGCGACGGAGATCGCCTTTGACGAGGCCGTCCGCCGGGGGGTGGACTTGGTGGCACTGCATGCGTGGTCAGACGTCAGCATGTCGGAAGTGCCAGGTCTGGATTTCGCGACGATGGAAGTGCAGGCACAAGAGGCGCTGGCGGAGTGGCTCGCCGGATGGCAGGAGCGCTTCCCCGATGTCACGGTGCGACGTGTGGTGGTGCGCGATCAGCCAGCTCGTCAACTTGTCGAGCACTCGGAGTCCGCACAACTCGTCGTCGTCGGCAGTCACGGTCGGGGCGGATTCGTCGGCATGCTGCTGGGTTCGGTGAGCACGGCCGTCGCGCATGCGGCGCGGACGGTAGTGATCGTCGCCCGAGAGTCATAGCGGCATAACCGTGACCCGAACTGGTACGGATGTGCTCAGGTCGAACGCCGGTTGACCCGTCTGCGCTGCCACGCAGAACCCCAGATCGCAGCGCGCGGCGCGCTTCGCGGCCCAAGTTGAGATCCGACGTTATGGCGGCGCCCCAGCCGACACAGGAGGACACACCTGATTCATCGATCCCGCCGTATTCCTGTTCATGCGGTCGCGGTGGAACCGTGAACGGCGCCGACGGGGGAGTGCGGTCGATGTTGCGATACCGGCCGGCCGCGCCCTAGGGGTGGTGCGCGAGTCAGCTCGTTGCTGGCGACTTGAATGGCTCCGCGCCCCCCGACGAGGCTGGCGTTCCGGCTCTCCCCGTCCGCAAGTTCGCGTTCGGCCGGCCGATACATGGGCAGGGTGGTCGAGGCTAAATCGCATGACGGTTTCAGTTCAGCAAAGGTATTGCAGCTCACCGGCGAGGCGAGGGCCGATATCGCCTGTTTGGCTTTAACGTTGGCTGCTATGGCCGGACCGGACAGTTACGTGAAGCGCTGGCGCACAGCGCTTCACGTAACCATGTCGGCATTGATAGTTGCCATTCTCGTACCCGCCATCGCTCCCGTAGCCCGTGCGGCTGCGCCCACGGCGACGTTGTCGGTGGAGCATGCGTGGCAGACCGGTTTCATTGCCCACTTCACCGTCACCAACTCGAACACGGTGCCACTAACCGAATGGAAGCTTGAATTCGACTTGCCGATAGGAGAGTCCGTCTCGCACACGTGGAACAGCACCCTCGCGCAATCTGGCACGCATTATGTGCTCACCCCTGCGAATTGGAATCGCACCATTGCACCCGGTGGTTCAGCCACAGGTGGTCTAAGAGGCGTGCTGACCGGTTCCTACTCGCCACCGTCGAATTGTGTGCTCAACGGGCAATATTTGTGCACCTAGCGGCGACAGCGCCCTGAGGCTCGCCCGCTCCGAGACCCGCGAACCACAAGACACGTAGTAGCACGAATCCTGTTGTCGTACCAATGATTTCAGCTGGTGCTGTATGCCCAATAGTCATACGCGCCGGGTTCCGGGCAGAGGTCGTTGTATGCGGCCAGCACGAAATGTCCCGCTTGGTCGCTGGTCAGCTGTGGATGGTCGCGCACCAGGCCCGCGGCCACCTGAGCATCCGGGGCGTGCTGAACCCACAGTTGCTCGCACACGCTGTAGCCGTCTTCCAGCATCGCCGGATCCGCTCCATTGACGCCCGCCGCCCGTGCGGCGGCCAAGAAGTCCGGAACGGCGTTAGGTTGCGGTACCGGGGTGGCGCCAGCTGGCGCGGCCAAGCCTACGGAAATGACAGCTCCAATGGCACTAACCAGCACTTTTCCGACCACGAGAGACCACCCGTTCGTTTTTTGTTCATCTTTCCGACCACTTTAGTTCATGTTACGGACACCTGTGCTTAATGCCGCTTTTGCTGCCGTGTTTGCCGTCGGGACTGCCATCCCGTGAGACATCGATCTAGCCGTCTTGGCCGCACTTGATCTCGTGTGATGGTGTCGGTCGCGTCAGGGAGGTCGCCTTCATTACCGGCGGCGCGTCAGGAATCGGTGCCGCCTTAGCCTGCGGCTTTGCCCCTCGCGCTATGGCTCACGGGTGAACCCGGATGCGCTCCCTCGCGACATCGACAACCTGATCGACCCGTCGCTGTGACAGAAGCTTCGAGCCAGGGGATCTGGACACCCCGCCGACTTCGCAGGAATCCCGCGACTTGAGCTCCGACCGGTCACCCATCCTCAGCACCAGTAGGGAAGGCGCTACTCGGCGACTCGGTGTCGAAAAGCGTTGGCTAGCAGCACAATGTGCAGGACCTGACCGGTAATCCTCCGTATTCGATCCGTGCATATTCCTTCCCGGTCAAGGCGCTGCCCCCGAAGACAGACAGCGGCAGGGCACCGGGCTGATTTTGATGTCAGGTAGGAGGGCGCCTGTTAGCTCGCCCGCCCGATCGGACTGCTGATGGCCAAGATCCGCCGTTACATGTAACATTGCGGGATGGCAGTGCGGGACAGGGTCGGCGAATACCGACGGCGGATGCGGGAGCGGGGCCTGCGGCCAGTACAGGTCTGGGTGCCCGACATGCGAACCGAGACTTTCGCGGCCGAGGCGCATCGTCAGGCTGCATTGGTCGCGCAAGCGGACGACAGTGGGGACGACCAAGACTTCGTTGAGGCAATCTCGACGCATTGGGACGAGGAGTGAATCGAGGCGAGATTTGGACCGTGGCGGGAGGCGTCTACGCGGCGAAGCCACGTCCGGCAGTGATTGTTCAGGATGACCTCTTCGCTGCCACCAATTCGGTGACTGTTGCTCCGATAACCAGCACGCTGCTGGATGCGCCGCTAATGCGAATTCGCATAGCCGGTGGAGACGGGCGGCTTTCAGGACTCGAACACGATAGTGACGTGATGATCGACAAGCTCACCACAATCAGAAGGTCGAACGTCCAGGGCCGAGTTGGCCGGCTGACAGCCGAGCAAGTCGTCGAAGTCGAGCGGGCGATGATGGCATTCCTTGGCCTTGCCCGGTAAGTGGTATGTGAAAAGTGTTGGGCAGCAGCCCAACACATGACAGGACCTTACTGGTAACCCTCCATATTCGATTCGTGCATATTCCTCGAAACGCGTCTCCGGCAGGGGAGCGGCGCGGCGAAACGGAAGGCTTCATTACGGTCGGCTACTGCCGCGCTCACGGCCGCGGGCGCCGCGGCCGTAACTGGACTGTGTGTCGCGCGGTGCTGAGCCGAAACTGGCGACCAGCGCGGCATCTACGGCAATGACCCGCCCGCGGTCTGACTTAATGCCAGCGCAGCGGCAAACTCGACAGCCGGACAGCCTCCTCGAGGATAACCGGCGGCACGGACTCAGCATCTAACCCGAACGCGGGGATAGTGGCTAACCATTCGCTGACCAACACAGTCAACGCTGTTTTCGCCAGACTGACGGCCACACAGCGGTGCGGGCCCCCGCCGAACGCCCAGTAGTCCGCCCGCGACCCGTTGCCGTCCGCCATGTCTTCTTGGATGGCCGCCCCTACGCACAGCCCGACCCAGGCCCCTGCCGGTATCTCGACACCCGCCACGGTGACGTTCTGAGCGGCCCTGCGGATGATCACCGGGGCCGGCGGCTCGCGGCGCAGCACGTCTTCGACGAATCCCTCGATCCCTGTGGGGTTTTCGCGGAGCGAAGCGCATAGCCGCGGGTCGCGGGCAAGGTCGAGAAACACGAAACCGACCGCGCTCCTAAACGGCGTAATGCCCGCAGCGATCAGCGTCTCAACTACCGCGCACGCGTCAGCTTCGTCGAACCCATCGTCACCGGCAACCAACCCGGACATAACACCCGCAATATCAGGGCTGGCGCGGCGCTGCGCGAAAGCCTTTGCCAAATAGGCGAGCAACTCAACTTTTTGCACCAAATCCGCGAAACGGACACCTTCGACCGCGGCCATAGGCGCCCGCTGGATCGCCCAAAGCGCTTTCTCCCAGCGCACCAACCTATCCCCGTCTTGCGGCGGCAACCCCAACACTGTGAGAAGAACCTGAGCCGCGAATGGCTCCGCAACATCGGCGATTACCTCACAACTACCCTGCGGGGCGATCGCTTCGACCACCGCCGCGGCCCGATCTTTCAACGCGGGTTGCATCTGTTTCACCGCGCGGGAATTCAATAACGGCTGCAAGATTGCGCGCCAACGCGCATGGGGCGGCCGATCCAAAACGGCGTCAAGCGAAAACACTTCCGGGTTACGCAGCGCTGCGAGCACGTCTTCGGCCCGTGTGAGGCAATAGCCATTCATAAACGGGCTGTCCTCGATAAACACGACCGGCCCGCGCTTGCGCAGCGCGTCCCAAAGCTCGCTGCGATCCTCTGTGAAGAAATCAGGCAGCAACTTGTCGCCGATCGGTGAGAGGTGGTCTATCCCAGGCCGCACCTGCGTCGGCACACGCGCACATCGCCGAAGTACTCGCGTATCTGGTCGAACTCGTCCAACAGGTACAGCCGCTCCCGCGCACGCCTCTCCCTTCGTAAGGTAACCCGGCGCGCCCAAGCTCACTCCCGGAGAGCACAACCGACTCGCCAGCGTTCAACGCACGCTCGAGCACACACATCCGGCCTTCAATGCGCCACCGGTCCCACGACGCCTGCATGGTTTCGATCACCCGTTGCCGCACACCGCTCGTAGTCGACAGCCGGCGCGGCATCAGGCGCCCCTCCCGCGCCAGCGGATATTCGCCGCACGGCGGCCCTGATTTACGCCACCGATCATATCCGACGCCTCGGGAACATCGGTCTTGATCCGCGCCAACGTCTGGTTGATCGCCACGGTGAGCGGAAGGCCCTGCGCGGCAACCGAAAACCGCGGGGAGGAGCGGTGGTCGGCAAGGGGACTGACGATGATTCATCAGATGCAATATGCAGTGGTTACAACTTGACATAATGTCGCTTATCGGCAAAAGGATGACGTGCGGGTTGCAACTGATGAAAGTACTCGCGGTGATCGGATGATCCTCGCTGCTCAGCTCGTCGATTGGCCGGCCCCGTTACGGGCAGTTCGCGGCCAGCTGCCCAGTCCAAGATCGGCGAGCCCGTCGCCGGCTGCCGGCAGCGCGATGTCGGCGACGCGACGGCCGGTCGCTACCCCTGCGCCCCTTCACCCAGATCGCAATGCAATTCGTCACAGTGACGAATTGCATTGCGGCACAGAGTCATTGAGACATGTCGGATTCGGACGCCCGCATGGCTGAGGAGCTGCCGGTGTGGCGACACCTCCCGGCACACTCAAAGCGTGGTCAGTAGCTCCACATCGCGTCCCTGCGCGAGAGAAACGATGGCAGCGTCGAACGTAACGAGGCGAACTCCCCTGACGGCGCGCGAGCGTGAGCAGATGTGCGTCTGTCACTTGACGGTGACCGACGATGGTTGGAACGTCGTCGTCAACGAGTGACACGTCGTCGGATAGGAACCGATGGTCATCAGCCCCGCGGAGGGAAGTAAGGACATGCCGCGCGTCGGCCATCCCGATTGGGCTCGGAAGCACCTTTGGGTTCGTCGACACGCGAACGAACCCGCTTTCCGTAATGGGGCAGGTCGCCCAGCCCCGCGACGCATTGGCGGCAAACCACTCGCGCATACGCACGTGGTGGATGTGGGAGTCCCACGCCAAAGCGACCAGCGCGTTGACGTCGAGCAGCGCCATCGTCGGTGGTCAGTCCTCGTCGAGCGCGCGCCGGACGGTTTCCGGCGTGATCGGTGGCGTACCGGCTGGCACACGGATGACCGGCAACCCATCGGCGGCCTCGACGCGCGCCGGCGTGAGGCCGCGGCGCGCCAACTCGGAGATCACCGCGCCCAAGGACCGCCGCTCGCCGGCGGCGAGTTCGCGTGCCGCGACGACCACGTCGTCATCGATGTCCAGTGTTGTTCGCATACGGCTGATGCTACCGCATCAACGCATCAACGCGCAGCACCTTTGTGCGCTGTCAGTCCCCGGTCCTCATCCCGATCGGACCCGGCCGAGCCCCGCGCTTCCTAATCCCGCGAGTCCGTCGCGGAACACTGGAAAACATGCTTTCGTCACTGTGACGCTTCTCCCCTGTTCGGCCCTCGGAACGGGAAGCTCGTGTTGCCGACCATGTCCATTCGGAGATCGCTGGATCGTCCTCGCCGTGCTCACGCGTGTAGCGGCGGGCGGCCAGGCGTGAGTCCACCATCCGTTGACGGAGTAGTGCTGCGCGCTCAGCTAACCCACCCACCCGGTCGATGACGTCTATAACCAGATGGAAGCGATCCAGGTCGTTGAGCATGACCATGTCGAACGGCGTTGTGGTGGTGCCGCGTTCCTTGAATCCCCGTACATGGATGTGATGGTGCACTGTGCGCCGATACGTCAGCCGATGGATGAGCCACGGGTAGCCGTGGTAGGCAAAGATGACCGGTGTATCGGTGGTGAACAACGCGTCGAATTCATGATCGGTGAGCCCGTGCGGATGCTCGGAGTCTGGCAGCAGTCGCATGAGGTCGACGACGTTGACCAGTCGCACCCGAAGTTCGGGCAGTTCTCGCCGCAGGATGTCGGTCGCTGCCAATATCTCCAGCGTGGGAACGTCTCCCGCACAGGCCATCACCACATCAGGTTCGGCGGTCGCAGTACTGGCCCATTGCCAGATGCCCAGACCGCGGGCGCAGTGTGAGACCGCTTCGTCCATCGGCAAATACGTCAGCGAAGGCTGCTTGCCTGCCACAATGACGTTGACATAATTGCGGCTTCGCAGGCAATGGTCTGCCACCGACAGCAGTGTGTTGGCGTCGGGCGGCAGGTAGACCCGCACGATCTCCGGACGCTTGTTGGCAACCAGGTCGATGAATCCTGGATCCTGATGAGACGCGCCGTTGTGGTCTTGGCGCCAAACATGAGAGCTCAGAAGGTAATTCAACGACGCGATCGGCTGTCGCCAGGTCAGTTCGCGGCTGGTGGAAAGCCATTTAGCGTGCTGGTTGAACATCGAATCGACAATGTGGACGAACGCTTCGTAACAGTTGAAAAGGCCGTGACGACCGGTCAGAAGATATCCCTCCAGCCAGCCCTGGCACAGGTGCTCGGAGAGCACTTCCATCACCCGTCCATCGGGTGCGAGGTCCTCGTCGGTGGGCGTGGTCCTCGAAAGCCAGACCTTGTCGGTCGATTCGAAGACCGCACCGAGCCGGTTGGACGCGGTCTCGTCCGGGCCCATCAGACGGAACCGATCGGGATTACGCACAATGACGTCGCGAAGAAAAGCGCCTAAAACGCGCGTCGCCTCTTGTGTTGTCACGGCCGGCTGATCCACTGGCACTGCGTAGTCAACGAAGTCGGGCAGATCCAGTTCGCGCAGTAACAGCCCACCATTGGCGTGCGGATTGGCGCTCATCCGCCGCGCACCGGTTGGTGGCAAAGCCTTGAGTTCAGGACGCAACGCCCCATGCTCGTCGAAGAGTTCTTCTGGATGGTAGCTGCGCAGCCAATTTTCGAGCTGCGCGCGGTGTTCGGGGTTATTGCGCGTCTCGGCCAGCGGGACCTGATGCGCTCGCCAAGTCCCCTCCACCGGCTTGCCGTCCACCACTTTGGGCCCGGTCCAGCCTTTGGGCGTGCGCAGCACGATCATCGGCCACACGGGACGCTCGGCGACTCCCCCGCTTCGAGCTGAATTTTGAATCGCCGAGATCGCGTCGAACGCGTTGTCGAAGGCTGCCGCAAGCTGCTGATGAACGATCCTCGGCTCGTTTCCAGAAACCGTGATCGGCCAGTATCCATAACCGCGCAGAAGCGCTTCCAGCTCGTTGGTCGGAATGCGATCCAGCACTGTCGGATTGGCGATCTTGTATCCGTTCAGGTGCAGGATCGGCAACACAGCACCGTCGATCGCCGGGTTGAGGAATTTGTTGGAATGCCAGCCGGCGGCGAGCGGTCCGGTTTCGGCTTCACCGTCGCCGATCACGCATGCGACGACCAGGTCGGGATTGTCGAAGGCTGCGCCGAAAGCATGGACGAGGGAGTAACCGAGCTCGCCGCCCTCGTGGATCGATCCGGGAGTCTGGGCGGCAACGTGGCTCGGGATTCCCCCGGGAAAGGAGAACTGCCGGAACAGCTTTCGAAGACCTTCGGCACTCTCCTCGATGCCGGGATACACCTCGCTGTAGGTGCCCTCCAGATACGCGTTGGCCACCAGTCCGGGGCCACCGTGGCCCGGTCCGGTGATATAGATGACGTTGGCATCGCGGTCACGGATGACGCGGTTCAGGTGGGCATAGATGAGGTTGAGGCCAGGCGTTGTACCCCAGTGCCCCAACAGTCGGGGCTTGACGTGCTCAGCTTCGAGCGGTTCGGTCAGCAACGGGTTGTCCAGCAGGTAAATCTGCCCGACCGACAGATAATTGGCTGCGCGCCAATAGCTGTCGATGAGGCGCAGTTGATCCTCAGTGAGTACACCCGGATCCAGCGGTATTTGTCCAACGGTTTGCGGTTGGTTCACATAACACTTCTTTCCGGTGCTGGCGGACACCCGTGCTCATTATCGTCCGTTCGTTTGGCGGCGCGTGCAACGAGAACTGAACAATCGGCGTGGGCGAGGATCGGCACCGTGTGCGGGCCCACCAACTGCAGCACCCGGTCGGCGCCGCCGCCAATGACGACGAGCTGAACTGCTCCGATGAAGCCCTGGAGATATCGGGGCGCGCTCAACCGGGTCGTCGCGACTTCGACCTTCACCTCCGGATATCGATGCAGCCAGTGGTCCAGCCGGCGATAGACGCGTTCATTGTCGATATCAAGGTGAGGCCGCGACCGGACGCCCAGCGCGAGAACGGGAGCACGGCGCACCCGGGCTTCCTCCATCGCCCACTGCATCGCGATCTCGTCGCCGGGATTACCGTCGAGCACCACGGCGATGAAGCCGGCGTCCGGAAGCGGTCTGTCGTGACTGCGCCGGATGATCGCCACCGGGCAGCGCGCTCGCTCGGCTAGCGTCGTCGCGGTCGACCCGAGCATTGCGGCGGCTACCCGCCCGATTCCCGCGGACCCGATGCAGATGAGGGTGGCGCTTTCGGACTCGGCGATCAGCGCCGAGTCGACGTCGCCATGCAGCACTGCAGTGTCGACCTGGACGGGAAGGCCGGTTGCTTTCACCGCCGAAGAGGCAGCGTGCAAGGCATTCTCAGAATATTGTCGCTCGGGTCCATCGGCAGCGGCCGAACCCATCGACGCGTCCCTGTGATGGATGACGTGAACGAGTCGGAGCGCAACACCCTGATGGACGGCTTCCTTGGCTGCCCACTCGGCCGCACCGATCGCTGCGTTCGAGCCGTCCACGGCGACGACGACTGGTCCGGGTGACGATGCGTTATTCATGAGGCACTCCCTGAGCGGGCGTAGGACACCGATGACGCTATCGACGCGACCCGCTGACGACAGGAGCCGTAGTGCCCCTCGTCGCCGGACATTGGACCCCACGGCGCGGGGCGTGCGTGACGCGAAAGGCAGTATGGCCGGTTCTCCAAGGACCTACGCCTCTGCTCAACCAAGGTTCCAGCTCATAGCGTCGACGGCACGCCAGCGCGCAGCGCGAGGACTCCCTGGCAACCGAGAGGACGACCACATGACCGGCTCAGAAAAGCATTTCGGCGTCGTCGTAGGCGTCGACGGGTCAGGCTATTCCGATGTGGCGGTCCGCTGGGCCGCACATGAGGCAACCATGCGCAAGGTGCGCCTGACGCTCGTGCAAGCGGTCGCCCTGCCCGCTCCCGGGTGGCCCGCGTTGAATGTCCGCGAACTCTACGAACAAGACGCCGAAGCCATTCTCGACGATGCGGTGACAATCGTTGAAGACTTCATGAAGGGCGACGGCCCAAGCGATCTCGAGCGCCAGCTGTTGTTCTCCCGGCCTGTTATGGCACTCGTCGACATGTCGAAAGACGCGGACCTGGTGGTCGTCGGGGCTCGCGGGCGGGGCGCCCTACGTCGTGTGTTGTTGGGATCGGTCAGCACCGCCCTGATCCATCATGCCCACTGCCCGGTCGCGGTGATCCACGAGGACGCTTCGCTGTACCCGGAGGCGACGAAGGCACCGGTACTCCTGGGCACCGACGCATCAGCGGCCTCCGAGCTTGCCACCGAAATCGCCTTCCACGAGGCGTCCATGCGGGGCGTGGACTTGGTGGTGCTGCACGCCGCGAGCGACACCGACCTGTCTCAAATTCTGAGCACGAAATACTCGAGCGGGCTGTCCGCTGTCGGCCAGATGCTGACCGAGCGCCTGGCCAGTTATCAGGAACGCTACCCCGGCGTGAGCGTTCAGCAGACCGTGATGGACGACCAGCCGGCCACTCACCTGCTCAACCTCGCCGCGAGAGCGCAGCTTGTCGTCGTCGGCAGCCACGGCCGGGGCGGGTTCGCCGGAATGGCGCTCGGATCGGTGAGCACCGCGGTGGCGCATGCATCTCGCACGCCGGTGATAGTTGCTCGCAGTCAATAGGATTGGGCGAACCCGGAACGCGGCAGCGCCCACCGTCGCCTAGCGTCCGCGACTAGGCATTGGGACCCGATGGACGTGCCACGATCACCGGCCTGCGCACCGACTGAACGACGGCGTTGCTGACGGACCCCAACATCATGCGGGAGACAACGATTTCGGCCGTGGCTGCCGACCACGACAAGCTGTGCCGCGCTGGATGTTTCGACGAGCGCATGCGCAGGGCGATCGCACAACAGACGCTTGCTCACCGTGACGTCGGGGTAGCGTTCCTGCCAGCCGGCCAGCGCCTCGCATAGGAGGCGTTCTTCTTCGGCCTTGACCGCCGGCCAGTCGATGCCGGGAAGTTCGACAAGCTCTCGGTCGCTCCACGCGTGCAGGGCTACCAGGCCGACATGACGACGGGAGGCTTCGTCGAACGCGATTTTCAGAGCGAGTTCTGAGGACGGCGAGTGGTCTATCCCCACCAGAACCGGTGCCTGCGCATGACCCTGCGTCCGCGGTTCTTCGTCGCGGACGACCGCGACCGGGCAGTGGGCCTGCCGTAACAGTTCGGAGCTGACCGAGCCGAGCAGACCGCGGGTCAAAGCTCCGCGCCCGTCGGTACCGAGGACGACGAGTTCAGCTTTGTGGACAGTTCGACAAGTGTGGGAACGGTGGCCGAAAACAGCAGTTCGGTGTTGATCGGTATCGACTTTTCGGCGCCGGCTGCAGCGTCGTGGGCGATCTTCGAGGCGTTCGCGAGCATGCTGCGCCCCTCGGATTCCTGCCACTTGGCGAATTCGTCGAGCAGCGGGGCCTGCGCCCACGTTGAAGCTCCCGGGTTGGCCACGTGCACCAAGGTGAGCGGGATGTTGCGCATAATCGCTTCGCGGGCACCCCACCAGACGGCGGCGTCTGATGCGGGCGATCCGTCGACACCCACCATGATGCCGTATTGCGGTTTCTGTGAGGACATTTCGATTCTCCCTTCGCTGACGCACACGCTAGGCGGCGCGAGGTCGACGGTCGTGAGGCTTTGGTCCCTGACGTGCAGGGTCCTATGGACATTCCGCAGTCGAGCAGCCCGGATGAATTTTGGGCTCGCCTGGCAGGGATACTCGATAAAAGCGGCCGACTTCGACGAAAGAAACGCGGTTACTCGAGCATGGCGAAGACGAACACCCCGAAAGACGGCACCGGCGCCGAATCTCCCTCACAACGGATTGACGCGAGGATCAAGGAGTTGGGCGACTGGCGAGGTGAGACACTTGCTCACATCCGGAAGCTGATCAAAGCGGCGGTCCCCGATGTCGTCGAGGAGTGGAAGTGGCGAGGCGTGCCGGTTTGGTATCACGCCGGCATGATGTGCACCGGCGAGACGTACAAGACCGCGGTGAAGGTGACCTTCGCCAAAGGCGCGTCACTAGATGACCCGTCGGCGCTCTTCAATGCCAGTCTGGACGGGAACACCCGGCGCGCCATTGACTTTCATGAGGGCGACAAGATCAACGACAAAGCGTTCACGGCGCTCGTCCGTGCTGCGGCGGCGCTGAACGCGTCCTAGCCGGCGGGAGCCAACAGCGCCGAATCCGTCGCTATGACAACATACTTCGAGTCCGATTGAAACTGCGGGAGGCGCCATGGCCGACGACGAGCCGATGATCGTCGTGTTGGGCCCGCTTGGCGGTGGCACCTCGGCGGTGGCGAGCGTACTGCGACAGCTGGGTGTGTTCATGGGGCGCGGATTCGACGCGAGTTATCGCGAATTGCATGAGATCTGGGAAGACGCGGAAATCAGCCAACTGATCCGCAGGGCCATCAGTCTGCCCACGGCACAGCTCCAAATGGACCCCCTGCTATTCCAGGAGAAACTCCGAAGTTGGGCTGACGACCACCGCCGCGCCGCCCGGGCGGCGGGGTCCCGGCCGGGCGTGAAGCACCCCCTGCTCTGCGTCGCAGTCGATCTACTCCCTGGCGCGTGGGGCCCGATCGTGCCGGTCGTGGTGGAACGGCCCTTCGCCAAGGTGGCGGCGACGCTAGAGCGGCTCGAATGGTTTGCGGACGAACAGGAACGGGAGGCGACGACGAGACATCTCATCGCCGCCCGGGACCTTTCTTTGGCCAACACCGCGAAGGTCATCGTCGACTTCGAAGAACTCCGTGCGTCGCCCGCAACGGTAATCCGCCGCCTCGTCGACGAACTGGGCCTCACGGTGACAGAAGCACAAGTCGAGGCGGCCGTGAACAGTGTTGTCGGAACCGCTGCCATGCCCCGCGACGTGGATCCCTTTCAGCGTTTCATCGATGAGCTGCTGCCCGCGGTGGAGCGCAATCCCGAGGATCTGCGATCGGTATCGATGCTGGCGCAGGTCTATTTCGATTCGCGCGATTTCGTCAACGCGCGCAAGTGGTTTGAACGCATGATCGAGCTCAGTGCAGGCGCTGACGAGGAAACCTTCTTGGCGATGTTTCGGGTCGCGCAGTCGATGGAGGAGCTGGGTACTCCATGGCACGAGGTTCAGGACGCGTATCTGCTTGCGTGGGACTTCCGACCAACCCGCGCAGAACCCCTCTATTGCATAGCCCGACACCACTTCAACGAAAACCACCACCAGCTCGCCTACCTATTCGGCCAGTACGCCGCCGGAATTCCGCGCCCCGACGACGACATGATCTTGCCGTATCCCGATATCTACGCGTGGCGCGCAACCGACGCATTGGCGAAATCCGCCTTCTGCCTCGGCGAGCACACCGAGGCGTTCATGCTGTGGCGTGAGCTGCTGGCCGGCCTCGATCTCCCTGACAGCGAGCGGCAACGAATTGCGGCAAGCCGCGACCAGGCCGTGCCGGCCATGCTCGAGGCACTGTCTCATTACCCGGATGAGTTGGCACGCAACCTTATCCGTGGGCGACACAACCTCACCCGCGGGCGGCAGAACGCGGAGGTCACGGTCAGCCTGATCGCCGGACCAGACATCATTCACACCCAGGAGACGCTGAACTCCTTCCTGAACTGCTGTCTCGACGTGTCACAAGTCGACCGCTTCCTGGCGGTCGATGCAGGCCTGCGAGCCGCCGACCGCGAGATACTGCAGGCGCTCTACGGATTCCTCGAGTTCGTCGACGCCGGCCCCGACGTCGCGAGCGGGACGGGAGTTGCTGAGATACGCAAACACATCAACGGGCGGTTCTGGCTGCATCTCGATCAGAACTGGCGGTTTTTCACGCCCGAGAACTTGATCACCCGCCTCACCGCGGTGCTCGACGCCGAGCCGCACGTGGTCCAGGTGGGCATCAACCTGGCCGACGCAAAGTCGTTGAACGGCGCCAGCGCACCGGACAACACGGTGCGCCGAACACCCGATGCCGGCCGCTACGTCCTGACCGAGGCGAAGGCCCGTGGCCCGGCGATGGTCGACACCGCGCGGCTTGACCACGCCGGCCTCGACCCCGCCGCCGGGCCCCAGTCCGCCAGCCTCGACGAAGTGCTGTGTATCGCCGCAACCTGAGTCAGTCGGCCTGCTCGATCTCGGCATCATCGTCGGAGTGCTGAACGAATCGCTCGCAGGCGCCATGTAGTGATCGTCGCATCCACGCCGGCGCGCTGAACATGCCGGTGGGCAGCGAAAATCCCATCACGTCAATGGTTTCCAGAGCATCAACCAGTCAGCGGCACGTGATGCTGAGCATTCAGTGATGTGCAAGTCGGTGTCGATGAATTCGGCGATAACTCATGACGTCGATGCTCGGATCAGCGCGGCGGCACCACCTGAAGCCACGAATCCGGCAGCAGCTCGATCAGTTGCCCGTCCGGGTCGCGGATCATGGCCGACTGCTCAGAAACGGAGCCCTCGACCACCGATCCCCCGAACGCCTCCACCGCTGCGAGCACCTCGCCGAGATCGGACACCGACAGCGACAGGTGAGTGAGCCCCACCTGATCCATGACTCGATCCGACCCGGCCCGCAGCACGCGATGCGAGTATGCCAACAGCTCGAGCACAAGCCCGTCGCGAATCAGGTACGTCGCGTGCAACCCGATTGGCCGGTTCAGTCCCGAGTAATTGGCCGGTTCCTTCGTCGGGCGGCGCTCGAGTTCCCACCAGAACGTGAACCCGAGCAAGCCCTCGTAGAATCGCCGCGACCGCGCGGTCTCGGCGACGCACAGCCCCACATGGTTGAAAGTGATTTTCTGACGTGCCATTACGGTGTTACCTCCGACCGCCATCGGTACCGAAGAAATGCAGGTGTTCCGGCTGAGCCCGCAACCGCAACCGACTACCGCGCAAGGGCGGGTTCGTGTCCATCAACGCGTGCAACGATCGTCTGGCTGATGCGCTGTCGGCCAGCGCTATTCGCCCGTACAGATAAGCGTCCGCGCCAAGTTCCTCGACGACGTCGATCTGCATCTCGACACCGCCGGCACCGATCTCGAAATGCTCCGGCCGAATGCCGATGACGAGTTCACTTGCGGAGTGCACGATCTCACGCGGCACCGGGATCGGCCAATCGCCGATCCGGACACTGTTGTCGACGACGGGCAGCGTGAAGAGGTTCATCGCCGGCGACCCGATGAATTCCGCAACGAACACGTTGGCCGGATCGCGGTACAGCTCTCGAGGCGGCGCGCACTGTTGCAGGACACCGTCGCGAAGGACCGCAACCCGATCGCCCATGGTCATCGCCTCGACTTGATCGTGGGTGACGTACACGGTGGTGGTGCCCAATCGCCGCTGTAGCCCGGCGATCTGGTTGCGCGTCTGCACCCGCAGCTTGGCGTCCAGGTTGGACAGCGGTTCGTCCATCAGGAACACCTGCGGCCGCCGAACGATCGCCCGGCCCATGGCCACCCGCTGGCGCTGCCCGCCGGACAGGTCCTTCGGTTTGCGTTCCAGGTAAGGCTCCAGATCCAGTAACCGCGCCGCGTCCAATATCCGTTCTCGGATTTCGGCTTTCGACATTTTGGCGATCTTCAGGGAGAAGCCCATGTTCTGCGCGACCGTCATATGCGGGTACAGCGCATAGTTCTGGAAAACCATCGCCACGTCCCGATCCTTGGGTTCATCGTCGGTGACGTCTCGAGCACCGATCCGGATGCGTCCGGAGTCGACCGTCTCCAGGCCGGCGATCATCCGCAGCGACGTGGTCTTCCCGCATCCTGACGGCCCGACCAGCACCACGAACTCGCCGTCAGCGATACCCAGGTCGAGGTGGTCGACCGCGGGCCGGTCGACGCCCGGGTAACACCGTGTCGCCTGCTCGAAAGTCACCGATGCCATGCGTTACCCGCCGAGTCCGGTGACGGCGATGCCGCGGATGAATGCGCGTTGCGCAACGGTGTAGAGGAGAAGCAGTGGCAGCAGTATGAGGATGGACGCGGCCATCAAGACCGGCCATCTGGCAACGTACTCACCCTGCATCCGGACCAACCCGAGCGTCAGGGTGGCGATACTGTTGCGCTGAATCATCAACAGCGGCCACAGAAAGTCGTTCCACACGTTCACCCAGGTGAGCACCGCCAGCACCATCACCGCCGGCTTCGCATGCGGCAGCAGTACCCGCCAGTAGATCTGCCACGGTGAGCAACCGTCGAGGATCGCCGCTTCTTCGAGCTCGGCCGGCAGAGTGCGGAAGAACTGGCGCATGAGGTAGGTGCCGAACGCGCTGCCGAACAATCCGGGCACGATCATCGCCCACGGCGTATCGGTCAGCCCAGCGATCCGCATCAGAATGAACTGCGGAATCACCGTCACGGTCAGTGGCACCATCAGAGTGCCCAGATACAAGATGAACAACGTGTCGCGACCGCGAAACCGCAGTCGGGCGAACGCATATCCGGCCAACGAGCAGAAGAACACCTGCCCGATACAGATGCATCCGGCGTACAGCACTGAGTTGAAGAACATTCGCCAGAAAGGCATCAGCGCGAACACTTCGCGGTAATTGGACCACAGTGGATGCGCCGGAAACAGTATCGGCAGCGTCACCTCGCCTTCGCTCTTCAGCGAGCCCGAGACCGCCCAGAGGATCGGGAAGAGCGCGCACCAGGCGATTCCGGTCAGCGCCGCGTACCACATGGCCCCGCGGATGATGCTTGGTTTGATCACCCTGTCAGCTAGGCCCACGATCGCTCCTCCTCGGCAGTCCGTCGGCGCCCGAGCCGCAGCTGAATCACGGTCAACACCAACAGGATCGCGAACATCACCCAGGCCAACGCCGACGCGTAACCGAATTCCAAGAAGGCAAAGGCGTGCTGGAAGAGCATGATGCCCAGGACATATGTCGATGTCTCCGGGCCGCCGTTGCGTCCGGTGAGGACATAGACGAGATCAAACGCCTGAAAGGCGTGGATGATGGAGATGACCACCACGAACGACACGGCGCTGCGGACCAACGGCACGGTGATCGACACAAACTGGCGCACCTCCCCGGCCCCGTCCAGTCGTGCCGCCTCGTACAGGGTGTCAGGCACACCTTGCATGGCGGCCAGCAGGATAACGGTCGCGAACGGCACGCTGCGCCAAATGCTGGCGATGCAGAGTGACGTCATGGCCCACTTCGGGTCGACCAGCCACGGGATGGGGCCGATGCCGACCCAGCCGAGCATGATGTTGAGCAGACCATTGTGGGTGTTGAAGACGAACTGCCACACGACGGCCATCACCGCTGACGACACCGCCAGCGGAAGAAAGATGATGGTCCGGAAGACGGCAATGCCCTTGAGTTTTCGATTGAGGACTCCGGCGACGCCAAGGCTGATGAGGACAGTCGGGACGACGGTCCCGACTGTGTACACCACGGTGTTGCGCAAAGCGATGCTGAACAACGGGTCGCCGGTGAACAGGCTGCCGTAGTTCGATAATCCGACGAACGTGGCGGGGTTGAACACGTCCCAGTTGTGAAAGCTCATATACAGCGAGAACGCGAGCGGGAACAGCATGAAGACCGCGACCGCGACCAAGTTCGGGGCGACGAACAACCGGCCGGCTCGGGCGCGTCGCTTCGAGGACCGGGGCCGTCGGGCCGCCGGCGCGGCGGGTGCTGTGCCGATCGCGGTCATGCGGCTCGAAGTACCTGTTCGATCGCCTGTGACAGCCCATCGGACAACGACGTCGCTGGGCGTGCGCCCCGCAGAACCGGGCCGAGATTACGGTCCAGCAACGCAGCGATCTTCGGCCACTGCGGCGTGACGGGCAAGCCCTCGGCATGAGCAGGGCCGCCGGTCAGGACGGCGAGATTGCTGATCCTGTTGTGGGCCTTGGCGAAGCCGGTCGACTCGATCGCAGACCGCAGGACGGGAACGAACAGTCCCGACTCACCGATCACGGTCTGCCCGACCGGGCCGACGGCGAATTTCACGAACTCCCATGCCTGTTGCTTGCGACGGCTACTCGCCGCGATACCCAGCCCGGTGGTACCGATGTTGGAGCGCGCGACATGCCCTTTCGGGCCCGTCGGCAGCACCGCGACATCGAAATCCAAGCCCCTCGCCCGGTCGACTGTCTGGTATCGCCAGTGCCCGCCGAGCACCATCGCCGCACGGCCCGAGGTGAACAGACCCATCGTGGACATCGACTGCGACTCTGAGGCATTGGGCGCCACCTTGTGCTTGCCGGCCAGGTCCGCGTAGAACTGGATGCCCTCGATGAATGCCTCGTCGTCGAAGTTGAGGTGTGTCGGATTCATCCGCGGATTCGACCACGGCACCCCGTTGTTCATGCCGAATAACATGGACGAGTAGTACGGCGCCCAGCTGTCGACGAATCCCCACTGGCTGACGCGCCCGGAATTGTCGGACTTGGTGAGCGCTTTGGCGGTGTCGAGGAATTCGCCGAAACTCCAGGGTTCGTCCCACCGACCGGGCGGCGGACGCACACCGGCCTCAGCAAACAGCTCCTTGTTGTAGTACATGAAGACGCCGGACCACTGCTCGGGAAAGGCGTACTGGCCGCCCTCGAACGAGAACGTTTCGTAAAGCGCTGCAATGCTGTCCGACCCGAGCTTCGCGGCAAACGATGGGTCGCGGGCCAGCATGGTGTTGAGGTCCAGCAGCACTCCGCGGTCGGCGAGTCCGGAATAGGTGAAGTCCCACGCCATCATCACGTCCGGGCATTTACCGCCCGCGCAGTAGATCGACACCTGCTGTAGTGCATCTCCTCCCGACAACAGCGTCCGGATCTTGATGTCGGGATGGCGGCGCTGAAAAGCGTCGACGACGCGCAATCGGGCATCCGCCTCGTCAGGATTGGCCGCGAAGAAGAACGTCAGCGCGTCGTCGTCATCAGAGCTGCACCCGGTGGGCGCCAACGCCAGCGACGCGGCGCCGAGCGCTCCGGCGCCGCGCAGCAAAGTGCGCCGATCGAAATGTTTATCGAGACCAGGGCTGATGTTCGTGGTGTTCTTCTCCGGCTTGCAGTGATGCTTCCGTGGTTCTTTCGTAGTCGATCCGGCTGTGGTCTTTCTGGGCGATGTCAGATGCAGGCGCGGTCATCACTGCGGGAAATACCGGATCCGGTGGATGCCCGTGCCACGCCGGGTCACATCCGCGAACACGATGCCCCGCCGTGGCCCCGCGCTGACCGAGGCCGCGACGGTGTGGGGTCGCGAGCCCACCGGATCCTCGACTCGCCCGTCTGTCGTGAACAAGCCCACCCAACCCGCGCGGTCATGTGCCGCCGCGGCCTGCGGCGACCGCTCTACGGCCGCGAGCAACGCCTGTTCTGCGGGACCGGTCATGTGCTTTTCGCAATCGTGACGCCCGCTGCGCGCAAGGCGCCGATCGCCGCGGCGGTGGCTTTCTCCCCCACGCCTGCCGTCAGATCCACCAGCACCCGCGTGGCCAACCCCTCTTTGGCAGCGTCTTCGGCGGTCCGGCGCACACAGTGGTCGGTGGCGATGCCTACCACGTCGACCTCGTCGACCCGGCGTTGTCGCAGCCAGTCGGCCAGTGGGGTCCCGGCGTCGTCGAAGCCGCTGAATCCGCTGTAGCCGGCGTCGTACGCACCCTTGCGGAACACCGCCTCGAATCGGCCGGTGTCGAGGCCGGGATGGAATTCCGCCCCGGTGCTGCCGGCGCGGCAATGCGGCGGCCACGACGAGACGTAATCCGGATGGTCGGAGAAATGGTCACCCGGATCGATGTGAAAATCCTGGGTGGCCACCACATGGCGATAGTCCGCGCCACCGGCCAGGTAGTTGCTGATAGCGCCCGCCAGGTCCGCTCCACCGGCCACCGCCAGCGAGCCGCCCTCGCAGAAGTCCTTCTGAACGTCGACGACGATCAGCGCGCGCATGACACCACGGTATCTTCGCCCGGCCCGGAGTCGAGAGTCAGCGCGTCCGGTCGCGGTGGGTAGGATCGGCAACGTAGCGCCGCTACCTGTGCGTTGCATCAGGTAGCTAGTCAAACTATAGTCCAGACACGTGTCCAGAAAGTTCGCTGACGCCCCGCCCGAATCTTTCGCCGTGATCCTGGCCTGCACATCTGCACCGGATAGGGCGTGAATATGCGGATTGCGTTGCTGTCCTATCGCAGCAAGACGCACTGCGGCGGCCAGGGCGTTTACGTCCGTCACCTCAGCCGCGGACTGGTCGAACTGGGCCATCACGTGGAGGTCTTCTCCGGCCAGCCCTACCCCGAGAGCTCGACCCCCGGGTCGTGCTGACCGAGGTACCCAGCCTTGACATGTATCGCGAACCCGACCCGTTCCGCATCCCGCATCCCCGCGAGATTCGGGACCGCATCGACCTGCTCGAACTGGCCACGGTGTGGACCGCGGGCTTCCCCGAGCCGCGCACCTTCAGCCTGCGTGCCGCGCGCCTGCTGGCCGATCGGCACGGGGACTTCGACGTCGTGCACGACAACCAGAGTCTGGGCGTCGGCCTGCTGACCATTGCCGAGACCGGCACGCCAGTCGTGGCGACCGTGCACCACCCGATCACCCGCGACCGCATACTGGACCTCGCCGCGGCGAAGTGGTGGCGTAAACCGTCGGTGCGCCGGTGGTACGGCTTCCTGAAGATGCAAGAGCGGGTGGCCCGCAGCATTCCGGAGTTGCTGACGGTCTCCTCGTCCTCGGCCGCCGACATCACCACCGATTTCGGGGTGGACCCGGACCAGCTGCACGTCGTGCCGCTGGGTGTCGACACCGCCTTGTTCAAGCCGTCGACGCAGCCCCGCGTTCGCGGTCGCATCATCGCGATCGCGAGCGCCGACCGGCCGCTCAAAGGCGTCGGGCACTTGCTGCACGCGGTGGCCAAGCTGCGGACCGAACACGACCTGGAGCTGCAACTGGTCGCGAAGCTGGAATCCAACGGCCCGACCGAAAAGCTGATCGCCGAGCTCGGCATCTCCGACATCGTCCACACCTCCAGCGGACTCTCCGACACCGAGCTGGCCCGACTGTTCGCATCCGCGGAAATCGCTTGCATCCCTTCGCTATACGAGGGCTTCTCGCTTCCGGCGGTCGAAGCGATGGCCAGCGGGACGCCGATCGTGGCCAGCCGCGCCGGCGCGTTACCCGAGGTGCTGGGCCCCGACGGCGATTGCGCCAGGTTGGTGCGCCCCGGCGACGCCGGCGAGTTGATCCGGGTCCTGGGCGAGTTACTGACCTCCCCCGACCAGCTGCACCGACTGGGCGCGGCGGGTCGTCGTCGCGCCGTCGAGGTGTTCAGCTGGGAATCGGTGGCGGCGCAGACCGTGCGCGTCTACGAGCGCGCCATCGCGCGCAGCACGCCGTTACCACGATTCGAGTCAGGTTGTGGGCGATCCGTGCTGACGGTGGACTTCGACCGGCTCGGAATCGGTCACGGCGCCAAAGTCATTGACGTCGGGTGCGGTGCGGGCCGGCACAGCTTCGAGGCCTACCGGCGCGGCGCCGACGTCGTGGCTTTCGACCAGAACGCCGCCGAACTCGACGACGTCGAGACCTTGTTGCGCGCCATGGCCGATGCCGGCGAAGCACCGGCCTCGGCCCGCGCCGAGACCGTCGTCGGCGACGCGCGCGCACTGCCCTACCCCGACCGGACATTCGACTGCGTCATCGCATCCGAAATCCTCGAACACGTCCCGGCCGACGACTGCCGTGATCTCCGAGTTGATTCGCGTGCTCAAGGTCGGCGGCAAGCTGGCAGTCACGGTTCCGCGGTGGTTGCCCGAGCAGTTGTGCTGGTTGCTGTCCGACGACTACCACAGCAACGAGGGCGGCCACATCCGCATCTATCGGGCGGACCGGCTGCGCAGCAAGATCACCGGCCGCGGTATGACTTTCACCCACACCCATCACTCGCACGCATTACACGCCCCGTTTTGGTGGTTGAAATGCCTTGTCGGCGTGGAGAAGTCCGACCATCCCGCGGTGGTCGCGTACCACAAGATGCTGGTCTGGGACATGATGCGGCGACCGTTGCTGACCAGGGTGGCCGAATCGACGCTCAACCCGTTGATCGGCAAGAGCGTCGCGCTGTATTTCGAGAAACCGGTGCGCCGCCGTTGAACTGGTCTAAGCCGCCGGGCGTTCCGGGCGTCCTGTCTCCCGAGCAATGCCGCCAGACCGCGGAATCGATTGCCGCACTGCAAGAGCCGTCGGGTGAGATCCCGTGGTCACAGGGCGGGCACACCGATCCGTGGGATCACGTGGAATGCGCGATGGCCCTGACGGCGGCGGGTCTGATCGAACCGGCGCGGCGTGCCTTCGACTGGTGTCGCCGCCAACAACGCGCCGACGGCTCATGGCCGATCCAGCTGCGGGCCGGCGTTATCGAAGACGCCAACAGCGACAGCAACTTCTGCGCATATGTGGCGGTCGGTGTCTGGCACCACGTCTTGGTCACCGGTGATCGCGGTTTCGCCACCGCGATGTGGCCCACGGTGCGTGCCGCTATTGACTTTGTCCTGGATCTCCAGCTCGAGGGCGGTGAAATCTGCTGGGCGCGTAGCCCTTCCGGCCCGCTGGAAGAGGCGCTGCTCACCGGCTGCGCAAGCATTTTCCACAGCATCCGCTGTGCGCTGGCCCTGGCGAACATGGTCGATGAGCCACAGCCCGAATGGGAATTGGCGCTCGGCCGGTTGGGCCATGCGATCACCGCGCATCCATCGGCGTTCACCGAGAAGCCGCGTCACTCGATGGACTGGTACTACCCGATCCTGGGTGGCGCGCTACGCGGCCACGCGGCGGCGGCCCGGATCGCGGAACGGTGGGGCGATTTCGTCGTCGACGGTCTGGGCATCCGGTGCGTCGACGACCGGCCGTGGGTGACCGGCGCCGAGACCTGCGAACTGGTGCTCGCCCTCGATGCGATGGGCAACCGGAAGGCGGCTCTGCGGCAGTTCGCGGCCATGCAGCATCTGCGCGAAAAAGACGGCTCCTATTGGACCGGCCTGGTGTTCAGCGACGGAAAGCGTTGGCCCGTCGAGCGAACCACTTGGACCGGCGCGGCGGTGATTCTCGCCGCCGACGCGCTGTCGTGCACGACCGCGGGCAGTGGCATCTTCCGCGGCGCCGACCTGCCGCTCGGGCTGCAGGACGACTACGACTGCGAGTGCGCAGTCAGCCCGTCAGACCGTTAGACCGCGACGCCGGCATCGCCGCTGACCCGCTCCAGCACTCGCATCGAACCGAGGACGGACCGCTCGACGAACGCGCCGCTTTCCACGGCGCGGCAATAGATTTGGTAGGGCGCCTGACCGCCGTCGCGCGGATCGGGGAAAACGTCGTGAATGATCAGCGCGCCTCCGGCGCTGACCCATCTCGCCCAGCCGTCGAAGTCATGATGCGCGGCCTCTTCGCTGTGACCACCGTCGATGAACAACAACTGCAGCGGCGCACGCCACCCGCGGGCCACCACCGTCGACTTGCCCACCACAGCGACGACGTTGTCGTCCAGAGCCGGCCTCGTCGAGCGTGCGCCGCAGCGTCGGCAACGTGTCGAAAAGTCCGGTGACCTCGTCCACCAGCGACGTGTCGTGGTACTCCCATCCGGGCTGATGTTCTTCGGAGCCGTGGTGGTGGTCGACGGTGTAGAGCACGCTGTCGCGGGCATGCGCCGCCGCACCCAGCAGCACCGTCGACTTGCCGCAGTACGTTCCGATCTCGACGGCCACGCCGTGGTCAAGGTAATGCAGCGCCGCGTCATGCAGCGCCTGGCCTTCGTCCGCGGGCATGAACCCGGTGACCCGGTCAGCCAGGGCGAAGAGCCGGCCGGTGAGGTCGTCGCGAGCGGCGCGATCCGTAGAGAACGTCATCACCGAAACGGTAACGCACGCCGCCCCGGAATCTGTTGCCGCACCTGCGGCGGTGTAGTAGTGTCCGGACACGTGTCCAACCCGGTGGCTCGGGAATCGACCAGACGACGACTGACCGCCAAGCAGGCCGACACCGTTGACCGGCTGGGCCAGGCGGCGATCGGCGTACTTGGCCGAGAAGGTTTCTCCGGGTTGACGATTCGCATGGTCGCCGCCGAGGCGGGCGTCGGCGCTGCGACGGCGTACACCTACTTCTCGTCCAAGGAACACCTTGTCGCAGAAGTCTTCTGGCGACGGCTGGCGTCCAGCCCGGTACCACCGACCGACTCGCCGGATCGAGGCGTCCGGGTCATCGCCGTGCTGCGTCAGATCGCGCTGCTGGTCGCCGATGAGCCCGAGCTGGCCGGCGCGGTGACCACTGCGTTGCTGGGCAAGGATCCTGAAGTCGAGCATCTGCGGGTGCGCATCGGCCGCGAAATTCACCAGCGCCTCGTCACCGCCGTTGGTTCCGATCACGGTCCCGACGTCGTGGAGTCGCTCGAGCTGCTCTACGCCGGAGCCCTGGTGCGCGCCGGCATGGGTTATGCCTCCTACGTCGAGATTGCCGACCGGCTGGAGACATCGGCGCGGCTGTTGTTGGCCGGCGGGCCGAGTTCACCGTAACGACGTCGGCGGGGCTGGCATGATCAACGCCCATGGGCGTCGTCGACCATCCCGATCGCGACCAGGCCTGGGATACCGCGCAGCGGTCCGAGACCCCCACCCAGCGGCTGGATCGCAACTGGCTCAGCCTGCTGCAGGAGTTGCGGGTCGTCCAAACCGGCGTCCAATTGCTCACCGGATTCCTGCTGACGCTGCCCTTCCAGCCTCGCTTCGACGGGTTGAGCACCACCATGCGCATCGTCTATCTGGCGACGGTCGGCTGCTCGGTCGGCGCCACCGTGTTGCTGGAAGCTCCGGTCGCGATGCATCGCGTGTTGTTTCGTCGGCATCGCACCGTCTATATGGTGTCGGCGGCGCACCGGTTCGCGTACTGCGGACTGTTGCTGATGGGATTGGCGCTGACCGGGGTCACGGTGCTCATTTTCGGCGCGGTGGCCGGTCCCCCGGCCGGTGCGATTGCCGGGTCGTGCGCTCTCGTCGCTCAGCTGGTTTTCTGGGTGCTGTTTCCGCTGCGGATCCGTCGCGAACCCGTTGCACCAGAGTCTTGACCGGCGTCGCGGGAGCGGTTTGCACAACGGTGAACGTGGGAACATAGCTGCCATGTTGATTCGCAGAGTCGCGCGTCCCTTGCTGTCCGCAGTATTCATCGGCCAAGGCATCGAGACACTTCGCAACCCGTCGATAACCCTCGAGGCAACGGAGCCGACCGTTGCGGCGCTGCGCAACTTGCCGGAGCCCTACGGAGACAAGGTCCCCTCGAATCCCGAAACAGCCGCGCGGATCAACGCGGCCGTTCAAGTCAGTGGCGGTCTGTTGCTCGCGACCGGCAAGCTGCCACGAATCGCCTCGGCGGCGCTCGCGTTCACGGTGATACCGGGCAGCCTTGGCGGACATCTGTTTTGGACCGAGAGCGACCCGGAACGCAAAGCGCAGAAGCGTCGTGACCTGCTGACCGATCTGAGCCTGCTGGGCGGGCTGATCATCGCCGCGGCCGACACCGCAGGCAAGCCGTCACTGGGATGGCGTGGCAGGCAGGCGGCGGGCCGGCTCTCGGAGGCAGTGACGTCCGCGCTACCGCTGGCGGGGTCCGACGACTCGGTATTCGACTCCGAGTTGGCCGAACGCATCGCACACGGCCTGCACGCCGGCGCCGAACGCAGTCGCGAGCTTGCCAGCGTGGCCGCCGAACGGAGCGCGCCAGTGGTCGAGGCAGCCCGCAAACGCGGCGAGGATCTGGCCGACACCGCCGTCAAGCGAAGCAAACCCGTCGTCAAGAAGGCTCAGAAGCGCGCCCGCAAGCGCGGCGCCGAACTGGCCGATACGGTGCGCGAACGCGGGGCGGAGCTGGCCGAAACCGCGCGCGAGCGCGGTAGCGACCTGGGTGAGAAGGCACTGGAACGCGGCAGCGAATGGGCCGACATCGCCCGCGAGCGCGGCGGCGAATGGGCCGACATCGCCCGCGAGCGCGGCAGCGAGTGGGCTGAAATCGCCCGCGAACGCGGGGCTGAACTTGGCGAACGCGCCTATGAACGCAGCAGCGAACTGGCCGACACCGCTCGCGAACGCGGCGGCGAACTGGCTCACCGTGGACGAGTCAAGGCCCGTCGCTGGCACTGAGCAAGAACGCCACACCGGACATCTGGCGCGGTAGATTGACACCCACCGCCGCTAGGAGCCCGCGTCATGACATCCGCTGACTTCGATCCCAACACGCCTCGGTACAGCCCTCCGCCGGCGGGTTCGCCACAGCGGCCGTATGTGCACCCCGGCGGTTTGGCGCCGCGTTTTTTCGCCCGGCTGATCGACGGCATTCTGGTGAACGTCGTCGTGTTCGTGCTGACGCTGTTCTTCTTTCCTGACTACTGGTGGTTGGTCACCGGCCTGTTCTCCGGTGTGTTGATGTTCGGCTACTTCGTGCTGCTCGAAGTGACCCACGGTGCGAGCATCGGCAAGCGGTTACTCGGCTTGAGCGTCCTGGGCCCGGGCGGACTGCCGAGGCCCAACGTTTCGCAATCGGCCATCCGTAATTCGTTCACGTTGCTCGCGGTGGTGCCCTACGTCGGTCCCCTGCTGGCGTTCATCGCTTACGTCGTGATCGCCGTGACGATCAATGCCAGCCCGTGCAAGCAGGGCAGGCATGACGATTTGGCCGGCGGCACGCAAGTGATCAAGCGCTGAGCGAACGGGCGAACGTCTCCACGATTGTCGCAACGCTCTGCCCGACATCCATCGCCATTCCGCGCTCGTCGGCGCCCAGCGGTTCCAGCGCGTCGAACTGAGATTGCACCAACGACGACGGCATGAAATGCCCCGTCCTGTCGACCTGCCTGCGTGCGATCAGCTCCGGCGATCCGGTTAGATGCAGGAATTCGACTCTCGGACAATGTGATCGCAACTGGTCGCGGTACCGGCGTGCCAGCGCCGAGCAGCTCATCACGCCGCCGTCGCCGTGGCGTGCCAGCCACTGCCCCACCGCGTCCAGCCACGGGTAGCGGTCGGCATCGGTGAGCGGCGTACCTGCCGCCATCTTGTCGACATTGGCTTGCGGGTGAAGCGTGTCGGCGTCGGCGAACGGCACTCCCAGGCGACGTGCCAGCGCCGCGCCCACCGTCGACTTGCCCGACCCGGAGACACCCATCACCACGATCGGCGTACTTGGCATCACCGGCTCGGTTGGTTGCGGTTCCACTCCAACCAGCCGACACCGGTTCGTCCGTCCGCGGTGCTGACCGCGGCCCACACCCGCGGGAATTCGCTGATCCGACCGTCTGGGGCAACCAACCGTAGCGGCGCATGTCCGCGCACGTCGACGGTCGCCGTGATACCGCCGGGATCGACCGCGAGTGTCGCGTTGAGCGGCAACCCGCCATCGTCGAATGTCTGCTCGCGAGTGATGGTGTGCAATTCGGTGACCGTGCCGGCGTCGTCCTGGACGTAGCCGATGCCCACCGGCGGTACACCCGGTATTCGGATGTCGACCGCGTGCACATGTGTGCCGTCGTCGAGGTGCAGCGCGCTCCACATCCAGTCCATGCTCCACCAATCTCGTACTCCCCACGAGTGGTCTCGCTGACCGGGCACCGAGTCGACGGTGTAGCTCCGGCCATCGACAGTGACGGAACCCGATACGGTGCAAGGGATCTCGTAGCGGGTCGCCACCCGGTACTGGTAGGGTGTGCCGTCGGTGGTCCATTCCAGGTCCAGCGTCACCTCGGCCGGGGTGCCGTGTTCCGCTCGCAGCAGGGCGGCCGGGTCGGAGTACGACTGGCCGTTGCCGCGCAAGCTGATCCGGTAGGTGCGCAGCGAATCGACGACGTTGTGTGTGAAATCGATTGCGCCCGTGTGCACCACCCAGGGGTCGGCAGGCAGTGGGACCTCGAAGTCGACCACCGCGACCGTGGGGAGGTTCGGGCCGCACAGCAGCGCGTGCAACCACGCCGTCCGCTGGTTGGGGATCAGACCGAGTCGCACCCAGCCGCCGAATCCCTGTGCGGCATCGGCGAAGTCGGCATACCAGCTTTCATTCCAGAGCGGCTCGTCGGTGGCGGTGTGGGCTGCCTCGTCGTCGGGCGACGGGCACAGCGGCTCGACCGCGCTCGGCGCGGGCAGGATCGCCAGCGCGTCGGTGTCGAGTACGTGCTCACAGTGCCGTTGCAGCATCGTCATGAACATCGCGTCACCGCGTTCGGTGCGTTCCACCAGCATCGACGACACGATGGCCATCATCACGCCGAAGAAGCTCTGCCGGCGCACGCCCTCGCGGACATCGACGAGGGAGATCGGCGCGCCCGGTCCGAGGGCACGGTGGTAGTCGTCCAGCAGCGCGTCGTAATGCTCGCGACGATCCGCGACCGGCAGCGCGCAACCGAGGAAGTAGGCCAGATCAGTCATCGCCGGGCCCCAGGTGACCGTCTGCCAATCGACCACGGTCAACGGGCGGTCGGCCCCGTCCGCACCGAACAGCATGTTGTCCAACCGGTAGTCGCCGTGCACCAGACCGTAGATCGCGCCGCCGGCGGCCTCGTCGGCGAGGTAGTCGTCGAATGCACCGACCAGCCGTTCACACACCAGGCGGTGCTGCGGCGCGATCTGGTCGCCGTAGCGGTCGACGAAACCCGCATACAGCGCGGTGATCAGCGCCTGGTTGATCGGGGCGTCACGGTTCAGCCACGGCGTCTCGGCCAGCGTGCTGTCACCCAGCAACGGGCCCTGCAGACGGGCCAGCTCGGTGACGGCGAGCTGAGCCTGCGCCGTTGTGGCGCCGCGGATTTCGTCGCCGACGACAGCCGGGTTCGCATCGCCGAGCAGTACATCGAAGATTCCCGACGAGGCGTCGAATGCGGCGTGGTAACACGGCGCGACCGGACCGTGCAGCCCCGGAGCGATATCGCGGTAGAAGCACACCTCACGCTCGTAGAGGCCCAGCGTCATGCCGGTCTGGCGGCTCATCGGGTCGGTGGCCGCGACCTTGAGCACCACCGAAGCCGGTTTGTCGTCGGCCGGCTCGCCGTCTGCGTAGGTCAACGCAATCCGATAGCACTCGCTCATCTGACCCGTGCCGATGCGCTCGGCGATGAATTCGGTGATGGTTCCGGCACCAATGGCTGACGTCAGCCAGGCAGCAGTGAGGTCAGTCGGGCGTTCGACGACGTTGTCGATATGGGATGTCATGGCTCGTCCACGAAACCACATCGGCCGTCATCGCGCCAGGGAGAAACCCTGCCATGCCAGTCGCCGCTCCGGGTGCGGATCGAACTCGAGACGCGATTTCCGGTCGACGACCATGACCGCGCGGTCGGTGTCGGTATAGGCCGGCCAATCGTCGCCGGGGATACCGGTACGGCTGAATGACAGCCAGCGCCTTTGTACTTCGTTGGTGACCCGCAACGCGGGCCGCCGGTCGACGGGCGCGGTCAGCAATGCGCCGAACTTGGTCCGATAGATACCAAAAACCGCGAGCAGTTCGGTGGCGTGCGTGGCGCCCAGCCCGGACCAGTGCAGCACGCGGGGTGCGTAGTCGTACCGGTATAGATACGCCGGAGCATGGCGACCGTGGGCTTCGGCCATCTCCCACGCCGCGGAGCTGAACGCAAAGTCCCCGCCGAGCCTGATGCAGGCGGATCGTTCCGGATAGTCCGGATATGCGCCGGTAATACGTTCCCGCGCAGCCGGATCCACCTCGGCGAGCAGCGCTTCGATCATCGGCTCGGTCGTCGGCAGCAACTGCAGGAAGCGGGTAAACAGCCGGCCCTCGTCGGCATTGGTGCCCACGATCAGTGGGACGCGGTGCGCTCTGCCCTCCCGCATCGCCACGACGGGATCCAGTGGCAGGTAATCATCACCGAAGACCGGTCCGATCGGGAAGGCGCCCAGCATGTCTCGCACGCCGTCGTCGATCAGCCGGTTCTGGGCGGCCACCAGTTCCGCGGGGGACGCCTTCAGTAGCGCGTGGACGGCATCCTGTCTGCGGGCGCCCAGCAGCGAGGCGTACCGCGCGGCGAACTCCGCGGCGACCTCGCTCGACCGGGTCATGCCACTGGCCGGACTTTCCGAAATCGCCTGGGCGAAAAGACCTTCGGCCTCCGGTGCGGCCAGCAGCACGGCAACCGCATGCGCGCCTGCGCTTTCGCCGAACACTGTCACGCTGTCCGCGTCACCGCCGAACACGGCGATGTTCTCCCTGATCCAGCGCAAGGCCAACACCAGATCGCGCAGGAACAAGTTGCTGTCGATTCTGATGTCGTCCGTCGACAGCGACGACAGATCCAGGCAGCCCAGCGCGCCAAGCCGGTAGTTCACCGACACATAGACACAGCCGCGGCGAGCCAGAGCCACGCCGTCGTAGATCGGCGTGGCCGAGCTGCCCATGATGTACCCGCCGCCGTGCACGAAGACCATCACGGGTAGCGGTTCGTTTGCCGGAACTTCCGGTGTGACGACATTGAGGGTGAGGCAGTCCTCGCCCATCGGTTGGTACTTGCCGACGCCCATGATCGTGTAACGCCGCTCTTGCGGGGCGCATTTGGTGTAGCCGTGGCAATAACGCACACCGGGCCACGGCTGAGCCGGTCTCGGCGCCCGAAACCGCAGCGCACCAACCGGTGCCTGCGCGTACGGAATGGACCGCCAGCGGTGCACGCCGTCACGGGTGAAGCCTTCGACGGTGCCAGCAGCGGTGGTCACGCGGACCGTGTGTTCGTGCATCACCTGACGGTATCGAACGTCAGGGGGTGTCGCTCGGCAGGTCGAGTTCGAGGACCTCGATCGTCCCGCTGGTGCCGTCGACCTCGACCAGCGCCCCGGGCGGCAGCCGTCTCGTCGCATCGTGCACGTCGACCACGCACGGGATGCCGAATTCGCGCGCCACCACCGCCGCGTGCGACATCGGCCCACCCAGTTCCGTCACCACCGCGCCCGCGTAGGCGAAGGCGGCGGTGTAACCCACGTCGGTGACTTCGGCGACCAGGATCTCGCCGGCCTCCAGGTCGTCGATGGTCTCGGGCCGGACGATCCGGACCCGTCCGCGGACTCGGCCGGCGCTCACGCCGACGCCAGTCAGCGCCTGCCCGGGAACAAGCGCAGTTGCCTCGACGGTGGCGGCCCGCCAATCGCCGCTGAAGACGGCGGGCGGCGCCACGCCCGCCAGCCTGCTTTGTTCGGCGCGGCGGCGTGCCACGAGCCCGGCCACATCGGCGGGAAGCGCGTCCAGCTCGTCGACCAGCAGAAAGAACACGTCGTCGACCGTCGCGACCACGCCCGAATCGACCAGCCGGCGTCCGAGCTCGCGAAGTAGGCCGCGCAGCAACCAGATCGCGCGCACCATGCGATCCCGACGAACCTCGCGGTCCCGAACCTGATGGGCAGCAAGCGCAGCCACCGGTCGGGCGCGCAGCCGGATCACCGGGCGGCTCGCCTCCGAGCGGGCTCGCGTGTCAAGTGATTTCGCCACCATGCGGAGCAGTAACGCCGGGTCGTCGGCGTAGCTGAACGACCGCATCTCCAGCTCCCCCGGACCGCGGTGTCCGAACACTGCCAGCTCGGTGAGCACGGCCCGGTGGAACTCCGGAGCCTGGGCGGATAGTTCGTCGAGATGGTCGCCGCCGCCGGCCAGAATCCGCAGAACGTTCGGATCACGTCGCGCGGCATCCGCCAGTCGATACACAGCGTTCAGCGGCCCCGCGCTGGCCAACTCCTGGCCGACCGGCAAGACCATGTCACGACCGTTGAGACCACGCAGGACCACGCTGAGGGCGGCGATCGCCATGAACGACCCGGACGCCAGCACCCAGCCCTCGATCACATGGTCGCGGGCCAACAAGATCAGGCTCTGCAATCGCTCGTCGGTGAGCTGCGAAAGATCGCCCACCGCAAGCTTCTCCAGACGATCAATGTCGTCCACGAAATCACGTGTGTCGCGGGGCGCGCCGACAGTCAGGCCGGCCAGGTTGATTCCGAACACGCCAAGGTCGCGGATCGTCCGCAACGGACCCGCCGCACCGCCGGATTCGCGTGGCAACTGCTGATCGCCGTATATCGGCATGGCCGCCGCACTCGGGCCGAAGTACTGGCTCTGCCGAACTACCGTCTCGGGCTTGACGAATGGCACGACTTCGGCCATGTAATGCGCGGTCGTGATCGCGCCGTACAGGCGATGCGCGAAGACTCCGACGGTGCGTGTGGCCATCTCGCGCTGGATCAATCCGCCCGGCCGCAGCCGCCCGGCGATGACCGCGCCCGACGCACGCAGTCCTCTGACGGTCACGGACGCGGATGACGGCGAGAACGGGCCCGGCAGCGCCTCCGACAAATTGGTGGCCAGGTACGTCGGGAAGCGCGGGTCGATCGGAGTGTCGAATTCACCGTTACCGCCGTCCGGGCCGGCCAGCACCGGCGACACTCCGTCGGCCGCCGGGATGTCGACCGCCGGGATGTCCTGGACAGGAATGAGCCGCCAAGGCAGCGACGTCGACCACGAGCCGACACTCACTCGGCCTCGCACAGCCAACGCGACGTCCTGAAGGCATTCCGATGCGGTCCAGGCCGGCGTGAAATTCCACTTGTCACTCAGCAGCGCGGTATTCATCGACGGCGCACTCAGCAGCAGGTCAAGCTCGGCTGCCGAGCTCAGCCCGCGAAGCAGCCGTCCCACCCGCACCAAGGGCCGCCCGAGCTCCGCCGCGACCTCACCGAAGGTGAGTTCTCCCGTTGCGGCGAGGTTCACCGGTCCACTGCCGATGCCCGGATCGATTGCCGCGCGGACGAAAATCCGATGCGCGTCGTCGCTATGCACAACCTGTAAGGTGCGACGCGCCGCATCGCCCGTATCGGGGAAGAACGCCGATGACAACGCTTTTCGAACCCAGTTGTCCACGGCCCGGCCGAGGATCGCAGCACTTCGGATCGCCACCCATTCGGCACCGCACGCCGCGACCAACTCTTCGGCGCGGGCCTTGTCCCGCCCGTGCACCGAAACCGGTTGCAGCTGCTCGGCTTCCGTTAATGGCATGGCAGCGTCTCGATCGGGGCAGTAGACGTGTGCCGACGAAGCGAACACGATCCGACGGGTACCGCTGAGCGCCACCGCGTCGAGGACATTGGCTGTCCCGCCGACGTTGACCTCGCGGTCGACCGGTTGACCAGATTCCGGGTTGACCGCCCAGGCGCAGTGCACAACGACCTCCGCGCCCGCTACCGCTCGTTGTACTGTGGCCGCGTCCCGAATGTCGCCTTGCACGAAGGTTGCTTCGCTGGGCCAGCTTTCGGGCCGATGACGGGCCAGGCCGACGACATCGTGACCCTGGCTGAGCAGCCGTAGGACCACGCCGCGGCCAATCACTCCGCTGGCCCCTGTGACGGCGATCCTCACGGGCGAACCTCAAACCTCATCTGGGCTAGTCGTCGTCGTCGAGGAACGCGGCATTGACCAGATCGTCGAGATCCATGGTCGCGAGGTCTTTTTCCCTGTTCATATCCGCGTCGGCATCCTCGGCCTCGTTAGCCAGGCTGAGCAGCAGGTCCAAGACCCCGGCCTGCCTGAGTCGTTTGACCGGAATGGACGCCACCACCCGCTGGATCTCCTCCTCACCCGGTGCGGCTTTGGGCACGGCTTCGGCCGCGGCGCCTACCAACTCCTGATGGAAGTAACCCGCCAGCGCGGCCGAGTTCGGGTAGTCGAAGATCAGGGTCGGCGAAAGCGGCAGCCCGGTCGCGGCTTTGAGCCGGTTGCGCATTTCGACGGCGGTCAGCGAGTCGAAACCCAACTCCTGGAACGCCTTGTCCGGGTCGATCGCCTCCGCGGTGGTATTGCCCAGCACGGTCGCGATGTGCGAGCGCACCAGATCCAGCAGGGTCTCCTGCTGCTCGTCTTCCGGCAGACCGTCGAGACGTTGCAGGAGTGCCGACTTCGACTTTGCCGCGGCCAGCGAGTCGTCGACCTGACGCCGTGCCGTTGCGTTGATCAGATCGACGAACATCGGCGGCAGGGTGCCGCCGTCGAACTTTGCCCGCAGCGCGGTGGTGTCGATGTGCGCGGGCACCAGGAACGGCTCGTCAATCACCATCGCGGTGTCGAGCAGTTGCAAGGCCTCGGTGGAGGACAGCGCCGTGATGCCGTCGCGGGCGAATCGCGCGAAGTCCACGGCTTCCAGTCCACCGGTCATGCTGCTGGCCTGGTCCCACAGACCCCAGCCCAGTGAGATCGCCGGCAGGCCATGCCTCCGGCGGTGCGCTGCCAAGCCGTCCAAGAAGCTGTTGGCGGCCGAGTAGTTCGCCTGGCCCGACGATCCCACCAGACCGGCCATCGAGGAGAACATCACGAACGCCGACAGGTTCGAATCCTTGGTCAGCTCATGCAGATTCCAGGCGGTGTCCACCTTGGCCCGCAACACCGCGTCGACCCGCTCCGGCGTCAACGACGTCACCACCGCGTCGTCGAGAACACCTGCGGTGTGAACCACCGCCGACAACGGATGCTGCACCGGAATGTCGGCCAGCACCTTGGCCAGCGCCGCACGATCGGCCGCATCACAGGCGACCACCGAGACCTCGGCCCCGGTAGCGGACAACTCAGCGGCCAATTCCGCAGCACCCGGCGCATCCGGGCCACGCCGACCGATCAGCACCAGGTTGCGAACCCCGTGATTCGCGACGACGTGGCGGGCCAGCGCCGAACCCGCCATACCGGTGCCACCGGTGATCACCACGGTGCCCGGCCCGAAAGCGCCACCTGGCTTGGAAGGCACAGTCAACACGACCTTGCCGGTATGACGAGCCTGACTCAGATACCGCAGCGCCGCAGGCGCCCGCCGGACGTCGAAGGCTGTGACCGGCAGCGGCCGCAGCGTCGTATCGTCGAACATCGCGAACAGGTCGGTGAGCATGCGCGCGATGTAGTCAGGTCCCGCCTCGAACAGGTCGAAGGCGCGGTAGCGCACACCGGAGTACCGCTCGGCGATCTCTCTGGGGTCGCGGATGTCGGTCTTACCCATCTCCAGGAAGACCCCGCCCGGGGCGACCAGTCGCAGTGAGGCGTCGACGAACTCACCGGCCAACGAATCCAGCACCACATCCACGCCGCGACCGCCGGTCGCCGCGCGGAACTTGTCCTCGAAATCCAGGGTGCGGGAGTCGCCGATGTGGTCGTCGTCAAAGCCCATCGCCCGCAACGTGTCCCACTTGCCACGGCTCGCGGTGGCAAACACCTCCAGCCCGAAGTGCCGCGCCAACTGCACCGCAGCCATACCCACACCACCGGCGGCGGCGTGCACAAGGATTCGCTGACCCGGTTTGACCTCGGCCAAAGTGGTCAGCGCGTAGTAGGCCGTCGCGAAAACGACCGGTGCCGTGGCGGCTTCGGCATACGACCAGCCGGCCGGAATCTCCATCAGCAGGCGAGCGTCGGTGATCGACATGGTGCCGGTGCCTTCGGGGAACAGTCCGGTCACCCGGTCACCGACGGCGAAACGACTGACATCTGAGGCGGTTTCGATCACGACGCCGGATGCCTCGATACCCATGACGGCGTCATCGTCGGGGTATAGACCGAGGGCAATCATGACGTCGCGGAAGTTGGCCGGCATGGTGCGAACCGCGACCCGGACCTGGCCGGGCTCCAGCGGTGCGTCGGCGTCCGGGATGGGCTCGAGGACCAGGTTGTCGAATGTACCCTTGCTGGACATGCCCAGTCGCCACGCCTCGTCACCAGGGGGCACCAACAGCGCATCCACCGCTCGACTGCCGTGCACGCGACCCGTGTACACCGTTTCTTTGCGTACCAGGACTTGCGGCTCACCGACCGCCAGTACCGCCGCGATCGTCGTATCATTCAGCGGCGCATCGGAATCCACCAGCACGATGCGGCCAGGATGCTCGGTCTGGGCCGCGCGCACCAGTCCCCACACCGCGGCACCGGCCAGATCGGTGACGTCCTCCCCCGCCAATCCGACCGCGCCGCGCGTCGACACCAGCAGCATTCCGGAGCCGTTCTCGGCGAGCCAGGCTTGCAGCGCAGCCAAGGCGTCGTGAGTGCGGGCATATGTCGAGGCCAACGGATCGTCGTCGGCGGGCTGAGATTCGAACACGTCATACGACGGTGTCTCGGCGTGCGATGCGGGTGCCGCGGGTGACCAGATGACTTCGAAGATCCGGTCCGGGCCCGAGCCCGATACGGCGGCCATCAACTGCTGTCGCGACACCGGACGCGCCACCATCGATGCCACCGACAGCACCGGCAGTCCGAGCGCATCGGCCAGTTCCACCGACACCGCCGACGGGCCCGACGGCGCAATGCGCGCCCGCACCGACGACGCCCCCGCCGCATGCAGTGATACGCCTTGCCACGAGAACGGCACCAGGACACCGTTTTTGCTGTCGTGGTCCGCCTCGCCGGCCACGATCACGGCGTGCAGGGCGGCGTCAAGCACCGCGGGGTGCACCCCGAAGCCGGCCGGTGACACACCGGCATCGTCAGGCAGGGACACGTCGGCGAAGATGTCGTCGCCGCGGCGCCACATTGCGGTCAAGCCCTGGAAGGCGGGGCCGTATCCGTATCCGCGCGCGGCCAACCGGTCGTACAGCCCGTCGATGTCGACCGGGATCGCACCCGGCGGCGGCCAGCTGGACATGTCAGCGCCCGTCTCGGCGGCGCCGGGTCGCACGATGCCTTCTGCGTGCAGAGTCCAGCCTGAGTGCGCGTCGCCGTGTGAATATATCGACACCGCGCGATTGCCCGATTCGTCAGCGCCACCGACGACGACTTGCATCGACACCGAACCGGTCGCTGGAATCACCAGCGGCGCAGCCAACATCAGTTCGTCGACGACCGTGCAGCCGACCTCGTCGCCGGCGCGGATCGCCAACTCGACAAAGCCCGAACCCGGGAAGATGACCACGCCACCCACCGCGTGATCGGCCAACCAGCCCTGGGATGCCGAAGAAAGGCGACCGGTCAGCATTACGCCGCCGGAGCTGGGCAGCTCCACTACCGCGCCGAGCAGCGCGTGCTCGCTGGCCGCCAATCCCAGACCCGCGGCGTCGACCGAGGTCTCACCGGCGGACAACCAAAAGCGGCGTCGCTCAAAGGCGTACGTGGGCAGCTCGACAAACGAGGCCCCGGGCAGCGTGGCACGCCAATCGACGCCCGCGCCGGATACGAACGCCTGGGCCACACCGGCCATCAGGCTGTTCGGTTCGGGACGGTCTTTGCGCAACAACGGCACCGACACCACGTCGGCCTCGGCCAATGATTCCTCGATGGACGAGGTCAAGCCGCCGCCGGGCCCCACTTCGATGAATCGGCTGGCACCGGCCGCATTTGCGTGCCTAATGCTGTCGGCGAACCGGACCGCTGCCCGGATGTGGCGGGTCCAGTAGTCGGATGTCGCGAAGTCAGTGCCGGCCAACTCTCCGGTCACATTGGAGATGACCGGAATGGTGACCGGATGGATGGCCAGTTCGCGTGCCGCCGCTCTGAATTCGCCGATCATGGGTTCCATCAACGGCGAGTGGAAGGCGTGTGACACCGCCAGTTGGTGGATCCGCCGGCCTTGGGCGCGCAGTTGGTCCGCGATGGCGGTCACCGCGTGCTCGTCTCCGGAAACCACCACTGACGACGGACCGTTGACCGCGGCGATGCCGACGTTGTCGGTCAGCAGCGGGCGCACTTCGTCCTCGGTGGCCTGTAGCGCGATCATGGCGCCGCCGGGCGGCAACGCCTGCATGAAACGGCCACGCGCGACCACCAGCAGCGCGGCGTTCTCCAGCGACAGGGCGCCAGCAATGTGCGCTGCGGTCAGCTCGCCGACCGAGTGGCCCATCACGAAGTCGGGCCGTACTCCCCAGGACTCCAGCAGACGGTACAGCGCAACCTCGATGGCGAATAATGCAGGCTGCGCGAATTCTGTTGTGTTCAATAGGCTTTCGTCGTGGCCCCACATCACTTCGCGCAGCGGGCGCAACAGGTGGCGGTCCAGCTCGCCGACCGCGGTGTTGAACGCCTCGGCGAAAACGGGATAGGTGGCGTGTAAGCCCATGCCCATGCCGAGCCACTGCGAGCCCTGGCCGGGAAAGACGAATACGGTTTTGCCGGTCAGCCCGGTCCCGGTGATCACCGAGCCACCCGGCTGACCGTCGGCCAGCTCACCTAATCCGGTCAGCAACTGGTCGCGGTCGGCGCCCAGCACCACCGCGCGATGCTCAAACGCGGCACGACCGGCCAACGACCAACCGACATCTGCGGCGGGCAATTCGTCACGCACACCGATAAATCCGGCCAACCGCGCCGCCTGCGACTCCAGGGCGGCCGTCGACTTGGCCGAGATCACCCATGGAACGACGGCCGGCGGCGCTGCCGGGCTGTCGACGGTCGGCTCGACCGGCGGGCCCGCTTCGATGATCACGTGCGCGTTCGTCCCGCTGATACCGAACGACGACACCCCCGCCCGACGCGCCCGACCATTCGCCGGCCAAGGCTGCTGATCGGTCAGCAGTTGCACCGAGCCCATCGACCAATCCACGTGCGGGCTGGGCGTATCCACGTGCAACGTCGTCGGCAGCACCTCGTGGCGCATCGCCAGGATCATCTTGATCACGCCCGCGACGCCCGCGGCGGCCTGGGTGTGGCCCATGTTCGATTTGATCGACCCCAACCACAGTGGCGTCTGCCGATCTTGTCCGTAGGTCGCCAAAATCGCCTGGGCTTCAATCGGATCGCCCAGCGTGGTACCCGTGCCGTGGCCTTCGACCACTTCGACGTCGGCCCCGGTCAGACCCGCACTGGCCAATGCCGAGCGGACCACTCGCTGCTGTGAGGGACCGTTGGGTGCGGTCAACCCGTTGGACGCGCCGTCCTGGTTGATCGCCGAACCGCTGACGACCGCCAATACCGGGTGCCCCAGGCGTCGCGCGTCGGAGAGTCGCTCCACCACCAGCATCCCGCCGCCCTCGGAGAATCCGGTGCCGTCGGCGGCGCCGGCGAATGCTTTGCAGCGCCCATCGGTGGACAACCCGCGCATGCGGCTGAATTCCACGAAGATGTCGGGTGTGGAGTTGACGGTGACGCCACCAGCAAGCGCCAGATCGCACTCCCCCGACCGCAACGACTGAGCGGCCATGTGCAGCGCCACCAACGACGACGAGCACGCGGTATCCACCGACACCGCCGGGCCCTCCAGGCCCAACACGTACGACACCCGGCCGGACGCCACACTCGACGACTGTCCGGTGAGCCGAAAGCCCTCCGCAGCTTGCGCGGCGCCCATGCCATAGCCCTGGGCATAGACCCCGGCGAACACGCCGGTGGCGCTGCCTCGCAACATGGTCGGGTCGATACCGGTCCGCTCCAACGCTTCCCAGGTCAGCTCGAGGATGATCCGCTGCTGGGGATCCATCGCCAGCGCTTCTGAGGGGCCGATCCCGAAGAATGCCGGGTCGAAGTCCCCGACGCCGTCGACGAAGCCGCCGACGCGCGTGTAGCAGGAGCCGGGAACATCAGGGTCGGCGTTGTACAGGTTGGCCAGATCCCAGCCGCGGTCACCGGGAAATTCGGTGACGACGTCGCGGCCTTCGAACACCATGTCCCACAGGTCTTCCGGCGAGTTGACTCCGCCCGGATAACGACAGGCCATACCGACGATCGCGATCTGGTCGTCTCCGGTGACCCGCACCGCGGGAACGTTCTTGACTTCTTGCGGCACACCCGCGAGTTCGGTCCGGAAATACGAAGCCAGCCGGCTCGGTGTCGGGTAGTCGAAGATCAACGTCGGCGAAAGCGCCAGCCCGGTGGCGGATTTGAGCCGGTTGCGCATCTCGACGGCGGTCAGCGAGTCAAAGCCCAACTCCTGAAACGCCTTGTCCGGATCGATGGCCTCCGGAGTGGTATTGCCCAGCACGGTCGCGATGTGCGAGCGCACCAGATCCAGCAGCAGCGCATCCTGCTCGGCTTCGGGCAGGCCGTGGATGCGTTGCGCCAGAGCCGACTTGGACTTGCTGGCGGCCAGCGAGTCGTCGACCCGCCGACGCGCCGACGCATTGATCAAATCGACAAACATCGGTGGGACCACGGCGGCGTTGGCGCGCAGGGCGGCCGTGTCGATGTGGGCAGGCAGCAGGAACGGCTCGTCGACGACCATCGCGGTGTCGAACAGCTGTAGCGCGTCCACCGACGACAGTGCCTTCACGCCGGTGCGCGCCAGCCGGCGCCCGGCCGGCGTCGTCGAGCCCGCCGGTCATCTCGCTGGCCTGGTCCCATAGACCCCAGCCCAGCGACATCGCCGGCAGACCATGTGCGCGACGGTGAGCGGCCAGCGCATCGAGGAAGCTGTTGGCCGCCGCGTAGTTCGCTTGGCCCGACGATCCCACCAGACCGGCCATCGACGAGAACATCACGAACGCCGATACGTTCGAATGTTGGGTCAGCTCATGCAGATTCCAGGCCGCGTCCACCTTGGCCCGCAACACCGCATCGACCCGCTCCGGCGTCAACGACGTCACCACCGCGTCGTCGAGAACCCCCGCAGCATGAATCACCGCCGACAACGGATGCTGCACCGGAATGTCCGCGATCACCTTGGCCAGCGCCGCACGATCCGCCGCATCACAGGCGACCACCGACACCTCGGCCCCGGCAGCCGATAGCTCAGCGGCCAACTCCGCAGCACCGGCCGAATCGGGGCCGCGTCGACTGATCAACAACAGATGCCGCGCATCATGATTGGCCACCAAGTGGCGCGCCAGCGCCGAACCCGCCATGCCGGTGCCGCCGGTGATCACCACGGTGCCCTGCGTCCAGGCATCCGGCATCGACAGCACGACCTTGCCGGTATGACGAGCCTGACTCAGATACCGCAATGCCGCGGGTGCACGCCGCACGTCGAAGGCTGTGACCGGTAGCGGCCGCAGCACGCCGGCGTCGAAGAGCTCGGCAAGATCCAGCATGTACTGGTGCATGCGGTTGCGGCCGGGCTCGAAGAGGTCGAAGGCGCGATAGCGCACACCGGGATATTCCTCGGCGATCTTTCCCGGGTCGCGGATGTCGGTCTTACCCATCTCGAGGAAGACCCCGCCCGCCGCGACCAGTCGCAGTGAGGCGTCGACGAACTCACCGGCCAGCGAGTCCAACACGACGTCGATGCCCCGCTCGCCGACGATCGCACGGAACTTGTCTTCAAACTCCAGCGTGCGCGAATCGCCGATGTGGTCGTCGTCAAAGCCCATCGCCCGCAACGTGTCCCACTTGCCACGGCTGGCGGTCGCGAACACCTCCAGTCCGAGGTGCCGCGCCAACTGCACCGCGGCCATTCCGACGCCACCGGCGCCGGCGTGCACCAACACCCGCTGGCCCGGTTTGACGTCGGCGAGGTGAACGAAGGCGAAGTAGGCAGTGGTGAACACGGCTGATATCGCAGCGGCTTCGGCGTACGACCAGTCCGATGGCATTGGGAGCAACAACCGGATATCGCCGGGGACCAGGGTGCCGCTGCCATCCGGGAAGAATCCGTAAACGTCGTCGCCGACCGCGAATTCGGTGACACCGGGGCCGACCTCAACGACGACACCGGCGCCTTCGCCACCGATCAGCGCATCGTGGGTGAACATGCCCAGCGTGATCATGACGTCGCGGAAGTTGGTGGCGATGGCGCGCATCGCCACCCGAACGTGGCCGGGTTCCAATGGCGCGTCGGCGTTGGGAACCGGCTCGAGTTGCAGGTTCTCGAAGGTGCCCGCGGTCGACAGACCCAGCCGCCACGGTCCGTCGACCGGCGGCACCAGGATCGTGTCGACTGCCCGGCTGCCGTGCACCCGCGCGGTGTAGATCGTCGCACCGCGCATCACGACCTGCGGCTCGCCCACCGACAAGGCTTGAATGACTGCCGAATCACTCAGTGGCGCTTCGGAATCCACCAGGACGATCCGGCCGGGATGCTCGGTCTGCGCCGAGCGCACCAGACCCCAGACCGCAGCACCGGCCAGATCGGTGACGTCTTCCCCAGGCAACCCGACCGCACCGCGGGTCGACACCACCAGCACACCCGATTCGTGTTCGGCCAACCAGGACTGCAGCGCGGCCAACGCGGCGTGCACTCGTTCGTAACTCGCGGTGACCGGGTCCTCGCCGGCCGCAACGGAATCGAAGACCTCGTACGTCGGCGTCCCGGCGTGTGACGCTGCCGAGGTGGGTGACCAATCCAGCTGGAAGAGCCGATCCCCGCTTGCACCGGATACCGCCGCCATCAACTGCTGCTGGGAGATCGGACGAGCGATCATCGACGCCACCGACAGCACCGGCAACCCCAGCCCGTCGGCCAGTTCCACCGACACCGCCGACGGGCCCGACGGCGCGATCCGTGCCCGCACCGACGACGCGCCTGCGGCGTGCAGCGAGACGCCCTGCCAGGAGAACGGTAACGCCACGCCGGCGCCCGAGTGCGTGACCGCCGCCGCGTGCAGCGCCGCGTCCAGCAGCACCGGGTGCACGCCGAATCCGGTGACGCCGCCGGCTGCTTGGGGCAGAGTCACTTCGGCGAAGAACTCGTCGCCGCGCCGCCAGAGCGCCGTCAGTCCCTGGAACGCCGGGCCGTACTGGTAGCCGCGCGCCGCCAGTCGTTGGTAGCCGTCGGACAGGTCGACAGCGGTCGCGCCGTCAGGGGGCCACACCGACAGATCCGCGACCGGCTCTACCGTCCCTGACGACAACGCGCCGACCGCGTGGCGCGTCCACGGGGAATCTGCTGTCTCCCTGGAGAATACGGAGATGTTGCGCTGGCCCGATTCGTCAGCGGCACCGACGATCACTTCCACCGAAACCGAGCCCGAGGCCGACAGCAGCAGGGGCGCCTGGAGGGTCAGTTCGTCCACCACCGAGCAGCCGACTTCGTCGCCGGCCCGAATGGCCAACTCGACGAATCCCGCGCCCGGGAAGACCACCAACCCGTCGGCGGCGTGGTCGGCCAGCCAGCCTTGAGTGGCCGGCGACAGTCGGCCCGTCAGCACCACCCCGCCGGAGTCCGGCAACTCCACCACCGCACTCAGCAACGCGTGCTCGCTGGCCCCCAGTCCCAGGCCGGCGGCGTCGACCGCGGCACCATCGCCGGACAGCCAAAAGCGCCGTCGGTCAAAGGCATACGTCGGCAGTTCGACGAACCCAGCGCCCGGCAGTGCCGCACGCCAGTCCACCTTGACGCCGGACACGAAAGCCTGTGCGGCCGAGGCGAAGAACCGATGCAGTCCGCCGTCCTCGCGGCCAAGCGTCGGAACCACGACCGCGCCGTCGCCGGCGGTGTCCTCGATGCCGGCGATCAGCGCGGGATGCGGGCTGGATTCGATGAAAGTCCGGTAGCCGCTCTGAGCTGCGGTGCGCACGGCCTGATCGAACTCAACGGTCTGACGGATGTTGCGGAACCAGTAGTCCGCGTCCAGGCCGGCCGTGTCGAGCACGCCGCCGGTGACCGAGGAGAAGAAGACGGTGCGCGACGAGCTCGGCTCGATGCCGGACAGCGCAGCGACGAGTTGATCGCGGATCGCTTCGACGGCAACGGAATGCGACGCGTAGTCGACGTCGATGCGACGGGCGCGCATCTCGCGCTCGGTGCAGTGGGCGACGATCTCGTCGAGCGCGGCCACCTCGCCGGAGGCCACGACCGCCGAGCGCCCGTTGATCGCGGCGATGCTGACCCGATCGCCGTATGGCGCCAACAGCTCTCGCGCCTGCTCTGGTCCGCACGCCAGGGAGGCCATGCCGCCGTGGCCGGACAGTGCCAGCAGCATCTTGCTGCGCAGCGTGACCACTTGCGCGGCGTCGCGCAGCGACAGTGCACCGGCGACGTAGGCCGCGGCGATCTCGCCCTGGGAATGCCCGATGACGGCGTCCGCCCGGACACCGATCGACCGCCACAGCTCGGCCAGCGACACCATCACCGCGAACAACGCGGGCTGGACCACGTCGACGCGGTCCAGGCCCGGCGCGCCGGGCGCCCCGCGCAACACGTCGATCAGCGACCAGTCGACGAACTCCGCGAACGCCTCCGCGCAAGCGTTCATCTGCTCGGCGAAAACCGGTGCGGTGTCAAGCAATTCGACACCCATGCCGAGCCATTGCGAGCCCTGACCCGGGAAGACGAAAACGGTCTTGCCGGCCGGGGTGGCGTGGCCAGTGATCACCGAGGCACCCGGCGTCCCGTCGACCAACTCGCCCAGACCCGCGATCAACTGAGCGCGGTCGCTGCCGAGCAGCACCGCACGATGCTCGAAGGTGGACCGTCCCGCCAATGACCAACCGACGTCGGCGATATCCAGTTGTTCACGCGTGCCCAAGAATTCGGATAACCGCGACGCCTGACCTTCCAGCGCCGCCGCACTTTTGGCCGACAGCACCCACGGCACCACCGATGGTGACGGACTGACGCTCTCGGCCCGCTCGACCGACGGGGACTCCTCGATGATCACGTGCGCGTTGGTGCCGCTGATACCGAACGACGACACCGCCGCGCGGCGCGCCCGACCATTACCGGGCCACTCCTGCGATTCGGTCAACAGTGAGACCGCCCCCGCCGACCAATCCACGTGCGGGCTGGGCACATCCACGTGCAACGACGCGGGCAACAGGTCGTGGTGCATCGCTTGCACCATCTTGATCACACCGGCCACCCCGGCGGCGGCCTGCGTGTGGCCCATATTCGACTTGATCGACCCCAGCCAGAGTGGCTGCTGGCGGTCCTGGCCGTACGTGGCCAACAACGCCTGAGCTTCAATCGGATCCCCGAGTGTGGTACCGGTGCCGTGGCCCTCCACCACGTCCACGTCGGCGGCGCTCAACCCGGCATTGGCCAGCGCCGAGCGCACCACGCGCTGCTGGGACGGACCGTTGGGCGCGGTCAGTCCGTTCGAGGCGCCGTCCTGGTTGACTGCCGTGCCGCGCACCACCGCGAGCACTCGGTGGCCTAGCCGCTGGGCATCCGAAAGCCGTTCCACCACAAGCATTCCGCCGCCCTCGGACCAGCCGACGCCGTCGGCCGCTCCCGAGAAAGGCTTGCATCGGCCGTCCGGCGACAGGCCGCGGTGCCGGCTGAATTCGACGAACACCGTCGGGGTGGCGTTGACGGTGGCGCCGCCGGCCAGCGCGAGATCGCACTCCCCCGACCGCAATGACTGCACCGCCATGTGCAGGGCCACCAACGACGACGAGCACGCGGTGTCCACCGACACCGCCGGGCCTTCCAACCCGAGCACGTATGCCACCCGGCCGGTGGCGACACTGGACGTCATACCGGTCAGCCGGTAGCCCTCGATCTCTTCGGCGAGCATGCCGTAGCCCTGGACGATGATCCCCGCGAAGACCCCGGTCGCGCTGCCCCGCAGCGTCGTCGGGTCAATCCCGGCCCGCTCCAACGCCTCCCACGACAGCTCCAGCAGCATCCGGTGCTGCGGGTCGGTGGCCAGCGCCTCGGTCGGTGACACGCCGAAGAACCCCGCGTCGAAATCCGCCACGCCGTCCACGAACCCGCCGGAGCGCGCGTAGCACTTGTGCGGGGCATCGGGGTCGTCGTCGAACAATCCGGCCAGATCCCAGCCGCGGTCGGTCGGGAATTCCGACATCACGTCACGCTGCTGGGCGACCATGTCCCACAAACCGTCCGGTGATTCGACGCCGCCGGGGAAGCGGCAGGACATGCCGACGATCGCGATCGGCTCGCCGGAGCGTTCCAGCAATGCGCGGTTCTTGCTCTTCAGGCGCTCGACCTGGACGAGGGCTTTACGCAACGCCTCGGTTGCATGCTGCAGTTGGTCAGCCATGTGGTTACCCCTCGCCTAGCGTCGATCGTCGCAGAATCCGGAATGCAGCCCCGGGAGCAGAGTCATTCGCCGCGACTGCGTGACCGCTCGTCGACTCGAGAACATCGTTGGCGGACGCCACCAACTTCGCCCACGTTCCCAATACGCTCGCTACTCCTGATTTCCATCGCGGAGAAGTAGCGCCGTGCGCCGACTTGTCCGCCCGATTCATGGCCTGGCTCCACAGCCAAATCTGGCGTTGTCCAGCGATCCATGGCGAGACTCTACCGGTCAGAAGCCAGCCGAGGCCAAGCGCGTCTTCGCTCGTCACCAATCGCCGGAATGGCGGCGGTCAGGCTGGTCGGCGCCACCCGTCGGCGGCCTGCGCGGCGCGCATCAGGGCGGCGCACAGTTCGCGCAATTCGGGAGCGCCGGCTCCTTCGTCGAGCGCGATGGCGACGTCTTCTGCTGCGCATCGCACCTGATAGACGCGATCGGAGAGGTCGGCGGCCTCGTCGGCCGACAACACCACCGAGTCGGCGGGCACCGACGCGCCCTTGGCGCCGTTGATCGAGGCTCGCTGCTCGTAGGCGCGCTGCCGACACGATTGCCGGCAGTACTGGCGGCGGCGTCCCATCCCACTGTCGGCGACATCTCGGCCACACCAGCGGCACGGCTGCGGGCGGACGCGTCGAGTCACGGGGCCGACTTTAGTCGGGGTATGCGCCGAACCCCGGTATCATCGACAGTTGGGTCGCGGAGAGCCCGGGAACTAGATGGTCCGCTGCGTCGTTGTTCAGGGCGCTAGCTGAATAAGAAGACTTTAAGAGGAGTGGGTACCAATGGCCGATCGTGTCCTCAGAGGCAGTCGCCTTGGAGCCGTAAGCTACGAGACCGACCGCAATCACGACTTGGCGCCGCGCCAGATCGCGCGTTACCGCACCGAGAACGGCGAGGAATTCGACGTTCCGTTCGCCGACGATGCCGAGATCCCCGGCAACTGGCTGTGCCGCAACGGCATGGAAGGAACCCTGATCGAGGGTGACCTGCCCGAGCCGAAGAAGGTCAAGCCGCCCCGCACACACTGGGACATGTTGCTGGAGCGCCGCTCGGTCGACGAGCTCGATGAACTGCTCAAGGAGCGGCTCGATCTGATCAAGACCCGCCGTCGCGGTAGCTGACGCGCGGCGCCGGTGTCAGTTCACCGGGTGACCGGTGCCGGACGGTTGCGGTGCAGTCGTCCGTCGATGCCCCACTGCGCGACCTTGACCAGCGCTTCGCGAATGTTGGAGCCGCTCATTTTCGACACGCCGAGTTCACGTTCGGTGAACGTGATCGGCACCTCGGTGACGACGAACCCCTTGGTGATGGTGCGCCAGGTCAGGTCGATCTGGAAGCAGTAGCCCTTCGAGTCGACATGGTCGAGGTCGATCTTCTCCAGGACGGCGTGACGGTAGGCACGGTAGCCGGCCGTGATGTCGTGAATGCCGATGCCCAACGCCAGCCGCGCATAGGTGTTGGCCGTCCAGGACAGCGCCCAGCGGCGCCACGGCCAGTTCTTTACGTTTCCGCCCTCGACGTAGCGCGAGCCGATGGCCAGGTCGGCGCCGGCGTCGACCGCGTCCAGCAGCAGGTGCAGCTGCTCGGGGGCGTGGCTGCCGTCGGCGTCCATCTCGACGAGCGTGGTGTACTGCCGGCTCAACCCCCAGGCGAACCCGGCGAGGTACGCCGCACCCAGACCGTCCTTGACCGTGCGGTGCATGACGTGGACGCGGTCGGGGTCCGCGGCGGCGAAGTCGTCGGCCAGCTGTCCGGTTCCGTCAGGGCTGTTGTCGTCGACGACGAGTACGTGCACGGCGGGGCACGCCCGGTGAAGTCGCTGCAGGATCAGCGGCAGGTTCTCCCGCTCGTTGAACGTGGGGATGATCACCAGGGTGCGCAGGGTGGGACGATCGCCCGCAACCCGAGGCACCGGATCGCCGGTGGTCATATGTCTCCTTTTTCTGGCCGCTGAACAGGTCCGCGGGCGGAATGTTGGCCGTCCTCGTCGAGTTCGGCGTTGGCTGCAACCCCTTTGACAGGCGGGCCGTCGGCCAATACGTCGTCGCCTGGCGGGTCGTCGTCGGATCTCTCCGGCGCCGGGCCTCCTTTGTTCGCCAGCTCCGACAGCCGTCGGTGGATATCCGTGAACCATCCATTGTGCAGCATCGCCGCGAAAAGGATCGCGACAGCGGCCAGGACCAGGCCGCCCTGCAGGATCGGACCCCACCGGGCGGCCGGGGTCAATGTCGTCTTCAGCCGGACCTGGTAGTCCAGGTAGTCCGGTGTGAAGAAGTTGGTCCGTACCAGCTCACGGCCGTCCGGGGTGACCAGCGCGGAGATCCCGACGTTGCTGGCCACGACCGCGTAGCGGTCCAGCTCGACGGCGCGCAGCTTGGAGAACGCCAGCTGTTGTTCGCTCATCGTCTGGTTGAAGTTGGCGTTGTTGGCCGGCACCGCGAGCAGCTGGGCGCCGTTGCGAACGGAGTCCCGCAGCTCACGATCGAAGATCACTTCCCAGCAGGTCGAGACGCCGATCGGGGTGCCCGCGGCGCGCACCACCCCGGTGCCTTTGACCGGGATGATGTAGCCGGCCCAGTCGGCGAGCCCGGACAGCTGCTTGAAGAAGCCACGCCAGGGCAGGTATTCGCCGAACGGCTGCACTATCCGCTTGTCGTGGCGATCGCCCGGGCCGGACTTCGGGTTCCACACGATCACCGTGTTGGTCTGGGCGGGATCATCGGGCGAACGGCCGGCGACGTCGAGCACCGTGCCGACCAGGATCGGCGCCTTGATCGCCTCGACGGCCACTGAGATCTCTTGCGCCGCATCGGGATTGCGCAGTGGATCGATCTCCGATGCGTCCTCGGGCCAGACCACGAAGTCGGGTTGCGGCGCCCGGCCGGCGCGCACGTCGTCGGCCAGGTGGCGGGTCTCCCGGACGTCGTTGCCGAGCACCGCGAGCCGTTGCGCGTTGAACTCCAGACCAAGCCGCGGCACGTTGCCCTGAACGACCGCGGCGGTGACGGTGGGTTCGTTTCCGGATCCGGTGCCGGAGTGGCGGACCTGCGGCCACACTGCCGCGGCGACGAAGAAGACCAGGCAAATGCACAGCGCGGGCAGCATCACCGCGGGCGGGACGTCAGCCGACTCCGCGTCGCCATCGGTGTGCCGCTGACGCGACGTCCGCCACCACGAGACGGTCTCCATCACCAGCGCGGCGACGCTGCATCCGGTCAGCACGATCGCCAGCGACAGCAGCGGAACGCCGCCCAGCCTGACCAGCGGCAAGAATGGGCCCGCCGTCTGACCGGCGGCCACCACGCCCCACGGGAATCCGCCGAACGGGACGGTCGACTTCAACCACTCCTGGGCCGCCCACAACACCGCAAACCAGATCGGCCATCCGGGCAACCGCCGGACCACGACGGCCGCGAGACCGAAGACTCCGGGGAACACCGCGCAGAGCAGCACCAGCGCCACCAACGGCACGGCGCCGACGAGGATGCTGATCCAGCGGATGAGCGGCAAGTAGAACGCCAGGCCGAACAGGACGCCGTAACCGAATCCGCCGACCGGTGTGGTGGCCGCACGGGTCAGCACCCAGGCCAGCACGGCGAACGCGATGACGGCGGCCCACCACCAGTTGAGTAGTGGATAACTCGAGCACAGCAGCAGACCGGCGACGATCGCGGCGCTCAGCCGGGTCAGCCGTGGCCGGAGCCACCGGCCGGACTGCGGCACCCGTATTCGCAGCTGACCGGCAAACCAGGTGGCCAGCACAACAGACAGCCGGACCACGCGCTGCCATAACACCGTCGCCGCGTGGGCGGCGTGGCCGCGGAACTGAGCCAGCCGGTCAGAGCGGTCGTCTTTCCGCTCATCGTCAGCGTCGACGTCAGCCGGTTCGACATCGTCGTCCGGCTCGACGTCCGGGACCGGGACCTCGCCGGTCACCGGGTCGTCTTTGATGGCGGGAATGACGTCGGTGTTCTCGGCGGGCCGTTTCCGGGGGTCGAACCGCCCGATTCCTCTAGCCATGCAGGACGACGCCCCTGTGCACGGTCTGCCGGCAGCGGGGCGACGGGTCGCCCGGGTCGAGCCGTGGCAACGCTTCGTGTTCGCTCAGCGCGCCGACGTCCCAGACGGCGTAGGACGCCGGTGCGCCCGGAACCAGGCTGCCGATCAGCTCGTCGACGGCACCGCCGGCCCGCCAGCCGCCGCGAGTCGCAGCCGCGAACGCCACTCGCGGCGAGATCGAGCTGCGCGGCGTGTGGTGGTGGACGGCCGCGCGGATCGTCGCCCACGGGTCGAGTCCGGTCACCGGTGCGTCGGATCCGAACGCGAGAGCCACGCCTTGGGATGCTAGCAGCGCAAACGGGTTGAGACGCCCGGCTCGATCGGTACCCAGACGCTGGGCGTACATCCCGTCGTCGCCGCCCCAGAGGGCGTCGAAATTGGGTTGCATGCTGGCCACCACTCCCCAGGCGCCGAGCTTGGCCGCCTGCTCGGCGGTCACCATCTCCAGGTGCTCGAGGCGGTGCCCACACCGCGCCACCGCGGCCACGCCCAGCTCGTTGACCACGTGTTCCAGCGAGTCGACGACGCTGGAGACCGCGGCATCGCCGATGACATGAAAACCCGCCGTCACGCCGGCTTCGGTGCACGCGCGCAGGTGCGCGGTGACGGCGTCGGGCTCCAGATAGCAGGCTCCGGTGCGCTCCGGGGCGTCGCGGTAGGGCTCGTGCAGCCAGGCGGTGCGCGACCCCAGGGCGCCGTCGACGAACAGGTCACCGGCCAGCCCCGCCGCCCCGGTGTCGTCGAGGAGCGCGCGCGCTTGCGCCGGGCTGGTCACCGCCTCACCCCAGTAGCCGGTCACATCCACGCCGTGGGTTCGGGAACGGGCGGCCCGCAGTTCCCGCCAGTCGTCCGGGCCGCCGATGTCGGGGCCGGCGCATTCGTGCACGGCGACGATCCCGTTCGCAGCCAAGGTGTCCAGCGCGGCGAGCCGGGCCTCGGCCCGCTGTCCGTCGGTCAGCAAGTCGCGCGCGGCAGCGCGGACCAGATGATGGGCGTCGCCGACCAGCGGGGTGTCGTATCCGGCCGCCGCGGGCAGCCCGGCGGCACGGCGGCGCAAACCGGTCGAGGCCAGCGCCGAGTGCACGTCGACCCGGGACAGGTAGGCGGGCCGATCACCGAGCACCGCGTCCAGGTCCGCCGTGGTCGGTGGTGTGCGCTCCGGCCACGACGAGTCGTCCCACCCGTGGCCCCAGATCGGCTGGCCGGGATGGGCTGCCGCATAGTCGGCGACGAGCTGCAGGCAATGCCGGTGCGATGTCGCAGGCCGCAAGTCGAGACCGATGAGCGTCAGGCCGGTCGCGGTGAGGTGGATGTGGCTGTCGACGAAGCCCGGCGCGACCAAGCCGCCGTCGAGATCGACGACATCGGCGTCGGCGAACTGACTTCGGCCGACGTCGTCGCTGCCCAGCGACACCACGACGCCGTCGCGGACCGCCATCGCGGTCGCGTCGGGATGGGTGGGGCTGTGAACCCGGCCGTTGATCAACAGGGTTGTGCGGGGTGCGGACACGCGGGGGCTACTCAGGGTGCAGGGGTAACGCCGGCGGTTCGACAACCTCAGTCACGTCAGCGACATCTATGACCTCGCCGTCGATGTAGTCAGACGCCGGCCGACGGGCCCGACCGTCGGCACCGATGGTGATGAGCTGGAAGCGGCGGGCGGCCAGGGCTGTCAGCACCGGGCGGGCGGCGGCACGGCTGGGTGGCAACAACAACAGCAGGCCCGCGGCGGTGGTCACCAGACCGGGCACCACGACCAGCAGCGATCCCAGCCCGACCAGCGCGCTGTCGGTGGCCAACCGCGACTGGTCCCCGCCGAACCCGGAACGCAGCCGGGAGAGCTGCAGCTTCAACTGCGAGCCGGCGACGGCCAGCCCCGCGGCGAACGTGACCAGCACCGCCAGCAGAGTCCAGCCGAGCCCGATCGTCGACGCAAGGCCGAGCACCACGAGCAGCTCGACCACGACGTAAACCAGAAACAGTCGCGACACCATGAGAAGCCAACGTCGCAGACGGCCGCGGGAGTTCCGCGGACCGCCGTGGCGCGGTTAGATGGCTGACGTGACGACAATCGAGATCGATACCCCGGCCGGCCCGATCGATGCGCTGCTCGATATCCCCGACGGCCCGGGCCCCTGGCCGGGCGTAGTCGTGATTCACGACATATTCGGCTACGGGCCGGACAAAGAGTCGACCAACGCCAACATCGCCCGCGCGGGATACGTCGCGCTGACCCCGAACATGTACGCCCGCGGCGGCTGGGCGCGATGCGTTACCAAAGTCATGCGCGACCTGCTCACCAAGCGGGGGCGTGCGCTCGACGACGTGCTGGCTGCCCGCGATTACCTACAGGCGCTGCCCGAGTGCACCGGCCGCGTCGGCATCGCTGGGTTCTGCATGGGCGGCCAATTCGCATTAGTCATGTCGGCCAAGGGCTTTGGCGCCTCCGCACCGTTCTACGGCACCCCGCTGCCGCGTGAGCTCAGCGAGACGCTGGATGGGGCCTGCCCGATCGTCGCCAGCTTCGGCAGCCGGGACCCGATCGGGGTCGGGGCACCCAAGAAGCTGCAGCGGGTCCTCGACCACAAAGGCATCGCCAACGACGTCAAGGCGTATCCGAAGGCCGGGCACAGTTTCGCCAACAAGCTGCCCGCGCAGCCGCTGCTGCGCATCACCGGATTCGGCTACAACGAGGCCGCCACCGAGGATGCCTGGGCGCGCGTGTTCGCGTTCTTCGGCGAGCACCTAAGCAGCGGCGCGTAACTCCAGGCCGACGTTGTTCTTCATGCCGCCGCGCAACTTGCTGACGGCGTTGAACACCTTGCCGAGCAGGCCGTACCGGCGACCGATGGCGTCGTAGACGTGACCGGTCTGCGATGTGTCCAGGATGGTCGCGGTCGCATCGATGGCCTCGCTTTTCGGGCGCCCCTGCATGTCGCAGATCGCCAGGGTGACGCGGGGCGTGTTGCGAATCCGCTTGACCTTCCACGACTTCGCCTGGGTGATCACCAACAGGCGGTCGCCGTCCGGGGCCGCCCAGATCGGGGTGGGCTTGGGCCGACCGTCCTTGGTGAACGTGGTCAGGAGGACATACTGCGCCTTGGCGACGTCTGCGAAGGTCGGGGCCACGGCGTCAGTCTAGAGGCCTTCAGGCCCTAGGCTTCACCCCGAACAAGAAGGAGCCTCAAGCAATGAAACCTTCCGCTGTTGCAGACAAGGTGGTCGCCATCACCGGTGGCGCGCGCGGGATCGGCCTGGCTACGGCAACGGTTCTGCACGGTTTGGGCGCCAAGGTCGCGATCGGCGACATCGACAGGGCGGCCGTCAAGGAGGCAAGCAGTCAGTTAGGCCTGCAGGTCGGCCGCCGACTCGACGTGACGGATCAACGATCCTTCACCGATTTCCTCGACACTGTCGAAGAGCGGCTGGGGACCCTCGACGTGCTGGTGAACAATGCCGGGGTTATCGCGGTGGGCAGTGCGGTCGATGAGGCCGACGCGATCACCCAGCGACTGCTTGATGTCAACGTCTACGGCGTAATACTTGGGACCAAGCTAGCGGCACAGCGGATGCTGCCGCGCGGTCACGGTCACGTCATCAACATCGCGTCGCTGGGCAGCGTGTTACCGACCGAGGGCATCGCAACCTATTGCGCCACAAAGCATGCCGTACTCGGATACACCGACACCGTTCGCATGGAAAACCGCGGCAGCGGTGTCCACTTCTCGGCGATCATGCCGACTCTGACCAATACCGAGATGGTTGACGGCATCGGGCACGCAAAGGGATTCAAGAATGCCGAGCCGGACGATGTCGCCCGGGCGATCGCCGGCGTGATCGCCAAACCGAAACCGCGTGTGCTCGTTCCCCCTTCGATCGGCAGGGTCGTCGCGGGTCAACGTTTGATGCCGCAGCGTATGCGTGAGGCGATGGGACGCGCATTGGGCACGAGCCGCGTATTCACCAGCGACGTCGACGTCGACAAGCGCAGGGCCTACGCCCGTCGAGCCGGAACGTCGTGAGCGCTTACGTCTGCCAAGTCGGCAAACTATCGGGCCGCGGGCGGTAGGCTGCCGGGCCATGGCTACGAATGTGGGTTTGCCATGACGGGCCCGCAGATCGTGTACGACAACACGACTAACGACAAACGCTGGACCATTGCTACGGGCCCGGAAGGCGCGTCGGGCAATCAAGTGACTCTCAGCGGGAGCGACCGCGTCGTCACCGACTTTCTCTTCGGTTACGTGTCCGACTACAACGTCGATGTCACGGTGCAGTTTTGGGCAAACGACGGACCGAAAGGCGGCCCGGGCACGTGCCTGTTCAATAGCGGGGCGTTCGAAGTCCCTGCTGGCAACCCGTGGTCAAGACGCTGTCATCGTTGTCCGTTGAAGTGCCCGACACGTTCACGTGGACGGTCGCCAGCCCAACGGGTGCGCCCAAATATATCGGTCTTATTGGCTACAGCCCTGCGACCGTCGGCTCGGACGGAAAGGTCTGGTGTTCGGGCCCTGTGCGTGACGCGAGCGGCGACGTTATCGGGATCTGGTGGTACACCAATGATACGTACAAGGGCGGCCTGGAGGCCCGCGTCAGCGCACGGGCGCCGCTGCCTCATCCCGTCTGGTCCGAAGAGATCGTGGGCCAGATCCTCGCAGGGGTCATTAACGACGCGGGCGGGCTGATTCTGGTGGGCGGCCACATCATTCGGGTACCCCCGCGTGAACCGGTCGAGGCCATACTCGCTGCGTTGCCCGCCCAACTCGCGCAGCGGCTCAGGCCTCTGCTAGCCGCACCACCGCACGGCAACCTGCCTCAGTTGGCCCTGCGGCAGCGACTGTCACGCGCGATTGCTCAGTATAAAGCGCAGTCTCGCGGCTAAGCACCAGCGGCGCCAATGGGATTGCCGATCGTCAGGCAAGCGCATTCCTCCAACCTGAAATGCCTTTGCCGTTTGCACCGTCGGGTCAATCCCTCTAGCCCAACGGTCATTTCCCATAGCGTGTCTCCATGACATCAGACAAACGGGTTCAACCCGCATCGATGCCCACGTCTCGCAAACTGCTGTGTATCGTGTACGCGCACGTCGCGGTGGTGGCGCTTGTTTTGAATTGGAGTCAGACCGTCGCGTACACGCATAGCGGCCTCGCCGCCTTCTTAGACAATTTCTGGCACGATGCCAGGTTCAACGCGTCGTCGCGCAACATGACCGCCGATGTTCTGATGCTCGGTCTGTCGGTCGCCATCCTCATGGTTGTCGAAGCCAGGAAGTACGGCGTGCGATTCGTCTGGCTCTACATTGTCGGCGGGTTCTTCGTCGCCATCAGTGTGACGGTTCCACTCTTCCTTATCGCTCGCGAGATTCGGATCGGCACAGCAGAACACCCGCGCCTTCGCCCGTTCGATGTGGTCCTGCTGGCCGTCTCTGGAGCTGGTGTCCTAGCCCTGACGATCTGGGTCGACATGGGCGGAATTACTTAACGAGTCTTTCGGCCAGTCGACATCACCGGCTGCACAAGTTGCTTTCGGCACGCGAAACGAGTTTTGCCGAAAGCCGTCGCTACGGAGAAGCAATCGCGAACAGATGCCACTCGCCGGGTACGCCTTTGAGCTCGTAAGACCCGCGGTCCTCGAACTCAAGTCCTGACCCGCACCGCGTCGCGGATCGCCATCCCGCAACGGGTCGCCTGTTGAGCCGCCGCCGGGACCGCGCTCACCGCGGCATCCTGCGCCAGACGAACTGCGGCAGCAGCCGCATGCCGAAGAACACCGGCCGCAGCGTCCACGGAATCCACACACTGCGACGGTTTCTGGCCAGCGCACGCGCGGTCGCCGCGGCGACCTGAGACGGCGTGCTGGACAGCGGGGCGGGCGTCATGCCTTCGGTCATCCGGCCGACGACGAATCCGGGCCGAACGATCAACAGCCGCACGCCGGTTCCGTGCAGCGCGTCGGCCAGCCCGCTGGCGAAGCCGTCCAGACCGGCTTTCGCGGACCCGTAGACGTAGTTCGCCCGGCGCACCCGCACGCCGGCCACCGAGGAGAACACCACCAGCGCTCCCCGACCGGTCTGTCGCATCGCGGCGGCCAGGTGGGTCAGCATGCTGACCTGCGCGACGTAGTCGGTGTGAACGACGGCCACCGCGTGCGCCGCATCGGTCTCGGCCCGACCCTGGTCGCCGAGCACTCCGAAAGCGAGCACCGCAGTGTCGATCGCGCCGTACTCGGCGATGATCGACGCGATCAACGGACCGTGCGAATCCAGGTCGTCGGCGTCGAACTCGCGGGTGGACACCGCCGCCGCCCCGGCCGCCCGGACCGCCGCCACCTGCTCGTCGAGGCGATCCGCGCCGCGGGCGGCCAGCACCACGGAGGCGCCGGGAGCCAGGCGCACCGCAAGCTCGACACCGATTTCGCTGCGGCCACCGAGAATCAGCACCGTAGGTGCGCTCGTGTCATTCACGGCTGCGATTATGACCTGCGCTAACGTGAGCGGTGATGGCGAACTCCACTGCCCGACTGACCAACGACGCGTTGGCGTTTCTCACAGAGCGTCACCTCGCCATGCTGACCACCCTGCGCGCTGACAATTCGCCGCATGTGGTCGCGGTGGGTTTCACCTTCGACCCCAAGACCCACATCGCGCGGGTGATCACCACTGGCGGCTCGCAGAAGGCGGTCAACGCCGATCGCGGCGGCGTGGCCGTGCTCAGTCAGGTCGACGGGGCCCGCTGGCTGTCGCTGGAGGGCAGCGCCAGCGTGAACCGCGAGATCGACGCCGTGCGTGACGCGGAACTGCTTTACGCCCAGCGTTACCGCACGCCGCGGGTAAATCCGCGACGCGTCGTCATCGAGGTTCAGGTCGAGCGGGTGCTGGGATCCTCGGACCTGCTGGCCCGCAACGCCGACTAGCCGCTAGACCAGCGTGGCGCCCGGCGCCCGGATCACCAGCGGCACCGCGGGGAAATACGCCGCCAGCTCCGGCCGTGACTTGGACAGTGCAGCAGTGCCGTAGCCGCGATGCCGGTAGTCCGGATGGATCCAGATCCGCACGTGTACCTCGTGGCCGTCGAGTTCGCCGAACACCATGCCGACCTTGTCGTCACCGTCCACCGCGACGAACCAGGCGGCTTCTTCGGCGTCGAATCGCTCTTGGGCGGCGCGGATTTCGTCCTCCAAACCGGCGGCGGGAGCACCCGAGCCGTCGCCCTTGGCGCCAACTTCCTCGGTGCGCGCGGCGAAAATGTCGTGGTCGGACTTGCCGGAGAACGCGCGCAGCGCCAACGTGTCGCCCGAGCTGGCCGGCCGGTCCTTGAACGTGAAGCTCAAGATGTTGTTCAGGTCTTCGAGCTCGGCGGCGATGATCTTGCGCGAGTCCTTGGTCAGCTGATCGAACGACATGCCGATCACCGCTTCGGCGCCCAGCCGCGACGTGCCGAGCAACTCGACGATGCCGTCGACCGCCGACGGCCGGTCATCGGCCTGGACAATGAGGTCCAGCACTTCGTGGCGTCGTTCCAGCGCGGTCATGAAAGCGTTGGTGATTTCTCGGCGGGCAGCAGCGCGGTCGTGATCGGTCATCGCCTGAGCTTAGTACTTAAACGGCGACCACGATCAGTTCGTGCGGACGGTTGTTGACCGGCTGGGCGCCGTCGTCGGACACCACGACGATGTCTTCGATACGTGCCCCCCACTGCCCGGGAAAGTAGATGCCGGGTTCGACGGAGAACGCCATGCCCGCTTGCAGCGGCAGGTCGTTGCCCGCGACGATGTAGGGCTCTTCGTGCACCGACAACCCGATGCCGTGCCCGGTGCGGTGCACGAAATATTCGGCAAGCCCGGCGTCGGCCAGCACCCCGCGCGCGGCGGCGTCGACCTGCTCGGCGGTGACCCCGGGACGCACCGCCTCGACCGCAGCCTGTTGCGCCCGCTGCAGCACTGAATACTGTTGCGCCACTTCGGGGCTGGGCTCACCGATGCTGTAGGTGCGCGTCGAGTCGGAGTTGTAGCCGGGCTCGTAGGCTCCGCCGATGTCGACGACGACGATGTCGCCGACCTGGATCTCCCGATCCGAGTATTCGTGGTGCGGGTCTGCGCCGTGCGGTCCGGAGCCGACGATGACGAACGCCACTTCCGAATGTCCTTCGGCAACAATGGCTTCCGCGATATCCGCGGCGACGTCGGCCTCGGTCCGGCCGGGCGCCAGGAACTCCGGCACCCGGGCGTGCACCCGGTCGATGGCCGCGCCCGCCTTGCGCAGCGCGTCGACCTCGGCGGCGTCCTTGACCATCCGCAGTTCGCGCAGCACGTCGGTGGCCAGCACCGGCACCACGCCGAGGACGTCGGCCAACGGCAACAGGTGCAGCGCCGGCATCGAATCGGTGACCGCCGTCGCCGCTGGAACTCCGCCCATCGCCGCCGCGACCAGCTGGTAGGGGTCGTCGCCGTCGACCCAATCCCGCACGACCACACCAAGATCCGTGACAGCGGACTGGCGCAGCGAGGCCAACTCCAGCCGCGGCACCACCACGGTCGGGTCACCGGCGACCGGCAGCACCAGCGCCGTCAGCCGCTCGAAGGTCTGGGCCCGCGAGCCGAGCAGATAACGCAGGTCATACCCCGGAGTGATGACCAGACCGGCCAAGCCGGCCTTCGCGGTGGCCGACCTCGCCGCCGCTATTCGTCGGCCATAGACCTCGGCATCGAAGCGCTGAGAACCCATGGCTTTCAGGCTAGCCGGGCGACGATGGATCGCGCACAGCGCGATCAGAAGGAGCCCGGCAATCAGATGTAGCCGGGCGACGAAGAATCGACCTGGCAGGATGGCGGGCATGTCCGCGCCGCTGCTGCTGCTCGACGGCGCCAGCATGTGGTTCCGCTCCTACTTCGGCGTCCCGTCCTCGATCACCGCACCCGACGGTCGGCCGGTCAACGCGGTCCGCGGCTTCCTGGACTCGGTGGCCACGCTGATCACCAAGCACCGGCCCAGCCGGTTGGTCGTCTGCCTGGATCTGGATTGGCGGCCGCAATTCCGGGTCGACCGCATCCCGTCGTACAAGGCGCATCGGGTCGAGGAGGAGAACCCAGCCGGGCAGGCCGATGTCGAGGAAGTGCCCGATGATCTGTCGCCGCAGGTCCAGATGATCGCGGAGATCCTGGACGCGTTCGGCTTCTGCAGCGGAGGTGCCGAAGGATTCGAAGCCGACGATGTGATCGGCACGCTGGCAGATCAGGAACGGCGCGACCCGGTGATCGTCGTCAGCGGCGACCGCGATCTGCTGCAGGTCGTCCGCGACGACCCGGTTCCGGTGCGCGTGCTCTACCTCGGACGCGGCCTGAGCAACGCCACGCTGATGGGTCCCGTCGAGGTCGCTGAGCGCTACGGCGTGCCCGCCGACCGGGCCGGCGCCGGCTATGCCGAGCTGGCGTTGCTACGCGGCGACCCCTCCGACGGGCTGCCCGGCGTGCCCGGCATCGGCGAGAAGACCGCCGCCACGCTGCTGGCGCAGCACGGTTCGCTCGCGGCCATCCTGGACGCTGTCGACGACCCGAAATCATCTCTGGCGAAAGGGGTTCGGGCCAAGTTGCGCAACGCCGCCGACTACATCGAGGCCGCGGGCCCGGTGGTCCGGGTGGCCACCGATGCGCCCGTCTCGCTGTCGACGGACACCGACGCCGTGCCGCTCGTCGCGGCCGACCCGGCGCGCACCGCGGAGCTCGCCACCCAACTCGGCGTCGGGTCGCCGGTCGCGCGGCTGCAAAAGGCCCTCGACGCGCTGCCCGCGTCGTGAGTTACTTGGGCCGGCCGACCTCGTAGGTGCCCTTGTTGTCCTGGAACGTCACAGTCACCGAACGCTTGGTGCCGTCGACGCTGACGTCGCAGTCGAAGCTCTGGCCCTTCTTGACGGTCGGGTTCTGACCGTTGTTGCACTTGACGTCTTTGACGTTCTTCGCCCCGTAGCCGTTGGTGTTGTCGCTCAGGATCTGTTGGACACCGGCCTCGGCCTTACCGACGTCCAGCTTGGTGGTCACGAAGAATCCGGGCGCCCAGAAGCCCAGCACCAGCACGACGGCGACGACGATGGCGGCGAACACGCCGACGATGGTGCCGACAGCTGCCCGCGACTTCGTCGGGCCGGCCGGCGGCTGTCCATACGGAGCGGGGTACTGGCCGTACTGACCGGGCTGGCCATACTGACCCGGCTGGCCGTACTGGCCGGGCTGGCCGGGCTGGCCATACTGACCCGGCTGACCGTACTGACCGGGCTGACCGTACTGGCCCGGCTGACCGTATTGACCGGGCTGGCCGTACTCCGGGGTTTGAGCGCCGTACTGGCCCTGCTGCGGATAACCCTGCGGGAACGGCTGAGACGGCGGGTAGTACTGCGCGGGCGGCTGCTGATACTGCCCGTAGTCGGTGGGCGTGTACGCGGGCGCCTGCCACGTCTGCTGCTCACCCGAGGGCTGCCAGCCCTGCTCGCCGGAGGGTTGCTGCTGCCAGGGTGACTGGGCCTGCTCCTCGCCGGATTGCTGACCTTCCCCGTGCGGCTGCTGCCACGGCTGCGTCGGGTCGGGTACCTGCGGTCCGCTCATCGTGTGTCGGTCCTCTCAGTCCTGATTGGAGTCCTCGAATCGGTCGCCGTGTGCCACCGTAGCTTCGGCTCAGCCTACCCGGCGTCAACTGCGACGACGCCGCGCCGAATCGCGTCGATCGCGCGCTTCGCGGTGGCCCGTAACTCCGGCTGCGGGGCAGCATTGCGGACTTGGTCCAGCAGGTCAAGCACCTGCCGGCACCAGCGCACGAAATCGCCCGGCGACAGCGACGACCCGGAGCCTTCGGCCTCCGCGGCGGCCAGCGCGGTAACCAGGTCGCCGCTGCTGGCCCAGCGGTAGATGGCCGCGACGAACCCGTCGTCGGGCTCGCGGCTCAGCGTGATGCGATGCCGGTGCTCGTCGGCACGCAACGCCGCCGACAGGCGCCGTGTCTTCTGCAACGCCTGACGCAATTTCGGGGTGGGTATCTCCTCGTGGCGCGGCGGCCCGGGGCCGTCGCCGCCGCGCGTCTCGTAGAGCACCGCCGACAACACCGCGGCCAACTCGGCTTCCCGCAGACCTGTCCAGGCGTCGGTGCGCAGACATTCGGCCACCAGAAGGTCGCTTTCGCTGTAGATCCGGGCCAGCAGCCGCCCGTCGTCGGTGACTTTCGGGTCGCCGTCGGTCTCCTGGATGAAACCGCGCTCGGTGAGCAACCCGACGATGCGGTCGAAGGTGCGGGCCAATGAGTTAGTGGCGGCGGCAACCTTCTTCTGCAGCGCTGCGTTGTCGCGTTCGATGCGCAGGTAGCGCTCGGCGACCCGAACCCGGGCTTCGCGTTCCGGTTCGCGGTGCACCGGATGGCGGCGCATCTTCTCCCGCAGCGCCACCAGTTCGGGATCGATGTCGGCCTCCTCGCCGCGCTTGCCCCGCCGGTTGCCGGGGATCGACAGTCCCGCGGCCGCCGATCGCAGTGCCGAAGCCAGATCGCGGCGCACCCGGGGCTGGCGGTGCTCGATCCGCTTGGGCAGCGCCATCGACCCCACCGGCGGCGTGGCGCCGGAGTAGTCAGCTGAGGAAATCCTTCCGGCCCAACGATTTTCGGTCAGCACCAGTGGTCGTGGGTCGGTGCTGTCGCGGGCGGCCTCCAGAACGACGGCCAGGCCGCCCCGTCGGCCATGGGTGATCGTGATGATGTCGCCCCGGCGCAACGCGGTCAGCGCGTCGTTGACCGCCTGCCTGCGCTGCAGCCGCGATGCGCGGGCCTGGGCCCGCTCCTGCTGGCTGATCTGCTCGCGCAGCCGGGCATACTCGAGAACCGGCGCGTCGTTCCCGCCGAGTTCGGCCGCGACCTCGTCGAGCATCTGCTGTCCGCGTTCCACCCCGCGGACCAGGCTGACCACCGAGCGATCGGCCTGGTACTGGGCGAACGACTGCTCGAGCAGCCGGTGCGCCTGCTCCGGGCCGACGCGGTTCACCAGGTTGATCGTCATGTTGTACGACGGGGTGAACGAGCTGCGCAGCGGGAACGTGCGGGTGGAGGCCAGTCCCGCGACTTCCGCCGGCTCGCTGATGTCCTCGCCGGGATTCCACAGCACCACGGCGTGACCCTCGATGTCGATACCCCGCCGGCCGGCCCGACCGGTGAGCTGGGTGTACTCCCCCGGTGTCAGCGGCAGATGCTGCTCGCCGTTGAACTTCACCAGCCGTTCCAGCACCACCGTGCGCGCGGGCATGTTGATACCCAGTGCCAGCGTCTCGGTGGCGAACACCGCCCTGATCAGGCCGGCGGTGAACAACTCCTCGACCGTGTGCCGGAAGACCGGCAGCATGCCCGCGTGGTGAGCGGCGATACCGCGCAGCAGCGCTTCGCGCCACTCGTAATAGCCCAGCACAGCCAGGTCGGAATCCTCCAGATCGCCGCAGCGGTGATCGATCACCTCGGCGATCTTGGCCCGGTCCTCGTCACTGGTCAGCCGCAGCGGCGACCGCAGACACTGGGCGACCGCGGCCTCACAGCCCACCCGGGAGAACACGAAGGTGATTGCCGGCAGCAGGCCGTCGGCGTCCAGCATCCGGATCACGTCAGGCCGCGACGGCGGCCGGTAGAAACCCGACCGGCCGGTGCGGCCAGGGCTCCCTCTTCCCGTCGTACGACGGGGGCCTCGCCAATCCGAGAGCCGATCGGCCTCGCGACGATTGGCGATGTGGCGCAACAGATTCGGGTCCACGATCGCATGTCTTCGCTCGCCCGGGCCGTGCGCCGCATAGTCGAACAGGTCGAAAATGCGCTTGCCGACCAGCATGTGCTGCCACAGCGGGACCGGTCGGTGCTCGTCGACGACGACCGTCGTGTCGCCGCGAACGGTCTGGATCCAGCCGCCGAACTCCTCGGCGTTGCTCACCGTCGCCGACAGGCTGACCAGCCGCACGTCGTCGGGCAGATGCAGGATGACCTCCTCCCACACCGCGCCACGCATCCGGTCGGCGAGGAAGTGCACCTCGTCCATGACGACATACGAAAGCCCTTGCAGCGTAGGAGAATCCGCGTACAGCATGTTGCGCAGCACTTCGGTGGTCATCACCACGACGGGCGCGTGGCTGTTGACCGACTGATCACCGGTCAGCAGCCCGATCTGATCTTTGCCGTAGCGCGCGACGAAATCGTTGTGCTTCTGGTTGCTCAGCGCCTTCAGCGGTGTGGTGTAGAAGCATTTACCGCCGGACGCCAGCGCCAGGTGCACGGCGAATTCGCCGACGACGGTCTTGCCGGCCCCGGTCGGCGCGCACACCAGGACGCCGTGCCCGCTTTCCAGGGCCGCGCAGGCCCGCCGCTGAAAGTCATCGAGCTCGAAGGCCAATTCCGCTGCGAACCGGGTCAATTCGCCCGCGGCGACGGGGGGGTCACCGCCGCGGGTATCAGGTGATGTCGTCATGGGGTCCGGCGATGCTCGACGGCACTCCGACCGCGGACGGCGGGTCGATGACCGAGGCTTCGTCGTCGGCGATGGCGGTGAGTGCCTCGCGTTTGGCTTTTCGTCTGTCGTGCATGCGGGCGATCTGGATGGCCAGTTCGAGCAGCAACGTCAGCGCCAGGCCCAGCGCTGTCATCGAAAACGGGTCGGATCCCGGCGTGAAAACTGCGGCGAACACGAACATTCCGAAGATCAGGCCACGCCGCCAGGACCGCAGCCGCTGGTAGCTCAGCACGCCGACGAAGTTGAGCATCACGATCAGCAATGGGAATTCGAAGCTGGCACCGAACACCAGCAGCAGGTTGATCAAAAACCCGAAGTACCGGTCGCCGGACAGCGCGGTCACCTGCACGTCGCTGCCGACAGTCAGCAGAAACTGCAGCGCCTTGGCCAGCACCAGATACGCCAGCACCGCACCGGTCACGAACAGCAGTGCCGCCGGCACCACGAACGCGACGGCGAAGCGGCGCTCCTTCTTGTACAGCCCAGGAGTGATGAACGCCCAGAGTTGGTAGAACCACAACGGGCAGGCCAGCACCACCCCGGCCGTCAGCGCGACTTTCAGCCGCAACATGAACTGGTCGAATGGCGCGGTGGCCAGCAACCGGCACCGGCCGTTGGCGATATCCGCTCGCGCGGACGCCGGCAGCGCGCAATAGGGATGCCGAAGCCACTCGCCCAGGCTTTCCAGCCCGAACAGCGGATGCGAGTACCACACGAATCCGACCGCGGTGGTCAGGAGGATTCCCGCCAGCGAGATGAGCAGCCGAGCACGCAACTCGGTGAGATGGGCGACCAGCGACATGGTCGCTTCGGGGTTGGCGCGGCTGCGACGCTGACGCGGATCTAGCCGCCTGAAGAGACCGTTGGTGCGCACAGTGAATAGGCGCTCGTGCGCCGCGACGGCGGCGGGGAGCTAGGCCGACCGTCCGTCAGCCGCCGGCGGCTCGACCCGCTCGGAATGCACCGGCTGAGCTGGCGCGGTCTGGGGTGCTGAGGTTTCCGGCTTGTGGTCGCTTTGCAGTTCGCGGACCTCGGACTTGAAGATCCGCAGCGACTTGCCCAGGGACCGAGCCGCGTCGGGAAGCCGCTTGGCGCCGAAAAGGACGATCACCAGGACCGCGATGATCGCCAGGTGACCCGGAGTGAGAGCGTTCACGAGTATGTACCTCCAGATGTCTCCACGATGCTACCGCAGCCGTCGCCTCAGGAGCCGGACCGCGCCGCGGCCCGATACGACTCCAGCGCCGCCGTCGCGGCGTCACGCACCCGGTTGGCGAGCGACTCCGGCGCCAGCACCCGCACCGCCGAGCCCATACCCAGCACCTGGCGGGCCATCCACTCTTCGGAGCCGTAGGTGATCGCGGCCTCGCAGTGGCCGTCGGGCAGTTCGCGCAGCACCCGCATCGGGTAGTACTCGAACATCCACGAAGCCTCGGGCGCCAGAGCCAGCGTCGCCGACGGCAGCGACGGGTCGGCGTCGAACAGCGAGGTGTCCGGCGGCGCCTGGGTCGCGAGTTCCGGTGGGGCCGAAGGCTCGTCGAGCACGGTCGCTTCGACGATGCGGTCGAACCGGAACAGCCGCACGCCTTCTGCTTCTCGCGACCAAGCCTCCAGATAGCTCTGGTCGCCGACCAGCACGATCCGGATGGGGTCGACGATCCGGGTGGACAACGTGTCGTGCGAGGCGGCGTAGTAGTCGATGCTCAGCGCCCGGTCGTCCCGGACCGCGGCACGAACCGCGGCCGCGGCATTGCTCTCGACCGGCGCCGGCGCGTCGACCGCGGCCACGTCGTTTCCGTGTCCGGCCGCTCCGGCCGCCGCTTCGATTTTGGCGATCGCGCTGCGTGCCGCCTCCGGATCGACCACTCCCGGGATGTCGGCCAGGGCCCGTAGCGCCACCAGCAGGCCGGTGGCCTCCGGCGAGGTGAGCTGCAGCGGGGTGTCCATGCCGGCCGAGAACGTCACCTCGATGGTGTCGCCGCTGAATTCGAAGTCGATCAGGTCACCGGGGCCGTAGCCGGGCAGACCGCAAAGCCACAGCTGGTCGAGGTCGTCGCCGAGTTGCTTGACGGAAACGCCCAGCGCAGCAGCCGCCTGGGCGCGGGTGACCCGCGGGTTGGCCTGGAAGTACGGCACCATGTTCAGCAGCCGCACAAGTCGCGTCGAAACGGGCGTCATCTAGGGCCGCTCCCCCTGCCCTTGTCGGATCGCACTGCCCTGTTGATCGTCGCCGGCGTGGGCACGCAACCGCTCCAGCACCTCGTCACGCAGCGTCGACGGCTCCAGCACCACCGCATCGGCGCCGTAACCGGCGATATCGCCCACCAGGCGACCGGTGGTACCGACGTCGAGTTCGATGACCTCGCCGTCGCGGCCGTTGAGTGCGCGCGGGCCCAGCGAAGTTCCGGCGCGCCGCAGCGCAGTGGCCCGTCCGTCGGCCACCCACACCTGAGCGCGCACGCCGGATGGTGCGTCGGCGACCGCCGCAGCGACGATCTCGCGCAGGTCGACGCCGTCGGGTGGGGTGACAGTCCCGGTCGGGCCAATGGGTTTCACCTCTTCGCCGATGCGGGACAACCGGAACGTCCGGGTGGCGCCGCGGTCGCGGTCGTGTCCGACGAGATACCAGCGCCCCTTCTCGGTGATGACGCCCCATGGCTCGACGGTGCGCACGGTGTAGGGCTCGGTGCGTGACGGCCGGTGCGGAAACTCCACGGCGCGACCGGCGCTGATCGCCGACAACAATGCGTTCAAAACGTCTTCGGATCCGCGCAGCCCCATGCTCCCGGCCGGTGACGCGATGGCGACGGGCGCATCGGGGTAGACGTCGACACCCGCCGCTCTCAGCTTGAGCAGCGCGCCTTGGGTGGCGTTGATCAGGTCCGGCGACTCCCACAGCTGGGTGGCGACGGCGACGGCGGCCGCTTCGTCGCCGGTCAGCTCGACGGCTGGGAGCGCGTACGCATCGCGGTTGATCCGGTAACCCTCGACCGGGTCGAACGACGACACCCGGCCCGTCTCCAGCGGGATGCCGAGATCGCGCAACTCGTTCTTGTCACGCTCGAACATGCGCGAGAACGCTTCGTCACTGGCACTGTCGGCATACCCCGCCACGCTGGACCGGATTTTCTCTGCGGTGATGTAGCCGCGGGTGGACAACAACGCGATGACGAGGTTCATCAATCGTTCGACTTTGGAAACCGCCACCCGTGCAGCTTAGGCGTGCGGTCGCGCAAGATCTCCGCAGGCACGTTTCGCAGCGGGCGCTTGCTGTCATTCGCCAAATGGCCCGCCAGCGCGTAGCGTCGGTGTTGGTTGTTACGCAGCCAGTCCGCAGGGGTCCAACCACGAGCTCCGGGCTACAGGCCCACGCAGGACATCCCATCTGACTCCACGAAATTCCGAGGCGGCCCGTCGCATTCGACGATCCGATCCCGACGGGATTCGCCACATTGGCTTGCGCCGAAACCAGGCGCTACCAAGCTATTCCACTTCTGTCCGGGGCCGCCGACGTGTGAGCAACCACGTCGGAGCACGCAGCCCGACAGTTTCGCTCGCTGCGAGTGAATAGCACGATCTCCCGCAACCGGGCTGAACCGGATGCGGGTCAGCTACGAGCCCAACGTGGGTTCGCGGCAAGGTCATCCGCGGTCTGCGGTCGACCGTCACACGAAGGGACGAACTTATGGGTATCGCCGACAAGGCCAAGAACGCCGTTGAAGATGTCGCCGGCAAGGCCAAAGAGCAGGTCGGAAAGTTGACTGGTAACAAGGAAACTGAAGGCGAAGGCAAGAAAGACCAAGCGAAGTCCAGCGTGAAGAAAGCCGGCGAGAACGTCAAGGACGTGTTCAAGTAACCGTTCCTGTCGTGGGCCTGCCGCCGACCATGGCGGCAGGCCCCCTCCGGCTTCAGAAGATTCGATAAAACTCAAAAGACCTCAAGCACACAATGATTCGCTACGTGATGAACGATATCGTCAGGAGAATACGATGACCCACGAAACAACCGCGAAGCTCATAGCGCAGCTTCGCATACTGCATAAACTGACCAACACCGAGGCGCAGATCGCGACGACCCGGGTGGTGCAGGCACGCGACGACGATGTGCGCGAAGAACTCACGACGAACGCGGACAACGCACACGAGCGATCAAAGCTGATCGCAGCGGCGCTCCGTGACCTCGGCGGCGTTCCCGACGTGATCACACCCGCACTGGGCCGTGCCACCGCCTTGGTCAAGACCGTCGCCGAACAAGTTCAACCACTTGCCGGCGCGCTTTTCAGCGACCTGGCCCTCGAGCACCAATTACTCGACCGCGCACGCTATCTCGGTGAACTTGCGGACGCGGCCGATCACGCCGCCACCCGACAGCTTGCCCAGCGTCTGCAGAAGGCGCATCAAGAAACGGTCGAGTGGATCAACTCGGTGCTCGCCGAAGAAGCTGCCGGAGAGCCGACCGCGGTACGGCCCACCCCCGTGCAGATGGCGGTGAGTCGACTCACGAAAGTCGCCTACTACCCGGCGCGCTGGGCCGCGGCACGGATCGACGACGCCGCTGAGGCTCTTGCCCGCACCCGTTCACGCGTCGACACCCTCGCCGACGCCACCCTCAAATCCGTCACCGCCGGCCGCGATGCCGGACTCGGCAAAGCCGAGCAGATTGCGACCGACAAAGGGGCGGGCACCACTGCAACCACCCTGCACCGCACCCGCGCCGCGACCGGCGGCCTCACCGAGAAAGAACTGCCCGTCAAGAACTACGACAGCCTGACGATCGACGAAGTCGAGGCCAAGGTGCAGAAGGTCACCGACTCGGCTGCCCTCACCGCCCTGTTGCGCTACGAGCAGAACAACAAGGCCCGCGTAGGCGCCACCATGGCCATCGAGAATCAACTCGCACAGACGAGCAATAGCAACTGACGCATGGCCAGCACGCCGGGGAACACGTTGTCTGCCCAAGCAGACGACCCCTCGGCGGGTCGGCTTGCTACATGCTGATTGCCCGACTCCGATGCAGCCCGCTGCGCGGGCCGCATCGTCGTCGGGCTACATGCTGGCGATCAACCTCTTGACCCGCTCGTCCACCGACCGGAACGGGTCCTTGCACAACACCGTCCGCTGAGCCTGGTCATTGAGTTTGAGATGCACCCAGTCGACGGTGAAGTCGCGGCCCGCGGCCTGGGCGGCGCTGATGAACTCGCCGCGCAACCGCGCCCGGGTGGTCTGCGGCGGCTCGTCCACCGCTGCGTCGATTTCCTCGTCGGTGGTGATGCGGGTCGCCAGACCTTTGCGCTGCAGCAGATCGAAGACGCCGCGGCCACGCTTGATGTCGTGGTACGCCAGGTCCAGCTGAGCGATCTTCGGGTCGGACAGCTCCATGTCGTAGCGATCCTGGTAACGCTGGAACAGCTTCCGCTTGATAACCCAGTCGATTTCGGTGTCGACCTTGGCGAAGTCCTGGCTCTCCACCGCGTCCAGCTGCCGGCCCCACAGATCGACGACCTGCTCGATCTGCGCGTTGGGTTCGCGGGTCTGCAGATGCTCGACGGCGCGCGAGTAGTACTCCCGTTGGATGTCCAGTGCGCTGGCCTGACGACCGCCGGCAAGCCGAACCGGACGGCGGCCGGTGACGTCGTGGCTGACCTCGCGGATCGCCCGGATCGGGTTGTCCAGCGAGAAGTCCCGGAACGCCACGCCCGCTTCGATCATTTCCAGTACCAGCGACGCGGTGCCCACCTTGAGCATGGTGGTGGTCTCACACATGTTGGAGTCGCCGACGATGACGTGCAGGCGCCGGTACTTCTCGGCGTCGGCGTGCGGCTCGTCGCGGGTGTTGATGATCGGGCGTGACCGGGTCGTCGCGCTGGAGACGCCTTCCCAGATGTGCTCGGCACGCTGGGAGAGGCAGAAGGTGGCGGCCTTCGGCGTCTGCAGCACCTTGCCCGCGCCGCAGATGAGCTGACGGGTGACCAGGAACGGCAGCAGTACGTCGGAAATCCGGGAGAACTCCCCGGCCCGCACGATCAGGTAGTTCTCGTGGCAGCCGTACGAGTTGCCCGCAGAGTCGGTGTTGTTCTTGAACAGGTAGATGTCGCCGCCGATGCCCTCGTCGGCCAGCCGCTGCTCGGCGTCGACCAGCAGGTCCTCGAGGACCCGCTCGCCCGCGCGGTCATGGGTGACCAGCTGGACCAGGCTGTCGCACTCAGCGGTCGCGTATTCGGGATGGCTGCCCACATCGAGGTACAGCCGTGCGCCGTTACGCAGGAAAACGTTGGAACTGCGACCCCACGAAACCACCCGTCGGAACAGGTAGCGCGCCACTTCGTCCGGCGACAAGCGGCGATGACCGTGGAATGTGCAGGTCACACCGAATTCTGTCTCGATGCCCATGATTCGTCGCTGCACATTTCGAGCGTACTGGTTGAATCGGCAACAGGTGTGGAACCCCCGCGGAGAGTGTGGCGTGGCCGGTGCTGCACCCCGCCTGCCCTGGACGGCGCGGGAACCTTCCCCGTCCTCGAGCACGGCCGGAATCAGGATTCGGCTGGGCTGGGCGCTTCGCCGAATCGACTGAGCGCCAACGTCGCCGCCACCGCAATGGCGAACCCGGCGACCACCATCCAATTCAGACCCGGGCGGGTCTGGTCACCCAGCCACACCACTCCGACGACAGCCGGGCCGACCGTCTCGCCGACAACCATCCCAGCGACGGCCGTGGTGACCGATCCGCGACTCAACGCCGAGGTGAGCAACAGAAACCCGGCCACCCCGCCGGTGATCACCGCGTACACCGCGGGATTGGTATAGAACGCGACCCTGGTCGGATCGAGCGAATCGATCAGGCGGACGGCGATTTCGACAACTCCGAACCCGGCGCCGGCCCCCAACCCCAGAACGAGTGCGCGTACCCGTTCGCTCAGGCGGCCCGCGGCCGCCCCGGCGACGAAGACCACGGCGACGATCACCAGCAGCGCCCAGCCCAGCCCCGGCGGGCCGTGCCCGGAACCCTCCGGCCCCGCGGCCACGCCGAGCATCGCGAGACTCGCGCACACCACGGCCACAGCGGCCCATTCGATTGCGGACAACCGCGTCGACAGCACCCACGCAGCCACGATCGCGGTGACGGCGAGTGAGGCGGCGATTGCCGCGGCGACGACGTAGATCGGCACCAGCCGCAACGCGGCTACCTGCAGCAAGAAGCCGAGGCCGTCGAGCCCGATACCCACCAGGTAGCGCCACTGCCGCAAGGCCCGCAGTAGCAGAACCGCATCGACTCCGGAGTCACTACCGGCATCCACTGAGCGTGTCGCCGCAGCCTGAAGCACTGTCGCCGTGCCGTAACACACTGAGCAGCCCAGTGCGAGCAGCAAGCCGATCAGCACCGAACAGCGCCTATTCCGACGATTCCTCCGCCGAGTCGTCCGACGACGCGGCGATTTCGCGTTGGGGCAGCAACCGTTCCAGCGCCGCACCGGTGATCCGCCGGAACGCTCGCCGCGGCCGGCTGGCGTCGAGGATGGCAACCTCCAGCGAGGAAACCCCTAACGCGTCATCGCCGGCGTTGCCGCTTGCCGCCTTCAAGGCGTTGACGGCGATGTGCACCGCATCGGCGAGATCCGCGTTTTCGGCGTACGAGTCCTTGAGCGCGGTGGCGATCGGCTCGGTCGTCCCGCCCATCACCACGAAATGCGGCTCGTCGGCGATCGATCCGTCATAGGTAATCCGGTACAGCTCAGGCGCTTTGGTCTCACCGTAGTGGGCGACTTCGGCCACGCACAGTTCGACCTCATAGGGCTTGGCCTGTTCGGTGAAGATGGTGCCCAGCGTCTGCGCGTACACGTTGGCCAGCTGCCGGCCGGTCACATCGCGGCGGTCGTAGGCATAGCCGCGGGTGTCGGCGAATTGAATTCCGCCGCGGCGCAGGTTGTCGAACTCGTTGAACTTCCCGGCGGCGGCGAAGCCGACACGGTCATAGAGCTCGCTGATCTTCTGCAGTGAGCGCGAAGGGTTTTCGGCGACGAACAGCACACCGCCGGAGTAGGCCAGCGCCACCACGCTGCGGCCTCGTGCGATGCCCTTGCGTGCGAGCTCGCTGCGCTCGCGCATCGCCTGCTCGGGCGAGATGAAGTACGGAAAACTCATGAATCACTTCCCGCGCGATCCGCACCCGGCCCGAAAGTATCTGCGCGCGAACGCGTTTGAATGACTTCCCGAGCCAACTCGGCGATGCGCTGCTCGCCGACGTTGGCGGCGCCGTCGACCCCGATAGTGACTGCGGTCGGGTAAATTCCTCGGACCAGGTCGGGCCCGCCGGTGGCGGAATCGTCGTCGGCCGCGTCGTAGAGCGCCTCGACAGCGACTCGAAGCGCTGAATCTGTGTCCGTCACTTGCGAATACAGCTTCTTGATCGACGACTTGGCGAAGATCGAACCCGAGCCCACCGACTGATAGCCCTCTTCTTCCAGGTTCCAGCCGCCGGCTGCATCGAAGGAGACGATGCGGCCCGCCTTGTCCGGATCGGGGTCGTGGATGTCGAATCCGGCGAGCAAAGGCAAAGCCACCAGGCCCTGCATCGCGGCGCCGAGGTTGCCGCGGACCATGATCGCCAGCCGATTCACCTTGCCCGCGAAGGTGAGCGGCACGCCTTCCAGCTTCTCGTAGTGCTCGAGCTCGACGGCGTACAGGCGGGCGAATTCCACCGCGATGGCCGCGGTCCCGGCGATCCCGGTCGCGGTGTAGTCGTCGGTGATGTACACCTTCTGCACATCCCGCCCGGCGATCATGTTGCCCTGCGTAGAGCGCCGGTCGCCCGCGATGAGCACCCCACCCGGGTACTTCAGCGCGACGATGGTGGTGCCGTGTGGCAGCTGGTGCCCTATCGGTTCGGTGCTGCTAATGCCTGACGGCAGCAGCTCCGGCGCCTCGCGGCGCAGATAGTCGGTGAATGAGGAAAGGCTGCCAGAGACGGTTCCGGGAAGTGCTGAGTTAGTGGCCGAGCGATCGCGGTGGGGCCAGGTCACTGGCCGCCCTTTTGGACGTATGCACGGACAAAGTCTTCGGCGTTCTCTTCCAAAACGTCGTCGATCTCGTCAAGCAGGTCGTCGGTCTCCTCGGTCAGTTTCTCGCGACGCTCCTGGCCCGCGGCCGTGCTGTCAGTGAGGTCGTCGTCATCGCCGCCGCCGCCACCGCGCTTGGTCTGCTCTTGGGCCATCGCTGCCTCCTGCGTCATCATCGGCCGTGAAACACGCCCGTCAGTGTCTCCACCCTACCGGTCGACGGGCGTAATGCCCTGGCTTGAACCCCATGTCCGACTTCTCAGGTGGTCAGCTGCTCCACCAGCTCGACCGCGCTGTTCACCGAGTCCAGCAGTGCTCCCACGTGCGCTTTGCTGCCGCGCAGCGGCTCCAGCGTCGGGATGCGCACCAGCGAATCACCGCCCAGATCGAAAATCACCGAGTCCCAGCTCGCGGCAGCGATGTCCGCGCCGAAGCGGCGCAGGCATTCCCCGCGGAAGTAGGCCCGCGTGTCGGTGGGCGGATTGTCCACGGCGTCGATGACCTGCTGTTCGCTGACCAGACGCTTCATCGAGCCGCGGGCCACCAGCCGGTTGTACAGTCCCTTGTCCAGCCGGACGTCGGAGTACTGCAGGTCGACCAGATGCAGTCGCGGCGCCGACCAACTCAGGTTCTCCCGGTGCCGGAAACCTTCCAGCAGGCGCAGCTTGGCCGGCCAGTCCAGCAGCTCGGCGCATTCCATCGGATCGCGCTCGAGCAGATCAAGGACGTGCGCCCAGGTCTCCACAACGTCGACCGCGCGCTGGTCGTGGTCGCGGCCGTCGACCAGCTTTGCCACCCGGTCCAGGTAAATCCGTTGCAGCGCAAGCGCGGTCAGTTCACGACCGTCGGCCAGGGCGACGGTGGCGCGCAGCGACGGGTCGCGGCTGACCGCGTGCACGGCATGGACCGGCCGGGCCAGCGCCAAGTCGCTGAGGTCGATCCCGTGCGCCGGGCCTTCCTCGATCAGGTCCAGCGCCAACGCCGTGGTGCCGAGTTTGAGATACGTCGACGTCTCCGACAAGTTGGCGTCGCCGATGATGACATGCAGTCGGCGGTAGCGGTCGGCGTCCGCGTGCGGCTCGTCGCGGGTGTTGATGATCCCGCGCTTCAGCGTGGTCTCGAGCCCGACCTCGACCTCGATGTAGTCCGATCGCTGCGAGAGCTGGAAGCCCGGCTCGTCGCCGGAAGGCCCGATCCCGACCCGGCCGGAGCCGGTGACCACCTGCCGCGAGACCAGGAACGGCGTCAGCCCGGCGATGACGGCCGAGAACGGGGTCTGCCGGCTCATCAGATAGTTCTCGTGCGACCCGTAGGACGCGCCCTTGCCGTCGACGTTGTTCTTGTAAAGCTGTAGCTTGGCGGCGCCGGGCACACTGGCGACGTGCCTGGCGGCGGCCTCCATCACCCGCTCACCGGCCTTGTCCCAGATCACCGCGTCCAGCGGGTCGGTGCACTCTGGCGCGGAGTACTCCGGGTGGGCATGGTCGACGTAGAGTCGCGCACCGTTGGTCAGGATCATGTTGGCAGCGCCGACCTCGTCGGCGTCCACCACCGGCGGCGGTCCTGCCGAGCGGCTCAGATCGAAACCCCGGGCATCCCGCAGCGGCGACTCCACCTCGTAGTCCCACCGGGTGCGCTTGGCGCGCTGGATGCCGGCGGCCGCAGCGTAAGCCAGCACCGCCTGCGTCGAGGTCAGGATCGGGTTGGCGGTCGGGTCCGAGGGCGACGAGATGCCGTACTCGACCTCCGTTCCGATAATCCGTTGCATCCCGCAAGCCTAGGCGCGGCGACGATCCGCCGCGTGCAGCGGGGCGGCTACGCAACGCGTGCGTTATCGTCGGCGAGGCAGCGTGGAGGACGAATTGATCGAGCCGGTGGGGTACGGATCAGAATCGGTTCCGGCGCGCCAGCGTGAATCTGCTCCCACAGCAGATGGGCGCCGGCTGTCGCTGTTGCTGATCGAGGACGACCGCGCCGATGCGGTGTTGGTAGCGGAACTGATCGCAGACTCGTCCGCTGATATTCGGGTGGCGTGGGCGCCGTCGATGGCGAGCGCCGAGCAATTCCTTGCTCACGAGCGCCCGGATTGTGTGCTCTTGGACCTGCATCTGCCAGACGCAATCGAGTTCGATGGCATGACCCGCATCGCAAAGTGGGATGGCACCATTCCGGTTGTCGTGCTGACGGGATTGAACGACGAACAATTCGGGGTGTCAGCGGTCGCCGGTGGCGCGCAGGACTACTTGATCAAGGGGCGCGTCGGGCCTGACATGCTGCGGCGGAGCTTGCTATATGCGATTGAACGCAAACGTGCCGAACTCATTGCAGTGGATCTGCACGCGAGCGACCTACGAGCCCAGGAGAATTCGCGGCTGGAACGTGGTCTGCTGCCCTCTCCGCTGCTACTCGAGGGCCCGGAAGTGGACGTCGTAACCCGATACCGGCCCAGCCGCACCAACGCATTGCTGGGTGGAGACTTCTACGATGTCGTGCAGACGCCGGACCGGACCGTACACATCGTTATCGGTGACGTCGCCGGGCATGGGCCTGACGAGGCGGCGCTGGGGGTGGCGTTGCGGATCGCATGGCGCACATTGACGTTGAGCGCCATTCACGGGGACGCCGCAATGCGGCAGCTGGAACGGATCCTGCACGCTGAAGGCCCGGGCCGCGGGATTTTCGCGACGATGCTGAGCCTGGCGGTCGCTCCCGACAGTCCAAGGGTTGTCGCGGTCCGCGCCGGTCATCCCGGCATGCTGATGCACGGCCCCGGCACCGTGGATTGGGTGGAGCCGCCGGCCGGCCCCGCTTTGGGATGGGGTGGTGACAACTGGCCGCAGTACGTCATGGAAATCCCCGAAGGCAGCGGTTTGGTGCTTTTAACCGACGGACTGTTCGAGGCGCATTCAGGTCGCGGTGTCGACCGCCTCGGCGAGAACGGTTTATTGGAACTAGCCCGACCGCTGGCAGCGCTGCCCGGACCGGCGTTCGTCGACGCGCTCATCGACCAGGCCGAGGCTGGGGCCCGAGCTCATGGCGGGTTCAGCGACGACGTTGCGGTCGTGCGGGTAGAGCGCAGCGTCAGGTGACAATCGGACCGGCGGCGCAGGCCAACAGCCCTACGCAGCGCCCGCGGCTGGGGTTGAGGCTAACGGTCGCGGGCTGGCAGAGCTTGGTGTTGTCGGTGATGGCATTGGTAGTGCTGACAGGCGCGGCAACCTCTGCGGCGCTGTTGAAGCGGACCGATGCGGTGACCCGCGAGCTGACGGACAACATTCAACCCGCGCGCCTCTCGGCGTATCGGTTGCAGAGCGCGCTGCGTGACCAGGAGACTGCCCTGCGAGGCTACGTAATCGCGGCTGACCGGCAGTTCCTGGCCCCCTACGAGGACGGGCAACAGGTCGAGCACGAGGCGGCAGCAAATATCAGCGCGCTACTCACTGACCGCGCCAATCTACTCGCCGATCTGAACGCAATTGAGCACGCCGGCGCGACGTGGCGCGGCTCCTATGCGCAGCCGCTGATCGACACCGTGACCCCGGGTGCGCCGAGTGTGGTGAATAGCGTGACTGCGGACCGCGGGAAGGCCGAGTTCGACCGGATCCGCGCGCTGTTCGATATCGAAAACGCCCATCTGACAGCGGCGCAGAACGTCGCGGTCGAGGAACTGGACGTTATGCGCAGCTGGCGCGACCGGGTCCTAATCGTCATGGTGGCAGTGTTCGTCGCCGGGTCGATTCTGCTGGCATTGTTGATGCGACGCGCGGTGACCCGACCCCTGGCGGTGTTGGCCGCGTCGTGCCGGCGGATCGCGAGCGGCGACTTCACCCACAGCATCGCCCCGCAAGGGTCCAAGGACCTCCGTCAGATTGCGAGCGACGTCGACAACATGCGCGGGCGGATCTTGACCGAGCTGGACATATCCCGATCGGACCGGGCTCGTCTCAAGATGCAAACAGAGGCGCTCGACGCGCAAGCGATCGAGCTACGGAGATCCAACGCCGAGCTTGAGCAGTTCGCCTACGTGGCGTCCCATGACCTGCAGGAACCGCTGCGCAAAGTGGCCTCGTTCTGCCAATTACTCGAGCAACGTTACGGTCACGCGCTCGACGAACGCGGGATCGAATACATCGAATTCGCAGTTGACGGCGCCAAACGAATGCAGGTGCTCATCAACGATCTGCTCACCTTTTCCCGGGTCGGTCGGGTCAAGACCGCCCACGAGATCGTGGATCTCGACACCACGTTGGACGCCGCGCTTGGCAATCTGGTCATTGCGATCGAGGAATCCGGGGCGCAGCTACTTCGGGGGGACCGCCCACTCCCCCAGGTCGTCGGTGACGCCACGCTTCTCACGATGTTGTGGCAGAACCTGATTGGCAACGCCGTCAAGTTCCGGCGCGAGGACCGCCCACCTCGGGTCGAAATCGACTGCGAACGTGGCATTGGCGATAACCAGGGCCTTTGGATGTTCAGCGTGGCGGATAACGGCATCGGCATCGCGCCCGACTTCGCCGAAAAAGTGTTTGTCATCTTCCAGCGTCTGCATGGTCGGGATGCCTACACCGGAACTGGTATCGGGCTGGCGCTGTGCAAGAAAATCGTCGAGTTGCACGGCGGTACCATCGGCATCGACACCAGCAACAACAGCGGAACGCGATTCTGGTTCACCTTGCCTGTTGCTGCCGCCAGCGACGAGATACCCCTCGGCGTGTCCAGAGGAGCCCATCGATGACATCGGATTGCCGCGCGATCGAAGTGCTGCTCATCGAGGACGACCCCGGAGACGTCGTCATTACTCGGGAAGCCTTCGAACACTACAAGATTCACAACACTTTGCGGGTCGCACGCGATGGACAGGAAGGTCTCGACTACCTCTATCAACGCGGCGCTCATTCGAACGCGCCACGGCCGGATCTGATCCTGCTCGACTTGAATCTGCCGAAATACGACGGCCACCAATTGCTGGAACAGATCAAATCCGATCCGGAGTTGTGCCACATCCCCGTCGTTGTGCTCACCACCTCGGCCGCCGACGAAGACATTTTGCGCAGCTACCAACTGCACGCCAACGCTTACGTCACCAAACCCGTCGGCTTTCGCGAATTCATGAATGTCATTCGCCAGATTGACGAGTTCTTTGTCCAAGTCGTGCGACTTCCACCCCGTTGATCTCCCTGGTGTTAGTTGACGCTGGTGACTGGAGTGATTACCTTCACCCTGGTGCCTGCCCATGCTGCGCCCGAGTCAGATGAAAACTTGTCCGGAATGCGCTACGGCGAAGTCCTTCTGGTGACGCCGGGAGAGGCGGGACCGCAGGCCACCGTCTACAACAGCTACCCGCTGAACGACCTCCCCGCCGACTTGTGGTCGGCGCTCGACGCGAAAGCCATTGCGACGGAGAACGGTGCTGCCACAGCACTGCTCAACGGCCCGCGGTACTGGCTGATGAACTCGATCGAGAAGTCGTCCCAGGCCCCCCGGATGGTCAAGAATTTCGGCGGAATCGACATGCTGCTGCAAGCCACCGTCTTGCTGTCGGCGATGGACCCCGCCCCGTATACCGCCAACCAGGTGCACCGGCACACCGTGTTCACCTTCGACGCCGGCGAAGAGATCTACGAGTTGCACGACCCGGCGCTGCGGCGCTGGGTGATGCAGACCTGGAGCCAGATCGTCGATCCCAACCTGTCGCGCGCTGATCTGCCCGGCCTCGGCAGCCGGCTCGAGCTGCCGGACGGCTGGACCTACCAGGCGCGAAAGCTCACCAGCCCGTTGCAGATCGACACCACGACACACGCAGCGCAGGTTTTGCAGGACGATCTGCGGAACAGCTATTCGCTGTTCACCGGCTGAGCCGGATCTTTTGGCGCCGGCCCGCGGCCGCTACAGGTACTGGCCGAGGTTCGACTCGGTGTCGATCGCCCGCGAAGCACTCGAGCTCTTGCCGGTGACCAGCGTGCGGATGTAGACGATCCGCTCGCCCTTCTTGCCCGAAATCCGCGCCCAGTCATCGGGGTTGGTGGTGTTCGGCAGGTCCTCGTTCTCGGCGAACTCGTCGACGATCGAGTCGAGCAGATGCTGGATCCGCAGACCGCGCTGACCGGTCTCCAGCACCGATTTGATGGCGTTCTTCTTCGCCCGGTCGACGACATTCTGAATCATGGCGCCGGAGTTGAAGTCCTTGAAGTACATGACTTCTTTATCGCCGTTGGCGTAGGTGACTTCGAGGAACCGGTTGTCGTCGATCTCGGCGTACATCCGGTCGACGACCTTCTCGATCATCGCCTTGATGCACGCCCCGCGGTCGCCGTCGAACTCGGTGATGTCGTCGGCGTGCACCGGCAGCGTCTCGACGAGGTACTTCGAGAAGATGTCCTGCGCCGACTCGGCGTCGGGGCGCTCGATCTTGATCTTCACGTCGAGGCGGCCGGGCCGCAGGATGGCGGGGTCGATCATGTCCTCGCGGTTGGATGCGCCGATCACGATGACGTTTTCCAGCCCCTCCACACCGTCGATCTCGCTGAGCAACTGCGGGACGACCGTCGTTTCCACGTCCGAGGAAACGCCGGTGCCACGGGTGCGGAAGATCGAGTCCATCTCGTCGAAGAACACGATCACCGGTGTGCCCTCGGACGCCTTCTCCCGGGCCCGCTGGAAGATCAGCCGGATGTGGCGCTCGGTCTCGCCGACGAACTTGTTCAGCAGCTCGGGGCCTTTGATGTTGAGGAAGTAGGACTTGGCCTCACGGGCGTCATCGCCGCGGACCTCGGCCATCTTCTTGGCCAGCGAGTTGGCCACGGCCTTGGCGATCAGCGTCTTACCGCACCCGGGCGGGCCGTAGAGCAGCACACCTTTGGGTGGACGCAGCGCGTATTCGCGGTAGAGCTCCTTGTGCAGGAACGGCAACTCGACCGCGTCGCGGATCTGCTCGATCTGCCGGCCCAGCCCGCCGATGTCGTTGTAGGTGACGTCGGGAACCTCTTCCAGGACCAGGTCTTCGACCTCGGCCTTGGGGATGCGCTCGAAGGCGTAACCGGCCTTGGTGTCCACCAGCAGCGAGTCGCCTGGGCGCAGCTTGCGGGGACGCAGGTCATCGTCCGACGAGTCATACACACCGTCGGGCAGATCCTCGGCCACCAACGGCTCGGCCAGCCAGACGATGCGTTCCTCGTCGGCGTGGCCGACCACCAGCGCGCGGTGTCCGTCCGAGAGAATCTCGCGCAGAGTTGAAATCTCGCCGACCGATTCGTACGTGCCGGCCTCGACGACAGTTAAAGCCTCGTTGAGCCGAACCGTCTGCCCTTTCCGCAACGACTGGACGTCGATGTTGGGCGAGCACGTCAGGCGCATCTTGCGGCCGGAGGTGAAGACGTCGACGGTGTCGTCCTCGTGGGCGGTCAGCAGCACGCCGTAGCCGCTGGGCGGCTGTCCGAGCCGGTCGACCTCTTCGCGCAGCGCCAGCAGCTGCTGGCGGGCTTCCTTGAGGGTCTCCATCAACTTGGAGTTGCGCGACGCCAGCGAGTCGATCCGCGCCTCGAGCTGGTGAACGTCGCGCGGACTGCGCGCACCGCTCGACGACCCGACGGCGTTTTCCAGTTGTTCACGCAGAACCGCGGCCTCGCGTCGAAGCTCCTCCAACTCGGCGGCATCCTCGTCGGAGAGGTCTGGTTCGCGCGGGCTTCCGAACGCTTCACGCTCAAACTCACCCATGGTGCGCTCCTTTCCCGCTCCTCCGGCGGTGGTGCGGCTGATACCCCAACGCTACCGGCGATTTCCGATTCATGCGGGAACTCGAAATGGGGCACACTGGCATCAGCGTTAACATCATGTTGAGTTGGCTTTACCGAGAGGACCTCTGTGACCGTGAAATCCCTAGCCACAGGCATGGCGGCTGTGGCCGCGATCGGTGCTGCAGCCGCAGGTGTGACCTGCATTGCATCCGTTACCGGTGCGTCGCCTCGAGTTCAGCCTGTGGTGTTCGGTGTTCCGCTGCCGCAGGACCCGGTCGTCGCGGGCGTGGATGTGCCGACACCCGACCAGCTGTCCAGCATCCTGAACACGCTGCAGGACCCGAGTGTGCCGTTCGCCAGCAAGGGTTACCTGATCGAGGGCGGCATACCGGTTCCCGCCTCCCTCGCCGACCACGAACTGCAGAAGGCGGCCGCCAAGGGCAGCCTGCCGCTGACGTTCAACTTCACCAGCATCACGCCGGCCGGGCCGGGTTCCGCGGCGGCAACGCTCACCGCGACGGGCCCGCACCTCGCCCCGACATACGAGAACCTCACGTTCGTCAACCAGGGCGGCTGGAAGCTCTCCCATGACTCGGCGATGACGCTGATCTCGGCAGTGCGTTCGCACTGACGCGGCTGGATGAGCCGACATCTCAGCAGAGTTTTGAGTGCCGTCGCTTTCGCGGCGGCACTCGGGCTTTCGGGGTGTTCGGATGACGAGCACGACGCCGCGTCGCCGCAAACCACACCACCGCCTGCGACAGAGTCGCTGAGCCCGACGGTGTCCGGGCCGACCGCTCCGCTGCCGCCCCCCGACGCCTTGGCCGGGGTGCTGTACCGGCTGGCCGATCCCGCGGTGCCCGGTCTGCAGAAGCTCAACGTAGTCGAGGGCGCTACACCCGAAAACGGCGCTGTCTTCGACCAATTCGCCAACGCGCTGGTCAATGGCGGGTATGCGCCGGTGAAGTTCGACGTCCGCGACATCGCGTGGTCGGACCGCGATCCGGCCGACGTGGTCGCCAACGTCAACGTCGGCTCACCCGATCCACGCGGCCCCCGCTTCGCCTTCCCGATGGAGTTCAAGCCCTATCAGGGCGGATGGCAGCTGTCGGCACGGACAGCCGAGGTGCTGCTGGCGTTCCGGAACGACTCGACCACGCCCGCGCCGACGCCGGGCCGCTGAACCGGCGATGTGGATCGGCTGGCTCGAGTTCGACCTGCTGTGCGGGGATGTCCACTCGCTCAAGCAGAAGCGATCGGTGGTCCGGCCGATCGTGGCCGAGTTGCGGCGCAAGTTCGGCGTATCGGCTGCCGAAACGGGCTCCCACGAGCTGCATCGGCGGGCGGGCATCGGCGTGGCGATGGCCTCGGCCGACCGCCAACACGCCGTCGACGTGCTCGACGCGGCCGAACGCTTGGTCGCCGCACACCCGGAGATCGACTTGCTGTCGGTGCGCCGGGGTCTGCAGCGGAGCGACGACTAGCCGAGTTTCCGACGCCGCGGCGTCGGGGTGACGGCGCCCGGAGCCAGCCGGCGCGCGGACACCAGGAACGCGGTGTGGCCGCGCATGGTGTGTTGCGGACGCACCGCCAGACCGACGGCATGCCAGCCGCGCTGCATCGTCTCCCAGGCGCGCGGCTCGGTCCAGCACTGCTGTTCGCGCAGTGCCTCCACCGTTTTCGACAGCTGTGTCACGGTGGCCACGTAGATGACCAGCACGCCGCCGGCGACGACGAACGCGCGACACGCTGTCGAGCACATCCCACGGCGCGAGCATGTCCAGCACCGCCCGGTCGATAGAGCCCTCGGCCAGCTCGGCGTCGTTGACGTCGCTGATGATGAGCTGCCAGTTGTCGGGAGCGCCACCGAAGAACGTCTCGACGTTGCGGCGGGCGTGTTCGGCGTGGTCGGCTCGCACGTCGTAGGAGATCACCTGTCCGCCCGGCCCGACCGCGCGCAGCAGCGAACAGGTCAGCGCCCCAGACCCCGCGCCGGCCTCCAATACCCGGGCGCCCGGGAAGATGTCGCCCTCGTGCACGATCTGGGCGGAGTCCTTCGGGTAGACCACCTGCGCGCCACGGGGCATTGACATGACGTAATCCACCAGCAGCGGACGCAGCACCAGAAACTGGTCACCGTTGGCCGACTTGACCACGCTGCCTTCCGGTTGCCCGATCACCGCATCGTGCGCGATGGCGCCGCGATGGGTGTGAAATTCGCCGCCCGGGCTGAGCAGCATCGTGTAGTGCCGCCCCTTCGCGTCGGTCAGCTGAACGCGATCGCCGATGGCGAATGGACCAGTTGCGGGCACAGCTGACCAGCCTGCCAGCAGACGCGCCGAGTTCGGTGCGCGGGGTTGTCCGACCTGGCCTCTAGTCTGCGGATATGAGCGGCGCCGGCAACGATGCAGCGCGAAGCGATGAGGAGGCGGCGCCAGTGAACGCCGAGCCGGGTAAACCAGTCAGACGGCCGGCCCTGTCACCGTCACGGGCGGCCGACTTCAAGCAGTGCCCGCTGCTGTACCGCTTCCGGGCCATCGACCGGCTGCCCGAGCCGCCATCGACCGCGCAAATCCGCGGCTCGGTGGTGCACGCCGCGCTGGAGCAGCTGTACGGCCTGCCCGCCGCCGAGCGCGTCCCGCAGGCCGCCGACGCGCTGGTCGACCCGGCGTGGGAACAGGTGATCGCCGGCGAGCCGGAGCTGGCCGAGCAATTGGACCCCGAAGCGCAGACCCAACTCCTGGGCGAGGCACGCAAGCTGCTGTCCGGCTACTACCGGCTGGAAGACCCGACCCGGTTCGATCCGCAGAGCTGCGAGCAACGCATCGAAGTCGAACTCGCCGACGGCACGCTGCTGCGCGGGATCATCGACCGCATCGACGTCGCGCCCACCGGCGAGCTGCGGGTGGTGGATTACAAAACCGGCAAAGCCCCACCCGAAGCGCGGGCCCTAGCCGAGTTCAAAGCGATGTTCCAGATGAAGTTCTACGCGGTCGCGCTCCTACGGTCGCGGGGCGTGTTGCCGACGCGGCTGCGACTGATCTACCTGTCGGACGGCCAGCTGCTGGACTACTCCCCCGATGAAGCCGAGCTGCTGCGGTTCGAGAAGACGTTGATGGCGATCTGGCACGCAATTCAATCAGCCGGTGCGACAGGCGATTTCCGGCCGCGGCCGTCACGACTGTGCGACTGGTGCGCACACCACGAGCACTGCCCGGTCTTCGGCGGCACACCGCCGCCGTATCCGGGTTGGCCGCAGATTCCCTACGAAGGCGACGCGGACGCGGTGCTGCAGAGCGCCGAACCGGCCGCCTGAGCGGCGGCTATTGCAGCGGCGACATCTCCTGCAGCATCGTGGGAATCAGCTCGCAGACCGTCGGGTGGATATGCATGGTGCGCGCCAACGTGGTGTAGGGCGCTTTGGCTGACATCACGTCGAGGATGGTGTGGATGGCCTCGTCGCCCCCCACGCCGAGGATCGCCGCTCCCAGAATCTGCTTCGTCTCGGCGTCGACCACAACGTTCATGAAGCCTTGCGTCTCACCCTTTTCGACGGCTCGGCCGACTCTGGTCATCGGCCGCTGACCGATCAGCGCGGGGCGGCCGGATGCGCGTACCTGCTCGACGGTCATGCCGGCGCGTCCCAATGGCGGGTCGATGTAGAGCGCGTACGCGGTGATCCGGTCGCTCACCCGGCGTGGGTCGTCATCGAGCAGGTTGCCCGCGACGATTTCGAAGTCGTTGTAGGAGGTGTGGGTGAACGCGCCTTTACCGTTGCAGTCGCCCATCGCCCAGATGTGGTCGACGCTGGTTTTCAGTTGGTCGTCGACATCGATGTATCCGCGTGCGTCGGTGCGCACCCCGGCGCGCTCGAGGCCGAGGTCGTCGGTGTTGGGTCGACGGCCGACCGCCAAGAGCAAGTGGCTGCCCGCGATCGGTGTCGCGCCGGCCCGTGGTGTCAGCTCAAAGCCGTTGTCGTGCTTAGTTATTCGAATTTCTGCGGCGTTGACGACGATGTCGATGCCTTCGTTCTGCAGGATCGAGCGAACGCTGTCGGAGACGTCGGCGTCTTCGCGAGACGCCAGGCGCGGACCCTTCTCGACGACGGTCACTTTCGCGCCGAAGCGCCGGTACATCTGCGCGAACTCGAGTGCGATGTAACTTCCGCCGACGACGACGAGATGCTCGGGCAGCGTGTCGAGTTCGAGGATGGAGACGTTGGTCAGATAGTCGATGTCGCTGAGGCCCGGAAGATCGGGCACCACCGCGCGGCCGCCGACATTGAGGAAGATGCGCTCGGCTTGCAGGACGTCGTCTCCGACCCGGAGCGTGTGCGGATCCTCGAACACCGCGTGGCCGCGAAACACGGTGCAGCCGTTCATGCCGTCGAGCCAGTCTTCGACACCTTTGCGGTCGTCGAGCATGATGGCGTCTTTGCGCGCCTTGACTTTCGCCATGTCGACGTGGACCGCGCCGGTGTCGACCCCGTAGTCCGCGCCACGGCGCGCCAGGTGCGCGGCCTGCGCGCTGGCCACCAGGGTCTTGGTCGGGATGCATCCGGTGTTGACACACGTGCCGCCGATCAGCTTGCGTTCGACCATCGCAACGGTCTGACCGGCGGCGGTCAAACGCCCCGCCAGTGGCGGCCCGGCCTGGCCGGCGCCCACCACGATCGCGTCGAAACGCTGTGTCACAGAGCAGCTGTGACAGCGGCGAGCGCAATTCCGCCCAGCACTGCGACAGCGTCTTCGAGCAGGGCGATCGGCAGGTCGCGACCGTGGGCCGCGGCAAGCCGGCTGCGCGCCTGGAAACCGCCCAGGGTGCCGAGCACCGCACCGATGATGCCCGCGCCGAGCGCGCTCCAGGTGACGGCCCACGCGGTGCCGATGACGGCGCCGGAGAACGCGCCGGAGCCGATCCGGGCTATGAACGACGGCGGCGCGGTGCGGGGCGGTGTCTTGGGTTGTTTGTCGAGGAATAGCTCACCCAGCGCCAGGACGGTGAAAATGCCGACCGTCACCCAACTGCCAACCCAGGACGCCCAGGTCCCGCTGAGATTGATCCAGTGCAGCGCGGCGGCCCAGGAGACGACGGCCGGAGCGGTGAAGGAGCGCAGACCGGCGACCACGCCGATTCCCAGAGCTAGCAGCAGAACGTAGAAATGCGTCATATGCGACATGGCGACCCCTCCTCAGGGCTCGGCAAACAAACGCGACTTTAGCCGGACGCTAACACAACAACGCCTGCGCCAGCGGCGCACAGCTGATCAGAAACGGAAGAACCGGACGTTGGATGCCAGGATCGCTTTGGCCCCGATGGCTGCCAGTTCGTCCATGATCGCGTTGACGCCGCGGCGCGGCACCAGGGCCCGTACCGCCGCCCAGTCCGGGTGGGCCAGTGGCGAGATGGTGGGCGACTCCAACCCCGGGGTGATCGCGGTGGCTTTGTCGAGAACCTCACGCGGACAGTCATAGTCCAGCATCAGATACTGCTGGCCGAACACCACACCCTGCACGCGGGCGACCAGTTGATCCCGGGAGGCGACGTCTGGCCGCTCGGCGGCATGCGGATCGATCTGCTCGATGAGCACCGCCTCTGAATCGCACAGTGTTTCGCCGAAGGCCACCAGGTCGTGCAGATTCAGGGTGCGACCCGAGCCGACCACGTCAGCGATGGCGTCGGCCACCCCGAGCTGCACCGAGATCTCCACCGCGCCGTCCAGCCGGATCACCGTCGCCTCAATACCGCGGGCCGCCAAGTCTTCTCGCACGATGTTGGGATATGCGGTGGCGATCCGCCGGCCGGCGAGATCGTCGATGGTCCAGTTACGCCCGGCCGGTGCGGCGTACCGGAAAGTGGACGACCCGAAGCCCAGCGCGAGTCGTTCGTGGACCGGTGCACGAGACTCACGCGCCAGATCGCGCCCGGTGATGCCGAAGTCGAGTTCGCCCGAGCCGACATAGATGGCAATGTCTTTGGGCCGCAGGAAGAAGAACTCGACGTTGTTGTGCGGGTCGATCGACGGTCAGGTCTTTGGGATCGGTCCGGCGGCGGTAGCCGGCCTCGGACAGGATCTCGACCGCGGACTCGCTCAGCGCCCCCTTGTTGGGAACGGCGACGCGCAGTCTCGTGGAGCCGTTGCGGTGCGGCGTCATCACAGTTTCCGGTACACGTCGTCGAGCGTCAGCCCGCGGGCGATCATCAGCACCTGGGCCCAATACAGCAACTGGCTGATCTCCTCGGCGAGCGCGTCGTCGGACTCGTGCTCGGCCGCCAGCCACACCTCGCCGGCCTCCTCGAGGATCTTCTTGCCCACCGCATGCACGCCGGCGTCCAGCGCGGCGACGGTGCCACTGCCCGCCGGGCGGGTGCGGGCGCGTTCGCCGAGCTCGGCAAACAAATCCTCGAAGGTCTTCACGGCCAGCGATTGTTTCATGCGCAGGTAAGCAAAGTCACGGCGGTTTCAGGTCGCGGCGGGTGACCCGGCTGCCGGGGACACCCCGTCGGGCATGTCTTCCAGGGACACCCCGTTGGTTTCGCGGACCCATCGCCAGACGAAAACAAACGACAGCACCGCGCACACCGCGTAGAAGCAGTAGGCGCCGCCCAAGGTGTGCCGCACCGCCGGGAACGTCACCGCGATGGTCCAGTTGGCCATCCACTGCACGCCCGAGGCCAATCCGAGCGCCGCGGAGCGGATGCGATTGGGGAACATCTCGCCCAGCAGCACCCACAGCACCGGTCCCCAGGACACGGCAAACGCGACAACGAACAGGTCAGCAGCGACCAGTGCGACGACCCCGGACGCCCCGTCGAGTTGTGGCTGGCCGTTGCGGAAGGCGGCGCCGGCGAACACGACCGTCAGCGTGATCAGCATCAGCGACATGCCCGCCGATCCGGCCAACAGCAGCGGTCTGCGGCCGAGCCGGTCGATCAGCGCGATCGCCACCAACGTGATCAGCACGTTGACCCCGGTGGTCACCAGAGCAATCGTGAACGACGACTTCTCGCCGAATCCCACTGCCTCCCAGAGCAGATCGGAGTAGTTGAAGATCACGTTGATGCCGACGAACTGCTGAAAGACGGCCAGCCCCAGACCGACCCAGACGATGCCGTAGAGCCCGCCCGTCGGTTGCGCAGGTCGCGCCACGACTGTTGCTTTTCCTGCTCCAGAGAGCCCGCGATACGACTGATCGTCAGCTCCACGTCGCGGGGGCCCAGCAGTCGCCCCAGCACCTGCCGCGCCTGTGAAATCCGTTGTCTGGCAACCAGATAACGCGGCGACTCGGAGATCGTGAACAGCAGCGTGAAGTACAGCAGCGCCAAAATCAGCTCGCCGAGAAAGGTCCAGCGCCAGGCCGCCAGGCCCAACCAGAGCGGCTTGCTCGCACCACCTGCGAGGTGGAACGGCACCCAGGTCGATGCCAGCGACCCGAACAGGCCGCACACGATGGCGAGTTGCTGCAGTGAGCCGAGCCGTCCGCGGAACCGCGGCGGTGACACCTCGGCAATGTAGGCCGGAGCGGCCACCGACGAGAAGCCGATGCCGATACCGCCGATGAGGTGGAAGATGATGAACATCCAAATACTGCTTGCCAACCCGGCGCCGAGCCCGCACACGAAAAACGATGCGGCCGAGAGCTTCATCATCGCCAGCCGACCCATCCGGTCGGCGATCCGGCCGGCCGACACCGCTCCGATCGCCGCACCCAGCACCGCCGATGCCGCGGCGAACCCCAGCAACGCGTTGCCGATGTGAAAGTCGGCCTGCAACGCCTTGACGGCGCGGTTGGTCACCGAGATGTCGTAGCCGAACAAGAACCCACCGATCGCTGCCACCGACGCGAAACGCGTGGCGGTCAGGAATGCGGCGCGAGCGGCACCGGGATCGACGGGCACATCTTCATGAGAAGCCGACGGCAGCTCGCCGCGGGCATCGTCAGCGGCCATGGCGTCCTATCAAGGGAGGGCTCAGTCCTCCGGGTTGTAGCCGAGGTTGGGGCCGAGCCAGCGCTCGGCTTCCTGCAGGGTCCAGCCCTTGCGCTTCGCGTAGTCGGCGACCTGGTCCTGGGCCATCCGGCCGACCACGAAGTACTGCGACTGCGGGTGCGAGAAATACCAGCCGCTGACGGCGGCACCGGGCCACATCGCCATCGACTCGGTCAGCTCGATGCCGGTCCGCTCCCGCACGTCCATCAACTCCCAGAGCGTCGCCTTCTCGGTGTGCTCCGGGCAGGCCGGGTAGCCGGGGGCGGGCCGGATTCCCCGGTACTTCTCACCGATCAGCGACTCGTTGTCCAGCTGCTCGTCAGGCTGGAATCCCCAGAACTCCTTGCGGACCCGTTGGTGCATCCGTTCGGCGAACGCCTCTGCCAGCCGGTCGGCGAGCGACTCCAGCAGGATCCCGTTGTAGTCGTCGTTGGCTGCCTTGAACTCGACGATCTTGTCCTGGCTGCCGAGCCCCGTGGTGACGGCGAAGGCGCCGACGTAGTCGGCCAGACCGGTGTCCTTGGGCGCGATGTAGTCGCCCAGCGACCGGTTCGGGATGCCGTCCCGGTGCTCGCCCTGCTGGCGCAGGTTGTGCAACGTGGTCCGCACCTCGGTACGGGTGTCGTCGGTGTAGACCTCGATGTCGTCGCCGACCGCGTTCGCCGGGAAGAACCCGATCACCCCGTTGGCGGTCAGCCACTTCTCCTTGATCAGGGTGTCGAGCATCTCCTGGGCGTCGTCGTACAGCTTGCGGGCGGTCTCGCCCGAGACCGGGTTGTTGAGGATGTCGGGGAACCTGCCCTTCATCTCCCAGGCGTTGAAGAACGGCTGCCAGTCGATGTACTCGCGCAGCTCGGCGATGTCGTAGTCGAGAAACTCCCGCACGCCGACGACCCTGGGCGGGCACCGGCGGCGTGTAGCCGTCCCACTCGATCGGCGTCCGGTTCGCGCGGGCCTTCTCCAGCGTCAGCATCGGCCGCTCGTTCTTCTGGGCGTGCCGTTCGCGCAGGGCTGCGTAGTCGGTTCTCGGTGGCCTCCAGCAGGGCTGGACGCTGCTTGTCGTCGAGGAGCGCTGCGGCGACCGGCACCGAGCGGGACGCGTCCTTGACCCAGACCACCGGACCGCTACGACGCGGCGACACCTTCACGGCCGTGTGCGCGCGCGAGGTGGTCGCGCCACCGATCAGCAGCGGGATCTCCAGCCCCTCGCGTTCCATCTCGACGGCGAAGTTGACCATCTCGTCCAGGGACGGGGTGATCAGGCCGGACAGGCCGATGATGTCGGCGTTGTGCTCCTTCGCCGCGTCCAGGATCTTCTGGGCAGGCACCATCACACCGAGGTCGATCACTTCGTAGTTGTTGCACTGCAGGACGACCCCGACGATGTTCTTGCCGATGTCGTGGACGTCGCCCTTCACCGTCGCCATGATGATCGTGCCGTTGGTGTCCTTATTCGCGAACTGCAGTGGCGCCGGACGGCTTCTTTCTCCGCCTCGATGTACGGCAGCAGGTACGCCACAGCCTTCTTCATCACCCTGGCCGACTTCACGACCTGGGGCAGGAACATCTTGCCTGCGCCGAAGAGGTCACCGACGACGTTCATGCCGTCCATCAGCGGGCCCTCGATCACCTCGATCGGCCGACCACCTGCCGCGGCGATCTCGGCTCGCAATTCCTCGGTATCGGCATCGACGTGGGCGTCGATGCCCTTGACCAGGGCGTGCGTGATCCGCTCGCGGACCGGGAGGCTGCGCCACTCGGCTGCCACCGGGTCCTCGGCGGCTTCTCCTGAGCTGTTGAACCGTTCAGCGATCTCCAGGAGCCTTTCGGCCGCATCCTCGCGACGGTTCAGGACGACGTCCTCGATTCGGTCCCGCAGCTCGGGGTCGATCGAGTCGTAGGGCACCAGCGCGCCCGCGTTGACGATGCCCATGTCCAGGCCGGCCTTGATGGCGTGGAACAGGAACACCGCGTGGATCGCCTCGCGGACGGGGTTGTTGCCCCGGAACGAGAACGACACGTTCGAGATGCCGCCGGAGATGTGCACCCCCGGGAAGGTTCTCCTTGATCCAGGCGCAGGCCTCGATGAAGTCGATCCCGTAGGTCGCGTGCTCCTCGATACCGGTCGCCAGCGCGAAGCAGTTCGGGTCGAAGATGATGTCCTCGGCCGGGAAGCCGACCTCTTCGGTCAGGATCCGGTAGGCGCGCCCGCAGATCTCCTTGCGGCGCTCCAGGTTGTCGGCCTGACCCTGCTCGTCGAAGGCCATCACGACGACGGCGGCGCCGTACTTGCGGCACAGCCGTGCCTCGCGGATGAACTTCTCCTCGCCCTCCTTCATGGAGATCGAGTTGACGATCGGCTTGCCCTGCACGTTCTTCAGGCCCGCCTCGATGACCTCCCACTTGGAGGAGTCGATCATCACCGGGACGCGGCTGATGTCCGGCTCGGCCGCGATCAGCTTGGTGAACCGGTCCATCGCGGCGATGCCGTCGATCATGCCCTCGTCCATGTTGATGTCGATGACCTGCGCACCGACCTCGACCTGCTGCAGGGCGACCGACAGCGCGGTGTCGTAGTCCTCGGCCTTGATCAGGTTGCGGAACCGGGCGGAGCCGGTGATGTTGGTGCGCTCACCGATGTTCACGAACAGGGAGTCGTCGGTGATGTTGAGCGGCTCCAGGCCTGAGAGCCGGGTGGCCACCCCGATCTCCGGCAGCTCGCGCGGCGGCTTGCCCTCGACGACCTTGGCGATCTCGGCGATGTGCGGCGGCGCCGTTCCGCAGCAGCCACCGACCAGGTTGACCAGGCCGGCCTCGGCGAACTCGGCGATGTAGCTGGCCTGCCGCTCCGGAGACTCGTCGTACTCGCCGAAGGCGTTGGGCAGGCCGGCGTTCGGGTAGCAGGAGACGAAGGTGTCCGCGATCCGCGCCACCTCGGCGATGTAGGGCCTCATCTCTGGCGCGCCCAGGGCGCAGTTGAGGCCGACCGCGATCGGCTTCGCGTGCCTGATCGCGTTCCAGAATGCTTCGGTGACCTGACCGGACAGCGTCCGCCCGGAAGCATCGGTGATGGTGCCCGAGATGATCACCGGCCAGCGGCGTCCGCGGTCCTCGAACAGTGTCTCGACGGCGAACACCGCGGCCTTGGCGTTCAGCGAGTCGAAGATCGTCTCGATGATGATGAGGTCGGCACCACCGTCGACCAGACCGTTGGCAGCCTCGAGGTAGGCCGCGACCAGCTGGTCGTAGGAGACGTTGCGGGCTCCGGGGTCGTTGACGTCCGGCGAGATCGACGCGGTCCGCGTCGTCGGCCCGATTGCACCGGCGACGTAGCGGGGCTTCTCCGGGGTGCTGAACTCATCGGCGGCCTTGCGGGCCAGGGCAGCGCCGGCGTAGTTCAGCTCGTAGGCCAGCTCCGCCATGTCGTAGTCGGAGAGCGAGACCGCGTTCGCGTTGAACGTGTTGGTCTCCAGAATGTCGGCGCCCGCCTCGAGGTACTCGCGGTGGATCCCCTCGATGATCTGCGGCTGCGTCAAGCTGAGTAGGTCGTTGTTGCCCTGAAGTGCTGTCGGCCACTCCGTGAACCGGTCGCCGCGGTAGCCGGCCTCGTCCGGCCGGTCCCGCTGGATCGCCGTGCCCATCGCGCCGTCGATCACCATGATCCGCTGGCGCAGCGCTGCCGTCAGTTCGTCGGTGCAGTCGGGGCGGATGTTCGGCTCCAAGACATTCGGCTCAGGGGCGTTCACATGCAATCCTTCCGTAGCGGAAGGCGTCCTTAACTCTGCCGAGCGTGGCGGATACCGGCGGGGACCGGCGAACCGTTGCAACGCCTCTCGACCAGAAAAGTCTACGACGTCACCCGACGTCTGGACGCCCAGCTCGACCCGACCCGCTTGGCGATCGCAGTGCCCTTGGGCGCCAGCTCGCGGATCCTGTCGGCAATGTGGCAGTCACCAAGCTTAACCAGATTGCAGCCGAACGTATTTCGTCTCGACCACGTCGGCGCCGGTTGTCGAAGTCGTCGATGCGGTCAGATCGGCGGCCTCGCCGCACACCGGCAGTGCATTCATCAGGACAAACATAGCCGGTCTATGCAAAGTGAGCGCGTTGCTCTGCGCGCCACCAGCCTGGGTCAGGCCGTACGCTGATTGGCGTGACCTCGCAGGATGTCAGCTCATCGTTTCCCGAACTGCACAACACGATTGTCGTGGCTGCGTTCGAGGGCTGGAACGACGCCGGCGACGCGGCCAGCGACGCGTTGGAGCACCTGGACGCGATCTGGGAGGCCGATCCGATCCTCGAGATCGACGACGAGGCCTACTACGACTACCAGGTGAACCGCCCGGTGATCCGCCAGGTCGACGGCGTCACGCGAGAACTCGTGTGGCCGTCGATGCGCATCTCGCACTGCCGCCCGCCGGGCGCCGAGCGCGACATCGTGCTGATGCACGGCGTGGAGCCCAACATGCGGTGGCGCACCTTCTGCGCCGAGCTGCTGGCCGTCGCCGACAAACTCAACGTCGACACCGTGGTGATCCTCGGCGCGCTGCTGGCCGACACGCCGCACACCCGTCCGGTGCCGGTGTCCGGCGCGGCCTACTCCCCCGAGTCGGCGCGCCGCTTCGGTCTGCAGGAGACGCCGCTATGAAGGCCCGACCGGCATCGCCGGGGTATTCCAGGACGCTTGCGTGGCCGCGGGGATACCGGCCGTGACGTTCTGGGCGGCCGTCCCGCACTACGTGTCGCAGCCGCCCAACCCGAAAGCGACGGTCGCGTTGCTGCGCCGCGTCGAGGATGTGCTCGACATCGAGGTGCCGCTGGCCGATCTGCCCGCGCAGGCCGAGGAGTGGGAGCAGGCGGTCACCGAGATGACCACCGACGACGACGAGATCGCCGAGTACGTGCAGTCGCTGGAGCAGCGCGGTGACGCCGAGGTCGACATGAGCGAGGCGCTGGGCAAGATCGACGGCGACGCGCTGGCCGCGGAGTTCGAGCGCTACCTGCGCCGCCGCCGTCCCGGCTTCGGACGCTAGCCCGCCGACGGGGCTAGGACTTCTCCAACTGCTGGGTGTGGGCGCTGATGGACCGCCCGAGCGCGGCGACCTCGGCGTCCATCTGGGCCACCTGCCCGCCGGCCGTCTTGAGGAGCGGGCCCTCGCCGAACCTGGTCGACAGGAACGGCTTCAACCAGCGGAACACACCGACCCAGCCCGGGCAGTACACCCGCTTCTTGCGGTGTTCGATGCCGTCGACGAACGCCGCAGCGCAGCTTGTCCACTGAGGTGGTCTTGTTCAGCGGCCACGGGAACTTCGCCAGCTGCTCGCGGAACATGGGCAGGTCTTTCTGGGTGTCGCGGACCAGCGCGGTGTCGATCCAGGACATGTGCGCCGAGCCGACGGCCACGCCGAGATGGGCGACCTCGAGCCGCAGCGCGTTCGCGAGGTGCTCGTTGCCGGCCTTGGACATGTCGTAGGGCGCCATTCCCGGCGCCGCGGTGAACGCGGCCAGCGAAGAGACGACCAGAACGTACCCGCGGCGTTCGATGATCGACGGCAGGGCGGCCCGCACGGTGTGGAAGACGCCGAGCAGGTTCACGTCCAGCACCCGTTTGACCGCCTCGGGATCGACGTGCAACACCGAGCCGTAGCTGGCGATGCCCGCGTTGGCGATGACAGTGTCGATACCGCCGAACGTCTCGACGGCCTTGGCGGCCGCCGCCTGCATGGCGGCGAGATCACGGACGTCGGCAACCACGGTCAGGACGTGTTCGTCGCCACCCAATTCGGCGGACCGTTCGGCCAGGGCGGCCGCGTCCAGGTCGGTCAGCACCAGCTTGGCGCCCTTGGCGTGCAACCGGCGGGCCACCTCGGCACCGATTCCGTGGCCGCCACCGGTGATGAATACGACTTGCGAATTTACTGACGTCATGGCGGCAACCTACCTCTTACTGCCGGGGTGACGACAGGTCCACTCCAAGCAGCGCATCGACGGCCGTCGCCACCGCACGCGGCGCCACGCTGTCGTGGCCGCCGTACTCGAGTGCGTCAGTCGTCCAACCATCCAGTGCGGCAAGTGCTTTGGGCGTATCGAGGTCGTCGGCGAGATACTGGCGCAGCCGGGCGATGAGGTCGGCTGCATCCGGCCCAGCCGGCAATGCGGTGGCGGCCCGCCACCGCCGCAGCCGCGTGTCGGCGTCGTCCAGCACCTGCGGCCCCCAGTCGCGGTCGGCGCGATAGTGTCCGGCCAGCAGGCCCAATCGGATGGCGGCGGGATCCACGCCCTCGGCACGCAAACCCGACACCAGCACCAGGTTGCCGCGGCTCTTGGACATCTTGTGGCCGTCCCAGCCGATCATGCCGGCATGCACGTAGTGACGCGCGAATCGCCTTTCGCCGCTGACGGATTCGGCGTGCGCGGCAGTGAATTCGTGATGCGGGAAGATCAGATCGCTGCCGCCGCCCTGGATGTCCAGGCCGCTGCCGATGCGGCTGAGCGCGATCGCCGCGCACTCGACGTGCCATCCCGGCCGGCCCGGGTCCGAACGGCGACGGCCAACTCGGTTCCCCGGGCCGCTCGGCGCGCCACAGCAACGCGTCGAGTTGATCGGTCTTGCCGGACCGGTCCGGGTCGCCGCCGCGTTCGGCGAACAGCGTCAGCATGGTGTCGCGTTCATAGCCGGACTCGTAGCCGAACTGCAGCGTGGCGTCGGCGCGGAAGTACACGTCAGGGAATTCGGCATCGTCGACGACGTACGCGGCCCCGGAGGCCACCATCTTCTCGATGAGCTCGACGACCTCGGCCACCGTCTCGGTCGCCGCCACGTACTCGCGCGGCGGCAATACCCGCAGCGCGGACATGTCGTCGCGGTACAGCGCGACCTCACGAGCCGCGAGGTCGCGCCAGTCGACGCCGTCGCGGGTGGCCCGCTCGAACAGCGGATCGTCGACGTCGGTGACGTTCTGGACGTAATGCACCTGGTGGCCGAGATCCAGCCACACCCGGTGGATCAGGTCGAACGTCAGATAGGTCGCGGCGTGACCCAGATGGGTGGCGTCATAGGGCGTGATGCCGCAGACGTACATGGTGGCCGTCGGTCCGGCCGACACCGGGCGCACCTGGCGATCAGAGGTGTCGTACAGCCGCAGTTCCGGGCCGCGTCCGGGCAGCGCCGGTACCGGTGCCGTGGGCCAGGACTGCATACCGTCGATTTAGGCCAGCGACGGATCAGCTCGCCAGCCGGATGGCACCCAGCAGCAGGTCCGCCAGTTCGGCGCGACACATCAGGAAGTCGGGCAGATACGGATCGGGGCGGTTGTAGATCATCTCCGAACCGTCCAGTCGCGAGGCGTGCATGCCCGCGGCCAGAATCACGCCGGCCGGTGCTGCCGAATCCCACTCCCACTGCCCGCCGGCGTGAACATAGGCATCGGCGTCGCCGCGGATCACCGACATCGCTTTGGCACCGGCAGAACCGATTTGGACGAACTCGACGTCGAGTTGTCGGGCCAGGTGGTACAGCACGGCGGGCGGGCGGTTCGAGCTGGCGGTGATGCGGATCGGCCCGGTATGCGGCGCGGTGGGTGCGCTGACGGTGTCGCTGCGGTACAGCTCCCCCATCGCGGGCAGTGCGACCGCGGCGTCGGTGATCGCACCGCTCGGGCCGCCGTGACGCTGCCACAACGCCACGTGAACCGCCCAGTCGGCACGTCCCTGCCAGGAGAATTCGCGCGTGCCGTCCAGCGGATCGACGATCCACACCCGGTCGGCCTGCACCCGGGTCAGGTCGTCGTATGCCTCTTCGCTGAGCACCGCGTCGCCCGGGCGCTCGGCACGCAACCGCTTGAGCAGCAGCGCGTTCGCCTGGATGTCGCCCTCGTCGCCGAGCAACCACGGATGGCTGAAGCCGATGCGATCGCGCACGGCCAGCAACAACTTGCCCGCTTCCTCGGCCAGGTCAGCGGCCAGCGCGGCGTCTGTCACTTGGGCGTTCATCCGGTCCAGTATCGCCGAGAGACTAGCGGTTCGACGCGATCCACGCGTCGGTGAAACGCTGAACTGCACCGATGTCGTCGCCGAGGCGGCCGATGATGAAGTTTTCGATGAACCCGCCGACCAGCGGAACCTTGCACGTCCACGGTCGTGCTGAAACGCAGTTGCGAACCGGTCGAGAAGGGCGTCAACAGCACCTCGCCGTGTGCTGTCACCGGGGCCCGCGGCACCGCGACTTCGATTGCGCCGCAAGCTTGCTCATCGTCGATCCAACTCCAGCGCTCGATCCGCGCCATCCCGAGATCGCCGCCGGCCAGTTTGGTTACCGCCGTCGGCAGCCGGTCGGCGAACAGCTTGACGGCAAGGTCCACGGTCACTGCGCCGTCGGGCTCGACAGTCAGTCCGTTGAGTGTCGCGGTGCCATTCTCGAAGGCGGCCAGCCGTGCCCGCCAATAGTCGTCGTCGGCGAATGCGGACAAGATGTCGCCGACACCGACCGGGGAATCGAACGACGTGTCGAATCGTCGCGCCATGACTAGAACGCCGGCCAGGGAATCGGGCGATGCCGGTCCGGGCCGGGCATTACCGGGTTTTGCAGCAGTGCGCGGGCACGCAGGTGCAGCGCCGCGATTTCGGCGCTGGTGATGTGCTCGCTCAGCGCGTCACCGAGCGGCCCGGCCACCGCGTCGACCAGACACCCCACCTTCTCCAGGGTTTTCTTGTCGAGCGACGTGCCGGCCCACCCCCACAGCACCGTGCGCAACTTGTCCTCGACGTGCAGGCACACCCCGTGGTCGACGCCGTAGACGTCGCCGTCGACCCCGCGCAGCACGTGACCACCCTTGCGGTCCGCGTTGTTGATCAGCACGTCGAACACTGCCATCCGGCGCAGCCGGATGTCGTCGGCATGCACGAGCGAGACCGGATCGCCGGCGTAGTCGTAGGCCCGCAACACCGGGATGTAGCCGGGCGGCAGCCTGCCCTCCGGCACCAGGTCGACGAGATCCAGTCCGGGTTCCGGCTCTGAGTCGGGCGCATCGCCGGGCTGGTCGACCCAGAGCTGCAGCATGCCCGGACCGGCAGGCCCGTGTCGAATGATGGTGTAGGGCACGATGTTCCAGCCCAACTGTGTGGAGACCAGATACGCGCAGAGCTCGCGGCCGGCCAGTGTGCCGTCGGGAAAGTCCCAGAGCGGCTGCTCTCCCGAGATGGGCTTGTACACACAATGCACGGTGTGGTCGTCCAGCATCGCCTCGCACAGAAAGGTGGCGTTGCTCGCCGAGCGGATGCGTCCCAGGACCGTCAGCTCACCGCGCTGCAGGACCTCGCGATTGTCAGGCCTCTGCGTCATCGTCGGGCCCGAGCAGCGCGCTGCGCCGGTAGCCGTTGGTCCGCGCACAGATGTGTCCGTCGGAATCCAACGGCTCATCGCACAGCGGACATGGCGGGCGACCTGCGGAGATGACGCGGTTGGACCGGGTGGCGAACTCGCGCGCCGACTCCGGCGTCAGGAACACCCGCACCGCGTCGGGACCCTCGTCGGTGTCGTCGAGCACCACCGAGGCGTCGAACTCGGTGTCGCTGACGGCCAGCAATTCGACGACCACGGTCTGCGCCTCCGAATCCCAGCCCAGACCCATGGTCCCGACCCGAAACTCCGCATCGACCGGAGTGATCAGCGGCTTGAGGTCTTCAACGTCAGAGGTTTCCGGCGGTACCGGGGTGCCGAACCGGCGGTTGACCTCGACCAGCAGGGCGTCTATGCGCTCAGCGAGCACCGCCACCTGCTGCTTTTCCAGGACCACCGACACCACCCGGGCCTCGTGCACGGCCTGCAGGTAGAAAGTGCGATTTCCGGGCTGCCCAACGGTCCCGGCGACGAATCGGTCGGGTGAGCGGAAGACGTGGATCGCACGAGACATGGCATTTCCAAAATACCGGCAGATACGGCTGAGCCGTAAATCTCAGTCGGTCGAACCGCCGACAACCGCGTCGTCGGCGGGCGTGTCATCGCCGGACGGGGGCGCAGCCGTCAACGCAGACGTCAGCCGCGCGCCGGTGTGGTTGACGTGCAACGCGAACGGGCGCAGCTTCGTGTAACGAATCACGCTGATCGATGCCGGGTCCACCGAAACCCGCTGGAAGCCGTCCAGATGCAGGCCGAGCGCATCCGCGACGACCGCCTTGATCACATCGCCGTGCGTGCAGGCCACCCACAGCGCGTCGGCGCCGTGCTGCTCGGCCAGCCGGGCGTCGTGCTCACGCACCGCGGCTACGGCCCGGGTCTGCACCTCGGCCAGCCCCTCACCGCCGGGAAACACCGCGGCGCTGGGATGGGCCTGAACCACCGACCACAGCGGCTCCTTCATCAGCTCGCCGAGGCTGCGGCCTGTCCATTCGCCGTAGTCGACCTCGGCGAACCGGTCGTCGACGATCGGCTCGACGCCGAGTTTCTCGACGAGCGGTTCGACGGTGAGCCGGCATCGCAGCTGCGGTGAGCGCACGACCGCCCGGATCGGCAGCTCACCGATCCGATCGACCAGTTCCGCGGCTTGCTGACGACCCTTGTCGTCGAGGTCGACGCCTTGCGAACGACCGGCCAGCACATGCGCCGTGTTGGACGTCGAGCGGCCGTGCCGCAGTAAAAGAACGGTCATACCGCGCTCACCACCCCGGTTGCCAACAAAATCAACACGGCCGTACCGGCCGCAACCCGGTAGCCGACGAACCAATACATGCTGTGGCGCAACAGGAATCGCAGGAACCACGCCACCGCGGCCAGGCCGACCACGAACGCGATCAAGGTCGCCACCAACAGCTGCGGGCCGGTTGCACTCATGCCCTCCAGCACCGGATGGAAGGCGTCCGGCAGCGAGAACAACCCGGAGGCGAACACCGCCGGAATCGCCAGCAGAAAACCGAACCGGGCGGCCAACTCACGCTCGAGACCGAGGAAGAGCCCGGCGCTGATGGTCGACCCCGACCGGGACACCCCGGGTACCAGCGCCAACGTCTGCGCGATACCGACCACGAGGGCGTCGCGCCAGGTCAGCTCGTTGACCTCGCGGCTCTGCCGGCCAATGCGCTCAGCCAATGCGATCACCGCCGAAAACAGCACCAACGCGACTGCGATCACCCACAAATTCCGCACGCCCGAGCGGATCTGGTCCTTGAAAAAGAGACCGAGGACACAGATCGGAATCGTCCCGATGATCACGTACCAACCCAGCCGGTAGTCGGCGCCGCGGTGCTCGGCGACCAGCAGGCCGCGGAACCACGCTGCGACGATCCGCACGATGTCCCGGGCGAAATACACCAGGACAGCGGCCTCGGTGCCCAATTGCGTGACGGCGGTGAACGACGCACCGGCGTCGCCGGCGAAGAAAACCCGCGACACGATCGCCAGGTGGCCCGACGAAGACACCGGCAGAAACTCGGTCAGACCCTGCACGACCGCCAATACGACCACCTGCCACCAAGACATCGCCGGGGTCGCAGTCACGACGACGACCGTACCGGGTGCGTGCGGGATCTAGTTGGCGGCTTCGGCCAGGGCGACCGCATCGCGCACGGCGGCGCCCAGGCTGCGCTCGTCGGTGATGTCGATGTCGACGACGTCGCGCCGAATGGTCGCGACGACGTCTTCGGGCTGTGGAACGGGACCCCGCAGCCGGGGCCGGTACAACTCGACCACTAGCGACTTACCCTGGATGCAAAAAGCAAAGCTACGACCATCGCCGGCCCGTCCGAAGCCGCTGGCCAGCACCTTGGTGGAGAAAACACCCATCCACATGTCCTCGATAGCAAACTCTCCGTCAGAGAGTTGACCGTTTTCGGCAACGCTCATAGGGCGACCTTACCTCGCCGTAAATTACGGTCAAACGCAACGGAGCCACGCCATCTCCGGCGATGTTCCCTAGGATCGGGATCCAATTGGGCCACCCTTTCTATACCGGCAAGCCCCCCTGAGTTCACCGAGAGTTACCCTGTGCCGCCACACCGCAAACACCGTCCACACCTGCCGCGCGCGCAGGCCATCGGCCTGCTGTTTTCGCTGCTGGTAGCCGGGTGCACAAGTAAGACGCTGGACGACTCACCGGCCGCGATCCCGCCGGCCCAGCCGGCCGAATCACCGTCCATATCGCAGGCACCGGCAGGTGTGGTCCGTCCGTTGGATGGCCGGCCGCAGGCCGCGATTTTCGACGACCGAACCACCCAGCTGGTCACGGTCGCCCCCGGGCCCACCCCCGCAGCACCGGCGAAAGTCATCACGCTGAGCCCCCAGCAAACATCGTCGCGGGTGATCGATTTGCCCGGCCCGGCGACCGGGCTGACCGGCGACAACAGCGGCACCGCGTACCTGTCCACCCGCGGCGGCTACTTCGTGGTCGACCTGACGGCCGGACGGGCCGTCCGAGTCGGGGTCCACGACGCCGACAACGTCGACTTCACCGCGATCACAAGGCTTTCCGACGGCACGGTCGTGTTGGGCACCGCTGACGGCACACTGGACACACTCCCGCCCGGCGCCACCGATGGCCGCCGCGCGAAGGTCCACGCGCACGTCGATTCTCTTGCCGCACAAGGAAACACCGTCGCCGTGTTGGATCGCGGGCAGACGTCGGTGACCACGATCGGCGCCGACGGCAGAATCGGGCAGTCGTTGCGCGCGGGCCAGGGCGCAACCACCATGGTGGCCGACCCGGCGGGCCGATTGCTGGTGACCGATACCCGGGGCGGTCAACTGCTCGCGTTCGGAGTCGACCCGCTGATCCTGCGTCAGGCGTACCCGGTGCCGCAGTCGCCCTACGGAGTGACCGGATCTCGCGGGCTGGCCTGGGTGTCGCAGACTGCGGCGAATATCGTCATTGGTTACGATCTGTCAACCGGAATACCACTGGAAAAGGTACGGTACCCAACCGTGCGGCAACCCAACACGCTCGCCTTCGACGACGCCGCGGACACGTTGTACGTCGTATCCGGCAGCGGCGAAGGCGTCCAGATCATCGAACACGCGGCGGGCCCACGTTGACGACGGCGCGGCGTGGACGCATGCCGGTGGGCTGGGACACCGAACTGTCCGATGAGTACGAGTGGGTGCCGCTGCGCCTTCCGCCCGAGGTCACCCGACTCAGTGCCTCGACACGGCTTTCCATCGAGGCCGAGTACCGCGGCTGGGAATTGACCAGAGTACGGCTGTACACCGACGGAAGCAGACGAGTTCTGCTGCGGCGCAAGAAGTCTCGTGCCGAAAGATTTGACGCCGTACGTCCCGATCAGCTGGCTGAGTGACGGTGGCATCCGACGCCTCGGGAACATACCCGCCGCTACGGCGGCTGCTGTTTCTGGTGCCCGCCGAACGCATCCACCGAGTGGTGTTCGCCGGGCTGCGCGGCGCCACCGCCGCTGCACCGGTGCGGCGGCAGCTGAGCCACCGACTGGCGCCGACCGACCCGGTGCTGGCCAGCACGGTGTTCGGGGTGCGCTTCCCCGGTCCGCTGGGCCTGGCCGCCGGCTTCGACAAAGACGGCACCGGCCTCAACGCCTGGGGCGCACTGGGTTTCGGCTACGCCGAAGTCGGCACTGTCACCGCGCACGCCCAACCGGGCAACCCGGCACCGCGGTTGTTCCGGCTACCCGCGGACCGCGCGCTGCTCAACCGGATGGGGTTCAACAACCGCGGCGCCGCTGCCCTGGCCTACCGGTTGGCCCGACACCGGGCCGACGTGCCGATCGGGGTCAACATCGGCAAGACCAAAATCACCGCGCCCGAAGATGCCGCCGACGACTACCGGGCCAGCGCGCGACTGGTCGGGCCACACGCGGACTATCTGGTGGTCAATGTGAGCTCGCCGAACACGCCCGGACTCCGCGATCTGCAGACCGTCGAATCGTTGCGCCCCATCCTGTCCGCCGTTCTCGAGGAGACCTCGACACCCGTTCTGGTGAAGATCGCGCCCGACCTCGCCGACACCGACATCGACGACATCGCCGACCTGGCAGTCGAACTCGGCTTGGCAGGCATCGTCGCCACCAACACCACGGTGTCACGCGACGGGCTGAAAACGCCGGGCGTCGACCAGCTGGGCAGCGGCGGCATCTCCGGGCCGCCGCTGGCCCACCGCGCGGGCGAGGTGCTGCGGCAGCTCTACGCCCGCGTCGGCGGCCGGCTCACGCTGATCAGTGTCGGCGGCATCGAGACCGTCGACGACGCCTGGGACCGGATCACCGCGGGCGCGTCGCTGCTGCAGGGCTACACCGGCTTCATCTACGGCGGAGGCCTGTGGGCCAAGCACATTCACGACGGCCTCGCCGCCCGCCTGCGCGCCGGCGGGTTCGCCTCATTGAGCGAGGCCGTCGGATCCGGCTGAGCTGTTCTACTTCTGCTCGTAGACCCCGTGGATCACGGCTCGCGCGATCGCGTGCTGAAACAGGTTGAACCCCAAGAACGCCGGGCTGGCGTCTTCAGCCAGGTCGAGCTTGTCGACGTCGACGGCGTGGACGGCGATGTAGTAGCGGTGCGGCCCGTGTCCGGGCGGCGGTGCCGCGCCGATGTAGCGGCGGGCGCCGGCGTCGTTGACCAGTGTCAGCGCGTCGCCCGGCAGGTTGCTGCCATCGCCTGCGCCGGCGGGCAACTCGGTGACCGAGGCGGGCAGGTTGGCGACCGCCCAGTGCCAGAATCCAGAAGCCGTCGGGGCGTCCGGGTCGTAGACGGTCACGGCGAAACTGCGTGTCTCGTCGGGAAATCCCGACCACGACAGTTGCGGGCTGACATCCTCGCCGCCCGCGCCCATGATCCCGCTGACTTGCGGCGTCGCCAACGGCTGCCCGTCGGTGATCGACGCCGACTCCAGATGAAATGACGGAAGCGCGGGTAGCGCGGCATAAGGGTCGGGCGCTGTGGTCATGTTCGGTCTCCTCTCGTTGATGCGTCTAGCAGTGCGTCAGGAAGTGTGCCAGCACCTCGGTGCCGAATCTCAACGCGTCGACGGGTACCCGCTCATCGATCCCATGGAACAACGCAGAGAAATCCAGATCCGGCGGCAGCCGCAGCGGAGCGAAGCCGAAGCAGCGAATACCCAAGCGCGCGAATGCTTTTGCGTCGGTCCCACCGGAAAGCATGTACGGCACGGTCCGCGCGTCGGGATCGACGGCAAGCAGCGCCGCGTTCATCGCGTCGACCAGATCGCCGTCGAAGGTGGTCTCATACGACGGCAGCGTGGTGATCCATTCGCGGGTGACGTCGGGTCCGATCAGCTCGTCGACCTCGTCCTCGAAGGCCGCCAGCCGACCGGGAAGCACCCGGCAGTCGATCACGGCTTCGGCCGTCGCCGGCACGACGTTGGCCTTGTAACCCGCCTTGAGCATCGTGGGGTTGGCGGTATCACGCAGCGTCGCCTTCACAATTCGCGCGATCGGCCCGAGTTTCTCCACGGCGCCCTCGAGATCCGGCGAATCGGTGTCGAAGGTGTATCCCGTCTCTTCGCCGACGGCCGTCAGGAACTGCACGACGCTGTCGGTCAGCACCAGCGGGAAGCGGTGCTGACCGAGCCGCGCGACGGCCTGCGCGACCGCGGTGACCGCATTGTGGTCGTGGGTCATCGAGCCGTGCCCCGGTCGGCCGCGCGCCGTCAACCGCATCCAATGCAGACCCTTTTCCGCGGTCTCGATCAGGTAGAGCCGGCGTTCGCCACCGTCGCGGCGCGGCACGGTCAGCGAAAATCCGCCGACCTCGCCTACCGCCTCGGTGACACCGTCGAACAGATCGGGCCGGTTGTCCACCAGCCAATGCGCCCCGTACTTGCCGCCGCTCTCCTCGTCGGCGATGAACCCGAACACCAGATCGCGCGGCGGCACGATGCCGGCCCGCTTGAACTGGCGGGCTATCACGACCATCATGCCGACCATGTCTTTCATGTCGACCGCGCCGCGGCCCCAGACATAGCCGTCCTCGATCGCCCCGGAGAACGGATGCACGCTCCATTCGGCGGGTTCCGCGGGCACCACGTCGAGGTGCCCGTGGATCAGCAGCGCACCCCGCGAGCTGTCGGCGCCCTGCAGGCGGGCGAACACGTTGCCCCGCCCCGGCGCTCCGGACTCCAGGTATTCGACCTGGTAGCCGACTTCCTCCAACTGAGCGGCGACCCACTGAGCGCATTCGGCCTCACCCTTGGTGGTCTCGAGCTCGCCGGTGTTGGTGGTGTCGAACCGGATCAACCTGCTGACAACGTCCGCGACATCGTCGACGGGAGTCTCGGCGGGCGTCGTCACAGTCACCTTTCCTACCATTGCCGCCGATGTTGCCGCGCGGCGCTCACGGTCGGCTTCCCCACAATCGGGCGGGACAATCCTTTCGCCGAGGCAGGTTTGGGTGCGAGCAGGCCAATCCGATAGCCTTAGCTGCCAATTGATTGGCCGGGTCCGAGTGGCGGAATGGCAGACGCGCTAGCTTGAGGTGCTAGTGCCCTATTAATGGGCGTGGGGGTTCAAGTCCCCCCTCGGACACCCCTGTGATGAGTCGAGTCATAGGTGACAGATGAGTCGCGTCATGGGTTACAGATTTCCCCGGCCTTTGGTCGGGGTTTTTTGTTGGTTGGGCCAGTAGTTGTGGTCGGGGTGATGTGGTGGCTGCTGAGGATGTGGTGACCGGTTTTGCTGATGACGGTGACGGTGCGACCCGCACCTCACGGGACGGTGATGGCGTTCTAGATTCGAGCCGACGTAACGGCGTTGGACCACACTACAACGAGAGGTCGTATCCGTATGTGGACGCGACCATCTGGATGTTTTCGTCATCGGTTAGAGCACGTAGCGACGGCTCTAGATCCGACCACTCGCGAAGCGTCCGATCGGCTTGGCCGCGCCGGCCCACGTTGTGCACCCACTTGTCGAAGACTGACTTATCGAGTAGATCCGCATCGAGGTCGCAATGCTCAGCGATGGCCTTGGTCCACCAGTCGGTGAAGGAGACTAGGTCCTCGTAGCGGACGGGAAGGATGAAGCTGCGAAGGTAAGGGTCGGTGCCAGCGGTTATGAAGCTGTCGGCCACGCTGAGCCAATTATGCAGCGACAGTTCGGTATTGAGTCGGCTCCACCCGGGTTGGCGTTCCCATTCGTCTAGGCTGCGCAGCACGTCGCGCGGGTCGCGCACCACCTGAATCACCCGCAGCCGCGGGAACAATTCGCGCAGCATTAGCACATCCGGAAGGCCGTAGCGGACCTCTTTGAAACCCCAGATAGGTCGGCCGACGTGGTGCGCCGGTTTGGCGAACAGCGTCTCGATGAACGAAACGCACGCCTCGTCGATATGGCTGCACTCCGGTGTGAGGTTCGCGAGGAACCCCTGGTGTCCACTGGCCGCCAATTCGTTTCGACCCGCCCTGCCGTTGGTCTCGGCCCACAGACGAAGTCGGCGCACGGCAGTCAGCACTGGGCGGAGCTGACCGACATGCTCACCCCAGATTCGTACCCGCGGGTGTGAGCACAGCAGCCGCTGAATCAGCGTGCTGCCGCAGCGCTGCCCGGCCGCAAGGATGAGCAAGGGTGCAGTGTCGTCCATCTTCGGCGACCGCTGGCGATGTGCAGCGCGTTCATTAGCCGACGTCGGTTGTTTCGGTTTGCGTTCCATGACTTTCTCCCGGTAGCCACGCCGTGGAGATTCGTGCCTCCGCGGCGTCGCGGCTTGCCGAGATGCTACCGTCGCGCGGTCGATCGCAGAGCCACATCCGGCGCGACGTGCGCCACCGCCCCGTCCGGGGCCGATGATTGCACACCTGAGCTGTCCGCCCGCCCTGACGCGGGCACGACCGAGAGGGATGCGGATGCGGGTACTGCTGTCCACGATCGGATCGCGGGGAGATGTTCAGCCCATGGTCGCGCTCGCGTTGCGCTTGCGTGGGATCGGCCATCAGGCGCGCTTGTGCGTACCGCCGGGCTTCGGTGATCTGCTTGACGGTTTCGGACTGTCGTTCGTCCCAGTCGGTCATGACCTGCGGCTGGGCCCGCGGAAGGTGCCGGGTGGCGCGACAGCCACGGTGGCCGCACAGTTCGACGCGCTGCGCGGTGCGGCCGCTGATTGCGATGTGATCGTCGGGTGTGCCGCGATGCAGATTGCAGGTCGCTCCATCGCCGAAATGTTGGAGATCCCGTACTTTTACGCTGCCTATGCACCGGTTGTCTTGCCTGCGACACGGCACTGGCCGCCGCCCACGTCCGGGCAACCCGACCTCGTCGACGCCGACAGTCCCAGCAAGTGGGACCTTGACGCTCAATGGTGGAACGACACCTGGCGTGAAGGGCTCAACGCCCAGCGCGCCGCGATCGGCCTGGAGCCGGTGGCCGATGTGCGCAGCTACGTCCTCACCGACCGCCCACTACTGGCCGCCGATCCAATGCTGGCACCCTGGCCGTCGCCTTCGGAGTTGGAAGTGGTACAGACCGGCGCCTGGCTGATGTCAGATCAGCGACCTCTTTCGGATGAATTGGAAGCGTTCCTCGATGCCGGAGAGCCGCCGATCTTGTTCAGCTTCGGCAGCATGCGGGCGCCACGGGCATCCGGTCCCGCGATGATCGCCGCGGCCCGCGCACTGGGGTACCGCGCGATCGTCTTGCGCGGCTGGGCCGAGTTGGCGCCATCGGGCGATTCCCCGGACTGGCTGTCCGTCAGGGAGACCAACCTGCAGGCACTGCTTCGGCGGGTCGCCGCCATCGTGCATCACGGCGGCTCGGGTACCACGACCCAAGCGATGCGCGCGGGGATACCGCAGGTCGTGGTTCCGCACAATTACGATCAGCCCTACTACGCGGAGCGTGTCGCTGCTCTCGGCATCGGGATCGCGCATCCGGCGCAGGAACCAACTGCGGACTCGCTGGCTAAAGCCCTCGACCGGAGCCTTGCGTGCACAGTGATCACACGCGCCCGATCGCTGTCCACTGCGGTGCGCATGGACGGTACAGCAGTCGCGGCCACGGTGATCCTCGATCACTAGCTACCTGGCGTTGCGATTTGGGCGAGTGCCGGATCGACTTCTTGAGCGCCGTAGAGTATCCGGTACAGGCCACCGCCAGCCAACAACGTCTCGTGAGTGCCCTCCTGCGCGATGCGGCCGCCGTCCAGCACGATGATCCGGTCGGCAACGGCCGCAATGAAATCCATGTCGTGGCTGACGACGACGCAGGTGCGATCGCGGGCGTACTCGCGAACGACCTGGGTCAGCCGCGTTCGCTGATCGGCATCCAGATTCTCCGTCGGCTCGTCCAAGAGGAGCACCTCGGGCTTGCGCAATAGGCAGCGCGCCAAAGCGATCAACCGCTTCTGGCCCCCGGATGGGACCTGGACGTCGACCACGGTGTCGTAGCCGTGCTCGACCTTGGCCGGGTCGACGATCACGGTGTGGATGTGCGCGAGTTTGCAGGCCTCCTCGACGTCGATGTCGCTGGCGTCGTGCCGAGCCAATCGGACGTTCTCGCGGATGGTGTCCTTCGAGAAGAGGGGAAACTGGGCGAGCTTGGAGATCCGCTCACGCAATGTCTGTAGCGTTATACCGCTGATATTGTTGCCGTCAAGCATGATTCGACCATGCTGGGGATCGATGAAGCGCATCAGCAGGTTGAAGACCGTCGACTTACCGGACCCGATCGGGCCGACCAGTGCCACCGTTTCGCCCTCGTTGACGGAAAAAGACAGGCCGTCCAGAATCCTCTGCTGCGGCGAATAGCTGAACGTGACATCCTCGAATACGACGTGCCCATGGACCTCGCTGAGGGGGACCGCATCCGGGTGGTCGCGCACCGTTGGCATCGTGTCGAGCAACTCATATGTCGCGGCGACATTCGGGGCGATCGAGCCGTACGCCGTGTAGGCCGTGACGATCCTTTGGACCGAACCGAACATCGTCGGAACGAACCCGACGAACACCACCAGGCTGGCGAACGTCAGGCCGAAGCTCGTGCTGAACGCGGCCCCCACGATCAACACCAGCACCGTGCTGAGTGCGATCAGGACCTGTGCGCTCGTGGTGCCCGCGTTTGTCCAGATCATCATCATTGCAGCGCTTTTCGCTGCCGACTCGGAAGCCTCGTGGAAACGCTCACTGCGTCGCGGCTGAGCGTTGAAGGCCTGGATCTCGGAGATCCCGTTTACCGTCTCTTCGAGCTCGCCGCCCATCGAGCGGTGTGCCATCATCATCGTTCGGGTGGCGGTCTGCAGGCTCTTGCCGGTGAATCGCAGCGCGACGAATGCCAGCGGCGACAGGATCAGCGCGACGACCGTCATCTGCCACGACAGCGCGATCAGGTAAAGCAGCGCGATGATTAGCACCGCGGTGTCGACCAACGGCGGGATGACGCAGTCCGTCATGAGTCTCTGAACGCCGGCCGCCTCCAACTGCACGCGCTGCATCAGCGCGCCGCTGCGCGCGCCGGTGAAGAAGTCCAGCGACAGCGATTGGATGTGGTCGTGGACGCGCTGACGGACCGCCGTCAGCAGCTTCCACGCGACCTGTGCGTCGATCCAGGTTTTGGCGAAGCTAAAGACTTGCGCCGCGACCAGCGACACTGCCCAGATTGTGAGCAGCACCGCGAACGGCAGCGGTGTCGCCAACCAGCCGAATAAGCCCGACCTCGCGCCGTCCTCGCGGCTCAGCAGTGGGCCTTCCAAACCCCATACACCCGCGAGGTTTCGACCCATACCCGCGTCTGCGACGGCCTGCATCACGGGCCCGAAGGCCGCGTTCGACACGAACGGCAGGACCGAAACGGTTAGGCCGAGGACGATCGACACCACGATTGGGCCACGGACCGCACTGAGTATGGGCAAGCTGCGCCGTATGTATGTCCCGGGCACCGGTGCGCTTGCCATGTGGTCACTCCCAGATCAAAACGTTGGGAAGCGAGTCATCGACGCGCCGCAGCGCCGTGTAGCCGACCCCCGCAACGCCGCGGAACAAGCCGAGATTGAACCTGCTGGTGCCGCCGCTCCACCGATAGTCGCCGACCGATCGCGCCGTGGCGATGACCGTGAGCAGCCGCCGGGACGCCAAATCGCGAAGTTCACCGCGCCCGAGTACTTCGCCTGCCTCCCAGAGGAATTCGATGCTGCCGAGAGTGCCGCAACACAGCGTGTCTGTGCTGGCCGGCCAGCCACGCTCGGCGCCTACCAGCGCGTTGCGGACGTCGGCTCGGCAGCGTTCGACGTCCGCGGCCGCATGTTTCGTCATCGCGGCACGCGCCAACCCGATGCCTGGCGCGCCATAGCACCATTTACACGGCCAGGTATCGCCTGTACCGCGGCGTAGGTCGGACCAATTGCAGTGCTCGGTGTCGAAGGTCGAGTCTTCGAAGGCGATGCATTCAGTTGCCGCGTTCGCGAATTCCTCATTTTGGGTCGCCGAGGCCAGCGCCGCCAACGCGTATGCAAAGCCCGCGGCTCCGTGTGACATGCCGTTGAGCGGACGGCCGAAAGCGGGTGCGGCCCAGGTTCGGCGTCCGACCGGCCCGATGCGGTCCTGCGCCAGCAGATACCGGCCGCAGTCGTTCGCGATCGTGAGCACATCGGCAGAACCCGCCTGGCGATACAAGCGCAGCAGACCGAGGATGGCGCCGGCGCTGCCACCCAGCACGTCGAGCTGTCGGTCGGCCGAGATCACCTCATCGGTGATCAACCCCGCCGCTGTGTGAGCATCGGTCAGGATGTCGTCGTCGTCGAGCAGCTCGGAAATCACCGCAAGGCCGTACACAATCGATCCCAGGCCGAGTCCCCCGCCGAGGCTGAGCGCGCGTGCCGCGCGGGCCGGGTTGCGGCCGCGCAATGTCTGGCGAAGCCGGGAAACGGCTGCGATGGCAAGGGCCCTCGAGGAAGTGTCACCGGTGACGGCGGCGAGTGCGGCCAGAAAAAGCGCGATTCCGCATGCGCCGTTGTACAGGTCGGGACCGACCACCACGAGTTGGCACACCTCGGAGTCGCCGAGCCAGTCGAGCCCAACCCACGCCGCGCTCGGACCCTTGCGGATCGCATGCATTGACAGCGATCGGCCGAGGGCTTCGGCTTCGGCGGTGTAGACGGCGCCGTCCGGCGCACGCGAGACGTCCGCGCGCAACCGCTGGCCGCTTACTCGCGATCCGCGGACGAGCAAGTCGGTGCTCTGCCTAATGACCTCGGCCTGCCATGCGATCTTCTCGTCGCTGAGACCACGCACCCTCGTACGCGCACGATCGAGACCCGGTACGTCATGGGTGTGTACGGAAGTTCCCGCCGTGTCAACGATTTCGTAACCGTCGCTGGTCGTCACGAAATGCGGGACGTTCAACTCGACGAGGGCCGCACGTTCCGCGCGGTGCAACGGCCAGGCGGGATCCGAATCGTGCTGCCAGTCCGCGAGCCTCGCGGCGAAGTCCGCCTGCGCGGACCACGCGATGCCGTCGTCCATCGTGCGGTGATCCCGTAGCCGCTGCAGCAGCATGTAATAGTAACGGGTCGGCCGGATAACCCTACGGATCGTCAATCCGGTGAAACCGGCGAAGAGGTCATCTGGAGGCTGCTCCCGCAGGAACACCGCGTAGTCGTCGAAACCCCGCATGAACTCGTCGAAATGGTCGCTAAGCGTTCCACGGCCGCCGTCCACATGCGGCAGGTTCGCGAACGTGGGGGAGGTGTCCGCGGACTTCACCGGCGTCATCCTGTCAGAGTTGATCTCAGCCCACGTGTGCTTCACTCGCGGAGCCGAATTCGAAGTTACACCGCCGATCGCGAATATCTTGCCGTCGGAGTCTTTGCAATACGCCGGAAGCAGGCCGACCGTCAACACGGAGCTGTTCACCATCTCCATCGCGACCTCAAAAGCCTGACTTCCTTCGCGAGCATTAGCAGGGCCGCCCGGTGCATCGCCTGCCGTCAGGATCATTTCCAGATCAATCGGTATCGGATGCTCGCCGGCCGCGATGATGTTCTCTTGGTGGATGTCGACGCCGACGAAGCAATGAATTAGCGCCAGCCACGCGCCGGCACGTTGGAAGAATCGCCGAAAGCCCTGCACGTCAGAACAACTCGTGTGATCGATGAACTCAGTCCAGCCGTAAGCCTCTCGCGGCAGTACGCGCACTGCGCGCAGGTCGATCGGAGCGCTGCGATTCAGTCGCTCGATCAGCGCGTGCCAAGCCGCATCGACACACAGATCCTTCGGTTTGTACACGGCTCGTGAACCGTCTTCAAAGCCGATGATCCGGACAGAGCGGCCGAAGTTGTGCGGATCGGACAGGTCGCCGTCAATGGTCGTCACCGGGCAGGACGTGTCCGTGTGGAGGAGCTCGCGACGAATCGCCGCAAGGTCAGCATCCAATCGGGCGATCAGTTCGCGCGATGCCTCGATCCACTGTCGGGTGAGAGAGGCCATTAGCCGCAACAGGACCGGCATGTCGTCGAACAGCCGGCGGAAGCCGTCAGCCCGCATGTCGGAGGCGAAGCGGGCGTAGGTAATGCCGGTGCTGCTGCGCGCCTCGTCGAAACGCTCGTAGATCGCCGGTGCCGTAAGGTTCGACAGCTCGATCAAGAGCGAACGGCGTAAGCACGCGCGCGCATCGTCGCTCAGATTGACACCGACGCTGGGGTCGACACAGGACCAAAGGAGCGCGTCCGCATCGCGGACCACCGGCATCAGCAACTGTTCGAACGCGACGGGGTCGAGCACGCCGCTCTCCGCAGCCGTTTCCGTGCGACGGCGCAGCGCCTCACCAATCCAGACCGCGTCGTCGAGCCACGCCGGGGCGGGCACCGAAGGATTCCGGCGGGCCGTCGCGAACCTCGCGAGTACGTCTTCGACTGACAGTCCGTCCCGGCGAAGCCGGCTGGCGAACAATGACCAATCGCCACTAGCACAAGCGCGGCACCACGCGGCGAGTCGGCGGGCTGCCAGGTCGGTATCGCGCTTTTGGCCAGGCAACTGTTCGAAGGCGCCGGAAAGTAGCTCGTCGATAGTCGCGGCGCGAACGATCATACGCTCGTAGAAATCCTCCATCCGATCTCCCGGATCATCTGTGGCCGCCCGCGGCGAACTGGCTAGCTGGGAGTTAACTCGGCAAATTTAAAGAAGCGATGGATCATTCCACCATTTGACCCGCGCAGGCGCGCGCATACTGCTAGAAAATTAGCTATTCGTCGATACGGGGCCGAGCACGGCGACCCGGCGGCAACTGAAGGGAAAATTGCCATGGACACGATTTACGACATCTCCGATGAGGATCTGGAGATCGCGGCCGGCATGTCCGACGCCGCGCAGGCGGGATCCTCGTTGTACTCCACAGCCAGCGCCTCAGGTTGCACCTGCTAAGTTCGACGCCACCGCCTGCGCGTCCTATTCCGACGGCCCAGTTGCTCCGGTCAGGGTTGCTTCGCTTGTCGAAGGCGGTGTCCGCCTGGGGATGGCGGGTACCCTTGCTGCAGACGAGCTCGACTCCGAACTGATCGCGGTGAGTGTCGATGAAGGCGCTCATTTCGTCGTGGGGCGGTCGAGCTCCGCGGCGAAAAGCGCCGATGCAGACTTCAAAATCTCATTTGCCTCTCGCATTTCAGCGAGTTCACGGCTCCCACTTCCACGCGCGCGTACCCCACCCAGTGATCCGGCGCGCACAGCAGCTAGCCGGGGCCAGCCTTGGCAAAGCACCGCACCCGTAAAGCAGCTGCCGGAACTCAATTCGTCAACCGGGTACCGGAACTTGACACCATCGGCGGTCGCCATCACTGTGCCCGGCTCAGCAGCTCTGGCACAGATTGGGGTGATTGACCCTCCTCGGGATGCTAACGGGCGCTTGCTGATTGACCGTGCCGCGAGTGTTCTTGGACCGATGGCGGTCCTATCCGCACATCTGCATGGGCTGCAGATCGGTCCGTTGCGTCGTAACGCAGCTGTGGCTCAAGGACGACGACACGACGGGGTTGTCGCCGGATCAGGACCGTGGGGTGCGCGCGATTGCACGCTCCCCATGGCTTGTGCGGCCGCTCAGCGCCCGGCGGGCGCGGGGTGAAGGGATGACCCGACGCCTTCAGGACGGTCGTATCACAAGAACGGCACAGCTGGCGATGCCGAACAGCGCCGCCGCAACCAAACCCTCGGCGATGCAGCGGAGCCGACGGTCCTTGCGGGCCAGGGCGAGCAACCCAAAAACACTCGCAAGCATCAGCGGAACCATCAGGAAAAAAGGAGCAAGAATCAAGCCGATGGCCAGGACGGGCCCGAACGTCATCACAATCAACCCCGACCCGAATCCCGCTGCAAGCATCGGTATATCGGCCCGCCGCGACCGTTGCTGCGTGGCAGGCGCTGTGTCGTCAGAAGGCACCGAGCATCCTCCAGCCAAAGACCAACTGCTGCAGCCCCAACCACGCGATGATCAGCCAGCCCGCCGACGGCCCCGCGATCAGCGCGAGACCGACGCTGCGGATGAAACGGATCGGGCCCAGCCATGAGAGGACGGCCCCGACGATCGCGGCAGTCAGCCAGCCGACTACCACGACAAGCCAGAGATGGCCGAAGACGGTGGCGAGATGTTCCGTGTCCCACCATGCCGGCGGGTTGCTGCAATCGCCGCGCTGCGCGCACCAGTAGTCCCGCGCTTCGCGACTCAGCAGCCAGGCGCCACCCCAGAACGCGCCACCCAGCGCCGCCCCGACGTACATCGTGAACCGAGGGCTCGACCCATCCCGGGTCATCCGCGCGGGCATGGACAGGCTGCCGCTATCACGCCGAACACCCACGTGATGTTAAGTCTCGCAGGGCCAGCGCGGTGACCTTCGCACTAATTTCTCGCGACAGGCGGCTGGTTGACGTCGAGGCACCACACCACCGCGCATACCGCGCCTATACCAGCGAGTGGGTTGTGTGCCACCGGGTGGTGGTCATCGTTATTCATCGATAATGATCGGTATTCGACAGGATTTGCCGAGTTCTGACGGGAGCTTAGAGCCAATCAAACAGATTGCGGCACAAGCAGATATCGGCAACAGCGATGGCGGTTGAGACCATTGGTTTGGTAATCCGTTGGTCGCGGGTTCGAGCCCCGCCTGCCCCACGCCAGAGCTATTTTTCGAGGTCGGCAGCCGGTTCCGGCGTTGGCGGGGTTCGAGGCGACCCAAACCCCGCCGCCAGGTTTTACTAGGCGAGGGCTTCTTCGACCTCGTCGAGGTTCAATCCGTAACGGGTGTTCTGGTCGCCCGCTTGGCAAAGTTCGCACAGCGAGCGGACGGCGGCGTGGCCTACCACCTGGGCTACGCACTCCCGACCGTCATAATCATCATCTTGGTCGTACTACTGATTGTTTTTCTGGTGAAGCGTTCAAGGCGGGGCACACACTCGTCCGGCACGTGTCCGCCCGGCTATCCCCCGCAGTTGGGCCAGACTGTCTCCCCGCCGCCTGGCTGGTATCCGGACCCGAGTGGTGCGCCGGGGCAACGCTATTGGGACGGCCAACAGTGCACGTCTTAACCTTCAGCCACGACCGCATTGATGTTCCAGTGACCTCGCTGAAATAGCCAGTCCGATGCACCATCGACGTTCGCAAGACCGCCTGCGACCCGCCGCTCGCGAGTGGCGGGTCGCGATCGTCTTCGTCACAGCCTTGCGCTCGGCCAAGGTTAACCCCATTGTCCAGGCCTATCCAGCGATCGATCCATCACCGGACAGGCGCGTCGGACGCGCGCATTCTCAGCTGAGGCCATGAAGCGGGCTACGCGCTCATTTTTCGTGAGTCATCGCTAACCGCTGCGGCCAGGTCTCGTCTCGATCTATCGTGAAGTTTGCTGTTCAGTGTTCTTACTGCAGGGAGATGTCGATCGTGGGCACGCTCCGGTTCGTCGGCTTGGCAGTGATCACCGCTGTCGCACCGGTCGTGGTCGTCGCCGGAAGCCGCCCAGCGCATGCCGATCCGCCCAATCTGGGTGATTACTGTTCGGTTCAAGGCGCGCTCACGCGGGCCGCAGATGGCACGGTGCTGGAGTGCACTTCCGCCTACCATGGCGCCCCTATGGTTTGGATGGGGATTACGCCACCGACGAGGTAGCCGCAGCTGCGGCCCAATGTCGACCCTTCGGTGTGCTGCGCGCCGATAGTTCCGTTTGCTCTTGTCAATTTTTGACGGCGGCGCGTTACCCTCCTCCCGTCGATTTCGCCTCAGCAGCCTGGCGCCGTCGGCCCAGTTATTCAGGCCGGCGAGAAAGCGCTGCGAAGTCCGCACCGAGAATCGGAACCGACCCGCAGGGAGGCGATTTGTTTTGGGAGATATAACATTTTGAGCAGGGGCGGGAGCTATATTTCTCGCGACAATGCAGGGGGGTCACGACCCTGGCAACATCAATTGTCCGACGGGCCGCCGGCCTGCCACACCAGACCATGAGTGCCGGTCATCATGTGATTGCACCACATCGTGTTGCCGCTACTGTCCTGCGTGGTTGCGTGCCACACCGAGCATGGATCCCCCGGCGCGGGCGGCTGGGCATGGGCGAGCCCGCCGCCCACGACGAAGGCGATCGGTACGACAGCAGCAATCGTCACCAGCCGGACCAGGCAAAGTGTGCTCATGACGGATGCCTCCCCCGGCAGCACCGCGGCCGCCGGGCTCTAACGATAGCTACCTTTTCGTTGACCGGCCGCCAGATCCCCAACGGTGTGGCCGTGGATGCGGCCGGCAACGTCTACGTCGCCGACCAAACCAGCAATCGGGTGCTGTGGCTGGCAGCGGCGCGCAGGATCACAACACGTGTCGTAGGCGGGCAAGTCCCCCCTCGGACACCCTGTTTCGAATTGTAAAGGCGCGCTGCGTCATTCGCGCCTGCCTTGCAAAGCCCCGGGCCTATCGCGGGTTTCCGGGTGCGCCGCGACGGTAATGCTTCCGCGTAAGCAGGCTCGATGCAGTCAGATGGGCCGTAGGCTTGCGACAGAGCACCGACCACCAATAGCGAGCAGGCCGAGCCATGGACCGATCCGGCGGCTTTCTGCGACGGACACCGCGACGAATTTTCCGCGACCGCCGCCACGCGGGCCGCGTGCTGGCGGACGAACTCACGGCGTACCGCGGCAAGGACGGCGTCCTGGTCCTCGGGCTCGCCCGCGGCGGCGTACCGGTTGCCTGGGAGGTCGCCGCGGCCCTGCGGGCCCCGCTGGACGTCTTCCTCGTCCGCAAGCTGGGTGTGCCGCAGTGGTCGGAGTTGGCGATGGGCGCGCTGGCCAGTGGCGGCGGCGTGGTGATGAACGACAGTGTGCTGTCGAGCCTGAACATCAGCGACGAGCAGATACGCGCCGTCGTAGACCGCGAAGCAGCCGAACTCACCCGCCGCGAGCACGCCTACCGGGGCGACCGCCCGCTCGCCGACCCCGCCGGCAAGACCGTCATCGTGGTCGACGACGGGATCGCCACCGGCGCGAGCATGCTGGCGGCGGTACGGGCGTTGCGGGCCCGCGACCCGCGCTCGATCGTGGTGGCCGTGCCGGTCGGAGCAGCGTCGGTGTGCGAACTGTTAGCGCGGGAAGCCGACGAGGTGGTCTGCGCGACCATGCCGAGTGACTTCGAAGCCGTAGGGCAGGTTTTCGTCGACTTCCATCAGGTCAGCGACGACGAGGTGCGCGAGCTGTTGGCGACGCCGACCTAGTGGGAGGTGTGGTCGTCGCTCACGCTGTCAGCCGCGTGCGTCGACGTGTCGTCACCCTCAGCGACTGTGTCCGCCGGGTGATCAACGGCAGTATCCTGCTCGTGTGACTCCGCGTCGTCGGTCGGGCCGGCGTCGGGGACTGCCGCGCCCGCCTCGCGCCGCTGACGTTCCTGCAGTGCGTCGATGATGAGCAGGACCACACCCAGCACGCTGGCGCCGATACAAACCCACGCGACCAGTTCGTTGCTGGTGATCACGGCGAACACCAGCGCGGCAAGGCCGATCACCGCCAGAATCAGCGAGATAATCAGCATCGGTAAACCTCCAGCCAACGGGCGACACTGCCAACTGCGCAGACTACCGACCGTAACTGCCGGCAGCTGCAGCCGGCCTAGTTAGTACCCCGGTTGAACTGGTTGAAGCCGCCGGAGTCGTTCGTCGCGCTGGAGTCGACCGGCGCCGCAGAACCACGCTGGCCGAGCTCCTCCAGCTGAGACTCCAGGTACGTCTTCAGACGGGTCCGGTATTCACGCTCGAAGGTGCGCAGTTGCTCGAGCCGGCCTTCCAGCACGGTGCGCTGCTGGTTGATCGTGCCCATGATCTCGGAGTGCTTGCGTTCGGCGTCGGCCTGCAGTGCATCGGCCTTCTCCTGCGCCTGACGCAGCTGGGTCTCGGACCGGGTCTGCGCGTCGGCCAGCAGAGCATCGGCGCGCTGACGGGCTTCGGACACCGTCGTCTCCGCCTCGCGGCGCGCGTCGCCGAGAATCTGGTCGGCGTTGGTGCGGGCGTCCGACAGCAACTTGTCCGACTCGGCCTGCGCCTGGCTGGTCAGCCGGTCAGCGGTGTCCTGAGCCAAGCTGAGCACCCGGGCAGCCTTGATGGCCTGCTCCTCGCCGAGCGGCTGGGGGGTGGCCACGGGGGCGGCGACCGGAGCGGGCGCGGGCTTGACCGGCTCGGGCTCGGGCTCGTACACCGGAATCGATTGGGTGGCTTGCACACTGGCGCCGGCGCCGGACCGAGCGCCGGCCAGCTCCTGGTCGAGCTCGTTGACCCGCTGACGCAGATCGGAGTTTTCTTCGATGAGCCGGGTCAGCTCATTCTCGACGAGATCGAGGAAGGCATCGACCTCGTCTTCGTTGTAGCCGCGCTTGCCGATCGGCGGCTTACTGAACGCCACATTGTGGACGTCGGCTGGTGTCAGCGGCATTCCTAGCCCCCTCGAGTGTGAACGGTCAATCCGATCAGGGAAGTGTAAGTCGTGATGAACGTTGTGGTAGCCATACTGCAACTGCCGCCCATCCTGTCACACGAGACCCGCCGGTAGCCGAATCGGTCCATAAATAAGATCGAATTTCACAGTTTAAGAGCAGGCAAACTCACGCCTTAAGAATGTGCCAAATGCCGGCCCTGGCAAACGGCCGCCCGTGAGCGCGGAACCGGGCCGGGGCAACCGATTCAAGCGGGGTAATCGAGCGCCATGGTCATCCCGATGAACGCCACCAGCAGCAGCACCATGATGGACAGGTCGAAACGGACAGCGCCCACCGTGAGCTGCGGTATCAGCCGGCGCAAGAGTTTCACCGGCGGATCGGTGACCGAAAGGATGATTTCCAGCACCACGACCGTGAGGCCGCGGGGATGCCAGTCCCGGCTGAATGAACGGACGAACTCGACGACAACCCGCGCGATCAGCAATAGCCAGAAGACGAACAGCGCGTAGCCAACGATAAGCATTAACAGCGTCAACGAGAGCCCGACCTTAGAGGTGAAGATGTGACCTTGGTGGCAGCCCCGGCTGGGGGCCAGCCGACAGCGAAAGCCAGCCTACCGGCTCGGACGCTGATCCGCCCCGGTCGCTATTGGTAGGCGTAGAAGCCGGTCTCGGCGATGCGTCGACGCTCTTCGGGCGAGACGTCGACGTCGGCGGGCGAGAGCAGGAACACCTTGGTCGCAACCTTGTCGAACGAGCCACGCAGCGCGAACGCCAGACCGGCCGCGAAGTCGACCAGCCGCTTGGCGTCGGCGTTGTCCATCGAGACCAGGTCCATGATCACCGGGGTGCCGTCACGGAACCGCTCGCCGATGGTGCGGGCCTCGCTGTAGTCCTTGGGCCGCAGCGTGGTGATCTTCGACAGCGGGCTGCTTTCGTCGAACATCATCGCCATCCGGCGCGGGTCCATGGCCAGCGCGCCGCGGGTGGAGCCGCGCAACGACCCGAACCGCGGGCGGCTCATGTCGGCGCGCTCGTAGTCGGGTCCGCGGAAGCGGGTTTCGTCGCCGAAGCCGCCCCGGTAACTGGCCGCACCGAACTCACCGGACTCGGCGCGGGGATCGTCGTAGTCGCGACCCTCGTAGCGGCCGTACCCGTCCTCGGCGAACCGCTGCCGCGGGTAGCCGCTCCGAGCCGGCGGGTGGTCGTCGTAGTACTCGTCGTCGTAATCCTCCATCGGAGCCATGCCAAAGTAGGCCTTGACCTTGTGCAGTGTGCTCATCGCTTGACCCTTCTACGGCTCTGGCAATTCCGGCGTCTGTGATGAAGATGTGACTGGAGTGACTATTGACGGTGACGGTAGCGGCCGTTGACCCAATAACGCGGTACCGACACGCACACACGTCGAACCATGTTTGACCGCGCTTTCCAGGTCGTTCGACATTCCGGCCGACAATCCCACCGCGTCGGGGTGTGCCCGGCGCATGCGATGGTGCTCCGATTGCAGGCGCTCAAACGCCCGGTCCGGATCCCAGTCCAGCGGCGGAATGCCCATCAACCCAACCAGTTCCAGCGATTCGGCGGCTTCGACCTGCGCACATACCTCGTCGACGGCCGCGGTATCGGACACGTCGACACCGCCCCGGGACACGTCTCCGTCGAGGCTGACCTGGACGTAGATTCGCAGCGGCCCGGGGCGGTGACCGTCGCTCAACGCGCCGGCGACGGCCTGCTCGAGCGCGGCGACCACGCGGGTGCTGCTGACCGAGTGGGCGGTGTGCGCCCAGCGGGCCATCGAGCGCGCCTTGTTGCGCTGAATCTTGCCGACCATGTGCCACTGCCGACGATCCGTCGAGTCGTCCAGCAACCGCGCGACTTCATCGACCTTGGCCGCCGCTTCCTGGTCGCGCGATTCGCCGAACGCCGAGCATCCCAATCGCGACAAAATCGCCACATCGGTTGCCGGGAAGAATTTGGTTATAGGCAGAAGTTGAATTTCGTCGAGTTTGCGTTCGGCCGCTTCGGCGGCCGCGGCCAGGCGCCTCCGTAACGCGGCCAGAGCGTCGGCCAATTCCAATTCGCGTCGCGATGACGCGTTTTCCGCCACCGCACTCATTCCATCCACACCACCGAGGCCAGCCGCCCCGTCGGGGCGCCACGGCGATGACTGAACAAGTTGGCGTCGTCGACCGTGCACCGCGGGTCGACATCGATGGCACCGACACCCAAAGCCTTGAGCTGACAAGCGATTCCGGCTCGAAGATCCAATCCGGGCGTCCCGGTCGACGTGGTGGTGCGACTGCCGGGCAGCGCGGCCTCCACCTCGTCGGCCATCGTCGCGGGTACCTCATAGTTGCGTCCGCTGACCGCGGGCCCCAGGAACACCGAGATGTCGGGCTCGTGCGCACCCTCGGCCAGCATCGCCTCGACGGCCCGGGTCACCACGCCGTTGCGGGCGCCGACCCGGCCGGCATGCACCGCGGCGATGACGCCGGCTCGCGCGTCGGACAGTAGCACCGGTACGCAGTCGGCGGTCACCACCGCCAGCGCCAGCCGCGGGGTGCGCGTCACCACTGCGTCGGTGTCGTCGAGCGGGGTGTCACGCGGACCGTCGACGACCTCGACATGGTCGCCGTGCACCTGGTTCATCCACACCACCCGATCGGGGCCCAGGCCGATCGCCTTGGACAGCCGCGCCCTGTTCGCCGCGACCGCGGCGGGATCATCGCCGACGTGGTCGCCGAGGTTGAAGCTGTCGAAGGGGGCCATCGAGGCACCGCCTGCTCGGGTCGTCGTCACACGCCGGATGCGAACACTCACCCGCCCAGTATCGCGCCGCGTCGCGGCTTGCATCGTCGCGCGACTAGCGCCGCATGAACGGCGGCACGTCGACGTCGTCGTCCTCGCCGCCACCGATATCGAAGGTCGCGCCGTTGGTCGGCACCGGCACGCTCACCGCGTCAACGGGCTCGAACAGGCTCGAGCTGATCTTGCCGGCCTTGCCGGGTGCGATCCCGGTGTTGGTGGCGGCGTTCGTGGCGCCGACGACCGGGGTTCGTCCCGGTCCGCTCGCGTCGAAGCCCGCGGCGATCACCGTCACCCGCACCTCGTCGCCCAGGGAGTCGTCGATGACCGTTCCGAAGATGATGTTGGCCTCCTGGTGGGCGGCGTCCTGCACCAGCGAGGCCGCCTCGTTGATCTCGAACAGCCCCAGGTCGCTACCGCCGGCGATGGACATCAGCACACCCTGCGCGCCCTCCATGGACGCTTCCAGCAGCGGGGAGTTGATCGCGATCTCGGCCGCCTTGAGCGCGCGACCGTCGCCGCGGGCCGAGCCGATGCCCATCAGCGCGGTGCCCGCGCCCGACATGATGCCCTTGACGTCGGCGAAGTCGACGTTGATCAGACCCGGGGTGGTGATCAGGTCGGTGATGCCCTGCACGCCGTTCAGCAGCACCTCGTCGGCGCTGCGGAACGCGTCCATCAGGGACACCGCCGCGTCGCCCATCTGCAGCAGCCGGTCGTTGGGGATCACGATCAGGGTGTCGCAACTCTCCCGCAGCGACGAGATGCCGTTTTCGGCCTGGTTGCTGCGCCGTTTCCCCTCGAAGGAGAACGGTCGGGTGACGACGCCGACCGTCAACGCACCGAGCTTGCGGGCGATGGTGGCGACGACGGGAGCGCCGCCGGTGCCGGTGCCGCCGCCCTCACCGGCGGTGACGAACACCATGTCGGCGCCGCGGAGCAGCTCCTCGATCTCGTCCTTCGCGTCTTCGGCGGCCTTCTTGCCGACTTCTGGGTCGGCCCCGGCGCCCAGCCCGCGGGTGGAGTCGCGGCCGACGTCGAGCTTGACGTCGGCGTCGCTCATCAACAGCGCTTGCGCGTCGGTGTTGATGGCGATGAACTCGACGCCCTTGAGTCCCTGCTCGATCATCCGGTTGACGGCGTTGACGCCGCCGCCACCGATCCCTACGACTTTGATGACGGCCAAGTAGTTGTGCGGCGGGGTCATCATTCTGTGTTCCTCCCTGGTGGAACTTGGCTTAAAGCGGACCGCCCGGCAAACCTAAACCTCAAGTAGAGAGTTAGAGTTATGTCAAGTTGTTTCGCGCAAACAGAACGGTATTGCCGCCGTGCGCACGATCGATGCAGGCGCGCCGAAGACCCGCGGGCGAATTTCGGCCGATTCTGTGTTCAGCCGATTACTTGGCGGTGGGCAGATCCGGGCTGGACACGTCGTAGGTGCGTCCGGGCTGGGTCAGCAGCGCCGCCAGCTTCTCGGCTTTCTCCTCGGTGCGATCGTTGGTCCCCCAGATCACCGTGCGCCCGTCGGCGAGCGTCAGCGTGATCGACGCCACCGACGGGGCGGCGATGCGGGCGACCTGCGCGGCGATCTCCGGACGCAGCGCGGTCAGCACCGCGAGCGCGGCCTTGGTCGTCGGATCGGTCGGACCGGGATTGTCGACGTCGATGTAGGGCAACGCCGGCGGTGGTGGCCCGGTCGCGAAGTCGACGCCGTCGCGGTCGAACAGATGCGGGCCGTCGGGAAAGTCCTTGACCACCACGGCGACTCGCTCGACGAGGGTGATCCGCAGCGCGGACGGGTATTCACGTTGCACCCGCACGCTGGCCACCCGGCGGATCGCGGCCACCCGGTCGGCGATGCCGTCGGTGTTGATCTGCAACAGCGGGGTGCCCAACCGGACCCGAGCCGCGTCGAGCACTTCGTCACGGGTGACCGCCCCGTTGCCGGTGACGATGATGCTGCGCGCCGACATCACCGGCGTGAAGTAGAGGATCAACCCGATCCCGGTGGTGAGCAGGACCAGCAGCAGCGATATCAGGAACAGCTTCAAACCCCGGACAGCTCCGCGCGGAACGGGTTTCGACTCCGCGGTGGGCTTGCCTTTCGCTTTGCGCTTGGCCTCGCGGCGGGCCTGCTCAATCGCGACGGCGCGCGCCTGCGCCTCGCGGCGCTCGGCACGTTCGCGGCGCTCCCTCCGTCGCGGGCCTTCGACCTCGGCAGGCTGTTCCTGCTCGCCCTCGACGACGGCGATCGGTTCGGTCGCAGCAGATTCCGTGACGGGCTCGTCACTCACCTCGTCCGGTCCGACACCGTCCGGCTCGGTCATCACCACATCCCCGGCCGGCCCGGCGCGCGGCGATTGGCCCGCACCTGCAGCGCGGTGACGATCTCGGGCGCGAGCATGGTGACGTCGCCGGCGCCCATGGTGACGACGACGTCGCCGGGGCCGGCCGCTTCGGCCACGGCGTCGGCAACCGAGGAGAAGTCCGGCAAGTACTGCACCGGGACGCTGACGTGCTCGGCGACGCTGGCTCCGTTCACCCCGGCGATGGGCTGCTCGCGGGCACCGTAGACGTCGAGCACGAAAACTTGGTCCGCGGCGTCCAGCGCCTGACCGAACTCAGCAGCGAAAGCCTTTGTCCGCGAATACAAGTGCGGCTGGAACACCACCAGCGAACGACCGGCGCCGGTTTGCTCCAGCAGCGTGCGCACCGCCTCCAGCGTCGCACTGATCTCGGTCGGATGATGGGCGTAGTCGTCGAAAACCCGCACCGATCCCACTGCGCCGATCAACTCGAAACGCCTACGGACGCCATCGAATCCGGCCAACCCGTCGAGTACACATTCGGCCGGGGCACCGGCTTCGACCGCCGCCAGCAACGCGCCCAACGCATTCAGCGCCATGTGCCGGCCCGGCACCGACAACCGCATCACCCGCGGATGGGTCTCGCCGTCCAGTCTGACGTGCGCGACCGCCCCGGTCCCCTGCTGCTCCCAGGACAACAGCGTCCCGCTCAGCGTGGCGGTCGGGCCGGCATCCGACGAGCCGTACCGCAGCACCCGGATCCCCAGCGCCGCAACGCGTTCCGCCAGAGCGGCTGCGCCCGGGTCATCGGTACAGACGACGAGCGCGCCGCCCGGGGCGATGCGTTCTGCGAACGAGTCGAAGACCGCGGTGTAGGCGTCGGTGCTGCCGAAAAAGTCGAGGTGGTCGGCTTCGATGTTGGTGACGACGGCGACATTAGGGGTGTACTCCAGCAGCGAGCCGTCGCTCTCGTCGGCCTCGGCGACGAAGCAGTCGCCGCTGCCGTGATGGGCATTGGTGCCGGCCTCGCCCAGCTCGCCGCCGACCGCGAACGACGGGTCCAGACCGCAGTGCTGCAAGGCCACGATCAGCATCGACGTCGTGGTCGTCTTGCCGTGTGTGCCGGTCACCATCAGCGTCGTCCGCCCGTACATCAGCTTGGCCAGCACCGCGGGCCGCAGCACGACCGGGATCCCGCGGCGGCGGGCTTCGACAAGCTCGGGGTTGGTTTTCGGGATGGCGGCGTGCGTGGTGATGACGGCGGTCGCGCCGCCCGGCAGCAGATCCAGCGACGACGCATCATGGCCGATGCGGATCAGCGCGCCGCGGGCGCGCAGCGCGCGCACACCGCGCGACTCCTTGGCGTCCGAGCCCGACACCTGGCCGCCCCGGTCCAGCAGGATGCGGGCGATACCCGACATGCCCGCTCCCCCGATGCCGACCATGTGCACTCGCTGCAGTTCGGGGGGCAGCGTCGCGGTTCTCATCGGCGCGCCTGCTTGGCCGCGTCAGGCGCACCGCGCTGCTTCTTCGCGCGCCTGCCGTCCCGCGCTGCACGCGCGACGTCCAGCGCGACGCGGGCCACCTGCAGCGCCGCATCCGGGTGTCCGACCAGCGCCGCCGCCTTGGTCATCGCCGCCAACCGCGGCGCGTCGTTGAGCAGAGCGGCAACGTGATCGGCAACGAATTCCGGCGTCAGATCCGCGTCGGCGACCACCATGCCACCCCCGGCGTTGACCACCGGTAGCGCATTGAGCCGCTGCTCACCGTTGCCGATCGGCAGCGGTACGTAGATCGCGGGCAGGCCGACGGCGGTCACCTCGGCGACCGTCATCGCACCGGAGCGGCAGATCGCCACATCAGCGGCGGCGTAGGCCAGGTCCATCCGATTGAGATAGGGCACCGCCACGTACGGCGGATCGCCGGGCTCGGGCGCGCGCAGGTCGATGGTGTTCTTGGCGCCGTGCGCGTGCAGCACCGCGACGCCGGCCGCGGCCAGATCGGCGGCCGCCGCAGCGACCGCGCGATTGAGCGATGCGGCGCCCTGCGAGCCACCGAACACCAGCAGCACTCGGGCGTCGTCGGCGAAGCCGAAATGCGCACGCGCCTCCGACCGCAGTGCGGCGCGGTCCAGCGATGTGATGGCTGCCCGTACCGGAACGCCGACCACCTCGGCGTGCGGCAGGCCGGGATCGGGCACCGCAGACAGCACACGTTGCGCACTGCGCGCACCGATCCGGTTGGCCAGCCCGGCGCTGGCGTTCGCCTCGTGGATCACCACCGGCACGCGCCGCCTGCGCCGGGTCACCGGGCGGGCAGCCAGATACGCGGGCAGCGAGACGTATCCGCCGAACCCGATCACCACGTCGGCGTCGACTTTGTCGAGCACGGCACGGGCTTGCCGGACCGCACGCAGCACCCGGGCAGGAAGGCGGGCCAGGTCGCCGGTGGGCTTGCGGGGCAACGGCACCGGGGTGATCAACTCGAGTGCGTAGCCGCGTTCGGGTACCAGCCTGGTCTCCAACCCGCGCGCGGTGCCCAGCGCGGTGATTCGGACGTCGGGATCCAATGCGACAAGGGCGTCGGCGACGGCCATGGCGGGCTCAACGTGGCCGGCTGTGCCGCCCCCCGCAAGCACTACCGACAACGAGGAGTCCCCGATTGGCTCGTTGACCGAGTCGTTCACCCGTAGCGCTGACCTTCCAGTACGCGACCTCTGCCCCGGCCGTGCTGGCCGGTGTACCGCTGTGCGCCTCCATGATGCCTTCCCGCTGCCTGGCCGTTGCCCGCAGACCCGGAGCTGCGCTGATTCGGCTTGCGGTCTGCGGGGCGCTGCGGCTTGCTCGGTTTGGCCGGCTGCCGCTGGCTGCGCAACCGGTCGCGCAGCGCCTCGACCCGGGTCGGCGTGTAGGGCGCAGGTAACGGCAACCGCAGTATGCGGTTCATCCGGTCGTCGCGGCCGGCACGCAGCGCAGCGACGGCCTCGGGTTCGTGCCGCGCCGCATTTGCCATCATGCCGATCATCAAAAGTGTTGTCGCGGTTGATGTTCCACCGGCCGAGATAAGGGGCAGCTGAATACCGGTCACCGGCAGCAGACCGATCACATAGCCGACGTTGATGAACGACTGGCCGATCACCCACATCGTGGTGGTGGCGGTCAGCAGCCGCAGGAACGGGTCGGCCGACCGGCGCGCGATGCGCATCCCGGTGTAGGCGAACAGACCGAACAGCGCGAGCAGGCCGAGCGCGCCGACGAGACCGAGCTCTTCGCCGATGATCGCGAAGATGAAGTCGTTGTGAGCGTTGGGCAGGTAGTTCCACTTGGCGGTGCCCTGCCCCAGACCGTCGCCGAAGATGCCGCCGTTGGCCAGCGCGTACTTCGCCTGCCTGGCCTGGTATCCGGAGTCCTGCGGGTCTTGGCCGGGGTCCAGCCAGGACCGCACCCGATCGGAACGGTAACCCGCGGACACCGCGAGGATCGCCCCCGCGACGATCGCGGCGAACAGCGAGCTCAGGAAGACCCGCAGCGGCAGGCCGGCATACCAGAGCAGACCCAACAGGATGATGCTCAACGACACCGTCTGACCGAGGTCGGGTTGCGCGACGATGAGGGCCAACGCGATCACCGCCGCCGGCACCAGCGGGATCAGCATCTCGCGCAAGGTGGCGCGTTCCAAGCGCCGCGCGGCCAGCAGGTGTGCACCCCAGATAGCGAACGCGATCTTGGTCAGCTCCGAGGGCTGCATCGAGAAACCAGCGATGACGAACCACCCGCGAGATCCGTTGGCTTCCTTGCCGATTCCCGGAATCAGCACCAAGACCAGCATCGCGATGGTGGCCGCGAAGCCGGTGAACGCCATCCGCCGCATGAACCGCACCGGCAGCCGCAGCGCCAGATAGCAGGCGCCGAGCCCGACGATCGTCCACAGCACCTGACGGCCGAAGATGGTCCACGCCGACCCGTCGTCGTCGTAGGAACGGACCCCCGACGCCGAGAGCACCATGATCAAGCCCAGCGTGGTCAGCAGCGCGGCGATCGCGATGATCAGGTGGAACGACGTCATCGGCCGGTTCAGCCAGGCCCCGAACCGGGTGCGCGGTTCGACGGCGGCGGCGGTTGCTGCTTTCGTGGTGGCTGCCGTGTCTTCTGCGACGTCCGGCGTGCCGTCCGTCGACTGGCCGTCCTTGCTTCCCCGGCGCAACAGCCGGGCCAGCGTGATCTTCACCCGCCGCTACCGACGCGGGGCGCGCACGGCGGCCGCGAACGCATCACCGCGGTCGGCGTATCCGGTGAACTGGTCGAATGAGGCACCGGCCGGTGCGAGGAGCACCGTGTCGCCGGGACCGGCCAGCTCTCGTGCGGCGGCCACGGCGGCGTTCATCACGCGAGTGCCGACCGTCTCGTCCGACGACGGAACCACTTTTGTCACATAGGCAACAGGAGACTCAGCAGTCGCATGCATATCAACATCCTCGCCTGCGACAACCTGTACGACCGGCACATCCGGGGCGTGTCGTGATAACGCCTCGGCAACCATCGCCCGGTCCTGGCCGATCAGCACCACGCCGACCAGCCGCGACGCGACCCTGGCGACGGTCTCCTGTACCGATGCGCCCTTGAGCAGACCCCCGGCGATCCACACCACCCGCGGGTAGGCGAGCAGCGACGCCTCGGCGGCGTGCGGGTTGGTCGCCTTGGAGTCGTCGACGTAGTTGATCTGGTCGACGACGGCCACCCGTTCGGCGCGGTGCCGGCCGACCCGGAACGACGCCAGCGCTGCCGCGATGGCGTCGGCGGGCACGTCGACGCTGCGGGCCAAGGCGGCGGCCGCCAGCGCATCCAGCACGCCCACCGGGCCCGGCACCGGGATCGACGACACCGCGGCCAGCGGCAGGCCGTCGGCGAAGGCCCGGTCGACCAGCATGCCGTCGCGCACACCGAGCTCTCCGGCCGTCGGCTCGCCCAGCCGGAACCCGACTCGCGTTGCAGCCGTCGACGCCGACAGCAGCGCGGCCGCGTGCGGGTCGTCCAGCCCGGCCACCGCCACCCGGCCGCGCAGCACGCCGGCCTTCGCGGCGGCGTAGTCGGCGAAGGTGCCGTGCCAGTCCAGGTGGTCTTCGGCGATGTTGAGCACGACCCCGGCCTCAGGCCGCAACGACGGTGCCCAATGCAGCTGGAAGCTGGAGAGCTCCACTGCGAGCAGCTCGGCGGGCTCGTGCAACACGTCCAGCACCGGGCTGCCGATATTGCCGCACAGCCTGCTGCTGCGCCCCGCGGCGACGAGCATCGCGTGCAGCATCGACGTCGTGGTGGTTTTGCCGTTGGTGCCGGTGACGGTCAGCCAGCGTCGCGGCAGGCCGTAGTGGCCGGCTTGGTCGAGCCGCCATGCCAATTCGACGTCGCCCCAGACGGGCACACCGGCTGCTGCTGCGGCGGCGGGCACCGGCGCGGTCGGCGGGAACCCGGGGCTGACGACCACCAGCACGTAGTCGGCGATGCGGTCGACGGCGGTCTTCGAGTCCACAGTTGGCGTGCCGGCCTCGGCGAACTGCCGCCGGGTGGTCGCGTCGTCGTCGCACAGTGTCGCCCGGACGCCGAGCTCCGCAAGCGCCGTCAGCACCGCGCGGCCGGTCACTCCGCCACCCGCGACCAGCACCGGCGCCCCTATCGACAACGGCTCGAGCGCGGGAGTCAAGGTCACCCGCCGCCGGTCGCCGCGAGCCACTCGCTGTAGAACAGCGCCACCCCCAGGCCGCAGCTGATCGCGGTGAGCAGCCAGAACCGGATGATCACGGTGGTTTCGGCCCAGCCTGCCAGCTCGAAGTGATGGTGGAACGGCGCCATCCGGAACACCCGTCGACCGGTGGTGCGAAAAGCCAGGATCTGGATCACCACCGAGACGATCTCGGCGACGAACAGCGAGCCGAGCACCACCGCGAGGATCTCGGTGCGGCTGGTCACCGAGATACCGGCGATGATGCCGCCCAGCGCCAGCGATCCGGTGTCGCCCATGAAGATCTTCGCCGGCGCCGCGTTCCACCACAGGAACCCGATGCACGCGCCGGCCGTCGCCGCCGCGATGATCGCCAGGTCCAGCGGGTCGCGCACGTTGTAGCAACCCAGCCCGGGCGCGGTCGCGCACGCGTTGCGGTACTGCCAGAACGTGATCAGCACGTAGGCGGCGGTGACCATGGCCATCGAGCCGGCGGCCAGGCCGTCCAGGCCGTCGGTGAAGTTGACCGCGTTGGACCAGGCACTGACGACGACCACGCAGAACAACACGAAGAGCGCGGGAGCCAGTGTGACGGTGGCGATTTCGCGCACGTAGGACAGGTCGGAGGTGCCCGGCGTCAGCCCGGCGTCGTTGCGGAATTGCAGGACAAGGATGCCGACCAGCACGGCGGCGGTGATCTGGCCGACGGTCTTGGCGGTCTTGTTGAGTCCCAGGTTGCGTGCGCGGCGGATCTTGATCAGGTCGTCGACGAATCCGACGGCGCCCAGCGTGGTGGCCAGGAACAACACCAGCAGGCCGGACGCCGACGGGCCCTCGCCGTTGAACGCCAGACCGGCCAGGTGGGTGCCGAGGTAGCCCGCCCAGATGCCGGCCAGGATCGCCACCCCGCCCATCGACGGGGTGCCGCGTTTGATCTTGTGACTCGGCGGGCCGTCCTCGCGGATCTCGTGGCCGAAACCCTGCCGGTTGAACAGCCGGATCAGCATCGGGGTCAACAGGATGGACACCGCCAGCGAGATGCCGACGGCGATGAGGATGTCGATCATCGGGTGTCGCCCCGCCCCTCGGCGGCCGAGTCGGCCAGCGATTCGGCCAACGCGCCGAGGCCTGCGGCGTTGGAGGCCTTGACCAGCACCACGTCCCCGGGCTGCAGCTCAGCCCGCAGCAGGGCCAGGGCGGCGTCGGCGTCGGCGGCGATGGTGGCTTCTGAGCCACGTGCCCCTTCCATGACCGCCCCCTGGTGCATGGCGCTCATAGACCTCCCCGTTCCGACAACAATGAGTCGAGACACATCTAATCGCACCGCCAGTCGGCCGATGCGGTCATGCTCGGATATCGCGTCGTCGCCGAGCTCGGCCATCTCGCCCAGCACCGCCCAGCTCCTGCGCTTTCCGGCGGGGTCGCCCCCGCCTGCGGCCGAAATCCAGGCGAGTGCCCGCAGCCCGGCCCGCATCGAGTCCGGGTTGGCGTTGTAGGCGTCGTCGATGACGGTCACGCCGTCGGCACGGGTGCTCACCCGCATCCGGTGGCCCGAGACCGGGCCTGCGTCGGCCAGTGCGGTGGCGACCTGCTCGAGGGTCGCGCCGCATTCCAACGCGACGGCGGCCGCGCACAGCGCGTTGCCGACCTGGTGGTCGCCGTGCACGGCCAGCGTGACGTCGACGACGTCGTCCGCCGCGTGCAGCGCGAACTGTGGCCTGGCCAGCTCGTCGAGCGTCACCGGCCCGGCCCACACGTCGGCGTGGTCTTCCCTGCTGACCCGCACCACCCGGGCCGCGGTCACCTCGGCCATCGCGGCGACGGCCGGGTCGTCGGCGTTGAGCACAACCACTCCGGAGCGCGGAACAGCTTGCGGCAGTTCAGATTTCGTCTTGGCGATGGCGTCGCGTGAGCCGAATTCACCCAGGTGTGCGGTGCCGACGTTGAGCACCACCCCGATGGCCGGCGGCGCGATCGCGGCCAGCGCGGCGATATTGCCGGGATGACGAGCTGACAGCTCCAGGATCAGATAGTCGGTGCTGGCGGTCGCGCGCAGCACCGTCCACGGGTGGCCCAGCTCGTTGTTGAACGACCCTGGCGGCGCCACCACCTCACCGAGCGGCGCGAGCACGGCGGCCAGCAGGTCTTTCGTCGACGTCTTGCCGGACGACCCGGTGACACCGACGATGGTCAGCCCGCCGGCCACCAACTCGGCGGCCACCGCGGCGGCCAGCTTGGCCAGCGCGGCCAGCACCGCCGCACCTGAGCCGTCCGTGTCGTGCTCGAGCACACCGGCGCCGCTTCCGGCCGCGTTCGGGTCGGGAGCGACGACGATCGCGGGAACCCCGACCGGCCGGGCGGCCAAGACCGCGGCCGCTCCGGCTGCCACGGCCGAGGCCGCGTGATCATGCCCGTCGACGCGAGCGCCGGGCAACGCCAGGAACAATCCGCCGGAAGTGACTTTGCGGGAGTCGAATTCGACGGTCCCGGTGACGTGCAGAGCCGCCGCCTCCTCGGCGGAGATGTCAGCGAGTTCGCCGCCGACGATGGCAGCGATCTGCGCGACGGTGAGGTCGATCATGCCAGGGCCTCGAGCGCGGCGGCGAGTTCGACCCGGTCGTCGAACGGGTGGGTCTGCCCGTTGCGGGTCTGGCCGGTTTCGTGGCCCTTGCCGGCGATCAGCACCACATCGCCGGCGGCCGCCCAGGCCGCGGCGTAGCTGATGGCCTCGCGGCGGTCGCCGATCTCGACGACATGCGCGTCGGTACCGGCTTCGGCTGCGCCGGAAAGGATTTCGCGGCGGATCGCCGCAGGGTCCTCGCTGCGAGGATTGTCGTCGGTCACGACCACCAGATCGGCCAGTTCGGCGGCGACACGCCCCATCGGTGCCCGCTTGCCTGCGTCACGGTCACCACCGGCCCCGAACACCACGGCAAGCCGGCCGCCCGGGCGGCGTACCGATCGCAGCACCTCCTGCAGCGCGCCGGGCTTGTGCGCGTAGTCGACCAGCGCCAGAAAGCCCTGGCCGCGGTCGATCTGCTCGAGCCGGCCGGGAACTTGGGTGTGCCGCAACCCGTTTGACGCCTGCTCGGGCGACACCCCGATAGCGTCCAGAATCGCCAGCGCGACAAGGCAATTGGCGATGTTATACGCACCGGGCAACGCGATTCCCATCCGGTGGTGAACTCCGGCCGGGTCCACCGCGGTGAACTCCTGGGCACCGGCCTCCGCGGTGACCTGCTCGGCCTGCCAGTCGGCCGGCCTGCCCCGTGTGCTGACCGTGGTCGCGGATTCGGCGCGGTTGGCCATCGCCCGGCCCGCGTCGTCGTCGACGCAGACCACCGAGCGAGCGGCGTGCAGGGGCGATGCCGGGTCGAACAACCGCGCCTTGGCCTCGAAGTAATCCTCCATCGTCGGATGAAAGTCGAGGTGATCGCGGGACAGGTTGGTGAATCCACCGACCGCGAAGCGGATCCCGTCGACACGGCCCAGCGTCAGCGCGTGGCTGGACACCTCCATCACCACGGTGTCGACACCGCGCTCGGCCATCACCGCGAGCAGGGCCTGCAGTGCGGGCGCCTCGGGCGTGGTCAGCGTGCTCGGGGTGTCGACACCGTTGATGCGCAGACCGACCGTGCCGATCAGCCCCACGGTCCGGCCGGCCGAACGCAGACCGGCTTCGATCAGATACGTCGTCGTCGTCTTGCCCGATGTGCCCGTGACGCCGACGACAGTCAGATGTTCAGACGGACGCCCGTACACGGTCGCGGCGAGTTCGCCCAGCACGCTGCGGGGTTGGGCGTGCACCAGCACCGGCACCGGGGCGGCATCGTCGACAAGCTCCGCCAATCCGGCCGCGTCGGTGAGCACCGCGACGGCCCCGCCGTCGAGCGCGTCCCGGTAGAAGCGGGCGCCGTGTGTCGCGGCGCCGGGCAGCGCGGCGAACAGGTCTCCCGGTTGCACGTCCTGAGCGCGCAGCGTCACGCCGGTGATACGCGGGTCAAAAGCCATGTGCCCCTCGGCGGGAACGGCGCCGACCTCAGCGGCCAGCGTCGACAGCGGCACGCCCGGGCCGGTGGAAGGACGCAGCGCAGCGGGCACCGTCATCACTCCCATCCTGCCTAAACGGACTGCTCGATCGGCCATGACACTACCGAGCCGACGCGGTGCAACCCGCGGAGATTCCGCGTAGACAGCGCGGGAGCCGGGTAGGCGGCCAGGCGTGAAGTCAACGGGACTGGTCGTCGTCGGCAGCGGTCCGGCAGGGGTGAGCGCCGCCGAGGCCTTTCGCCACCACAATCCGGACGACCCGATTCGGATCGTGACCGACGACCCGGCTCTGCCCTACGCGCGGCCGCCGCTGAGCAAAGAATTCCTGCGCGGCGACGCCAAGCCGGCAGACATCGAACTGCATTCGATCGCGCCCGACTCGTCGACCACAGCGACGGCTTCACCGTGTGGTACGAGCGCGACCGCGGCACAGTCGGTGTGCTCACCTTGAACGCCGACCAGGACTACGACCGCGGCGAAGAGTTGATTCGGCGCAAGAGGCCAATTCCACGCTGAGTAACGGCGCTCAGGAGAGGGTGCGCCCCGCAGCGGCAAGAGATCCCAGAACGGCGAGGTCGCGCTCGGCGTGGCTCTGTCTGACGTACACGGTCAGGTCCGCGACGGCGCGAGCGTGTCGCGCGTCGAGGCACAGCGGCCCCGGGCCCAGCGCCCGATCGGTTCGGATGAGCGCCTCGTCAGCCGCCTTCTCGACAATGGCGCGTACGCGTCTGGCCCGCAGTTCGGCCAACCCCGACCGATTGAACGGGTCGGCGTCGACGTGCTCTGCGGCCACCGCCAATGTGGCTTCAGCCGCGGTGATCGCGGCGTCCACTGCACCCAGGTGAGCCAGCAGGTGCTCGTTGACCGAGCGTCCGGCCGCGCGCTCGTAGAGCGGCGCAGCGACCGCTCTGGCCCCGCCCAGCCAGCATGCCGCGACACCGATGGCACCGAACCAGAAGCCTGGCCGACTCAGATAGTCGCCCACGCTGCCGACCGCGACCGCTGGCGCGCCGCCGAATTCCACGGACCTCGTGTCACTTTCGGCCATGCCGGCATTGCGCCAGGTCGGTTCCAGCGCCCGCACCGCATCGTCGGCCAGATCGACGGCGAACAGCCCACGTCGCCCATCCCCGAGTCGAGCGGTGACCAGCGCATGCGTGCACAGGCCGGCGCCCGAGCACCATGCCTTGACGCCGTCGAGAACCACCGCGTCACCTGCGCCGTGGGCGGTGACGACCGCGTCGGGGGCTTCAGCAGCCCAGACGCCCCACAGCTCGCCGGCGCACGGTAACGGGCCGCCGAGTTCGGCCAGGATGGCAGCTGCGTCGGTGTGCGCCTCCGCCAACCGTCCTGCGACGATGTCGATTTCAGTCAAATGGGCAAGCCGGCGCCAGCGCTGCGCGGTTTCACCTGAGCCCGGCAACGGCAGCTCCAGTTGCCCGGCCCGGAGCCACTCCAGCACCAGAGCCGCGGTCATGACACCTCGTCCGCCCTGTCACCGGTGCCCGCAACTTCTTGCGAGACTTCCGCGAGGTGATCGGCAAAGCCGCCGGGCGCCCGTCCTCGCCGACGGTCCGAGGTGGTGACCCACAGCTGGTCGTCCCAGTGAACGTGGAACCCGCCGGCCTGAAAACGTTCGACCAGGTCGACGTCTTCCCCGCTGGCCAGCGCGGCGAACCCGCCCACGCGCCAATACGCCTCGGACCGAAATCCCATGTTGGCCCCATGAATATGCTGGTGACGCGACGCCTCGGCGCGGTAGCGCGCCTCGTGGAGTTCGGCGACCTCCTTGGAGTGGCTGCGCCACTGCCCCACCCGGACGAGGCCCAGGACCATGTCCGCCGAACTGCTGAGTTGACGCACCAGCCAATCGTCACCCACTGCGGTGTCGGCATCCGTGGTGGCATACCAGGTCCGCGCGCCCACGCCGTCGAGTTCTGACGCCGCATAACGGAAGCCGGCCGCACGCGCGGCGCCGACATTGCGTTCATCGACCGACACGAAGTGAACGTCGGGGCCGAATTGCCCGGCGAGATCTCCGCTCTCGTCGTCGCACGCGTCGAGTACCACGACGACCGCAGTGGGCACCGCAACGGCGATCGCGGCCGTTCGGATCGCGCCCACACTTCGGGACAACGCCGCGAATTCGTTGTGCGCGGGGACGACGACGATCACGCCTGCCTGTGCTGTCACGCGGGAGATGTAGCCGTTACCGCCCGGTTTGACACCCAGGCTGCGATGACGACCTTGTTCACCGGCCCCGGCTCGAACGGCAGGTGCCGCCCGATGTCCTGTGACGGCCCCCGTGATCGGAAAAGTCCTCGTCGGCGCCGTTGGAGCCGTCGTCTCCATAGCCCTGGCTGCGCCGGCCGGCGCGAACAACCCTCAGGACTTCTTGGCCGCCGCACGGGCGGCGGGCGTCACCGGCACGGATCCGGCGATGCTGGGCGACGGCTACGACGTGTGCTGGCAGCTGTGGAATCAGCACGCCCCGGGTACTCAGGTGGCCGCGGGCCTGGTGCGCGACCATCCAGGGCTGAGCGCCGACGAAGCGGGTCGTTTCGTGCTGGCCGCATACAATGACCTGTGCCCGGTGCCCGGTGCCCGGCGCGTACGACTACTGGGCATACAGCACCAGCTGAACTCAGCTGGCCTGCAACAACAACGGCGGACCCGGATCCGGTGACAACGGGACGTTTCCGCGTTGCAGCAGCCAGCCGGCGATGTTGTGGAACAACGGTGCCGCCGAGTGGCCCGGCGTCCCGTCGGCGTTGCGCTGCGGGTTGTCCATCATGATGCCGATGACGTAGCGCGGATCGTCCGTCGTGGCCATGCCGGCGAAGGTGATCCAGTAGACGTTGTCGTAGTAGCAGCCGCACGCCGGGTTGATCTGCTGCGCGGTGCCGGTCTTGCCGGCCAGTTGATAGCCCTCAACGGACGCTGCCGGCCCGGTGCCCTGCTGAACGCCGGTCGGATCACGTTGGACGACAGCGCGCAACATGTTGCGCACCGTCCGCGCGGTTTCCGGCGATACCACCCGGACGCCGTCCGGGTGTGGCTCCTCGGTGCGGGCGCCGTCTGGTCCGATGGTGGCCTTGATGATCCGCGGCGGCATCCGCACACCGTCATTGGCGATCGCCTGGTACATCCCGGTCATCTGCAGCAGTGTCATCGAAAGACCTTGCCCGATCGGCAAGTTGGAGAACGTGCTGCCCGACCACTGGTCGATCGGCGGAACCAGCCCGGCGCTTTCACCGGGCAGGCCGACCCCGGTGCGCTGGCCGAGCCCGAATTTGCGCACCATGTCGTAATAGCGCTGTGGTCCGACGCGCTGTGCCAGCATCAGCGTGCCGACGTTCGACGACTTCCCGAACACGCCGGTGGTCGTGTAGGGCGCCACGCCGTGGCCCCAGGCATCGTGGATTGTGACGCCACCCATGTTGATGGTGCCCGGAACCTGCAGCACCTCATCGGGATTGGTCAGCCCGTATTCGATCACCGAGGCGGCGGTGACGACCTTGTTCACCGATCCCGGCTCGAACGGTGACGACACCGGCAGGTCGCCGAGCTGCTTGTTGCCCTGACGCCCGATGTCCTGGGACGGGTCGAAGGTGTTGTCGTTGGACATGGCCAGCACTTCGCCGGTCTTGGCGTCGAGTACCACCGCCGAGACATTGCGGGCGCCGGAAAGATTCTTCGCCTGCTGCACCTGCTGCTGCACGTAGAACTGGATGTCGTCGTCGATGGTGAGCTGGACCGTCGAGCCGTTGGCGGCGCGGTGCTGGTTGCGGTAGCTGCCGGGGATGACCACGCCGTCGGAACCGCGGTCGTAGGTGACTGACCCGTCGGCGCCGGCCAGCTCGGCATCCATCGAATCCTCCAGGCCGAGCAGACCGTGTCCGTCCCAGTCGATTCCACCGACGACGTTGGCCGCCAGCGAACCGCCCGGGTACTGGCGCAGGTCTTGGCGCTCGGCGCCGATCTCGGGGAATTTCGTGGTGATCGCCGTGGCGATGGCCGGGTCGACGGCGCGGGCGAGATACACGAACGTCTCGTCGCTGCGCAGCTTCTTCAGCAAGGTGGACTTATCCGGCTTGTTGTTCAGCCGAACCGCGATGTCCTTCGCGATGTCCATCAATCGCTGTTGCGGATCGGGGGCTTTCGCATTCTTCTGTCTGGCGTCCGCCAGCTGCTTGTGAATTCGCTTGGGTTGGAAGGTTAGGGCTCGGGCCTCGATGGTGAAGGCCAGTTGGTTGTTGTTGCGGTCGATGATGCTGCCGCGCACGGCCTTTTCGACGTCGGTGACCTTGAGCTGTCCCGCTGCCTCCGCGCGCAGTCCGGACGCGCGCGGCACCTGCAGATAGAACAGCTGGGCACCGGCGACCAGCAGTGCCAGGAAGATGACCCCGTTGCCGACTCTGTGCCGGAAAACGAACGAGGCACCGCGACTACCGACCTCGACCGCCTTGCGGGTGCGACGTTCGTGCGCCGAATGGCCGGATGAATTCGCTTTGTCCTGAGCACGTTTCGGCTTGCGGGTCGGACCGGGGCGCGGCGACGGCCGCTTGGCAGACCGATCGGCGCGGCTCACCGCGCGACGCCTGGCGTCGTCACGGTCAGGGGACCGAACTGTTCCCCGTTGAGCGGGGCCGAGGCGCGAGGTGGTGCGGCGTTCCCGGCACGTCCACCGCCGGCGGTGCGGGCGCGACGGCGGCGAGCGGCGCGGGCGCGACGAGCGGGAGCGGCGCGGGCGCGACGGGCCGGCGGCGGCACCGTGGCGGCCGGACCCGGTCCAGGCGCGATCTGCACGCCCGGCACGGGCTGCACCGGCGCCGGTCCGGCTCCGGGCATCGGGAGCGGGGCATCAGGTGCGGGAAGGTGTTGCGGGCCCACCGTGGTCGCCCCGTCCGGGGTGCGGACCATGACGTCGGGACCGGGTGCCAGCGGAACCAGCGGAGCACCGTTGCCGGGCAGCACCAGCGCCGGCACCTCGACCGGATTCCCCGGCGGAGCCGCAGGCGGCACCGGCTTCTCGTCGGGCAGTTTGGTGTTGAGCGGTGGCGGTGGAACACCCTGAGCCGGCTTCGGGGTGCCGACGACCACCCAGTTGCCCGCAGGGTCTTTGACCAGGTGTGCGGTATCCCGTGTCGGGATCATCCCGAGGCCGCGGGCAGCCTCGGCCAGAGCCGGAGCGGACTGGGCTTCCTGCACGTCCCGCTCGAGCGCTTCTTTTTGCTGCTGCAACAGCTCGGTCCGCTCCCGGGCACTGCCAAGCTGATACGAGCGCTCGGCCGCGTCGGTGGACAGCCACAACGTGAGACCCAGGCCGGCGCCGAGCGAACCGATCACCAACACCACGAACGGGACCTTGGCCGCCAAGGTGCGCGGCCGCAGGTCGATCGATGCCAGCCGGTCGAGCAACCGCTCCCGCAGTGGTGGCCGAACGACCTTGGGTGCCTTGGCCTTACGTGCCTTCGCTCGGGCCTTGGCCTGCTTGGCGCTCTTCGGCCGGACCGGTCGATCGACGGGCCGGGAAACCGGCGAGGTCTGCGGTGCGGATCGCGACATCCGTGGTTCGCGGGCGGGCGCGGTGCCCTTCCCGGAACGCGGCCGGCTGCGGCGGGCAGGCGCCGGATCGGTGGCCCGACTCCCGGTCTTTCGGGAAGCGTTGTTCTGCTCGCGACGCCGATCGACGGCGCGGGGTGGTTTCGCTTCGCGCTTGGCCTTCATCAGCCTCCCTTCCTCGCTGCCGCTGCTGCGGATTGCACCCGTTCTATGGCCCGCAGTCGCACCGCAGCGCTGCGCGGGTTCTGCTCGATCTCGGCATCATCGGCACGCTCGGCGCCGCGCGTCAGCAATGTGAATTGTGCTGCGTAGCCCGGCAATTCGACGGGCAGATCCGACGGTGTCCCAGACGTGGTGGCCGCCGCGAACGTGCGCTTGACGATGCGGTCCTCCAGCGATTGGTACGCCATCACCACGACTCGTCCGCCGACCGCCAGCGCGTCCAGGGCCGCGGGCAGGGCACCGCTCAACGCATCGAGTTCGTTGTTGACCGCGATGCGCAACGCCTGGAAGGTCCGCTTGGCCGGATGCCCACCGGTGCGCCGGGCCGGCGCCGGAACCGCTTGATAGATAACCTCAACCAGCTCGGCGGTCGAGGTGAACGGGGTGCGGTTGCGACGACGGACGATGTGCGTGGCGATGCGGCGTGCCAGTCGTTCCTCGCCGAAGCGGCGCAGGATGTCGGTCAGCGCGTCCTTGTCGTAGCTGTTGAGAATCTCGGCCGCCGTCAGTTCCGAGGTCGGGTCCATCCGCATGTCCAGCGGCGCGTCCTGGGCGTAGGAGAAGCCCCGCTCGGCACGATCGAGCTGCATGGACGAGACACCGAGATCGAAGAGTATGCCGTCCACCGATTCGGTTGAGTCATAGCCTGATTCGGCCAGAGCAGTGCCAATCTCGTCATAGCGGGTCTGCACCAAGGTCAGCCGGTCGGCGAAGCGTGCGAGCCGCTGTCGGACGATGTCCAGCGCGGTCGGGTCGCGGTCGACACCGACGACGCGCAGCCCGGGTAATTCGGTGAGGAACCTCTCGGCGTGCCCACCGGCGCCGATGGTCGCATCGACCAGCACCGCGCCTGATCCGTCGCGACGGTGGCGCGTCAACGCGGGACGCAGCAGGGCGACGCAACGGTCGAGCAGTACAGGCACATGACCGAAACCACCGGTGACGTCCGGCACGACAACACCTTCCCGACGAGAGAGCTGGTGGGCGGCTCGGATGCCTTCGCGGGCGACCCGCGGCACCCGGCCTTGCGATCGCCCGACCCCTGCATCGAGGTCCCTGTCCGATAGCACGAACCTGGCGTTGGGGAAGTACGTCAGGGTCGGTTCGGGCAGAGACCACGATGCACGGGCACGCGCCTCAGATAATGTCGCCGAGTGCTTCATCGCTGGCCGCGGAGAAGTTCTCTTCGTGGGTCTCCTGGTATTCCTGCCAGGCCTGTGCATCCCAGATCTCCAGGTAGTCAACCGATCCGATCACCACGCAGTCCTTGGACAGGTGCGCGTAGCGGCGGTGGTCGGCCGACAGGGTGATTCGCCCCTGGGCATCGGGATGCTGTTCGTCGGTGCCGGCGGCCAGGTTGCGCAGGAACGCCCGCGCCTCCGGATTGCTTCGCGAGGCCTTAGAGGCCCGACGGGCGAGTTGCTCGAATTCTGCTCGTGGATAGACAGCCAGGCTGTGGTCTTGGCTCTTGGTCACCATCAGCCCTCCTGCCAGTGCGTCGCGGAACTTGGCGGGCAGTGTCAGCCGCCCTTTGTCGTCGAGCTTGGGCGTGTGGGTGCCGAGAAACATCTGGCCACCTCCACGCCTTTCGACTTCGCCCACCATACCCCACAATCCCCCACTGCGCTCCATTTAACGACACGAATGTCACCGTCCGGTGTCGTTTCAGCAGGATCTCGGCCACCTTGACGGGTGCGATAGCCGCTGCCAGCGTGAAAAATAGTCGCAGAACTGGCCGCTGAACTGCGTATATGAGCAGAGTGGGGCGTAGTGGGTCAATATCGCCGCCGGGCGCCGCCGCAAGGTCGCGCAGGGCTGACCGCGGCGCGTCTCGCGGGGTTCAGCAGGCACAAAAAAGGGCAGCCGGCGGCTGCCCTTTTGTCGTCGCGGAGGCTATTCCTCGAAGCGGCGGCGGAACCGGTCTTCCATCCGGCTGGTGAACGATCCGCCGGCACCCCTGTTGCGGCGCTGACGGGGGGCCGGCGAGGGTCCGGGGCGCTCTCCGCGACCGGCGAGGCGCGGAGAGGTGATGGCGAACACCACACCGCCGAACATCACCACGAAGCCCAGCACGGACAGCAGCGGGAAAGTTCCGATCATCGTGGCCTTAAAAGCCACCCCGGAAACCAGCATCGCGAGTCCGAGCACAAACAGCCCGACACCCTGCAGCCGTCGTCGCGCCGTCGGGGCACGCAACCCCCCGCCGCGCACGCTCGAGGCGAATTTGGGGTCTTCGGCATAGAGAGCGCTCTCGATCTGGTCGAGCATCCGCTGCTCATGATCGGAGAGTGGCATCCGTCCCTCCTTGCCGAGAACCTGTCACGGTAATACCGATAGCACGTCGCTGCCCGCCACGGGGCAACTAATAAGAATGATACGAGGTCAATCAGCGCGTTACCACCGCTTCGCCTGCTGATTGTAATTGCGGCCGGTCAGCGATTACCGCTGCGCCACCGCGCCCGATAATGGGATGACAGCGCCACACTGGACAACTGGCGAGGAGACCGCACGTTGGCGACATTCCTCATCAATCTGCCGCCGCAGGACATGCAGCGCAGGTTGGCAGATGCCTTGGGTGTTTACGTCGACGCCATGCGGTATCCGCCCGGGACGGAGAACCAGCGCGCCGCGATGTGGTTGGAGCACACCCGGCGGCGCGGCTGGCAGGCCGTGGCGGCCGTGGAGGTCGACACGCCGGGCGAGGCCGGCCCGTCGTCGGCCGAGCTGAGCGACGCACCGCTGCTGGGAGTGGCCTACGGCTACTGCGGCGCCCCCGACCAGTGGTGGCAGCAGCAGGTCGTGGCCGGTTTGCAACGCGGCGGCTTGTCCGGACCGGAGATCGCAACGCTGATGAACAGCTATTTCGAGCTGACCGAGCTGCATATCCTCCCCCGGGCGCAGGGCCGCGGCCTCGGCGAGGCGCTGGCCCGTCGGCTGCTTGCCGATCGCGACGAGGCCAATGTCCTGCTGTCGACGCCGGAGACCAACGGTGAGGCCAATCGCGCGTGGCGGCTCTACCGGCGCCTGGGCTTCACCGACATCATCCGCGGATACCACTTCACCGGGGACCCACGGGCATTCGCCATTCTCGGCCGGCAGCTGCCGCTGTAATTGCCCCGGCCTCGTCGCGGTCTGGCACGATGACCTGGTGCGCGCCAGCGGTATACAGCTCTCGTCCCGGAACTTGACCGCGCAACCGGGAAGCCGCCGCCTCATCGCGATGACCATGCTGCTGCTCGCGATCCCGGTCCTGGCCGGATGCGTCCGGGTCAAGGCGTCGATCACCATCTCTCCCGACGACCTGGTGTCCGGCGACATCGTGGCGGCGGCCAAGCCGCGCAACGACAAAGACAACGGCCCTCAGCTTGATCCGAACCTGGCGTTCAGCCAGAAGGTCGCGGTGTCGAAGTACGACCGCGACGGCTATGTCGGCTCGCAAGCCACGTTTTCCGACCTGACCTTCGCTGAGCTGCCCGAGCTTGCGCACATGAACCCCGACGCGCAAGGCGTGAACCTGTCGCTGCGCAGGGCCGGGGACCTGGTGATCCTGGAAGGTCGCGCCGATCTGACGTCGCTGACCGATCCCGACGCCGACGTCGAGTTGACCGTCGCCTTTCCCGGTTCGGTGACCTCGACCAACGGTGACCGCGTGGACCCCGACACGGTGCAGTGGAAGCTCAAACCCGGCGTGGTGAGCACGCTGACCGCGCAGGCCCGCTACACCGACCCGAGCACCCGCTCGTTCCAGGGTGCGGCGATGTGGCTGGGGCTGTCGTCGCTGGCGGTGGCCGCTGCGGTGGGGCTGCTGGCCTGGTACAGCCGGGATCGCTCGCCACGGGTGGCCGAACCCAGCGACCCCCCGTCCAGCTGACCCGCGGCACTCAGTTCGTCGGCGACCAGTAAGCGAGCATCTCGGCGAACGTCTCGAACGCCGGTGCGGAATTGCCGTACGTCGCTTCGAGGTGGACGCTCAGCGGATAACCCAAGTCGACGACGCCGTCGATCACCCGCTTGTAGAGGTCGAGGAACTGCCGGCGCCGTAGCGACGGTTCGGTGTTCGCCAACGCCGTGACGAACGCCTGCTCGTCAGCGACGGCAGCGTTGCCGGGATCCTGGATCAGCCAGTTGATGAAACCGACCTTCTCTTCGACGGTCGGCACGAAACCGAAGGACAGCAGGATCTCCGGCCGGTGGTCGGTTTTCTTGGCGAACTCGGCCAAAAAGCCCACGATCGCATCGGAATACAACAGTTGCGTCTGCGCGAACGTTGCGCCCTTGTCGCACTTGAAGTTCAGCCGACCCTGTTCGCCCTCACGAGTCGGAATCAAGATGACGCCACGATTGGCCACCAGCGACTGATAAATCGACAGGGCGTCGGTCGGCGCAACACCGGAACCCTCGCCGTCGGCCATAGTCCTTGGTACACCGACGAATACGACGCCGTCGATGCCGGAACCGACGAGATCGCCGAGCCGCTGACGCAGCCTCGACTCGTCCATGAAAGCGGTGACCTGGCTGCACAATCCGCTCACGCCGGGCAGCTCGGGCTTGAGCGCCGACCAGAAGTCCAGCACATCCATCTTCGGCTTCATCTCGACCGGCCGGTCGTCGTCCTCTTCGATCAACCCCGGCATCATCACGTGCCCGATCCGGCCTTCGAGGCCGGATTTCGCCGCGAGCTGGACAACTTTGTGAGCCTCTTCGACCGCCTGCTCTGTACCGCGGTCGAGATTCGGCGGCACCAACTCAAGAGCGATGGTGTTGAAGGTCAACGAGCTGCTCCTCATCAAACGACTAGTCCCCCGCCGGTGGCCAACGAGCCCGCGCCAAGCCCCACGACAGCATAGGTGGCAGAAACTGAGGCTGTCGAAGCACTGCCGCCGAGCCGTCCCGACGAGCCCACGTCAGGCAAAACCCGCTGGACAGCCACGCGCCGAATAGACTTGGCGGGCCATCGTCACAGGGACTTGGGAAAGAGGTGTCGCGCTGAGCGTAGAAGCAGCGGCAACCGTTGAACTCGCCGACGCCGTCACCGACCAGCTGCGCAGCTACCTGCGCGACCGCCGCGACGCGGCCGCCTACATCGGCAGTGACTACGCGGACCTGATCGCAGGTCTGGAGGAGTTCGTCCTCAGCGGCGGCAAGAGGCTGCGCCCGGCCTTCGCCTATTGGGGTTGGCGCGCGGTATCCGACCATGACGTCGACGCCGACGCCCTGATGTTGTTCTCCGCGCTCGAGCTGCTGCACGCTTCGGCGCTGGTCCATGACGACGTGATCGACAATTCGGCGACTCGCCGGGGTCGTCCGACCACCCACATTCAATTCGCCGACATGCATCGGGACCGGCACTGGCGTGGGACCGCGGATCAATTCGGGGTCTCGGCGGCGATCCTGGTCGGGGACCTCGCACTGGCATGGGCGGACGACATCGTCGCGGGCGTCGCACTGCCCGACGACGCCCGCCACCGGGTGCGACGGGTGTGGGCCGACATCCGCACCGAGGTGCTCGGCGGTCAATACCTCGACATCGTCGGCGAAGCCAGCGCCGCCGAATCGATCGCCTCGGCGATGGCCGTAAACACCTACAAGACGGCCTCGTATACGGTGTCGCGTCCGCTGCAATTGGGTGCCGCGGCCGCGGCCGATCGGCCCGATGTGCAAGCGAAATTCCACGAGTTCGGCAACAGCCTGGGCATCGCATTTCAGCTGCGCGACGACATGTTGGGAGTGTTCGGCGATCCTGCCGTGACGGGTAAGCCCTCCGGGGACGACCTGCGGTCCGGAAAGCGCACCGTCCTGCTGGCCACCGCCCTGGAGTTGGCCGACGCGTCAGATGCGGCTGCTGCCAAGATGTTACGGGCCGCGATCGGCACCGACCTGGGCGACGCCGAGGTGCGCGAACTGTGCGAGGTGATCGACCGCGTCGGTGCGTTTGCCGCCGTCGAGGACCAGATCGCCGAGCTGACCGGCCGGGCGCTTGATGTGCTGGCCGACGCGCCGATCCACGCCGCGGCCAAGACGGGGCTGACCGAGCTTGCCCGACTCGCCGCGAACCGATCCGCCTGACGCCCATGGCCACTCCGATTACGACCATGGATAGCACTGCAGCACAACCATTTTCGCGGTTACGGCAGTTTACGACCACCGCCGAGGGCCGGCCCGCGCTGCTGGGCTGCCTGGGTGCGGCATTGATCACCGCGGGCGGACTCGGCGCGGGCAGCACCAAGCAGCATGACCCGCTGTTGGATTCGCTGCACCTGTCCTGGTTGCGCTACGGCCACGGGCTGGTGCTGTCCTCGGTGCTGCTGTGGATCGGCGTCACGTTGATGCTGAGCGCGTGGCTGTGGCTGGGACGACGCGCGCTGGCCGGCGACGCGGTCGAATACACCATGGTGGCCACCACCGGTTTCTGGCTGGCACCGCTGTTGGTGTCAGTACCCGTGTTCAGCCGCGACACCTACTCGTATCTGGCGCAGGGGGCGCTGCTGCGCGACGGACTGGACCCTTACGCGGTCGGGCCGATCGACAACCCGAATCCACTGCTGGACAACGTCAGTCCGATCTGGACCATCACCACCGCTCCGTACGGCCCGGCGTTCATCATGATCGCCCGGTTGGTCACGATGTTGGTCGGCAACCACGTGATAGCCGGCACGATGCTGCTGCGGTTGTGCATGCTGCCCGGGTTGGCGCTGTTGATCTGGGCGACGCCGCGCATCGCGCGCCATCTAGGGGCGAATGTGCCCTACCGCGCTGTGGGTCTGCGCGCTCAACCCGCTGGTGATCATCCATCTGATGGGCGGCGTGCACAACGAGATGCTGATGGTCGGCCTGATGGTCGCGGGTATCGCGCTGACCTTCGAGCGGTGTCATGTCGCGGGCATCGCCGTGGTGGCGGCGGGGATGGCGGTCAAGGCCACCGCCGGACTCGCGCTGCCGTTCCTGGTCTGGGTATGGATGCGCCGCCTGCGTGATCGACGCGGATACCAGTCGCCGCGGGCCTTTTCGGTGGCAGCGAGCGCGTCGGTATTGATCGTTGTGGCGGTGTTCGCCGTGCTGTCCGGGGTGGCAGGAGTCGGCCTCGGCTGGCTGACCGCGCTGGCCGGCTCGGTGAAAATCATCAACTGGCTGAGCATTCCGACGGCGACAGCGAATCTGGTCCACGCTGTCGGAGGACTGTTCATGTCGGTGAATTTCTATGGAGTGCTGCAAGTTACCCGCGCTGTCGGGATCGCGATCATCGCGACAGCGCTGCCCCTGTTGTGGTGGCGGTTCCGCCACGACGACCGCCAGGCGCTCACCGGCATCGCGTGGGTCATGCTCGTCGTCGTGTTGTTCGCTCCCGCCGCGTTGCCGTGGTACTACTCCTGGCCGTTGGCAGTCGTGGCCCCGCTCGTTCAATCGCGCCGCGGGGCGGCGGCGGTCGCCGCGTTCTCCACCTGGATCATGGTTATCTTCAAACCCGATGGCGCACACGGCATGTACTCGTGGCCGCACGTCTTGTTGGCTTCAGCGTGTGCGTTCGTTGCCTGGTACACGCTGAATCGCCATGTGGCACAGCAAGAAGCGGCTAGTACGCCATAGCCTGTGCACGGCGCAGCACTTCGCGAGCCTGGTGGCCCCGTAACGCGTCGACCGGGCGGGCGTTGCTGATCGCGTCGCGCGTCCCGTCCCGAGTCACGGTCAGCGACGGGTCGGGAGTGAACAGCCAACGCACGATCTCGGTGTCGCGGTAGCCACCGTCGTGCAGCACCACCAACAGCCCCGTCAAGTTCTTGATCACATCGCCGGAGTCGGTGAAGAAGATCTGCGGTATCACCACGTCACCGGCACGCCGTACCGCAACGAGGTGGCCTTCACGCAGATGCTGGTGCACTTTGGTGACCGGTACGCCGAGCAAATCGGCGACGTGCGGCAAATCGTAGATCGGTTCGTCGGGGTCCAGGACGTCGTCGCCGGCCGGAATCCTGCTCACCGCATCAGTGTACGGCCGGGCGCGCCGCAGGTTGGGGCTCGCAGCGCATGACGCCGCCTACGATGGGCGCGTGGCTGACGACCTCCCCGAGGGCGCTGTGTTGGACGGGCGCTACCGCGTTGCGACCACGATCGCCACCGGCGGCACGTCGACGGTGTATCGCGGCCTCGACACCCGGCTGGACCGGCCGGTCGCGCTGAAGGTGATGGATTCTCGCTACGCGGGCGACCAGCAATTCCTGACCCGATTCCAAATGGAGGCCCGCACCGTGGCGCGGCTCAAGGATCCCGGGCTGGTCGCGGTCTACGACCAAGGCCTCGACGGTCGGCATCCGTTCCTGGTGATGGAGCTGGTCGAGGGCGGCACGCTTCGCGAGTTGCTGGCCGAGCGCGGTCCGATGCCACCGCATGCGGTCGCCGCAGTGCTCCGCCCGGTGCTGGGCGGACTGGCCGCCGCGCACCGCGCCGGCCTGGTACACCGCGATGTGAAGCCCGAGAACGTGCTGATCTCCGACGAGGGCGAGGTCAAGATCGCCGACTTCGGCTTGGTGCGCGCCGTCGCGGCGGCCGGAATCACCTCCACCAGCGTCATTCTCGGCACCGCCGCGTACTTGTCCCCCGAGCAGGTGCGGGACGGAAGCGCCAGCCCCCGCAGCGATGTCTATTCCACCGGAATCGTGGCCTACGAGCTGCTCACCGGTCAGACCCCGTTCTCCGGCGACACCGCGCTGTCGATCGCGTATCAACGTCTGGACACCGACGTGCCGCGGCCCAGCACGGTGATCGATGGTGTCCCTCCGCAATTCGACGAACTGGTCGAGCGTGCCACCGCGCGTGACCCCGCGGACCGCTACGCTGACGGTCACGAAATGGGCGCCGAGTTGGCGGCGATCGTCGAGGAGTTGGCGCTGCCGCAGTTCCGGGTGCCGGCGCCGCGCAACTCGGCTCAGCACCGGTCGGCCGCGCAGCATCGCACCACGGACCAGCAGCAGCCGCCGAAGCACCATCCGACCCGTCAGCTGACGCGCGGGCCGCAGAGCCGGCCCGTCCGATCCGGCAACGAACGCCGTTCAACACCAGGACAATTCGCGGGAATCGACATGGTCGAGTTCACCCTCGAACGCCAGCATGCGCGACGCATGGTGCTGATCTGGATCGCGATCGTGCTGTCGATCACCGGCATGGTGGCCGGCGCTGCATGGACCGTCGGCAGCAATCTCGGCGGACTGGTGACCGGGCAGGGCCCGGCGAACACCACTGGAGGAAGTCAGTCGCGCAGCATCTCGGCGACCAGGAAGGCCAGCTCCAGCGATTGCTGGGTATTCAGCCGCGGGTCGCACGCTGTCTCATAGCGTCCGCCCAGGTCGGTGTCCGAAATGTCTTGAGCGCCACCGAGACACTCGGTGACGTTCTCGCCGGTGATCTCGACGTGGATACCGCCCGGGTAGGTGCCCAACGCGCGGTGCACCTCGAAGAATCCCTGCACCTCGTCGACGATGCGGTCGAAGTGCCGCGTCTTGTAGCCGTTGGACGATTCGTGGGTGTTGCCGTGCATGGGATCGCACTGCCAGATCACCTGATGACCGGTCGCCCGTACCTTTTCGATGATCGGCGGCAACAGCTCGCGCACCTTGTTGTTGCCCATCCGGCTCACCAGCGTCAGCCGGCCAGGCCTGTTGTGCGGGTCGAGGCGCTCGACGTACTCGACGACCTGGTCCGGCGTTGTCGACGGCCCGATCTTGACACCGATCGGGTTGGCGATCACTTCGGCGAATGCGATATGCGCGCCATCGAGTTGCCGGGTCCGGTCCCCGATCCACAGGTAGTGCGCCGACAGGTCGTACAGTTGCGGCTCGCCGTCTTCCTCATTGGACAGCCGCAGCATCGCACGCTCGTAGTCGAGCACCAAAGCCTCATGGCTGGCATAGATTTCGGCGGTTTGCAGGTTGCGGTCGGCCACCCCGCATGCGCTCATGAATTTCAGGGCCCGGTCGATCTCGGACGCTATTGCCTCGTAGCGCGCACCGGCCGGCGAGGTCCGGACGAACTCCCGGTTCCAGTCGTGCACCAGATGCAGCGACGCCAGCCCCGAGGAGGTCAGCGCGCGCACCAGGTTCATCGCCGCGCCGGCATTGGCGTACGCGCGCACCAGCCTCGACGGGTCATGCTCGCGTGCCGCGGCCTCGGGGGCGAACCCGTTGACCATGTCGCCGCGGTACGAGCGCAACCCCAGTGCGTCGAGCTCGGCCGATCGGGGTTTGGCGTACTGCCCGGCGATGCGGGCCACCTTCAGCACCGGCACGCTCGCGCCGTAGGTCAACACCACCGCCATCTGCAGCAGCGTCCGGATGTTGCCCTTGATGTGCGGCTCGGTGTTGTCGACGAAAGTCTCGGCGCAGTCGCCGCCCTGCAGCATGAACGCTTCTCCGCGGGCGACCTGGGCCAGCATGTCCTGCAGCCGCACGATCTCTGAGGGCACCGTCACGGGCGGGACGCTTTCCAGCACCTTGCGCATCGGCTCGACCTGCTCGCGCGTCCAGTTGGGCTGCTGGGCGGCGGGCTTGGCCAGCGCCGCGTCCAGCCGGGCCCGCAGATCCCCCGGCAGCGGAGGCAGCGACGGCAGCTGCTCGATCGGTACGTCGACGGTCCAGTTCACCCGTCTATGGTAACCGGGCAATTCGGTCGTTTTTGCGCGCCGCAAGCAGCGCTAATGCGGCTCCGCGCTGGTTATCACTCGATATCGCGTCAGCTGGTCGCGAGCGTCGACCAGCGCGTCGTGCACATTGGCCGACCGGCGTGGCAGGTGCGGGCTGCCGCGCTCCTCCCACAGCTGGCGCAGCTCGTGGGTGAACCGCGGGATCTGCGGCGGCAGATGGGTCATCGGACCCCACAATTGACACAGCGCCACGTGGTCGTAGGCGCCGACCCAGGCCCACAGCTCGATCGGCTCGGGGCCGTCGACGTCGAAGAACGTCTCCAGGTCTGCGCGGATCTGAGCGCGCGAACGCCACAGTTGCGACGCCGGCTTCGGCAGCTTCGGCAGCACGTTGGCGCGTACCCAACTCCCGGCCCGTTCGGGATTGAATTCCGTTGATACTGCGTAATATTCGCGGTCGTCCTCGGCGACCACACCGATCGAGATCAGCTCGATGTTGTAGCCGTCGTCGATGAATTCGGTGTCGTAGAAGTAGCGCACTCGGTCAGTCTCCGGTCACCTGACACCAGCGCCGCTGGTGAGCACGTCGGGCTCCGGCGGTGGCGCCGGATGCACTTCGCGGTCGAGTTGCGCGTCGACCAAGCGATGCGAGGGCAGCCGCGGGGTGCCGGCGATGGTGTACTGCAGCCACAGCTTGGCCCGCACCACCGGACGGCGCAGGGTGCGTTCGCGTTGCAACGAGCGGCTCATCTTGTCCAATCGGCGCATGTACACGTAGCGCGCCCACGGCGCTTGCGGGCGCGAGAGCCGAATCGCGCCGATGACCAGCAGTGGGACGAAGAACATGCCGATCAGACCGGTCCACACCTTGCCCTTGAGCGCCACCAGCACCGCCAGCGGCAACGTCAGCACCATCGCGAAGACCACCCCGGCCCGCAGCACCAGAGAGTGGGTCGTGTCCTGCCACAGGCTGATGAAGAACATCAACGGATGCAATCCCAACACCAGCAATCCGCCGACCGCCACTGCGGCGAAGACCGCGTCGACCGACGTCCGGCCGTCTTCCTCCCAGTAGACGTCCGACAAGTGCAGAATCAATGCGTACTCGTCAAGAACGAGCGCCGCGCCGATGCCGAAAACAATTGCCACTCCGGTGAATTCGATCTGGTTGCCGTTGACGGACAACGTCACCAGCGTCATGCCGGAGACCATCACCAGCAGCACTCCGACCACGACATGGTGGATGTGCTTGGACCCGATGTGAATATTGCGGGGCTCCCACCACCTGGGCGGCCGGCCGATGGCGGCGCGATGGCGGATCAGGCGTACGAACGTGCGCGTCACGAAGAAGGTGAGAATGAAGGCGATCAGACAGCACAGCAGCGGGAGCCGCCCGCGGCTGACGATGTCGTCTTCGAACCAGTGGAGCACTCTCAAAAAGCTACGCCCACTTGGCCTCGATGGCCGTCCGCGACACCTGCTCGGGCTCGCGCACCGATAGGCTGTTCACCGAGATGAGTAGATGGCGCTCTGATGCGCAGCCAGTGACCTGGCGAAACGTCGGCTGGTGGCTGCTCCAGCTGCTGGCTCTGGTGGCGCTGGGTCACGCGGTGTGGCAGCTGATCGGACACACCCCGTACCGGATCGACATCGACGTTTACCGCATGGGTGGCCAGGCGTGGCTGGACGGGCATCCGCTGTACGACCACGATGCCAAATTCCATACCCCGATCGGCCTGAACCTGCCGTTCACCTATCCCCCGCTGGCCGCCGTCATTTTCGCCCCTTTCGCCTGGCTGGGGATGCCGGCCGCGAGCGTCACGATCACGTTGATCACGATGGCGCTGCTACTGGTGTCGACGATGATCGTGCTGACCCGACTCGATGTGTGGAACACCACACGGGTAGTTCCGGGCCCGGCCTGGTCGCGACGGTGGTTACTGACCGCTCTCATCGTGGCCGGGGCGACGAACTGGCTGGAACCCATCAAATCGAATTTCGCCTTCGGCCAAATCAACGTCGTACTGATGACGATGGTGATCGCGGACTGCGTGCCGCGCCGCACGCCGTGGCCGCGCGGGCTGCTGGTGGGGCTGGGCATCGCGCTCAAGCTGACGCCGGCGGTCTTCCTGCTCTACTTCTGGCTCCGCCGTGACCGCCGCGCGGTCGTGACCTCGCTGATATCGACTGCCGCAGCGGTGCTGGCCGGGTTCGCGCTGGCCTGGCACGACTCCTGGCAGTACTGGACTCACACCGTGCGCAACACCGACCGGATCGGCTCGGCGAGTCTGAACACCAACCAGAACGTGGCCGGCACGCTGGCGAGGCTGGGCCTCAGTGATCACGAGCGGTTCCTGCCGTGGGTGGGCGCTTGCCTACTGGTTCTGGCGCTGACGGTGTGGGCGGCGCGCCGGGTGCTGCGCGCCGGAGAACCCGTCATGGCGGTGATCTGCATCGCGCTGTTCGGCTTGGCGGTGTCGCCGGTGTCGTGGTCGCACCACTGGGTGTGGATGCTGCCGACGGTGGTGGTGACCACGGTGGTGGCCTGGCGGCGACGCAACGCCGCATTGGCTCTGCTCAGCGCGGCCGGGGTGGCGTTGATGGTGTGGACGCCGATCGATCTGATGCCCAAGCACCATGAGGTTGCCGCGGTGTGGTGGCGTCAGCTGGTCGGGGTGTCGTATCTCTGGTGGGCGTTGGCGACGATCGTTGCGGCCGGGGCGACGATCGCCGCCACCGCGACCACCCTCAGCGCCCCGCGGCCGTCGACGGCGCCCGCGCCGGTGTCGGCAGTCAGTTGATCGGTTAACCGGCCGCCGTCTCAGGAATCCGAGACGGCACTTCTTTTCCCGCCGTTTCCGACTTTTCCGACGGATCGGAGCCATCGCCGTTCTTGAGCGTCGCGGCGTAGATGTCGACGTACTCCTGACCGGACAACCCCATCAACTCGTAGATCACCTCATCGATCACGGCACGCTCGATGAATCGATTGCCGGCCAGCCCGTCGAACCGGGAGAAGTCCATCGGCTTGCCGAACCGCACGGTGACCCGGCCGAAGCGCCACATCTTTTTGCCCGGCGGGTTGACCACGTTTGTGCCGATCATCGCGACCGGGATCACCGGCACCCCGGTCTGCAGCGCCAGACGGGCCAACCCGGTCTTGCCTTTGTACAGCCGCCCGTCGGGTGAGCGGGTGCCCTCGGGGTACATGCCGAGCAATTTGCCGCCGCTCAGAACCCGCTCAGCAGTGTCCAACGCCGCCTGAGCTGAGTCGGCGTCGCTGCGGTCGATCGGCACCTGCCCGGCGACGGTGTAGAACCAGCGGTTGAACCAACCCTTCAGGCCGGTTCCGGTGAAGTATTCAGACTTGGCCAGAAACGTGATCCGTCGCCGCACCACCAGCGGCAGATAGAAACTGTCGGCCACCGCGAGATGGTTACTGGCCAAAATCGCCGGACCGGACTGCGGGACATATTCCAGTCCTTCGACTTTCGGCCGACCGAGCAGCGCGAGCAGCGGTCCCATGAAGATGTACTTGAAAAGCCAGTACCACATGGAGCTTCCCGCCTCGCCCTCGCCGCAGTGTTCAGCGCCAAGACTACCGACCAAGTGTGTACGGGACCACATTGCGCTGACGACGTCTTGACGCGTCGCTTTCGGCGACCCGTGCAGCAGCCGCGTTATTCGTCGACGGTGACGGTGATGGGCTGGTAGCGACTTGTCCGGTCGGCGTCGTCGGCTGATTCGGCCGCACTCCCACCACCCGGCGGAGGGTCCGGAGGTGTGGCCGGCCGGTCGACCTGGTCGACGATCATTCGGATCACCGTCAGCAGCGCGACGCTGTGCTCAGCGATGACGGTCAGCAGCGGATGTTCGTCCCCGCTGACGACCGCGGCCAGCGCGCACACCGGACACCACACCTGTTGGCATTTGCCGGTGCCCGGCCCGTCGCCGGCCGCTCGTGACGCCGCCACCCGGATTGCCGGGTCGATCTGATCGAGAATCTTCTGGGCGAGTTTGCGTAGCTCGGGCCCGATGTCGGGATGTGCACCGGCGGTCACTTCGGCCACACCTCCGGGTCAGGTCGAAACCGCACCGTCAATTCGCTATCTCGAAGATGCGCGTCCAGCACTGTGCATCGCCGCAGGACGGACGCCAGTCGAACTCTGCGTCGCGTCCCGCCGGAACCGATGATCAGATCGTCAGCGACCCGGCCCAGGCTGAGCGCGCCGGAATCGATCTGCGGCAACTCTAGCCGCAATCGGTAGACGGACTGCAGTCCAGAGCCCGATTCCAGATCGACGACGGGACGCAGTGGCCCCGGCGGCGCCGATCCGTCGCGGCGACGAGCGTTGTCCAGCAGCTCGGCCAACGCTTTGGCGCCGATCGGCTCGCCCGCCAGATGCGGCGTGAGCACCAGCGCCACGTCGCCGATCGCGGCGTCGAGTTCATCGAGCACGGTCCGCTGTTCGCTGATCCGCTCGGAGTACCAGTCGAAGGCCGGATGCGCGGGCAGGTTGCGGTACTCGTACGAATCGTCTTGCATCAGAATCTGGTTGACGATTAGTTCTTCGATGCGCACACCCATCAGCGCCAGCGAGCCCAACATCCGGATCGCCTCCGCCGCCACCACCCGTTCGGCGGTGAGCACCAGGTGTGCACCGACTCGCGTCCCGTCGGTCAGCAGTTCGCTGAGTTTCTCGACGTGGGAGCTGATGCGCTCCAGGAGTTCCACCACCGCGGTGGACCGCGCGTCGTCGGCGCCGGCGGACAGCCTGCGATGCCGTGGCCACGCACGCTCGACGTAGAGCGCGAACGTCGCGGGCAGGGTGAGCATCCGCAGGGCATCGGCGGTGGAGGCGCAGTCGACCACGATGTGGTCCCACCTCCCGGACCTCGCCAACTCCCCCACCTCGTGCAGACCGAGCACCTCCTGCACACCGGGCAACGCCGAAAGTTCTTCGGGCGCAATCTCTCCCAGCTCCGATTCAGGAAATCGGCGGCCGAGTGTGTCAACTACATCGCGCCAGCGCGCTTCCAGCAACGCCAGGGTGTCCATGGCCAGCGCGTCGAGAAAGCCGGTGTCCAGATCGGCCATCACCCGCACACAGTCGCGTTCACCCGTCGGCGCGACCGGGACGCTGAGCACATCGCCCAGCGAGTGCGCCTGGTCGGTGGAGACCAGCAGGACGCGCTGACCGGCGCGCGCTTCATGCACGGCGGTCGCGGCCGCCAGTGTGGATTTGCCTACCCCACCCTTACCGACGAAGAGACTGATTCGGGCGAGTGCGGGCGCTACCGACTCACCCAGACTCACTCAGCCTCGACTCGTTTCTTCAGATCCTTCAACGCTGTGTCAATCAGCCTGCGCTCAGCCTTGCGCTTGAGCAACCCGATCATCGGGATGGCGATGTCGACGGTCAGTTCGTACGTGACGTCGGTTCCAGATCCCTTGGACGCCAACCGATATACGCCGTCCATGGATCGCAGCAGCGAACTGGACACCAGCGACCACTGCACAGAGCCACGGTCCTTGGGCCACTGATACGCCAGCACCAAGGTGTCCTTGAGAACGCTGGTGTCCAGCACCAACCGCGCTACCTTGGGGTTGCCGTCGGCGTCGGCTTCCAGGACCTCGGCTTCCTTGTACTCCGACACCCAATCGGGATAGGAACCGATGTCAGCGATCACGTCCATCACCGTGCCGGGGTCTGCGTCGATGTGAATCGTCTGGGCCGTTTTCTCCGCCACCTGGTCGCTTCCTTCTCCCTGTCTGGGCCGTGTCGGCCGTTGCGTCAGCCCACGGCAGAAACGGTACTCCCGGCTGAACTCAGGCCTGGTCAAGCACTGGCGAAACCCCGAGCGGCCGGGAGCGCTCCAGGGTCGTTTTCACCTCGAAGGCCATTTTCTTGCCCGCGACCCGACGCCGATGAGTCAGTTTCGCGAGATTCAATTTTGCCAACTGCGCGGGCGTCACGCCGGACGGCTCGGCGTGCATAAAGTAATGCAACAGCACTCCGTCCAGGCACGGCTCCAGCCAGATTTCCATCGTGCCGGTGAGCGGCCCGGCAACTGTCCATCGAACGCCCACCGGACCGCGATCTTCGACCACCTGCAGTCGCAGATCGGGCCACCACCGCCGCCAGCTGGACGGATCGCTCACCGCGGCGCCGACGCGCGCAGGATCGGCGGCGACGAACATCTCGTCGGCAATTTGAACGCTGTGCACGGTTGATAGCTTCACATATGGCGCCCCTCCGGGTGCACCGCCGCCTGGTCGACCGACACTCGTCCGGCTCCTCAACGGGCCTTTCTGGCCCGCATCGTCGCCGGACTAGGCTGAATCCCGCCTGGTCCGAGAATTGCCAAAGCGAAGGTCACAACAGTGCGTGAAATTACTGCTCCCGCTCCGTTCACGGTGGGCGAGCACGACAACATCGTTGCCGCGGTGTTCGATCACGAGCGCAACGACCCCGACACGGTGATCTTCCAACGCCTGATCGACGGCAGCTGGACCGATGTCACGTGCGCCGCCGCAGCTGCCCAAATCCGTTCTACCGCACAGGGTCTGATTGCAGAAGGTGTGCAGGCCGGCGATCGGGTGGCGATCTTCTCGGCCACCCGCTACGAGTGGGCGATCATCGACCTCGCAATCCTTGCGGTCGGCGCGGTGACCGTGCCGATCTATGAGACGTCCTCGGCGGAGCAGGTGCGCTGGGTGCTGACCGACTCGGCGGCGGTAGTGGCCTTCGCCGAGACCGACGCGCACGCGTCGATGGTTACCGAGCTGGCCGGCGAGCTGCCCGAGCTGCGGCGCGTGCTGCACATCGACGGTTCTGGCCCCAAAGCGCTCGAGCAGCTCGAACAGCAGGGCGCATCGGTCGACCCCGGTGAGCTGACCGCTCGCCTCGATGCGCTGCGCGCCGACCATCCGGCGACGCTGATCTACACCTCGGGCACCACCGGACGGCCCAAGGGCTGCCAGCTGACTCACTCGAACCTGGTCTACGAAACCCGCGGCGCCAAGGCGGTGCTCCCGACGCTGCTGCACAAGGGCGAGCGGTTGCTGGTGTTCCTGCCGCTGGCGCACGTGTTGGCCCGAGCGCTGACGTTGTGCGCGTTCCACAACAAGGTAATTGTCGGATTCACCAGCGACATCAAGAATTTGGTGCCGATGTTCGCGGTGTTCAAACCGACGGTCGTGGTGTCGGTGCCGCGGGTGTTCGAAAAGGTCTACAACACCGCCGCGCAAAATGCCGCCAACGACGGCAAGGGCCGCATCTTCGACATCGCCGCCCAAACCGCCGTCGACTGGAGCCAGGCATCCGAAAACGGCGGCCCGGGCCTGCTGCTGCGCGCCAAGCACGCACTGTTCGACCGGCTGGTCTACCACAAGCTGCGCGCCGCGCTGGGCGGCGACTGCCGGGCGTCCGTCTCCGGCGGTGCACCGCTGGGTGCACGGTTGGGCCACTTCTATCGCGGCGTCGGCCTGACCATCTACGAGGGCTACGGCCTGACCGAGACCAGCGCGGCGATCACCGTCAACCAGGTCGGCGCCTTGAAGATCGGTACGGTCGGAAAGTTGTTGCCGGGCAACAGTATGCGCATTGCTGACGACGGCGAGTTGTTGCTGCGCGGCGGCGTGGTGTTCGACGGGTATTGGCACAACGAGCAGGCCACCAGCGAGGCGATCGAGGACGGCTGGTTCAAGACCGGTGACTTGGGTGCCGTCGACGAACAGGGGTTCTTGACGATCACCGGTCGCAAGAAGGAAATCATCGTCACCGCAGGCGGCAAGAACGTCGCGCCGGCGGTTCTGGAAGACCAGCTCCGAGGTCACGCACTGATCAGCCAGGCGATGGTGGTCGGCGACGCCAAGCCGTTCATCGCGGCGTTGATCACGATCGACCCCGAGGCGTTCTACGGCTGGAAGCAGCGCAACAGCAAGCCCGCCGGCTCCTCGGTCGGAGACCTGGTCAACGACCCCGATCTGCTGGCTGAGGTGGACGCCACCGTCAAGCAAGCCAATATGTCGGTGTCGCATGCGGAGTCGATTCGCAAGTTCCGCATCCTGCCGGTCGACTTCACCGAGGACACCGGGGAACTGACGCCGACGATGAAGGTGAAGCGCAAGGTCGTTGCCGAGAAGTTCGCCGACGACATCAACGCGCTGTACGCCAAGGATTAGCCGCGGATCAGGTCGGCCAGTCGGCCGGCCAGATCGTCCCAACGCCAGTGCGCGGTCACCCAATCCCGGCCGGCGGCACCCATCGCGGCGGCGCGGTCCGGGTCGCTGAGCAGCCCGCTGACGGCGTCGGCGATCTGCTCTACCGACCGACCATCGACCACCATCCCAGTCTTGTTGTGCCGCACGGTTTCTGGTGCACCGCCCGACGATCCGGCGATCACCGGAACGCCGGTGGCAGACGCTTCCAGAAACACGATGCCCAGCCCCTCGACATCGAGTCCGGCTCCACGGGTGCGGCAGGGCATCGCGAACACGTCGGCCATCGCGTGATACGCGGGCAGCTCGGCAGCGGGAACGCCACCGGTGAAGACGACGTGGTCACTGACGCCGACACGCTCGGCCAGCTCGTGCAGGGCCGTCATGTATGGCCCGCCGCCCGCGATGACCAGCGCCGCGCCGTCGACCCGCCGTCTGATCGCGGGCAGCGCACGGATCAGCATGTCCTGGCCCTTGCGCGGCACCAGCCGGGACAGGCAGAGCGCCGTGGGCCGCTCGCCCAGACCATAGCGGGCGCGCAGCTCGGCCCGGCTCGCCGCATCGGGGCGAAACCGGTCGGTGTCGACGCCGGGTGGCAGGTGCTCAAGCGCTGCGTTGGGGCCGAACGCCGACGCGAAACGCCCTCGTGTGTAGCGGCTCACGAACGTGACGGCGTCCGTGTCGTCGCCGATGCGCCGCAGCACCGACCGTGCCACCGGGAGCATCGACCAGCCCACCTCGTGGCCGTGGGTGCTCGCCAACACCCGCGTCGCCCCGGCCTGACGGGCCCGCTGCGCCAGCAAGCCCAGAGGCGCGGCCGCACCGAACCAGACGGTGTCGATGCCGCGCTCGGCAATCAGCCGGCGCATCCGGATGTCGACCGTGGGTACGGGCAACATCAACGTGCCGGGATGGCGCACCACCCGATAGCCGGCAGCGTGGGCGTCGAACGTCTCGGCGTCCTTCCACTGCGGCGCGTACACCGTCAGCGTGTGCTCGCCGGTGGCGGCCAGCCGAGAAACCAGCTCGAGCAGATACGACTGGATGCCACCGCGCCGCGGCGGAAAATCGTTGGTTACCAGCAGGACCCGAGGCACGTAGGAAGATTAGCGCAGCATTTTCAGTGCGCGGGCCCGCGAGTCAGCCAGTGCTGCCAGTCGGCGAGTATCCCCGCGGTGTCGGTGCCGAGCACCTTGTGCACGGCGACGGGAAATTCGGTGTGCCCGTCGCCGCATGCCTGCTGGTAGAGGGCGCGCAGCGTCGGTGGTCCGCGGGTGTCGGCGATGAACAGCGCGAACCACCAGGCCCGGTCGTAGGCTTGCGAACGCTGCGGCCCGGGGTCGGCAAGCTCGGCGTCGGACGGCAACGACGTGGGAGGCGTCGCGACCTCGGGCAGCGGAGTGCGCGGCCGGGCGACGTAATCGGCGACTCCTTCGGTCAGCCACTGTGGCGCATTCACCGCGGTCTGCGCGCGTGCGGCGTAGTGAAAGAGCTCGTGGCTCAACACGATTCGGAATGCACGCTCGCTCATGCCCGCGGCCCCTGGCGCGAAGACGATCCGCTGGCCGGTCGCGATTCGCCGGGCGGGGTCGACGTGGTCGGCCACCGCGATCGCGGCGATGTCGGCCCACTGCGCGGTGGGACCGCCACCGGCTTGCGCCTCGAATTGTCGCTGGGTGCCGGTGGCGACCACGTCGACCTCGCGCGGCCAGTCGGTGCCCCAGAACGCATCGACAGCGTGGACGGCCTGTCCGATGTGCGCCGCGACGCGGTCCAACACCTGCTGGGACTGCGGGCCACCGAGGTTGGTCATCCGCAGAATGCGATCGCCGACCTGGACCTGCGCCGGCGCGGTGGTGGACTGCGGTGGCGCCGGGGAGCGGGTGTTCGTGTCGATGACTGCGAGGACGCCGAAGGTCAGCTCAGCGGCCAGGACGCAGGCCAGCAGCCGGCGCTGCCGGGAACTAGTAGCGGCGGGCGTCGTAGATCGGGCCGGACGAATTCATCGGCACCACCCGCACCGGCACGCCGTAGGTGGACGAGTGGATCATCAGGCCGTCGCCGATGTAGAGGCCGGCATGAGAGGCGTCGGAGTAGAAGGTCAGCACGTCACCGGGCTGCAGGTCGGACAGCGACACCGGCTGTCCGCCGTGCGCCATCGCCTGGCTGGAGTGCGGTAGTGCGATGCCGGCCTGCTGGAACGCCCACATCACCAGGCCCGAACAGTCGAATCCGCCGGGCGCGGCGCCGCCCCACGCGTACGGCGCGCCGACCTGCGTCAATGCGGCCTGAACAGCGATCGCGCCCTGACCGCTGCCCGGTCCGCCGCCGGGACCACCCGGTCCCATGCCCGGCGCGAGCGCCTCAGGAGCGGGAGCCGTCGCGGCGGCCATCGCGGCCGCTGGCGGCGGAGGCCCCGGCGCGGCCAGCTCGGTGCGCTCGTGCGGGCTCAATGCGAGGTACTGCGACTTGACGATGCCGATCTGCAGCTGCAACTGGCTCTGCTTGGACTGCAGCTTCGCGCGCACCGCGGCGGCCTGTTCGGCGGCGGTCTTGGCGTCGGCGGCCGACTTCGCGGATTCTTTCTCGGCCTGAGCGGCCTGTTCGCGGGTCGCCCGATAGGTCGCCATCTGGGCGATCATCGCCGTGGAGATCACCCGACTCACGGCCAATTTGCCGATCAGCTGCTGCGGAGACTCGGCGGTCATGATCGCGTTCATGCCGTCGGTGCGACCGCCCATGTACATTGCTGCGGCGTATTGGTCGACGCCGACCTGAAAGGTTGCCAGTCGCGACTTCGCCTCGTCGGCGGCGGCCAGGTCATCGGTGTGCTTCTTCTCGGCTGTTCGCTGCGCAGCCAGCTTGTTGTTGAGGTCGAGCTGCGCGCTGTGCATAGCCTCGGTGGTCTGCTCGGCCTGCCGTGACAGCTCGTTGAGCTTTGCCATCGCGTCGACGGCCGGGTCTGCCATGACATTGCTGGCAGCAAATCCAGACAAGACGATGAGTCCGGCTAGCGCTACGCCAGCAAACCGCTTTGCGACGCGCTCGAACACGCGTTCACCGCCTAGCTCCAATTGCAAGACTTCGATTCCTTAAAACCCACTGAGTTGACAGCCGTTGACTGCCTTAGGTCTCAGATAGGTTACGAAACGCCTTCGCGGTTGTCCAACTCTGAGTTGTTAAGAAAACAGCAAGATTTCAGCCTAACGCCGTTAGGCTACGCCGGGCCGCTGCCCGTGAATCGGTACCAACCGCAGTCTGGGGGCCAGTCCCGCGTCGGCGAGCACCTCCAACGCGACCCGCTCGTCCTCCAGCAAAGTTTCCGGTACCCCGAGTATCACGCTGACGACGCAATCGCGGCATCCCGGACCGCGTACCGCGCAGTCATCGCAGTCGATGACCACAGGTTCTGTCGATTCGGGCGGGTCCGCTGCCAGCCACTCGGGCTCGCTCCTATGCGCCATCTGGCCGGTCCTCTCCGTGTACTGATCGGTCTTGCCGTGACGCTAACCGAGGACACCGACAAGTTTTGGTCAAGCGTCCCGTGCCGACGCGCCGGGCGGGATCGGAGGACCTGTCGGTGTGACTGCTTAACGTCACCGCCATGGGCGCGCCCGCTGCCGAACAGCTGAGCCTCCCCGACATCGACGGGGCGACCGAAATCTCGCTACGCGAGACCACTTTCGTCGTCGTCGACCTCGAGACCACCGGCGGGCGCATGAATGCCACCGACGGAAAAGTCGCCGACGCGATCACCGAGATCGGCGCGGTCAAAGTCCGCGGCGGGGTGGTGCTGGGTGAGTTCGCGACGCTTGTCGACCCGCAACGCAGCATCCCGCCGCAGATCGTCCAGTTGACCGGCATCACCACGGCGATGGTGTGCGATGCGCCGACCATCGCCGCGGTGCTGCCGATGTTTCTCGAATTCGCCCGCGGTGCGGTCCTGGTCGCCCACAACGCCCGGTTCGACATGGGATTCCTGCGGGCCGCCGCCGATCAGTGCGGGATCCGCTGGCCGCGGCCACAAGTGCTGTGCACCGTCCAACTCGCCCGGCGGGTGCTCAGCCGCGAGGAAGCGCCGAGTGTGCGACTGGCGGCGCTGGCCCGTCTGTTCGCCGTCGCCAGCGAGCCCACCCACCGGGCGCTCGACGACGCGCGGGCCACCGTCGAGGTGCTACACGCGCTCATCGAACGGATCGGCAACCAGGGTGTGCACACTTACGCCGACCTGCGCGCGTATCTGCCCGACGTGTCGCCGACGCAGCGCCGCAAACGAGTGCTGGCCGAGGCCTTGCCGCGCCGGCCCGGGGTCTACCTGTTCCACGGACCGGCCGACGAGGTGCTCTACGTCGGTACCGCAATTAACTTGCGGCGCAGGGTAAATCAGTATTTCAACGGCTCCGATCAGCGGACCCGGATGAAAGAGATGGTCACGCTGGCAACCAGGGTCGAGCACATCGAGTGCGCGCACGCTCTGGAAGCCGGCGTCCGGGAACTGCGGATGTTGAGCGCGCACGCCCCGCCGTACAACCGCCGGTCGAAATTCCCGCACAGGTGGTGGTGGGTGGTGTTGAGCGACGAGGCTTTTCCCCGATTCTCCGTGGTGCGTACCCCTCGCCACGATCGCGCGGTCGGCCCGTTCCGGGCCCGGGCCGACGCCGTCGACACGGCCGACCTGCTGGCCCGCCTCACCGGAGTGCGGACCTGCACCAAGCGGCTGGCCCGGTCGGCGCTGCACGGCCCGGCCTGCCCCCTGCACGAGGTCTCGCCGTGTCCCGGGGTGCGCGATGCGACGGCGGCCCGATACGGCCCGGCAGCCGCGCGCGCCGCGGCGCTGATCGACGGCCTGGACAACTCCGCGCTGGCCGACGCGGCGCAGCGAATCGCCGACCTCGCCGCGCGCCAGCGCTACGAGAGCGCCGCGCGGCTGCGCGACCACACGGTGGCCGCGGTCGAGGTGCTGTGGCGCGGGCAGCGCCTACGTGCGCTGGCCGCGCTGCCGGAGCTGGTGGCCGCCGCCCCCGACGGCGACGGCGGCTGGCAGCTCGCCGTCGTCCGCCACGGCCAGCTCGCCGCGGCGGGCACCGCGCGACGCGGCGTGCCGCCGATGCCCGTCGTCGACGCCATCCTGGCCGGGGCGCAGGTGATCCTGCCGCAGACCACCCCGCTGGGCGGCGCACTGGTCGAGGAGACGGCCCTGGTCGCCCGCTGGTTGGCGGCCCCGGGCGTGCGCATCGTGCGTGTCACCGGCAGCGACGAGGCGACGGGTTGGTGCACGCCGCTGCGGTCCGCGGGGCCGTGGGCCCAGTGGGCCGCATCGGCGCGCTCGGCCCGGGTGGCCGCCGAACAGGCCGTGACCAGCCGCGACTCAGAGCTGCTGACCGAACCGCACCCATCGCGCGAGCAGCTGTTCGGCCGCGCCGGTGTCGATGGCCTCGGCAGCCCGGCAGAGCCCGTCTTCCCACGCCGGCAGCCACTCGGCGCGACTGGATAGCCCGGTGTGCGCGACGATCGCGCCCGCGGCATTGAGCACGACGGCGTCGCGCACCGGGCCCTTGGCTCCGGCCAGCACCGAGCGGGCTTCTGCCGCGTTGGCCGCCGCGTCGCCGCCCCGCAACTCGTCGAGATCGGCTCGTGCGAAACCGAATCCGGCCGGATCGAATGTCAATTTGTCCACGGTGCCCGCTTGGACTCGCCAGATCGTGCTGGTCGTCGTTGTGGTCAGCTCGTCGAGGCCGTCGTCGCCGTGCACCACCAGCACGCTGGACTGTCGCGCGGCGAAGACTCCCGCCATCACGGCGGCCAGATCGGCGAACGCGCAGCCGATCAGCCCCGCGCGCGGTCGTCCCGGATTAGTCAGTGGCCCAAGCAGATTGAACACGGTGGGCACACCGATCTCCCGTCGTGTCGCCGATGCGTGCCGATACGACGGATGGAACTGCGGCGCGAAACAGAACCCGATGCCGACCTCGGCGACGCTGCGTGCGACGTCGTCCGGACTCAGGTCGATGCGCACCCCGAGTTCCTCGAGCGTGTCGGCTCCGCCCGCCAGCGATGACGCCGCCCGGTTGCCGTGTTTGACCACCGGGACACCGCAGGCCGCGACCACGATCGCCGCCATGGTGGACAGGTTGACGGTGCTGACCCCGTCGCCGCCGGTACCGACCACGTCGACGGTGTCGGTACCGATCTGCTCGGTGGGCAACGGACGGGCGTGCTGAAGCATCGCCTCGGCCAACTCGGCCACCTCGTCCGCGGTCGGCGCCTTCATCGTCAGCGCGACGGCGAAAGCAGCGATCTGCGCGGGCGTCGCGGAGCCGGTCATGATCTGTTCCATCGCCCAGCCGGCCTGACCGCGGGGCAGATTCTGGCCCGCGGTCAGAACTGCGAGAACCCGCGGCCACGTCAGCGCCGCCGCGGGGGGCCGCTGAGTGGGCCCGGACGATGGCGCCGTCACACCGCAGATGGTCGCACAGACGGTCGCAGCACGAGCCCGGCCGGGCGTAGCGGACGAAATTAAGGCGCGCCAATTTCAGCCCCGAGTGGAGGTCGACAACTACAAAGCGTCATACTTGCGGATGTGACGAGTGCGGTAGGAACCTCGGGTACTGCAATCACAGCGCGAGTACATTCGCTGAACCGCCCCAACATGGTGAGTGTTGGCACCATAGTCTGGCTTTCCAGCGAGTTGATGTTCTTTGCTGGATTGTTCGCGTTCTACTTCACCGCGCGGGCGCAGGCGGCAGGCAACTGGCCGCCCCCGCCGACCGAGCTGAATCTGTATCAGGCCGTGCCGGTCACGCTGGTTCTGATCGCGTCGTCGTTCACCTGCCAGATGGGGGTGTTCGCGGCCGAGCGCGGCGACGTGTTCGGCCTGCGCCGCTGGTATGCGCTCACGTTTGCGATGGGGCTGTTCTTCGTCCTCGGGCAGGGCTACGAGTACCACCATCTGATGAGCCACGGGACCACCATTCCCAGCAGCGCCTACGGCAGCGTCTTCTATCTCGCCACCGGCTTTCACGGGCTGCACGTCATCGGCGGGCTGATCGCCTTCATCTTCCTGCTGGCCCGCACCACGATGACCAAGTTCACCCCGGCGCAGGCGACCGCGTCGATCGTCGTGTCCTACTACTGGCACTTCGTCGACATCGTCTGGATCGCACTGTTCGCCACGATCTACTTCATTCGATGACCAGCGTGCGTAAGAACAGGAGTGCTCGGTTGAAGAAACTGCGGCTGAACCGATCGCTGAGTGACCGGGCACGCCGTCGCCTGCATCGCCGGTTCTCCGCCGGACTGCTGCTGGTGATGGCTCTCGCCGTGGCCGGCGGGCTGGCCGCCGTCTTCACCCCCACCCCGCAGGTCGCCGTGGCCGACGAGTCGTCGTCGGCGCTATTGCGAACGGGCAAGCAGCTTTTCGAAACCTCATGCGTGACCTGCCACGGCGCCAACCTGCAGGGCGTGCCCGACCGCGGGCCGAGCCTGATCGGTGTCGGCGAGGCCGCGGTCTACTTCCAGGTCTCCAGCGGCCGGATGCCCGCCGTGCGCGGCGAGGCCCAGGCCCAGCGCAAGGACCCGATCTTCGACGAGTCGCAGATCGACGCGCTCGGCGCCTACGTGCAGGCCAATGGCGGCGGACCGATCGTGACTCGTAACCCCGACGGCAGCATCGCGACGACGTCGCTGCGCGGCGACGATCTGGGCCGCGGTGGTGACCTGTTCCGGCTGAATTGCTCGTCGTGCCACAACTTCACCGGTAAGGGCGGCGCGCTGTCGTCGGGCAAGTTCGCTCCCGACCTCGAGCCGGCCAACGAGCAGCAGATCCTCGACGCGATGTTGACCGGGCCGCAGAACATGCCGAAGTTCTCCGACCGTCAGCTCTCGTTCGATGCGAAGAAAGACATCATCGCCTACGTCAAAAACGCGACCGAGACCCGCAGTCAGGGCGGCAACGGGCTGGGCGGCTTCGGCCCCGCCCCGGAGGGCATGGCGGCGTGGATCGTCGGGATGGTCGCCGTCATCGGTGCGGCGCTGTGGATTGGGGCACGATCGTGAGCAGCGAAGAAGGCCACAGCGGGCTGCCCAGCGAAACCGAACTCAACGCGATGACGCGCGAGGAGCTGGTCGCGCTCGGCGGCCGGATGGACGGCGTGGAAACCGTCTTCAAAGAGCCGCGTTGGCCTGTCGACGGCACCAAAGCCGAAAAGCGCGCCGAGCGTCAGGTCGCACTCTGGCTTTTGCTGGGCGGGCTGTTGGGGTTCGCCCTGCTGCTCGTCTTCTTGTTCTGGCCGTGGGAGTACCAGCCGAATGGATCGTCCGGCAACCTCGTCTACTCGCTGACCACCCCGCTCTACGGTCTGACGTTCGGCGGGTCCGTTTTGTGTATCGCGATCGGTGCGGTGCTCTACCAGAAAAAGTTCATCCCCGAAGAGATTTCGATCCAGGACCGCCACTACGGCGCGGCCGGGTCAGATGAGATCGATCGCAAGACCGTGGCCGCGAACCTGACCGACGCTCTCGAAGGCTCGACCATTCGGCGCCGCAAACTGATCGGCCTGTCGCTGGGCGCTAGCCTTGGCGCCTTCGGGCTCGGCACCCTGGTCGCGTTTGCCGGTGGCCTGATCAAGAACCCCTGGAAGCCCGTCATACAGACCGCCGACGGCAAGAAGGCTGTGCTGTGGACCTCCGGGTGGACACCGCGTTTCCACGGCGAGACGATCTACCTCGCGCGGGCCACCGGCGAGGGCGTGGGGTCACCGTTCACCAAGATGCGCCCTGAGGACCTCGAAGCCGGCGGCATGGAGACCGTCTTCCCGTGGCGCGAGTCCGACGGCGATGGCACCACGGTGGAATCGCACGAAAAGTTGACCCAGATCCTGAGCGCCGTCCGCAACCCGGTGATGCTGATCCGCATCAAGCCCGCCGACATGTCACGGTTGGTAAAAAGGAAAGGTCAGGAGAGCTTCAACTTCGGCGAATTGTTCGCCTACACCAAGGTCTGCTCGCATCTGGGATGTCCCTCATCCCTGTACGAGCAGCAGGACTACCGAATCTTGTGCCCATGTCACCAGTCGCAGTTCGACGCATTGCGTTACGCCACGCCGATCTTCGGGCCGGCCGCGCGCGCGTTGGCACAGCTGCCGATCACCATTGACGCCGACGGGTACCTCGTCGCCAACGGCGACTTCATCGAGCCCGTCGGACCGGCCTTTTGGGAGCGCACAACATGAGTCCAAAACTGAGTCCACCCAGCATCGGCGAGGTGCTCGCCGGGCAGGGCAACGCCGTCGACTCGCGGTATCACCCGTCGGCCGCGGTGCGCCGCCAGCTGAACAAAGTTTTCCCGACGCACTGGTCGTTCCTGCTCGGTGAGATCGCGATGTACAGCTTCATCGTGCTGCTGCTCACCGGCGTGTACTTGACGCTGTTCTTCGACCCATCCATGCAAGACGTCACCTACAACGGCGTCTACCAGCCGCTCCGCGGCGTGGAAATGTCCAAGGCGTTCGCGTCGACGCTCGACATCAGCTTCGAGGTCCGCGGCGGTCTGTTCGTGCGCCAGGTCCACCACTGGGCCGCACTGATGTTCGCCGCATCGATCATGGTGCACCTGGCCCGCATCTTCTTCACCGGCGCGTTCCGGCGACCACGAGAAGCCAACTGGGTCATCGGTTCGCTGCTGCTGATCCTGTCGATGTTCGAGGGCTACTTCGGCTACTCGCTGCCCGACGACCTGCTGTCCGGCATCGGCCTGCGCGCCGCACTCTCGTCAATCACGATGGGAATGCCGGTGATTGGCACCTGGCTGCACTGGGCGCTGTTCGGCGGCGACTTCCCGTGTGGCGGTGCGGGGAACGACTGCACCGCGGCGGGTTACATCGTCCCGCGGATGTACGGCCTGCATATCCTGCTGTTGCCGGGCATCATCCTGGCGCTGATCGGCGCGCACCTCGCCTTCGTGTGGTTCCAGAAGCACACTCAGTTCCCCGGCCCCGGCCGCACCGAACACAACGTCGTCGGCGTGCGCGTGATGCCGGTGTTCGCCGTCAAGTCCGGTGCCTTCTTCGCACTGACCACCGGTGTGCTGGGTCTGATGGGCGGCCTGCTGCAGATCAACCCCATCTGGAATCTGGGCCCCTACAAGCCATCTCATGTTTCCGCGGGCTCACAGCCGGACTTCTACATGATGTGGCCTGACGGACTCGCCAGGCTCTGGCCGGCGTGGGAGTTTTACTTCTTCCATCACACCATTCCCGCCTCGGTATGGGTCGGGATACTCATGGGCTTGATCTTCGTGTTGTTGATCGTTTATCCGTTCCTGGAGAAGCGATTCAGCGGCGACACCGCGCACCACAACCTGCTGCAGCGCCCGCGTGACGTACCGGTACGGACCGCGATCGGCGCCATGGCGATCGGGTTTTACATGGTGCTGACGCTGTCGTCGATCAACGACATCATCGCGTACAAGTTCCACATCTCGCTGAATGCGACGACGTGGATGGGGCGTATAGGCATGGTGGCGCTTCCGCCGCTGATCTACTTCGTCACCTACCGGTGGTGTGTCGCCCTGCAGCGCAGCGACCGTTCCGTTCTCGAGCACGGCGTCGAAACCGGCATCATCAAGCGACTCCCGCACGGCGCCTACATCGAGTTGCACCAGCCGCTCGGGCCCGTCGACGAGCACGGCCACCCGATTCCGCTGGAATACCAGGGCGCCCCGGTGCCGGTGAAGATGAACAAGCTGGGCTCCGGCGGCTCGCCGGGCTCCGGCAGCTTCCTCTACGCCGACCCGCCCGCCGAGGCCGATGCGCTCAGCGAAGCCGCCCACGCCTCCGAACAACGCGCGCTCACCGCGCTGCGGGAGCACCAGGGCAATGGCAACGGCAACGGCTCATCGAACGGCCACCACTAACGCTGATCGCGCTACGCGGCAAGCATGCCGCGCAGTTGCCGCACATACCGCCACGGAATGAGCGGCATGACCAGCGTGATCGCCCCGGCAACGCCGTAAGCGGTCCAGGAGAAGCCGTCGTGGCCGATCGCCATCGAATAGGTCGCGGCAGCCACCGCCAGTAATGCCGCGCCCATCGTGCCCATCAGCGCGGCGGTGCCACGTAGCCAGAAACGGTTCACCACAGCGTCGGACAGCGCCGGCCGCAGTGTGGTCAACCGCTCGGTGGCGCCGTGCGCGGACTGAACGTCCAACTGCCCGGGCGACCTGATCGACTGCGCAGTCGATTTGCGGGCCGGCGTTCGCGCGACTGGTCCGTCGCGGGTGATGCGCCGGGCGCGCAGCAGCATCGGGATGGCCGCCAGGATGATCAGCGCGGAGATGATGATGATCGCGTAGAGCACCGACGAGGTGTGCGGATTCCCTTTGGCCTCATGGAAACCGCGGCCCAGGTCCATCAGCGCGACCACGGCCGCCACGCTCATCCCCACCAGGGTCAGCCAGATCGCGGCACACGATCCGAGCACGATGCGATCAGCGGTGGCCGGGGTGACCTTGCTGCGTGCGCCCCACGCTTGCGAATACCTGTCGATCATCCGCAGGTCGCCTGCGGCTGGTTGTTCTCGTTGTCGGCCAACACTTTCCCGTCGCTCGTCGTGATCTTGCAGTTGAGCTTGCTCAGCCGCAGCAGGCTCGTCGCCTCGATCGAGCCGACGTCGGACTGCGAGATCGGCGTCAGCGTGATCGTCCACGGGATGTACACGTTGGGCATGATCCGTCGCATCCCCGAGCCGTCGGTGTAGGAGATGGTGATCTGGTCGAACGGCGCCTTGGTGCCGGTCACCGAGTAGGTGACCTGCTTGGGACCGGCCGGGGCGGGCTCCGGCGCTGGTGCCGGCGGCGCGGGCGCGGGTGCCGGTGCGGGCGCAGGCGCCGGGGCGGGCGGCGGCGGCGCCTCGCTGGTCGGTGGCGGGGGTGGTGGCGGCGGCGCGCTGCTCGGCGGTGGTGGCGGCGCCTCGCTGCTCGGCGGCGGCGGTGGGGGCGGCGGCTTTGTGGTGGTGATCTCGTCCTGCATCGGCGGCGTCGACATCGGTGCGGTGCTGGGGGTGGCCAACTTGTTGGTATCGGTGCGGGCGAACAGCAGCGAAACAGCGACCACCAGCGCGATCGCCGCGACGATCGCGGCGATGCCGACGATCCACGGCCAGCGCGGCGTGCCCGCCTCCTGGTCGTCGTGAGCGGTGTCGTCGTAGTTGTCGTAGTCGTAAAGGTCGAGGTTCGCGGGCACGTAAGGCCCGCTGCTGATGTGTTCGGACTCCGGGGCCGAGTAGGCCCGCGAGTAGATGTCAGTCTGGCCCGTCGAGGTGTCCGGCTCGGACTCCCCTACTGACGTCTCGGCGAATTCGCTGCCGCCCTGCTCGAATTCGCGGTCGCCTTGGCTGGGCTCGATGTCGGGTTCCCGTTCTTCGGACTCCGGTCCCGGTGGATTCGGCCCGCTCATGTCTGTCTGTCCTGTTCGACTACTTCACCGGCGCGTGCGGCACCGCGGCTGTGTTGTTGAGCGCGCGCTCCGATGTTCCTCATTGTGCCTGGCGAAACCCTACCGAACCGGAACTCGCGTGACATTCTCGGCGACCCCGTCGCGGACCAACTGATGCCCCGATTGTGACCTTGAAGTCGACCCTGCCGGCGCGTTCAGTGCTTCTCGGGACCGACGTAGTACTCGAAGACCAGGCCGGCCGCCGAACTCAGCACGAACACTACGCCGGCAGCGATCAGCCACGGCAGCCACAACGCGATGCCGACCGCGGTCACCGAACCCGACAGCGCGACCAGGATCGGCCACCAGCTGTGCGGGCTGAAGAATCCCAATTCGCCTGCGCCGTCACTGATTTCAGCGCCTTCGTAGTCCTCAGGCCGGGTGTCGAGCCGACGAGCCACGAAGCGGAAGAACGTCCCCACGATCATCGCCATACCGCTGGTCAGCGCGAGCGCGGTGAGGCCGGCCCACTCGATGCCACCGTTGGCGAACCGCCAGGTCAGCAGACCGTAGAGCACGGTACAGAAGACGAAGAATGCCGCCACGAATTCGAACAGCCTGGCTTCGATGTGCATTGGCCTACTCTCTTACGGAGGTCCTACTTACTTGCCTGCGGCGCCATCTCGCCGCGGCGGGTGTCGAACGGGTGAGTGGTGACGGCGACCGGGGACTGGGCGATCGCCTGCAACGCCTGCGCGTTCGTCTTTCCGGCGATCCGCTGCTGAAGATAGGCCTTGAAGTCGTTGGGCTGCACGACGCGAACCTCGAAGTTCATCATCGAGTGATAGGTGCCACACATCTCGGTACAGCGACCGACAAATGCCCCGGTCCGGTCGATCTTGGAGACCTGGAAGCGGTTGACGGAGTGGTTGGCCGCCGGGTCTGGCATCACGTCACGCTTGAACAGGAACTCTGGCACCCAGAACCCGTGGATCACGTCGGCCGACGCCAACTCGAACTCGATCCGCTTGCCGGCAGGCAGCACCAATACCGGAATCTCGGTGCTGGTGCCGACCGTCTCGACCTTGTCGAAGTTGAGGTAGGTCCGGTCTTCGGTATTGAGTCCGCGGACCGGGCCGACCACCTCTTCGCCGTGGGAGTCTTTGCCTTCGGGCTTGGAGACCATGGCCGCTTTACGCGCCGGGTCGGCTCCGTCGAACTTGAGAGTGCCGTCCTTGAAGTCGACTTTCTGGTAGCCGAACTTCCAGTTCCACTGAAACGAGGTGACGTCGACGATGACTTCCGAGTCGGACGCCAAGTGCAGCATCTTCTCCTGCACCACCACGGTGAAGTAGAACAACACCGAGATGATCAGGAACGGCGTCACGGTGAGCACCAGCTCCAACGGCATGTTGTAGCCGAACTGCCGGGGCAACTCGGTGTCAGTCGCCTTCTTCCGGTGGAAAGCCATCGACCAGAACATCAGGCCCCAGACCAGGACGCCGATCACCAGTGACGCGATCACCGCGCCGATCCACAGCTGGCGGTTCCAATCACCTTCCTCGGTGATGCCCTTCGGCCAGCCCAACGCCATGGCGTCTGACCAACTGCAGCCGCTCAGGGATACCGCCAGCAGCCCAATCATGCCGGCCAGCACCGGCAGACGAAGCCGACGGGATCCCGCCGAGCGGTTTCTCAACAAGCCCTGCGAACAGCCTGACCCGCGAGGTGTCACGGTCGCGCCTCCTGAATAACAAGCTGGGCCGACTCCGCGCATCCCCTGGTGGCGGGGACCGTCGGCTGACTCGCACGTCGAATACTACGCAGCGTAGACCACGCACGCAGCGAAGCCGTGTCCAGGCCCGCTGCTTTTGCGCCACCGCTTTGCGGCGGCCATGAGCAGCGGCGCTTGCGGCATACTGAGCGGCGATGTGTGGACTGCTGGCCTTCGTGGCCGCCCCGGCCGGCGGTGAGCCGTCCCGCAGCGCGCACGCCACCGCCGCGGCGATCGCCGACGCGTCGCACCTGATGCGCCACCGCGGGCCCGACGAACCCGGCACGTGGGCCGATCCCGCCGGGGACGTCGTCTTCGGGTTCAACCGGCTGTCGATCATCGACATCGCGCATTCGCACCAGCCGCTGCGCTGGGGCCCGCCGGACAGCCCCGAGCGCTATGAGCTGGTGTTCAACGGCGAGATCTACAACTACCTGGAATTGCGGGCCGAGCTCGCCGAGCAACACGGCGCCGTCTTCGCCACCGACGGCGACGCCGAGGCGATCGTCGCCGCCTACCACTATTGGGGCGTCGACGCCGTGACGCGGCTGCGGGGCATGTTCGCCTTCGCGCTGTGGGACTCCGTCGTCGGCGAATTATTCTGTGCCCGAGACCCTTTCGGCATCAAGCCGCTGTTCATGGCGGCCGGTACCGGCGGCACCGCGGTAGCCAGCGAGAAGAAATGCCTGTTGGAACTGGCCGGGCTGGTGGGATTCGACACCGCAATCGACGACCGTGCGGTGCAGCACTACACGGTGTTGCAGTACGTGCCCGAACCCGAGACGCTGCATCGCGGCGTGCGCCGACTGGAGTCGGGCTGCTACGCCCGAATCCGCCCCGGGCGGCCGCCGGAGACCACCCGCTACTTCGTGCCCCGCTTTGACGCGGTCCCGTTCTCCCGAGACACCGAGCAGGCCCGCTACGACGAGATCACCGCGGTCCTGGAGGACTCGGTGGCCAAACACATGCGGGCCGACGTCACGGTCGGATCGTTTCTGTCGGGAGGCATCGACTCGACGGCGATCGCGGCACTGGCCATTCGGCACAACCCACGGCTGATCACCTTCACCACCGGCTTCGAGCGTGAGGGATTCTCGGAGATCGACGTCGCGGTGGCTTCCGCCGAGGCGATCGGCGCGCGGCATATCGCCAAGGTGGTCGCGCCCGACGAGTTCGTCGCCGCCTTGCCCGAGATCGTCTGGTACCTGGACGAACCCGTGGCCGACCCGGCGCTGGTACCGCTGTTCTTCGTTGCCCGCGAGGCGCGCAAGCACGTCAAGGTGGTGCTCTCCGGCGAGGGCGCCGACGAGCTGTTCGGCGGCTACACCATCTACCGGGAACCGTTGTCGCTCAAGCCTTTCGACTACCTACCGCCACCCCTTCGCCGCTCCATGGGCACCTTGTCCAAGCCGCTGCCGGCCGGCATGCGCGGCAAAAGCCTGCTGCACCGCGGATCGCTGACGCTCGAGCAGCGTTACTACGGCAATGCCCGCAGCTTCTCCGACGCGCAGCTGCGCGACGTGCTGTCCGGATTCCGCCCGGAATGGACCCATATCGACGTCACCGCACCGATTTACGCCGAATCGACCGACTGGGACCCGGTGGCCCGCATGCAACACATCGACCTGTTCACCTGGCTGCGGGGCGATATCCTGGTCAAGGCCGACAAGATGACGATGGCCAACTCCCTTGAGCTGCGGGTCCCGTTCCTGGATCCCGAGGTCTTCGCGGTCGCATCGCGACTGCCGGTGAACGCGAAGATCACTCGCACCACCACCAAATACGCACTGCGCCGCGCGCTGGAACCCATCGTGCCCGCGCATGTGCTCAACCGGCCGAAACTGGGCTTCCCGGTGCCGATTCGGCATTGGCTGCGCGCCGGCCCGCTGCTGGAGTGGGCGCACGAGATGGTGAACGCATCGGCCACCGACTACCTCGTGGACGCATCGGCTGTCCGACGAATGTTAGATGAACACCGTTGCGGCACAGCCGATCACAGTCGACGGCTGTGGACCGTGCTGATCTTCATGCTGTGGCACGCGATCTTCGTCGAGCACAGCGTCGTGCCGCAGATCAGCGAACCGCAGTACCCTGTCGAGCTCTGAGCCGTTAGCTCAGGACGGCAGCGATCTCGGCGGCGGCGTCGTCGCCGTACGCGCCGGCCAATCGGGTCTTGGCGGCCTCGCGGTCCCACGTCCACTCCTGGGTGCCGGTCGACTCCAGCACCAGCACCGCCACCAGCGAACCGAGCTGCGCGGAACGCTCCAGGCTGAGCCCGCCGCTGCGGCCGGTGAGGAAGCCGGCCCGGAACGCATCGCCGACGCCGGTGGGATCGGTCTGGCTGGTCTCCGGCACCACGCCGACGTGGATGGTGGTCCCGTCGCGATCCACGATGTCGACGCCCTTGGCGCCCAACGTGGTCACCCGAAGGTCGACCTTGCCGAGCACGTCGGTCTCCGACCAGCCGGTCTTGGAGAGCAGCAGCTCCCACTCGTAGTCATTGGTGAACAGGTAGGCCGCGCCGTCGATCAGCTTGCTGATCTCGTCGCCCGACAGCCGCGGCAGCTGCTGCGACGGGTCGGCGGCGAACGGCAGGCCGAGCTTGCGGCACTCCTCGGTGTGCACCACCATCGCGTCCGGGTCGTTGGCCCCGATGATCACCAGGTCCGGCTCCCCGATCGACGACACGATGTCGGCGAGCTTGATGTTGCGAGCCTCGGACATCGCACCCGGGTAGAACGACGCGATCTGGGCCATGTCTTCGTCGGTGGTGCAGACGAAACGCGCAGTGTGCGCGGATTTCGAGATCAGCACGTGGTCGGTGTTGACGCCGTGCGACTGCAGCCATTTGCCGTAGTCGCTGACGAAGTCGTCGCCGGCGGCGCCGACCAGAGCGACGTCGCCACCCAGGACCCCGATGGCGAAGGCGATGTTTCCGGCCACCCCGCCACGGTGAATCACCAGGTCATCGACCAGGAAGCTCAGCGACACCTTCTGCAAGTGCCCGGCCAGCAGGTGCTCGGAGAATCGACCCGGAAACCGCATCAAATTGTCAGTGGCAATAGAACCGGTTACCGCGATCGTCACGAAAATCCATCCTTCACAATCTCTAAGTTCGGCTAGCTGAGGGTACCCGTGACCGCGGGCGGTCGTGCACTGCGGCCCGACGCCCGCTAGCCTCCCTACAACCGGCCTTGCTACCCCTGAGGAGACCCACTTATGTCCGGTCCGTACCCGCCGGACCGCCGTCTGGGTGCGCACGGGCCGCCGTTCACCGACACACATCCCAGTGATCCGCTGCCCGCTCCACCGCCGGCCTTCGGGCCGAGCGACGCCGCGCCCGCGGCGCCGCAGCAGCAGCCGGTCTACCCGGGCCCGCTACCGCCGCCGTTGCCGTACCCGAAACCCCGTCGTCGGCGCTTCGTCATCGGCGCGGTGCTGGCGCTGCTGCTGACCGCGGCGTTGACGGCGGTGATCCTGCGCGGATCGCACGGCGGTTCGACAACTTCGTCCGGCACCTTCTCCGGCGCGACGGCGAAAACGGCGATCCAGGGTTACCTGGACGCCCTGCAGCACCGCGACACCGAAACCATCGCCCGCAACACGTTGTGCGGCATCTACGACGCGGTGCGGGACCGGCGAACCGATCAGGCGCTGGCCAAACTCAGCAGCGATGCGTTCCGCAAGCAGTTCTCCGAGGCACAGGTGACGACGATCGACAAGATCATCTACTTGGTCGGATTACCAGGCCCAGGTGTTGTTCAGCATGCGCGTGCAGTACAGCGCCGGCGGCACGACCAGCGAAGTGCAGGGCGTCGCCCAGCTATTGAGTCAGCACAACCAGGTACTGGTGTGCTCTTATGTGCTGCGAACCGCAGGCACGTACTAGCCGCCGCGGCGTCAGTTGAACGAATCGCCGCAGGCGCAGGAGCCGGTGGCGTTCGGGTTGTCGATGGTGAAGCCCTGCTTCTCGATGGTGTCGACGAAGTCGATGGAAGCGCCCTGGATATACGGTGCGCTCATCCGGTCGACGGTCAACGTCACGCCGCCGAAGTCGGCGGTGAGGTCACCGTCGAGGGCGCGGTCGTCGAAGAACAGGTTGTAGCGCAGGCCAGCGCAGCCACCCGGCTGGACGGCGATACGCAGCGACAGGTCGTCGCGCCCCTCCTGGTCCAGCAGTGCCTTGGCCTTGGCTGCCGCGGCGTCGGTCAAGATCGCGCCGTGGGTCGTGGCGGTGGTCGACTCGTCCTGAACAGTCATTGCGTCTCCCTGTAAGTCCTGGTGTGTGGATGGGCTCGCTTTGGGCAGCGACGCCGCTGAGTGGACCCATCCCTTCAAAGGTACCTTGTCGCGCCGCTATTCCCGAGTCGCAGCGCGACCTGTGACGACAAACCCATCAGCTGGTTGGCGGCGTCGACCAGGGCCAACCGCACCGAGCCCGCGTAATCGGCGACCGCGAACGCGGCCAGCACACCCGCTGCGTGCACCGCGGCCTCGTCAATGTCGACCTGACCGGCCAACACGATGACCGGTACCTGCAACGATCGCGCCGCCGCCGCCATCGCGCCGACCACCTTGCCGCGCAGGGACTGGTCGTCGAACTTTCCCTCCCCGGTGATCACCAGATCGGCGGTGGCAATGTCGCCGGCCAGCCCGGTGCGCTCGGCGATGATCGACGCGCCCGATTCACACTGACCGCCCAGCGCGAGCAACGCCGCCCCGATACCGCCTGCGGCCCCTCCACCCGGTTCCGCGCTTACCGGGCGTGCGGCGGCGGCGTCGAGATCGTCGGCCCAGACGGCGAGCCGCTCCTCGAGCGTCGTCACAGTGTCCGGATCCGCACCCTTCTGCGGCCCGAAGATCCGGGCGGCGCCCCGCGGGCCCACCAGCGGGTGTTCCACGTCGCAGGCGGCAACCAGCTGCACGCCGGCCAACTGCCGGCGGGCCGCGTCCACGCCGCCGAGCTCGTCGATCAAGCCCCGGCCGCCGTCGGTGCTGGCACTACCGCCCAGGCCGACGACGATCCGGGTGGCGCCCGCCTGCGCCGCCGCGGCGATGAGCTGGCCGACTCCGCTGCTGTGCGCCGCGAGCGCCGTCTGGGGAGTCGGCGGGCCACCCAGCCGGGATAGTCCGCATGCCTGCGCGCATTCCAGGTACGCCGTCGCGGACTGCGGGTCGAAGACCCACTCGGCGAGCACGTCGTCGTCGAGCGGTCCGTGCACCTGCAGGTGGCGGCGTTCACCGAGCCGGCCGGCCAGCACGTCGACGAATCCCGGGCCGCCGTCGGATTGCGGCGCGATGACGAGGTGGTCGGCGGGGCGGACCCGGTTCCAGCCCGCCGCGATCGCCGCAGCGGCCTCGACCGCGGTCAGGCTGTCGCCGTAGCTGTCGGGGGCGATCAGCATCCGCATGGTCGGCACCGGGTCGGCCGCGGACGCGCCAGTCATTCGAGCAACAGTAGGGCCGGCCCGGACCGCGTACCGGACGGATCGTCCGCGAAGTAACCTGGCGGACGTGAGACTGCTGGGCCGTAAGAAGGACGAGAACACCATCGGGGACCAGGCTGAGGTCGCGGCGTCCTTGGTATCCGAGGCAACGCGGGTGTCGCAGACGACCGCACCCAAGGGCAGGCCAACGCCGCGGCGCAACGCCGGGCGGAAGGGGCCGATCGCGCCGGCGCCGATGACCGCCGCCGAGGCCCGGGCCCGGCGGAAGTCGTTGTCCGGACCCAAGCTCAGCCGCGAAGAACGCCGGGCGCAGAGTTCGCAGCGGCGCGCCCAGATGGCCGAGCGACGCGAGCGCATGATGGCCGGCGACGAGCGGTACCTGCTGTCGCGCGATCAGGGTCCGGTGCGTCGCTACGTCCGCGACGTCGTGGATTCCCGCCGCAACATACTGGGGCTGTTCATGCCGTCGGCGCTGACGCTGTTGTTCATCATGTTCGCCGTGCCCCAGCTTCAGCTCTACATCTCGCCGGCGATGCTGATACTGATGGCCCTGATGATGCTCGACGGGCTCATCCTCGGCCGCAAGGTGGCCCGGCGGGTGGACGAGAAGTTTCCGGAGAACACCGAAAGTCGTTGGAAACTCGGGTTCTACGCGGCAAGCCGGGCATCGCAGATGCGCCGAATGCGTACGCCGCGACCTCAAGTCAAGCACGGCAGCAGTGTCGACTGAACTGCGTCCGAAAGCTGCCTGATCCACCGTGCGAACCCTGGTGCTCGGCGGAATCAGGTCAGGCAAGTCGCGGTGGGCGGAAGCCGCGATCGCCGGGTCGCTGGAAGCCGACGAGCCAGTGCACTACCTCGCGACCGGACAGGTGAGTGGCGACGATCCCTCGTGGTGGCAACGCGTCGCCGAGCATCGCGACCGCCGGCCGCCACATTGGTCCACATTGGAAACCGATGACATCGCAGCGCAATTGCGGCGGTCGCCGGACATGCCGACGCTCATCGACGACCTCGGCGGCTGGCTGACCGCCACCATGGATCGCCGTCACGCATGGGAAGGTGGGTCGGTGTCGCCCGACGTCGACGAGCTGATGACCGCGGTCGCGGAATTCGGCTCACCGCTGGTGGTGGTCAGCCCTGAGGTTGGGCTGACCGTGGTGCCGGCCAACGAGTCGGCCCGGCGGTTCGCCGACGAGCTGGGCGCGCTCAATCAGCGGTTGGCGATGCTCTGCGATCGCGTGGTGCTGGTGGTGGCCGGCCATCCCCTGCCGATCAAGTCGCCAAGGGCCTGATGATGTTTACACCGGTCGCGCCTCCCGACACGGCCGCCGCGGCGGCAGCTCGCGCGCGCCAGGACACGCTCACCAAACCCCGCGGCGCATTGGGCCGCCTGGAAGACCTGTCGGTCTGGGTATCGTCATGCCAAGGGCAGTGTCCACCAACGCAATTCGATCGAGCTCGAATCGTGGTATTCGCCGGAGACCACGGCGTGGCCCAGTCGGGCGTATCGGCCTATCCGCCCGAGGTCACCGGCCAGATGGTCGCGAACATCGCGTCGGGCGGGGCGGCGATCAACGCGCTCGCAGAGGTCGCGGGTGCGACGGTGCGCGTCGTCGACCTGGCCGTGGACGCTGACCCGTGGTCGGATCAGATCGGCGCGCACAAGGTGCGCCGCGGCAGCGGCAACATTGCAGTGGAGGACGCGCTCAGCGAGCAGCAAACCCTCGATGCGATCGATGCCGGCCGGCAGATCGCCGATCAGGAAGTCGATGCCGGCGCGGATCTGCTGATCGCCGGCGACTTGGGAATCGGAAACACCACTGCGGCAACCGCTCTGGTTGCAGCGTTGACCAACGTCGAGCCGGTCGCGGCGGTCGGTTATGGCACCGGCATCGACGACGCCGGGTGGGCCCGCAAGACCGCGGCGGTGCGCGATGCTATGTTCCGCGCCGGGCCGGTGCTGACCGAGCCGGTCGCCACGCTGCAATGTTGCGGCGGAGCCGATTTGGCAGGCCTGGCCGGCTTCCTCGCCCAGGCCGCGGTACGGCGGACCCCGGTGCTGTTGGACGGCATCGCCGTGACGGCCGCCGCATTGGTCGCCGAGCAACTGGCGCCGGGCGCCCGGTTGTGGTGGCAGGCCGGGCATCTGTCGACCGAGCCCGCGCATGCGCTGGCGCTGGCACAGCTCGGCCTGGAGCCCATCGTGGACCTACGGATGCGGCTCGGCGAGGGCAGCGGCGCTGCGGTGGCGTTACCGGTGCTGCGGGCGGCGGTGGCCACGCTGTCATCCATGGCGACCTTCGCCGACGCCCACGTCACCGACCGCCCCGCCCCATCGTGATCGGTCCGCTGGCAACGGCTTTCGCGTTCGAGACCGTCGTCCCGGTGCCCACCGGATCGGACCGGCCGTTCGGCGGCGGCGCGATGACCGCGCTCCCGGTGGTCGGCGCGGCACTCGGCGCGCTGGCCGCGGGCGCGACATGGGCCGGCGGCTTCGCGTTCGGCGTGGTCACCCGCTGACCGGCATGCTCGCGGTCGCCGTGCTGCTGCTGGCCACCCGGGGGCTGCACATCGACGGCGTGGCCGACACCGCCGACGGACTGGGCTGCTACGGACCGCCGGAGCGCGCGCGGCAGGTGATGCGTGACGGGTCGACCGGACCGTTCGGGGTGGCGACCGTCGTACTGGTTATCGTCCTTCAGGGGCTGGCGTTTTCGATGCTGTGCGCAGCAGAGATCGTGGTCGCGGTGGCGGCGGGCCGGGTTGCGGCGGTGTTGGCCTGCCGGCGCTCGCTGCCGGCCGCGCCGGGAAGCATGCTGGGCGCGCAGGTCGCGGGCACCCAGTCGTTGCCGGTGGTGGCGGCCTGGGTCGCCGTGCTGCTGGCGGCCTCGTCGGCAGCGGGTCGGCAGCCTTGGCAGGGCCCGGCGGCGGCGTCGGCGGCGCTGGTCTGCGCCGTGCTGCTGGTCCGGCACTGCGTTCGCCGGTTCGGCGGAGTCAACGGCGACGTGCTTGGTGCCGCAATCGAATTGACCACGACGATGGCCGCCGTCCTGCTGGCGGCGGTTGCGCGGTTCTGAGCGCGCAGGTCACGCCCTGCCGCGTGGACGATTCGCGGGGTGCGTCGTCATCTCTGTGACAACCGAACGGCCTTGGCCACGAGGCGATTTGGCAGCGGCCGACGCCAAGATGTCGACGGAGATCGCGATCCCGGTGGCGATTTCGTCGACCGCGGGCACATTGTCCGGGCACGCACACACGCTCAGCTCCAGCTCATCACCACGAGCGGTCAGCGCGATGCTCAATCCGCAGCCGTCGGATAATGGCGCCACGGTATTCATGCTGATCACCTTGGCGCCGGCACAGTACGCCGGCACCGGCTCAACAGCTGTGTAGGAAACAGTGCCGTGACAGGTCGGTGTGCGCCGGTTTCGCAGGCCAGACCGACTGTAAAGCTCCATGCCCAGCTGAACTACGGACGGCGCGATCAATGACCCAATCGCTGCATAATCGATTGTGGGCGAATCACTTTCGATGGCACGGCCGCGTATCACGTTCAGTCTCTCGGTGGCGGTGTGGAGGTTGGCGAGGATCTGGACGGGGTCGTCGAGGTGCACCGGGACGCGAAGCCGCCCGATGGTCAACGTCTTTCCAATCCTCGAAGAATCTGCGGCCGGCAATTCGAACGGCATCCGCATCAGCAATGGATGGTTGGGCACCGTGTCGTGCCGTTTCAGCCAGGCACGCAACGACATCGTGCACGCTGCCAGGACGACGTTGGTGATGCTTCCGCCGAACGCACTGCTGACCATTTTCACGTCCGCCAGCGAGATCGCGCTGAACGCCACGGCACGCCGCTGTGTCAGCTGCTCGTTGAACACCGTGCGCGGAACCGGCCCACTCTCCGACGACGACGCCGGGGTTGTTACAGGCGGACCCAGCAGCCGCTCGGTCGCGGTCCGCAGCAACCTGGACACGGTCTCACCGATGGCCCACATGCCGGTGAGCTGATTTTCGACGATCTCGGTGACGACATCGGTAGCCATTTCAGCGACCGACGGCTGACGAGCCGATGCTCGGCTCGATCGGCAGATTGTTGGCAGGGTCGTCGTTCGGCCCGGCCGTCAGCAGCCGCGGCCATACGGACGCTGCGCCGGCGGCGCCGTCGTTCAGCGCCGGCGACATCGTCACCGCCAAGGCCCACCGACCTCCCTCGAGACCGTTGATGCTCCACGCTTCCCACAGCGGCCGGCGGCGGCGCGGTGCCCCACTGCTGAGATGCGCGATGAGGTCGGCGAATTCACGCCGGCCACCGGGAGCGCGAACCGTTGCGGAATGAATCTGCGTTGAGGGATCATAGTTCTCGATCTCGGCCCACACGGGCTGCCCCATTCCCAGCGGCTTGGGAACCAGTCGGCTGCGGAAGAGCGCCAGTTGCGGCAATGACGCCGCCACCACCTGATGCAGCCGCTGGTGGCTGAGCTGATCAGAGGACTCCATGACGACCAGCGCAACGGTGTGTGCGGGTGTCTTCTGGCTCTGTGTATGCAGCGACAGCGCATCGGCTCCCGACAATCGCGTAACCATCAACACACCACCCTCATCACTCCGTTTGACGGCAAAACCTCTGCTCCGACTGCGATTACCGTGTCGTCACGTCATTCGGCGCTCGCCAACCCCTGGCCGCATTGCGTTTGTACACGCAGTGATGATTCGACGGTCGGCCGGTCCGGCGCTGACTGCTCAGCCGCCACCGTTGCGCCGACGGCCGTCTGGCAACAGATCGAAACGCGACTGTTCCAATCCGTCGTTGTTGCCCAGCGTATGCCATGAAGCGATGGCCGGTAACGAGCCCGGCACCGCCGCGCGGCTGGCGAATCCCGGACAAGGGGCGCAGTATCGCGCTATGAGACGAGAAGTGGGCGCCGAGCTCGAAGTCGAAATCACCATGCCCACAACGCTGGAGTTTCAGATTGCCGTCGCACCGCATCCGAACACTGAGGTGTTCGAGTCGCTGCGTTTCGTCTTGAACGGACGCGCTGTCCAGCCTTTGGAGATCAGCGGTGTGCACGGCAACCGCATTCACAAGTTCGAGGCACCCGTGGGCCATCTCAGGGTCGACTATGCGGCGACAATCGTGGGCCAGACCGACCCCGCTCCGGTGACCGACCACGACCTGTCGATGTATTTGCGGCCCAGCCGCTACGCCGAGGCCGATAAGTTCTACGGCTTCGCCGAGACTGAATTCGGCACCTACGGCGACTCCGCGACGCTGTTGGAGAATGTCAGCTCGTGGGTTGGTACCAGACTCAATTATGTTGCAGGCTCGAGTGATCCGATCGACGGGGCAGTCGATACGCTGCTCAGTGGCCAAGGTGTCTGCCGCGACTATGCGCATCTGGTGGTTGCGCTGCTGCGTGCGGTCAACGTCCCGGCCCGGCTGGTCTCGGTGTACGCCCCGGGCCTGTACCCGATGGACTTTCACGCGGTGGCCGAGGCTTTTGTCGACGGACAATGGCGGGTGGTCGATGCGACGCTGCTGGCGCCGCGCCAAACCCTGGTCCGCATCGCCACCGGTCGCGATGCCGCTGACACCGCGTTTCTCGACAATCACAAGGGAGCGATCGCGCTCAACTGGCTGTCGGTGACCGCTGTCGTTGACGGCGACTTGCCTGCGGATTCCATAGACCACCTGGTATCAATCCGTTGACAGCTCGCGCCTTATGGTTCGTAGACCAAGCGAGTAGAGTCGAAACATCCGCGATACCTTGCGCGCGACAATTCACAGCCGCGTCATCGCCGATTCGAGTGATTTTGGCCGAGCTCGCGGTCAAGACGGGAGCGTCGCGATGACGCTGGAAAACGACCACGCGGACGCCGGCCACCAACATTCCGGGCCGGAGCACACGCCGCGGCTGAGGTTGAAGCCCAAAGCGCCGCAGAGCGGCTACGTCGATGGGGCATGGTGGCCGCATTCTGACGACCTCACCGCAGAACTGCCAGATCTGTTGGCAGTTCTCTCGGTTCGACTCGGGCCGATCAGCCGAGTGGTCTACAGGTTTGACGAATGGCCTGCGGCACCTAGAAAACTGACAACCGGCGCGCGGACGATACGACTGGACGGATACCACATCCAACCGGCTCACACCGTCGAAGTGCTCGGGCTCAACCGGCAAAGCGTTGTCCTGCTCGTAGTTTCCCCGCACGCCGAGCCAGACCAGGCGCACGCCGTCATGATGACCGCGGCCGGCCCGAGCAACGCCTTGACGGTCGACAGCCTCCTGACAACCAGCGCCGAAGAATCGGACAAGCGCATAAGCCGTTAGCGGCGATTGGTGTGCCGGAGCGGGTCGAATTTCCTTGATCCGCAGCAGAAGCTGTCTAACAAATCTGCAGAATGCGCGTCAGAGAACCCGTCCGATTCCGAGACGGTCGAGCCGACATGCGGTGGCCGCGGACGGCGACATCGTCTCCCGGGTGAGCCCCCTGAGGTATGGTTTGTCACGGTTGACTACCCAGCCACCCCGGATACGTCCGTTGGCGATCTTTCAGAGGTCCCCACCGAAACGTCTCTGCATACTCAATTAAATCGACGGTCAACGGGTCGCGCTTTTCGGATTGACCCCTGGCAGAGTCAGGCACTCAGAGTTTTGATCGCTGCACCTAAGCGCTGCATGAAGGCGCCCCGGCGCACCTGCAATCTCGCTGAAAGCTTTACAGTTCAACGCCCCGACGCCATGACTGCGCTCACGCGTGCGCGCACCCGGCCCCACGCGCAGCCGAAGGAATGGTCTTGAGCAAATTCACCGAAACGATGTATGAGACTGCCCGGTCCAGTTCGAAGGGTCTGGTCACCGGGGAGCCCGACTGCCCGGTGCGGCATACCTGGGGCGAGGTGCACGACCGCGCCCGTCAGATCGCGGGTGGCCTGGCATCGGCCGGCGTCGGCCACGGTGACGCCGTCGCGCTATTGGCCGGTGCCCCAGCCGAAATCGCGCCGGCGGGCCAGGGAGTCTGGATGCGCGGCGCCAGCCTCACCATGCTGCACCAGCCCACTCCCCGCACAGACCTTGCCCGCTGGGCCGAGGAAACCACCGCCGTCATCAAGATGATCGGGGCGAAAACGGTGGTCATCTCCGATCCGTTCATGGCCGCAGCCCCGCTGCTGTCCCAGCTCGGCGTGGAGGTGCTGATCATCGATGAGCTGCTTGACAGCAGCCCGATACAGCCGGTCGAGACCGACGACGACGACATCGCGCTGCTGCAGTTGACCTCGGGGTCCACCGGGTCGCCCAAGGCCGTCCAGATCACGCATCGCAACGTGGTGTCCAATGCTGAGGCGATGTTCGTCGGCGCAAACGTCGACGTCGATACCGACGTCATCGTGAGCTGGTTACCGCTGTTTCACGATATGGGCATGACCGGCTACCTGACCGTCCCGATGTTTTTCGGCGTCGAGCTGATCAAGGTCACGCCGATGGACTTCCTGCGCGACACCCTGCTGTGGGCAAAGCTGATCGACAAGTACAGGGCCACCATGACGGCGGCGCCGAACTTCGCCTACACGTTGTTCGCCAAGCGCCTTCGCAAGCTGGCTCAGCCCGGTCAGTTCGATCTGTCCACTCTGCGATGGGCGCTGTCGGGCGCCGAACAGGTCGAACCCGCCGACGTCGAAGACTTCTGTGAGGCGGGCAGCCTGTTCGGGTTGCGTCCGGAAGCGATCCTGCCGGCTTACGGCATGGCCGAGACGACCGTGGCCGCGTCATTCACCGAGTGCGGTGCGGGCCTGGTGGTCGACGAAGTCGACGCCGACATGCTCGCCGTCCTGCACCGTGCTGTTCCTGCGACCAAGGGCAAGACCCGGCGGCTGGCCACGCTTGGCCGACTGCTGGACGGGCTGGAGGCGCGCATTGTCGACGAAGATGACAATGTCCTGCCCGCTCGGTGCGTCGGCGTCATCGAGATGCGCGGCGCATCGGTGACGCTCGGCTACACCACGATGGCCGGGTTTGTTGCCGCCCAAGACGAGCACGGCTGGTATGACACGGGCGATCTGGGCTACCTCACCGAATCCGGCCGCATCGTCGTCTGCGGCCGCGTCAAGGACGTGATCATCATGGCCGGTCGCAACATCTACCCGACCGACATCGAACGCGCTGCCGCCCGTGTCTCAGGTGTCCGCCCAGGCTGCACCGTGGCAGTGCGCCTGAACGCCGGACACCGCCGGGAGACATTTGCCGTCGCCGTGGAGTCCAACGGCTGGCAGGACCCCGCGGAGGTTCGTCGCATAGAGCAGCGCGTCGCGCACGAGGTGGTCGCCGAAGTCGACGTCCGGCCCCGCAACGTCGTGGTGCTCAAGCCGGGAATGATTCCGAAAACCCCGTCGGGCAAGCTGCGGCGGGCCCATAGCTTGGCGCTCGTCAACTAATTTTCGGACGCCGGGAGGGAGTAGATTTGTCAGTCACTCAGGGTGCAGGAGGGACGTTGACCGACTTCGACTCCCAGCCCGGACGCACCGTGCCTGAGGTGCCCGAACTCTCCGCTAGCCAGCTGGAGGCAGACGAGGCCGAACTCTATGCGGGACTTCGCAAAGTGGCCGGTATCGTTGCCGGCGCTCAAGGCGTGATCGACCTTCTCGCAGACGTGGCGGAGTTCGCCGTGCACGCGATCCCGGGTGCCGACGGTGTGGGCGTCTCACTGGTCGATCCACGGCACCACAAACTTACGGTCCAGACCTGGGCGGCAACCGCGATCCTCGTTCACGAGATCGATACGGCTCAATACGAAGAGCTGAGGGAGGGCCCGTGCATTACCTGCATGGAGTCGCGACGGCCGACCGTGAGCGGATCGCTGGGCAGTGACAGCCGTTGGCCGCACTTCGGCGGCCGGGCGGCCAGGATGCGCGTGCACTCCGCGCTGGCACTGCCGTTGATCTGCGGTGACCAGGTGATCGGTTCGATCAACGCCTATGCCAAGAGCCGCGACGCTTTCGCCGAACACGCCGTGCGGTTGGGGTCGCAATTCGCCAGGCCCGCCGCGATATCCGTCTACAACGCGCAGTTATTGGCCAGTGCCCAGGAACGGACCATCCGGTTACAGCGTGCGTTGGACAGCCGATCGGTGATCGATCAGGCGATCGGCATCATCCGCAGCCGGTCGGGGGGCACCGCCGATGAGGCCTTCGAGCGGCTGGCTCAGATCAGCCAAGGCGAGAACGTCAAGCTCAATGCCGTCGCCGAGCGCCTGGTCGCGGAGGCCGTGCGGCGGGCCGAGGCACGGCATCGCTGAACCGTCATCGCGGTGGCGCCGCCAACAGTTCGGCCAGCTCCGCCACGAGCATCGTGCGGGAATCTCGATCGGTCATCAATCGGTGAGCGACGTCGGTCAGGTGTTTGCCACGGTCCCGCGCATAGACCCGCAACAGGCCAAACGCGTCCTCTACGGACACATCCAACACCTCGCGCAGGAAGCCCTTGGCCTGTTCGACGATGACGCGACTGGTCAGCGCGGAGCGCAGCTGCGGCGTGACGGTGGCGGGGGTGGGTGGGAGTTCCTGCAGGATCGCGACGCACGCTACGTGTGCCAGGGTCTGGCCAACCAGCACATCGGCCTCGTTGAGCTGACCGGGCCGGATGCCGAACAAACCGAGCGCACCCACTACGGTTCCGGCAGCCCGCATCGGGACGGCGTGCACTGAGGAGAAGCCGGCCTCGACCGCGCCCGGCACAAATCGCGGCCACCGGTCGGCTTGCGCTCGGACATCGGCGATCGTCACCGGTTCGCCAGCGGCATAGCAGTCCACGCACGGGCCCTCGTCGGCTTGCAGCTGGAAGAGCTCGAGTTCACGGGCCTCCTTCGACGTGGCGGCCAGCAGATGGAGCTGGTGTAGTGGATCGGCGAGCAGCAATCCCGCGGCCTCGATATCGAGCAGCTCAACGCAGCGCTCGGTGAGCCCGGTCAGCAGTTCGACGACGTCGAAGTCGTGCAGCAGGCTATCGACGAGTGAAACAACGGCGTCCAGCACACGGGTTTCACGAGAACTATCAGGCACTTTGACATCCTTTCCGGACTCGAGGTCGCCGCACGCACATCAGTCGGCCTCAAGCTTCAGTCGGCGCTCGAGAATGTCGTGCGCGACGTCGGTCGCACTGCGGTTGGTGGCGTAGGCGTGGGCGCGCAGCCGGACCAGGGCTTCGGCCGGCTCGATCTCCAGTTGGGCGACGAGCATGCCGGTGGCCTGGCTGACCTCCGCCCGGCTCAGCGTGTTGAGTTCGGCCCAGGAATTGCTGGTGGGGTCGGTGACGGCGGCGTGCAGATCGGCATCCAGAAGGTCTAACAACGGGATTGCTGCGAGTTCCGCGGCCGCGACCGCGCCGCTCAAATCTTCGCCGGACAGCGGACCCGGCTGCGCCGCGAAAAAATCGACGGCGCCCACAAATTCGCCGGCCACGACGACGGGTATCGCGAAGACACCTCTGACCCGGTGCGCCAACAAGGCCGGCCCGTACGCGGGCCACCGAGCCTGGTCAGAACCGGCGAGGTCGGCGGCCAGAATCGGCATCCGCTGGGCGACCGACTCCAGGCACGGCCCCTCCCCGAGGGTGAATTGCAGCTCGTCGTAGGTCCGGGCGGGCGCACCGCTGGATCCCAGAGTTCCGCTGCTCGCCCCGTCGAAGACCAGCGATATGGCTGCGGCGTCAATGTCGAAGAGGCCCACGCAGGCCTCGCACAGGCGATCGGCGGCCTCTACCCCACGCCGGCCGTCGACGGCGGCGAGGAGTTGCTCGTGAATCGCCACATTCAGCCGAACAGCGGCCGTGGAGCTTTGGCCGGAGATCTCGGCGGGAACGTCATCCCCCCACCCTCGCACTAGTTGGGCCGATTTACGAGCCTGGCGCGGGGCGTTCAGCCGAGCTGTGACATCCAGCCGTGGGTGTCGGCGAAGGTTCCGCGCTGGATTCCGGTGAGCGTGTCGCGCAGTGCCATCGTCACCTCACCGGATTCGCCGTCGCCGACGGTGAATTCGCTGTCGCTGTACTTCACCTGCGAGATCGGAGTGATCACCGCGGCGGTCCCACAGGCGAACACCTCGGTGATCTCACCGGCGGCGGCTTTCTTCTGCCACTCGTCGATGTCGATCTTGCGTTCCTCGATGGCGAAGCCAGCGTCGGTTGCCAACTGCAGCAACGAGTCTCGGGTGATACCCGGCAGCAGCGACCCGGACAGCTCCGGGGTGACCAGGCGGGCCGAACCGCCGCTGCCGAACACGAAGAACAGGTTCATCCCGCCCATCTCTTCGATGTAGCGGCGTTCGACGGCGTCCAGCCAGACCACTTGTTCGCAGCCGTGTTCGGCGGCTTCGGCCTGCGCCACCAGCGATGCGGCGTAGTTGCCGCCGAACTTGGCCGCACCGGTACCTCCGGGGCTGGCACGCACGTAATCCGTTGAGATCCAGACGGTTACCGGTTTGATGCCGTGCTTGAAATAGGCACCCGACGGCGACGCAATCACCATGTAGCGATACTGCTTCGACGGGCGGACCCCCAGCCCCGGTTCGGTGGCGAAGACGAACGGGCGCAGATACAGCGACTCCTCGCCACCGGCCGCCGGCACCCACGTCTTGTCGACCGCGACCAGTTGACGCAGTGACTCGAGGAACAGCTCGTCAGGTAGCTCGGGAATCGCGATCCGCTGCGCCGACGCCCGCATCCGCGCGGCGTTGGCCTCGGCGCGAAACGAGACGATCGACCCGTCCGCCCAGCGATACGCCTTGAGCCCTTCGAAGATCTCCTGCGCGTAATGCAGCACGATCGCAGAGGGGTCCAATTCGATCGGCCCGTATCCGGTGACCCGGGCGTCGTGCCAACCCCGGCCGTCGGTGTAGTCGATCGACACCATGTGGTCGGTGTGATATCTGCCGAAGCCGGGGTCGGCGAGAATTGCCTGCCGTGCGTCGTCACTGGTCGGGTTGGCGGTGGTGGACACCGTGAACTCGAGGACGTCGCTAGTCATCACGCGATTGTATAACCGGGCGCTAGCGGGTTTTTGGATCGACGAACGGCGGGCGCACCACTTCGCATTCGACATCGCGCCCGCGGACGTCGACGGTGACGTGCCGGCCGTCCTCGATGCCCGCGTCGACGTCGATGAGCGCAAGGGCAATACCGACTTTCAGCGTTGGCGAGAATGTGCCCGACGTGGTGACCCCGACCTTGCGGTCCCCGTCGAGCACGCTGAGGTCAGACCGGAGGACGCCGCGGCCCACCGCCCGCAGACCCCGCAGCAGCCGCTGCGGACCGGCCTCCTTTTCGGCCAGCAGCGCGTCGCGGCCGAAGAAGGCGTCTTTCTTCCAGCCGATCGCCCAGCCGCACCGGGCCTGCAGCGGCGAAATGTCGGCGGACAACTCGTGGCCGTGCAGCGGATACCCCATCTCGGTGCGCAAGGTATCGCGCGCCCCGAGACCGGCCGGTTGTCCGTCGGCCCGCGTGACCGCGTCCAGCAGCGCGTCGAACACCACGCCGGCAGAGTCCCACGGCGGCAGCAGCTCGTAGCCGTGCTCCCCGGTGTATCCGCTGCGGCACACCCGCACCGGCACGCCCTCGAAGGTCGCGTCGGCATAGCCCATGTAGTCCATGTCGGTGGGCAGTCCGAGAGCGGTGAGGACGTCGGTCGACCGCGGGCCCTGGACGGCCAGCACCGCGTACGAACGATGCTGGTCGGTGATGCTGACCTCCGCCGGTGCCGCCTTCTGCAGTGCCGCGACCACCGCCGGGGTGTTGGCGGCGTTGGGCACCAGGAAGACCTCGTCCGGTCCGACGTAATAGGCGATCAGGTCGTCGATCACACCGCCAGAGTCGTTGCAGCACAACGTGTATTGAGCTTTGCCCGGCTGGATGCGATCGAGGTCGTTGGTCAGCGTGGAGTTGACGAACGCCGCGGCGCCCGGCCCCTTGACCAACGCCTTGCCCAGGTGGCTGACGTCGAACAGGCCGACGGTGTTGCGGGTCGCGGTGTGCTCGGCGACGGTGCCGGCATACGACACCGGCATGAGCCAGCCGCCGAACTCGGCGAAGGTCGCTCCCAGCTCGCGATGGCGGTCCGCCAAAGGTCCTTGCAGTAAGTCAGCACTCATAGACATTTCACCCTAATGAGGTGCCGGACTGGCACACTTGGCCAGGTGGTCGATCCGGTGGACTTCGACGCCATGGAGGCAGCGGGAATCGCCGATGCACGAGCGCGGGCCGACTTGCTCGAATACCTGGCCGGCCTCGGCTTCACCGCGGACGACATGGCCGACGCCGAGCGCCGCGGCCGGCTGTTCGGCCTCGCCGGCGACGTCCTGCTGTGGTCCGGCCCGCAGACCTACACCCTGCGCAGTGCGGCGGATTCGATCGGCGTCACCGTCGACGCCGTCGAGCACGCCTGGGCGATACTCGGGCTGACCGTCGAGGACGTGGATACGCCCACGCTGAGCCAGGCCGACGTGGACGGCTTGGCGACCTGGGCGGCGATGAGGGCGCAGATGGGCATCGACGCCGCAGACGGCTACCTGCGGGTGCTCGGCGCGTCTGTCGCCCGGCTGGCCGAAGCCGTTTCGTCGATGATCCGCACGAGTTCGCCCAGGCTGTGGCTCGGCCACACCGGCGACGAACTCACCACCGCGCAGGCCTATCGCGACGTCGCCGAGTTCGTCCCGCGCGTCGGCCAGATGATTGACGCGATCCACCGCCACCACCTGGTCAGCACTCGAACCTTCATCGAGGGCGCGGTGCGGGGCCCGTCGGAAGGGCTGTTGTGCGGCGTCGGGTTTGCGGACCTGTCCGGCTTCACCGCGCTCACCCAGACGCTGACACCCGCGGAACTGTCGGCGATGCTCACCGAGTTCGGCGCGACCACCAGCGACGTGGTGCATGCCCATGACGGGCGGGTGGTGAAGTTCCTCGGCGACGCCGTGATGTGGGTGAACTCGGACCCCGCACGGCTGGCGCAAGCGGCACTCGACCTCGTCCACCATCCACGCGCCCTCGAAGCGGGCTTGCAGGTCCGCGCCGGCCTCGGTTACGGCGAGATACTGGCCATCAGCGGCGACTACTTCGGCAATGCGGTGAACCTTGCCGCGCGGCTCGTCGCCGCCGCGGCGCCCGGACAGGTACTGGCGGCCACAGAGGTTTACCAGCGATTGCCGGATTGGCCCGGAGTCGTTCAGGAACCGTTGCAGCTCAAGGGTTTCGACGCACCGGTGACCGCCTACGAGCTCGATCGATCCGTGTCGGCGTAGGCGGTCTCGACGCCCTTCTGCTGTGACAACGCCGTGCTCTGGACGACCAGCAGGACCGCGAAGACGGCGACCCAGAACCACGCTTCGCCCGGCGCGAGATGCGCGCTCGGGTTTCGCGCCGGTAGCGCGCTGACGGCGCGGATAACCGCCGACACCACCACGACGACGGTGATGTAGGGCAGCGCGGTCTGGAGTCGTTGTGTGCGACGGCCGGACGGCGACGTCGCATGCCGCCGTTTTCTGCCGACGTGCCACACCGTCGCGCAGACGATGAGGACCGTGAGCGCTATCGGGATAGACAAATTGTTGGCTGTTTCCCAGAGCGGCTCGAGGGGCTCTCTGGTTTTCGGATCAGCCTGCGCCAGAGCCAGATCCGAGAGCGTCGCTTCGATGAAGAACACTCCGATCGGCGGCACCAACACCGCGACGATGAATACACAGTGTGTGGCAAGAGTGCCCGCGGAACCCGCCACGAATTGCACGACTGCGTACAACAACATGTAAACGGAAGCCACAAATGAGATGCCGCCGAGCAATTCCGCCGACGCGGCACGTCCACCGGTCAATGAGCAGCCATTCTCTCCGGCCAAGAGGCTGTATTGAATGGCGGACAGAAATAGGCCGAGAAACGCATTCATCAGCGCGACGCCCGTCAAGGTCTCGTGTTCGACCTCGTGCGCTGTGCGCGGCTTGCCCTCGCCGCGACGTCGATAAGCGCGATCCAGCACCAAGTTGATGACCACAAACGCGAAACCGGCCAGCACGCCGGCCAACTGCGCGTAGTTGCGGGCCACGATTGATATGTCGAACCCGGTCCACAGCGTGCAGGAATCCGCAATTTGTCCTGTCGGCATCGGCGAAATAGTAATGGCACCGAGGTATCCAGCGGGGCAATGACACGAGCGATCCGACGCCACAGTTGCGGTGGATCGTTAGTGTTGATCCCCGTGAGCACACAACCCGGTTACCCGGCCCCCATTGTCTCCGTCGCCTCCTCGCTGCCGCGTCGCGGCATCGGCTCGGCGGTGCTGATCGTTCCCGTGGTCTCGTCGGGTGCGGAGGGAAAGAACGAGGAAACCCGCGCGGTCGTCACCGCTGCCGAGACTTTCCTGCCGAAGGACGCAATCGCCGACATCGAAGACGGCTTGCGCGCGCTCAGCGCGACTGGTTCTGCCGAGCAGGTACACCGGCTGGTGGTGAAGTCGCTGCCGGTGGCCAGCGTGCTCACGGTCGGCTTGGGCAAGCCGCGCGACGAGTGGCCGGCCGACGTGATCCGGCGAGCGGCCGGCTCGGCGGCACGCGCGCTCGGCGGCGCCGAGGCCGTCGTCACGACGCTGACCGAGCTTCCGGGCGACGGCGTGTTGGAAGCGGCGGTCGAGGGCCTGATCCTGGGCAGCTACCGATTCACCGCGTTCCGCACCGACAAGACAGCACCCAAAGACGCCGCTCTCCGCACGATCACCGCGGTCTCCACCGCCAAGACGGCCAAGGCGCAGGCCGCCCACGCCGCCGCGGTCGCAACAGCCGTCACCACCGCCCGAGACTTCGTCAACACCCCGCCTAGCCACCTGTTTCCCGCCGAATTTGCCAGTCGCGCAAAGGCTTTGGGAGAGTCGGTAGGGCTCGAGGTCGAGGTGCTCGACGATAAGGCACTGGACAAGCAGGGCTACGGCGGTGTGATCGGCGTCGGCAAGGGTTCCGCGCGCCTGCCGCGGCTGGTGCGACTGACCCACCGCGGGTCGCGGCTGGCGAAAAAACCCAAGCAGGCCAAGAGAGTCGCTCTGGTCGGCAAGGGCATCACCTTCGACACCGGCGGCATATCGATCAAGCCGGCCGCGTCGATGCACTACATGACCTCCGACATGGGCGGTGCCGCGGCCGTCATCGCGACCGTGACGCTCGCCGCCCGGCTGGAACTGCCGATCGATGTCACCGCCACGGTCCCGATGGCCGAGAACATGCCGTCGTCGACCGCCCAGCGTCCCGGCGACGTGCTCACCCAATATGGCGGGACGACCGTCGAGGTGCTCAACACCGACGCCGAGGGACGGCTGATCCTGGCCGACGCCATCGTGCGGGCTTGCGAGGACAACCCTGACTACCTCATCGAAACCTCGACGCTGACCGGCGCGCAGACCGTGGCGCTCGGCTCGCGCACGCCGGGGGTGATGGGCAGCGACGAGTTCCGCGATCGGGTCGCCGCTATCTCGCAGCGGGTCGGCGAAAACGGTTGGGCCATGCCCCTACCCGACGAACTGAAAGACGATCTGAAGTCGACGGTCGCCGATCTGGCCAACGTCAGCGGCCAGCGGTTCGCCGGGATGCTGGTGGCCGGCGTGTTCTTGCGCGAGTTCGTTGCCGACGGCGTCGACTGGGCGCATATCGACGTCGCTGCGCCGGCGTACAACACCGGTGGCCCGTGGGGCTACACCCCGAAGGGAGGCACGGGCGTGCCGACTCGCACCATATTCGCGGTGCTGGAGGACATCGTCGCCAACGGCTAGTGCAACGTCAGCCGTGGACTATTGCCCTGGAACCACCTGACTTTTTGCCGCCAGGAGTGCGCGGAGGTCACAGCGAAACCGGCCCCACATCCGCAGGCGAAGAACCAGACCATCGCCGCATCGGTCGGGCCCTGGATCGCCGGAACCAGCGCGGTGATGATGCGCACCGCACAGGCCGTCATACCGCTGGCGCACGCGACCAGATAGAGGTTGGCAATGCGCCTCGACCGCGGGTCCTGGCGCAGCGCGACCAGCGCCCGCGAGCCGAAAGCCAATAGGTAGGCCAGGGTTCCGCACAACACCATCCAATAGGCGCTCAACCAGAAGTCGGTGGGTAGCGCGAAGAAGTCCCGGGCATAGGTCTTGCTGCCCCGGCTGAGCGTGAACGTCGCCAGCAACAGCGGAATGCACAGTGTGGCGGGTCGTTCGACGTACTGCTTGAACGACGTCTGCAGCGCGTGGTCGTCAGCGAGCCGGCCCAGCGCGTTGTAGACGATCGCCGAGGCGGCGACGACGTAGCAGTCGTGTCCGATGTAGTTCTGCAGATTCCACATGCCGGTGGCTTTGTGCAGGGCGATGCCCAGGGTGTCGGCGGCCAGCGGCGACATCAGCGCCACCGCGGCACCCTGTAGGGCGATGTTGAGCGTGGCGGCCACTTCCCAGCGACAGTGCCAGGTGACCCGCCGGATCCAGAGGCTCCACAAGATGGAGGCGATGGTGATGGCGATCAAAACGCTAAGAGCCACAGCAGTACTCGCGATGGTGACGGGTTACAGCGGGGGCGCGTCCTGGCGTGGCCGCCATTCCGCGATTTTCGTCGGTTGCTTAAGCGTCTTCACGCTTCCGTTGGCCGCTGCAGCGTGCAGCGGGGCCGCGCCACGGATTTCCTCGGCCAGCGCGGTGACCTCGTCAGGGTCGATGAACCGGTAGCGAGTCAGCAGCTCAGCCCGGTTGATACCGAGGTTGGCGGCGGCCACGCGCAGGTTGTCCGCGGTGATCAGGGTTCCTTTGTCCAACTGGTCGTAATAAGTGGACCGCGGAAGTTCCATCGAGGTCCAGATCTCTTCCCTGCTCAGAGAACGACCGGCCAGGTAGGAGAGCACGGTGGCAAGTTCCTTGCCGCTGTCATCGGGATACACGAGAAACAAGATATCCAGTTTCTCGGCTTTGTGAAATGCGAATCGCGTTAAATGCCTATTGCGGACGGCCTGCGGCACGGTTCATATCCGTATCGCCGGATTTCGAGTCCAATAAATTGGACGCCGGAACCCTTTTTCTTGATCCGCCGTCAAACTGCCGTCCCTCGGCGCGAACCCGGAACGGGACTGTCAAGCGGCTTGCCCTGGGTGTGTGCCGGTCGCGCCGCAGTGACAGGATGGTTGCGGTAATCCCGGGCGCAACTTCTCCTACACCACGCTGTGGTAAGCCGGAGTCGACCCGCGCCCACCGACCGACCGATCGAGGAGTCGACTGAGATGGCCTTCTCCGTGCAGATGCCGGCACTCGGTGAGAGCGTCACCGAGGGAACCGTAACGCGCTGGCTCAAGCAAGAAGGCGACACCGTCGAGCTCGACGAGCCACTGCTGGAAGTCTCCACTGACAAGGTCGACACCGAGATCCCTTCGCCCGCAGCGGGAGTGCTGACCAAGATCGTCGCCCACGAAGACGACACCGTCGAGATCGGCGGCGAGCTGGCCGTCATCGGCGATGCGGCCGAGGGCAGCCAGCACGGTACCGGGCAACCCACTGAGCAGCCCGCGCCGCAGGCAGCGGAGCCACAGCCGGAACCGGAAGCCGCCGCGCCCGCTCCCGAGCCGCAACCGACGGCCGAGCCGCCGGCGCCGGCAGCCAGTTCAGCAGGCTCGACCGGCGATTCGAAACCGGTACTGATGCCCGAACTCGGTGAGTCCGTGACCGAGGGCACCGTGACCCGCTGGCTGAAGAAGGTCGGCGACGCGGTGGACGTGGACGAGCCGCTGGTCGAGGTGTCCACCGACAAGGTCGACACAGAGATCCCGTCGCCGGTTGCGGGCACGCTGATCAGCATCACCGCCGAGGAGGACGTCACCGTGTCGGTCGGCGGCGAGCTGGCCCGGATCGGCACCGGCGCCACCACCGCAGCACCAGAGCCGGCGCCGGCCCCCGCGCCGCCGGCACCACCTGAGCCGGCGCCCGAACCCGCTCCCCAGCCCGCGGCCAAACCCGAACCTGCACCCGCCCCGCAAGCGACGCCCGAACCCGAGCCACAGCCGCAGGCCGAACCCGCACCGGCCGCCGACGGGACCGGTGCTCCCTACGTCACGCCGTTGGTACGAAAGCTCGCCGCCGAGAACAACATTGATCTCAACTCGCTGACCGGCACCGGCGTTGGTGGACGCATCCGCAAGCAGGACGTGTTGTCGGCGGCCGAGCAGAAGGCCCAGAAAGACCAAGCCGCGACGGCGCCGGCACCCGCACCCGCCGCGCAGGCACCGTCGACGCCGAGGCCGAGCGCACCCACCCCGGCTCCCGCCCTGGCCCATCTGCGCGGAACCACCCAGAAGGCCACCCGGATCCGCCAGATCACGGCCAAAAAGACCAGGGAGTCGCTGCAGCAGACCGCGCAGCTCACCCAGACCCACGAGGTCGACATGACCCGGATCGTGGGGTTGCGGTCAAAGACGAAGAACGCGTTCGCCGAACGCGAGGGCGTGAACCTCACCTACTTGCCGTTCATCGCCCGCGCCGCCATCGACGCGCTGAAGATCCACCCGAACATCAACGCCAGCTACAACGAAGACTCCAAAGAGATCACCTACTACGACGCCGAACATCTCGGCTTCGCGGTCGACACCGACCAGGGCCTGCTCTCCCCCGTCATCCACAACGCCGGCGACCTGTCGCTGGCCGGATTGGCCCGGGCAATCGCTGACATCGCCGCCCGCGCCCGGTCCGGTGATCTGAGGCCCGACGAATTGTCCGGCGGCACATTCACCATCACCAACATCGGCAGTCAAGGGGCCCTGTTCGACACCCCGATCCTGGTTCCGCCGCAGGCCGCCATGCTGGGCACCGGGGCGATCGTCAAGCGCCCGCGGGTGGTCGTCGACGACACCGGCAACGAATCGATCGGCGTGCGGTCGATCTGCTACCTGCCGCTGACCTACGACCACCGGCTGATCGACGGCGCGGACGCGGGACGGTTCCTGACCACCATCAGACATCGGCTCGAAGAAGGCGCTTTCGAGGCAGATCTCGGGCTTTAGGGGACTTGAATCGTGACCGCGACTGTCGCGATCGCAGGCTCGTCCGGGTTGATCGGCTCGGCTCTGGTGACGGCGCTGCGCACCGCAGACAACACTGTGCTGCGCATCGTGCGCAGGGCACCGGCGAATGCCAGTGAGTTGCATTGGGATCCCGACGGCGGTGAGCTCGACGCCGGCGCGCTGCACGGAGTCGACGCCGTCGTGAATCTGTGCGGAATCGACGTCGGGCGGCGACGCTGGTCGGGGTCTTTCAAGCAGAGTCTGCGCGACAGCCGAATAACCCCGACCGAAGTGCTGTCGGAGGCGGTCGCCGACGCGGGTGTTGGGGTGCTGGTCAATGCCAGCGCCGTCGGCTACTACGGCGACACCAGGGATCAGTCGGTCGACGAAACCGCCCCGGCGGGAACGGGTTTCCTCGCCCAACTCTGTGAGGACTGGGAGGCCGCCGCGTCGGCCGCCCGGAACGCGGGCGCCCGCGTGGTGCTGGCCCGCACCGGGATCGTGCTGGCCTCTTCAGGTGGAGCGATGCGTCGGCTGCAACCGTTGTTCTCGGCGGGCCTGGGCGCCCGCCTGGGCACCGGCCGCCAGTACATGTCCTGGATCAGCCTCGAGGACACCGTCCGGGCGTTGCAGTGGGCGATCTTCGACAAGCGGATCGTCGGGCCGGTGAACCTGACCGGCCCGGCGCCGGTGACCAACGCCGAATTCACCGCGGCGCTGGGCCGCGCGCTCAACCGGCGCACCCCGCTGATGGCGCCGCGGTTCGCGGTGCGCGCCGCGCTCGGCGAGTTCGCCGACGAGGCGCTGTTGACCGGGCAGCGTGCGATACCGGCCGTTCTGGAGGGCGCCGGTTTCGAGTTCCACCACAACACCGTCGGCGAGGCGCTGCGGTACGCCACCGCGACGCGCGATGTCGCCTGATCGCTGCCAGGCGGTGGCCAGGCTGAGGTTGTAGCGTCGACGGTGTGAGTTCGATCCGATCGAGCACCGCTCCTGTCGATATCCGCCAGCTGGACACCGTCGAGTACCGCGTCGCCTGGCAACTGCAGCAAGAGTTGGCCGACGCCCGGGCGATCGACGGCGTCGACAAGCTGCTGTTGCTCGAGCACCCGTCGGTGTACACCGCCGGTCGTCGCACGCTGGCGCACGAGCGTCCTGCCGAGGGCACACCGGTCGTCGACACCGATCGGGGCGGCAAGATCACCTGGCATGGGCCGGGACAGCTCGTCGGCTACCCGATCATCGGGCTGGCCGAACCGCTCGATGTGGTCAATTACGTTCGGCGCGTTGAGGAATCGCTGATCAAGGTCTGCACCGACCTAGGTCTGCAGGTCGGCCGCGTCGACGGTCGCTCCGGCGTATGGGTACCTGCCGGCGGTGGCAGGCCGGCGCGCAAAGTCGCCGCCATCGGTGTGCGGGTGTCACGGGCGACCACGCTGCACGGGTTCGCGCTCAACTGCGACTGCGACCTCGACGCGTTCAGCGCGATCGTTCCGTGCGGCATCAGCGACGCCGGTGTGACGTCGATATCGGCCGAGCTCGGCCGCCGGGTTTCGGTCGACGACGTGCGGTCGGCCGTCGCCGACGCGGTGTGCGATGCCCTGGACGGCCGGCTGACGGTGACGCTGGCCTCTGTTCCGGCTGTCTAGCCCGTCGTCCGCGTAGCATCGACAGCGTGTCCGTTGCCCCCGATGGTCGGAGACTGCTGCGTTTGGAAGTGCGTAACGCGCAGACCCCGATCGAGCGAAAGCCGCCGTGGATCAAGACCCGGCTGCGGATGGGCCCGGAGTACACCGAGCTGAAGCGACTGGTCCGTCGCGAGGGTTTGCACACCGTGTGCGAAGAGGCCGGCTGCCCCAACATCTATGAATGCTGGGAAGACCGCGAGGCCACCTTCCTGATCGGCGGCGAGGTGTGCAGCCGCCGCTGCGACTTCTGCCAGATCGACACCGGTAAGCCCGCCGCCCTGGACCGCGACGAACCGCGCCGGGTGGCCGAGAGCGTGCAGGCGATGAGCCTGCGCTACTCCACGGTCACCGGGGTGGCCCGCGACGACCTGCCCGACGGCGGGGCGTGGCTGTACGCCGAAACCGTGCGTGCCATCAAGGAACTCAACCCGTCCACCGGTGTCGAGCTGTTGATTCCCGACTTCAACGGCAACCCGGATCAGCTGCGGCAGGTCTTCGACTCCCGGCCCGAGGTTCTGGCCCACAACGTCGAGACGGTGCCGCGCATCTTCAAGCGCATTCGCCCGGCTTTCAAATATCAGCGTAGCCTCGACGTGCTCACCGCCGCACGGGATTTCGGGTTGGTGACCAAGAGCAACCTGATCCTCGGCATGGGCGAGACGCCTGACGAGGTGCGCGCCGCGCTCGCTGATCTGCACGGAGCCGGCTGCGAGATCGTCACCATCACCCAGTACCTGCGGCCGTCGGCGCGACACCATCCGGTCGAACGCTGGGTTACCCCGGACGAGTTCGTCGAGCACTCCGAGTACGCCGAGCAGCTCGGGTTCGCCGGGGTGCTGGCGGGTCCGCTGGTGCGCTCGTCGTACCGGGCCGGACGGCTCTACCAACAGGCCAGTCAGCGACGGCTCGAGACGAGTACCGCGCAACCGCGCTGAGGTCGGCTTTAAGTACTCTTGGCGGTTATGGCCAAACTTCGCGATGCCAAAGCATCCAAGGCCGCCAGAGCTGAGGCGAAAGCGGCTCGCAAGGCCGCCGCCAAAGAACGCCGCAGTCAGCTCTGGCAGGCGTTCACCGTCCAGCGCCAAGAGGACAAGCGGCTGCTGCCTTACATGGTCGGGGCATTCCTGCTGATCGTCGGCATCGGCGTGGCCGTCGGCGTGTGGGCCGGCGGATTCGCACTGATCTCATTTCCCGCGCTGGGCGTCGTGCTAGGCGCGTTGGTGGCGTTCATCATCTTCGGCCGCCGCGCGCAGCGATCGGTGTACAACAAGGCCGACGGCCAGACCGGGGCCGCCGCCTGGGCGTTGGACAACCTGCGCGGCAAGTGGCGCGTCACCCCCGGCGTCGCGGCCACGGGGCACTTCGACGCCGTGCACCGGGTGGTCGGCCGGCCCGGTGTCATCCTTGTCGGCGAGGGCTCTGCGAGCCGGGTCAAACCGCTGCTCGCCCAGGAGAAGAAGCGCACCGCGCGACTGGTGGGCGAGGTCCCGATCTACGACGTCGTCGTCGGCAACGGCGACGGTGAGGTGCCGCTGGCCAAGCTGGAGCGCCACCTCACCCGGCTGCCGGCCAACATCACGGTCAAGCAGATGGATTCGCTGGAGTCGCGGCTCAGCGCGCTGGGTTCGCGGGCCGGGACCGCCGCGATGCCCAAGGGTCCGCTGCCGGGCACCGCGAAGATGCGCGGCGTGCAGCGAACCGTCCGCCGCCGCTAGCCCATTGATCGCAGTCAATCAGCGCCGCACGACGGCGGTGGCGGTTACGCGATCCTGAATTCCCCGGCCGTCGACGTCGACGAACAACGCGGGGATGACGAGCGCGATCAGCAGTCCGCGCGCTGCGGCGCGGCCCAGCCCGACATGGAGCCGGTCGTCGACGGAGGCCACCTTCAGACCCAGCGCGAACTGGCCGGGGGTGAACGAGAACAGCCGCACGGCGAGCACGCCGAGCACCAGCCAGATCACCAGAATCGCCGACGACAGCATCCGCGGAGAAATCAGCCCGAACGTCATCCCCAGCGCGGCAAGGCCGTAGCTGAGCAGCCAGTCGACGATCAGCGCCGCCAGTCGGCGACCCATCCCGACCAGCGAACCGGGACCGTGCTCGGGAAGTCCGAACGCCTCACCCGGATACGGGCCTGAATCGGAAAGCCGAGTTCGGTCACTTCGGGCCATGACCCCACAATAGGGTGAGTTCCGGCCAGGCTCAGGGGAGGATCAAGGTGCCGCGTAACGTCGCTGTAACACGGGGTTTGACTCAGGCGGCACCGCGTCCATAGCGTCTGACCGGGCGACCGTTACACGTACGTAACGGGACGCTCTTCAGCATCCACAGTTATTTCGAAGCTCGCAGCAAAGGAGAGCGCTTCGGTGTCCGAAAAAACGGCCGATGACATCATCAAACTCGCCAAGGACGAGCACGTCGAATTCGTCGACGTGCGGTTCTGCGACCTGCCCGGCATCATGCAGCACTTCACGATCCCGATCTCGTTCTTCGACGAGAGTGTGTTCGAAGACGGCCTGGCCTTCGACGGCTCGTCGATTCGGGGGTTCCAGTCGATCCACGAATCGGACATGCTGCTGCTCCCCGATACCGGCACAGCGCATATCGACTTGTTCACTCAAGCCAAGACGCTGAACCTGAACTTCTTCGTGCACGACCCGTTCACCCTCGAGCCGTATTCACGCGACCCCCGCAACGTGGCCCGCAAGGCCGAGAACTACCTGAAGAGCACGGGCATCGCCGACACCGCTTACTTCGGCGCCGAGGCCGAGTTCTACATCTTCGACTCGGTCAGCTTCGACTCGCGCACCAACGGCTCGTTCTACGAGGTGGACGCGATCTCGGGTTGGTGGAACACCGGCGAGCCGAAGGAACTCGACGGCAGCCCCAACCTTGGTTACAAAGTCCGCCCCAAGGGTGGTTACTTTCCCGTTGCCCCCGTCGACCACTATGTCGACCTGCGCGCCAAGATGCTGCAGAACCTGATCAAGGCCGGGTTCAGCCTGGAGAAGGGCCACCACGAGGTGGGCACCGGCGGCCAGGCCGAGATCAACTACAAGTTCAACACGCTCCTGCACGCGGCCGACGACATGCAGTTGTACAAGTACATCGTCAAGAACACCGCTTGGCAGGAGGGCAAGACCGTCACGTTCATGCCCAAGCCGCTGTTCGGTGACAACGGTTCCGGCATGCACACCCACCAGTCGTTGTGGAAAGACGGCAACCCGCTGATGTACGACGAGACCGGTTACGCCGGGCTGTCCGACACCGCGCGGCACTACATTGGCGGCCTGCTGCACCACGCCCCGTCGCTGCTGGCCTTCACCAACCCGACGACCAACTCCTACAAGCGTCTGGTGCCGGGCTTCGAGGCGCCGATCAACCTGGTCTACAGCCAGCGCAACCGGTCGGCGTGTGTGCGTATCCCGATCACCGGCTCCAACCCGAAGGCCAAGCGGCTGGAGTTCCGCTGCCCCGACTCGTCGGGTAACCCGTATCTGGCGTTCGCGGCCATGCTGATGGCGGGCCTGGACGGTATCCGGAACAAGATCGAGCCGCAGACGCCGGTCGACAAGGACCTCTACGAGCTTCCGCCGGAAGAGGCCGCCAACATCCCGCAGGCGCCGACCCAGCTGTCCGCGGTGATCGACCGGCTGGAAGGGGACCACGAATACCTCACCGAGGGAGGCGTTTTCACGCCCGACCTGATCGAGACGTGGATCAGCTTCAAGCGGGAGAACGAGATCCTGCCGGTGCAGATCCGGCCGCACCCGTACGAATTCGCGCTGTACTACGACGTCTAAGTCGGCTTGACGACGCCGCCCGCTCCGCCAGTCACACGGGAGCGGGCGGCTCCGTCTGCCGTACACGCTGCGCGCCTAGACTTTCGGTCATGGATTGCGTTTCGCGCCAAGAACACTCAGGTGGTCGTGGACTACTGCAGATCGAAGACTGTCTGGATGTGCATGGCGGCGTCGCGTTGCCTCCGGGTGTCAACGCTGATATCCCTGATCGACCGCAACATCGCCAACGTCGGTGACGAGACGGCGTATCGCTATCTCGACTACGGCCACGGCCCGCAGGTGCGCGCCGACGAAGTGACGTGGACCCGGCTCGGGGCAAGGTTGCAAGCGATCGGTGCGCGCGTCCAGCAAGCCGCGGGTCGAGGTGAGCGCGTTGCCATCCTCGCGCCGCAGGGCATCGACTACGTTGCGGGTTTCTATGCGGCGATCAAGGCGGGGACCATCGCGGTGCCATTGTTTGCCCCCGAATTGCCCGGGCATGCCGAGCGTCTCCACACGGCGCTGCACGATTCGCAGCCCACGCTCGTCCTCACGACGACGGCAGCCAAAGAGGCGGTCGAGGCCTTCTTGACCGATCTCCCCCACCGTCGGCGGCCGCGCGTCGTCGTCATCGACCAGGTCCCCGACGCCGCGGGCGAGTTGTTCGTGCCGACCGAACTCGGCATGGACGACGTTTCGCACCTGCAGTACACCTCGGGCGCAACCCGGCCCCCAGTCGGTGTCGAGGTCACCCATCGCGCGGTGGGCACCAACCTGGTGCAGATGATCCTGTCGATCGACCTGCTGGACCGAAACACCCACGGCGTCAGTTGGTTACCGCTCTACCACGACATGGGCCTGTCGATGATCGGTTTCCCCGCGGTATACGGCGGACATTCCACGCTGATGTCACCGACGGCGTTCATCCGACGGCCGCAGCGGTGGATCCAGGCCTTGTCGGCCGGCTCCAAGCAGGGCCGTGTCGTCACCGCCGCGCCGAACTTCGCCTACGAGTGGACCGCTCAGCGTGGCCTGCCCGCACAGGGTGACGACATCGACTTGCGCAACGTCGTGATGATCATCGGCTCCGAACCGGTCAGCATCGATGCGATCAGAACCTTCACCAAGGCGTTCGCGCCGTACGGGTTATCCCGCACCGCATTCAAACCCTCGTACGGCATAGCCGAGGCGACATTCCTCGTCGCGACCATCGGTCCGAGTGTTGAGGCGTCGGTGGTGTACTTCGACCGTGAACAACTGGGCGCCGGTCGTGCGGTACGCGTCCCAGCGGATTCTCCGAACGCCGTGGCGCAGGTGTCGTGCGGTCAGGTGGCTCGCAGCGAGTGGGCTGTGATCATCGACCCGGACACCGCGAACGAGCTGCCGGACGGCGAGGTCGGCGAGATCTGGTTGCAGGGCAAGAACATTGGCCGGGGCTATTGGGGCCTGCCCGACGAAACCCGCTCGACGTTCGGCGCTGAACTGGGATCGCGGCTCGAGGAAGGCAGCCATGCCGACGGGTCGACCGTCGAGGGCACCTGGCTGCGGACCGGCGACCTCGGTGTGTATCTCGACGGCGAGCTCTACGTGACCGGCCGAATCGCGGATCTGGTGAGCATCGATGACCGTAACCACTATCCGCAAGACGTCGAAGCCACCACCGCGGAGGCCTCGCCCGTAGTACGTCGTGGCTACGCGACGGCGTTCTGCGCGCCGACCGACGATGGCAGCCAACAGCTGGTGATCATCGCCGAGCGTGCTCCAGGTACCAGCCGCGTCGATCCGCAACCGGCGATTGAAGCGATCAGGCAGGCCGTGTTGCACCGACACCACGTCAGCGTTGGCGATGTGCGTTTGCTGCCTGCCGGCGCGATCCCCCGAACCACCAGCGGGAAGCTGGCCCGCCGAGCCTGCCGCGCTCAATACCTCAACGGCGCATTCGGCACGCACTAGGTAGCTGTTCGGCGATGGCCGAATTATCCGAGTGAGCGTCGCGCAGAACATCCCCGCGTTACTCTTTGCCGATGATCGCGGGCGAGAAGGCGCCTGACTTCACTCTGTACGACCACACCGGTCGGCCTCGGACATTGACCACGCTCCTGTCCGGAGGGCCGGTTGTGCTGTTCTTCTTCCCGATAGCGTCTTCACCGATCTGCACAGCCCAGGCTTGTCATTTCCGGAACCTGAGCGACGAATTCGCCAGGGTGGGCGCCCAGCGGGTGGGCATCAGCACCGACACCGTCGACAAGCAGGCCCACTTCGCCCAACAGCGCTCGTTCGACTATCCGCTGCTCTCCGACGCCGACGGCGTGGTGTCCGAGCTGTTCGGGGTGCGCCGAGGCAGGCTCACCAAGCTGCGTGGATCCGTCGTTGCGCGTGAGGCGGCCCGACGTGGTCGGCACACCCGGCGCCGTGGCCTGCTGGCCCGGCTGCTGCCGGTCAGACGGACCACATTCGTCATCGACACCGACCGCACCATACTCAAGGTCGTCTCCAGCGAGGTGCGCGCATCGGTGCACGCCGACCAGACGTTGTGGTACTTGCAGAACAACAGTTCGCCACATGTCCGGGGGACGCACACCGACGCGCATCAGCAGTCGGAGGGCGAGGGCGAACCGATCGGCGACTGGTTCGCAGAACCGGAAACCGCGGACGAGCCGAGCTTGGTCCGGCCGTACATGGCACTCGAGGCTCCGGTCGAGGCGCTCAACGCCACAGCGAAGCCGCCGCGCTGGCGGAGAAACGATGTGCGGGGCCAGATCCTGACGTCGTGCGTGCACAGCCCCTCGGTCGCAGAGATCGCCGCTCGGCTGTCCTTGCCGCTCGGTGCGACTCGGTTCCTGGTCGACGACCTGGTGACGCAGGGTTATCTACGGGTGCACGCTCCGCTCAATGACTCGATGTCAATAGATGAACGACGTGAACTGATCAGCAGGACCCTGCGTGGCCTGCGTGCACTCTGAGAAGCGAGACTCCGCAGTGCCCAGCTACCGCTGGTTGGGGCAGTAGGTGGAATGCGCGATGCTCACCATGGATCCGACGTCGCCCAAACCAATGCCATCCGGGTCCAAGTTGGCGTGGATGCTGCTGGCAATGTGTTCTTGCGTCCAACCCGACGCGAGATCGTCACAGATGAGGTAAGCCGTCCCGATGAGTGCATCCTCGCGGCCGGGCGGCCAAGTGAGGCCGGCGCCACGGAGTTGATCGAGGTATGCCCCATCCCTGGGATCGGCAGTCGCAGTCGCAGCACTGGCAACCAGGGCAGCGCCGGCGATCATCGGGATGGCAAGTCTGGCCAGCCAGCGAGGTCGGGGCATGTGCTGCGCTTCCTTCATTCGGCGTTGAAGATGGCGTAAGTGTGCAAGCCCAAGGCGGCAGACACATGTACAACAGCGGAACCTTGGTAAAAGCTTTGTTCGAGCACCCGGAGCAAAGGACCACTGCACTCGATGCATGTCTACGCCCACGCGATTGAGTTGACCTAGTTCGCAACACCACCTATTGATATCGTCGTCGGCGATGTCCTCCATCGATCGCGCCGACGACCACCTCGGTGAGCTACGAGATGCGTTGGCGCAGATATCTTTTGCGCTGATGGCAGTCCTCACCGAAGTCGCTGCCGAATATGACCTGTCACTTACCCAGCTGCGGGTGTTGGGCATCTTGCGCGATCGCGAGCCGGCGATGGCCGACCTGGCGACCTTCACCGGCCTGGAGCGCTCCACGATCAGTGGCCTGATCGACCGGGCCTCCCAGCGCGGCCTGGTCACCAGAACCGCCGATCCGCGCGACGGACGCTCGGTGCGGGTGACCCTCACCGACTCGGCCCGCAGCCTGGTCCCGCAGATCACCGCGGCGATCGGTGACCGGATCACGCCGTTGACCGGCCGGTTGAGCGCCGGCGAGCAGAAGCGGCTCACGACACTGCTGACCAAAGCGCTTGGCTCGGCCATTCCGTAGTTGATACCCGCCTTGACCGGGCAACGTCGACGGTGCTAAGCAGGTGCTCAGCATTCGACGGTGGCGGAAGGGATCAGATGGCGCTGCAGGAACTCTTGGACGACATCCGCAAGCGGCCCGGCTCGGGTGATGTCATCGCGGTCATCGATCCCGCGACCGAAGAGATCATCACCGAGTTCACCGACTGCGGGGCGGACGCGGTCGACGAGGCCGTCGCGCAGGCGAAGGCCTCCTTCGAGGCCGGCGTCTGGTCGCAGTTGCCGGGGCGTGAGCGGGCCAAGATCATGTGGCGGATCGCCGATCTGATCGACGAGCACGCCGACGAGTTCGCCCAACTGGACTCGCTGAACACCGGCATGCCGCTGATGCAGGCGACGCTGCAGATGTCCACCTGTTCGGAGTTCTTCCGCTACTACGCCGGCTGGTGTTCGAAGCTCAACGGCGTCGCCTACGACGTGCGGACCGACGGCATCGCAACGGATGCCTACGTCAACATGCACGCGTACACGCTGAAAGAGCCCTACAGCGTGGTGGGCCTGATCTTCCCGTGGAACGGTCCGATCTTCAACGCCAGCGCCAAGCTCGCACCGGCGCTGGCCGCCGGCTGCAGCATGGTCGTCAAACCCGCTGAGGAGACTCCTCTTTCGGCTCTGCTGCTCGACCGGTTGATCCACGAGGCCGGTGTGCCCGACGGCGTGGCCAACCTGTTGACCGGCTACGGCCACACCGCGGGCGCGGCGATCACCGCACACCCGGACGTCGAGAAGGTCGCGTTCACCGGCTCGACCGAAGTCGGCAAGGAGATCGTGCGGGCGTCGGCGGGCAACCTCAAGAAGGTCACGCTCGAACTCGGCGGCAAGTCGCCGGTGCTGATCTTCGACGACGCCGATCTCGACAAGGCCATTCTGATGGCGTCGCTGGGCATCTTCGTGCACTCCGGCCAGGGCTGCGTGTGCGGATCGCGAATCTTTGTGCAGCGCGGCGTGTTCGACCGCGTCGTGGAAGGCATCTCGATGATGGCCAATACGTTCAAGTATGGCGCTCCCAGCGAGGAAGGCTGTGTCAGCGGCCCGTTGATCAGCCAGAAGCAACTCACCCGCGTGATGGGCTTCATCGACGAGGGCAAGCGCGACGGCGTCGACGTGGTCACCGGCGGCTACCGGCTGGACCGCAAGGGTTACTTCGTGCACCCGACCGTGCTCACCAACGTCGACCCGGGGATGCGGCTTTTTCAGCAGGAGATCTTCGGGCCGGTGGTCAGCATCCTGCCGTTCGACGACGAGGACGAGGCGGTGGCACTGGCCAACGACACCACGTACGGGCTGGCCGCTACCGCCTACACCGAGAACCTGGGCCGGGCCCACCGGATCGTCAAGCGGTTGCAGGCCGGCAGCGTGCAAGTCAACTGCCAGTTGGTCTTTGACCACGACGTGCCGTTCGGCGGCCACAAGCAGTCCGGCTGGGGACACGAGTTCGGCAAAGAGGGCATCGACATGTACATGAAGACGAAGTCGGTCTGGGCCCAGCTGTGACCACGTAGGGTCGGCCTATGGCACGCAGTCTGGAAGCTCGGCTGAATTCGAATTGGCCTATCGCCCTTGCGGTGTTCCGAGTGATGTTCGGGCTGCTGTTTCTGTCCCACGGGTTGTCGACGGTGTTCGGCTGGCCCGCCGATCACGTTGTGCCGGTGGGTGAATGGCCGGGCTACTACGCGGGCCTGATCGAACTCGTCACCGGGTTACTGATCACCGCGGGGATGTTCACCCGGGCCGCGGCGTTTGTGGCGAGCGGTGAGATGGCGTTCGCTTATTTCACCGTTCACCTGCCGCATGGATTCTTTCCGATCAACAACCACGGCGAAGCCTCGGTGATGTACTGCTTCGCCTTCTTGCTGCTCGCCTTCGCCGGCGGCGCCGCCTATGCGCTCGACGATCATCGCGGCCGGTGGTCGAAGCGTCGCAGGCTTCGACGGCGCTAGCGCAGCGTGGCGAAGAACGCGCGGACGTCGTCGACGAACAACTCCGGCTGCTCGAAGGCGGCGAAATGCCCACCGCGCGGCATCGTCGTCCAGTGCGTGATGTTGTAAGCCGCATCGCACCAGCTTCGCGGGGTGCGCAGGATTTCCTTCGGAAACGCGGCCACTCCGGTGGGCAGCTCCACGCGGCCGTCGGTGACGAATTTGTTGAAGCTCTCCCAATACAGGCGGGCTGACGACGCGCCGATGCCGTTGGCCCAGTACAACATCACGTTGTCGAGCAACTCGTCACGGCTGAGCACATTCTCGGGGTGCCCGTCGCAGTCCGCCCACGCCCAGAACTTCTCGACGATCCACGCCAGCTGCCCCACCGGCGAATCGACCAATCCGTAACCAAGCGTCTGGGGCCGGGTGGACTGCTGCTTGGAATAGCCGGTTCCCCACTTCCGGTGTTCGACGTATGCGGCCAGAGCCTGCTGATCGCCCTCGGTGAATTCGCCGGACCCTGCTGCGGGCTTCGCGATCGGCATGTTCAGGTGGATACCGACGCAATGACCTCTGTTGCGGCCGATCTGGGTGGTCACCGCCGCGCCCCAGTCGCCGCCCTGCGCGCCGTACCGGTCGTAGCCGAGCCTGCCGACCATCGTCTCCCACGCGTCGGCGATCTTCTCCACACCCCACCCGGTGTGGGTGGGCCGGCCGGAGAATCCGTACCCGGGCAGCGACGGGCAGATCACATGGAAGGCGTCCTCGGCGCGGCCCGAGGGAGGATTAGTCAGCGGCTCGATCACTTTGTGGAATTCCACCACCGAGCCCGGCCAGCCGTGGGTGATCACCAGCGGCAACGCATCGTCATGCGGCGAGCGCTGGTGGATGAAATGGATGTCCAGGCCGTCGATTTCGGTGAGGTAGTGATCGAACCGGTTCAGTGCGGCTTCCCTGGCGCGCCAGTCATAGTCGTTGGCCCAGTAGTGGGCCAATTCGCGGGTGTAGGCCAGCGGAATGCCCTGGCTCCAGTCGTCGACGGTTTCGGCTTCCGGCCATCGGGTCCGTGCCAACCGTTGCGTGAGGTCGTCGAGAACGGCAGCGGGGACGTCGATGCGGTACGGCCGGATGTCGGACATGGCTCTCATCATGCAGGCACACGCTCAGCCGTCGAGGTCGAGGTCCTTGCGGAACCTCTTCATGCCGTCGATCTTGTCGGCCAGCGTGGCATCCGGTCCGGAGTAGAACATCCACGGCATGGTGAGGATTCCGGTGATGCCGGCATCCTCGGCGCATTGGTAGTCGGCGATCGTGAACGCATCGGTCAGCGGCGTGAGGATAGTGAATTCCTGTGCTGCCAGACCGTTTTCAGATCTCAGCTCGCGCAGCCGGGAGGCCGCCGCGATGGCGCGCTCGGTGGTGATCAGGTCACCGATCCAGCCGTCGTAACGGGCCGCGCGGCGCAGCGCGATATCACTGAGCCCGCCGACGTAGATCGGTATCCGCGGCGGCGTCGGCTGCATCTCCAGCCTCGGCGTCTGATAGAACTCGCCGTCGAACTCCGTCCAGTCCGGCGACCACAGCGCACGCATCAATTCGAGCATCTCGTCGGTGCGCTTGCCCCGGCCGGCGAAGCGCTGCTCCATCAGGGCGAATTCCTCGGCACACCATCCGACTCCGACACCGAGTTCCACCCGTCCCTCGGCCAGATACGCGGCGGTGCCAATGGCTTTGGCCGCCGAGTACGGATTGCGCATGGCCGGGATGTAGACCGTGGTGACGAACCGCAGCCGCGTGGTGACCTGCGCGAGCGCGCCGACCAGAACCCACGGGTCGGGCCATTCGGTGAACGGTTGCCAGCGCCGCGCGCCGTCTTTGGTGTACGGGTACGGAGTGTTCAGCGTTTCCAGGTTGACGATGTGGTCCGGAATCGCGATGCCGTCGTAGCCGAGATCGTCGGCGGCCTTGGCGACTTCGATGATCTCCCGAGTGTCGAGAAACGCACTGCTGACGTAGAACTTCATTCGGCTTCCCGCGCCCACGACGGCCGGATGAAGATTCCCTCCGCTTCGGCGGTGACTCCTTCGGCATCGGAAAGATGGCCGGAGACAAAGGATTTGACGCCTTCGGTGCGTTCGACCGCGGCCTCGGCGCGAAGCCGGCCCAGCGGAGTGCCCCGCACGTATCGAATGGTGATGGTCCCGGTGAACAGCGGCTTGGTCAGGCCCTCGCTGGCGGCCTCGCCGAGCACGTGATCGAGCACCAGCGCGCACACTCCCCCGTGCACCAGGCCGGGCGGGCCCTCGTAGGCGGCGTTCAAGGTGAACTCGCTCCAGCAGCTGGTGCCGTCGTCACCGTGCTGGATGGTCAGCGGCGGAGCGATCGCGTTGCGCAGGCCGATCACCGCGTTGTTCCACACCAGCGGCCGACCGCCGACCGCGTAACGCACCACCTGCGAGTCGTCACGTTGCCTACTGCGCAGCGCATCGGTGGCGGCCTGGATCGCGGTGCGGGCGGTGTCGATGGCGTCGGGCTCGGCTTCGGTGCGCAGCGCTGCTTCGATGAGCGTGCGCATGTCGTCGGTGAGCGGGCCGTAGAGCGCCACCAGACGTTCGTGTTCGTCAGCGCTCATGACCTCGTAGGAAAAGTTCAAGGCCTGGCTATTCGTCAAAGATCTTGTGCACGACGGCTTTTGCGCGCCGGGTCACCCGCAGGTAGTTGTCCAGGAATTCGCCGCCGTCGCCGTTCTTCGCCCAGCCGGCCGCGACGGCGACGGTGTTGAGCTGGCGTCCCGGCCCGGGCAACTGGTCGGTGGGCTTGCCGCGGACGAGGACCAGCGCGTTGCGCGCCCTGGTCGCGGTCAGCCACGCTTCCCGCAGCAGGTCGGCGTCCTCGACGGTGATCAGCGCGGCCTCGGCGGCGGCGTCCAGGCTCTCCAGCGTCGAGGTGTTGTGCAGAGCCTCGATGTCGCTGGCGTACCGCAGCTGCAGCAGCTGCACGGTCCACTCGATGTCTGCCAGGCCACCGCGGCCGAGCTTGGTGTGCGTCTTGGGGTCGGCGCCGCGCGGCAACCGTTCCGAGTCGACCCGCGCCTTCATGCGCCGGATTTCGAGCACCGTCTCGGCCGACACCCCGCCCGCGGGATAGCGCGTCTTGTCGATCATCAGCAAGAACCGCCGACCCAGCTCCGGGTCACCGGCGACGGCATCGGCCCGCAGGAGTGCCTGGATCTCCCAGGGCTGCGCCCATTGGTCGTAGTACGCGGCGTAGGACGCGATCGTGCGGACCAGCGGACCGCTGCGGCCCTCGGGCCGCAGGTTGGCGTCGACCTCCAGCGGCGGGTCGGAGCTGGCGGTTCCGAGCAGCGCGCGGGTCTGCTCGGCCACCGCGCCCGCCCAGCGCACCGCGTCGGAATCCTGCACGCCGTCGGCGGGTTCGCAGACGAACAGCACGTCGGCGTCGGACCCGTAGCCCAACTCGTGGCCGCCGAGCCGGCCCATCCCGATGACCGCGATGGCGGCCGGGGCCTTGCCGTCCTCGGGAAGGTTGGCCCGGATCACCGCGTTCAGGGCGGCCTGCAAGACCGCCACCCACACCGAGGTCAGCGCTGCGCAGACGTCGGTGACATCCAGCATGCCGAGCAGGTCGGCCGAGGCGATGCGGGCCAGCTCGCGCCGGCGCAGCGAGCGCGCGATCGCGATGGAACGCACCGGGTCGCTCTGTCGGCCTGCCGAGGCCACCAACGCGCCGGCCACCGTCTCGGGGTCGACGTCGAGCAGCTTGGGCCCCGACGGGCCGTCGCTGTAGTTCTGGATGACCTCCGGCGCGCGCATCAACAGGTCTGGCACATACGCCGACGTGCCGAGCACATGCATCAGCCGCTTGGCCACTGCCGGCTTGTCCCGCAGCGTGGACAGATACCAGCGTTGCGCGACCATCACCTCGCTGATCCGGCGGTAGGCCAGCAGGCCGGCATCCGGGTCGGGGGTGTCGGAAAGCCAGTCCAGCAGCCGCGGCAGCAGCACCGACTGCACCCGACCCCGACGGCCGCTCTGGTTGATCAACGCGGCCAGATGGGTCAGCGCACTCTGCGGCGCCTCGTAGCCGAGAGCGGCCAGCTGACGTTCGGCGGCCGCGGGCGTCATGCCCTCGGAGAACTCCAGGCCTTCTGGCGCAAGCGATTCCAGCAGCGGCTGGTAGAACAGCTTGGCGTGCAGTCGCGACACCCGCAGGGCGTGGCGTCGGAGCTCTTCACGCAGCACCCCGAGCGCGTCGTGACTTCCGTCCGGCCGGATGTGCGCCGCGCGCGCCAGCCAGCGCAGCGCCTCGTCGTCGTCGAACGCCGGCAACAGGTGGGTGCGCTTGAGCCGCTGCAACTGCAGCCGGTGCTCGAGCAGGCGAAGGAACTCATAGGAGGCAGTCATATTCGCGGTGTCGTCGCGCCCGACGTAACCACCGGCGCCCAGGGCGGCCAGCGCGTCCACCGTCGATGCGACGTGTAGGGACTCGTCGGTGCGACCGTGCACGAGTTGCAGCAGTTGCACCGCGAATTCCACGTCGCGCAGCCCGCCGCTGCCGAGTTTGAGCTCACGGGTCCGGACGTCGGCGGGCACCAGCTGCTCGACCCGTCGCCGCATCGCCTGGACCTCGCTGACGAAATCGTCACGCTCGCAAGCGGTCCACACCATCGGCATCAGGGCGGCGATGTACTGCTTGCCCAATTCCGCGTCGCCGGCCGCGGGCCGGGCTTTCAGCAGCGCCTGGAACTCCCAGGTCTTAGCCCACTGCTGGTAGTAGGTGATGTGCGAGTCGAGGGTGCGGACCAGTTCGCCGTGCCGGCCCTCCGGACGCAGCCCGGCGTCCACCTGGAAGAAGGCGTCCGACGCCAACCGCATCATCTCGCCGGCCACCCGGGCGGATACCGGATCGGCAGACTCGCCGACGAAGATCACGTCGACGTCGCTGACGTAGTTCAGTTCGCGCGCACCGCATTTGCCCATGGCGATGACCGCCAGCCGGGGTGGTGTGGCATCGCCGCAGACGGTGGCCTCGGCGACCGACAGCGCCGCCGCCAACGCGGCGTCGGCGATGTCAGCCAGGTGGACACCGACGGCGCTGAACGGCAGCACCGGCTCGTTCTCGACCGTCGACGCCAGATCCAGCGCGGCCAACACCAGCACCCGGTTGCGGTACAGCGTGCGCAACCGCCACACCACCGACCCTGCGGCCCTTGGCGGTTCGGCGACACACTCGGCGAAGGCGGAGTCCAACTGCTCGGCGGAGGGCAACTTCACGTTGCCCGGCAACAGGCGCCACGCCTGCGGGTTGGCGACCAGGTGATCACCCAACGCCAGCGACGACCCGAGCACACCGAACAGCCGACCGCGCAGCCCGCGGTCGCTCGGCGAGCGCCGCATTGAGCTCGTCCCAGTCGTCGCCGAGCGCCTCGGCCAACCGGACTATCGCGCACAGGGCGGCGTCGGCGTCCGGCGCACGGGACAACGACCACAGCACGTCGACCCGAGACTCGACGTTCCAACCCAGCTGCGCCACGTTGGCGTTCGCCCGGTCGTCGACCAACCCGAGCCGGCCGAGGCTGGGCACCTTCGGCCGCTGCGTTACGGGTTGGTTCACGTCCACGACGGTAGCGCAGATTGCCGTGAGATCTGGCCGAGCCCCGGAGTTACAGCGAAAGGTACGTCTTCAGCTCATAAGGCGTGACGTGACGGCGGTAGTTCGCCCACTCTGTGCGCTTGTTGCGCAGGAAGAAGTCGAAGACGTGTTCTCCCAGCGCTTCTGCGACAAGTTCGGAACCCTCCATCGCGCGCAACGCCTCGTCGAGGCTGGACGGCAGCTCGCGGTAGCCCATCGCACGCCGTTCCACGGGGGTCAGATCCCAGACGTTGTCCTCGGCCTGCGGCCCCAGCACGTAGCCCTTCTCCACACCGCGCAGCCCGGCGGCCAGCAGCACCGCGAACGCCAGGTAGGGGTTGCACGCGGAATCGGGGCTGCGCACCTCGATACGCCGCGACGACGTCTTGTGCGGGCTGTACATCGGGATCCGCACCAGCGCCGACCGGTTGGCCGCTCCCCACGACGCCGCGGTGGGCGCCTCGCCACCGAGCACCAGCCGCTTGTAGGAGTTCACCCATTGATTGGTGACCGCGCTGATCTCGCTGGCATGCTCGAGGATTCCGGCGATGAACGACTTGGCGACGTCGGACAGCTGCAGCGGATCGTCCGGGCTGTGGAACGCGTTGACCTCGCCCTCGAACAGGCTCATGTGGGTATGCATGGCCGAGCCGGGGTGCTTCCCGAACGGCTTGGGCATGAAGGTCGCCCGCATACCCTCTTCCAGCGCGACTTCTTTGATGACGTAGCGGAACGTCATCACGTTGTCGGCCATCGACAGTGCGTCCGCGAAGCGAAGATCGATCTCCTGCTGGCCGGGCGCGCCTTCGTGGTGGCTGAATTCCACCGAGATGCCCATGGATTCCAGGGCCTCGATGGCGTGCCGGCGGAAGTTGGACGCGGTGTGCACGGCCTGGTCGAAGTAGCCGGCGTTGTCGGCCGGAATGGGCACCGATCCGTCTTCGGGACCGGGCTCCAGCAAGAAGAATTCGATCTCGGGATGCACGTAGCACGAGAAGCCCAGGTCGTTGGCTTTGCCTAGCTGACGCCGCAGCACGTGCCGCGGGTCCGCCCACGACGGCGAACCGTCGGGCATGGTGATGTCGCAGAACATCCGCGCCGAGTGGTGGTGACCACCCTGGGTCGCCCAGGGCAGGACCTGAAAGGTCGACGGGTCGGGGTGCGCGACAGTGTCGGACTCGGTGACCCGGGCAAAGCCCTCGATGGACGACCCGTCGAAGCCGATGCCTTCCTCGAAGGCGCCCTCAAGCTCCGCCGGTGCGATCGCCACCGACTTGAGGTAGCCGAGCACGTCGGTGAACCACAACCGGACGAATCGGATATCCCGTTCCTCCAGCGTGCGGAGCACAAATTCCTTCTGTCGATCCATACCTGGAACAGTATGCATTGACAGTTAAATTTGTGTTACCGGCGCGGATTAACACCTTAAGTTTCCCGGCTCGACACCGTCGACCAGATACCTGGCCACCGCGTCATCCACGCAATCGTTTCCGTTGAACACCACCGTGTGCTGGGTGCCCTCGAAGGTGATCAGTTGCGCGCCGAGTTGGCGGGCCAGGTCGACACCGGCCTGATACGGGGTGGCCGGGTCGTGAGTGGTGGACACGACGACGACTTTTCCGGGCGCGGCAGGCGCCGCCGGATGTGGCGACGACGTCGCCGGCACCGGCCAGAGCGCGCACAGATCGCGAGGCGCGTGCCCGGTGAACTGCCCGTAGGACACGAATGGCGCGACCTGACGAATGCGCCGATCGGCGTCGGCCCATGCCGCCGGATCGGTGGGCTGCGGGCGCGTCGACGCAGCGGACCGCGTTGAAGGCGTCCTGAGAGTTGTTGTAATGCCCGTGGGAGTCGCGACCGTAGTACTCGTCGGCCAGCGTCAACAGGTCCCCGGGGTCGGTGCCGCGCCGCAGACCCGAGCAGACCACTTGTCAGGAACTTCCAGAACTGCGGCGTGTACAGCGCATTGAAGGTGCCCGTGGTCGCGTCCGAATAGCCGAGTCCACGCGGATCCGAGGTGACCGCGGGTTTGGTCACCAACGGATCGATCAGTTGGTGATACCGGTTGACCCACTGCGCCGGATCGGTGCCCAGCGGGCAGTCTGCCGAACGGGCGCAGTCGGCGGCGTAATCGTTGAAGGCGGTCTGGAATCCGGCTTCCTGATTGACGGTCTGGTCGATCGGGCCGATGCTCGGGTCGATGGCGCCGTCCAGCACCATCGACCGGACGTGCTCGCCGAACCGCTCGACATAGGCCGTCCCCAACTCGGTGCCGTAGCTGAACCCCAGATAGTTGATCTGGTCGTCGCCGAGCGCCTGGCGTACCGCATCCATATCGCGCGTGACGTCCGCGGTCCCGATGTTTTCCAGGAACGCCTGACCGTTGCGGGCCAGGCAGCGCTGGGCCACCTGCCGGTAGACCTGCTCGATGTGGGCCACGCCCGCCGGGCTGTAGTCGACCATCGGCTCGCGTCGGAAGGCGTCGAAATCGGCATCGCTCTGGCAGCGCAACGCCGGCGTGGAATGGCCGACACCGCGAGGGTCGAAGCCGACCAGATCGAAGCGGCGACTGACTTCGGAGCCCGCCAGACCTGGTCCCATCGCGGCGACCATGTCGACCGCCGACGCGCCGGGCCCTCCCGGGTTGACCAACAGCGACCCGATGCGTGGTCCGGTCGCAGGGATGCGAATCACCGCGAGCTGAACCTGCGCGCCGCCCGGATTGTTGTAGTCGACCGGAACCGCCAGGCTCCCGCACTGCGCGGTCGGAACATCGGTGGGGCTGCGCAGCGTCTGCCCGCAACTCCCCCATTTCAATTGCGCCGAGGCGCCAGGAGTCGGGCCGGTGTCGTATCCCGGCGCCGCGCTCGTCATCGGTGTCCACGCAACGGCTGCCGCCGACAGAGCTGATGACAGCAGCGCAGAGAACACCCCCCTCATGCGCCACATGGGGGTCAATCGTTGCATGCGTCGGCCACAGGCCGTGATCCCATTGGTCACACCTTGGTCTCGTTATTCACTGCCCAGATTGACGATTCGAGTCTGAGGCGTCAGCACTTAGCCCCTTTGGACGGCACGGTGCCGCTGATGAGGTACGCCGTCGCGTAATCGTCGATGCAGCTGTTGCCCTGAAAGACGACCGTGTGCTGGGTGCCGTCGAAGGTCAGCAGTCCACCGTGCAGCTCATTGGCGAGGTCGACCCCGGCTTGATACGGCGTCGCCGGATCGTGGGTCGTGGACACCACCAGCGTCGGCGTCAGCCCGGGCACAGAAATGTTGTGCGGCTTACTCGTCGGTGGCACCGGCCAGAACGCGCAGGTGCCCAGCGGGGCGTCGCCGGTGAACTTGCCGTAGCTCATGAACGGCGCGACCTGGCGTGAACGGCGGTCCTCGTCGACCACCTTGGCCCGGTCCTTGACCGGCGGCTGATCCACACAGTTGACCGCCACCCGGGCGTCGGTGGAGTTGGAGTAGTGACCGTGCTTGTCGCGACGCATGTACAGGTCGGCCAACTCGAGCAGCGTGTCGCCGTGGTGGTGGGACAGTTCGGTCAGCCCGGTGCTCAGGTGGTGCCAGAAGTTCGGCGAGTACAGCGCCATGATGGTCCCGATGATGGCGTCGCTGTAGCTCAACCCGCGCGGGTCTCGGGTGCGCGCCGGCCGGCCGATCAACGGGTTGTTCTTGTCGACGAGCGGAAAGACCAGATTGTGGTAGATGTCAACAGCTTTGGCCGGGTCAGAGCCCAGCGGACAGGTGGACGACTTGGCGCAGTCTTTCGCGTAGTTGTCAAAGGCGTCCTGAAAACCTTTGGCCTGCCGGAGATCTGACTCGACGGGATCGGCGTTCGGGTCGATCGCGCCGTCGAGGATCATGGCGCGGACATTCTTCGGGAAAGCTTCGGCATACGCGGAGCCGATCCGGGTGCCGTACGAGTACCCCAGGAACGTCAGCTTGCTGTCGCCCAACGCTTCCCGAATGGTGTCCAGATCGCGGGCGACGTTGTCGGTTCCGACGTTCGCCAGAAATTTCTTGCCCATCTTGGCGACGCAGCGAGCGACGTATTCTTTGGTCTCCTGTTCGATGTGCGCCACGCCCGCCGGGCTGTAGTCGGCTTGCGGCTCGGTGCGCAGCCGGTCGTTGTCGGCGTCGGAGTTGCACCAGATGGCCGGCCGAGACGCCGCCACTCCCCGCGGATCGAAGCCGACCAGGTCGAACCGTTCACGGATTTGCGGCGACAGCGACTGAACGACGCCCAGCGCCGCTTCGATGCCCGACTCGCCCGGCCCGCCGGGGTTGATGACCAGCGAACCGATCTTGTCGCGGGTCGCCGGGAAACGGATGAGTCCCAGCGTGGTGGCGTCCCCGCCGGGGTGCCGATAGTCCACGGGCACCGCGAGCTTGCCGCACTGCGCGCCGGCGGGCAGTTTCGCGGCACCGCCGCCCGAGACGCGGCACGGTCCCCACTCCACCGGCTGGCCGACCTTCGGTCCGGCGAGCACCGCCCGACCCTTGACGACGTGAGTGCAACTGGCGACCGTCGCCGCGACTACCGCCATCACGGTCCAGATCAGCATCGTGCGCGCGATCTTGCCGCGGCGAGGGGTCCCCATGACCACACATGCTGCCATGTGTCAGCGCAGGGCCTCGGGCGCTGGACGGCTAACGCGTCGCGAGCAGCAGTTCTTCCATCCCGACCGCGAAGTCGTCGGCCAAATCCCACAGGTCCGGCACCAGCTCCGGGCAGGCGATGATGCCGACGTCGAGTTTGCCGGTCAGCGACATCACGGTGATGTTGAGTCCCGAACCGTGGAACACCGGGCCGAGCGGATACATCGCTTTGACCTCACTGCCCAGGAAATACAGCGGGACCTGTGGACCCGGCACATTGGAGACCACCAGGTTGTGCACCGGCATGCTCTTGGTGAGGCTGGTGCGGGCATACGCCCGCATCGCCAGACCGAAGACCGCGGGCGCGGCGAACTGCGACCAATCCTGCAGCAGGGTGGCGCTGATCGCCGAACTATGTTGTTTGGCAACAGAGTTCGCGTCGGCGATGGCTCTGATCCGCTCGACCGGGTCGGCGATGTGGGTCTGCAGGCTGGAGAACATTCCCGAAACCTGGTTGCGCCCAGGCCGATCCGATTTTCCGTGCACGGACACCGGAACCATCGCAACCAACGACGACTCCGGCAGTTCACCGCGGTCGAGCAGGAATTGACGCAGGACGCCGGACACCAGCGCCATCACCACGTCGTTGACCTTGACGTCGAAGTAACTCTTGACCTTCTTGATGTCCTCGAGGTCCAGCTGCGCGTAGGCGATATTGCGATGCGGGGTGACGCTGGCATTGAACGCGGTGCGCGGGGCCGCGAACGGCGGCGCCATCGTCTGCCCGCTGCGTGCCCGCAGCACCGTCTTGACCACCGACGACGCGGTATCGGTCAGCGCATTGGCCAAGCGCAGCGGCCTGGACGCGAACTTGAGGGCGCCGGTCAGGGCGATCTCGATCTGGTTGGCTCCGCCGACGCCGTCGACCGGCTCGGGCGGTGGGGCGTCGGCCTCGGTACTGCACAGCTGGGACATCAGATTGGCCCCGGTGACGCCGTCCACGCAGGCGTGATGCACCTTGGTCATCACGGCCAGCCGCCCACCCTGCTGGGCATCGGTGCCCGCGACCCCTTCGATGACCCACATCTCCCACAGCGGCCGGGTGCGGTCCAGCGGCAGCCCGGCGATGTGACCGCAGATCTCGGCCAGCTCCGTTCGCCCGCCCGGTGGCGGCAACCCGATGCGGTGCACGTGGCGATTGACGTCGAAGTTGTTGTCCTCCACCCAAACTGGATGATCCAGATTCAACGGGCTGTCGGCCAGCTTCTCGCGGAATTCCGGCATCGCCTTGATCCGCAGAGCCAGTTCGTCGCGCAGCCGGTCGAAGGTGTAGCCACCCGGCATCGTCGATGTGTCGAGGTCCAGAATCGAGCAGACATGCAACGGCTGCGATGGGGTTTCCAGATACAGGAAGCTGGCATCGAGTCCGCTGAGGCGCTGCATGCGCCGATGGTATGTCCGCTACTGCGGGGTGGCGCCGGAATGGCCGGATGGGCAACGGTGTGAGGAAATCCATTGCCACTGCTCTCCACCTGCGGGCCGACAAGTGGCACAATGGTCGGGTCAGACGAACCCGGGGACCCTGATGGGCCACGAGGATCGACCCGACCACAGCTAGGGACAATGATGTCTGAACAGACCGTTTATGGTGCCCATTCTTCGCAGTCGGACAACGCTGCGCCGCGGACCAAGACCCGCGTCCACCACCTGCAGAAGATGAAGGCCGAGGGCCACAAGTGGGCGATGCTCACCGCCTACGACTACTCCACCGCCCGCATCTTCGACGACGCCGGCATCCCCGTGCTGCTGGTCGGTGACTCCGCCGCCAACGTCGTCTACGGCTACGACACCACCGTTCCCGTGTCGATCGACGAGCTGATCCCGCTGGTGCGTGGCGTCGTCCGTGGCGCGCCGCACGCGCTGGTGGTCGCCGACCTGCCGTTCGGCACCTACGAGGCCGGCCCCGCCGCGGCGCTCGACGCCGCCATCCGGTTCATGAAAGAAGCCGGCGCGCATGCGGTCAAGCTGGAAGGCGGCGAACGGGTCGCCGACCAGATCGCCGCCCTGACCGCGGCGGGCATCCCGGTGATGGCACACGTCGGTTTCACCCCGCAGAGCGTCAACACCCTCGGTGGTTTCCGGGTCCAAGGCCGCGGCGACGCCGCCGAGCAGACCATTGCCGACGCGATCGCGGTCGCCGAGGCGGGGGCATTTTCGGTCGTCATGGAGATGGTGCCGGCCGAGTTGGCCACCCAGATCACCGGCAAGCTGACGATCCCCACCGTCGGGATCGGCGCGGGCCCCAACTGCGATGCCCAGGTGCTGGTCTGGCAGGACATGGCCGGGTTCACCAGCGGCAAGACCGCGAAGTTCGTCAAGCGTTTTGGTGACGTCGGCGGCGAATTGCGCCGCGCGGCAGCGCAGTACGCACAGGATGTCGCCGCGAGCGCCTTCCCCGCCGACGAGCACTGCTTCTGAGACTGCGGTTCGAGCGCCGCTACGACGTGGCACGCTGACAGGGTGTCCGCAACCCCATCGCGATATCTCGAAGTCGAGCGCAAGTTAGACGTCGGCGAATCCACGCCGCCGCCGTCATTCGACGGTATTGACGGAATCGCCCGGGTGGAGCAGGCCGAGACCCAGTTGCTGGACGCGGTGTACTACGACACCCCGGCCCGGGATCTGGCGTCGCATCGGATCACGTTGCGCCGCCGTACCGGTGGGAGCGACGCCGGCTGGCATCTGAAGCTGCCGGCAGGCCCCGACGCCCGCACCGAGGTGCGGGCCCCGTTGGGCGCTGAGCACGATCCGCCGGCCGAGCTGCTCGATGTGGTGCTGGCCATCGTCCGGGACCGCCCGCTTTGCCCGGTGGCGCGGATCAGCACCACCCGCGAGGTTCGGCTGCTCCACGGCGCCGACGGCGCGGCGCTGGCCGAGTTCTGCGACGACCGGGTCACCGCGTGGCGCGGAGCCGAGGTCGGCGACGCTGCCGCTCAGCGGTGGCGGGAGTGGGAGCTTGAACTCGTCGGCGACGGAGCGGACGCCGATCTGATGGACGCGCTCAGCGACCGGCTGCTCGACGCCGGTGCCCGGCCCGCGGGCCACGGATCCAAGCTGGCACGGGTGCTCGACGTCTCGCCCACCGAACAGCCCGGCGACACGCTGCATCGCGCGTTGGCCGACCAGATCGGCCAGCTGCTGGTGTGGGACCGCGCCGTGCGCGCCGACGCCGACGACGCCGTGCACCAGATGCGGGTGACCGCTCGCAAGATTCGCAGCCTGTTACAGGCGACTCCGGATTCGTTCGGGCTCGAAAGCGACGCGCCGATCATCGACGAACTGCGCGAGCTGGGCAACGTGCTGGGCGTGGCCCGCGACGCCGAGGTTCTCGCCGAGCGCTATCGCAACGCCCTCGACGAGCTGCCTCCGGAGCTGGTCCGCGGGCCCATCAGGCAACGGCTGGTCGACGGTGCTGAAGACCGTTACCGGGCCGGGGTGCGACATGCGTTGGCCGCCTTGCGGTTACCGCGTTATTTCCGTCTCCTCAACGATGTGGAGGCATTAGTCACGACAGCCCCGTCGACCGAGAAGGAACCCGCGACAGTCGCCGTCGCCACCGCGGGCAAGAAGGTCCGCAAGGCCGCCAAGGCGGCACGGCGCACTGCCGACGCGGCAGACCGCGACGATGCGATACATCGAATCCGAAAGCGGGCCAAGCGACTTCGCTACACGGCAGCCGCGACCGGCGCGAAGAAGGTGTCCAAGCGGGCCAAGGAAGTGCAGTCGCTGCTCGGCGATCACCAGGACAGCGTGGTCAGCCGCGAACATCTGACGCAGCAGGCCGAGGCGGCGCATGCCGCGGGCGAAAACACGTTCACCTACGGGCTCCTGTTTCAACGTGAGGCCGAGCTGGCTGTGCAATGCCGCACACAGCTCGAGCCGGCGCTGCGCAAGCTCTTTCACGCGGTGCGCAAGCTGTCGAGCTGATCGGGGCGCGGGCGAGTTGGCGTGTAAGCCGGATTCTGTTCCGCGCTACCAGGTAGCGCGGCGGCGACCATCCATCTGGACACACCGTCACCGGGTGCCTCAAGCGGCCTACCCGCAGGCTCAGGCGAGCCGCCCTCGAACACCTGCGCGACCGCACCGAAGTGCGGTCTTCTTGGCCTTGCTTCGGGTGGGGTTTGCCGAGCCATTCCGGTCACCCGGAATGCTGGTGCGCTCTTACCGCACCGTTTCACCCTTACCACCGCGAAGGTGGCGGTCTGTTCTCTGTGGCACTTTCCCGCGAGTCACCTCGGATTGCCGTTAGCAATCACCCTGCTCTGTGAAGTCCGGACTTTCCTCGACTCGTCGCCACGTGGGCCCGAGCCGCGGCCGCCCAGCCAACTCGTCCGCGCTAACACCGTACTCGTTGGGGAATCCGCAGGCCAGCGACCATCTACGCGGCGTGCAAGCGTGCGCACGCTACCTCGACGGCGAACTCCATCTCGCTGATCTCCATCCGTATGGACGATCCCGGCAGCGGAGGCGCGCCGGACCGATACGTCGTGCCCGTTGGCGTAGTGAATTGCGCTGTGTGCGAAGATGTTTCATCGACGCCCGGTCTGACTGACCAGCCGGCGACTTCCTTGACGTAATTGCAACGTTCGCAGAGTCCGAGTCCGTTGCCCGCATCGGTCGGACCGCCTGCGACCCATGACCGAGCATGGTCGAGATGACGGATCGGCGCGTCGCAGTAGGGCGTGCGGCAGCGCTGATCCCGGAACCTGATGAACGCCGCCAACCCGCGGGGAAACAGCCGGGCTCTCGACTCCATTGCGACCAGCGCGCCGGTTGCCGGACGCGCATACAGTCGGCGCACCGTGGCCCGCGATCGTTCGTCGTTGACGGCGCCCGACACCAGGGCGCGCGCGACCGCCGCCGGGATGGGACCGTAGCCGGAGATGTCGGCAGGCGCACCGGAGCCACCCAGCAGCGTCTGGTCGGACAGCACCAGGTTGACCGCGATCGGCGTCGCCACTGCCGCGCTACGGCCGGTAACCCGCTCGACCAACGCGTCGGCCATCACCTGACCACGCGAGCGCCCGTCCGCACAGGTGTCCGCCTCCCGTCGCAGCGCCGCGTAGACCGACACCCCCTGCGCCACCGGCAACAACGCGGTCAGGTACGTCATGGTGTCGGGCGCGGGTCGGATGCTCACCGTGCGCTCGGTCTCGGCCTTAGCCGCTCGATCGACCACGGCGTGCGGGTCGAGCCGATACGCAATTGTCTTTGCCGCCGCCGCCACCCGAGCGTCGCCCCAGCCATCCAGTTTGTTTATCTCAGAGCACAATTCAGCATCCAGCGCCCGTCGATCCTCGATATCAAGACAGGCGCTCTCACGCACGATCAACGTGGCCCGCCACTCGGTCAATGCGCCAGCCTCCAACGCAGCCAGCGTGTGCGGCATCTCGTGCACCAGAGCTTTGGCGAAGCCCAGATGCCGGTTACCCCGCGCCGGTGAATCCCGTCGGGCGAGCGCGATCTCGCTAGCGATTCCGCGCCCGCGCCGTGCGGCCGGCATTCCGGCAGCCGCCTCGGCAGCGCGCCGCGCGGCATCCAACGCGGCCGCCGCGCGGGCCTGTCCCGCCGCCGCGGCGCATTTGACCCGTTCCAGCTCAGCGATGCGCTCAACCAGCGCCGACTCTTCGGCAGCCGGGTCGATCGCCGCCAACGATTCGAACATATATTCGATAGTAGATGAGGAGTCCGACAAATCTCACATCCACGACATCCCTATCGTCTACAGGGCAACGAAGGGAAAACCGCACCGATGCCGCCGACACCGTGGACAAAGCGCGTCGATGCCGGCGACTGGGACGCCATCGCCGCCGCCGTCGACGACTTCGGCGGCGCACTGCTGCCCCGGCTTCTCACACCCACCGAGGCGCGACGGCTGCGCAACCTGTTCACCGACGACGACTTGTTCCGCTCCACCGTCGATATGGGGCCGCGCCGCTACGGCTCGGGGCAGTATCGGTATTTCCGCGCGCCCTATCCCGAGCCAATCGAGCACCTCAAGCAGGCGTTATACCCGCGACTGTTGCCGATCGCCCGGGATTGGTGGACGCGACTGGGCCGGGACGCGCCGTGGCCGGACAGCCTCGACGAGTGGCTCGACGTCTGCCATGCGGCCGGCCAGACCAGATCGACGGCGCTGATGCTCCGATACGCAACGGACGACTGGAACGCGCTTACACCGAGACCTGTACGGCGACTTGGTGTTTCCGCTGCAGGTGGTGATCAACCTGAGCGAACCGTACACCGAATTCACCGGCGGGGAATTCATGCTCGTCGAACAACGGGCGCGGGCCCAGTCACGCGGCACCGCAACACAATTGCCGCAGGGCCACGGCTACCTGTTCACCACCCGCGACCGGCCGGTCCGGTCAGCTCGCGGCTGGTCGGCCGCGGCGGTGCGGCACGGCCTATCGGTCGTGCGCTCGGGCGAGCGGTTCGCGCTCGGCCTGATCTTCCACGACGCCGCCTGACTCCTCGCTACCCCACCGCCGCCGTCTCCCCGACGGCCTGAGTTGCCGGAGAGGCGGAGTCGCGCCCCAACGCGATGGTTGCCGCCGTCATGGCTGCGACGGCCAGCACCAGAATCAGGGCGCCGGGACCGCGGACGACCAGATGCTCTCCGAGGATCACCACACCCAACAGCACCGCCACCACCGGCTCACCGACCAGCATGATCGGCACCGACGCCTGCAAAGCGCCGGCATGAAATGCCGATTGCTGCAGGACGGTGACCGCGACCGCGAGCGCCACGAGCAGGTACGGCGCCGGCACCGTCAGCAAGCCGTGCCAACCGTGCGCCGCGAGGCGGTGCGTGCTGACCTTCGTCAGAACCGCGATCATCCCGAGCAGCACGGCGACGGCGGTGGCCAACAGCATCGCACGCGGTCGACCGGTGGTGCGGCGGGCAGCCAGCACGCAGACGATCACCACCGGGACAGAACCGATGAGCGCCACGGTCCACGCCGGCACCGGCGGACGGTAGTGACCTTCGCGCGGTTGGCCCACCAGGACGAAGACGGTGAGCGCCGCGGTCAGCAGCAACGCCCAACCCCAATCGCGGCTCCGCACATGCTGATGGGAAAACCGTGCACCGAGCGGCAACACGAACAACAGCGACGACACCAGCAGTGGCTGCACGAGCAGCAGCGACCCGTGTGCCAGCGCCAGCGCCTGGAACACGTACCCGCCGATCGCGCCGAGCGTCCCCGCCCACCACGACGGCTGGCGGACCCACGACGTCACGATCGCGCCCGAGTCCTCCGGATGGCCTGCTTCTGCTTGGATCGCGCGCTGCCGGACCACAATGCCCACCGCAGCAAAGAACGCGGCGAGCAACGCCGATCCGATCGCCAAAGCATGCGAGGCTAGCCACTCCACGACTGGCCCACTACCCGGTAACTCCAGATATCTAACTCAGATACGCAGTCTGGTTCACCAAGCGGACCGACGACGCGCCGTCGGGGTAGAACTCGGCGATGCTCAACGACGCCAGGTCCAGGTGTAGCCGGTACAGGATGGCGGGTCCGGCGTCGAGGGCGTCCCGCAGCAGCATTTTGATCGGGGTCACGTGCGACACCACCAGCACGGTGCTGCCGTCATAGTCGGCGACGATCCGGTCCCGCGCCCGGCTGACCCGCTCGTTGACGCGGTCGAAGCTTTCGCCTCCTGGAGGCTCGGCGCTGGTGTCGCGCAACCAGCGCCGATGCAGATCGGGGTCGCGGTCGGCGGCCTCGCCGAACGTCAGCCCTTCCCATGCGCCGAAGTCGGTTTCGATCAGGTTGTCGTCGACGGTGACGTCCAGACCCAGCGCTTTGGCGGCGGCCGTCGCGGTGTCGTAACACCGCTGCAGCGGTGAGCTGATCACCGCTGCGACGCCGCCGCGCCGGGCCAGGTAGCGGGCGGCCGCGTCGGCCTGCGCCCGGCCCAGCTCGGTCAGTGCGGGGTTGCCGCGCCCCGAATAGCGCCGCTGCACCGACAGCTCGGTCTGGCCGTGACGCAGCAAGAGCAGTCGGGTGGCGGTGCCGCGCGCGCCGGTCCACCCCGGCGGTCCGGTCGTGTCGGGTACGACGGCCGGCGGCGCTTGATCGGCCGGCGCCGGCTGCTCGGCCGCGGCGTCCATCGCCTCGTTGGCCAACCGGTCGGCGTGCGAGTTCTCGGCACGCGGGATCCACCGGTAACTGATCCGCTCGAAATGTGATGCCAGCGCGCGGGCTTCGGCGTTGAGCTGTCTGAGATCGGGATGCTTGATCTGCCAGCGCCCCGACATCTGCTCGACCACCAGCTTGGAATCGATCGACACCGCGACCTCGGTGGCGCCCAGCCTGGCGGCGTCCGCCAAACCCGCGATCAGGCCGCGATATTCGGCGACGTTGTTGGTGGCGATACCGATCGCCTGCTTGCTCTCGGCCAGCACGGTCGACCGGTCCGCGGTCCATACCACCGACCCGTAGCCTGCCGGTCCCGGGTTGCCGCGAGATCCACCGTCGGCCTCGACGATCACCTTCATGGGCGTGCGCCTTTGACGCGCAACAGGATTGCGCTGCATTCCGGGCAGCGCAGCACCTCGTCTTCGGGGGCCGCAGCGATCCTGGACATCTCGCCGCGGTCGATCTCGATCCGGCACGCCCCGCAGCGACGGCCCTGCAACGGGCCCGCCCCCGGGCCGCCGCCGGACCGCTGCCGCTCGTACAACGCCACCAGTTCGGGATCCAACGCCGCCGTGAGTTCGTCGCGCCGCGACGTGTGAAGACGGCGCAGGTGTTCGATATCGCCCAGTGTGGTGTCCAGAGCGTGCTGCGCCGAGGCCAATTCGGCGTGCAGCGTCTCGATGACGGACTGCTCAGCGGCCTGCTGGCGTTGCAACTGCTCGCGGTGTTCCATCACTTCCAGCAGCGAATCCTCCAGGCTGGACTGGCGGCGTTCCAGGGTCTCCAACTCGTGCTGCAACTCCGACAACTGTTTGGAGTCGGCCACCGACTGCAGCAGCGAACGGTCCCGATCCTCGCGCTGGCGCACCGCGTCGATCTCGGACTCGAACCGCGAGACCTGAGTGTCCAAGTCCTCCAACGCAATCTGCAGTGCGCCCGACCTGTCGTTCGCGGCGACCTGGTCGGCTTGTATCCGCTCGACCTCATGCCGCTGGGGCAGGTTGGCCGCGCGATGCGCGAGCTTGGACAGCTCGGCATCCAGCTCGGCAACTTCGAGCAACGAATGTTGTTGCGCAACTTCGGCTTTCATCCCCCACCACCCCCGTGAGCATTGTCGACGTTCCACGGGTCGGTCCGAACGGGACACACCCGAACCGATAACGCGTCGGCGAAAGCCGACCGCAGCATTTCGGCGGCCTGCCCGCACCACGGGTATTCGCTGGCCCAGTGCGCCACGTCGATCAGCGCCACCTCGGACGCGCGCAGGTGCTCATCAGCGGGATGGTGACGCAAATCCGCCGTCACATAGGCATCGACACCGGCTGCGGCGACGGTGGAGAGCAGCGAGTCGCCCGCGCCCCCGCACACCGCCACCCGCGACACCGCCATCTCGGGGTTGCCCGCGGCGCGCACGCCCCACGACGTGGTCGGCAGCCCGGACTCGACTCGGGAGACGAACGCGCTCAACGACTCCGGCTGTGGCAGCGTGCCGATCCGGCCCAGCCCGACGTCGCCGGGCGGCGGCGCCAGCGCGATGATGTCGAACGCGGGCTCCTCGTAGGGATGTGCCTCGCGCATCGCCGACAGCACCTGTCGCCGCGCACGCGCGGGCGCGATCACCTCGACGCGGTCTTCGACCACGCGTTCCACTGCGCCGACGCTGCCGATCGCCGGTGCAGCGCCGGCCTCCGGCAGGAATTGGCCCGTGCCGGTGACGCCCCAACTGCACTGGGAATAGTCGCCGATGTGGCCGGCCCCGGCCGCAAAGACCGCCGCGCGCACCGCGTCGGCGTTCTCCGGCGGCACGAAGATCACCCACTTGTCCAGATCGCGACCCGCCGACGGCTCCAGCACCGCCTCGACGGTCAGGCCGAGCGCGTGCGCCAGTGCGTCCGATACGCCCGGCGATGCCGAGTCGGCATTGGTGTGCGCGGTGAACAGCGAACGGCCGGAACGAATCAGGCGGTGCACCAGCGCACCCTTGGCGGTACTGGCGGCCACCGTGTCGACCCCGCGCAGCAGCAGCGGGTGATGCGCGAGCAGCAGACCACCGTCGGGAACCTCGGCGACCACCGCCGCGGTGGCATCGACCGCGATCGTCACCGAACTCAGCACGTCGTCGGGGTCGCCGCAGACCAGGCCGACGGAATCCCACGACTGCGCAAGCCCGGGCGGGTACGCCTCGTCCAGCGCCTCGATGACCGTCGCCAACCGAACCGTCATCGCAGCGCACCGCCGGCGAGCGCGTCTGTGAGCACGGGCCACTCCGGCCGCACCGCGGCCCGCAGATAGGGTCCGTCCAGGCCGACGAAGGTGTCGCACCGTCGCACGGCGATTCCGTTGGTGTGCAGATGCTTTCGGGTCAGCTCAGCATCGCCGACGGCGAACAGCACGAACGGCGCACGGCCGTCGACCGGCTCGGCGCCCGCCGCCCGCAGACCGGACACCATCGCGGCACGCATCGCCGCCAGCCGACGGGCGTCCGCCGCGGCTCGGCCACCGCCTCCGGCGCGCAGCACGCAGCCACCGCGGTGAGCTGCAGCGTGCCCAGCGGCCAATGCGGGCGCGTCGCGGTCAGCCGCGCCAACACGTCCGGGGCGCCCAACGCATAGCCCACCCGCAGTCCGGCCAGCGACCACGTCTTGGTCAGGCTACGCAGCACCAGCACGTCGGGCAGCGACTCGCCTGCCAGTGATTCCGGTTCGCCTGGAACCGAATCGGCGAAGGCCTCGTCGACGACGACGATGCGGCCCGGCCGGCGTAACGCCAGGATCTGCTCATGGGTGTGCAACACCGACGTCGGGTTGGTGGGGTTGCCGACCACCACGAGGTCGGCGGCGTCGGGTACCCGCACACCGGCCAGGCCGAACGGCGGACGAGCACGACGTGACGCACCGGCACGCCGGCCGTCGTCAACGCGATGTCGGGTTCGGTGAACGAGGGCACGATCACCGCCGCGAGCCTCGGTCGCAGGTTGGGCAGCAACGCGAATCCCTCGGCAGCTCCGGCCAGCAGCGCAACCTCGTCGGGACCACGACCGTGCCGGGCGGCGACTGCCCGGATCGCCGCGCGCTCGTCGTTGCGGCTCGGGTAGCGCGCCAGGTCGGTCAAGCGCGCCGCGAGCCGCTCGGTGAGCCAGGCCGGTGGGCGCGCATGTCGGACGTTGACTGCGAAATCGAGCATGCCGGGCTCGGCGGCCTGATCGCCGTGGTAGCGCGCCACTGCGAGCGGAATCGACTCGCTCGAATGCAGACTGGCCACATCTGAAGACAGTAACGGCCCCGCCATCAGCCCCGGTATCCGGACGCAGTCGCGGCATCGAGGACAATGGTGCCGTGACAGGCACTGTCTCCGCCGCTCAATCGCATCGCCCCCAGCTGGTGATCTTCGACCTCGACGGCACCCTCACCGACTCCGCGGACGGCATTGTGTCCAGCTTTCGGCACGCCCTGGGCGAGATCGGCGTCGCCGTCCCCGACGGCGATCTGGCCGGCCGGATCGTCGGACCGCCGATGCATCACACGCTGTCGGCGATGGGGCTGGGCGAGCACACCGAAGCCGCCATCGCCGCCTATCGCGCCGACTACACGACGCGTGGCTGGGCCATCAACAGCCTGTTCACGGGATCGGGCCGCTGCTGGCTGACCTGCGGGCCGCCGGTGTACGCCTCGCGGTGGCCACCTCCAAGGCGGAGCCGACCGCCCGGCGCATCCTGGCCCACTTCGGTCTCGACGGGCACTTCGAGGTGGTCGCCGGCGCCAGTGTCGACGGCACCCGCGCCAGCAAGGCCGACGTGCTGGCGCACGCGCTGGCTCAACTGCAGCCGTTGCCCGAGCGGGTGCTCATGGTCGGCGACCGGCGCCACGACGTCGAGGGCGCGGCCGCGCACGGCATCGACGCGGTGGTGGTCGGCTGGGGTTACGGCCGAGCCGACTTCGCTGCGACCGGGCCAGGGACGGCGTCTTACGTCGGACCGTCGACGAACTGCGGAGGGCGTTGGGTGTCTGACAAGCGACTGCACATCACCTTCGTGTGCACCGGCAACATCTGCCGGTCCCCGATGGCCGAGAAGATCTTCGCCCACCAGATCACCCAGCGCGGTCTGCATGACGCGGTGCGGGTGACCAGCGCCGGAACCGCCGGCTGGCACATCGGCAGGTCCGCCGACGAGCGGGCCAACCGGGTGCTGCGCGCGCACGGCTACCCGACCGACCACAGCGCCGCGCAGGTGGCGATCGACCACCTCAACGCCGACCTGGTCGTCGCGCTGGCCCGCAACCACGTGCCTCTTCTCGAACAGCTGGGTGTCGACACCGACCGGATCCGGATGCTGCGTTCGTTCGACCCCCGTTCCGGCGCTTATGTCCTCGACGTAGACGACCCCTACTACGGCGATCATGACGACTTCGAAGCCGTGCTCGTCGCGATCGAGGCGTCCCTGCCGGGGCTGCACAAGTGGGTCGACGACCGACTCGGTCAGAACGGATCCGGGTGATGCGCCGCCTGGGCTTCCTGCTGCGGCCGGGCTGGGTCGCGCTTGCCGTGGTGGTGATCGCCTTCACCTACCTCTGTTTCAGCGTGCTCGCGCCGTGGCAACTGGGCAAGAACACCAAGACGTCGCGGGAAAACGACCAGATCCAGCAATCGCTGACGACCGCGCCTGTCGCACTGAAAACGCTCTTGCCGCAGCAGGATTCGTCGGCACCCGATGCACAGTGGCGACGGGTCACGGCAACCGGGCGCTATCTGCCGGACAAGCAACTCGTAGTCCGGCTGCGGGTCGCCGAGGGCGATCCCGCGTTGGAGGTGCTGATTCCCTTCGTCGTCGACGGCGGCCCGACAGTGCTGGTCGACCGCGGCTACGTGCGGCCCCTGCCCGGCTCGCGGGTACCGCCGATGGCCCCGCCGCCGCCGGAGCCGGTAACCATCACGGCCCGTCTGCGCGATTCCGAGGCGCCGGTGCTGGACAAGGAGTCGTTTGTCAGTGACGGTGTGCGACAGGTGTATTCGATCGACGTGCATCACATAGCGCAACTGACCGGTGTGCCGTTGGCCGGGTCCTACCTGCAGTTGGTCGACGATCAGCCCGGTGGGCTGGGCGTGATCGCTCTGCCCCATCTGGACGCCGGGCCATTTCTGTCGTACGGCATTCAGTGGATCACGTTCGGGGTCGTCGCACCCGATCCTGCTGGGCTACTTCGTCTATTCCGAGGTGCGGGCCCGCCGCGCCGAGCAAGCTAGTCGTCGCCGGCCACGCCCACTGAACAAACCCGCGGACCGTCGAGGACAAGCTCACCGACCGCTACGGACGCCGGCGCTGACGAACAGCCAGCACCGCGGCTGCCTGCACGGTCCGTGAAAGCCGCACCGCGCGTTGCAGATCCATCGACTGTCGGGGCTGCTCCGTCGCCGAGAACCGGCCGGATCTGCAATTCGTAGTGATACTGGGTCGGTCCGCCCAACCGCACGCCCAGCGCCCCGGCGAACGCGGCCTCGACCACGCCGGCGTTGGGGCTGGGATGTCGGCGAGCGTCCCGCCGCCAAGCCAGGATCGCGCCTAACGGTGATCCGCCGACGACCGGTGCGCACGCCGCCGTGAGCACCGCGGTCAACCGCGCCGCGACGTAACTGGCGACGTCGTCCAATCGGGCTGCGGCCCAACCGAATCGAAGGTAGCGCGGCGATCGGTGACCGACCATCGCATCGAGCGTGTTGACCGCGCGGTAGCCGAGTACACCGGGCACACCGCCCACGCACGCCCACAGCAGCGGCGCCACCTGCGCGTCGGAAGTGTTCTCGGCGACCGACTCCACTGTCGCGCGGGTCAGGCCCGCCGCGTCGAGTTGCTCCGGATCACGCCCGCACAGCGACGGCAGCAGCCGTCGGGCACCCTCCAGGTCGTCACCGCGCAATTGATCGCTCATCGCCGAACCGGTGCGCGCCAGCGATGTTCCGCCCAGCGAGACCCAGGTGGCGGCCGCGGTCGCGGCGATCGACCAAGCCGGACCACGCCGCCCGGCGCGCCGCTCCAGCGCTGCGCCGACGAGAGTCACGGCGCCGACCAACGCGGTGACGTGCACCGCGCCGGCGGCCCGGGTATCGCGATAGCTGAGCCGCTCCACCGTCGTTGCCACCGTGCCGAATCCGGCCACCGGGTGAGCTGCCCGTGGGTCGGCCAGCACGAGGTCGGCCAGGTAGCCGATCAGCACACCGATCACCCGCGTGGCGCCAAACACTCCGGCAGCGTCTCACACATGGTCTACTCGGTCGATGGGGCGCCGTATTACCCGGGTCGCTGACCTGCTGAATCCCGCCGCCGCGCTGTTGCCCGCCGCGAATGTGATCATGCAGCTGTCGTTGCCCGGCGTCGGCTACGGCGTACTGGAGAGTCCGGTCGACAGCGGCAACGTCTACAAGCATCCGTTCAAGCGGGCGCGCACCACCGGCACGTACCTGGCCGTCGCGACCATCGGTACCGAATCCGATCGCGACCTCATCCGCGCGGCCGTCGACACCGCGCACCGGCAGGTTCGCTCGACGGCGTCGAGTCCGGCGTCCTACAACGCGTTCGACCCCGCGCTGCAGCTGTGGGTGGCCGCCTGCCTGTACCGCTACTTCGTCGACCAGCACGAGTTCTTGCACGGCCCGCTCGATGAGGAGTCTGCGGACGCCGTGTTCGACGACGCGAAGCGGCTGGGCACCACGCTGCAGGTGCGAGAGACGATGTGGCCTACCGACCGGGTCGCCTTCGACGACTACTGGAAGCGGTCGCTGGACGGCCTGCGCATCGACCCTGCGGTCCGCGAACACCTGCACGGGGTCGCGGCGATGAAATTCCTGCCCCAACCTTTGCGCGCGCTGGCCGGACCGTTCAACCTGTTCGCGACGACGGGATTTCTGCCCCCGGAATTCCGCGCGATGATGCGCTTGGGGTGGTCAGAATCCCAACAGCGACGTTTTGAATGGTTGCTGGCCGCTTTGCGGCTGGCCGACCGCCTGATTCCACACCAGGCGTGGATTCTGGGCTATCGGCTTTACCTCTGGGACATGCGGTTCCGCGCCAGCCGTGGCTGGCGGATCGTCTAGCGGTTAGAAGGAAATGGTGACCAGAACGATGGCGATCATGCTCAGCACGGCCATCCAGAACCACGGCTGCAGGAAGATGCGCTCGTTGCTCTCCTCGAGCTTGGGCGCCGGTGAAGTGGTGCGCTCGGGCGTCAGTTGAGAAGTCATGTACCAAGTCTGACTAATTAGGCAGACGAAGTAAATGTGGCGCTCGCCACCTCGACCCCCGGATGCGACGTAGGTCACACTGTGGGGATGGCATTCCCGGGACTCAACCATGTCGCGATCACCGTGCGAGACATCGCGGTCAGCGGCCCCTGGTACCGCGGGCTGTTCGACGCCGATCCGGTGGTGGACGAGCACACCGCCGCCAGGATTCCGCCACCTGGTCTCGGATTCTCGACGGCCACACCTTGTTCGGAATCCACCAGCACGAGCTTCCGGCGCCCGACGAGCGCTTCAGCGAATTCCGGGTTGGCCTGGACCATGTCGGCTTCGGCTGCGCCACCCGCGGAGACTTGGAAACGTGGATGGCCCGGCTCAACGAGCTCGGCGTTCAGCACGGTGGAATCGTCAACGCGACCTACCGGCTCGGGCCTGAGCTTTCGCGACCCGGACGGCATTGCGCTCGAGCTGTTCGCTCCGCCGGGCTGACTGATCCAAAGCGTCGCAACGCCGACCCCTGAGCCCGTCGTGATGTGTCAGCATGACGGGGTGAGCGCTCGCCACATTGCTCGTGTCCTGGTTGCCGATCCGGTCAACTACCCGGCCTCCGACGACTACGCCCCATCGGCAAACGCCGGCGCGGTAGATGCGAACGCTGGCACGTCGAGTCGATGGCCGCCACCTGCCCCAACAGCAAGTTGGTGCTCGGCGGACATCTCGAGCGCAGTCGTGATAGATCTGATCACCATCGCCCAGGCTCCGGTGTCGGGCTTCGTTCCCGTGTCGCTGCCGCAGGATGTCGCCGATCACGTCGCCGCTCTTGCCTTCTTCGGGAATCCTTGGACAGAGATCTGGGTGCTCCGGTGAGCATCGCTCAGCCCGTGGTACGGGGCGAAGTCGATCGACTTGTGTGCCGCCCGGCGACCCGGTCTGCACTTCAGGCGCACTGTTTACGGTGCCGACGCATGAAGAAATGACCTCTGCGACTCACCTTTCCTATGCGCATTCCGGAATGCCGGCCCAGGCAGCGACTTTCGTCGCAAGCCACCTTTAGCCTGGGGTCATGCGCGCAGTCGTCATCACCAAGCACGGTCCGCCGTCGGTGCTCAAGGTGCAGGAACGTCCCGATCCCCCACCGCCTGCGGCCGGTCAGGTGCGTATTACGGTCCATGCGGCCGGAGTCAATTTCGCCGATCATCTCGCCCGCGTCGGTCTCTACCCCGACGCGCCCAAGGTGCCCAGCGTGGTCGGCTACGAGGTGGCCGGGACTGTCGAGGCCGTCGGCGACGGCGTCGATCCCGCGCGAGTGGGACAGCGGGTGCTGGCCGGGACCCGTTTCGGCGGCTACGCCGAGATTGTCAACGCCGGCGCGAACGACACCGTCGCGCTTCCGGACTCGATGAGCTTCGAGCAGGGCGCCGCGATCCCGGTCAACTACGCGACGGCGTGGGCGGCGTTGCATGGCTACGGCTCGCTGCAAGCGGGCGAACGGGTGCTGGTGCATGCCGCCGCCGGCGGCGTCGGCATCGCGGCGGTGCAGTTGGCCAAGGCCGCCGGCGCGGTCGTGCACGGCACCGCATCGCCGGGCAAACACGGGCAGCTCACCGCGCTCGGCGTCGACCAGGCCATCGACTATCGCCGCAATGGATGGTGGAAAGGCTTGAGCCCCTACGACATCGTGCTCGACGCCCTCGGCGGCACGTCACTGCGGCGGTCGATGGACTTGCTGCGCCCGGGCGGACGGCTTGTCGCCTATGGCTTTTCGGCGATGCAACAGGGCGAAAAGCGTTCCCTGCGCCGCGCGGCGCCGCAGGTGCTGGCGATGCTGCGCGGGTTCAACCTGATCAAACAGATGGAGGACTCGAAAACCGTCATCGGCCTCAACATGCTGCGGCTGTGGGACGACCGCGGCACCCTCGAGCCCTGGATCGGACCGCTGTCGACGGCGTTGTCGGACGGCACCGCGGCGCCGGTCGTGCATGCGGCGGTGCCGTTCGCCGATGCGCCGGAGGCACACCGAATCCTGGCTGCGCGCGAGAACATTGGGAAGGTCGTGTTAGTTCCCTGAGCCCCGACCCGCAACGACTATGCGGGGTGTAGCGCGAATACCGGGTGGTCGGCGGGGTCGGGCAGTTTCTCGAAGTAGCCCTGGACCACCTTTCCGGCCTTTACTTTGTACGCGTCCAGAATCGTCCGCCTGTCCTGCACGGGCGTCTCGGCGGCGACGTAGCGGACCGTGCCGGTCTTCGTCGCGATGCTCACCTCAGGGTTTGCCCGCACGTTCTTCACCCACTGGGATTCGCCGCGGGTTGACACCAGATACCTGACTCCGTCGACCTCAACCGTGACAACGGGGATCTTCTGGGCTTCCTTGGTGCTGCGTTTCGTCAGGGTCAGCGTTTCGACATTGCTCATCCCGGTCGCCATCGCAATCGGGTTGAAGATCTTGGCGGTGAACCAGGGGGGCTTCAGGTAGGCCATAGACACCAGTTTGATCGATGGTCATCGTGAAGTCCGGTGTTCAACGGAACTTCGGTGGCGCCGGTAAGCAGGTGGTGGTGCTCCTCTCGGCTGCAGATCTTCGTTGAGCCGCGGCGAGTTCGGCCCGCGACGCTCATAGGCCGTGCTCGATATCGAGTGTTGCTTTTTCGGCGAGCTGGTAAATGCGGCGGCCGATTTGAATCCCGATACCCATCAAAATCAACGCTAGCGGGATGTTTCCGCACACGCCGGTGATGATCGACGTCGGCCGGTCGTGCGGCGAAGCGGTCATGATGTCGAACCACACATCGACCAGCAGCAAGACGCCGGTGGCGAACGCGGCGATGCTGAGCAGGTGGGAACGTAAAAACCCCAGAATGGCTGTGGCGGCAAGGAATACCACGAGTCCTACGTCGAACCCGACCCATGCTCCGCGCCAGTGATACGCCTCGTAGTGGGTGGGCAGCACCAGTTCTAGGTACAGAACCCAGGGGATCAGGAATATCGCCGCAGTCGACGCAACGATAGGCCGGAAGTACTTGTCAACAATTTTGGTGATGTCCACTTAGCCTCCGATCGAGATCGCGGATTTTGTTGATGTCTCGGCGCATCCCACGGCGTTGGTCAGCGTTGGTCAAGCCAGGATGCCAGCGACCGGCCGGCTTCCAGTACGTGGCTTTCGGCGACCGAACGGGCGCGCTCGGCATCGTGATCGGCGATTGCCTCGATCAGTTCGTCGTGCTCATCGAGGGAGTGCTTTTCGTGTTCGGGGAAGAGGGTTAGGAAGTTGGTAGGGACCATGCGGGCGGCTTGCGTAAGTTGGGCGAGTAGCCGCCGGGAATGAGCCGCGCGGTGAATCTCCTGGTGGAAGCGCCAGTTGGCTTCGCCGATGCTTTCGTCACCCGACCGCGCGGCGACCTCGGCGGCGAGCTCGCGTAGTGAAGCGAGCTCCTGTGGATTTACGCGCTGCGCCGCCCAGGCAGCGGCCTGTCCGGTCAGAACACCCAGAATGGTGAAGCTGTCGATCACGTCCTTGGAGCTGATGCCGATGACGGTGATTCCGCTGCGCGGCGCAACATGCACCAGGCCTTCGAAGGACAGTTCCAGGAGCGCCTCACGCACCGGTGTGCGACTTGTGGCGAACTCGGTGGTGATGGCATCCAAGTCAATGCGCTTGCCAGCAGGTAATGCTCCGGTCAAGATGCGGTCGCGCAACTCGCGCACGGCGCGCTCTCGCACGGTGCCCGAAATATTGACATCCCTTGGCATAAACGAACGGTAGCCCGAGAATGCATATCACATTTGAAATCTGATATAGACGTCTCCTAGCATGGCGAGCGGCGGCAACAGATACAGCCAGCACCTTGACGCTGAACCGTTGAACCCACCCGCGAATAACACTTAAAGCCAAAAGTCCCAGTGTCTGAGATGGAGAACGCGGGTGGTTGATCTAGAACTCGATCAAGGGTTGGCCGTCATCACGATCAATCGCCCCAATGCTCGTAACGCGATCGGGCCTCAAACCATGGACCAGCTTGGCCAGGCCATAGTCAGCGCCAAGGGCGCGCTGTGCCTGGTCATTCGGGGCGAGGGAGACAAGGCGTTCGTTTCGGGCGGGGACCTCAAGGAGCTCAGTGCGTTGCGCACCGAAGAGCAGGCGGCAGCTATGGCATGGCGGATGCGGACGCTCTGCGATGAGCTCGCGAATTTCCCTGCCCCGGTCGTCGCCGCGCTAAACGGCCACGCGTTCGGGGGCGGAGCGGAGGTCGCGGTCGCCGCCGACATACGGGTGGCCGCCGACGACATCAAGATCGGGTTCAATCAGGTGTCACTCGAAATAATGCCGGCTTGGGGTGGCGCTGAGCGGCTCGCGGCCCTCGTCGGCCGCGGCCGCGCGCTGCTGCTCGCGGGCACTGGAGCCGTACTCACCGCCGATCAAGCCGAGAAGGTCGGGCTGGTCGACCGCGTGCTGCCGAGAGCGACGTTCGAAACCGAGTGGCGTTCCTTGGCGCGGGCGCTGGCGAATCGGCCTGCCGGCGACATCAAGCGCGTCATGTCGGGCGTGCCGGCCAGTGACGCCGTCGCAGCTTTCGCCTCGTTATGGGTATCTGATGAGCATTGGGCCGCGGCGGACCGAGTGATGAAACGCAGCCGATAGGACCACTGAACTAGTCGGATTTATCGGCGGTGGCTGACTCGATCAGCAGCAGACCGGCGGCGGTATACGGATCGCATCGACCGTCCGCGACGGCAGCGGCCAAACCGGCGAGTTCCGGGTGGGAGTGCAGGCGAGTTTGCGCCAGAGAGAGGATCTGTGCCCGAGCGCGCGATGCCCTTCGGGCGGGCGTGTCGGCACGGTGGTGGGCGTCGATCGCGTCCATCAAGTCGGTAACGCCCTCGGAGCGCGCTGCAACGAGTGTGAGGACTGGGGCTGATGTCTCGGCCTGCAAATCGCGGGCGGTTTGCTTCGCGCCGTCGCGGTCGGCCTTATTGACGACCACAATGTCAGCCACTTCGAGCAGGCCTGCCTTCGCGGCTTGTACCGCGTCACCCGCACCGGGATTGAGGATGACGATGGTGGGATCGGCGAGGGCGGCGATCTCGATCTCCGACTGACCGACACCGACCGTTTCAAGCACGATGATGTCGTAGGACAGTGCTGCAAGCAGCTGGACCGCCGCGGGGACCGCGGCGGCGAGACCGCCGAGGTGACCGCGGGTTGCGATCGAGCGGATGAACACATCGGGGTCGTCGATGTGGGCGGCCATCCGGATGCGATCGCCGAGGATGGCGCCGCCGCTGTAGGGCGATGACGGGTCCACCGCGAGGACCGCGACTCGCATCCCTCGTTCGCGGTAGCCGCCCACCAGCGCGGCGATCGTCGTCGACTTTCCTGCGCCCGGAGGACCGGTGATGCCGACAACCCGGGCGGATGCTCTGTCCAGAGCTGCCAGCACCTCGTCGCGACGATCGCCCTCGATCAGGCTCAGTAGGCGACCCGTCGCTCGGGTAGAGCCGCTCATCGCTGCCTGGATGAGATCCGCGACATTCATATGTCACCCCCTTTTCCGGCCGTATCGCTCAATAACCGAACGGTGGTTGGTACTGCAGCCGACAGCGATCTCAAACTGAGAGATTAGCTCCGCCGTGCTCATCGAGACGTGGCGGTGCGCTGTACTCGGGTTCATAGCCGTCGATCCGAATTGGGCTTCGGATCAACTGAAATGCGCCCGCGGTAACGATCACCTCCGGGTTGGCGGCGAGCGCTTCGGGCAGCGTTCGGACGGCAGCGACGGGCACGCCTAGCGGACGCAGCCGCGCTTCCCAGTTCGCGGCGGTATCGGTAAGCAGAGCGCTGGCCACTGACGCGAGAACCTCGTCGCGCCGTGCGGCCCGCTCCCGCATCGTCGCAGGCCCCACGATGTTGGCCTCAGCGGCGAAGAGCCGCCAGAATTTGTCGTGGGTGATGAACAGTGCCAGGAATCCGTCTGCAGTCGAAAAGAGCTGAGCTGGGACATAATACGAGTGTGCGCCCATCGGCAACCGTTGCGGCTCGATGCCGTCGTTGAGGTAGGCCGACGCGCGATAGTTCAGTTGGGAAAGCATCACATCACGCAGTGATACCTCGACCTGCCCCCCGCGGCCGGAGACGATCTGGGCCAGCAGTCCAAGGGCAGCAGTGAGTCCGGCGGAATTGTCGGCCGCGGAATATCCCGGCAAGGTCGGTGGTCCAAGCGGATCCCCGGTCAGCGCGGCGACGCCGGTGGTCGCCTGGATGACGTAGTCGAATGCCGGATCATCACCCGCTTCCAGACCGAAACCGGTGAGCGCCACGCAGACAATCCGCTCATTCCACCGCCGCAGCGCTTCGTAGGTGAGGCCGTATCGGCGGATGGCGGATGGTTTCAAATTCGCCAGCAGCGCATGCGATCCGGAAATGAGCTCACCGAGCTCGAGCTGGCCCGTCTCGGATGTCAGGTCAACGCAAATACTGCGCTTGCCTCGGTTGAGGCTGGCGAAATATGAATCCCCGACTTGCCGCGAGATATCGCCGTCCGGTGGTTCGATCTTGATGACCTCGGCCCCGAGATCGGCCAACATCATCGTGGCGTATGGCCCGGCCAACATGTGACCGATCTCAAGGATCCGGATGCCGGTGAGAGGGCCCGTGGACCCGAGCCGCATCAGTCTTCTCCCCCGGCTTCCGTCAGGGCGTGTACGTCGCGGACGAGGGTATCCAGCGGCGTACCCGTCGGAAACACCGCTGCTGCACCGGCATCCAACAACTTCTGCACGTCGGCCTGCGGGATGGTGCCGCCGACGACCACCGCGATGTCGCCGGCGTCCGCGGCCCGCAGCGCGTCGACGGTGCGGGCGGTCAGGGCCACATGGGCGCCCGACAGGATCGAAAGCCCGACAACCTTGACGTCCTCCTGCAGCGCGATCGAAACGATGTCCTCGATGCGCTGGCGAATTCCGGTGTAGATGACCTCGAATCCGGCATCGCGCAGCGTGCGCGCGACGATCTTTGCGCCGCGGTCGTGTCCGTCCAAACCGGGTTTCGCCACCAAGACGCGAGCCCCCATCAGAACACGACCGGTTGCTGGAATTCGCCCCATACCGCTTTGAGCGTGGTCACCAACTCTCCAACGGAGCAGTACGCATTGGCACAGTCGATGAGGCGGGGCATCAGATTGTCGGTGCCCTCGGCCGAACGCGAGAGTGCGGCAAGCGTTTCCTTGACGGCGACCGAGTCACGCTCGGCTTTGATCTTCGCCAGACGCTTCAGTTGCAGATCGCGGCCCTCCGCGTCCAGTTCGTAGGTGTCGATGTCAGGCGACGGCTCGTCGGTGACGAACTTATTGACGCCGACCACAGGGCGTTCGCCCGACTCGACCTCTTTGTGAATCTTGAAGGCTTCGTCGGCGATCAGTCCCTGCAGGTAGCCGTCCTCGATGGAGCGCACCATGCCGCCGTGCTTTTCGAGGTCGTCCATGATTTCGACGATCTTGGCCTCGGTGGCGTCGGTCAGTGCCTCTACGAAGTAGGAGCCGCCGAGCGGATCGGCCACCTTGGCCACTCCGGTTTCGTAGGCGAGGATCTGTTGGGTGCGCAGCGCCAGCGTCGCGGACTCCTCGCTGGGAAGCGCGAACGGCTCGTCCCACGCCGCGGTGAACATCGACTGGACGCCGCCGAGCACCGCGGCCAGCGCCTCGTAGGCGACGCGCACCAAGTTGTTCTGCGCCTGAGGCGCATACAGCGACGCGCCGCCCGCGACGCAGCCGAAGCGGAACATCGACGCCTTATCGGTGGTGGCGCCGTAGCGCTCGCGCACGATGGTCGCCCAGCGGCGGCGGCCTGCCCGATACTTCGCGATCTCCTCGAAGAAGTCGCCGTGGGTATAGAAGAAGAACGAGATCTGCGGCGCGAACTTGTCGATGGTCATCCGACCGCGTTCGACGACTGTGTCGCAGTAGGTGACGCCGTCGGCCAACGTGAAGGCCATCTCCTGGACGGCGTTGGCGCCGGCGTCGCGAAAATGGGCGCCCGCCACGGAGATCGCGTTGAACCTCGGCACCTCGGCTGCGCAGAACTCGATGGTGTCCGCGATCAGCCGCAGTGACGGCTCCGGCGGCCAGATCCAGGTACCGCGCGACGCGTATTCCTTGAGGATATCGTTCTGGATTGTGCCGGTCAGCTTCTCGCGGGGCACGCCCTCCTTCTCCGCGGCGGCGACGTAGAACGCCAGCAGGATGGCTGCGGTGCCGTTGATGGTGAAGCTGGTGCTGATCTTGTCCAGCGGGATGCCGTCGAAGAGCAACTCGACATCGGCGAGCGTGTCGACGGCGACACCGACGCGGCCGACCTCCTCGCCGTACTCCGCGTCATCGGAGTCGTAGCCGCACTGGGTCGGCAGGTCCAGCGCGACCGAGAGCCCGGTGCCGCCCTGGCCCAACAGGTACCGATACCGCTTGTTCGACTCCTCGGCGGTGCCGAATCCCGAATACTGGCGGAACGTCCAGGTTTTGCCCCGGTAGCCGGACGCGAAGTTGCCGCGGGTGAACGGGTACTCCCCGGGCGGCGGGGGGTCTGGCGCGCGGTCTCCGGGTCCGTACACGGGCTCCAACGGAATGCCCGACGGGGTCTGCACGACGTCACTCATCGGGGCTGGCCGCGCTGGTCAACGTCTGGTTCTGGATCGCAGACTTCAGGATGAAGTCCCGGCCAGACTCAGGCGTCATCGTGCTCGATCAACTTCGTCAAACGCCTTCCACGACCATTTCAAAGTTGGATGCTGCCGATACATAATTCGGTCGGTTTGTAATTGTAAGTTACCGCGATGGTAGATGTTCGCATGTCCTGCCAGCATCTCGCGTTCGTTCAAACAGGTGCGACAGTGCGCGTCACAGCTCCAGGTGTAGAAGCCTCTTGGCGCAATGGGGGTTCGCCTGTCACCCCCGATCAGATCGCCGTACGGCGTTGAACTGCAGAAATATTGGTGGGCGCGGACGGTATCGAACCGCCGACCGCTGGTGTGTAAAACCAGAGCTCTACCACTGAGCTACGCGCCCGTGCGGCGCCAAAGATACCGCCCACAAGGCCTCGGCCCCAAAACTCAGTCCTGCAGCGCCGCCAGCGCGTTGGTCCAGAGCTGCTGGTCGCGGGCTTCGCCGGGCTGTTTCATCTCGGCGAATCGGATGGTGCCCGACCGGTCGACAAGGAACGTGCCGCGATTGGCGACCCCGGCAACGTCGTTGAAGACGCCATAGGCCTGGCTGACGGCGCCGTGCGGCCAGAAGTCAGACAGCACCGGAAACAGGAAACCGCTGTCGGCCGCCCACACCTTGTGGGTGGGTGCCGGCCCCACCGAGATGGCCAGCACAGCCCTGGCGTCGTTCTCGAAGTCGGGCAGATGGTCGCGGATCTGACCGAGCTCACCTTGGCAGATGCCGGTGAACGCCAGCGGGAAGAACACCAGCAGCACGTCTTTGGCGCCGCGAAAGCCGCTGAGCGTGACCCGCTGTCGGTTCTGGTCGAGCAGCGTGAAGTCCGGTGCGGCCGAACCGACCGCCAGCATCAGCGGCGCCCGGCCCGCGACTTCGGCTGTACCAACCGGCTCGCACTCCACTCGTCGAGGTTGACCGACGAGGTCGGCATCAGCCCGGCAGTGGGCGCCGACTCGGCGATCTCGGCGGGCTGCACGTGACCGGGCCGGCCGGTCTTGGGTGTGAGCACCCAGATCACGCCGTCGTCGGCCAGCGGCGCGATCGCATCCATCAAGGTGTCCACCAAGTCGCCGTCACCGTCACGCCACCACAGCAGCACGACGTCGACGACCTCATCGGTGTCTTCGTCGAGCAACTCGCCGCCGGACGCATCCTCCACGTCGGCGCGGATCTCGTCGTTGGTGTCCTCGTCCCAACCCCACTCTTGGACAACCTGCCCTCTTTGGATGCCCAGTTTGCGGGCATAGCTCGGGGCGTCATCCGCCGCGACCACCGTGCGACCTCCTTGTCAGTTCCAAGCCACTCGACCGTCAACGCGCCGTGCGATGCCACTCATCGTCGCATAGCACGTAGCGTTGCACATCCGTCGACTCATAGGGATGCTCGGCACCGTTTAACGGCTTCGGTCTTGGCGTCGTTGAGCTGATTGACCCGATGGTTGAACTCGTCGGACCCGGCGTGCGCGCGGATGGCCTTCGCCACGTCGCGGGCCGCGTCGTCGTAGGCGTTGAGGGCCTCGCGCAGTTCCTGCGACAGCGGACCGTTGGTGTCGCCCTCGACCGTGTCGGCGCTGTGGTTCAGGGCATCGACGGCCGGCCCCTCGGCGCCAGAAGTGTCGCCGCCCCGGTTGAAGGCGGCGACGAAGTCGTTCACCCTGTCGACGGCCTCTTTGCTACTGACGACAAACGACTCGCACACCCGGACCACGGCTTTGGTGGTCAACGACTGCTGCCGCTGCGACTCGCGCACGCTCGACGTCGCTACTGAGGCCGAGACCGATGCGGACACCGACGCGCGATACGCCGGGGCGATCGCGTTGTCGGCGCCCGGCGTGCCGTCGGTGACGGTGGTGCAGCCGACGACCGCTATCCCGACCGTCGCGACGCAGCCGACAGCCCGCGCGGCGGTGCGCCATCCAAGCCTTCCGATCGCCACAGGTTGAGACGTTACCGGGTGATAGTCGCGGACGTCGTCGGCCCGGCTTGCCCGGGCAGTACGCGGCGCGACCCGCGGTGCGGCACGATAGGAGCTAGGAGACCACCCGCGACGGCTCGATCGGCCACCAGCAGACAACGCCGTCTAGCAAGGAGTAGCGCGTTGACTACCGAGTTCGTCCGCCACGATCTGGCGAAGAATCCAACCGGCGCAAGCGAACCCGACCGCGTGCGGGTGATCCGCGAAGGTGTGGCGTCCTACCTGCCCGACATCGACCCGGAGGAAACCGCCGAGTGGCTGGAGTCCTTCGACGAGTTGCTGGCACGTTCGGGTCCGTCGCGGGCGCGGTACCTGATGCTGCGGCTGCTGGAGCGGGCCGGCGAGCAGCGGGTGGCGCTGCCGTCGCTGACCTCGACCGACTACGTCAACACCATCCCGACCGAGCTGGAGCCCTGGTTCCCCGGCGACGAGGACGTCGAGCGTCGTTACCGGGCCTGGATCAGATGGAATGCCGCGATCATGGTGCACCGCGCACAGCGTCCGGGAGTCGGTGTGGGCGGCCACATTTCGACGTACGCATCGTCGGCGGCGCTGTATGAGGTCGGCTTCAACCACTTCTTCCGCGGCCGGTCGCATCCCGGCGGCGGCGATCAGGTGTTCATCCAGGGCCACGCCTCACCGGGCATCTACGCCCGGGCGTTTCTGGAGGGCCGGCTGACCACCGACCAGCTCGACGGCTTCCGTCAGGAGCACAGCCATCCCGGTGGCGGGCTGCCGTCCTACCCGCACCCGCGGCTGATGCCCGACTTCTGGGAGTTCCCGACGGTGTCGATGGGCCTAGGCCCGATGAACGCCATCTACCAGGCCCGGTTCAACCACTACCTGCATGACCGCGGCCTCAAAGACACCTCCGATCAGCACGTGTGGGCGTTTTTGGGCGACGGTGAGATGGACGAGCCGGAGAGTCGCGGTCTGTTGCACGTGGCCGCACTGGAGGGCCTGGACAACCTGACCTTCGTGGTGAACTGCAACCTGCAGCGCCTCGACGGTCCGGTGCGCGGCAACGGCAAGATCATCCAGGAGCTCGAATCATTCTTCCGCGGCGCGGGCTGGAACGTCATCAAGGTCGTTTGGGGACGCGAGTGGGACGCGCTGCTGCACGCCGACCGCGACGGCGCGCTGGTGAACCTGATGAACAGCACTCCCGACGGTGACTACCAGACCTACAAGGCCAATGACGGCGCGTATGTGCGCGACCACTTCTTCGGTCGTGATCCGCGGACCAAGGCACTCGTCGAGCCGATGAGCGACTCCGAGATCTGGAATCTCAAGCGCGGTGGTCACGACTACCGCAAGGTCTACGCCGCATATCGCGCCGCCGTCGACCATCACGGCCAGCCGACGGTGATCCTGGCGAAAACCATCAAGGGCTACTCGCTGGGCGCGCACTTCCAGGGCCGCAACGCCACGCATCAGATGAAAAAGCTTGCGCTGCAAGACCTCAAAGACTTCCGCGACGCCATCCGGATCCCGATCAGCGACGCCCAACTCGAGCAGGACCCCTACCTGCCGCCGTACTACCACCCCGGTCCGGAGGCCCCGGAGATCCGCTACCTGCTGGAGCGCCGCCACGCACTGGGCGGCTTCCTGCCCGAGCGGCGCAACAAGTCCAAGGCGCTCACCCTGCCCGGCCGCGACATCTATTCGCCGCTGAAGAAGGGGTCCGGGCACCAGGAGGTCGCCACCACCATGGCGGTGGTCCGAACGTTCAAAGAACTGTTGCGCGACAAAGAGATCGGCCCACGCATCGTCCCGATCATCCCGGACGAGGCGCGCACATTCGGGATGGACTCGTGGTTCCCGTCGTTGAAGATCTATAACCGCAACGGCCAGCTCTACACCGCCGTCGACGCCGATCTCATGCTGGCCTACAAGGAAAGCGAAATCGGCCAGATCCTGCACGAGGGCATCAACGAAGCGGGATCGGTCGCGTCGTTCACCGCGGCCGGCACGTCGTATTCGACGCACAACGAGCCGATGATCCCGATCTACATCTGCTATTCGATGTTCGGGTTCCAGCGCACCGGCGACGGACTGTGGGCCGCCGCCGACCAGATGTCGCGCGGCTTCCTGCTCGGAGCGACCGCGGGCCGCACGACCCTGACCGGTGAAGGCCTGCAGCACGCCGACGGGCATTCGCCGCTGCTTGCGGCCACCAATCCCGCAGTGGTGTCCTATGACCCCGCTTTCGCCTTCGAGATCGCCTACATCATCGAAAGCGGACTGGCCCGGATGTACGGCGCAGACCCGGAGAACGTCTTCTTCTATCTGACCGATCTACAACGAGCCGTACGTGCAGCCGCCGGAGCCGCAGAACTTCGATCCCGAAGGCCTGCTGCGGGGTATCTACCGCTATCGGCCGGCCACCGAGAGCCGAACCAACTCCGCCAACATCCTGGTGTCCGGTGTCGCGATGCCCGCGGCCCTGCGTGCCGCCGACATGCTGGCCGCCGAGTGGGATGTCGCCGCCGACGTGTGGTCGGTGACGAGTTGGAGCGAGCTCAACCGCGACGGTGTCGCCATCCAGAAGGAGCAACTGCGACACCCGGACCGACCGGCGGGCGAGCCCTACGTCACGACGGCGCTCTCCGGAGCGACGGGCCCGTTCGTCGCCGTGTCGGACTGGATGCGCGCCGTGCCCGAACAGATCCGGCCGTGGGTGCCGGGCCGTTTCGTCACGCTGGGCACCGACGGGTTCGGCTTCTCCGACACCCGGCCCGCCGCGCGCCGCTACTTCAACACCGATGCCGAATCGCAGGTCGTCGCCGTGCTGGAGGCGCTGGCCCGCGACGGCGAGATCGACCCGTCGGTCCCGCTGGCAGCTGTCCGCCAGTACCGCATCGACGACGTGCAGGCCGCACCCGCGCAAACCTCCGACCCAGGTCCGGGCGCCTGATCCTCACCGAGAATGCGGCCAGCCGCACGTTGGGCGTCGAGCGTGCGGCCAGCCGCACACTCGCAGCTGGCCCGGTTGGCGGAACCATCCAGATAACTGGCGTAGATTTTAGGGATGCCTGACAAGCAGTTCGCGGTGCCACGGTCGACGCTGGAACTGCTGGACAAGGTCCCGGAGTCGCTGCTGCGGCGGTTGAAGCAGTATTCCGGTCGGCTGTCGACCGAGGCGGTGTCGGCCATGAAGGACCGATTGCCGTTCTTCGCCGAGCTGGAGGCCTCCGAGCGGGCCAGCCTGGCGCTCGTGGTGCAGACCGCCGTCGTCAACTTCGTGGAGTGGATGGCCGACCCGAACAGCAACGTCAACTACACCGCGCGCGCGTTCGAGCTCATGCCGCAGGACCTGACGCGACAGATCGCGCTGCGGCACTCGGTCGACATGCTGCGGGTCACCATGGAGTTCTTCGAAGAGGTGGTGCCGTTGGTCGCCCGCAGCGACGAACAGCTGACGGCGCTGACGGTCGGAATTCTCAAGTACAGCCGCGACCTGGCTTTCAGCGCCGCCACGGCCTACGCCGACGCGGCCGAGGCCCGTGGCTCCTGGGACAGCCGGATGGAGGCCACCGTCGTCGACGCGGTGGTGCGTGGCGACACCGGCCCCGAGCTGCTGTCCCGCGCGGCCGCGCTGAACTGGGACACCACCGCCCCGGCGACGGTCGTGGTGGGCACGCCGCCGCCGGGCCGGGAAACCATGCCAGCCAAGACGTCCGAGACATCGCCATCCACCACGGCCGCGCCGCACTCACCGACGTGCACGGCACCTGGCTGGTGGCGATCGTGTCCGGGCAGTTGAACCCGACCGAGAAGGTGTTCGCCGCCCTGCTCGACGCGTTCTCCGACGGTCCGGTAGTGATCGGCCCGACGGCTCCGATGCTGACCGCGGCCTACCACAGTGCCAGCGAGGCGATCTCCGGGATGAACGCCGTGGCCGGCTGGCAGGGTGCGCCACGACCCGTGCTGGCGCGCGAACTGCTACCCGAGCGGGCCCTGATGGGCGACGCGTCGGCCATCGCGGCGTTGCACACCGACGTGATGCGGCCGTTGGCGGACGCGGGACCCACCCTCACCGAAACTCTCGACGCCTATCTCGACTGCGGCGGCGCGATCGAAGCCTGCGCCCGCAAGTTGTTCGTTCATCCAAATACCGTTCGCTATCGGTTGCGCCGGATCGCCGACTTCACCGGGCGCGATCCCACCCAACCGCGGGACGCCTACGTCCTTCGCGTGGCGGCTACCGTCGGCCATCTCGCGTACCAGGCACAGCAGTCCAGCCTCGCCAATGACATCGTGACACCCGTCACGCGGCCGGTGGAAAAAGAGATAGTGGTGCCGTCTAAGAGCGCTATGAGCGGTTAACAGATCGCGGTGCGATATCGAATACGTCGCATCGCGTACGCTTTTGTGGGGTTCCCACAAAAACATAAGACAAGGTTCATAATGTGTTACACCGCGCAAAACCGTCTTCACAGTGTTCCCTTAAGAACGTGATCGCGTTACTCGCGCCCGGACAAGGGTCGCAGACCGAAGGGATGCTGTCGCCGTGGCTGGAATTGCCCGGCGCCGCGGACCGGCTGTCGGCGTGGTCGACGGCCAGCGGCCTGGACCTCGCACGTCTGGGCACCACCGCCTCGACCGAGGAGATCACCAACACCGCGATCGCCCAGCCCCTGATCGTCGCCGCCACGCTGCTCGCTTACGAGGAGCTGAACCGGCAAGGTCTGGCGGCCGACTCGACTTTTAGCGACGTCATCGTCGCAGGCCACTCGGTCGGTGAAATCGCCGCGTACGCGATCGCCGGGGTGATCTCCGCCGATGACGCCGTCGCGCTGGCCGCCACCCGCGGTGCGGAGATGGCCAAAGCCTGCGCCAACGAGCCGACGGGCATGTCCGCGGTGCTCGGCGGCGACGAGGCCGAGGTACTCGCCCGGCTCGAACAGCTTGACCTGGTCCCGGCCAACCGCAACGCCGCGGGTCAGATCGTGGCCGCCGGCCGGCTCAGCGCGCTGGACAAGCTCGCCGAAGACCCGCCGGCCAAGGCGCGGGTGCGTGCGCTGGGCGTCGCCGGCGCCTTCCACACCGAGTTCATGGCACCCGCTCTCGACGGCTACGCCGCGGCGGCGCAGAGCGTGACGACCGCGGAGCCGACCGCCGTCCTGTTGTCCAACCGCGACGGCCAGCCGGTGAGCTCGGCAAGCGACGCGATGGACAAGCTCGTCGCGCAGCTGACTCGCCCGGTCCGCTGGGACCTGTGCTCCGAGACTCTCCGTCAGCGCAACATCACGGCGATCATCGAGTTCCCGCCCGCCGGAGCGCTTTCCGGCATCGCCAAGCGTGAACTCCGCGGGGTTCCGACGCGCGCCGTCAAGACACCCGCAGACCTGGACGGTCTGACGGAGCTGTAAACCGTTGGCCGCCAATCCACATCACGAACCTATCCATCACTACAACCGCATACGCACGTAAATCAGCAGTACACAACACATTACGAAGGGAAACACAAAGTGTCCGTCAGCCAGGAAGAAATCATCGCCGGGATCGCTGAGATCATCGAAGAGGTCACCGGTATCGAGCCGTCGGAGATCACCCCGGAGAAGTCCTTCGTCGACGACCTCGACATCGACTCGCTGTCGATGGTCGAGATCGCGGTCCAGACCGAGGACAAGTACGGCGTGAAGATCCCCGACGAGGACTTGGCCGGTCTGCGCACCGTCGGTGACGTGGTCAACTACATCCAGAAGCTCGAGGAAGAGAACCCCGAGGCGGCCCAGGCGCTGCGCGCGAAGTTCGAGGCGGATAGCCCCGAGGCGGTCGACCAAAAGTGAGCAAGCCTTCCACTGCTAACGGCGGTTACCCCAATGTTGTGGTAACCGCCGTCACGGCGACGACTTCTGTCGCGTCGGACATCGAGGGCACGTGGAAGGGTCTACTGGCCGGCGAAAGCGGCATCCACGTCCTCGAAGACGAGTTCGTGACCAAGTGGGACCTACCAGTGAAAATCGGTGGGCACCTCAAGGAATCGCCTGACGAGCACATGGGCCGCCTGGACATGCGCCGGATGTCCTATGTCCAGCGGATGGCCAAGTACCTCAGTGGCCAGCTCTGGGAGAGCGCGGGTAGCCCTGAGGTCGACCCGGACCGTTTCGCCGTCGTGGTGGGCACCGGTCTCGGTGGCGCCGAGAAGATCGTCGAGAGCTACGACCTGATGAACGAGGGCGGCCCCCGCAAGGTGTCGCCACTGGCCGTGCAGATGATCATGCCCAACGGCGCCGCTGCGGTCGTCGGCCTGCAACTCGGGGCACGCGCCGGCGTGATGACCCCGGTGTCGGCCTGTTCGTCGGGCTCGGAGGCCGTTGCGCACGCATGGCGGCAGATCGTCATGGGCGACGCGGACTTCGCGGTCTGCGGCGGTGTCGAGGGCGACATCGAGGCGCTGCCCATCGCGGCGTTCTCCATGATGCGGGCGATGTCGACCCGCAACGACGATCCCGAAGGGGCCTCGCGGCCGTTCGACAAGAACCGCGACGGGTTCGTGTTCGGCGAGGCCGGCGCGATGATGATCATCGAAACCGAAGAGCACGCCAAGGCCCGGGGCGCCAAGCCGCTGGCCCGATTGATGGGCGCCGGTATCACGTCGGACGCCTTCCACATGGTGGCCCCGGCCGCCGATGGTCTACGTGCCGGACGGGCGATGGCGCGGGCGCTGGAGCTTGCGGGTATCTCCCCCAAGGACGTCGACCACATAAACGCTCACGCGACCGCCACACCGATCGGCGACAGTGCAGAGGCCAACGCGATCCGGGCCGCCGGCTGCGATCAGGCCGCGGTCTATGCGCCGAAGGGCGCGCTGGGCCACTCCATCGGCTCGGTGGGCGCGCTGGAGTCGATCCTGACGGTGCTGGCGCTGCGAGACGGCGTGATTCCGCCGACACTTAACTACGAGACGCCTGATCCCGAGATCGACCTCGACGTCGTCGCGGGCGAGCCACGTTACGGCGACTACCAGTACGCCATCAACAACTCGTTCGGCTTCGGCGGACACAACGTCGCATTGGCCTTCGGGCGGTACTGAGGCACGACTTCCGGCGGCGATGCCGGACAAGTACATAAGCAGGGAAGGAAGCGTACGTAGTTCGAACATGACAACATCGTCAACGTTGGCTACTGGCAACGGTTTTACCAATGTGGTCGTCACCGGAATCGCCATGACGACTGCGCTCGCATCTGACGCGGAGACCACCTGGAAACTGCTGCTGGACGGGCAGAGTGGGATTCGTACGCTCGACGACCCGTTCGTCGAGGAGTTCGACCTGCCGGTGCGCATCGGCGGGCATCTCGTCGAGGAATTCGACAGCCAGCTGACGCGGATCGAAAACCGCCGGCTGGGCTACCTGCAGAAGATGGCCACCGTGCTGAACCGGCGGGTGTGGGAAAACGCCGGTTCGCCCGAGGTCGATACCAACCGGTTGATGGTGTCCATCGGCACTGGGATGGGCTCGAGCGAGGAGCTGATTTTCGGGTACGACAAAATGCGCGCACACGGCATGCGAGGGGTCAACCCGCTGGGTGTGCAGATGTACATGCCCAACGGCGCATCCGCGGCTGTGGGTCTGCAACGCCATGCCAAGGCCGGGGTAATGACCCCGGTGTCGGCCTGTGCGTCCGGTTCGGAGGGCATCGCCCAGTGCCTGGCAGCAGATCGTGCTTGGTGAGGCCGACGTCGCTGTCTGCGGTGGCGTCGAGACCAAGATCGAGGCGGTGCCGATCGCGTCGTTCGCCGCGATGCGCATCGTGTTGTCGAAGTATAACGACGACCCGGCCGGGGCCTGCCGACCCTTCGACAAAGACCGCAACGGCTTCGTCTTCGGCGAGGGCGGCGCGCTGATGGTGATCGAGACCGAAGAGCACGCCAAAGCTCGCGGAGCCAACATCTTGGCCAGGATCATGGGGGCCAGCATCACCTCGGACGGTTTCCACATGGTGGCGCCGGACCCCAACGGCGAGCGCGCCGGGCACGCGATGACGCGTGCCATCCAACTCGCCGGTCTCAACCCGGCCGACATCGACCATGTCAACGCCCACGCCACCGGCACCTCGGTCGGCGACGTGGCCGAGGGCAAAGCCATCAACAGGGCCCTGGGTGCGCACGGCGGAAATGCCGCGGTGTACGCACCCAAGTCCGCGCTCGGCCACTCAGTCGGGGCGGTCGGCGCCGTGGAGTCGATCCTGACCGTGATGGCGCTGCGCGACCAGATCGTTCCGCCCACTCTGAACCTGGTGAACCTCGACCCGGAGATTGATCTGGACGTGGTGGCGGGCAAGCCCAGAGCAGGCGACTACCAGTACGCGATCAACAATTCATTCGGATTTGGCGGGCACAACGTGGCCCTCACTTTCGGTCGCTACTGACCTACCAGACAGAGGAGAGTTGCGATGACCACCTTGGTCCCCGAGGCGATTGACGAGTCAATCGACCCGCGCGATCCACTGCTGCGACTGCGTCGGTTCTTCGACCCCGGCACCCTCGAGCTGCTGCACGAGCGCGACCGCTCCGGCGTGCTGGCGGCCGGCGGCACCGTCAACGGCCTGCGCACCATCGCGTTCGCCACCGACGGGACCGTGATGGGCGGTGCGATGGGGCTGGAGGGCTGCACCCACATCGTCAACGCCTACGACACCGCCATCGAGGAGCAGAGCCCGATCGTGGGTATCTGGCACTCCGGCGGCGCGCGGCTGGCCGAGGGTGTGAAAGCACTGCATGCGGTCGGCTTGGTGTTCGAGGCGATGATCCGGGCGTCGGGATACGTGCCGCAGATCTCGGTGGTGGTCGGATTCGCTGCCGGCGGTGCGGCTTACGGGCCCGCGCTCACCGATGTCGTCATCATGGCGCCGGAGGGCCGTGTGTTCGTCACCGGTCCCGACGTCGTGCGCAGCGTGACCGGTGAAGACGTGGACATGGCGTCGCTGGGTGGTCCGGACACACACCACAAGAAGTCCGGCGTGTGCCACATCGTCGCCGACGACGAAGCCGACGCCTACGAGCGCGGTCGCCGGTTGGTCGGATTGTTCGGCCAGCAGGGCCATTTCGACCGTAGCAAGGCCGAGGCGCACGACACCGACCTGCACGCGCTGCTGCCGGATTCGCCGCGGCGGGCTTATGAGGTGCGCCCGTTGGTCACCGCACTGCTCGATGACGACGCGCCGTTCGAGGAGTTCCAGGCCAAGTGGGCACCGTCGATGGTGGTCGGCCTGGGTCGGCTGTCAGGACGCTCGGTCGGCGTGCTGGCCAACAACCCACTCCGGCTCGGCGGCTGCCTCAACTCCGAAAGTGCCGAGAAGGCAGCACGTTTCGTGCGGCTGTGCGACGCGTTCGGCATCCCGCTGATCGTGATCGTCGACGTGCCCGGCTACCTGCCCGGCGTGGATCAGGAGTGGGGCGGCGTCGTCCGCCGCGGCGCCAAGCTGCTGCACGCGTTCGGTGAGGCCACCGTTCCGCGCGTCACCCTGGTGACCCGAAAGATCTACGGCGGGGCCTACATCGCGATGAACTCGCGTTCGCTGGGCGCCACCAAGGTCTTCGCCTGGCCGGACGCCGAGGTCGCCGTGATGGGCGCCAAGGCGGCCGTCGGCATTCTGCACAAGAAGAAGCTGGCCGCGGCGCCCGACCACGAGCGCGAAGCGCTACACGATGAGCTTGCCGCCGAGCACGAGCGGCTCGCCGGTGGGGTGGACAACGCCATCGAGATCGGCGTGGTCGACGAGAAGATCGACCCCGCCCACACTCGCAGCAAGCTCACCGAAGCGCTGGCACAGGCGCCGGCACGGCGTGGGCGCCACAAGAACATCCCGCTGTAATCGGCGCGCTATCTGACCAGGGCGGAAATCAGCGCCCTGGCAATTCTCGACGTGGCGCGGCTGCGTAGCCGGTACAACGTATCGCCGACACCGACCCGCCGCTTACCAGCGCCCGTTGGCTCGTCGAGCTTCAGCAATTCGTCCGCGGTACCGTGCGCGAAGCGCTCCTTGTCCTCTGGCGAGAGGCCGCATCGCTGAAGGAATTCCATCGCGGCGAAATTGTCCTGGAACGGGTAGTCGACGGAGAACATCAGATTGTCCAGGCCCAGCATCGCCAGGGCGCAGTCGAATACCGGGACGTCGAAAACGCCACTGCTGGTGATGAAGACGTTGTCGCGTAAGTAGTGGCCGACGTTGTGGCGCATCGGCGTCGTTTCAGATTCGGTTGCACCCAACCATCCCGCCATGGTCAGGCCGACGTTGAGTCTGGTGAAGCAGAACGGAATCAACTCGCCCATGTGCCCGACGATGATCTTCAACGTCGGATGACGGTCGAATACGCCGGCGCAGATCAACCTGAGCAGATGCGTTCCTGTTTTCACCGGCCAGCCCCACGTCGGCACCAGTCCCGAATCGAACGGCGCGTAGTAGGCATCCGTCACCGGCGCAGGCGGGTCGGTGGGATGGATATAGATGGGTACATCTAACGATTCGGCTTGGGCGAGAAGCACTTCGAACGACGGGTCGTCAAGGTAGCGCCCGTTGGTGTGGCCGTTGATCAGGGCGCCTTTGAAACCGAGCTCGACCACGGCGCGCTGCAGCTCGCGGGCGCGAGCCGGTGACTGGGTCGGCAGCATGCGAAGCCGGCAAACCGGGCCGGGTATGCGGCGACCGCTTCCGCCAACCAGTCGTTGACTTCCCGGCAGACAGCGATCGCCACCTCAGCTTGGTCGTCGGCGAGCAGTTGGACGCCGGGCTGAACGTGCGAGAGCACCTGCACGTCAATCCCCGCGGCGTCCATCAGACGGATACGCTCGGCGCTGACGTCGCTGAGCCGGGCCCGCACGGGCTGGTACCTGCGCTGCAACGGCTCGGGGAACAAGTCCCACACGCGTGGGTGCAGAAAGGCTTCCTCCAACGCCACCACGCGCGAAACCGTTAGTGCCGGCATCATTTCGGCTCAGGCTTGCTCGAGGTGACCCCGTCAGCTCCTCGCGAGGATGGCCGAAAGCGCTTGGCAAAGCTCGCGTTCGGGTTCAGCAGGAAAACGCTCTGTGCGCCACCCGACGAAATCATCAGGCCTAACCAGCAGAGCTCCGCCATGCTCGAGCCCGGTGACCTGCGCCCATGCGCCATCGGGTTCGACGGCATCGCCTGCGGACCCGATGCCGTGGACGGTGATCGGGACGCCAAGGGCCGCCGATGCCGCCGATGCGATCCCGACCCATCGGGCACCGTCGTCTCCGGTGAGCAACGTGAATCCAGGGCCGAGCAGATCAAGTGTCGACACTCGCCGGCCGCCGTGTTGCACCCACGCATGCGGAACCCGGGTACCGGGTTGGCCACGTAATTCGTCTACCAACGACACGGCGTCCGGGTCGGCTGGACGTGGCTGGTCGGAAATGACTGCAGCCGAGCGGTATTGGTAGCCGATCAGCAACGAGAACATCGACGCCTCCTCCTCCGGCGGCAATCCCGGACCCTCGTCGTTCAGCCGGAGCAAGCCCACCGTCGGCCCGGTGAGCGACTGGCGAGCGGCGAACCGACCGACGGGTGCCGCTCGGCGTGGTAGCGTGGTCAGTAATGCCGCGCCGGCCCATCCCGTTCAACACCGCGGCCAGCTTCCAGGCCAGGTTTTGTGCGCTTTGGATGGCGGTGTTGGCTCCCCCGGCCTTGAACGGTGGCATGGTGTGTGCGCAGTCACCGACGAGAAACACTCGCCCGCAGTGGAATTGGTCGGCTACTTGCTCGTATGGCTGCCATGCCGCAGCCTCGATGACCTCGAGATCGATCTGCTCGCCGACGGCTTTCGTGAGCAGCTTCGGCGCAATACTGCGGAGTGAATTGCGCCGCGGTCTCCCCTTCGCTGGGAAAGTACGTGGTGATGAACATGCCCAGGTCGTCCTTGGCCACCAAGAATATGCCGTCCACGTCTGGATTTTTGATCTGCACGCCGTCGCCTTCGCTCGGTGCGGCACGAATCTCCGCCAGGGGGCGCGAAAGTAGATGAAGACGACGAAGATCGGCAACGCGCCGTATCCCGAGGTGGTGACGCCGAGCGATTCCCTGATCCCGCTGTGCACACCGTCCGCGGCGATCAGATAGTCGGCGCGGACCGTGCTCGGACTCACCTGAATCCAAGTCACGAAGCACCGCCGTCACGCCGGAATCGTCCTGATCGAACGAGCACAACTCCGTCGCGTAGCGCACTTCGCTGCCACGCCGACGAGTTTCGGCGAGCAGCATCGGCTCGAGGCTGCTCTGCGGGCAGTACTGCACCGAAGGCTCCGGGCTCAGCTGATCCAGGCCGGCGAAAAACGCGTCGATGTCGATGGCCAGTTCCTCTTCCGCGCTGTTCAGCGTCGGCTTGACGACCATGTCTGAAACCCGGTCGGCGACAGCATGGACCTCGTCGTCCAGGCCCAGGCCGCGGAGAATCTCCAGGCTGCGAAAGCTCAGATTGCGGGCCTTCGGGTAGATGAAGATCTCGCGCCGCTTTTCCACCAGCAGTGAGCGCACGCCGTGTTTAGCCAGCAGCGCCGAGGTGGCCAAACCGCCGGCGCCAGCGCCGACGATCAGCACCGGGACATGCTTGACAGCCATCACCTTCCCCTTCCTAGACGGAACTGACTAGTTCCGTCTAGACCAATGTGGCACTGGCACGCGGAGCGCGCAAGGGTTACGGCGCGGGTGCGCCGGCAAGCGGCAGGATCACATCTTCGAGCACGCGCCGGACGTAGACCCGGTCGATCGGCCGTCCCGTCATCACCCGCAGCACGTTGAGACCCAGGGCGACGTCAGGGATCAGACTCAGATCGCGCCCGGCCGGGATTTCTCCGCGGGCCACCGCATGGTCGAGCACCGACGCGGACCACATGCCGCGGAGTGGAAAGCACAAGGTCGTCCAAGGCGGCCGCCAGCACAGGATTGTGCATCGCCGCTGTCGCGACCCCGACAATGACCTGAATCGTGCTGATATCAGCCGCATCGAAGTCAGGTACGGCCGCGATGAGCGCCGCGATGTCGCCGCGAAGGCTGCCGGTGTTGGGCGGCTCGACAGGTCCGTGCCGTCGTCGCCAGTGGGCGATCGCGTCGGCGACCACGACGGCCTTCGATGACCAACGACGATATATCGCAGCCTTGCCGACGCCGGCGCGGGACGCGATGTCGTCCATGCTCAACCGGTCATAACCCTGTTCCGCCACACCGGCCAGCGTCGCCTCGAGGATGGCTGCGTCCAACGACCGATCGAGGCGCCCCGGGCTTCGTGCCGAACGCGGAGTTCTCGCCGCCTGTTCCATGGTCCGTCCTAGCCGATACGGGTTAGTTCCGCTCCATGGTATCGCGCTCTCCTCCGCCGAACTGTGACAGGAACTCCTCGGCCGCACCGGCAGCGCGCTCCCGGTCACCCGTCACCAGACCGATCCGGGTGCGGCGATCCAGGATGTCGTCGACGGTCAGTGCGCCCTCGTGGGTGACGGCGTACTCGAACTCCGCACGGGTGACGTCGATTCCGTCTGCCACGGGGTCGGCAGGGCGCTCACAAGCTGGCCTCGGCGATGACGTTGGCTGACTCGGCGCCGTAGCGCAGCACCAGCGATGCGGGCAGCCCGGCCATCGGCGCGACGGCCGATCCTGGATTCGCCGGCGCACCGACCAGTGCCAGATTGCGGGTCCGGCACTCGCCGGCGGCCAGCCCCCGTAACTCGACGGCGCGGTCGAGCACATCCTCGGCCATGTGCCGGTACTCGGTCAGCTTGCCGCCGATCACGCTGATCACCCCCGACTCGGATTCGACGACGGCGTGGTCACGGGAAACGTCGGCGGTACGGCCGGCCCCGGTGTCGATCAACGGCCGCAGGCCGGCGTAGCGCCGATCACGTCGGCGGTGTCCAGCGAGATGTCCAGTGCGGTGTTGACCACGTCGAGCAGGAATCGGGTCTCCCCCGACGTCGGTTGCGGCACATCGGGTATCGGCCCCGGCGCCTCCTCGTCGGTCAGCCCCAGGTAGACCCGGCCCAGTTGCTCGGGCATCGCGAACACGAATCGGTTCAGCTCGCCGGGAATCGGAATCGTCAGCGCCGCAGTGGGATTGCCGAGTGCTGTGGCATCGAAGACGAGGTGGGTGCCGCGGCTGGGCCGCAGCTTCAACGACGGGTCGATCTCGCCGGCCCACACCCCGGTGGCGTTGATGACGGCGCGCGTGGCAATCTCGAAGGACTCACCGGTGCGCTGATCGGTCAGCCGCAACGACGTGCCGGTGGCCTCGGATGCCGCCGTGTACGTCAAGATCCGCGCCCCGCGCTGCGCCGCGGTGCGCGCGACGGCGGTGACCAGTCGAGCGTCGTCGATCAGTTGCCCGTCGTATGCCAGCAGGCCACCATCCAGACCCTCGCGCCGAACAGCCGGCGCCATGTCGATGGCGCGTTGGGCCGAAACACGTTGCGAGCCGGGCAGAACCGAGCGCGGTGTGCCCGCCGTCATCCGCAACACGTCGCCGGCCAGGAAACCGGCCCGCACCAACGCCCGCTCCATCCGGCCCATCGACGGCAGCAGCGGCACCAGCTGCGGCATGGCGCGAACCAAGTGAGGTGCGTTGCGAGTCATCAGGATTCCGCGTTCGACGGCGCTGCGCCGGGCGATGCCGACGTTGCCGGTCGCCAGATAACGCAGCCCGCCGTGGACCAGCTTGGAACTCCATCGGCTGGTGCCGAATGCCAGGTCGTGCTTTTCCACCAGCGTCACGCGCAGGCCCCGCGAGACCGCGTCGAGCGCGATGCCGACGCCGGTGATGCCGCCGCCGATCACGACGACGTCGGTCGGGGCGCCGTCGGCCAGCGCGGTGAGATCGGCGTTGCGGCGGGCAGCGTTCAGAGCGGTCGACGTCACGACAGGTATCCGTTCAGCGAATAGGCGAGTTCGGCGGCCAGCGCGTCGCCGTCCAGGATCGGGCGAACGATCTGGGCGGACTGAATCGTCGACTGGGTGATCAGCAGCACCATCGCGGCCAGCTGACGCGGATCGCCGGCCCGCACGCCGCCGCCGCGCTGAGCCGCTCGCAGGTCCGCGGCGAGAGCGTCGATCAGCATCTGCTGACTGCTGCCCAGCCGCTGGGCGATGTAGACCAGCGCCAGTTCGGAGCGCAGCACCGCCATCACCAGGTCGTCGTCCCGCAGCCGGTCGGCGACCGCGACGACCCGCTGAACCAAGGCCTCACGCGTTTTCCCGCTAGCGGGCACGTCGCTCAATGCGGCGGTGATATGCCCGGTCAGCAGGGCGGCCAGCACCGACCGGGTGTCCGGCCAGCGGCGGTAGACCGTCGGACGGCTCACGCCCGCCCGCCGCGCGATCTCGGCCAGCGTCACGCGCTCGACGCCGAAATCGACCACGCAGCTGGCAGCGGCGGCGAGGATTCGATCCTCCACCGCAGCATTACTGATTGACAGCATATGTAATACTGTAACGCATGTCTGCCGACTTGCTGCCCCCGATGAAGTGGAATGCCTGGGGCGATCCCGACCACGCCAAACCCCTGTCGGAGGGCATCCGATCACTGTTGGCCCAGGCGCTGGGCGTCACGGCGTCACCCGAGGCGGAACTCGACGCCGGCCAGGTTCGGCTGCACCCGTCGCAGCTGACGGAGAGCCACCGCGAGGCGCTGGCCGACATCGTCGGACCGGACCACTGCCGCGTCGGGGACCACGATCGGTTGCTGCATGCCGGCGGCAAGTCCACGCTGGATCTGTTGCGGCGAAAAGACTCCGGCCCGCAGGATGCGCCAGACGCGGTGCTGCTGCCCGGCAGTGACGACGAGGTCGCCGAGATCCTGCGGTACTGCTCGCAGCACGGCATCGCCGTCGTCCCGTTCGGCGGCGGCACCAGCGTGGTCGGTGGGCTCGACCCCCTGCGCGGCGACTTCGACGCGGTGGTGTCGCTGGACCTACGGCGCTTCGACCAGCTGCTGGAGTTCGACGAGGTGTCCGGCGAAGCCGAGTTCGGCGCCGGGGTCACCGGCCCGCGGGCCGAACAACTGCTGAGCGAGCACGGGTTTTCGCTCGGACACTTTCCGCAGAGCTTCGAATTCGCCAGCCTCGGCGGCTATGCGGCGACCCGTTCGTCAGGCCAGGCCTCGGCGGGCTACGGCCGGTTCGACGACATGATCCGCGGATTGCGCGCGATCACGCCCGCCGGGGTGCTGAATCTCGGCCGCGCGCCACAGTCGGCGGCCGGCCCGGATCTGCGTGAGCTGGTCATCGGCTCCGAGGGCGTGTTCGGCATCATCACCCGGGTCCGGCTGCGGGTGCATCCAGCACCGCAGGCCACCCGTTACGAAGCCTGGTCGTTCCCCGACTTCGCCACTGGCACTACGGCATTGCGCGCCGTCACCCAGACCGGCACCGGGCCGACCGTGGTCCGGCTGTCAGACGAGGCGGAGACCGGCGTCAACCTGGCCACCACCGAGTCGATCGGCGACAACCAGATCACCGGCGGCTGCCTGGCGATCACCGTGTTCGAGGGCACAGTGGCCCATGCCGAGAGCAGGCACGCCGAAACCCGGGCCGTGATGGAAGCTCAGGGCGGTACCTCGCTGGGCGAAGCCCCGGCGCTGGCCTGGGAGCATGGCCGGTTCGGTGCGCCGTACCTGCGCGACGCGCTGCTGGCCGAGGGTGCACTCTGCGAAACGCTCGAGACGGCCACCGACTGGTCGAACATCCCCGCGCTGAAGGCAGCGGTCACCGAGGCGCTGACAAGCGCACTCGCCGAATCCGGCACGCCGGCACTGGTGCTGTGCCACATTTCGCATGTGTATGCCACCGGCGCCTCGCTCTACTTCACCGTCGTCGCCGGGCAACGCGGTAACCCGCTCGAGCAGTGGCGGGCGGCGAAAACCGCTGCGTCCAATGCGATTGTGTCCGCCGGGGGGACGATCACTCACCACCACGCGGTCGGCGCCGATCACCGGCCCTGGATGCGCGACGAGGTCGGCGAACTGGGTGTGCAGGTGCTGCGGGCGGTCAAATCGACACTGGACCCCGCGGGAATTCTCAACCCCGGCAAGCTGATCCCGTGACGCGCCGCCAGATCGGCAGCGTCACGGTGCTGACCAATCCGGCATCAGGGCACGGAAACGCACCGCACGCCGCCGAAAAGGCCGTCGCGCGACTGCAACAACGTGGCATCGACGTCGTAGCCATCGTCGGCAGCGACGCCGACCACGCGCGTCGACTGCTGCACGCCGCGGTCGACAAGGGCACCGACGCGCTGGTCGTCGTCGGCGGCGACGGCGTGATCACCGACGCGCTGCAAGCACTGGCCGGCACGGAGATTCCGCTCGGCATCGTCCCGTCCGGCACCGGCAACGACCATGCCCGCGAATTCGGTCTGCCGACAAAGGATCCCGCCGCCGCGGCCGACATCGTGGCAGACGGCTGGACGGAAACCATTGACCTGGGCCGTATTCGCGATCGCAACGGCGCCAGCAAGTGGTTCGGCACTGTCGCGGCAGCAGGATTCGATTCGCTGGTCACCGACCGGGCCAACCGGATGCGTTGGCCGCGTGGACGGATGCGCTACAACCTCGCCATGCTCGCCGAGCTGTCACAGCTGCGACCGCTGCCTTTCCGGCTGGTGCTGGACGGGCACCGCGAGATCGACACCAACCTGACCCTCGCCGCGTTCGGCAACACCCGCAGCTACGGCGGCGGGATGCTGATCTGCCCCGACGCCGACCACACCGACGGCCAACTCGACATCACCATGGTGCATTCGGCGTCGCGGACCCGGCTGATCCGCCTCTTCCCCACTGTCTACAAAGGCACTCACGTCAAGCTCGACGAGGTGGTCACCGCGCGCGCGACCACCATCGACGTAGAATCACCGGGCATCAACGTCTACGCCGACGGCGACTACGCGTGCGCGCTGCCCGCCCAGATCTCCGCGGTCCGAGGCGCATTGCTCATCCTGCGGCCGCGTCCGTGATCGGCTAACGTTTTCTCATTCGGAGCCGACCGGCCCGCACGAGGGAGTCCATGACCAGCAAGTGGTCGACAGTTTTCGCGGTCCTGCTTTTCGCCGCGGCGCTGCTTTCCGCCGCGCCCGCCTCGGCAGATTCCACCGACGACGCGTTCATCGCTGCTCTGACGAAGAACGGGATCGTCGTCAACGACCGCGACGCAGCAAAGTCGATGGGTCAATCAGTGTGTGACGGCTTCGATCGACACGAGAAATCCAGCGTCGTGGCGATGAAGCTGAAGGCACGCAGCAACCTTTCGCTGAAGCAGTCCAGCTACTTCGTCGGCGTTGCCATCTCCGCTTACTGCCCGGAATACGCGGGGCACACCGACAATTCGGCGCGATGGCTTCTTCCGCACCCCCGTTGATGTAGTGCTGGTTTGGCGGTGACCCGCTGCGCCCGGCTACGCCGCGCTTGCGATCACCGCGTGCTGGTTTGGCGGTGACCCGCTGCGCCCGGCTACGCCGCGCTTGCGATCACCGCGTGCTGGTTTGGCGGTGACCCGCTGCGCCCGGCTACGCCGCGCTTGCGATCACCGCGTGGATTCAGCCGACTCCACGGCTGAGCCAGGACACCTCGGCGCCCTCACCACCGTCGCGATAGGCCTCGAGCGCCTCGTCCCATGCCGTGCCGAGCGCCGAGTCCAGTTCGGCGGCCAGCGCATCAGCGCCGGCGGCCATCATCGAGCGCAGCCGCATCTCCCCGATCATGACGTCGCCGTTGGCGCTCATGGCGCCGCTCCACAGACCGAGTTGCGGCGTGTGGCAGAACCGGTGTCCGTCGACGCCGGCGCTGGCGTCCTCGGTGACTTCGAATCGGAGCACGCTCCAGGAGCGCAGCGCGTTGGCCAACCGGGCGCCGGTACCCACCGGACCGACCCAGTTGGTCACCGCGCGCAGCTGCCCGGGCATCGCCGGTTGCGCGGTCCACTTGAGATTCGCTTTGGAAGCCAGCGTCGACGACAACGCCCACTCCACATGCGGACATACCGCGGCGGGCGAGGCGTGGACGTACACCACGCCTGTCGTCACGTCGGCGAACTGGTTCGACGAACGCATCTCTTGCTCCTTCGGCTCCACGAGGGACGTCTTCCCCAACGACCTGGTGAATCCGACGAGCAATTTTTGTGCCTTGCGTGTCTATTGTGCCTTGTGAGGCCCATGTTGCGCTAGTGCGAGTTATGAGCGGCCAACACGGCGTCCGCGAGCGCTGGCCATAATGGCCGCGCCCAATCGCCGAAATCACGGTCGGTCAGCACCACGAGAGCCAGCTCTGCGTGCGGATCTGCCCAGATCAGCGCGCCCGATTGACCGAAGTGGCCGAAGCTGGCCGGCGAATTGTGCGCCCCGGTCCAGTGCGGTGATTTGGAGTCCCTGATCTCGAAGCCCAGGCCCCAGTCGTTGGGCCGCTGCACTCCGTAGCCTGGCAAAACGCCGTCGAGACCCTGGAATTGCACGGTGATCGCGTCGGCGTGCATCTCCGCCGACACCGTCGCCGGGGTCAGCAGGTCGCCTGCGAAGGCGGCCAGGTCGGTGACCGTCGACGTCGCGCCGTAGCCGGCGGCCTGCGCCCCGCCGTCCAGACGGGTGGCGGCCATCCCCAGCGGTTCGCAGACCGCCTCGGCGAGGTAGCGGCCGAACTCGATCTCCGTCGCTTGCTGCACGGTCTCGGCGAGCACCGCGAAACCGAAGTTGGAGTAGATCCGGCGGGCGCCGGGCCTGGCCAGCGTCTGCCCGTTGAGCATCGCCAAACCCGAGGCGTGGGCGAGCAGATGCCGGACCGTCGATCCTGGGGGCCCGGCTTCGCTATCCAACTCCACCGCGCCTTCTTCGATCGCGACCTGCGCCGCGCGGGCCACCAGCAGCTTGGTTACCGACGCCAGTGCGAACGGCCGTTCGGCGTCGCCGTGGCTGGCCAGTACACCCGATGGGCCGACCACTGCGGCGGCCGCGTTCGGTACCGGCCAGTCGTCGAGTGCTTGGAGTACTGGGAGTCCGGCCATCGCGCAGCAGCCTACCGACCAAGCGCTAGGTTTGGTGGCATGAGTCAGACAGTGCGCGGAGTGATCTCACGGAAAAAGGGCGAACCCGTCGAAGTGGTCGACATCGTCATCCCCGACCCGGGTCCGGGCGAGGTCGTCGTCGACATCACCGCATGCGGGGTCTGCCACACCGACCTGACCTACCGCGAGGGCGGCATCAACGACGAGTTCCCCTTCCTGCTCGGACACGAGGCCGCGGGCACCGTCGAAGCTATCGGCGAAGGCGTAACCGCCGTCGAGCCAGGCGATTTCGTCGTACTGAACTGGCGAGCGGTGTGCGGCCAGTGCCGGGCCTGCAAGCGCGGCCGGCCGCATCTGTGCTTCGACACCTTCAACGCCGAGCAGAAAATGACGCTCACCGACGGGACCGAGTTGACGCCGGCGCTCGGCATCGGCGCGTTCGCCGACAAGACATTGGTGGCTGCCGGCCAGGCCACCTTGGTCAACCCGGAGGCCGATCCGGCGGTGGCCGGCCTGCTGGGCTGCGGGGTGATGGCCGGCCTGGGTGCGGCGATCAACACCGGCGCGATCACCCGTGACGACACCGTGGCGGTCATCGGTTGCGGCGGCGTCGGCGACGCGGCGATCGCCGGTGCTGCACTGGTGGGTGCGAGGCGGATCATCGCCGTCGATACCGACGACACCAAACTGGACTGGGCCCGCAAGTTCGGCGCGACCCACACCGTGAACGCTCGCGAATTCGATGTCGTCGAGACCATCCAGGACCTGACCGAGGGTTTCGGCGCCAACGTGGTCATCGACGCCGTCGGCCGCCCGGAAACCTGGAAGCAGGCGTTCTACGCCCGCGACCTCGCGGGAACCGTTGTGCTGGTGGGTGTTCCGACACCGGACATGCAACTCGAGATGCCGCTCATCGACTTCTTCTCGCACGGCGGCTCGCTGAAGTCGTCGTGGTACGGCGATTGCCTGCCCGAGCGCGACTTCCCCACCCTGATCGACCTCTACCTGCAGGGTCGGTTGCCGTTGGAGAAGTTCGTCTCCGAGCGCATCGGGCTCGACGACGTCGAGGAGGCATTCCACAAGATGCACGGCGGCAAGGTGCTGCGCTCGGTGGTGATGCTCTGATGCCGAACATCGAACGCATCGTCACGCACGGCACCTTCGAACTCGACGGTGGCAGTTGGGAAGTCGACAACAACATCTGGCTGGTCGGCGACGACTCCGACGTGGTGGTCTTCGACGCCGCCCACAGCGCCGAACCCATCGTGGCTGCCGTCGGCGGACGCAATGTCGTGGCGGTGATCTGCACGCACGGCCACAACGATCACGTGACCGTCGCGCCCGAACTCGGTGAGACGCTCGACGCGCCGGTGCTGCTGCATCCCGCCGACGATGTGCTGTGGCGGATGACTCACCCGGACAAAGACTTTCGCACGGTGTCCGATGACGAGACAGTCAGCGTGGCGGGCACCGAGCTGCACGCCCTGCACACACCCGGACACTCGCCGGGCTCGGTGTGCTGGTACGCCCCCGAGTTGGGCGCGGTGTTCAGCGGGGACACCTTGTTCTCCGGTGGACCGGGCGCGACGGGCCGATCGTTCTCGGACTTCCCGACGATTCTGCAGTCGATCTCCGGTCGGCTCGGGGCGCTCCCCGCCGACACCGTCGTCTACACCGGCCACGGCGACACCACCCGCATCGGTGACGAGATCGTGCACTACGACGAATGGGTGGCGCGCGGCCACTAACGGCCGTCGAGGATTCGGCGCTTTTCTGTCTCGAACTCCGCGTCGGTCAGCGCGCCGGAATCCCGCAGCGCTGCAATCGTTTTCAGTCGCTCCAACCTGACACCCTCGCCGCCCGGCTCGTGCGGCGCGCTGGCCACCGCCGGGCTCACGACCGGCGGAACCGGAAACTGGTAGTCAGGGGCGCCGATGGCCGTGGCGGGTGCCGCCTTGCGGCGAATGCGACCCAACCACTTCGAGGCCACGATCAAGCCGATGAGACCCGCGGCGAACATGCCGACGAACACCCACACCAGAGAGCCCAACGGGCTTCCGTGACCGAAAGCGAGTCGCGGGTCGATGAACCCGCCGACTTTGCCGTCGGTGGTGATGTTGTAGTCGCCGTCGGCGGCGACCTGGGCCACCCAAACCCGGATATGCGCGTCGTTGTTGACCGTTGTTGTGCTGCCGACGTTTTCCTTTACCACCGGCTCCGCGACCCCGTTGGGTGGCGCGATCGTGACGCTCATCGGCGGGACGGGCAGGCCGCCGCCGTTCGGACTGCTGATCACCTCGGCATGCAGGCTGATGGTCACCTCGCCACGCGGCAGGTGCACACTGGCCGAACCGGGGACCGGCACCTCCCCGTAAGCGTCGAAGTCGTCGAGAAAGAACGCGTTGAGCACCAGGGTGACGATGAAGCCCGGAACCGCGATGACCATCAGCCAGATGGCAACCGTTCGCGTGAATTTCGCAGGTCTTTCGCCGTTCATCTGCGAAGTGTGTCACCGCAGGCCACGAGGCGCACAGTAAAATCAGGCGCGAAATAAGGAGTGGGTCGGATGGCAAACAATCTCGTCGCAACTGTGCCCGATCTGTCCGGAAAACTTGCAGTCGTCACCGGATCCAACAGCGGCCTGGGGTTCGGCCTGGCGCGCCGACTGTCCGCGGCAGGTGCCGAGGTCGTCATGGCAATCCGCAACCGCGCCAAAGGTGAGGCCGCCATCGACGAGATTCGCGCGACGGTTCCGGACGCGAAGCTGAGCATCAAACCCCTCGACCTGTCGTCGCTGGCCAGTGTCGCCGCGTTGGGCGAGCAGCTCAACGCCGACGGCCGCCCCATCGACATCTTGATCAACAACGCCGGTGTAATGACTCCGCCGAGCCGCGAGACCACCGATGACGGATTCGAATTACAGTTCGGCAGCAACCATCTCGGCCACTTCGCGCTGACCGGTCATCTGCTGCCGCTGCTGCGCGCTGCCGGAAGCGCCCGGGTCGTGTCGCTGAGCAGCCTCGCGGCTCGCCAGAGTGGCCGCATCCATTTCGACGATCTCCAGTTCGAGAAGTCGTATTCGCCGATGCAGGCGTACGGACAGTCGAAGCTTGCGGTGCTGATGTTCGCCCGCGAGCTGGATCGCCGCAGCCGCGAGGCCGGCTGGGGTATCACCTCCAACGCCGCGCACCCCGGCTTGACCAAAACCAACCTGCAGATCAGCGGCCCGTCGCACGGTCGTGCAAAGCCGTCGGTGATGGAAAGGCTCTACACAGTGTCGTGGCGGCTGGCCCCGTTCCTGTGGCAGGAGATCGACGAAGGGATTCTCCCGGCCCTTTTCGCCGCGGTATCCCCGCAGGCCGAGGGCGGCGGCTACTACGGGCCGCAGGGCATCTACGAGGCTGCCGGCGGCGGCGTCACGCTCGCCAAGGTGCCCGCCCGCGCCCGCGACGAAGCCGACAGCCGGCGACTGTGGGACGTCTCCGAACAACTCACCGGGGTCGGCTACCCGGGCTGATTCAACGCTCGGTTTTGACCCGTCGCCGCAGCGGGTAGTCCGCCTAAGTCAACGAAGATGTTGCTAAAGGGACGGGTGGGTCATGAGCGAAGACGACAAGCAAGAGGCTGGCAGCGACGAGAAGAACGACGACAAGGGAGCTTCGTCAGAGAAATTCGATCTGAGCGAAGAGGGCCAAGAGAAAGTCCGCCAGATGCGGGCGACCTATGACGACGACCGGCAGACCGCTGTTCTTCCCGGCACCGGTGGAACCATTACTGGCGTCGCCATCAACGAGTGGCTCGACGACGACGGCAATCCGAAGTTCGGAAAAGACGAGCAGAAAGAAAAAGACGAGAAAGCCGAGCACCAAGACAACGACGAGGATCAAGACAACGAAGAGCAGGAGCAAACCGCGGGCTAGCGGAAGCCCGGCTCCGGCTGGAAGAGTCGCGGCCGATCGGGAGCCCTGGGGAACAGTGGCCGATTCGGCCACTGTGGCCCCTGCGTCGCCGTGGGCGCCGTTGTTGTCGTGGGTGCCGTGGTCGTCGTGGTCGGGGCTTGAGTCGTTGTGGTTGTCGTCGGCGCCTGGCTGGTTGTCGACGGCGGCGGGCCGGTGTCGGACTGGGTCGACGACGGTGCGCTGCTCTGCGTGGCCGAAGTGTCCGACGTCCGCGGGTTCGCCGGTGTCGTGTTGACGCTGGAGGTCGGGGTGTTCGGCGTGCTCGAAGTATGCCGCAGCGCAATCATGACTCCGCTGCCGATGGCCAGCACCGCCAGCGCGGTGCCCACCGCCACCACCACCGGGCGGCGGTACCAGGCGTCGGCGATCGCGGTGGGTACAGGATCCAGATCGAATTCCGCCGGCCTGCGCGCGGCAGCCAGCGGCGCGCTCTCCTCGTCATCCGAATACTCGCCGGCGCGGATCGGCATGATGCCGGAGTCGTCTTCTGCTTCCGACCACGCCAGCGCCGGCGCCGGACTGGGTTCGGCGGGCACCTCCGACAGGGTCGTCGCGTCGGCAATCGATCCGGCGGCCGTCGGCGCCAGCGCCGTGTCGCCGTCGGCGGGACCGCGTGCGGCCCGTAGCGCCGCGCCGAGCGCGGCGGTCAGATGCGGCCGCGGCGCGGTGATGACGAGTGAGTCGAACCGTTCCGACAGTGTCGTGGTGATCAGCGGGATGCTCGCACCGCCGCCCACCGACGCGATCGCCACCAGATCTGCCGCACGAATCCCGTTGCGCTGCAACGTGTCGTGGAAAATGTCCGTGAAGCCTTCCAGGGACTGGCGGATGGCGTCGTCGAGTTCGTCTCGGGTGAGCCGGATCTCACCGCGGTAGCCCGGCACGTCGGCGGTCAGTTCGGTCGCGACGGTCGACGAGAGCCGCTCCTTGGCGTACCGGCAGGCTGCGCGCAGCCGAGTCAGGGAGCCGATGGCCGACGTCGCCGCGGTGTCGAAGGACCCCGCCGACGAGAGGTCGGCGACGACGTGGGTCAGCAGCGCCTGGTCGATCCGGTCGCCGGAGAACTCGCGATGCCGTACCGCGGGCGCGATGGCCTCGTAGCCGTTTGCGGCGTCGACCAGGGTCAGCGTCGTTCCCGAGCCACCGAAGTCGCAGACGGCGACGGTTCCGCGTTTCGGCACGCCGGGGTTCGTCTGCAGGGCGAACAGCGCCGCGGCGGAGTCCGGCAGCAGGGTCAACTGTCCGAGCGACCATTCGGACACCCGGTTCACAGCGGTCCGCACGGCGTCGACCGCCGCCGGATCCCAGTGCGCGGGGTGGGTCACCGCGACCGCGTCGGGCAGCGGCCCCCTGTCGGTGGCGACGTACGCCAGCGCCCGCAGCGCGTCGGCGACCAGCATCTCGCTGCGGTGCGTCGTGCCGTCGGCGGCCGTGATGCCGGCCGGATCACCGACCCGATCCACGAAGTCGCTCACGACCAGGCCGGGCTCGTTCAGCTTCGGGTTCTCCGACGGCACACCCACCTCGGGTGGGCGCTGCCGATACAGCGTCAGCACCGGTTTACGAGTCACCGCGCGGTCGGCCGTCACCGCAGCCAGGTTGGTGGCCCCGATCGAGAGGCCTAACGCCGACCGTTCTCCGTCAGCCATGTCGTCTCATCTTGCGCATCGGCCACCAATTTATCGGCTGTCTCGGTTGGGCTGCCCGCTACCGTCGGCTATCGAATCGTGCCGACGCCCGCGATCAGCGGCAGATCGAGCGGAGTGACCCAACCCGGGGACAGTTCGTTGACGGCCGGCACCGCGTTGAGCGCCCGCATTCCGGTGGCCAGGCAGCCGGCTGCGGCCGCGTCCCGCCCGGATCCGTCGGTGAACCGGAAGGCGGTCTCCTGCGAAATGCTCGGCGTGCCTTCGATATCGACGCGGTAGACGTCGTCCTTGGTGCCGGCCGGCCAGTCCGGCGCCGCGTCCAGGCCGATGCGGTTGACGTGCTCGAGCTGGATGCGGGTCTGGCCTTGGTAGACGCCGTTGATGGTGAACCGGACGGCCGCGACGTGTCCCGGCGGGATGACGCCTTTGGCCGTTTTGCGCTCGTTGGGGGTGATCCATTTGTCCCACGTGGTGGTGATCTCGTCGAGCATGATGCCGGCCGCGTGGGCGATCATCGGGACCGTGCCGCCCCACGCGAAGATCAGCACGTCACGGTTTTCCAGCATCGGACGGAATTCCGGCTCACGGCCGATGCCCATCTCGATTTCGTAATCGCCCTCGTAGTTGGTGTAGTCCAGCAACTCCGATGCCCGGACCGTGCGCACCTCGGAACACAGGCCCATCAGGGTCATCGGGAACAGGTCGTTGGCGAAGCCGGGGTCGATGCCGGTGGTGAAGCAGGACGATTCACCCAGTTCGCAGGCCTCGGTGATCGGCGCAATCCACTGCGGCGGGTTGAGGTGCATGGTCGGCCAGACCCACGGCGTCATCGCCGTCGAACACACGTCGATGCCCGCGCGCAGGAACCGCGTCATCAAAGCGATGTTGGCGTCGGCGTGTGCAGCGGTCGGGCCGTAGTGCACCAGGGCGTCGGGCTTCAGCGCGATCAGCGCGTCGACGTCGTCGGTGGCCGCCACGCCGACCGGCTCGGACAAGCCGCAGATGTCGCCGACGTCGCGGCCCACCTTCTCCGGGTTGCTGACGCCGACGCCGACCAGTTCGAACTCGGGGTGTTTGACGATCTCGGCGATCACCATCTTGCCGACGAAGCCGGTACCCCAAACGACAACTCGTTTTGCCATGCGCCACCTTCTGATCGACGATCCCCGGTTCACCCTAGGCGCGACGGACCGGCGACCGTGACAAATCAGCGCTTGCGACGCACCGCGAAAGTCATCCGCTCGATCAGCCGGTCGCGTAACGCAAAGGTGTGCCACAGCACCGCGGAGACGTGCGCGGCGATCACCACCATCAGCGTGAAGGCAATCACCGAATGAGCTTGGCGCAGAACCCAAAACACCTGCTCGTCGAAGGGTGCGATCCGCGGCAGCCGAAGCGAGCCGAATACCACGACCGGTCCCCCGGCTGCCGAGATCATCGCCCAGCCGACCAGCGGTTGGAGCAGCAGCAGCGCGTACAGCAACTTTTCGGACAGCACGACGGCTTTGCCTTCCAGCGCCCCGATCGTCGACGGCCATGCCGGCGGGTGGTGGGTCAACCGGTTGACGACGCGCACCACCATGACCAGCAGGACGAGTGCGCCCAGCGACATGTGCACCATGATCAGCGCGCCATGGTGGCTGACCGAGTTGACCATGACGAAGCCGACGAACAGAGCGGAGAAGACCAGGACCGCTGTCAGCCAGTGCAGGATCCTGCTCAGCGTGGTGAACTTTGCGACTTCGGACGCGTCGGTCATAGCGTGTTCTCCCCGGCACGACGCCGATACGACGCGGCGTAGACGGCCGACCGTGCACTCAGCAGAGGGTCGTCGGACGGTTCGATGCCGGGCGGCAGCACCAGCGGATCGAAGTTGATGTCGCGGGCATTGCCCTTGGCCTCGGTCTCCACCGAGTCGAGGGCGAGGACTCCAGCGTCGACGGTGCGGCGATCGGGCGGCCAGGGCAGGGTCGCGTCGTGGGTCGGATCCTGTCCGGTACCGATCGTCAGGACCAGACGCCAGCGCAGTGGTCCGGCCCGCAACTGCCGGACGAGTGGATCGAACAGCGCGTCGGGCCCTGATGTCGGCGGAAGCGCCTGCTGCAGCGGAATCAGCGACCACCGCACCGGCGTCCGCACACCGGATCCGTTGACGAGGTAGAACGCATTCAGGCCCCGGAAGACGCTGTCGGCGAAACCGGGTGTCGGCGGGTGTTGTTTGATGATCGCCATGGCGCGCGCGGCCGGCGGGTGGGTGTCGTAGAACCGCGTCATCGCGGCCGGATCGGGCTTACCGGTGGCCGGGACCACCGAGGTGGCGGCCAGCCGGTCGTAGAGGCTCTGCGGCGAATCATCAGGGAAGACTGGGAGATTCAGCATGGCCGTCCGCCACTGCCGGCTGCCCGGGAATCCGAACGCCAGGCCGAGCCCGCGCCCCGCCGCGGGCGAGTCCGGGGTGTGCGGGTTGCCGCCGGCCTCCGAGAATCGACCGAGCACCGGGGTGCGGCCGGGTGCAAACACCGCCGCCGTCGAGAACTCTTTGCCGTTGCCGTTGCTGTCGAACCAGCCCGCGACGGCCACCCCTTGCGTGGTTGGTGCGAAACCCCGGATGCCGCCCGAACGCCTTGTTGAACCCGTCGAGGAAGGCCTGCGGCGTCAACCGCGAGGGGCCGATCCAGTTGATCGCGGTCAGCAGCGCGGCCGCGTCGGCCGCCAGAAAAGCACCCACCGCGGCAGCGCCGCGGAGCAGGTCGCGCCGCGCGGGTAATTCGGCCATCGAGCAGCTCCCTTTGCTAGCTTCACGACGATTGTCGAGCATCGGTTCGATCGCGGCACGCTCTGCGTTGGCGTCGCAGAAAAAGACGCGAAAATCGGCCCATCCACCTGGCCGGAATGACACCATGACGCCGTGACTACGTCGCGCCGCACTGGGACGTCGCTAGTTGTGGCGGCCCTGACCGCCTTCGCCGCCACGGTTGGACCCTGCGCGATAGCGGGCGCGACCGGTCCGCCGCCCCAGGTGACCTACAGGCTCAGTGGCAGCGCCCCCATCGCCGACTACATCTCGTACCAGACGAACAGCGGTCAATCGGGTCAAGTGCAGCAGGCGCATGTGCCACTGCCGTGGACCACACAGTTCAGCGTCACCCCCGGCAACCCCGTCTTGGTGATCAGCGCTCAGGGCGCCGGCTCGATCACCTGCACGATCCTGATCGACGGCAACGTGGTCAGCGAGGCAACCGCCAATGGCGCACCGGCCCGCACCGTGTGCACGCACTGACTCTCGATCGGGATCGGCGAATCAGGAGCCCGTGCCGGCGGGCGTGCGCGGTCGAGGTGGCGGATAGACGACGCGGGCGATAGTCGCCGACAGCCAGCCGATGACCCACCCGCCGAAGAACACCGCGAATGTGTGCCGGGTGGCACCGTCGGCGTAGGTGAACACCGCCGCCAGAATGACAGCCCAGACAACCGCGCAGCCGATGCTGTAGGTGGTGTATGTGCGACGTCTCTTGTGCACCATGCGGATTCGCTCCATCAGAATCGGATGCCCAACCGAAGCTTGCCTCGTCACCGCAGCTCGGGAACGCACTGTGGTACGGCAAGCGTAATACTCAGCGGTTCCCCGACTACCGGTTTAGGCTCGCGCCTGAGCCCGCTCAATGACGAGGACGGTCGGCATGGGAATTACGACTCGAGTGAACGGCACGGCCCCACCCGAGGTTGCGCTCGGCGACATCGACCTTGGCGAATGGGAGTTCTGGTCACTCGACGACGATCTGCGCGACGGCGCGTTCACCACGCTGCGACGCGAGGCGCCGATCTCGTTCTGGCCCGCCATGGAGTTAGAAGGATTCAATGCCGGCAACGGCCATTGGGCGCTGACCGGACTCGATGACGTGTTCTACGCCAGCCGCCACCCCGAGATCTTCAGTTCCAGCCCGAACATCACCATCAACGACCAGACACCTGAGATAGCCGAGTACTTCGGCTCGATGATCGTGCTCGACGACCCGCGGCATCAGCGGCTGCGATCCATCGTCAGCAGGGCTTTCACCCCGAAGGTAGTGGCCAGGATCGAGGCGTCGGTGCGCGAGCGGGCCCATCGACTGGTCGCCTCGCTGATCGCCGATCACCCCGATGGGAAGGGCGAGGCGGTCAGCGAGTTGGCCGGGCCACTGCCGTTGCAGGTCATCTGCGACATGATGGGCATTCCCGAGGAGGACCACCAGCAGATATTCCACTGGACCAACGTCATTCTCGGTTTCGGCGACCCCGACCTGACTACCGAATTCGATGAGTTCGTGCGGGTTTCGATGGAGATCGGCGGCTACGCCTCGGCGCTGGCCGAGGAGCGTCGCAGCAATCCCACCGACGATCTGACCACCAGCCTGGTCAACGCCGACGTCGACGGCGAACGGTTGACGTCGGCCGAGGTCGCGTCGTTCTTCATCTTGCTGGCGGCCGCCGGCAACGAAACGACCCGCAACGCGATCAGCCACGGACTGCTTGCCCTGACCCGCTATCCCGAGCAGCGGCAGACATGGTGGGCCGACTTCGACGCTGTCTCCCATTCCGCCGTCGAGGAGATCGTGCGATGGGCTTCGCCGGTGATCTACATGCGGCGCACGCTCACTCACGATTTCGAGCTGAACGGAACCAAGATGGCCGCCGGCGACAAGGCCACGCTGTGGTACTGCTCGGCCAACCGTGACGAACAGAAATTCAGGAACCCGTGGAAGTTCGACGTGACGCGTGACCCGAATCCGCATGTCGGTTTCGGCGGCGGGGGTGCGCACTTCTGCCTGGGCGCCAATCTGGCCCGTCGCGAGATCCGAGTGATGTTCGAGGAACTCAACCGCGAAATTCCCGACATCGCCGTCACCGAGGAGCCCGCGCGGCTACTGTCGCCGTTCATTCACGGCATCAAGACGTTGCCGATCGCCTGGACGCCGCCGAGCTGATTCCGGCTCATTCCGCGGAATTGGGCGCCGAATGGCCAAGCGGTTCCGTGGAACGCGGATGCGCACCTGGCCAACGGTCGCTACACGATGGTCGTCGACGTGCCCGACGGCGTGCGCTGCACGGTGTACTTCCTGCCGTCGCACGACACATATTCGTGGGACATGGTCACGTTGCAGGGTTCTGTCGACTCGACGTTCGACAGCGGCTGCGGCAATGCACCGGGCGGCACGGTGTCGTACCCGCTGACGCTGGTGCGTTTTTAGAGTATCGACCCGAATCTCGTTGTCGGGGTGCGTTAACCGACCGCCAGCGCCGAGCCGGTGAACAGCTGGCCCCACTCGTGACGAGCCGCCGAGTCGGCGTCGGAGGATGAGTGGGCGCATTGTTCGCCGCCGTCGGCCAGATGCACCAACGCCCATGCCATCGCGAACACCGGCATCCGGTGTCGTTGTGCCGCGCCGATCAGTTCGTGGAAAGCCGCCTCGGACGTGCATCGGCGAAGGCCGATGAGGATGCCTTTCGCGGTGTCGAGGATGCGACCACCGTGCACTTCCGTCGTCATACCGTGCTTACCTCCTGTAGCCATGCGAACGTCCGCGCTCCACGCATGACGACGATTCCGCAACGCATTCCCTGTGCCATGATTTGCGGCCGTCCCCGTCGACGCCAGGTCAACGTCGATTTCGGTACATCGCCGTGACCGTCTTGGTACACAACACGGCGAATAGGACCACGCGGTAATGCTATTCGCGTTAACGCCGGCGAATCCGTGGATTGACTCGCGGTGACATCCCGCTGACGATTGGAGCGATGACATACGACGCCGCCACCGGGCCCGAAACGCATGTCGAGTTATCCCTCGACGTCCGTCGGGCGCTCGAGAGCTGCGCGGCGCAATTGGAGAGCGAATTCGCCGACAGCTTCGATGCAGAGACTGTCCGGCGGTTGGTGTACGAGTCGTACGAGAAGCTGGCCGCCCATGCGACGATTCGGGATTTCCTGCCGCTGCTGGCGGAACGTTTCGCGCGGCAACAACTGCATGCCCGGGCGAGAGTCAGCAACAACTCACATAGCGAAATGCTTGTCGTGTTGTTTCTGTGCAACCACAACGCCGGGCGATCCCAGATGGCCCCGGGCTGCTTCAACCATTTCGCCGGCGGCGGGACAGTGGCGTGGTCGGGCGGGTCCGAACCGCAAGGCGAAATCAATCCCGCTGCCATCGCCGTCATGGCCGAGCGCGGCATCGACATCTCCGGCAAATTCCCTAAACCCTGGACGGGTGAAATCGTGCAAGCAGCGGACGTGATCGTCACCATGGGCTGTGGGGAGCCCGGACCTGTCGTCCCAAGCCGTCGATACGAGAACTGGGCGCTTGACGACCAGCCGGCCGCTCACCGCCCCCGAGCCGACGACATGAAACTTGACGGTTCGTCCAGCATGATGTCCAAGTGTTCGGGCTCGTCGTCATTGTTGTGCTGTTCGCCGTCGTCATCGCGGGCACGGTGCTGGGCAGGCGCTACCGCGTCGGCCCGCCGGTTCTGCTCATCGGGCTCGGCGCGCTACTTGGTTTGATCCCCCGGTTCGGCCACGTCCGCCTGGACGGCGAGATCGTGTTGCTGCTGTTCCTGCCGGCGATCCTCTACTGGGAAAGCCTGAACACCAGCTTCCGCGAGATCCGCGCGAACCTGCGCGTCATCGTGCTACTCAGCGTCGGTTTGGTGATCGCCAGCGCGGTCGCGGTGTCCTGGACCGCGCGGGCATTCGGCATGGAATCGCACGCGGCATCGGTCCTCGGCGCCGTGCTCTCCCCTACGGACGCGGCGGCCGTCGCCGGTCTGGCCAAGCAATTGCCGCGACGCACGCTCACCGTTCTGAAAGCGGAGAGCATCATCAACGACGGCACCGCGCTCGTCTTGTTCGGTGTCGCCGTCTCGGTCGCGATGGGCGGAGCGCCAGTCGGACCGGTGGACTTGACCATCCGATTCGTCTTGTCCTACCTCGGCGGCATCGCCGCCGGTCTGCTGGTCGGTGGAGTGGTGACGCTGGTCCGGCAACGGCTCGACGCACCGCAGGAGGAAGCCGCGCTCAGCCTGCTGACGCCGTTCGCCGCGTTCCTGCTCGCGAATGCGATCGACTGCAGTGGAGTGGTCGCAGTCCTGGTGTCGGCGCTGGTGCTCGCCTATGTCTCGCCCCGGGTGATCCGGGCGCGGTCCCGGCTGGTGACGTTCGCCTTCTGGGACATCGCGACATTCCTGATCAACGGCTCGCTGTGGGTCTTCGTCGGTGTGCAGATCCCGAGCGCGATGCGCGGAATCTCCCGGGTCGACGGCGGCGTTCGGCACGCCGTGCTGCTGGCCTTCGCGGTCACCGGCGTCGTCGTCGCTACTCGGCTGATCTGGGGAGAGTGCACCACGGCGCTGGTCCGCACCGTGGATCGGCGCGAGGCGCAGCGGGCACGACGGGTCGACTGGCGTCAGCGCGCGGTGTCGGGCTGGGCCGGATTCCGCGGAGCGGTGTCGCTTGCCGCGGCGATAGCTGTTCCGCTGACCACTCGCAGCGGCGCGCCGTTTCCCGACCGCAGCCTGATCATCTTCGTGGTGTCGGTGGTGATCCTCACGACCGTCATCGTTCAGGGCAGCACACTGCCGGCGGTCGTCCGCTGGGCCCGGATCCCTGAGGACGTCGCCCATGCTGACGAACTGCGCCTTGCCCGCTGCCACGGCGCCCAGGCCGCCCTGGACGCGTTGCCGCTGGTGGCCACGGAACTCGGCGTCAGCGACGAACTGCAGAACCGCCTGCAAACGGAATACCGACAGCATGCTGCCCTGGTCAGACTCAGCGATGACGGTTCAACCCCCAGCGATGCCGAGGATCGTAGCGATCTGCTTCGGCAGGTGCGGCTCGGCGTGCTCGAACACAAGCGCCGCGCCATCACCGAACTCCGCGACGCCCGTCGTATCGACGACATCGTGCTGCTCGAGCTGCAGGCCGCGATGGACCTCGAAGAAGCGCGGCTGCTCGGACCGTCGGCACCCGACTGACGGAATGGCTTAGCGCGTAGCCACTTTCGCGACAATCTGGTTGGCGATGTCGACCGCGGAGTTCGCCGGGTTGGCACTGCACGTGTTGACGTCGACGATCACGTTGTTCTTGACGGCGAGCGCCCGGCCGCAGGCCCACCCGCCGGCTTTGGCTTGCTGCTGAGTCGAGATCGTGCTCAGCGCGCCGTTGTCATCCGAAATCGGGCCGACCGTCCACTGGGTTCCGGACTGAGTGTGGGTGTACTCGTGGCACGCAGGCCACCGCAGGCCCGATGCGAGGAAGAAAACCTTCGCCTGCTTGGCGGTCGGAAACAACACCACCGCCTGCTCGGCGTAGTGAGTGAAGCCGTTGCCGTCGTTGAGCGCCTGGTCCCGCACGGCGGTGAACCCGCTGTTCGCGTACACCCGGGCCTGCGCGGAGCCGTCGATGGCCAGGCATTCCGGCGGCTTCATGGTGGAACTGTCATCGGTCATCGAATCGTGTTTTCTGACGATCGCCAGGTCAGTCGCGCCCATCAGCGGGTTGATCTGCGCCGGGGTGAGCAACAGCGTGTCGAGTTCACGCTCGACGACGGGCCGCGGAATCAGCGACTTCACTGTCGTCGTCGAGTTCGTGCCGGCTTGGTTGCTACCACCGCACCCCGCGACGAGAATTCGCGACGCCGGCCACGGCGAGTGTGGCCGCCCACTGGCGCATCTCCGCTGTCCCATCCCCCGTCGTAGGCCCCGATCCGATCCCGCAGCACGATGCCCAACGGCGTTGCCGGTCAGAACTCGCGATCACCACCCTACCGCGAGCTTCGGCCAGTAATACCAGGGCATTAGAGCAATTTTAGGCTCCGCTCAGTGATTCCAAATAGAGCGAGGATGGTTTGCGAAATACCCACGTCGCCGCCGACTATCCCTGGGCTGCCGCGAAATGAGTACCGTCGACCCATGGCCTTTCGGCGGGAAAGCCCTCTTCGCGGACGGCGACTGCGGCTCGATGAAGCCCTGCTGGAACGCGTCGTGATGAGCCCGCCGGGTTATCAATTCATCCTGCGCCTGGCACCACGGATCGACAAGGCCCTGATCCCCCGGACCAACGGACGCCTGAGTTCGGTCGGAATCGACAAGGTGGGGCTGGTCACGACGACCGGCGCGAAATCCGGTCTTCCACGCACGCAACCGCTGGTACTGATCGAGGACTCTGACGGACTTCTCGCAATCGGGTCCAACTATGGACGGCCGGCACAGCCAGGGTGGAGCAACAACTTGCTCGCACACCCCGAATGCACGGTCGAGTTCAAGACGGCGGCTGCGCAATACCGAGCCACGCTGCTCAGCGGCGCGGAACGCGCGTCGGCATGGGCCAAAGCCGTCGACTTCTACGCCGGTTACGAGCGTTACCGCCACAGCTGCGCACCCAGAGAGATCCGGATTTTCCGACTTCGGCCCGTTGCTGCCTGAGCATTAGCGTGCCGCGATCTTCGGTGTTCACGGCCTGTTCAGCTACTCGTCGGTGTCAGATCGTTGACCGCACACGAGCACCGGTTCTGCTAACTAGATGCGTGTCGTTCAGGTCGCCAACTTCTATGGACCTCGTTCCGGCGGCCTTCGTACCGCCGTCGACCGTCTGGGTGCGGAATACTGCGCTTTGGGCCACGAGGTGTTTCTGATCGTCCCCGGCCGACACCCTGCGCACGCTCGGCTGTCCACAGGAGTTGTGCGAATCACCGTGGCGGCCAAGCTGATTCCGTTCACCGGCGGATACCGCGCCGTGCTACCGGGGCCGGTGCGCGAACTTCTGGCAGTGCTTCGACCGGACACCTTGGAGGTTTCCGACCGGCTCACGCTGCGATCGTTGGGGCGCTGGGGTCGCGGCCACGGCTCGACGACGGTGATGATCTCGCACGAACGCCTGGATCGCCTTGCGGGCCAAGTGCTTCCACGTCGCGCGGCTCGGAAGTTCGCCGACTACGCGAATCGGCGCACCGCAGCCGACTACGACACGGTGGTGTGCACGACGGGTTTCGCCCGCGAAGAATTCGATCGCATCGGGGCGACCAACACCGTCACCGTCCCATTGGGTGTGGACCTGGAGATGTTCCACCCGTCGCGGCGCTCCGGTGCGATGCGTCAGCGCTGGGCCACGTCGTCGCAGATCCTGCTGGTGCACTGTGGCCGGCTGTCGGTGGAAAAGCGTGCCGACCGCAGCATCGACGCGGTCGCGGCGTTGTGCGACGCCGGCGTCGATGCCCGGCTTGTCGTCGTGGGCGACGGCCCGTTGCGGGCCCGGCTGCAGCGGCAGGCAGCTCGACTGCCGGTCGACTTCACCGGGTTCATCTCGGACCGCCGCGCCGTCGCCGAACTGCTGGCTTCCGCCGATGTCGCCCTCGCACCGGGCCCGCACGAGACGTTCGGGCTGGCTGCGCTGGAGTCGCTGGCCTGCGGGACGCCGGCCGTGGTCTCCCGGACGTCGGCGCTCGGCGAGATCATCACCGCAGACAGCGGGGCGCTGGCCGACAACAATCCGGTCTCCATCGCCGGGGCCGTCAGCACGATCGTCAGCCGCCCCGAGGCTCATCGACGCGAGTGCGCGAGGCGCCGCGCCGAGATGTTCACCTGGCAGCGGGCCGCCGTCGGCATGCTGACAACCCTTGGAGCCGCATCGCCGCCTGACGAGCGCGGCGACTCCCAACACACCGCTTAGCTGCGGCTGGCCGGACCAGCGGGTCCGACCTGGCCGGTGAGCGGATTGACCTGCACGGTCATCGGTCCCCCGGTTGCTTGTTTCCCCTGCTGTGCGCGCTGCTGTGCGGCTTGGGCGAGCGCGTTGACCACCGGGTTGTTCTTCATCATCTCCTTGCGGTCCTCTTCGGACAGCTCGTAAAACGACCACAGACCCCACGCGGCGGGCCGGACGTAGATCGTCACCTTCTGATGCCGACGCTTGTTCTGCGTCAGCACCGCGGGGATGGCCACGACCCGGTTCAGCGTCGCCGAGCTCACCAGCTCCTCGGCGATCTTGTCCACGTCCACGCCGTCCTGCAGCTCGTAGACCATCGACTGGTGGGGTGTGTGGGATGGGCTCTGCAGGGCCATGAACCACGCCATCCGCGTCTCCTTAAATCGTGATTGTCAGGCGCAACTGTAGAGGACGCGGCTGGGTGCGACGGTCGGAATCCGGCGACCGGCACAACGGCCAGGAGCGCTTGCGGCTCCGGCTAATTCGTGTCGGGGAAGGCGACCTGACCGGCCGGCGCACCCCGGGCGACCACCACGGGCATCGACGTCGAGGCGTTGGTCTGCAGGATGGTCTGCACCACCTCGATGAGGTCCTCGACGGGCATCAGCTTGCCGGGCATGCAGCCGCCGGACACCCACAGCGGATAGGCCTTCATCGCCAGATCCATGTCCCAGCCGGCGTTCATTCCGGTCGCCGCGTCACCCTCGCCGCCCGCGCACTCCCCGACGATGAGGGATGTGAACCCTACGTCGGGGTGCTCGGCCCGCCAAGCTTCCACCAACCGTTCCAGCGCGGCCTTGCTGACGCCGTAGGCGCCGAGACCGGGCCACGGCGGCCCGAATGTGCCTGCGTCAGAAGAGAGATAAACCGCCTTGCCCGCGGACGCGGTGAGATGTGAGATCGCCGCCGCCGTCGCCAGTGAGGCACCGATGACGTTGGTGTCGAAGATGCGCCGCCAGGTGTCGGCGCCGGTGTCGACCATGCGAACCAGCGGGCTGATCGCGGGCGTGTAGATGAGGTTGTCGATACCGCCCAACGCCTCGGCCGCTTGGTCGAACGCGGTGCGACATGAACTCTCGTCGGTGACATCACATTCGATGGCGACCGCACCACTGCCGGCCTCCTCGGCCGCGGACTCGATGCGGGGGCGGCGTCGTGCAAGGAGGGCGACCTGTCCGCCGCGCTGCGCCAGACCGATACCGATGCAACGCCCGAGCCCGCTCGACGCGCCAACCACGACTGTCCGTGACATATCCGCCCTTTCTTGTAACGTGCCCCGCCGCAGGCACAGCGTATCGGCCGCCGTGTCGGGCCGCTCACCCGCGGCCGTGACCCCTGGATTCCTGCCGTCGGTGGGACCGTGCATCCGGTTTGCCAGACGTCGGCGTCCGGATCTTCAGCAGCCCGACGACGTGTGAGTTTAGACACATCGCTTAGGGGTTAATCGCAGCTCAAAGCTGGTTTGGTACGCGCCGCGTACCCGGAAGCCGGGAGTGTGAACGCGATGAGTATGACGTCTTGCGCGATAGCCGAGATTGCTACCGCCGACGAACGTGACTACGACAGCTGGCTGGCCACGCTCACTCAAGCGACGGAGCGACTCGACGAGTTGCAGTCCGTCGTCGTCGAGCTGCGCAAGCTGTGCGCAAAGGACGGCGTTGTGCAGAGCCGGCAGGTGATGGACGTGCTGAAGAGGCACGGCGCAATTACCTAGATCTCCGCCCGCCATTCGGTGCCGGCAATCACTAGCGTGGGCAAGATGAAGTATCTGGACGTCGACGGAATCGGCAAAGTCAGCCGAATCGGCCTGGGAACCTGGCAGTTCGGATCGCGCGAGTGGGGTTACGGCGACAGTTACGCCTCGGGTCCCGCGCGCGACATCGTTCATCGTGCACGCGCGTTGGGTGTCACGTTCTTCGACACCGCCGAGGTGTACGGGCTGGGCAAGAGCGAACGGATCCTCAGCGATGCGCTGGGCGATGAACGTGACCAGGTGGCGTTGGCCAGCAAGATCTTTCCGGTCGCGCCGTTTCCCGCCGTGGTCAAACAACGCGAGCGGGCCAGCGCGCGGCGGCTGCGCCTGGAACACATTCCGCTGTACCAGATTCACCAGCCCAACCCGGTGGTTCCCGATTCGGTGATCATGCCGGGTATGCGCGAGTTGCTGGACAGCGGAGCGATCGGCGCGGCCGGCGTGTCGAATTATTCACTGTCCCGGTGGAAGCAGGCCGATGCCGCGCTCGGACGACCGGTCATCAGCAACCAGGTCCATTTCTCGTTGGCCCACCCGCGCGCGCTCGACAACCTGGTGCCGTTCGCGCAGCAGGAGAACCGGGTGGTGATCGCCTACAGCCCTCTGGCGCAAGGACTTCTGGGCGGCAAGTACGGCGTGGACAACCGGCCCGGCGGCGTGCGAGCGATCAACCGATTGTTCGGCACCGAGAACCTCCGCCGGATCGAGCCGCTGCTGCAGACGTTGCGCGACGTCGCCGCCGGCGTCGGTGCCAAGCCCGCACAGGTGGCGCTGGCGTGGCTGATCAGCTTGCCCAATGTCGTTGCCATCCCCGGCGCTTCCAGCGTCGAGCAGCTCGAATTCAACGTTGCCGCAGCCGATATCGAGCTGGACGCGGAGTCCCGCCAAGCGCTGACCGACGCGGCTCGCCGATTCGAGCCGGTATCGATGCGGCGTTCTCTGACGGACTCGCTCCGGGAGAAGCTTCTCCGCCGCTGAGCGCTAGCTCAAACTCACCAGGTGGTCGATCGAGTCGATGGGCAGCTCGCCGTCGACGTAGGCGGTGACCATCATGTTGGTCAAGTTGATCGAGCCCTTGTGGTTGTCCAGGAACGCGGTGTCGGCGGCGTCGCGGCCGGTGGCGATCCGCACCATCGACTGGCGAGGGGCCAGGCACGTCGCGTCCACGACACGCCACTCGCCGTCGACGAACGCCTCGGCTACCGCGTGGAAGTCCATCGGATCGCATCCCGGCGGATACACCGCCACCAGACGGGCCGGCACGTTCAGCGCCCGCAACAACGCGATCACCAGGTGCGCATAGTCGCGGCACACCCCGGCTCCGGCGAGCAGCGTGTCAGCGGCGCCGTCGATCGGATCACTGGATCCCGGTACGTAATCCAGCCGTGCGCCCACCCACGCCGCAACTTTTTCAAGCAGCGTGGCCGAATCGGTGTACTGCCCGAACTCGGTTGCCGCGAAGCCGAAGAACTTGTCGGCTTCGGCGTAGCGGCTCGGACGCAGATAGGTGATCACGTCGATGTCGCCGCCCGGCGCAGGCTCGGCTTCGCCGGCAACGGTCGCCGAGTACGACAACTTCACGGTTCCCTGTTCGACGTCGATCGCATGAATCCGCGTCTCGTGCTGACCGATGATCTCGCGGGGCTCAATCACGTTGCCGTTCAACGTGATTGTCAATGACTCGCGAATATCGAGACCCGGTAGCCGGGCCACGGCAACCTGAAACTCCAGCGTCGTCGCAGCCGTGACCTCGACTTCGATCTCAGCACCGACCTCGCGATTGGCCGTCGTCGTCGCGACGCTTTGTCCGCGATCTTTGTGCTGCCGCCATGAGGGCATGCGGGTACCACCTCTTTGTTGTCGCAGTCATTGAGCGCCGAGACAACCACAGTGCCTTCGACCGATGTCCCACGAAGCTTTCGCCGTACACCATCGGCTGCGGACTCAACCAGGGCGCAAACGCTTGCGTTCAGCGTACAGTTGGCCGCGCCGGCTGCGTGACCTAGAGGACGTACAGCATCTCCTGATAGGTCGGCAGCGGCCACAGGTCATCGGCGACAACGGCTTCGAGCGCGTCGGCAGCGGTCCGAACCGCGTCCATCGCCGGCAGTAGCTCGTGCTGTGCGTGCGTGGCTTCGTCAAGCGCCGAATCCGCCGAATGGCCCGACAGCGCGGCTTTCAGTGTTTCCAGCCCGGCCTCGAGATCGGCGATCGGACCCGACACCGCTGTCAGCGCGGTGAGGCTCGGCTCGATGCCGGCGGCCTTCAACGCCGCGACGTTCTGCGCCAGCTCGGTCTGGTAGCGGATCGCGGCCGGCAGGATGATCGTCGAGCCGATCTCGAGGGCCAGTTTGGCCTCGACTGCGACGGTCAACGCGTACTGCTCCAAGCGGACCTCGTAGCGGCTGTGCAGCTCGCGCTCGTTGAAAACTCCGTATTTCTCGAAGAGTTCGACCGCTTCGGGCTTGATCAACTCGGGGATGGCATCCAGGCTGGTCTTGAGGTTCGGCAGGCCTCGCTCCGCGGCCTCGATCTGCCACTTCTCCGAGTAGCCGTCGCCGTTGTACACCACGTCGCCGTGTTCGGTGATGATCTCGGTGAGCAGGGTCTGCACGGCTGTGTCGAACTCCTCACCGCCCTCGACAGCCTTCTCTAGCTTGGTGGCCATGTAGTCCAGCGAGTCCGCCATGATCGTGTTCAGCACGATCAACGGCACCGCGACCGTCTGCCCGGAACCAGGCGCCCGGAATTCGAACCGGTTGCCCGTGAACGCGAACGGGCTGGTGCGGTTGCGGTCACCCGGGTCGGTCGGCAGCGGGGGCAGGGTGTCGACACCAATGATCATGGTGCCCTTGCCCTTTGACGACGTTGCCGCGCCCTTGGCGATCTGCTCGAAGACGTCGGCGAGCTGTTCGCCGAGGAAGATCGAGATGATGGCGGGCGGCGCCTCGTTGGCACCCAGGCGGTGGTCGTTGGTGGCCGAGGCGACCGAGACGCGCAGCAGCCCGGCGAACTTGTGCACGGCACGGATGACCGCCGCACAGAACACCAGGAATTGGGCGTTCTCATGCGGGGTGTCACCCGGGACCAGCAGCGAGCCCAGCTCGGAGTTGCCCATCGAGAAGTTGACGTGCTTTCCCGATCCGTTGACGCCGGCGAACGGCTTCTCGTGGAACAGACACTCCATGCCGTGCTTCTTGGCGATCGTCTTGAAAACCGTCATCGTCAGCTGCTGGTGGTCGGAGGCGATGTTGGCCCGTTCGAACATCGGCGCCAATTCGAACTGGCCGGGGGCTACCTCGTTGTGCCGGGTCTTGGCGGGGATGCCGAGTTTGAACAGCTCCCGCTCGGTGTCCATCATGAAACCGAGGACACGCTCCGGGACGGCACCGAAGTAGTGGTCGTCGAACTCCTGACCCTTGGGCGGCTTGGTGCCGAACAGGGTGCGGCCGGCGTTGATGAGGTCCGGCCGTGCCAGGAAGAAGTGCCGGTCGACCAGGAAGTACTCCTGCTCAGGACCGCAGAACGACACGACGTGGTTGAGGTCCTTGTGACCGAAGAGCTTCAAGACGCGCTCGGCGTGCGTACCCATGGCCTGCTGGCTGCGCAGCAGCGGGGTCTTGTAGTCGAGCGCTTCACCGGTCATCGAGACGAACACCGTCGGGATGCAGAGCGTGTTGCCGTTGGGGTTTTCCAGGATGTAGGCCGGGCTGGTGACGTCCCAGCCGGTGTAGCCGCGGGCTTCGAAGGTGCTGCGCAGCCCGCCGGACGGGAAGCTCGACGCGTCGGGCTCGCCCTGGATCAGCGTCTTACCGGCGAACTCGGCCAGCGTCTGTCCGTCGGAGACCGGTTCGAGGAAGCTGTCGTGCTTCTCGGCGGTAAAGCCGGTCATCGGGTAGAAGACATGGGCGTAGTGGGTGGCGCCCTTCTCCAGCGCCCAGTCCTTCATCGCCGCGGCGACCGCGTCGCCGACCGCCGGGTCGAGCTTTGCACCCTTGTCGATGGTCGCCACGATGGACTTGTACACGGCTTTGGGTAGGCGCGCCTGCATCTCCGCCTTGGTGAAGACGCTGGAGCCGAAGACCTGGCCCGGTGTCTCGCCCGGATCGAAGCTGATCGCAGGAGGCACATACGCCTCGACGTTGTTGATTGCTGCCAGGCGTACTGCGTTGCCGCTCAATTGAGTCCCTATCGCCACGATGCCGCGCATCGAATTTGCCGGTTGTTGCTCGGCCGACATTAGGGACGACTGATGGCGGGAATGTTACACAGCTGTCAAACTTGGATGGCGGCGAAGTTTGCGAGGTCAAGATCGCGTTTCGCGGCGGCCCATGCTCTGGCAACCTATTTCGAGCGGTCGCGGCCTACGTGACCCACTCGGGCTGCTGCGCGGTCTCGACCGTGGAGAAGTCCTTGTGCGCCAGGCCCGCGGTGCAGCCGCCGTCGACGACGAACTCAGAGCCCGTCGAGTAACTGGATTCGTCGCTGGCGAGGTAGATCACGAGGCTGGACACCTCCTGCGGCTCGGCGGCACGGCCCAGCGCGGTCTGGAAGAGGTCGTCGGGGACCCACTCCGTCATCGGTGTCTTGATCAACCCCGGGTGGATCGAGTTGACCCGAATGCCGCTGGGCCCCAACTCCATTGCCGTGGATTTCGTCAGCCCACGCACGGCGAACTTGGTGGCGGTGTAGCCGTGACAGGCGATGGTGCCGGCGATGCCCTCGATGGACGAGATGTTGATGATCGACCCGCGACCGGCCAGCTTCATCGGTCCGACGACGGCGCGGATACCAAGGAAGACACCGGTCAGATTGATGTCGAGGATGCGGTGCCACTCCGACAACTCGTAGTCCTCGATGAGACCGACATTGATGATGCCGGCGTTGTTGACCAGGATGTCGACACCGCCGAACTCGTCGACCGCAGTGGCGACCACGCGCTCCCAGTCATCGGGCTGGGTGACGTCGAGGTGCACGTAGCGGGCCGCGTCGCCGACCTCCTTGGCCACCGCTTCGCCTTCGGCGTCCAGGATGTCGCCGAAGACCACCTTGGCTCCCTCACCCACCAGCGCTTGGACGTGCGAGGCACCCATCCCCCGGGCGCCGCCGCTGACCACCGCGACCTTGCCCGCCAGTCGTCCCGCCATCGATTCCTCCTGACCGAATGCCACCTAGCGAGGCAGCCTATCGGCAGGGTCCGGATGCCCTAAGCCTTTTCAGAAGAGGACGCTGTCCGCAATTTGAAGCTGGGTCCACAACGCCTCTAGCGCGTTGACCATGGAGTCTTGGATAGTGAAGTACTCCGTCAGACCGTCCACCACCGGTGCACCCGCGGTTGCGATTTCCGCCGGCGTCAGACCGAGATATTCGAGGTGGTCGGTGAACAGATCCGAAATTATTGAGGCCGAAGTCGTAATTCGCCCAGCCATCGCCGGACAGGCTGTAGACGTCAGTCGGGTAGAGATTATCGGGCGTCGTCTGGCCCAGCACCTCGTCGGCGCCGAAGTTCTTGAAGGCGTCCATGCACGTACGGCCGCCACGATTGCTGGAAGGTCGTTCGAGGAACGCGTTCAAAAATCCGCCTTCGGCTGATGCGCTGTCGCCCACCATGACGAAGTGCAGGTCGTCGGTCGGAATGTGATCGGCGGCGAGCTGCTGCTCGGCCATTCCCGCGACAACGGAGCTCTGCGAATAGCCGAAGACGTAGAGTGGATTGCCGTTGCCGAAATCACCGGCAGAATAATCGCTTTCAACTTTTGTCACCAATTCGTTCACGCCATAGTCGACTGCGTTGTCCAAGCCTCCGCCCGGTACGACCTCCGGCATATCAAGAGTGCTGATGTTGCTGCCGTCGGCCGCGGCGTGGAAACCTGACGGATCGAGATACAGCTTGACCGCGGCATCCGCATACTCTTGGTTGTCGACCGGAATGATGATCATCGCTTCATCGACCAACCTGTACTCGGCATGAACGAGTCGGTGAGTCGGCGTAAGAAATATCGATCCGGCCAAAATCGGTGGCGCGGCAAGAACGGCGCTGACAGTAGCTTTCTTCATTACTCAGGCCTGAGTTTTTATGCAGAGCGTCGTCGAATAGAAGAACATTGAGAAATTCCAATCGAGAGCGAAGCGCGTGGTTGAAGTCCGGCGAAGCCGGGATTGGTATCTGGATGTGGAGCCAGCTGCCGGGCCGAATTCGGGCTGGACGGTGTTGTAGTACGCCCAGACCGCAAGGGGCGTGGGCTACCCCCTGCCCCTGGGCGAATCGAGGACATCGCCACCGTAGCGCCATTCACGTCAACGGGAAGCCGGTTTTGACAATAATCCAGTGGACGCTTGAGCGTTAATTCAGCTTTGCGCGCAAAAGTATTGAGCCGCCGTGTTTTCAGAGCCAGCCGGTGCGGGCGGCGGCGACTAGCACGGCGGGCGCAGGAGCCAGGTCACCGTCTCGCACACCGTCGAGCATCCGCTTGACCGCCGCGACAATTTCTGGGGCCGCCGCGACGAGCCCAGCCTTGTCGACGTCGGGCACCTCGTCCGGATTCACTCCTGCCCGGGACACCGGCATACATCGACCCCGCGGGTGCGCCTCGGTCGATGACGCGCAATTCGAGCCTGACTCCCCGTTCCGGAGTCTCCTGGCCTTCCTCCGGGTTCGGGTCGACGAAGAACATGTCGCCGACGACGACACCCAGGGATTCGAACCCGAACGCAGCGAGCATCGCAAACATCTCCTTACGCCGAGTGCAGTGTCTTCAGCGTAAGCCGGGGCGCGGACCCGCGACCCGTTCAGGCCGCGGGGCCGTCAGCCCTAACTCGACGCGCTTGACCGAAACTCTTCTTCGATCTTCTTGCCGAGATCCGAATCGACATTGCGCCAGTACTCGAACACCCGCGACAGCACCGGCTCCTTGACACCCTTGGACAGGTGCCCGACGACGTTGTGCACCAGTCGATCTCGTGCGTCATCGTCGAGTACCTCACGCACCAGAGTGCCGGCCTGGCCCCAGTCGTCGTCCTCTGCCCGCAAGGTGTAGGCGGCGCGGATCATCTCGCCATCGGCCTGCCAGCGAATCTCAGCAGCGCGCGCTGGGTCGGCGTGCGGGCCACCGTAGGAGTTCGGCGCGTACACCGGATCGGAGACGTTCTTGATCCGCATCGCCCCGTCCTTGGAGTAGCTGTTGACCTCCACGTGCGGCGAGTTGACCGGGATCTGCTTGTAGTTGGTACCCAGCCGGGCGCGGTGCGCGTCGGCATAGGAGAAACCGCGGGCCAGCAGCATCTTGTCCGGACTCAGACCGGTACCCGGCACCATGTTGTTCGGCTCGAACGCGGCCTGCTCGATCTCGGTGTGGTAGTCGGTGACATTGCGGTCCAGCGTCAGCTTGCCGACGTCGATCAGCGGATAGTCGCTGTGCGGCCACACCTTCGTCAGGTCGAAGGGGTTGAACCGGTAGGTCTTGGCCTCCTCGAACGGCATGATCTGCATCTTCAACGTCCAGCTCGGGAAGTTGCCGCCCTCGATGGCCTCGTAGAGGTCGCGCTGGTGGTAGTCGCCGTCCTCGCCGGCCAGCTGGTCGCCTTCGTCCTGGGTGAGGAATTCGATGCCCTGATCGCTGATGAAGTGGTACTTCACCCAGAAGATCTCGTCATTCGCGTTGATCCAGCTATAGGTGTGGCTGCTGTAGCCGTTCATGTTTCGCCAGCTCTTGGGGATGCCTCTGTCGCCCATCAGCCAGGTCACCTGGTGGGCCGACTCGGGCGTCAGCGTCCAGAAGTCCCACTGCATGTTGTTGTCCCGCAAGTTGGTTGCTTGCATGCGCTTCTGCGAGCGGATGAAGTGCTGGAACTTCATCGGATCGCGCATGAAGAAGACCGGCGTGTTATTGCCGACCATGTCGAAGTTGCCTTCCGACGTGTAGAACTTCAGCGAAAATCCGCGCGGGTCGCGCCAGGTGTCTGGGCTGCCGCGCTCGCCGGCCACCGTGGAGAACCTGATCAGCGTGTCGGTCTTGGTGCCGGGCTGGAACACCGCAGCCCTGGTGAACTTGCTGACATCGTTGGTCACCTCGAAGTGGCCGAACGCGCCGCCGCCCTTAGCGTGCGGTTGGCGTTCCGGGATCCGTTCCCGGTTGAACTGGGCCATCTGCTCGATCAGGTAGTGGTCCTGCAGCAGGATCGGGCCGTCGGGGCCCACGGTGAGCGATTGCTTGTCGCTCGGCGCGGGCGCACCTCCGTCAGTGGTGGTGTAACGCTCGGTCATGTGAATGCCTCCTCGTCCTATAGCGGCGCCGAAAGGGCTGGCGCGCAGTTCAGGAGAGATACCCGCAAACGGCCCGAAATATCGTGCGATCAGCCAGCAAACAGGCCGGATTCCGCCCATCGACGGGATCCGATGCCGCTGTCTAGAGCGATCACCGACCGGCCTGTCTACGGTGGAATGCATGGCTGGCCCCGACGGTTTTCATCCCGACTTCTCCGACGATTCCTCCAAGAGCGCCACCCGCAATCGTGTGCGCCACATAAAGTCATCCGAACTCGATGCGAGCACGGCTCAGACCGATGGTATGCAGCGGTTCGCCGCTCTCAGCGGAGCTACCGTGGGCAGTGAGAAGTTGTGGATGGGAGAAACATTGGCCGCGCCGGGCAGCGTTTCGGCCAACCATCACCATGGTGACTCGGAGACCATGATCTACATCCGCAGCGGACACCCGGAATTCGTGTTCTTTGACGGAGTGAGCGAGATTCGCGTCAGGACCGAGCCGGGTGACTACGTCTTCGTCCCTCCGCACCTGCCGCACAGGGAGGAAAACCCCGACCCGGTTACACCAGCGGAACTGGTGATTGCGCGAAGCAGCCAGGAAGCGATCGTCGTCAATCTGCCGGCTCTGTACGCGCTATAGATCTGATCGCTCAAGTTTGTTCGCCGGCTTCTGCCGACAGCAACACCAACAAGGTCTCGCGGAGCTCTTCGAATCGATTGTCTCCCAGAACATCTCGCCACCGCTCCTCTGTATCGAGCGCGGTCGCACGCATCACGTGCAGTGCGCGACGGCCCCGCGGGGTGAGCTCGACAATCCGCGCCCGGGCGTCCGAGGGGTGCGGACCTCGTACGACGTAGTCATGCCGTTCCAGTGCCGCCACCGCCTGAGCAACCGCCTGTCGGCTGACACTGAGCCGGTCGGCCAAATCGGATGCATGCAAGCCGCCTGCCGCCAGCGGCACCAGGGCAACCGCTTGAGCGGGCCGGATCCCGTCGAGCCCGGCGGCCGCGAACGCCGCCCGCAGGCCGGGCGCTCCCGACGCGGCCACCAGATTCACCAGTGCCGGCACCGTGGGCTCCCACTTGGCGTCTCGAACAGCTCGCATGGTCTACCAGTGTGCCAGCTGCATGAAGATTGACAAGTTACTTGTCAATCTTCGGTCGGGCTGCCACGATGGCCTCATGCGATCTGGATACTTTCGGGCACTTGTCGCGTGCCTTGTCGGAGCCTCGGTCGTGCTACTCGGCGGATGCCTCGGTGGCGGTCATGCACTCGGAACACCGGGCGCCGAGTCGATCCCGGTCGGGCAGTCCACGCAGACCATCGATGTCGGCGGGGTCAGCCGAACCTTCCACCTGTACCGGCCACAAGGGCTGGGCGACGGTGCGCCGCTGGTGGTGATGTTGCACGGCGGCTTCGGAACCGGGGCGCAGGCCGAGCGCTCCTACCACTGGGACAGCGAGGCCGACGCCGGGCACTTCCTGGTCGCCTACCCCGACGGCCTCATGCGTGCGTGGAACGCGGGAAGCTGTTGTGGCGAGCCGCAACGCATCAACGCCGACGACGTCGGCTTCATCACCGCAATGGTCGGCGCCGTCGAGCGAGAGATTCCGATCGATCGGGCGCGCGTCTATGCAACGGGCATGTCGAACGGGGCCATGATGGCGCTTCGATTGGGTTGCCAGACAGACACTTTCGCGGCGATCGCACCCGTTGCGGGCACCCTGCTGACCGACTGCTCGCGAGCCCGACCGACATCGGTACTGCAGATCCATGGCACCGCCGACGACCGAGTCCCTTACAGCGGTGGGCCGGGCAAGGCGTTCTCGGCCGACGGGACGGCGCGCGTCGACGGCCCTTCGGTGGAGTCGGTCAACGCGACGTGGCGCGGGATCGATGGGTGCGGACCACCCAACTCGACGACCGCCGGCGATGTGACGACCCAGACCGCCGGCTGCCCCGACGGGCACACCGTCGAATTGATCTCGGTGACAGGGGCAGGCCACCAGTGGCCCGGCGGTGACCCGAGCCCGCTCGCGCAACGGCTCGGCAATATGCCGGCACCGTCCACGGCGCTCAACGCGACCGACACCATCTGGCAGTTCTTCGCCCCAAACCATCAGTAGAAGGACGCCGCCGGCTTCGGCGATTGGCGCTCGAAGTCCGGGAGCACTACTTTCCCAGAGGTGACCTTCTCAGCTGCTGGTGCAGTCACGCGGTGGATCGTTCCCTTCCTTACTTTTGTGGCTGTTGCCGGCATGGGATTTCATGCCGACCCGGCGCCGGTCGGTCGCGCGCCAGCGGTGCGCTTGGCTGACGCGGCCAACCCGCTGGCGGGCGCGCCCTTCTATGTCAATCCCACCTCGGCCGCGATGCGCGCCGCGCAGCACGCCGATCCGCCGAGTCCTGAGTTGACCGCCGTCGCGAACACACCGCAGGCGTACTGGATCGTCCCAGGCTCCTCGGCTTCGACGGTGGCGAAGTACACCGGCGACGCGCAGGCTGCCGGTGCCATCCCGGTTCTGACGCTCTACGGAATCCCGCACCGCGACTGCGGCAGCTTCGCTGCGGGTGGCCTGGCGAGCGCCGACGCCTACCGCGGGTGGATCGATGGCATCGCATCCCAGGTAGGTGCGTCGCGGGCGGCGATCATCGTCGAACCCGATGCGCTCGCTATGGCCGACTGCCTGTCGGGTGAGCAACGCCAAGAACGCTACGACTTGATTCGCTACGCCGTCGACACGCTGACACGTAATCCCGCCACAGCGGTCTACGTCGACGGTGGTCACGTGCGCTGGCATAGCGCCCAGGACATGGCCGACAGGCTCAACAAGGCCGGTGTCGGTCACGCGCGGGGTTTCAGCCTGAACGTTGCGAACTTCTTCACCACTGAGGACGAAATCGGTTATGGCGAGGCGATTTCGGGGCTGACCAATGGTTCGCACTACGTGATCGACACGTCGCGAAACGGGGCCGGGCCAGCGCCCGCGTCCAAGCTCGACTGGTGCAACCCCAGCGGCCGAGCACTCGGCACTCCGCCTACCGCGGCTACCGGTGGCGCGCACGCCGACGCCTATTTGTGGATCAAGCGTCCCGGTGAGTCCGACGGATCGTGCGACAAAGGTGATCCGCCGGCCGGGACCTTCGTGAACCAATACGTCATCGATCTGGCCCACAACGGGGGCCCTGTCGATCTGGCCCGCAGCGCGGGTCATTAAGCGAGCATGGCGGCCAACGACAAGAGCGATGCCAGGATCCTCACCGGCGTCTCCGAGACGGCACTGATGACGCTGAATGGCAGGGCACATCAGGCACGCCTGAACGATCGGATCATCGAGGACCCGATGGCGATCAGCCTCGCCGACTCCATCGACTGCGACTTCGACAAGTTCGGCCGCAAAGGCCAGGAGATGGCAGTGCGCTCACTGGCCTTCGACCGATGCGCGATCCAGTACCTGACCAAGCATCCGGACGCCACCGTCGTCGCGCTGGCGGAAGGACTGCAGACCAGTTTCTGGCGGCTGAGCAGCGCGCTCCCCGATGCTCAATTCCGTTGGGCTTCAATCGACTTGCCACCCATCATCGAACTGCGCCAACGACTGCTGCCGTCATCGCCCCGGATCACCAATTTCGCGCAATCCGCGCTGGACTACAGCTGGATGGATGCGGTGGACAGCAGCAATGGTGTGTTCATCACCGCCGAGGGCCTAATGATGTACCTGCAGCCCGAAGAAGCGATGGGACTGATCACCGAGTGCGCCAGCCGGTTTCCCGGCGGGCAGATGATCTTCGACCTGCCGCCTGTGCTCGTCAAGAAGCTCGCGCCGAAAGGCATGCGGGCAACACGTCGGTACCGCGTTCCTCCGATGCCGTTCAGCCTCAAGCTGTCTCAACTGGCGGACCTGGTGAACACCGTGCCCGGCATCCGGGCGGTGCATGACCTGCCGATGCCGAAAGGTCGAGGGTTGTTCTTCGGCACGATGTTTCCGGCCTTCTGGCAGTTGCCAGTGATAAAGCAGTTCCGCGGCGCCTACACCTTGCTGGAATTCGGCTGACCGCTCCGGCTCTGCCGACGTCAGGGCAGCACCGTGTGCATCAACATCACGCTGTACGCCGACCACAGGGACAGCGTGAAGTAGAGGTCTTTGCCTGATGACCAGGGATGGATGAACGGCGCATAGATGCCGCCCGGGATCTGTGTCGACTTGACGAGCACTTGTGCCGCACTCCATGGTCCCTGCGGCGCCGGTGCCGTCCTGATGACGACGTTGTTGGAACCGTTGCAGTACAGCACCACGTATTTCTGGAGATACGTGTTGTACTGGGCCGACATTTCGCTGACCGGTGCAGGGATCACCGCTGTGGCGGCCGACGGCCTGTTGCGTACCCATGATCCGCTGCCGAAGAAGGGTTTGTTCCAGTATTCGTACTGGGTGAGGTCCAGCACAGAGCCTTCGGGCACTCTCGCCACATGCGCCGCACCGCCGCGGCCGGACGGGGTTCCGAACGAATAGACGTAACCGTCGCCGGGCCGCATGAACGCCCCCTGCTGGAAATTCTGGTTTCCCCAGGCGAACGGCACTCCCGGGACGCGGAGCGGCGCGGCCGGACGAATCGTCGCAAGGTCGACCGCCCAGTTCTGGCCATTGTCAATGGACGTCGCGATAGCCGAGAAGTTCGTCGTCCACCGGCCGGGATTGCCCCACTGCTTGACGGACATGAAGTTGACGTATTGGGTTGTCCCGACGGCGATGCCGGCGGTCGGGGCACGGGAAGAGCCGGCGCGATGCTGGCTCCTGGGCAGGAGCTGTTTGTGCGCACGGCGCGGCGCTCGCTCGTGGCGCGACGCCTACCGGAGCGATCAGTCCGATGGCCGCCGCCGACGCCGCCGATACCGATGCGATTCGTCGAAGCGCCGACATGTCGCACCTCTCCGAGTCAGGGGCGTGACGCAAGTGGTTGATGAGCCAATAGATACCTGTGTGCACTCTGCGGTTCGTGATGCGCTGATAGATATGCGTCTGTGACGAAGTCGCAACCCGCGTCCGCCGCGAGTTGGCCGTCTAGCGGCGTGCGGCAGGCGATCAACGCCAACGCCGCGTGATACGCCTGCTTCGCCGCGCTCATCCGGGGCGTGTCAAGGATCAGCCGGAGCCGCTGTCAAGCATCAACCAACGTCATACAGCGCTCTGACGTGGGGCTGTTCAGAGTCGGTTGATGGTTGACGTTTCTATGTCGGTTGATCCTTGACACTCTGTGTTGTGGTTTAGGCCTGTGCGCTGGTGCGCATGGCCCGCTTGTTTCGTACCTCACCGCGGGTGGTTCGCGCGGCGGTCTTGATGAGATCGTCGCCGATGTAGAACCGCAGTAGGTCGCCGTCGACGTGGACATCGCAGCGTTGTCCGGCAAAGTGTGCGCCGATGCAGACTTGCTGCCAGGACACGCAGACGACCCCGTTTGTCGTCACCCGACGCGACACCCAGTCCTGTCCGCCGCGATCGGCGGGGGCCAGCGTGGTGCTCTGCGGCACTGAGATTGCTGTGCCAGCGGCGAATCGCTGCGCTGGGGTGTCCATGTGCAGCGATTGATGTGGGCGGTTGGTGTTGTAGTCCTCGACCCACTCATCCAGGGCCTGCTGCGCAGTTTTCAATGTGGTGAAAGGCGCTTGGTTGCTGAGGAATTCAGCTCGCAGGCTGCGGTGAAACCGCTCGATCTTGCCCGTCGTGGTCGGTGAGCGCGGCTGGGTCAACAAATGCTCGATACCGTGCTGGCGGCAGATCGCGTCAAAGAGCACCTCCACCGGCGGGTGATGGAACCGGCCAGTGAACACCTTGCCGTTATCGGTCAGGATCTGCTCGGGCGCCCCATAGGTGGCCAGTGCGCCGCGCAGCCCGTCGCAGACCGCGCGGGTGCGCTCGCGTGCCATCAACCGGGCGCACACGCACATCCGGGAGTGATCATCGATCCCGGTCAAGGCTTTAGCGCTGGTGCCATCGGCCAGCGGGAACCCGCCCACGATGTCCATCTGCCACAACTCCATCGCCGCGCCGCGTTCCCACCGTTTCCACTTGCGCGAGCGCCGATCCGGCCCGCCGGATCGATCATCCCGGCCCGCAGCAGCGCCCGATAGGCCGCCGATTCCGAGGGCAGCGGTGCCACCCGGCGTTTGGCCAGCTCGAACACCAGTCGCCGCGGCCCCCAATACGGCCGCGAACGACGCAGTTCCAACAGCGCCGCCTCGACGACGGCCGACATTTGATGCGGACACGACGCCGGCCGATGCGATCGATCGCTTAGACCTTCCAGGCCCTCGGCCTCATACCGCGCCAACCAGGCATGCAGCGTCTGCCGCGATACCCCCACCTTCGACGCCACCTGCGACACCGACAGGCCATCACCAATCACGGCCATCACGGCCTGATACCTCTGCTCAGCCACGCTCAACTCCCTCATCTGAAGGAGTGTCAAGGATCAACCGAAGTAACTGTCAACCATCAGCCGAAACACCGTCAGGCATCACCCGAAGACGAAACGTCAAGCATCAACCGAGGTAATACAGTTTTACAGTGGGGCGGGCGGGGCTCGAACCCGCGACCTACGGATTATGAGTCCGCGGCTCTAACCAACTGAGCTACCGCCCCTGGATCTACCAACTGCACGAGACTAGCGCCCGCGCTGATCGCCGATGACACACGTCACGCGTGTCGCACTTGTGTGTGACTGGGTTGCACAGATACATTACCTGCAACCGGCATACACACATACATCGGAGGCAACGTGGCCACCACCATGACCCAACAGCAACTTCTGCAGGAGCTCGAGCCCACGGCGGAGCAACTCATGAACCGCCACATCTCGATGTTCAAGGACTGGAATCCGCACGACTTCATCCCGTGGTCGGAGGGCAAGAACTTCAAGACGCTGGGCGGCCAGGACTGGGAGCCCGAGCAGTGCCAACTCTCCGACGTCGCCAGGGTGGCGATGGTGCAGAACCTGTTGACCGAGGACAACCTGCCGTCGTATCACCGCGAGATCGCGATGAATTTCGGCATGGACGGTGCGTGGGGCCAGTGGGTCAAAAGGTGGACCGCCGAAGAAAACCGGCACAGCACGGCGCTGCGCGACTACCTGGTGGTGACTCGCTCAGTCGACCCGTTCGCCCTGGAGAAACTTCGCATGGAGCAGATCACGCGCGGCTTCAGCCCAGGCCAAAACGGCCAGGGCAGCCTGTTCGCCGAGAGCCTGTTCGACGCCGTCGTCTACGTCTCGTTCCAGGAATTGGCGACCCGCGTCTCACACCGCAATACCGGCAAGGCCTGCAACGACCCAATCGCCGACCAGCTGATGGCCAGGTTGTCGCATGACGAGAACCTGCACATGATCTTCTACCGCGACATCACCGAGGCAGGCCTGGAAGTCGCACCCAACCAGGCGATGAGGTCGATCCATCGAGTGCTGCGCAACTTCCAGATGCCCGGCTTCACAGTCCCCGAGTTCCGCCGCAAGGCCGTAATCATCGCCGTCGGCGGGGTGTACGACCCTCGCATCCATCTCGACGAAGTGGTCACGCCGGTCTTGAAGAAATGGCGGATATTCGATCGCGAGGATTTCACCGGCGAAGCCGCCTGGATGCGCGACGACCTCGCAGTGCTGGTCAAAGAGCTCGAGCAGGCGTGCGACAAATTCGAGGTGTCCAAGCAGCGCTACCTCGAGCGAGAGGCCCGCAAAGCCGAAAGCATCAGCGCCGCCAAGGCCCTCAAGCCCGAAGGCACGCTCACCAGAAGCCGACATTGACGGCTAACGCCGTGACCGATCTTGGGGACGAATGGCCCTAGGGCGGTGCGGGGGGGCTCGAAAGACTTGCGCGAGCTGGCAATTCTCGAACCGGTCGCCAGACCCCTTGGAGGTAATGCATGACCGCCGAAGCCCCACCCGCCGCTGAGCTCGAGGCACATCGACCGTATCCGCCTCGGCTCGGGCCCAAGGGCAGCTTGGTCTACAAGGTCATCAGCACCACCGACCACAAGATGATCGGCATCATGTACATGGTCGCCTGCTTCATCTTCTTCTTCATCGCCGGCCTGATGGCGCTGTTGATCCGCCTCGAGCTGGCCAAACCCGGGCTGCAGTTCTTGTCGAACGAGCAGTACAACCAGCTGTTCACCATGCACGGCACGGCCATGTTGCTGTTCTACGCGACCCCGGTCGTCTTCGGGTTCGCGAATCTGGTTCTGCCACTGCAGATTGGCGCACCCGATGTGGCGTTCCCACGCCTGAACGCGCTGTCGTTCTGGCTGTTCGTCTTCGGCGCGCTCATCGCGCTGAGCGGCTTCATCTCCCCCGGCGGCGCAGCCGATTTCGGGTGGACCGCCTACACCCCGCTCTCGGATGCGGTGCACAGTCCCGGTGTGGGTGCCGACCTGTGGATCCTCGGCTTGGCCGTCGGTGGGTTGGGCACCATCCTCGGAGGGGTCAACATGATCACCACCGTGGTGTGTATGCGCGCGCCCGGCGTGACGATGTTCCGGATGCCGATCTTCACCTGGAACATCCTGGTGACGAGTGTGCTTGTGCTGATGATCTTTCCACTGCTGACTGCGGCACTGTTCGGTCTGGCCGCCGACCGTCGCCTCGGTGCGCACATTTACGACCCGGCCAACGGCGGGCCGATTCTGTTCCAGCATTTGTTCTGGTTCTTCGGCCACCCCGAGGTGTATGTCATCGCGCTGCCGTTCTTCGGCATCATCTCCGAGATCATCCCGGTCTTCGCCCGTAAACCGATCTTCGGGTACACCACGCTGGTCTACGCGACGCTGTCGATCGCGGCGCTGTCGGTCGCGGTGTGGGCGCACCACATGTTCGCCACCGGAGCTGTTCTGCTGCCGTTCTTCTCGTTCATGACCTACCTGATCGCGGTGCCGACCGGAATCAAGTTCTTCAACTGGATCGGCACCATGTGGCGGGGCCAGTTGACGTTCGAGACGCCGATGCTGTTCGCGATGGGCTTCATGGTCACCTTTCTGCTCGGCGGCCTGACCGGTGTGCTGCTGGCCAGCCCGCCGCTGGACTTCCATGTGACCGACAGCTACTTCGTGGTCGCGCACTTTCACTACGTGCTGTTCGGCACGATCGTGTTCGCCACCTACGCCGGCATCTACTTCTGGTTCCCGAAGATGACCGGCCGGCTGCTCGACGAGCGGCTGGGCAAGCTGCACTTCTGGTTGACGTTCATCGGCTTTCACTTGACGTTCCTGGTTCAGCATTGGCTGGGCGACTCCGGCATGCCACGCCGCTACGCCGACTACCTGCCCACCGATGGATTCCAGACGCTCAACTTCGTCTCCACGATCGGGTCATTCGTCCTCGGCGTCTCGGTCCTGCCGTTCGTGTGGAACGTGTTCAAGAGCTGGCGCTACGGCGAAGTGGTCACCGTCGACGACCCATGGGGCCACGGCAACTCATTGGAATGGGCCACGAGTTGCCCGCCGCCGCGGCACAACTTCACCGAGCTGCCCCGGATACGTTCGGAGCGACCGGCTTTCGAGCTGCATTACCCACAGATGAGCGAACGGATACGCGCCGAAGCCCACGTCGGCCGTCATAAGAACGAGGCCCTCACTCAGGTGAACACGGTCTGACCGTCGACGTCGAGTAAGTACTGCTCGGTGCCGTGTTCGACCCGGGGGGCATCGCCGCCCAACGCCACCGCGATCTTGTTGCTGGCGTTACGCATCACGTCGAACGTCAGCTCGACAGCCTGCGCATCGGAGAAGTGCGCGCGCACCCCGGCGGCGATGCCGTCGTCGATCTGAGCAGGCGACCAGACCAGCGCGTCCACGTAACGCAACGCCGCCTTGTGGCGATCGGTCAGCTGCGCCGACGCCTCGAACTGTTCGATGTCTCGGTACAGCGTCTCCGACCCGCCGACGTCCAGCGCCGTCGTCTCGCGCAGCGATTTGCACAACCTGCAGTTGTGTTGGGTCGCGCCGCGCAGCCGGACCACCTCTGCCGTCAACGCATCGAGTTCACGCAGCCGGGCCACCGTCGGCAGGAAGCCGTTGAAGACCACGTCGGACGGGTCGCTGGTGCGATCCCACACAATCGGCCCGCTGACCCAGCCGAGGTAGTCGTCGCCGACGCCGAGCGCCTCCAGCCCGGCGCGCACCCGCGGCACGAAGTCGGCGATATACATCTGCGTGACGACACCAAAGGTGCTGTCCCCCAGCACCTTCCACAGTCTGGAGCGCTGATCGACGCTGATACCGGTGACGTCGGTGCTGAATTGTTCGGCGAACTCAGCGACGACGGCGTAGCCATCCCTTCCCGCACCCTCGGCGGGCAGAGCGGGCAGACCGAGGGTTCGCGCGCACACCCGCCGCACTAGCGCGGTTGTGAGACCGTCACCGGGCGACAACGCCACCAGACGCGTCAGATCGTCGTGTAACACCACACCTGGATTATGTCGCCTGACTTACCGACGACATGTGAAAGTCCGGAATCCGCAGCGACGGCATCGCCGTGCGGGTGACGTAGTCGCCCCATTCTCGCGGCAAGGTGGGCTCGCTGACGCCGGCCTGGCTGGCCCGTCGCAGCAGGTCCAGCGGGCTCTCGTTGAACCGGAAGTTGTTGACCGCGGCGGTCACTTCGCCGTCTTCGACCAGGTAGACGCCGTCGCGGGTCAGCCCGGTCAGCAGCAGCGTCGTCGGGTCGACCTCGCGGATGTACCACAGCGTGGTCAACAGCAACCCGTGCTCGGTTTCGGCGATCATGTCGGCGAGTTCGGTACCGCCGCCGGTCATCAGCACATTGTCGGCGGCAACGGCGACCGGAGCCCCGAACTCGGCGGCAGCGGCGCGGGGATAGGCCAGCGCGTTGATCACGCCGTCGCGAATCCAGTCCACCCGACCGATGTCCAATCCGTTGTCGAACACCGACAACGTCTCCGAGGAACTGGCCGCGGCGACGAACGGGGTGCAGCCCAGCCCCGCCGCTGACGGATCGGAATACAGCGTCAGCGGAAGGTCGGTCAGCTTCTCCCCCACCCGGGTGCCGCCGTCGAGCGTGGACAGCGCGGTGCGACCCTCCTGCGCACCTCGGCCGGTCATCGACCAGCCGAGGTAGACCATCATGTCGGCCACCGCCGACGGTGGCAGGATCGTCTCGTAGCGTCCAGCGGGCAATTCGACGCTGCGCTGCGCCCAACCCAGTCGCATGGACAGCTGCTCGAGCAGCGAATCCGTTGGCACGTCGGCGAAGTCGGGCGTGCCGACCGCGACCCAGGCGCTGGCGCCGGCGCGTTTGCCGTTGATCTCCACCGAGCCGGTCGGTTGCGTGTAGCGGCGGCGCAGCCCGCTGGAGGTCGCCAGAAACGTCGTCTCCAGTGCATGCCGGGCGAAGCCGAACAACTGGTCGGTGCCGCGGAATCCGCGCGCCAGCGGCCCGGCGATGGTCGAGAACACCTCGGGTCCGGTCGCCGGTATCGGTGCGTCCCAGTCGGCCGGCACCGTGTTGCCGTTCAGCAGCGGTGCGGCGTCGCGGGCCTCGGGCGCCGAACCCGCCGCCGCCTGCGACGCGGCGACCAGCCCCTCGATCACCGACGGGTCCACCTCGGCCGACGTCAGGGATCCGACGTCGTGCGGTATTACCTTGCCGGACAATCGAAATGACGGTGACGTGTCGGGCGGTCGAAACGCCGTTGGTGGTCATCGAGTTGTTCGCCCACCGCAGCGACGTGGCGATGCGGTCGCTGACCAGCACGATCGTCTCGTCGGCGCGGCCGAGCCGGGCCGCGGCGTCCAGCGCGATGTCGATGACCTGCTGCGCGCCGATCACAGGCCCGCCTCGACCCGGGTGTTGAGCACGTTGACCCCACGGAACAGCGCCGACGGGCAGCCGTGACTGACGGCGGCCACCTGGCCGGGCTGGGCCTTGCCGCAGTTGTACGCCCCGCCGAGGCGCCAGGTCGACGGGCCGCCGACAGCTTCCATCGAATTCCAGAACTCGGTCGTGGTGGCCTGATAGGCGATGTCGCGCAGTTGACCGTCCAACCGCCCGTCCCGGATGCGGTAGAACCGTTGCCCGGTGAACTGGAAGTTGTAGCGCTGCATGTCGATTGACCACGACCGGTCGCCGACGATGTAGATCCCGTCGTCCACGCGGGCGATCAGGTCGTCGGTGCTGATGTCCTCGGGGCCGGGCTGCAGCGACACGTTGGCCATCCGCTGAATCGGCACATGGTGCGGCGAATCTGCGTAGGAGCATCCGTTGGACCGAGTATGGCCCAGTCGCGGCGCGAACACCCGGTCGAGTTGATAGCCGACGAAGATGCCGTCGCGCACCAGGTCCCAGCTCTGCGCGGCCACCCCCTCGTCGTCGTAACCGGTGCTGGCCAAACCGTATTCGACGGTGCGGTCGGCGGTCACGTTCATCACCGGCGAGCCGTAGTGCAGTGTGCCGAGCTTGTCGGGGGTGGCGAACGACGTGCCCGCATATGCCGACTCATAGCCAATTGCCCGGTCGTATTCGGTTGCGTGGCCGATGGATTCGTGAATGGTCAGCCACAAATTCGTGGGGTCGATCACCAGGTCGGTCGGGCCGGGCGTCACGCTGGGCGCTTTGACTTTCTCGGCCAGCTGCGACGGCAGCTGCGCAAGCTCGTCGGTCCAGTTCCACACGTCGTCGCCGGCGACCACCTCCCACCCGCGGCCCATCGGCGGCGCCAGCGTGCGCATCGATTCGAATCCGCAACCCGCGTCGACGGTGATCGCTTCCAGCACCGGCATCAGCCGAACCCGCTGCTGGGTGATCGACGAGCCGAACGTGTCGGCGTAGAAAGTCTGCTCCTTGACGATGTTCAGGCCCGCCGACACGTGGTCGACACCGTCGGCGGCCAGCAGCCTGCCGGAGTATTCATCGAGCACGGCGATCTTGTCGGCGGTGGGCACGGTGAACGGGTCGATGTCATAGCGCGACACCCAGGTGGCGTCGGTGTACACCGGCTCCGCCGCCAGCTCGACGGGGTCGGTGTTCAAGGCGGCCAGCGTGCGGGCCACCGACACCGCCCGGCGCGCCGTCGCGGCCGCGACGTCCGGCGCGAGTTCGGCGTGGGAGGCGAATCCCCACGTGCCGTCGACGACCACCCGGACCGCCAGGCCGATGTCGCGGGTGACCACCGCGGTCTCGAGTTCGCCGTCGCGTAACTGGATGATCTCGGTGACGAGCCGTTGAATGCGCAGGTCGGCGTGGGTCGCTCCGGCTGCGACCGCCGCTGACAGCGCTGCATCGGCCAGTTCGCGGCGGGGCAGGCTGAGAAAGTCGGCATCGATCCCCCGGTTCGGTGTCACGTCCTCCACCGTAATGATTGGCTTTAATACCTTCATGGCCACCGCCGACGACGATGCAGAGCGCGGAGCGCGATGAGGAGGAGCGGCGCTATGGCAGCGCCGGGTTGACCAATGGGCGGCGATCAACCGCGCTGGGGTATGCGCTGCTTGCGCCCAGCCTGTTCGGCGTCGTCGCGTTTCTGCTGCTGCCGATCCTGGTGGTGGTGTGGCTGAGCCTGCACCGATGGGATCTGCTGGGGCCGATCGAGTATGTCGGAAGCCAGAATTGGCGCTCGGTACTCAGCGACTCGACGTTCGGCAACTCACTGCTGGTGACATGTGCGTTCGTGGCGATCGTCGTCCCTGTGCAAACGGTGCTCGGGTTGGCGGTCGGGGCGTTGCTGGCGCGCGACCTGCCCGGCAGCGGGGTGTTCCGCACCCTCTACGTCCTGCCGTGGATCTGCGTGCCGTTGGCGATCGCAGTGCTGTGGCGCTGGATCCTGTCGCCCACCAACGGCGCCGTCAGCACCCTGCTGGGCCATCGCATCGAATGGCTCACCGATCCCGGCCTCGCGCTGCCGGTGGTGTCCGCGGTGGTCGTCTGGACCAACGTCGGCTACGTCGCGCTGTTCTTTCTCGCCGGCATCCTGGCGATCCCCGACGAGATCCAATCTGCGGCGCGCACTGACGGCGCCACATCGTGGCAGCGGTTCTGGCGGATCACGCTGCCGATGCTGCGGCCCACGATGTTCTTCGTGTTGGTCACCGGAGTCATCAGTGCCGCACAGGTTTTCGACACCGTCTATGCGCTGACCGGCGGCGGGCCCCAGGACCACACGGATCTGGTCGCCCACCGCATCTACGCGGAGGCTTTCGGGGCCGCCGCGATCGGCCGCGCCTCGGTGATGGCGGTGGTGTTGTTCGTCATCCTGGTCGGCATCACCGTCGTGCAACACCTCTTCTTCCGTCGGCGGATCAGCTATGACCTCACCTAAGAAGCCCACCGCTGTCCTGGTGTACGCCGGCCTGCTGGTCGGCGCGTTGCTGACGCTGGCGCCGTTCGTTCTCGGCCTGCTGACCTCGTTCACGTCCGCGCATCAGTTCGCCACGGGCACACCGCTGGCGTGGCCACGGCCACCGACGCTGTCGAACTACGCCGACCTGGGCGGCGCCGGGTTCGGTCGGGCGTTGGCGGTGACCACGTTGATGACGGCGGTGATCCTGCTCGGCCAGGTGAGCTCGTCGGTGCTGGCTGCGTATGCCTTCGCGCGGCTCCGGTTTCCGGGGCGGGACGCGTTGTTCTGGCTGTATCTCGCGACGTTGATGGTGCCGGGCAGCGTGACGGTGGTGCCGCTCTATCTGATGATGGCGCAACTAGGACTGCGGAATACGTTCTGGGCCTTGGTGTTGCCATTCGTCTTCGGCTCCCCTTATGCGATTTTCCTACTGCGCCAATACTTTCGCGCGATCCCCGACGACCTGATCAACGCCGCCTATCTGGACGGCGCCAACACGCTGGACGTGATCGTGCATGTCGTGCTGCCCGCCAGCCGGCCGGTACTGGTCACGCTGATGCTGATCACCGTCGTGTCGCAGTGGCATCACTTCATGTGGCCGCTGGTGATCACCAGCGGCGCCAAGTGGCAGGTGCTGACGGTGGCGACGGCGGCGCTGCAGTCGCGCTACAACGCCCAGTGGACGTTGGTGATGGCCGCCACGGCGGTCGCGATCGTGCCGCTGCTGGTGTTGTTCGTGATCTTCCAGCGGCACATCGTGCGCTCGATCGTCGTCACGGGGCTCAAATGAGCCGTCCCCGCTTTTCCAGTTTGTTCGCAATGGGTTTCGTGCTGATCGCCGCGCTGCTGGCCGCCGCGGCAGTGCTGCTGGATGTCACGGCGCGACCACCCGGCGACAAGACGGTGGTGACTGTTCGGTTGTGGGACGATCAGGTCGCCCAGGCGTACCGGGAATCCTTTGCGGCCTTCAGCCGTACACATCCGGATATCGAGGTGCACACCAACGTCGTCTCGTATGCCAACTACTTCACCACGCTGCGCACCGACGTCGCGGGTGGCAGCGCCGACGACATCTTCTGGGTGTCCAATGCCTACCTCGCCGGATACGCCGACAGTGGCCGGCTGCTCGACATCGGCAAAACCCTTGGCCCGAAAGCCTCCTCGGCATGGGAGCCGTCGGTGGTCGAGCAGTTCACCCGCCACCACACGCTGTGGGGGGTGCCCCAACTCACCGATGCCGGGATCGCGCTGTACTACAACGCGGATCTGCTCACCGCCGCCGGAGTCGACGCCGCGGATCTGGCGGCGTTGCGCTGGAGCCCGGACGGGGGCGACACCCTGCGCCCGCTGCTGGCCCGCCTGACTGTCGACGCCGCTGGAAGAAGTGCGGCCACACCAGGTTTCGACCCCGGGCGGGTGCGGCAGTGGGGATACAACGCGGCCAACGACGCGCAGGGCATCTACCTGAACTACATCGGCTCGGCCGGCGGCCGGTATCAGGACGGCGACCGCTTCGCGTTCGACAACCCCGGCGCGGTCGAGGCATTCAACTACCTGGTCAAGCTGATCAACGCCGACCACGTCGCGCCGCCTGCCTCGGAGACCAACGACAACGGCGACTTCTCCCGCAACCAGTTCCTGGCCGGCAGAATGGCGCTGTTCCAGTCCGGCACCTACAACTTGGCGACCGTGTCGGCGCAGGCCGCGTTCCGCTGGGGTGTGGCAATGCTGCCTGCAGGCCCGAGGGGCCGGGTCAGCGTCACCAACGGCATTGCTGCTGCGGGTAATTCGGCGTCCGCGCACCCGGACGCCGTGCGCCAGGTGCTGGCCTGGCTGGGCAGCACCGACGGTAATCGCTACGTGGGCCGGCGGGGCAGTGCGATTCCGGCGGTGACGTCGGCGCAGCAGGTCTACTTCGATTACTGGACAGGCAAGGGCGTCGACGTCCGGCCGTTCTTCGCCGTGCTCGACGGCCCACGCATCGCGGCGCCCGGCGGTGCGGGGTTCGCCGCGGGGAATCAGGTCATCAAGCCGTTCTTCGACGAGATGTTTCTGGGCCGCGGCGATATCGCGACGACGCTGCGCGACGCGCAGGACGCCGCCAACGCCGCCGCGCGCCGCTAGACGACTAGCGCGGGCCCGGTGGTACGTCGAACACGATCGCGGCGATGCACACCGCCACGGTAAGCGAGAGTGCCAGCCAGTCCGCCGTTTTCGGCCGCGACGGTATCGCCGAGATCTGGCCGATACCACCGCGCGCCGTGATGGCGTCACCCATCTCGTCGGCCCGTCGCAGTGTCACCGTGAGGGCCGCGGTGAGCAGGTCGAGGATTTCCATCGCCCAACGCCGGCGGCGTGCCCTGCGAGTGGCCGCGACGCGCTTGGGCCGCAACCGCCGCGCTGCGTACAGCACCCGGAATTCGTCGATCAGCATCGGAAAGGCGCGCAGCGACAGTGCAACCGCGGCGGCCCACTCGTCGATCGGGATTCGTACCAGTCGCAATGGCCGACCCAGAGTGGCGACCGCAGGTGCTATTTCGGCGACGTTGGTGGTCCAGGACACCATCGCCCCCAGTCCCAGCAAGACGATCGACAGCGCGGTGATCCGCAGGAAATTCAACAGCCCGCCGAATCCGACCGGCGTGCCGGCCAATTCGATCACCGGGCTGCCGCCGGCCAACGCCGCCGAGACGCCACCCAACGCCAACAACACCCACAGCCAGCGCGGCACGTTGGGAAGCGCCCCGCGCGGTATCCGGGCGAGGCGCGCCGCCGTCAGCACCAGCGCTGCCACCAGTCCGATGGTGATCCATCCCGGACTGAACGTCAGTAGTATCGAGATGCCGCCGACGGCAAGCAGTTTGGTGCCGGCCCACAGTTCGTGGATCGCTGAGGTGCCCGGCACCGGGCGCAGCAGCACCACCCCGCGGCCCGGCTTACGGGCGGCGTTCTCTTCGGGTGGGGCGGTCGTCACGTCAGTCCCCCGGCCGTCGTCGAGACCGCTTCGAGCACGCCGTCGCTGAGGTCGACGGTGTTCGGGCACAGCTCGTGCATGCCGGTGTCGTCATGGGACATCACCACGACGGTCAGGCCCTGCTCGCGCCGAAGGTCTTCGAGCAGTCGCAGCAGACCACTTTGCGTGACGGCGTCCAGCCCCGCCAACGGCTCGTCGAGGATCAACGCCCGCGGTGAGCGGGCCAGCAGGCCGGCCAGCACGACCCGGCGCATCTGACCACCGCTGAGCTGGTCGATGCGCCGTTTCGCCAACGCGCTGTCGAGCCCCACCACGGCCAGCGCGGTAGCCACCCGATCGTGATCTTTGGGCGAAAAGCCTGCCGCCGAAGCCACTTCCAAATCAACCCGGCTGCGCATCAGCTGCAGTCGCGCCGCCTGGAACGACAGCGCGACCGCGCCGACCTGCTCGTGCGTCGGGCGGCCGTCGAGCAGGCAGGTGCCGGTCGTCGGCACCGTCAGCCCGGCCAGGATCCATGCCAGCGTCGACTTCCCCGAGCCGTTGCCGCCGTGGATCAACAAGCCGTCGCCTTGCTGCACCGTGAAGCTGACCTCGCGCAGCGCGGTCTTGGCCCACGGTGTGCCGCTGTCGTATTCGTGACCGACGCCGGTCACTTCAAGGACCGGCGGGCCCGACTCGTGGCCCGTCACCGGGTTCGTCGCCGGGGCGGCCGTCGTCTCTACCATGCCGGTGTTGTCCCCGGATTCGCTGAGATTGATGGTGCTGTCGGCGGATTCGGCCTCGTTGTTGTAGTGCGTGATGTGAATGAGCGCCGCCCGGTGCCGATTCTTCAAGCCGGACAGCACACCGAGTAGCGCATCGCGGCCCTGTTGGTCGACCATGCTGGTGACCTCGTCGGCGATGAGCAGCGCGGGCTCGCGCGCCAGCGCCGCGGCGACCGCCAGCCGCTGCAACTCACCACCCGACAGACTCCCGGTGTCACGGTCGGCGAGCTCATCGAGGCCGACTTCGCCGAGCAACTGGTGCACGTCGACCGCCGTCCCCGGCGGCAGACCCCACACCACGTCGTCGGCCACCCGGGTGCCCAGGACCTGACTCTCCGGATGCTGCATGACCACTGCGGTACCACCGAGGCGGCCCAGCCCGACCGCTCCCGGACGCTCGATGGTGCCCGATGTCGGCTCCCGGCCGGCCAGCAGCAGCATCAGCGTTGTCTTACCCGACCCGTTGGCCCCGGTGATGGCGAGATGTTCGCCGGGCTGAACGCTCAGGCTGACGGGGCGCAGCGCGTCGCGGTCGGCGTGCGGGTAGCGGAAGCTGACCTGGTCCAACCGCACGGGCACAGGCCCGACCGGCGCACTGTCGAGCGGCGCGTCCAGCTTGTGCACGTCGGGGATTCCGCTCATCCGGTCCAGCACCCGCGACAACGCCCACCACCCGATCAAGGACACGATCATCAGCGAGACGACGCCGTTGGCGAACAGCAGCAGCGGCCAGTAGTGCAGCGCCTGACCGACGAACCACTTGAGGTCCGCGGGCGGTCGACTCGAGACCGGGACCGATTCGCGTGCTGAGCGGGAATCGATGGGAGACCGCGAACCGACCGAGCGAGGTCAACACGGCCGCAATGCCGTCGACGTTGGCGGTAATCGTGTCGAAGATCAGGTGCCGCAACCGCGACAGCACCGCCAACGCGCCGACCGCCGCCAGGTTGAACACCGCTCCGGCGATACAGGAGACGACAAGCACCGTCGGGGTCCCACGGCCGCGGCGTTTGACGACACCGGTGAGACCGCCGACGTAGGCGTTGTGCGCCACCGTCATCAGGCCGCCAAGTCCGGCGATCAGGAAGGCGATCAGCCCGGCAGCGACCGTCGCGGTGACCAGCGCGCGGACGCGGTAGCGGTAGGCCAGCAACCCCATCGGCACGGTGCCCAGCAGCGCCAGTGCACCGGCGAACGGCACGATGATGGCGATGATTGCGGTTGCCGCGCACAGGGCGGCCATGACCGATGCCTGCGCGAGTTCGCCGGGACGCAGCGATCCGGAACTTCGAGTCCCGGACGCGGAGCGAGTCGCGTTCATCTGATCGATTCTGCCAGCTGTCGCGGGGTGCTTCCGCGAGCGAACCGTGGCGGGTTATGAGAATTAGCGGCAACGAAATTGCTCGATAACGTGGTCTATATAGCCTAGCTATGCAACTATATACGTATGACGTCATCCGCAACCACCGAGCGTGGCGCGGCCCAGGAGGCCGTACGCCGGTCTGGGCGCGGATCTGCTCGCCGTCGTTGCCCGGCTCAACCGCTTTGCGACTCAACGAATCCAGATGCAGTTGCCGGCCGCCCAGGCCCGACTGCTGTCAACCATCGATGCGCATGGCGAAGCGCGGATCTGTGATCTGGCCGCGGTGGATCACTGCTCGCAGCCGACGATGACCACGCAGGTGCGACGGCTCGAAGACGCCGGCCTGGTCACCCGAACGGTCGATCCCGGCGACGCCCGTGCGGTCCGCATTCAGATCACCGCACAAGGTTTGCAAACTCTTAACCGGGTCCGCGCTGACCGGGCCCGCGCGATCGAGCCGCAGCTTGCCAGGCTGAACGCGACAGACCGCCAGACGCTGATGGACGCGGTAATCGTGCTGCGCAGTCTGCTTGACGATTCGGCGCCTGCCCCGCGCCATAGCGCGCCTCGCTAGCAGCCCCCGGCGGCGAAATGCCCGCGCCGACGCCGCTCGCTGGGCGCTCGGCGCACTATGGCGAGTGGACAAGCGTCGTTCGACTCCAAGATGATGGGCGCGAAAGGGGGTGGCAATGCCGACCGATGGGTCGTTCGGTTCACCCCTGATCGTCTGGCTCGGCCCTCGTAGGTACGCCTTTGCCCCCGGCCGGGACGTCGTCGTCGGTCACGACAACGCGGCCGACATCCGCCTCGAGGGCGCGATCGCGCCGACCCAGGTCGTGCTGCATCACAGCGGCAGCCAGTGGATCGCCGTCGACCGCGGTGAAGGCGGGATCTTCGTCGACGGGGTGCGGATGTCGACGGTCTTCATCCACGACGGCAGGGCGATCACTCTCGGCGATCCCCAACATGGTCCGCGGCTGGTCTTCCAACTCGGTGCGCCACCACCCCCACCGCGACCCACGCCACCGCCGCGGCCGGCCGCGTTCGCGCCACCACGACCGCCGCCCCCGCCGCGGCCGGTCCAACACCCACGGCCGCCGCATTCCCCCACCGCCGCCGCCCGCACCACCCGTCGGGCCACCCCCGCGCCCGCCCTGGCCAGCGCCACCGCCGCCGCCCGCGCAGGCACCGCCCGCCTTCGCGCCGGCCTCGCCGGCGGCACCGCGCAAACGCGCTCGCGGCCGTCCAGCGGCTCACCGGCGCAGCACGAAAACTGTTGCCGCAGAAGGCTGAAGACAGCAGAGCGAAGTCGCGCCCACCACGTCGCTGCCGCAACCGGATGGTCCGGAACCGGACCCTGCGACCATCGACGGTCCGCTGGAAGTGCGCCGGCTGCGGTTCAGCGTCGACGGCGACCAGGCGCTGGCGGATGTGTCCTTTACCGCGGCGCCCGGCACACTCACCGCAGTTATCGGGCTCTCCGAGGCAAGCACCTCGGCTCTGGCCGACGTGCTGGGCGGCGCGGTGCAACCGAGTGTCGGCACAGTGATTTCGGCGGCCACGCCGTCGCCGCCGACTATGTGCGTCCGCGCGTCGCAGTGGTGCCGCGCCACGATCTGCTGCATCCACAGCTGACCGTCGAACAGGCGCTGCGCTATGCCGCCGAATTTCGTTTCACACCAAGCACTTCCGCTGATCGCCGCGACGAGGTGGTGCGCTCGGCGCTGGACGACTATGGAGCTGGCGCTCGCTGCGTACCGTTCAGGTGAAGAATCTCACGGCCGAGCAGCGCAAGCGGGCGTCATTGGCGGCGGAACTGCTGACCAGTCCGGCGCTGCTCATCCTCGACGAACCCACCGCCGGACTCGAACCGGCAGCGCAGCAACAGCTTCGGTCGACGCTGCGACGGCTCGCCGACGATGGACGTGTCGTCGTGGTCGCGACCACCGCACCCGCCGACCTCGACGGGTGCGATCAGGTACTGATACTCGCGCCGACGGGTATCCCGGTATTCGCCGGCGCACCGACGCAGATCGCCGAGGAGCTCGGTACCAGCGACTGGGCCGAGATCGTCGCGCGCGTCAGCGCGGATCCGTATGGCGCACATGACGAGTACCTCGCTCGTCAGCACGAGGAGCCGGTCGCCGAGCCCGCACCTTCGGCCGCCGAGTGGAGCACGAGAACCCGCCGACGTACCCGAATCTGTGGCGTCAGATTCTCATCGCGATCCGACGGCAGATCTGGCTGTTGGTCGCCGACCAGCGGTACCTCGTCTTCCTCACGATTCTGCCGTTGCTCTTCGGCGCGATCGCGCTCCTGGTACCCGGAGACGCGGGTCTGGGCCCGGCAAGCCCATATGGCAACAGTCCCGACGAGGCCGTGGAGATTCTCACCGTGCTCAATATCGGCGCGGTCGTGATGGGCACGGCACTCGGCATCCGCGACCTGTTCGGCGAACGCCGCATCTTCCGGCGCGAACAGGCCCACGGCCTGTCAGCGTCGGCGTTCCTGACCGCCAAGGTCGCCGTCTACGGCCTGGTCGCCGTCGTGCAGACCGGCGTCATCACCATCGCCGCGGCTGTCGGCAAGGGCGCGCCCACGCACGGCGCCGTCCTGCTCGGCAACGCGACGTTCGAGTTGTTCGTGATACTGGCCGTGACAACGATCGTCTCGGCGATGGTCGCGCTGGCTCTCTCGGCGCTGGCGTCCTACGCCGAGCAGGTCCTGCTGATCGCCGTGCTGATCGTGTTGTCCTCGCTGGTGTTGGCCGGGTCGATGTTCCCGGTCGCGGGCCGGTTCGGCCTGGAGCAGCTCGCGTGGTTCATGCCGGCCCGGTGGAGTTTCGCCGCGCTGGCTTCCACCGTCGATGTGCACGCGGTCAATCTTCTTGCCGCGACCGATGATTCGTGGAGACACGCGTCCGGTCCGTGGCTGCTCGACATGGGAATGCTGATCGGGCTGGGCGTGGTCGCCGGCACAGCGCTGCGCTGGTGGTTGCGACGGCCGGTCCGCCGCGCTGCGGCAGCCGAGATCAGCCAGACGCCGTGATCTCCGCCCACAGCGCCTTGTAGCACAGCGCCGCGGCGCTGCCCGGCGCGAAAGCCGTTACCGGCGCTCGTCGTTCGGCCATCTGCTCGATGATCGACAGCGAAGGAATCGCGGTGGCCAGGATTCCCGACCGTTCGGCAGACAGCTGTCGCACCAGTTCGCGGTGCAGCCGCTTGCGCTGGTCCACCATCGAGAAGAACGCGCGGACCTGCGGACGGCGGCCCTCGAAATCACCGACGAACTCGGTCAACTGGTCGAATGTGCGAACCGACAACGTCGCCGGGATCATCGGCACCAGCAGCGTGTCGACGGCGTGCAGGACGTTTTCCGACAACAACGAGATGCTCGGCGGGCAATCGAGGAACACCACGTCGTACTGTCCGTCAAGCGGCCGTAGCAACTGGCGAATCCGTCGGGTGGGCCGCTTGACCTCGTCGAGCTGCACATCCAGGTTGCGATAGCGGAAGTCCGATGGCACCAGGTCCAGCCCGTCGAAGTCGGTGGCCTTGATCGCATCGTCCAGCGACCGCGTGCCGTCCACCAGTGCCCGTCCGCCGCCCTTCACCTTGGGCCGCACCCGGAAGAAGTACGTGGCCGCGCCCTGCGGGTCAAGATCCCACAGCAGCACGTTGTAGCCGCTGCTCGCCGCCAGATGCGCCAGGTTGACCGCGGCCGACGTCTTGCCGACACCGCCCTTGATGTTGTACGTCGCGTACACCTTCATCGGCGCACCAGTGCCTTCACCAGGGAACGGCTCGCGTCAGCCAGGAACGGCTCCAACCTGCCCGGCAGTGCGGCCCGCGCATTCTGCTGATGCGCGTCGAGTTGGGCGGCCAACTCCCCCATCGCCAGGACCGTCGCCGGAGGCGCCGCCCCCTGTGCCATCATCGCCGCGGCGAATTCGTGGATGGCTTCTCGCTGGACTTCGCCATCCTGGAATTCTCCCAACACGTCCTGCAACGCTTTGAGTTCTTTGAGCAGCCGACGGTGCGGGGCGCGGGCGCATACCGGCCGGAACACCTCGAGCAGGTAACGCAGCTCTTTGCAGCGCTTACGAAGTGCGTGCACGTCTTCGCTGGGCGAGTCGGCGTTGATGCGCTTTCCGCGCCGCACCGAGTTGCGGTAAGCCCGCCCGATCCGTTGGCGGGCCAGCGCCGCGACGGTCGGCTCGCGGTTGCTGTCGGCGGCGACCTCCGCCAGCGCGCCGCGCCACTCGCTCATCAACTCTTCAAAGCGCCGCGACCGCAGGCCGCGCACCAGACGACGACGCTCGGCGGCCCGGTGCCGCACCAGAAACGATCGGAATGGATCGAGTTCGCTCGGGTCCGCCGAGGTCAGCCGGCCCGCCATGGTGTCGAGTTCGAGCAGGTACACGTCCAGGTCGCGGACGGGCGTGGTCAGATCGCCCAGCCATTTGAATTCCGGGCTGAACCGCTCGGCCAGACCGCCCGGCAGCACGTCGCCGGCGAGCTTGAGGATCGAGCGCGTGCGTCGCACCGCGACCCGCAAGTCGTGCAGGAATTCGGTGTCGATCGCCGCGATCGTGCCCGGCACGTTCTCTTCGATGGCCGCCGCGAACCGCTCCAGCATCTCGGCAATCGCCACTGCCGCAGACATTTCCGGACGCAGCAACTCCGCGTCGTCCGCCTGGCCGCCGGGCCTGCGACTCGCACTGGTAAGGGCCAGGTCGTAAGGCGTCGACGCCACCGCGGTGAACCCCTCGACGCCGGCCAACAACCGCGCGATGCGATCACCGGCGTCGTCGTAGCCACGCAGCGGCTGGATCCGCAGTTGGCCGGCGCCGTCGTCGACGCTCTCGGTCACCAGTCGGGCGACGGTTTTCTCGTCGGAGTTGAGCACCCGGCTCTCCCGGGTCAGGCAACGCACCGTGACGACGGGCAGTAGCGCGCGCGGCGCGACGATCGGAGTCAGCGCATCGCGCAGTCGTCCGGCGGGCAGCGTGTGGGGATGGGCCGGCCACTTCACCGCGGCCCGCGGGGCCTGCAGCCGCGTTCCGTCCGGAAACTGCATGATCAGCGGGCCGTCATCGACGAATTCCAGCGAGAATCCGGCGGAGTGCAGCCGCCAGTCGAAGGTATCCAGCCAGGTGTGTGTCGTCTCACTCTCCGGTCCGGAGGCCAGGCTGAACGTGGGCTGCAGCGCCGCCGCGACAGCCTCGTCGTCGACCGCGCCCTGCTTGCTGAAAGCGCGGGGACCCTTGCCCATAACCTGCCTTTCACTGACCGCGTGGCCACGAACGGCGACAGATATAGCCACCTGTACAGAATGTTCAGCCGACCGCGGGTCAAAATGTCGGCTGACCTCGCAAGCGACACGGCAGTCGCGATCGTGATCGGTTACCGTCGGGTATGACCACCACTGCGGAACACTTGCGCAACTCTCTCGACGGACGTTGGCGCGACGTGAAGAACCAGATGCGAGAGCGGCTGACCGACGAGATCTTCCGCCCGCACTACACACCGAACACCGTCATCGCCCGGACCAAGGTGGCCGAGCAGATGAGCATCATGGCCGCCGCAGGCGCCGCCGACGACGGCTTCCGCAAAGAGCACGGCGGCAACGGCAACGTCGGTGCCGCGGTCACGATGATCGAGATGCTCGCGATGTCGGACCTGTCACTGATGGTGAAGGCCGGCGTGCAATGGGGCCTGTTCGGCGGGGCTGTGGAGAACCTCGGCACCGAACGCCACCACGAGGCGTATGTGAAGAAAATCATCAACCTCGAGCTGCGCGGGTGTTTCGCGATGACCGAGACCGGACACGGCAGCGATGTTCAGTCGCTGGAGACGACCGCGACCTACGACGCGGCCACCGAAGAATTCGTCATCCACTCGGAGACTCCGAACGCGCGTAAGGACTACATCGGCGGCGCGGCCGAGACCGCCACCATCGCAGCGGTATTCGCGCAACTCATCGCAGGCGAGAACGGCGAGCAGGTCAACCACGGGGTGCACTGCTTCCTGGTCCCGATCCGCGACGACGAGGGCAACGACCTGCCCGGTGTGACGACGTCGGACTGTCAGTACAAGGGCGGCCTGCCGGGCGTCGACAACGGTCGCATCGTGTTCGACCACGTCCGCGTTCCGCGGGTCAACCTGCTCAACAAATACGGCGATGTGGCGGCAGACGGCACCTACAGCTCGGACATCGAGAACCCCAACCGCCGGTTCTTCACGATGATCGGCACTCTGATCCGCGGACGAGTCACCGTCGGCGGCAGCGCGGGCAACGCCGCGCGGGTGGCCCTGGACATCGCGACTCGATACGCCCTGCAGCGCAAGCAGTTCAGTGCACCCGACGACGACGGCGAAGTGCTGATCATGGACTATCTGGTGCATCAGCGCCGACTCTTCCCGCTGATCGCCAAGTCGTACGCGTTGCAATTCGCGCAGAACGAGCTTGTTTCCAAGACCCACGATCTGCAGACCTCGGATGCGCCCGACGCCGAGGAGCAGCGAGAGCTGGAGTCGCGGGCCGCCGGGTTGAAGGCCGCGAACACCTGGCACGCCTCCACCGCCATCCAGGAGGCCCGTGAAGCATGCGGCGGCGCAGGCTATTTGGCGGACAACCGGCTGATCGCGCTGCGCGCCGACACCGACGTGTTCACCACCTTCGAGGGTGACAACCATGTGCTGACCCAGTTGGTGGCCAAGGAGCTGCTGACCGCGTACGCCGACGACATCAAAGGCATGAGCCCAGTGGATTGGGTGCGGTTCGCGGCCAACTTCGCGGGCGAACGTGTGCTGAAACGCACTGCGGCCGAGACGATCATTCAGACCGTCATCGACGCGCGGCAGGACAACGAAGAAGAGGGCAGCCTGTTCAACCGCGGCACCCAGATCCAGATGTTCGAGGACCGCGAGGAGTACATGATCGCGTCGGTGGCACGCCGGCTGCAGAAGAATTCGAAGGAGATGTCGGCGTTCGATGCGTTCAACTCTGTGCAGGATCACGTGCTGCACGCCGCGCGGGCCCACATCGACCGAGTTGTGTTGGAAGCGTTCGTCGCCGGCATCGACTCCTGCGAAGACGACGACGCCCGCGAGATACTCGGGCTGGTCTGCGACCTCTATGCGCTGACCGTGATCGAAGAGGACAAGGCGTGGTATGTCGAGCATCGCTTCTTGTCGACTGAGCGCGCCAAGGCGGTCACCCGCGGCATCAACGACCGGTGCCGGTTGCTGCGGCCCTACGCCGAAACCCTGGTGGACGGGTTCGGGATTCCCGAACCGCTGCGCTACGCCGACATGCTGCACCCGGAGAAGCTCCCCGAGCCCGGCGCCGCCGAGGACGGGTCTACTGATTCGGCACTGCTCCACGGGTGACGAGTTTCCCGCCTACCCCGATCTGGTACTGCACGGTGCCGACCCCGGTCGGACAACACACCGAGTCACCCGCGACCTGCCACCGGTATTGAACGCTGACCACATCGTCACCGGACGCGAGCACGGTCGTGTGGGGCTTGGGATTCGGCGTCGGTGTGCCCAACGGACTGTTGTGGTCGAAGAACAATAACTGCGCCGGGCTGACCGCAGTCGCCGTCGTGGGCTTGACCTGCACCCAGTACAGCCGGCAGTTGCGGGTGTGCCCGCGGGAGTCCTCGGTCCACCCGGAGCCGGGCATCGCCAACGGCAAAGTGGCGATGGTCAGGCGCACCGTGTCGGCCGTCGGCCCGTCGGCGTCGGTGCAGTTGTCTGGTCGTTGCGTCATCCAGGGCGGCTCCCATCCGCACGACGAGACCACCAGACTCAGCAGCGTCAGCGCTGCGATCAATCGGCGCACGCGGCAAGCCTAGTGAGAGCGCACAATCATTCATGGCGATTCAAAGGTCCTCACCAACGCGTGCCCGAACCTCCCGCGCGGCAGGTTCGGCGGGTAATCGGCTCTGCAGCGCGATAGGCTCTGAGCACGAGGCTTACAACGGAGGGCCAGTCAGATGAATCCGAATCCGGACTACGACGCCAGCGACGAACTGGAGTACGGCATCGCGTCCTACGCGTGGCTTCTCCGCGGCGTCTACCCTCCGCCGTCCTACGCCCCGGACCTCGGCAACGCCGGCGGATAGTTATTGCGGGGGCGGCACGTAGCTGCCCGCCGAGTTCCGCAACTGCCATAGCTGGGCGGGGCAATAGATGTTCACCGCGTTCGAGATCAGGTAATTGGCTGAGTACTCGTCGTTGGGTCGGACATCGTTTTTCACATCGCCGATGACCTGGGCGTAGCTGGCGCCGCCGGTGATCTTGTCGCAAATCCCGTGCGCGTAGCTGATGGCGTCTGCCGTGTTCGCGAAACTGTATTGCTTGCGCACGGTGGTGTCATAGATGAATTCGATGTCGGGCGCTGGGACGGCGTGCGCCGCAGGCGCCGGTCCGCCTAAGGCGGCGGCGACGATGAGTGCGGCCAGTCCTTTGGATGTCGAGTTCATCGTCATGCCGGTTGTCCGTACACGGCGACCAGCACGCTGCGGTCGAAGCTGTTCTCCGACCACACCCCGATCTGGGTGTTGGCGCAGTTCGACATGATCGCCATGTAGTCGGGGCGGTAATACCAATTGCCCATCACGTCAAGGTCATTGATGGCCAGTGAGTTGTTGATCGCCACGGTCTCGGCCACGGTTCCACGGTAGCCCGCGTCGCGGGCCCGGTCCTGCACCGTCGACCCGTCCGACCCGATGTCGGCGTCGAGATTTCGGTTGTTGAGCACGTCGACGGTGTGGCGCTGCGCGGCGGACTGCAGCTGCGGGCTGATCTTCAGCTTGGTGGTGCAGCCGGCCTGACTCTTGATGGTGTCGACGTTGACCACGATGCCGTTGTTGAGCCGGTCGTTATTCCCGGGAACCCCGGGCGCGGCGGACGCGGTAGCGCCCACGCTCGAGGCGACGAGCCCGACGGCCACCGGTATCGACAGCTGCCGATCCGAGGCGGCGAATGCGCTTGTCAGTCATGGCATCTCATCCCTTGTGAGTCACTAGCGGATGTTCGCTGCGAGATCGCCGGACATGGCGCCTAGCTGTCGTCCCCAGGTGGGCCAGTCGTTGCCGCCGCCGCGGCCCAGGTCGAAGTGGCCGTTGTTGCCGCCGACATCGCGGTAGTGCGAGTAGAACGTCGCGTTGGTGCCTTGGGAGATGTCGCCGAAGCCGGCCATCGCGCCCTGGTCGGTCGGGGCTCCGCTGCCGGGGCTGTAGATCCAGAGCCGGGCGTTGTTGTCGACCAGCTGCTGGATGTTCTGGTTCGGCGAATGCCATTTCCATCGCCCCAATTGCGGTGCACCCCACATGCGATCGCTGTCGGCGCCGCCTTGCCTGAGTGCGGCGGTGATCGTCCCGTCCACGCCGGCGCGTTCGGGCGCAAGGAATCCCGACAGCGATCCGGCATAGCGGAACCGGTCAGGGTGAAAGGTCACCAGCGCCGCCGCCGCGTATCCGCCTTGCGAGACTCCGACGACGCCGTGTCCGCCCGGCGCCAGACCTTTGTTTGCGGCCAACCAGTCCGGCAACTCGGTGGACAGGAACGTCTCCCACTGTTTGCTGCCGTCCTGCTCCCAGTTGGTGTACATGCTGTACGCGCCACCGGCCGGCGCTACCACCGAAATCCCTTTGCCCGCAAGGGAGTTGAATCCGTTACCCGCAGTCACCCAGTTGCTCACGTCGGGACCGGCGTTGAACCCGTCCAACAGGTACGCCGCGTGCGGACCGCCGGCCAGGAAGGCCACCGGAATGTCACGACCCATCGACGGCGACGGCACCAGCAGGCTTTCGAAGCCGGCCGCCTTCGAGACCGTCGACCCTGAAATCACCGTCGCTGCACACCATCCGGCCGTCAGCGCGATAGCGGACAGCCGCCGGAACGTCGTCAACACACTCTTCATATCCGCCTCACCTGCTTATACCGGGTCAAACTGCGAAATGAGCCATCGGCCGTCGACCCTGTCGAGGCTGACGCGCACACTTGACGTGCTCTGAGTCGGCACATCGTTGCCGATGGTGGTGGTCTGGTCAACGAAAACCAGTACCACCGCATGCTTTCCGGTCGCCGACACCGACGCCGCGGCGGGCACCGTGGCCACCGCCGAGATGTGTTGCTGCTTGGCACCCGGCGCGACCACGTCATTGACGAGCTGTGTGTACTGCTGACGGAAGGGCTCGGCAAGCCGGTCAGCAGCGGCCTTCAAATCTTTGTCCACGGTTTCCGGCTTGTACGACAGGATCGCGATGGTGCTGTCGCTGGCCGCTCGTATCGACTGGTCTGCCGCCGCCGTGGATTCCCGCGCCGTGCCGTCGAGCCATTTCAGATAGCCGACGCCCAGAGCCAGGATCAACGCCAACGCGGGAAGGACCGCGACCAGCACACCAGCGCCCGGAGAACCGGGCGCTTCGCTCGGCCGGTGCCTCGTCGGTCTCATCCGCCTCGTCAGCCTAGTCGTCGCGCTCGGCAAGGTCGTCGGCAGACGACTCCTCGGCGACGGGGTCATTGTCATCGGACATCGCGATGTCCTCCTCCACAGTGAGGGCGGTTCGTCTGCTCACGGGACGAACTCGACATTCGACACCTTCGCGCTGTCCCCTGTCTTGTCGACGGTAAGGCGCATCCGCCATCTGCGCGGCTCTTGGTCTGCCGGCGCGGCACCCATTGACGTTTTGACCGACACCGCGACGAGCACTTGCGCCTGGTCTTTCGTGGAGGTGAGCAGCCCCGCCTCGGCGATGGTGCCTTCGGATTTCGACTGCACTTTCTTGACGACCTCGACGAAAGGTTGCGAACGGTTCTGGAATTCGTCATGAAAGGCGCCGGTCGCCGAGTCCAGAACCCGTTTGATGTCAGCGTCGACCTCGGTGTAGTTGATCGTGGTCAGGTTGATCGCGGTCTGCCGAGCGACTTGCACGTAGAGATTGCGCTGGGCCTGCACCTGATGGTCTTGGTGCACGCGATATCCCAGCCAGCCTCCTAAGCCGACCAAAGCCAGGATGATGGCGACTCCGACGGCGATCGGCTTGGGAATGCGGGAAACCCAGGTCGGCACGCGCTTTTCGTGCCCGATGTCGCCGCAGGCTCGGCCTCCGGCCGTCGGTTCCTCGGTGTCGAGCTCGTCGGCGGTGCTTTCCACGTCGACGTCTCGTGGCGTCTACGGATTCGGATTGCTTGCGCGGCGGCACCATCATGCTCTGCCATGTCTTGCCTTTCGGAGTAAACGCCAGATCGGAGTCGCTGTAGTGACGGCCGTCTGGCCCGACGTAATTGCCGGTCAAGGGATCGTAGGGGATGGCGACCGGCGGTTTCACCGGCGAGTCAGCGGGTGGGTGCCAGTGCTCGCCCGGGGAATACGGTGGTCCGCCCTTCGGGTACTGCGGCACACTCTGGCCAGTTAACGTGGCGTTGGGATCGCCCTTCCAGAACAGACCGTCGTTGCGCGGGACGTACTGCTCGTCGCCTTCGCACATCTCGACCGTCGGGGCGCGCACCGGCAGGAAGCCGGCGTCGCAGGTGGCGGCAAGCTGAGGTTCAAGGTAGCGCCTTTGTAGTCCTGCTGTGTGCCGGGAGGTTTGGAATCAACCAGAAATAATCGTGGCTGACACCGCGCGGAGCGCGATGAGCTGCGCAAACGGCGAGGGTCAGCCGGCGTTGATGCCGCCTTCGGCGATCCGCCGCACCGCCTTGAGGAAGACGTCGATTTCCGCGTGGGCGTTGTAGAAGAAGAACGACGGACGCACCGTCGAGGTGCCCACCAGACGAACTCCGGGGATGTCAGCCAACCAGGGCGTCGCATGCTCCAGCAGCGCGTGCTCGTAGGCGGCGCTGCGATCAAGACCCACCCGCCGGCCCGTAGATCTTGCGTAGCCGCGGACGATGCGCCACAGCCGTTCACCCCGGTCGCCTTGGCGGTTCCCACCGACGTTGCAATTCACTTCGATATCGACTGGGATTGAAGTCGTGACTATCGCTGACAACATCACCCAACTGGTCGGGCACACGCCACTGGTCCGGCTGAATCGGGTTACCGACGGCGTAGGCGCACAGGTTGTCGCCAAACTGGAATCCTTCAACCCAGCAGCCAGCGTCAAGGACCGACTCGGCGTCGCCCTGATCGACGCGGCCGAAGAGGCGGGCCTGCTGAAGCCCGACACGATCATTCTCGAGCCGACGAGTGGCAACACCGGCATCGCATTGGCGATGGTGGCCGCGGCGCGTGGCTACAAGCTGACCCTGACCATGCCGGAGACGATGAGCGTCGAGCGGCGAAAGCTGCTGCTTGCCTACGGCGCCGAACTCATCCTGACCCCGGGCGCCGAGGGCATGCCGGGCGCGATTGCCAAGGCCGAGGAACTGGCCAAGACCGACCAGCGCTATTTCATCCCTCAGCAGTTCGAGAACCCGGCCAACCCGGCGATCCACCGCATCACCACCGCCGAAGAGGTGTGGGACGACACCGACGGCAAGGTCGACATCTTCGTCGCCGGAGTCGGTACCGGCGGCACCATCACCGGTGTCGCGCAGGTCCTGAAGGATCGCAAGCCGTCGGTCCAGATTGTCGCGGTGGAGCCGGCTGCGTCGCCGGTGCTATCCGGCGGCAAGAAGGGCCCGCACCCGATTCAGGGCATCGGCGCCGGCTTCGTTCCACCGGTGCTCGACATGGACCTCGTCGACGAGGTCGTCACCGTCGGCAACGACGACGCGATCAGCCTGACGAGGCGGTTGGCCCGCGAGGAGGGATTATTAGTCGGCATCTCCTCCGGCGCGGCGACCGTGGCTGCCTTGCAGATCGCCCGACGTCCGGAAAATGCCGGCAAGCTGGTGGTCGTCCTGTTGCCGTCATTCGGCGAGCGCTATCTGAGCACCCCACTCTTCGCGGACGCTGACTAGTCATGCTCGAGGCCTACCGGGACGACATACGGGCGGCGAAAGACCGTGATCCCGCGGTCCCCAGCACGCTGCAGGTCGTCTTCGCCTATCCGGGAGTCCATGCGATCTGGGGCCACCGGCTCAGCCATTGGCTGTGGAAACGCGGGGCGAAGGTGGCCGCACGCACGCTCGGCGAAGTCACCCGGGTACTGACCGGGGTCGACATTCATCCGGGGGCCACGCTCGGCAAAGGCCTGTTCATCGACCACGCGCACCGGCGTGGTGATCGGCGAGACCGCCGAAATCGGCGACGACGTCACGATCTATCACGGCGTCACACTCGGCGGCAGCGGCAACGACACCGGAAAGCGTCACCCGACCATCGGCGACCGGGTCACCATTGGCGCAGGCGCCAAAATCCTGGGCGCGATCAAGATCGGCGACGACAGCCGGATCGGCGCTAATGCCGTCGTGGTCAAGGAAGTGCCGTCCAGCTCTGTTGTCGTCGGGGTGCCTGGACAGATCATCAGCCGTGCCGGGCCGGGTACCGGCGACGACTCGATGATGCCGGATTTGGTGGGCGTGAGCCTGCAGTCGCTACTCACCAGGGTCGCCAAGCTGGAAGGTCAGACCAACGGCGAATCGCAGACCGGCCGCGTCATCCGGCCACCCGAGGCCGGCGTGTGGCACGGCGAGGACTTTTCTATCTGAGTGCTGAGTTCAGCATCCCGGCAGGCGTCGAATCCGCCCAGCCATGATCTGTAGACGTTCGTCAAAGTCGGCGGCCCGCAGTAGGCTCGCCGCGCACCAGCGATCGGAGCGTGGCGCAGCTCGGCGACGACCGCCGCTGTCTTGTCGAGCACTTCCCAGCGAATCGGTCAGAGTCGGCACGGAATCTCTTGCGCTCCAGGGATTATCCCGTTTGCGGTCTCCGCACGGGTTCCGGGTGATCCCGTGACCGGCGATGAACAGTACCGGCGGAGCGTCCGGGTGTTCGGTCAGGTGCTGCTCGATGTCCGCGCCGATGCGCGTGACGTCGGCGTGGTTGGCGAAGACCGGGACGCTGATGGTCTGCGTTGCACCCAGTCCCTTGATCAGCTCGTAACCGCTGAACGTCAAAGTCTCTGCTGCGCCTACGGATTGGGAGGTCGCATACGGCGCGTGCACGTGGACCACCGCATCGGCGCCGGTGGCCCGGTAGATGGCCGTGTGGATCGCGGTCTCCGCGGACGGACGGCGACTCCCCGATACCCGTTGCGAGTCAGCGATGGTCACCGTCACCATGCCGTCGGCGGCGAGCTCACCCTTGGACAATCCGCTGCCGGTGATCGTCGCGGTCTGCCCGGCGCGCACCGAGATGTTGCCCGCCGTGCCTGGCATCCAGCCGCGCGCGTAGAGGCTGCGGGCAATGTCGGCGATCTGCTGTCCCAGAGGAGTTTTCGGTCCGACCCGGCCGTTCTCGGTGACGATCGCGGTGACCAGCTCAGGCGGCGTCACATCGAATGCAGGATTGAACACCTCGGTGCGCTCGGGCGCGGTGGCGACACCGCCGACGTGGGTGATCTCGGTCGCGGCGCGCTGCTCGACGACGATCTCGTGGCCGGTGGCCGTCGCGGCATCGCGGGTCGATTCGGGCGCCACGACGATGAACGGGATCCCGTGCCGGTGGGCCGCCACGGCCAGCGCATACGTGCCGATCTTGTTGGCGACCGAGCCGTCCGCGGTGATGCGGTCGGCGCCGACGACGACGCAGTCGACCTGACCGGTTGCCATCGCCCACGCCGCGGCGGAGTCGACCGTGAGCCGGTGCGGAATGCCGGCCTCGGCCAACTCCCATGCGGTCAGCCGGGCTCCCTGCAACAGCGGCCGGGTCTCGTCGACCAGGACGTCGGCGACCTTGCCGCGGGCGTGCAGCACACGCAGCGCGCCGAGCGCGGTGCCGAATGCAGTGGTGGCCAGCCGGCCGGTATTGCAGTGCGTGAGGACGCGCAGCGGTCGATCGGGACACAGCTGCTGCATCAGGTCCGCCGCATGAGTGGCGCATGCCCGGTTGACCTCGGCGTCCTCGGCCAGCATCTGCCGAGCTTCGGCGAGCACGGCGTCCGGACCCCCGGGCAAGGCCGCCAGTGCACGGCGCACACCCCAGGCCAGATTCACCGCGGTAGGCCGGGCCGATGCGATGCGCTCCGCTTCCAGCGTCGCCTTCTCGCTGTCGCCGACGTGCGCGTATGCCGCCAGGGCCACACCGAAGCCCCCGGCGACCCCGAGAGCGGGCGCACCCCTGATGGCCAGGGTCTTGATCGCGTCGATGACGTCGTCGACGGCCGTGATGCGCAGCCAGCGCACGTCGTGCGGCAGTGCGCGCTGATCGATGGCCAGCAGGGCGCCGTCGTCCCAGGCGATAGAACTCTCCGCGAGCGTTGTCACAGACTCCATCCAACCCTCACTTCGGCCGTGCTTCCAGGATTTGATTCGGCCAGACCTGCAGGTACCCGCCCTGCGATGGGTGAATTCGACAGGACAACCGCGCCGATCTGGACGATGATGGACCGATGCGATTGCTTCTCGCCCTTGCCAGCCTTGCCGTGATGGTGGGCCTCGCCGCGCCGGCGATGGCCGACCCGCCCCCGCCGAGCGTGCCGGACAACCCGGCCGCGGACGCGACCTTCCTCGACTCGCTCAAAACTGCGGGGATGACGTACAGCAACCAATCCAGCGCCATCGCGGCCGGCAAGATGGCCTGCGACATGATGAACGCGGGGACGTCGGAAAAGGACGTCGTCGACAAGTTGAGCATGCTCAACCCTGGGTTGAACTCCGGCGGCGCCATGAAATTCGCGGCGCTGGCGTCGAGCGCCTACTGCCCGGACTACCTGAACAAGTCGAGTGCGCCGACCAAGAGCAATTCACCGTTCGGTGGTTTCGGCGGCTTCGGTGGCGGTCGCTAGAAACTTGCTCCCCCGGGTAGTGCGAGATCAAGCCTGCGGCACAAGCAAAAACAGTGCCCACGCCGCGATCGACTGGGCATCGCTGATCTCGCCATCGACGATCATCTGCTCCAGCTGGCCGCGGGAGAACCAGGCGCTGTGCATGTCCTGTTCCTCGTGTTCCCGTTCGTGCTGAGCCTCGGTGATCCCCGTCGCCAGGAACACCCGGCCGCGCTGGCTGCTCATCCCGGGCGCGACATCGAGCAGACCTAGAAAAACCATCGACTCCGCGCGCAGTCCGGTCTCCTCGCGTAGTTCCCGCTCGGCCAGCGCGGCAGGTTCGACATCGACTAGGTCCGGTGCGGTCCCCTGCGGGAACTCCCACCGCCGCAGCCCCAGCGGATAGCGGAACTGCTCGACTAGGCAAAACCGGTCGCCATCTCGCGCGATCACCAACGCGTAGTCCGGTCTGTCGATCACGCCGTAGCTCCCGTAGCTGCCGTCGAGGCGACGGATCTGGTCCTCCCGCATCGTCATCCAGCGGCTGCGGTACACCTCACGCGACGCGACGCGCACAATGTGCTCCATCCACCCAGTATCACGGTGACGGGCCGACGGGTGCACGCCCGTTCCAGATGCGTTCGACCACTCCTGGATGGTCAGTCACCCCACTCCACCGGGGGATCGCCGCCTGGAAGGCCTTTGCTACACGATCTGGCACATATCTGGCACGCGCTCAAGAATGTCCCGTCTGACCTGCAAAGGTACTTGCTCCCCCGGGTGGACTCGAACCACCAACCCTTCGGTTAACAGCCGAATGCTCTGCCAATTGAGCTACAGGGGACTGGCGCGGAACGCTCGATGACTCTAGCGTACCGGCGTCCGCACGCCCAACCAGACTGATCGCCCGCCGCAGGGCACCCGGTCGTGGGCATGGGGCAGGATGGATGGATCAGCACCAACACCGGAAGGGACCGCTTTGATCCGATACGTCGTCATGCTGGGACTGGGCTACGTGTTGGGCGCGAAGGCCGGACGTCGTCGCTATGAGCAGATCGTCGGCACCTATCGCGCCCTGACCGGTAGCCCCGCCACCAAGTCGATGATCGAAACGGGACGGCGCAAGGTGGCGAACCGGGTCTCGCCCGACGCGCGGATAGTGACGCTCACCGAGATCGACGACGAGACCGCGGTCATCGAGCCGCAGCGGCCGAGCGCTGGGCGTTAAGCGGTGAGATTGTCGCCGCTGGCCTGTTGCAGCAGACTGCGCCGATAGGCCTCCATCGCGACCAGATCGCCGAACAGCGCGTGGTACTCGTCGCCCTGGTCGACCGGAGACATCCGCTGCAGCTTGGACTTGACCTCGGCGATCTGCCTACCGACCCATACCTCTTGCAGACGAGCCAGAACGCCGGCGATGTAGCGCGGTAACTTGTCGTCGTCCTCGACGCGGATGGCCTCGACGCCGAGCTCGTTGACCAGCCCCGCCGCCGCGGGCGACAACGCTTTCTGGCGCACCGCATCGAGCCATTCGCCCCCGCCGACGCCGGTGCCGGTGCCGCCGGCCGCGTCGATCGCCGTGCGCACCGCGGCGTAGCCGGGATGGGTGAAGCTATCGACGGTCAGGGCGTCGAATACCGGCCCGGCCAAAGCGGGGTACTGCAGCGCGGACTTGAGCGCTTCGCGCTGTGGCCAGAGGGTGGGGTCGTTGGGGTTCGGCCGTGGCGCGGCGGCGTGCTGTGCACTGGCGTCCGCGGCGGCGGCGCGACGGGGATTGGGACGGCCTTGCGCCGTCGGATGTTTGGCTTCTTCCCGCACCCGGCCGATGATCTGTGCGACATCCGGCCAGCCGACCCAGCCGGCCAGTTGCCGCGCATACTCGTCTCGCAGCGTCGGGTCCTTGATCTGGGCCACGATCGGCACGCACCGGCGCAACGCGGACACTCGGCCTTCGGCGCTGTCCAAATCCACGTCGTTCAGCGTGGCGCGAATCGCGAACTCGAACAACGGAGTTCGTCGTGCCACCAGATCCCGCAACGCGCCGTCACCGGACGCGAGCCGCAGATCGCACGGGTCCATCCCGTCGGCCGCGACCGCGACGAACGACTGGCCGGCCAGCTGCTGTTCGCCGCCGAACGCCTTGAGCGCCGCCGCTTTCCCCGCTTCGTCGCCGTCGAACACGTAGATCAACTCGCCGCGAAAGAAGTTGTCGTCCATCATGAGTCGGCGCAGCATCGCCAGGTGCTCGTCGCCAAACGCGGTGCCGCACGATGCGACAGCCGTCGCCACGCCCGCCAAATGCATCGCCATCACATCGGTATAGCCCTCGACCACCACGGCCTGATGACCTTTGGCGATGTCGCGTTTGGCCAGGTCGATCCCGAACAGCACCGAAGACTTCTTGTACAGCAACGTCTCTGGAGTGTTGACGTACTTGGCTTCCATCGGGTCGTCGTCGAACAGTCGTCGCGCCCCGAACCCGATCACCTCGCCCGCCGAGGATCGGATCGGCCACAGCAACCTGCGGTGGAACCGGTCCATCGGACCGCGTCGGCCCTCCCGCGACAAGCCGGCAGCCTCGAGCTCTTTGAACTCAAAGCCCTTGCGCAGCAGATGTTTTGTCAACAAATCCCAGCCCGACGGCGCGAAACCGCAGCCGAAGCGATGGGCGGCGTCGCCGTCGAAATTCCGCTCGGTCAGGTATTTCCGGGCCGGCTGAGCCTCCGGGGATTCCAGCGCGGCCGCATAAAACGCCTGGGCCTCGGCGTTGGCCGCGATGAGCCGGCTACGACTGCCCCGGTCGCGCTGCACATTGCTGGCCGCTCCGGTGTAGGTGATCGTGTGCCCGACCCGGTCGGCCAGTACTTCGACGGCCTCGACGAAGCTGACGTGCTCGATCTTCTGCACGAAGGCATAGACGTCCCCGCCCTCGCCGCAACCGAAGCAGTGGAAGTGGCCGTGGTTGGGCCGTACGTGAAATGACGGCGACTTCTCGTCGTGAAATGGGCAGAGGCCCTTCAGCGAATCCGCGCCCGCACGCCGCAGCTGAACGTAGTCACCGACGACGTCTTCGATGCTGACTCGCTCGCGGATGGCGGCGATATCGCGATCGGAGATGCGGCCGGCCATCGGCACAGTCTAGAGCCGACCCGCTCGGCTTCCGGCTAGTTGGTTAATCGGTGCCGATGACGCCGCAGGCGAACCGCTTCTCGGCGTCGTGGCTGTGCTCGGCGCCGTGCAGCATGAGCGCGGTCTTGCTACCGGCCAGCAGGTCATCCCGGGTGAACGCGTCGGTGGTGGTCACCAGATACGCTGCGCCGTCTTGGCGTACTTCCAGCGACGTCAGGTCACCACTCATCGGCTCGCCGGTGTGCCCGGGCGCCTGATAGTGCTTACCGGCCGACAGGAAATCTCCCGGCGGCCCGCCCTCGGCGCCAACCGAGTTGGGTTCGCATTTGCCTATCTCGTGGACGTGCAGAGCGTGGAAACCCGGCTCCAAGATGTGGTTCTGCGTCGTCTTCACCGTGACGGTGGCATAGCCGTTGGCGAACTCGAAGGTGGCGGTGGCGACCGACTGGTTTTCAGCGGTGTGCAACTGGGCGGTGAGCGTCTGCGCACCCGGTGCAGGGCTTGTCGAACTCGCGGTCGACGACTGCTGGTGCGAGCTACAGCCGCTGAGTGCGGCGACGACGGACATGACGGCAACGACAACGGTGGATTTGAACATAAGACGACACTAGCGTCAGGCCTGAGTTGCCTCGATGCGTTCCAGGCGTCCCTCGGTGTAGGACGCAATCTGATCGACGATGACGCGCAGGCGCGCACCGTCGTCGGATGCGGCGTTGAACGCCGGCACGAACACCGGGTCGAGGCTGTTGGGCGCCGCGGCCAACAAGGCGTTCGCGACCCGGTGGATGCGCTCGCGTTGGTTGGCCTGGATGTTCTGGTGCCGCGGGTCGGACATGATGAACTGCAGCGCGAGGGTCTTGAGCACCGCAACCTCGGCGCGCACCACCGCAGGCACCGACAGCTCGGCTTGGTAGCGGGCCAGCGGCCCCGGGCCGGCCACCGCCTGGGTGGCCGCGATCGCCGCCGACGCGAACCGGCCGACCAGCTCGCTGGTCAGCCGCTTGAGCGCCACCGCGGCCGTCAGCGTCGCGTCGTACTTGCCGACCGCTGCCACCGCCGGCAGTCCCGACAGCCGATGCGCGGCCGCGGCCAAGTCGTCGGCCCGCATCCCGGCGAAGTCGCGTTCACCGAGCGTGGCCAGCGCGGCGGCATCGTCGTCGTCGGCGAGCACGCGAAGGTCGATCCGTCCGGAGACGACGCCGTCCTCCACGTCGTGCACTGAATAGGCGACGTCGTCGGCCCAGTCCATCACCTGAGCTTCCAGGCAGGGCCGATCTGCCGGTGCGCGATCTCGCACCCAGCCGGCGGCCTCACGGTCGACGTCGTAGAAGCCGAACTTGCGCCGATGCCGATCGCGCGTCCACGGGTATTTGGTGACCGCATCCAGCCCCGCCCGGGTGAGATTCAAGCCGACGCTATGTCCTTGACTATCAAGGATTTTCGGTTCCAGACTGGTCAGGATCCGGAAGTTCTGCGCGTTGCCCTCGAAGCCGCCATGCGCCGCCGCGAACTCGTCGAGAGCCTGTTCGCCGTTGTGTCCGTACGGCGGATGCCCGATGTCGTGGGCCAAACCGGCCATGTCGACCAGGTCGGGATCGCAGCCCAACCCGATCGCCATCCCCCGCCCGATTTGGGCGACCTCCAGCGAATGGGTCAGGCGCGTGCGGGGCGTGTCGCCTTCGCGCGGCCCGACGACCTGCGTTTTATCAGCGAGGCGACGCAGTGCGGCGCTGTGCAGAACCCTGGCCCTGTCCCGGGTGAAGTCGCTGCGGTGCTGACCTTCGGTCCCCGGCAAGCCCGCCGTCTTCGGCGGTTCGGCCACCACGCGTTGGCGGTCGAAATCGTCGTAGGGGTCGCGCGCAGTCATCGACGCATAGTCTGCCAGGACTGTTCGTCACCGCCACGAAGCGGATTACATTGACGAGCATGCGTACTGTCCGCTCGGTCTCCGTGTTGATGGCGATGTTGGTGACCGCTTTACTGGTGGCGCCGTCGGCCGCAGCACAACCACCGTTCCGGCTGTCCGCTTACATCACCGACGACGTCGGGGCCCTCAACGGCGCCGGCCGCGCCGCCGTCGAGTCGGCCACCGGCAAGCTCTACTCCGATCGCCGCATCCAGTTGTGGGTGGTCTTCGTCGACAACTTCTCCGGACAACCGGCCGTCAGCTGGGCGCAGAACGCCCGCGCCGCCAGCGACTTGGGCGACTTCGACGCCGTGCTCGCAGTGGCGACGGTCGACCGCTCGTATGCATTCCTGGTGCCGAACCGGGTTCGGACGATCACCGCCGGCCAGGTGGACGATCTGCGGCGCAACCAGATCGAACCCGCGTTGCGTCGCGGCGACTGGAGCGCAGCGGCGGTCGCGGCCGCCAACGGGCTCGCCCGGGGTCCGGAGCCGACGAGTTCGGCGCCGCTGTTGATCGGGTTGGGCGTGGTCCTGGTCGCGGTGGTGGCTTTGTATGTGGTCATGCGTTACCGGCATCGTCGACGCCGGGCGGCCGAGCTGGCCGCGGCCAAACGTGTCGACGCCACCGACGCCGATGCATTGGCGGCACTGTCGCTGGGCGCTCTCGACGACCTGTCCCGGTGGAAAGTCGTCGACGTCGACAATGCGGTGCGCACCAGCGCCAACGAGTTGGCGTTGACGGTCGAGGAGTTCGGCCAACAGCGCACCCAACCGTTCAGCAGCGCGGTGGATAGCGCCAAAGCCGCTCTGGCCCAAGCTTTTGCCGTGCGTCAGCAACTCGACGATGCGATACCGGAGACGCGCGAGCAGCGGCGCGAGCTGCTGACCGAGGTCATCGTCTCCGCGGCGCGGGCCGATCGCGAACTGGAATCGCAGCGGGAGGCTTTCGAGGAGATGCGCGACCTGGTGGTCAACGCACCGGCGCGCCTCGACGCCCTGACACAACAGATCGTCGACCTGACCGCGCGCATCGACCCCGCGGAACAGCGAATGACCGAGCTGCACAACGAATTCGACTCCGCCGCGCTGGCCTCCGTCGCCACCAACGTCACGACCGCCAAAGATCGGCTGGCGTTCGCGGACCAGAACCTCAGCCGGACGCGCGATCTGGCGGCCAAGCCGGTCAGCGGTGAGCAGAGCGGCCTGGTCGACGCTGTGCATGCCGCGGAATCGGCACTGGGACAGGCTCGCTCGCTGCTCGACGCGGTCGACAGCGCCGCCAACGACATTCGGCACGCGGTCGCCACGCTGCCGTCGCTGACCGCCGACATCCACGCCGGCATCGGCCACGCCGACGAAACGTTGCAGGGCGGGCAGAAGACGAAGACGCCGCACCTGCGTGACCTGGTCGCCGCCCGGGACGCGGCGGGCCGCGCTCTCGACGCCGCGCGCAGCAGCGGTTCTGCCGATCCGCTCGGCTCGTTCACCGCGTTGACCAACGCCAACGCCGAGCTGAACCGGCTGCTCGCCATGGTCGCCGAGGAGCAGGCGACGGCCGAACGCCTCAACCGGACGTTGGAGCAGGCGTTGTTCACCGCGCAGTCGCGGGTGCACGCGGTGTCGGAGTACATCGACAACCGCCGCGGCAGCATCGGGCCCGAGGCCCGGACCCGTCTGGCCGAGGCGAATCGACAACTGGAAGCCGCGCAGGACAAGCGATCCGATGCGGTGAGCGAGGCGATCACCCACGCCAACAACGCTGCCAAGCTGGCCGCGCAGGCCCAGTCACTCGCCGACGACGATGTGCAATCCGCCCAGCGCGCTTACGCCGGACGCTACGGCGGAGGCAACAACATGGGCGCGATGATGGGCGGAATCATCATCGGCGACATGCTCAGTGGAGGCATGCGGGGCGGATTCGGCGGCGGCTGGGGTCCGACGTCGTTCGGCGGCTCGTCCGGTTCCTCCGACGGCGGCTTCATGGGCGGCGGCGGACGGTTCTGAGGGCACGCAGTGAACGGCGCGGCAGCTCACCACGCCCTAGTGAGCTGCCGCGCCAAGTCTGGATATATTAACCGTGTTCACCGATAGTATTGGTCGCGTGATCAATAGTGAAGAAGATGGTGAAAATTCTTCAAAAAGATTGGTCGTCGGCGGGATTAGCGGCTAGCAACCGCGCAGCCGAGTACTCAGATAATCGGCCACCGCGTCGATACCGACCCGCTCCTGCGTCATCGCGTCCCGCTCCCGGATCGTGACGGCGTGGTCGTCGAGCGAGTCGAAATCCACCGTCACGCAGTACGGCGTGCCGATCTCGTCTTGACGGCGGTAGCGCCGGCCGATGGCACCGGCGTCGTCGAAGTCGACGTTCCAGTACTTGCGCAACTCGGCGGCCAGATCGCGGGCCTTGGGGCTGAGGTCGGCGTGCCGGGACAGCGGCAGCACCGCCGCTTTGACCGGCGCCAGCCGCGGGTCGAGCCGCAACACGGTCCGTTTGTCGACGCCGCCTTTGGCATTGGGCGCCTCGTCCTCGTGATAGGCGTCGACCAGGAACGCCATGAACGAGCGGGTCAGACCGGCCGCCGGTTCGATGACGTACGGCACGTAGCGGGTGTCGTTGACTTGGTCATAAAACGACAGGTCGACGCCGGAATGCTTTGCATGCGTGGATAAATCGAAGTCGGTGCGGTTGGCGACGCCCTCGAGCTCACCCCACGGGTTGCCCGAGAAGCCGAACTTGTACTCGATGTCGACGGTGCGGTCGGAGTAATGCGACAGCTTCTCTCTCGGGTGCTCGTAGAGCCGCAGATTCTCTGCGTTGATACCGAGTTCGGTGTACCAGGCCAGCCGGGTGTCGATCCAGTATTGATGCCACTCGCGGGCGGTAGCCGGCTCGACGAAGAACTCCATCTCCATCTGCTCGAATTCGCGGGTGCGGAAAATGAAGTTGCCCGGCGTGATTTCGTTGCGGAAGCTCTTGCCGATCTGGCCGATGCCGAACGGCGGCTTGTGGCGTGACGTCGTCACCACGTTGGCGAAGTTGACGAAGATGCCCTGCGCGGTTTCCGGCCGCAGATAGTGCAGCCCATCCTCCGTCTCGATCGGGCCCAGATAGGTCTTGAGCATCATGTTGAACTCACGCGGCTCGGTCCATTGGCCCTTGGTGCCGCAGTCGGGGCAGACGATCTCGCTCATCGGCACTGAGTCTGGCTCGACGGCCGTCTCGCCCTTGCCCTTCTTGAGGGCGTAGGCCTCCTGCATGTGGTCTTGCCGGTGCCGCTTGTGGCAGTTCAGACATTCCACCAGCGGGTCGTGGAAGACCTCGACGTGCCCGGAGGCGACCCACACCTCGCGCGGCAGGATGATCGAGGAGTCCAGGCCGACCACGTCGTCGCGGCCGGTGACGACCGTGCGCCACCACTGCCGCTTGATGTTCTCCTTGAGCTCCACGCCCAACGGCCCGTAGTCCCACGCCGATTTCGTGCCGCCGTAGATTTCGCCGGCGGGATAGACCAGACCGCGCCGTTTGGCGAGGTTGACGACGGTGTCGATGACGGACGCCACGAGGTGCTGACTCCTGAGGTTGTGAAACGCGGACGATCTGTCATCGTAGCGATCGACGGCGCGCTCTTTGACATGCGTGATCATGCATGTGACAGTGGACGCAGTATGTCTCCCTCATCGCCGACCGCGGCCGACAGCGACGACCTGGTCGGCGAGCACCAGCACAGCGCTGCCGCCGAGCTGCCAGCGCCACCTCCACGGGAGATTCTCGAGGCCGCCGGTGAACTGCTGCGCGCGCTGGCCGCGCCGGTGCGGATCGCGATCGTGCTGCAGCTGCACGAATCCCAACGCTGCGTGCACGAACTGGTCGACGCGCTCGGCGTGCCGCAGCCGCTGGTCAGCCAGCACCTCAAGATCCTGAAGGCCGCGGGCGTGGTCGCCGGCGAGCGGTCGGGACGCGAGGTGCTCTACCGGCTGGCCGATCACCACTTGGCGCACATCGTGGTCGACGCCGTCGCGCATGCCGGCGAGGACAAGCCGTGAGCAGCACCCAGGCAGGCGTGCGGGCCACGCGGCAACGGGCGGCCATCGCGGGCCTGCTGGACACCCTCGACGAATTTCGCTCCGCCCAGGAGCTGCATGACGAGTTGCGCCAGCGCGGCGAGAACATCGGCCTGACCACCGTCTACCGGACACTGCAGTCGATGGCCTCGGCCGGCATGCTCGATACGCTGCGCAACGACACGGGCGAGTCCGTCTATCGGCGTTGCTCTGACCACCATCACCACCACCTGGTGTGCCGCGTGTGCGGGTCAACCGTCGAAGTCGGTGACCACGAAGTCGAGACATGGGCGGCGGAGGTGGCTGCCAAGCACGGATACTCCGACGTCAGCCACACCATCGAAATCTCGGGCACCTGCTCGAACTGCCGCAGTTAAGAGCCGTCAGCCGGTCAGCGCGCGGCGGATGTCTGCGCCCTTGTCGAGCACCATCAGAATCAGCGTGCGAAGCGCGTCGTCGGCGAGGCCGCCGCCGGGAAAGTTGTAGCGCAACAACACATCTGCCGATTTGCTGGAATTGCGTTTGGCGGCCGGGTCGGCAGGCTTTTCCAGCATCGAAATCGATCCCAGCAGCATGCTGTGCGACTGTTCGGTCACGCTGTCGCGAATCTTCTTGGTCAGCAGCAGATCCCACGCCACGATCTGCGTCAGCGATACCAGGTCGAGGCCGTCGGTGATGGACACCACCCGCAACGACGCGATGGTGCCGCCGTGATGCACCGTCAGCGCGCCGTCGGATTCCTCATCGACGGGCAGCACCTCGGACAGCACCGTGAGCAACTGCTCCTGCAATGACGACATCAGCGTGGAACCCCCATCACGCCGTCCCGAACCGTCGGTTGCGTGATGCGTACTCTTCACACGCGGCCCACAGATGCCGGCGGTCGTAGTCGGGCCACAGGGTGTCCTGGAAGATGAATTCGGCATACGCCGCCTGCCACAGCATGAAGTTGCTGGTCCGCTGCTCACCTGACGTGCGCAGTAGCAGGTCTACGTCGGGGATGTCGGGGCGATGCAGGTGCCGGGCCACGGTCGCCTCGGTGACACGCTCCGGGTCGAGCCTGCCCGCAGCGGCTTCGCGCGCGATATCCTTTGCAGCTTCGGCGATTTCGGTCCGGCCGCCGTAGTTGACGCAGTAGTTGACGGTGATCACGTCATTGTTCAGCGTCAACTCCTCGGCGACCGCCAGCTCGTTGATGACGCTGCGCCACAGCCGTGGCCGCGAGCCCACCCAGCGGATCTTGACGCCCATGTCGTTGAGGTTCACCCGACGCCGTCGGACCACATCGCGGTTGAACCCCATCAGAAAGCGGACCTCTTCGGCGGAACGCTTCCAGTTCTCGGTGGAGAACGCATACAGGCTCAGCCACTTGACGCCGATTTCTATTGCGCCGCAGACGATGTCGATGACAACCGCCTCGCCCATCTTGTGACCCTCGACCCGGGGCAGCCCCTGCTGGGTAGCCCAACGGCCATTGCCGTCCATCACGATGGCGACGTGATTGGGCAACTGATCGGCCGGGATTCGCGGGGCGGACGCCTTGGAGATGTGCTGCGGTGGACGGCGAGGCCCGCCATCGGGCGACGGCGGCAACGCGGGAAAAACCACCGGCCACGTCGACGTGTCAGGGAACACCGGATAGTCGTCGGGCGCCGGGGCGAGCTGCGGGAAGTCGGGCTTCCGCTTGCGCTCAGCCCTCCGCTCTGAGCGGCTCACCCGGCTCGTCTCCATGGGCCACATCCTGCCTGACCAACGCTATGCGACGGTCGAGCAGGCTCTGATCTATCTGATCGACCCGCCGGATCCGCTCGACGAGCGGCAATGTTCGCAGCTGCCGCTCCAAATGCCATTGCAGGTGAGCGGCCACCAGTCCACTGGCGTGGCTGCGGGCCGATTGCGGCGCGGCTTCGGCGGCCTCCCAGTCGCCGTCGCGCAGCGCCGACATCAGGTCCAGCACACCCAGCGGCGGTGTCGTCGCGCCGGCGGGGCGGCAGTATCCGCAGACGCTGCCACCCGCGGCGATGTGAAAGGCCCGGTGCGGGCCAGGAGTGGCGCAGCGGGCGCAGTCGGTCAGCGCCGGGGCCCATCCGGCAATGCTCATGGCGCGCAGCAGATAGGCGTCCAACACCAGCTCGCGGGGCCGGCTGCCGTCGGCCACCGCCCGTAACGCGCCCACCGTGAGCCGGTGCAGTTCCGGGGCCGGCGCCCGCTCTTCGCCGGCGAGTCGCTCGGCGGTTTCCAGCATCGCGCACGCGGAGGTGTATCGGCCGTAGTCGCTGACGATGTCGGTGGCGAACGCATCCAGCGAGACGACCTGCGTGACGATGTCGAGGTTGCGGCCCGGGTGCAGCTGCACGTCGATATGCGCGAACGGCTCCAGCCGCGCGCCGAACTTGCTGCGGGTGCGACGGACACCCTTGGCCACCGCGCGGACCAATCCGTGGTCGCGGGTGAGCAGGGTGACGATCCGGTCGGCTTCGCCGAGCTTGTGCTGGCGCAGCACCACCGCCCGGTCTCGGTACAGCCGCATGGATATCAGTTTGTCACCGCACTGCGACGGTGCCTCGTGCACGCGCCGATAATGTCGGTACCGATGAGTAACTCGCAGGCATCCCGCTTCCCCACGCTGACCGACCAGCTTTATCAACTGGCCAGTGGTGAAGTGACATCTGACGAGCTGGTGCGCCGCTCGCTGCACGCCATCGGCGTCAGCCAGTCGACGCTGAACGCATTTCGCGTCGTGCTCACCGAGTCGGCGCTGGCCGACGCCGCCGCAGCCGACCGGCGACGCGCCGCCGGGGATCTGGCCCCGCTGCTGGGTGTGCCGATCGCGGTGAAGGACGACGTCGACGTCGCCGGGTCGCCGACCGCCTTCGGCACGGCCGGACATCTCCGGCCGGCTACCGAGGACGCCGAAGTGGTCCGCCGCCTGAAGGCCGCCGGCGCGGTGATCGTCGGCAAAACCAACACCTGCGAGCTGGGCCAATGGCCGTTCACCAGTGGACCCGGATTCGGCCACACCCGAAATCCGTGGTCACGCAGGCACACTCCGGGCGGGTCGTCGGGTGGTAGCGCGGCCGCGGTGGCCGCCGGGCTGGTGACCGCGGCGATCGGCTCCGACGGGGCGGGCAGCGTGCGCATCCCGGCGGCCTGGACTCATCTGGTCGGCATCAAACCGCAGCGCGGACGCATCTCGACGTGGCCGCTGCGCGAGGCGTTCAACGGCATCACCGTCAACGGTGTGCTGGCACGCACGGTCGCCGACGCGGCACTGGTACTCGACGCGGCCTCCGGCAACGTCGACGGCGACCTGCACAAGCCGCGACCGGTGAAGGTGTCCGAACACGTGGGTATCGCACCCGATCCGCTGCGAATCGCACTGTCGACCCGGTTCCCGTTCACCGTCTTCGGCGCCCGGTTGCATCCGGAGATCAAAGCCGCGCTGGAGTCCATCGGCGATCAGCTTCGGTTGCTGGGCCACAGCGTGGTGTCGGGCAACCCCGATTACGGGCTGCGATTGTCATGGAATTTCCTGTCCCGGTCCACCTCCGGGCTGCTGGACTGGGCCGAGCGGCTGGGCGACGGTGTGGAATGGGATCCCCGGACGCTGTCCAACATGCGGGTGGGCCGGGTGCTCTCGCAGTCGATATTGCGCAACGCGCGTGCGCACGAAGCCGCCGATCAGCGCCGGGTGGGCTCGATCTTCCGCATCGTGGATGTCGTGCTCGCGCCGACGACCGCCCAGCCTCCGCCGCTGACGCACGCCTTCGACCGGCTGAGCGGCCTGGGCACCGACCGGACCATGATCGCCGCCTGCCCGGTGACCTGGCCGTGGAACGTCCTGGGCTGGCCGTCGGTCAACGTCCCGGCCGGCTTCACCTCCGAAGGTTTACCGATCGGCGTGCAGCTGATGGGCCCGGCCAACAGCGAGCCGATGCTGATCTCGCTGGCCGCCGAGCTGGAGGCACTCGGCGGCTGGGCAGGCAAGCAACCGGCCGTGTGGTGGAACACCGGCACCGACATCCCACCCGTCTCCAGCGGCCCGGCGCCGCGGTGACGCCGATACTGGCCGTACGCGGGCCAGCCTGTGTGACCGACGGGCGGTCGCCGTGGGTCCTCATTCTTTTTGTCGGCCTAAGCCCCTGCGACATGTAGACGAAGGACCCTGGCCGGATCCACCTTGTCTGAGCAGGGTCGGTATACATGCCAACCGATAAGAACGCCCATGTTCGAGACTCGGTCCGCAGCTTTAACAAGCATGTCATCAACCCGGCCATGACACCCCTGGCTGGTCGGAGACACTGGTATGCGGCGCAAATCCGGCATACGGGCCGCAAATCAGGCAAGCACTATCGCACCCCGGTAGTTGCAGTCAAAGTCTCCGACGGCATCCTTGTGCCGCTGCCATACGGCTCCGGGGTCGACTGGTTGCGCAATGTGCTGGCCGCCGGAGACGCGACAATCACGAGCAATGGGCGCAGCTACCACGTCGTCCAGCCGAAGGTTATCGAGGCAGCCACAGCCGAACCGCAGCTCTCGGCGTGGAGGCGCTGGACTTACCGCGCGTCCAACGTCGACAACTACGTCAAATTTGCGGTTGCCGACTAGCTGCTGCCGGCTCTGTCTCGACAAGAGCCGAGCGTCCAAAAGATTTGCCGATGTCGCGCTTGAAGTCGCCACATCATGCACGCTCAAAAACCTAGTCTGCCAAGCTGTTTGGGGTCACGCTGCCAGTTCTTGGCAACCTTGACACGGAGCTCCAGATAGACCTTGGTGCCCAGCAGCTTCTCGATCTGACTGCGCGCGGCGGTGCCCACCTCACGCAGGCGGGCCCCGCGGTGGCCGATCACAATGCCCTTCTGGCTGTCCCGCTCGACGTAGAGAATCGCGTGCACGTCGATCAGGTCGTCACGACCCTCGCGCGGATTGACCTCGTCGATCATTACCGCGAGCGAATGCGGCAGCTCCTCGCGCACGCCTTCCAGCGCAGCTTCCCGGATGAACTCGGCCATCAGAACCTCTTCGGGTTCATCGGTCAGCTCACCGTCTGGGTAATACGGTGGGCCGGCCGGCAATGCGGCGGCCAGCACGTCGATCAGCAGGTCGACCTGCTCACCGGCGACCGCCGAAACCGGCACGATCTCAGCGGAATCGCCGACGAGCTCACTCACGGCGACGAGCTGGGCGGCCAACTTGTCCTTGGTGATCTTGTCGATCTTGGTGACGACGGCGATCAATCGTGTTCTGGGCGCGGTGGCACGGATCTGCTCGACGATCCACCGGTCCCCCGGGCCGATCGCCTCGTCAGCGGGGATGCATAAGCCGATCGCATCGACTTCGCTATAGGTGTCGCGCACCAAGTCGTTCAGACGCTTGCCCAGCAAGGTGCGCGGCCGATGCAGCCCCGGAGTGTCGACCAGGATGATCTGGAAGTCGTCGCGGTGCACGATCCCCCGGATCGTGTGCCGGGTGGTCTGCGGACGGCTCGACGTGATCGCCACCTTCGAGCCGACCAGTGCGTTGGTCAGCGTCGACTTTCCGGTGTTCGGCCGACCGACGAAACAGACGAAGCCGGAATGGAATTCAGTCATGGTCCGTGCTCACCTCTTCTGCCCGGCGCAGCAAGACGGTGCCGATCCTGCACCCGCCCGCGGTGATCGGGTCCACCCTCGGCATGCAACAGCAACCCATGCGAGACCACCTCGGAGCCGGGAAGCGGTACGCGACCCAGCTCCAGGGCCAGCAGCCCGCCGACCGTATCGACGTCCACGTCCTCTTCGAATTTCACGTCGAACAGCTCACCGACATCTTCGATCGGCAGTCGCGCCGATACCCGAAATCGGTTGTCACCCAAGTCTTCTACCGGCGCAACCTCGGCCGCGTCGTACTCGTCGGCAATCTCGCCGACGATCTCCTCCAGCACGTCCTCGATCGTCACCAGCCCGGCGATCGCCCCGTATTCGTCGACCAGCAGCGCCATGTGGTTGCGGTCGCGCTGCATTTCCCGCAGCAGCGCATCCAGGGGCTTGGAGTCCGGCACGAACACCGCTGGGCGCATCACCTTCGCGACGGGTGTGTCACGCCCACCGCCGGTTGAGTAGTACGCCTGCTGGACACAGTCTTTCAGGTACACGACGCCGACGATGTCGTCGACGTTTTCACCGATGACCGGAATGCGAGAGTGTCCGCTGCGCACCGCCACCGATGTCGCCTGGTCGGCGGATTTATAGCTCTCGATCCAGATCATCTCGGTGCGCGGCACCATTACTTCGCGGGCCGGCGTGTCGCCGAGCTCGAACACAGACTGAATCATTCGGCGCTCATCGGCGGCGACCACCCCGCGTTGCTGCGCCAAGTCGACGACCTCACGCAGCTCGATCTCGGACGCGAACGGCCCGTTGCGGAAGCCCCGACCCGGCGTCAGCATGTTCCCCAGCACCACCAGGACGCGGCTGATCGGGGCCAGCAGCACCGAGATCGCTTGCAGCGGAAGAGCTGACACCAACGAAATCGAGTAGGCATTCTGCCGTCCGAGGGTCCGTGGACCGACACCGATGACGACGAAGCTGGTCACCACCATGATCGTCGCGGTGGCGAACAGCGCCCAGTCGCGGTTCACGCTGCGGTAGAAGTAGGCCGCCAGTAGCACGGTCGCTGTGATCTCGCAGATAATCCTCAGCAGCACAACCAGGTTGATGTAGCGAGGACGGTCGGTCATCACTTTGGCCAGCCGTACCGCGCCCGGTCGCTCGTCGCGGACCAGCTCTTGCACCCGCGCCATCGACACCGTGGCCAGCGCGGCGTCGATAGCAGCGAACAGGCTGCCCAGACAGATCAGCACGATCGCGCCGAGCAGTGGAGCAGCGCTGTTCAATTGTCGAAATGCCTTGACTTGTCGAGTAATCGCCGATCGCGTTCGATCTGGCGTTCCTGGCGGTAGAACTCGACTTGATCGGCGACCCACTCCTCGAGCAGCCGTCGCTGCAAGGTGAACATCTCTTTCTCTTCGTCCGGTTCGGCGTGGTCGTAGCCGAGCAGGTGCAGTACGCCGTGGATCGTCAGCAACGCCAACTCGTGGCCCAGTGTGTGACCAGCGGCAGCGGCCTGCTCGGCGGCGAACTCGGGGCAGAGCACGATATCGCCGAGCATCGCCGGTCCGGGTTCGGGTGCATCAGGGCGGCCGCCCGGCTCGAGCTCGTCCATCGGAAAGCTCATCACGTCGGTCGGCCCGGGCAGGTCCATCCAGCGCATGTGCAAGTCGGCCATCGCCGCGGTGTCCAGCAGCACCATCGACAGCTCAGCGGCCGGATTGACGTCCATCTGGGCGATGACAAATCTTGCGACGCTGACTAATTCGGATTCGGAGACGTCGATTCCCGACTCGTTGGCGACTTCGATACTCACTGGCGCCGCTCCTCCTCATCGCTTCGCTCTGCATCGTCGCCGGCGCGACTCACTGGCGCCCTGTCACCGACGACTGCGAGCGCTCGGAGCCCGCCGCGCTGCCCGGTTCATCGCCAAGCCGGGCTCTTCGTACCGCGCGTAGGCGTCCACGATTTCCGAGACCAGCCGATGCCGGACCACGTCCGCACTGGTCAACTCTGCGATGTGAATGTCGTCGATGCCGTCGAGAATGTCAACCGCCGCGCGTAAACCCGACCTGGCGACACCAGGCAAGTCGATCTGCGTAATATCGCCGGTGACAACGACTTTCGAGCCGAATCCGAGCCGGGTGAGAAACATCTTCATCTGCTCGGCGGTGGTGTTCTGAGCTTCGTCGAGGATGATGAACGCGTCGTTCAGGGTCCGGCCCCGCATATACGCCAGCGGAGCAACCTCGATAACCCCGGACGACATCAGCTTTGGGATCAATTCGGGATCCATCATGTCGTGCAACGCGTCATAGAGCGGCCGAAGGTAAGGGTCGATCTTCTCGCTGAGCGTTCCGGGCAGAAAGCCAAGCCGCTCACCGGCTTCCACCGCGGGCCGGGTCAAGATGATGCGGGAGACCTGTTTGGTCTGCAGTGCGTTGACCGCCTTGGCCATCGCCAGGTAGGTCTTGCCGGTCCCGGCCGGGCCGATCCCGAACACGATGGTGTGGGCGTCGATCGCGTCGACGTAATTCTTCTGGTTGAGCGTTTTGGGCCGGATCGTCTTGCCGCGACGTGCCAGGACGTCGAGGCTGAGCACCTCGGCCGGCGACTCGTTGCCCGTGCCGGTCAACATGGCAACACTGTGTCGTACCGCCTCGGGGGTCAGCGACTGGCCACCGGCGACGATTGCGACGAGTTCTGAGAGCACTCTTTCAGCGAGCGCGACGTCGGCGGGTTCGCCGGTCAGCGTCACCGCGTTGCCTCGGACGTGCAGGTCGGCGGCCAGGATGCGCTCGAGTGCGCGCAGGTTTTCGTCAGCGGAACCAAGCAGGCCCATGACGAGGTCGGGCGGAACGTCGATGCTGCTGCGGACTTGAGATGTCGACGAACCAGCAGCGTTGGTTGCGCGGGGCGTCACGTGGGTACTAATGCCTGCTTTCTGCGGTCTGGCCTGTGTTCTCGGACGACCCAGTCTACCGCCGGGCAGTTGGCAAACCCAATGGTTAGCCGCCGGAGGGACCAGGCCGTGCGCTGTCACCGGCGGCCTCCCAGCGCGGCGTCAGGACACCCAGCGCGCCCAATGCGACGGCCGCCGCCGTCGATGTGCGCAGCACGGTGGGGCCCAGCCGGACGGCGACGGCGCCGGCATCGGCCAGCGCCGCCAGCTCGTCGCGAGCAATGCCCCCCTCGGGCCCCACCACGAGAAGCACTGACTTTGCCTGCGCCAGGGGCAGATCCGTCAGTCGCTCGGGGGCCGACTCGTGCAGTACCAGCGCCGTCGCTCCGGACGCCACCGCATCACCGATCCGCTGGGTCAGCGTCTCGGTCGACAGCACGCCGTCGACCGACGGTATGTGCGCGCGGCGGGATTGCTGTGCGGCGGCGCGTGCGACCGCGCGCCAGCGTCGCAGACCCTTCTCGGCGCGAGGCCCTTCCCAGCGGGCCACGCACCTCGCAGCCCGCCACGCTACGAAAGAATCGGCGCCGGCTTCGGTGGCCAGCTCGATCGCCAGCTCGGAGCGCTCGGTCTTGGGCAGCGCCTGGACCACCGTCACCGGCGGCTGGATGGGCGGGCTCTGCCAACGGTCCAGCACTCGGGCCTGTAGTCCGTCGCGACCGGTCTCCTCGACCGCACAGCGGGCCAGACCACCGATGCCGTCGCCGAGGATCAACGTCTCGCCGCGGCGGATCCGTCGGACGGTGGCGGCGTGGAATCCGGCGTCGCCGTCAACGACAGCCAGCTCACCGGCCCCTGGGAGCGCGTCGATGTAGAACAGGCCGGGCATGCTAGGCGGCTAGCGCCCCGTGAAGGTTTCACGCAGCCGGCTGAACAACCCGCCGTTGGACGCGCTGCTGTGGGTCGACCGAACCTCGGCGACATCGCGCGTGCGTCGGCTCTTGAATTCGCGCAGCAGGTCGGCGTCCTGGTGATCGAGCCGCTCCGGCACGACAACCTCGACGTGCACGAGCAAGTCACCACGCGCACCGGAACGCAGATGCGGCATCCCGTGGCCGCGCCGGGTCGTCACCGAACCGGGCTGGGTCCCCGCGGGAATGGTGATCTCGGTCAGTCCGTCGATGATCGCGTCCACAGTCACCGTGGTGCCCAGCGCCGCGTCGACCATCGGCACTGAGATCGTGCAGTGCAGGTCGTCGCCGTCGCGCAGGAAGATGTCATGGGGTTGTTGGTGGATCTCGACGTAGAGGTCGCCGGCCGGTCCTCCGCCTGGGCCAACCTCACCCTGGGCCGCCAGGCGCACCCGCATGCCGTCGCCGACACCCGCAGGGATCTTGACGGTGATGTCGCGGCGAGCCTGTACCCGGCCGTCGCCGCCGCACTGGTGGCACGGGTCGGGGATCACTTCGCCGACGCCGCGGCAGGTCGGGCACGGCCGGGCCGTCATCACCTGTCCCAGCAGCGAGCGCTGGACGGTTTGCACCTCTCCGTGACCGCCACAGGTGTCACAGGTCATCGGCGACGAGTTGCCGTTGGTCCCGCGGCCCTGGCAGCGGTCACAGAGCACCGCGGTGTCGACGGTGACCTGCTTGCTCACGCCGGTCGCGCATTCGGCGAGGTCCAGCCGCATCCGCAGCAGCGAGTCCGAGCCCGGCCGGACCCGTCCGATCGGGCCGCGCGACGTCGCCCCGCCGCCGAAGAACGCTTCGAAGACATCACCCAGACCGCCGAAGCCGCCGAAGCCGTTTCCTGCCGACGCGGCGCTCTCCAGCGGGTCGCCGCCCAAGTCGACAATGCGTCGCTTCTCCGGGTCCGACAGCACCTCATAGGCGGCGCTGATCTCCTTGAACTTCGCCTGGGCGCCCTCGTCGGGGTTGACGTCGGGGTGCAACTCGCGTGCCAGCTTGCGATACGCGCGCTTGATCTCCGCATCGCTCGCGTTCTTGCCCACGCCGAGCAGACCGTAATAGTCGCGTGCCACGCTTGACCTTCCTTAGGCCCTCAGGCCTTGTTCAGCCGCAGATGAGCGGCCATCCATAGATTGTGCATGCATTGCGGGTTCATCGCGTACCCAGCACTTCGCCGATGTATAGAGCAACCGCAGCGACACTAGCGATAGTTCCCGGATAGTCCATTCGAGTGGGGCCGAGCACACCCATCCCGCCGTAGACGGTGTCGAGTGTGCCGTACGTGGTGGACACCACCGAAGTGCCGGCCATCTGCTCGGCCTCGGTTTCGTGTCCGATGCGGACCGTAATCTTGCCGGCTTCCTGTTGGGCGGCCAGCAGCCGCAGCACGACGACCTGCTCTTCGAGTGCTTCCAGGATCGACCGCAGCGAGCCACCGAAGTCGGCGGTGTTGCGGGTCAGGTTGGCCGTGCCACCCAGCAGCAGCCGCTCCTCGGTGTGCTCGACCAGCGACTCGAGCAGCACCGTCGCCGAGCGACCGACCGCGTCGCTGAGGCTTTTCGACTGTCCGCCTCGGCCGTCCAGTTGGGCAGCAAGGTCAGCGACGGCGATCGACGCCGCGGAGAGCTTCTTGCCGTCCAGCGCCTGGCCGAGCATCTCGCGAAGCTGCGAGAGCTGATGGTCGTCGATGACGTCGCCGAGTTCGACGACACGCTGGTCCACCCGGCCGGTGTCGGTGATCACGACCATCAGCAGTCGCGCCGGGGTCAGCGCGATCACTTCGAGATGCCGCACGGTCGACGTCGACAGCGTCGGGTACTGCACGACAGCCACCTGGCGGGTCAGCTGGGCCAACAGCCGCACCGCGCGACGGAGCACGTCGTCGAGGTCGACCCCGGACTCCAGGAAACCCTGAATTGCGCGCCGCTCCGCCGACGACAGCGGCTTGACGTCGTCGAGCCGGTCGACGAATTCGCGGTAGCCCTTCTCGGTGGGCACCCGGCCGGAGCTGGTGTGCGGCTGGGTGATGTACCCCTCGGCTTCCAGCACCGCCATGTCGTTACGCACCGTCGCGGACGAGACCCCGAGGTTGTGCCGTTCCACCAGCGACTTCGAGCCGATCGGCTCTTTGGTGGAGACGAAGTCGGCGACGATCGCGCGCAGCACCTCCAAGCGGCGCTCGTCGGCACTCCCCATCGCCAGTCCTCCTTCTAACCCGGTCCAGTTTACGGGGATCACCAGGAACTCCGGTTGGCCACGCGCGTCGGCCCGTCCCGCCCGGCAAATCAGATGGCGCGCCTCCTCCTCCGTCCGTTCCGGACGGCATCGTCGCCGCGCTAGCCTGTCCCAATGGCCACGTCGGGGACGGCTACGCCGGGGACCAGCCGCGGATGATCTTCAAAGGTGTGCGCGACGGCAAGCCGTACCCGGAGCACGGCCTGTCCTACCGGGACTGGTCGCGAATTCCGCCATGCCAGCTCCGGCTCGACGAAATCGTCACCACCACCACGGTGCTGGCGTTGGACCGCCTGCTGTCCGAGGACTCCACCTTCTACGGCGACCTTTTCCCGCACGCAGTCAAGTGGAAGGGCGTCGTCTACCTCGAGGACGGCCTGCATCGCGCAGTCCGGGCGGCACTGCGAAACCGCACCGTCCTGCACGCGCGACTGCTCGATCTGGACGCGGTGACCCAGCAGCCCTAGGGCGCCGCCGGGTCCCGCGCCGAGTCAGTTGACGGCCGTGGCCGCCTGGATCAGCGCAATCGCGGCGTCGTGTTGCAGCACCCAGGTGCCACCTTGATCGACGAACGCCAGCTTCTTCTCCACTGGCCCGGCGAACTTCGGACCCGTGATGGCGACGTCGGCGCTGGCTCCGTTCGGGGGGATCGGCTCGATATTCGTGAAGGCGAACTGTTCCGGGAAGTTCCCGTTGCGATACGCCTTACGCAGATCATGGTCGGCGACGTGGCCCTCTTCTGCGCTGATGCCGTTCTCGACCAGACCGAACTTCGTCTCGTACGACACGCCTGGGTCGGTGACACGGTTCGCGAGGTCGGTGAGCGTCTGGGGGCTGGGCAGCGCGGGCTGGCCCGGCGCGGGTGGCGGCGGGTCGAGTGGTGCGCTGAGCACGACGGGCCGCACCTGCAGCGCGGAGGTGTCGCCGCTGGCCAGTGACGTCACGCCGGCTGCGGCGGCTCCTATGGTGGCCACGGCCGCCACCCCGGTGGCGAGCAATTTCACGGTCATCGTTGTCCCTTCGATTTACACCTGAACATCATCGTCATTCTTGTGGTCACCGCCTGGTCTGTGGTGACCCTGACACAGGCGTGTCGTACCCCCTGTTGTCGTACATCAAGCCACTTGCGGGTGACGCTGGCAAGTAACGCGCCCTAGCCGGCGTGGATCCGCCACTGCGCCGCATCCCGCTGCTGGCTCCAGAATTCGTCGAAACGTCCACCGGCGGTGAGCAACTCGTCGATGGGACCGTCCTCGACGATGTTTCCAGCATCGAGGAACAAAACTCGGTCGGCGTGCCGGATGCTGGCCAGCCGGTGCGCGACGATCACCCGGGTCCGCGGCCGCGGATCCGCGGTGAGGGCGTCGACCACGGCGGCCTCGTTCTCGGTGTCCAGAGCGCTGGTCGCTTCGTCGACCAGCAGTATCGGCGCCGGTTTGAGCAACGCGCGCGCGATGCTGACCCGCTGCCGTTCACCGCCGGACAGCGCCGAACCGGCTTCGCCGACGACCGTCTCGACGCCGGCGGGCAGCCTGGCGGTGAGCTCGTCGACCCTCGCCAGCGCCACGGCGCGGGCGAATTGACCGTCACCGGCGGCGGGGTCGCCGGCCGCCACGTTCTCCCGGATCGTCCCGTGGAACAGATAGGGATGCTGAAACACCACGCTGCTCGCGGCGCGCCGTGCTTGGGCATCCAGCGACGCGACGTCGATGCCGTCCACCAGGACGCGGCCCCGGGTGGGCTGGTACAGGCCGGCGATCAACGCCAGAATCGTGCTCTTGCCCGATCCGGACGGCCCGACGATCGCCGTCGTGGTTCCAGGCTCGAGCGCAAAACTCACGCGATCCAGCACCGGAGCGCTCGCGCCGTCATAGCTGAACGCGACGTCGTCGAACTCGATGCGCGGCGCGTCGTAGAACGCGGGTGTCTCGGTGCCGGCCGCCATCATCGGCGCGTTGAGCACCGAGCGGATCCCGTCGAGGGTGGCGCGGGTGCTCTCCAGCGCCGGCGCCAGCTCGCTGATCGACGTGAACGGTTCGAGGTAGCGGGCGATGACGACGATCAGGGCGATCGACTCCGGGACGGTCAGCGTGCCGGACAACGTCAACGCGGTGGTCGCACCCGCGAACAAGATCAGCGCCAGCTGACTCGCCAGGCTGAACAGCAGCTGGCCGGGAACCTGCATCCCCAGCAGCCGCATCGTCGCACCGTGCTGCGCGGCCAGCGCGTCACCCACCAGGCTTCGGGCCGGCTCGACGCGCCGTGCGGCCCGCAACGCCTGCTGGGTTCGGGCGAATTCGATGATTCGCTCGGTGAGCGCGGTATTAGCTTGGGCCGCAGCATGATCGGCGCGGCGGGCCAGTCGGGCTGACGCCCACAGCGCCCCCAACATCACCGGGACGCCGGCCACGGCGGCCAGGCCGAGCTGCCACGACACCGGTAGCAGCGCCACACCGATCGCGGCCGGCAGCAGCACCGCGGTGAGCAGCGGCGTCAATAGATTCACCGCGAGACCTACCAGTTCGGGTCCGGTCGCGGCGATCGCCTGCCGCGCTGTCGCGGTGTTGTCCGAGCTGAACCATTCCATCCGCACATCCGGCAGCCGGTCGGCGACGTCGTGCTGGGTATGGTCGAGCACCGCAAAGCCGAGGTCGAAACCGATTCGCGCCGTGACGAAGTCGATCACCCATCCCGCTGCCGTCGCGGCGGTGAGCCAGCCCAGCCATCCGAGCGCCCGTTGCGGCGCGTCGCTGAACAACGCTCCCACCAACGGAACAAGCAGCACGGTGCCGACCGCGCGCACCACCACCGAGACGATCGCCAGCACGGCGTAGGCAACGACCCTGCCGCGACGGTCCGCGGGGACCAGGCTTATCCAGGTGCGGATCATCGGGCGGCCTCCGGCGCGGTCGTCGCGGGCACCGGGTCGCGACGGCCGCTGTCCCATAGCCGTCGATACCGTCCGCCGGCGGCCAGCAGTTCGTCGTGGGTGCCGTGTTCGGCGATCCGGCCGTGGTCGAGCACCACGATCTGGTCCGCTCCGGCGATGGTGTGCAGTCGGTGCGCGATCACCAGCACCGTCCGCTCCCGGGTCAGCCGGTTCAATGCTTGCTGCACAAGGTATTCCGACTCAGGGTCGGCGAACGCCGTGGCCTCATCGAGGATGAGGACGCCGGTGTCGGCGAGGATGGCACGGGCGATCGTCAGTCGCTGGCGTTCCCCGCCGGACAGGCCGCTGGCCGCGCCGAGCATGGTGTCGTAGCCCTGCGGTAATCGCATGATCCGATCGTGGATCTGCGCCTCGCGGGCCGCGGCCTCGACTTGCTCAGGTGTGGCATCGGGCACTGCGAGCGCGATGTTCTCGCTGACCGTCCCGTGCACGAGTTGGGTCTCCTGCAGAACGAATCCGACGCGGGTGTAGAGCTCGTCGGCCGTCATCGACCGGATATCTCGGCCTGCAACGCGTATCGCGCCCTGTTGCACGTCGTAGAAGCGGGCCAGCAGCGCGGCCAGTGTCGACTTGCCGGATCCCGACGGCCCGACCAGCGCGGTCACCGTGCCTGGCCGCAGCGCGAGCGACACATCTTGGATCACCGGCACGTCGGGGCGGTAGCCGAAGCTGATCCGGTCGAACACCACGGTGGCAGAAGCATCGTCAGACCCCGCGTTGCGCTCATCGCGCACAGCGAGATCCGATTCGTCGAGCGTGACCTGCAGGCGCCGGGCGGCCAGTAGACCGGCACGGATGCCACCGAGCCCGTAGGCGACGTTCAGCAGTCGGGCGCCGAAAGTGGTGCCCAGCAGCAGGAACGGCAACAGGTTGACCGCATTCATCCGTCCGGTCACGACCAGCAGGGTGCCGGTTGCGGCGATCAGCCAGAGGAAAGTCGTTGGCCGCGTGGCTAAATCCATCATCGTCTTCTTGCCGGCCAGCGGACGCTGCCAGTCGACGAGGAAGCCGACGTACTCGTCGAGGCGGCGGCGGAAACTCGACGCGGCGGCACCACCGAAGACGCGGATCACCGGCTGACCCTCGAGGTAGGCGCCGGCCTCGCCGCTCATCCGCTCGGCCCAGCGTTGCGATTGCGGGATACGCGGACCGGACTGAATCGTCATCGACGACGTCAGCACCAGATAGAACAGCACGGGTATGAACAGCACCAATGCCACCCGCCAGTCGACGACGAACAAGTAGACCAACACGGCAAGCGGCGCGATGACCGCCGCGACCGCATCCGGAATGGCGTGGGTGACGAGGTAGTGCAGGGACAACGTGTCGTCGGCGACGAGTTGCTTGATCGCCCCGGACCCGCGGGCGGTGAACCAGCCCAACGGCAGTCGCGACAGCTTGCGCAGCAGCCGTGAGCGCAGGTCGCCGGCGAACCGCGCGTCGACGACGTGCAGCCACAGCGTCATTGCGGCACCGAGCACGGTGCCGAAGCCGAGCAGCGCCACGGCCGCGAACCCGACCTCGCGAAGTCGTGAAGCATCGGCACCGGACACCAGCAGCCGGGCCAACTCGACCAGCAGCACGAACGGCGCCAGCTGCACCAACGTGATCACCGCCTGCAGCACACCGGAGGCGATCAGCGCCGAGCGCAGCGGCGCGAGCAGGCGGCCGGCGGCTTGCGCGCGCCAGCTGCCGCGTGGTGCCGGTGATTCCTGTTGCGCCACAATAGTTTCCGGCGGCGATGACGTCAACTGCGTTGCCCTCTGCGATCTCCAGGGGCGTCGGTTCGTCGCCGCGGCGGGTGCCCATCGCGCGTCCGGCGCTCCAATACGCCTGCGCGATGGATTTCGGATTTGGGAAACCCGAAGTCGTCACGCAGCCGGGTCCGGACATGCTTGAGCGTGGTGGCTTCCGGTGTCGCCCATGCGTACCAGTCCGACCAGTCGCGGTTCTCGATCGCCGCGGCCAGCGATTTCTCGTCACGCCGGATCACCCAATGCACCCGCAGGCGCGGATGCTGGGCGAGCGGGATGAGCGTGTCGTTGTCGTCGTGCTGTTCGAGATACGCCTCGATCGGAACGTCGTCGGGGACGACGCCGATGATCCCGTTGATCCCCGGAATCGACGCCGAGTCACCGATCAGCAGATAGCCCGCGGGCTGTTCGAGGGGCGTGTCGAAACGTGACGAACCCATCAACGACATCACCGCGATCGTCGCGCCGGGCTCGACGGTGCGGGCCCACAACGACGCCGGACCTGCCGGGTCGTGCAACACCACGTCGACGGCGAAGCGGCCGGCGGGCACGTCGGCTTCGGAAATGGTGTACGCCCGCTGGAATTCGGTGCTCGATCCTTCGGAGTCGGGGAACCAGAACCGCAGCCAGGCCGCCGGCTCGGCCTGTGCATCCTCGAACAGGGTCGGCGACTCCATCCGGATCCGCACGAAATGTGGTGCGATCCTGAAGATTTCGAGGACGGTCGCGGTGTGGTCGCGGGCGCCGAAGCCCCGCAGCACCGCGCCCTGGAACCCGCGTGCCATCAGCGATCCATCGACTCGCGGAGGCTCTTCGGCCGCATATCTGTCCAGTTCTCCTCGACGTAGGCCAGGCACTCGGCGCGGCCGGCTTCACCGAAGACCTTGCGCCAGCCGGCGGGGACGTCGGCGAAGGCCGGCCACAAGCTGTGCTGGTCTTCGTCGTTGACCAGCACAACGAACGCGCCGGTCTCGTCATCGAAGGGGTTTGTGCTCATCATCTCTCCTGATCGAGGTTCTCTTGGTCGGGAAGGGGCGCTGACGCCCCACTCGGCGCCCAGCACCCGGTCGGACAGCAGCCCCAGACAGCTGAGGTTGGGGAAGCCGGGACCCTGATTGAGCCCGGCGAGGTTGGGCAAGAACAACTTCGGTGCGACGTCGGTGACCGCGAGGTCGTGTCCGATCGCCTCCTGGACGCGATCGCCGGTCAGCGGACCGCCCAGCCCCAGCTCGAGCAGATCGAGCGCATCCTGGCTGAACAGCGTGGTGAACCACAGTGGGTCGGCGCCCGATCCGTCGATGACCAGGTCGAAACCATGGACCGTTTCCAGGTTTTCGCTGCCCCGGTTGGTCGACAGCGTGAGCCGGATCTGCTCGTCGCGGCCCACGGCGTGCGCGACCCGTCCGCGCAGGTGACGGATGCGATCGTCGGCCAGCAGCGCATCCTGAACATTGGACGAGAACACCCCGCGGTCGGTCCGGGCGATCGCGTCGCGCCGCTCGTCGAGCGTCAGCGCCGTCCAGTCGCTGGGGTCGGAGAACAGCGCGTTCTCGAAAAAGCTCTCGCCGCGGGTGAACAGCGTCACCTGCGGCGAGATCACCGTGATCGTCGAAACCCGGTGCCGGAACAGCTCGTTGAGCATCGCGGCCGCTGTCTCACCGCCGCCGATCACCGCCACCCGCTCCGCGCTGATCCGTTCATGCTGACCGGCGCGATGCCAGAACTGGGCGATCGACAGCACCCGCGGATTGCCCGGCAGCAATGACCGCTCGGCTTGTCCGGGCCCGGTGATCATCAAACCGTCTGCGTGCACAGGTGTTTCATCGGTGTGCAGCGCCCACTGCTCACCGTCCACCGCGAGCTTCTCGACCTCGCCGTAGATCACGGTCATGCCGATCTGATCGGCGACCCAGCGCAGGTACTGGCTCCACCGCCGGTGGGTCGGGGCCGGGCGGCCGCGGTCGATCCATTGGGCGAACTCGCTGGTGGCGATTAGATACGACTGCCAGCTGTAGCGCATCATCCGCTCGTCGAGTTCGGCGTTGCGACGCGGCACCAACGATGAGCGGTATGGGAAGCCGACGTCTTTTTCCGGGCTTGTCCCCAACCGTTGCGCGCCGTCGGTCCAGCCACCGCTGGCTTGCCAGTTGGCCCCGACTCCGATCCGCTCGACGGCGACCACCTCGCGGCGCGTCGACTCCCATCTCGGTCAGCACGTGCGCCTTGGCGGCGACGGCTACCGCTTTCACGCCGCCGCCTAGTACGCCAAGTGTGGTCATGCCACCATCTCCTCGAGCGCCTGTTGCCAAAGTCGTTGCAGTTCAGCGATATCCGACTCGCCGAGGATGTCGGGAAGCGACCGCCACTGAGTCACCAGCACCTGATGCTCGCCGTTGCCGAGCACCGTCGCGATCAGGCTCAGCTCGTAGCGCACCGCCAGATCCGGTTCTGGCAGCGGCGACATCCGGTCGAGCAGTCCTGCGGTCCAGCCACAGCCCGCTGGTACCACCGACGTTCGGCGTGACCCAGGTAGTTCAGCAGCAGCTGCGGTCCGTCGAAGTCGGCGAGCCGGTTCGCGGTATCGCGGCGCAGGTAACGCAGCAGCCCGTAATCGATACCGTCGCCGGGGATCGCCGTCAGCAGTTCGCGGACCCGTCGCGGGTCTTCGGTGTCCACTCGCAGCGGATAGATGGCGCTGAGCAAGCCCGACGGTCTCGGTGGTCATCGACGCCGCTGTCGAACAGTGCATCGGCACGGCCGTGGGTTTCCAGCGCGAGCAACGGCGCCGGCGTCGGCTGGCCGCGATCTTCCGCCAGCGCGTGATCATCCGCGACGCCGCCGCCACCAGGACCTCGAAGACCGGCAGGCCGGAGCGCATCAGCCGGGCGGTGGTCGCGGTGTCGAGCATCGCCGTCGACACCAGCAGAGCGCTGGCGCGGTCGCTGTCCGGCCGGAGCCGTCGCTGTCCGAGCTCGGGGTCGTCGCCGGCGAGTTGCGCGGCCCAATACGGTTCGCTGTCAAGGGCTTCGGCGCGTTCGGCCATCGCGCTGAACCCAGCGCCGGTAGCTGGTGTGCTCACGCACGGGGCGGGCGTCCTCCCGGCGATGCAGGGCGTGCAGGGTCGCGTCGAGCTCGCCGAGCACCACCTGCCAGGACACCGGGTCCATGGCCAGGACGTGGGCGGCCAGCACCAGCACACTCTGCCCGGTCGGTGGTCGCAGCCAGTTCGCCGCCAACAGCTTTCCGCGCTCGGGGTCGAGGCCGTCGATCGCGCGTGCGGTGTGTTCGCGGACGGCGGTCTGCAGATCGCCGGCCACCGGGACCTCGGTGAGGCGTCGACGGCCGGACCGGCGTGCAGGGTCATGGTGGCCCGGTCCAGCCGACTGCGCAGCACTTCGTGTCCGTCGACGATCATCGCCAGCGCCGCGCGCAACTGCTCACCGGTCACGCCGTCGGGCAACCGGATGGCTTCGGCCTGTGCCAGCCTGCGTGGCTCCCCGAATTCGTAGAGCCAGTGAGCGTTGGGCAGCAGCGGTATTGGGCCGGTTGCGTCGTCGGTTTCGGGTGTGACGTCGCCGCCATCGTCAGCCTCGGCGTCTATCGCGGCGGCGAGCTCGCGAACGCTGCCGCATTCCAGCACCAGCCGCGCCCGCAGCGCGAGGCCACGCCGGCGGGCCGATTGCACGACGGAGAGCGCGGCGATGCTGTCCAGGCCCAGCTCCAGGAAGTCGGCGTCCGGATCGACCCGGTCGACGTGCAGTATCTCCGTCGAGCACCTCGATGAGCGCGGACTCGGTGGCGGTCTGCGGTTGCGCCGCCCCGGACTCCGTTGCGGTCGCCGAATCGATTGCCGCCAAGGCAACTTCGTCCAGCTTGCCGTTCGCGGTCAGCGGAATCTCGTCGACGATGACGATGCGCTGCGGAACCATGTAGCGGGGCAGCCGGGCGACCAGCATCCGGCGAAGCTCCAACACCGACGGTGAATCGACGTCCACCGCCACATAGGCGGTCAACCGAGGAACACCGTGGCGCTCGTGCACCGCCACGCTCGCGTGCCGCACTGCCGGGGTGTGACTCGAGGACGACGGCGATCTCGCCCGGCTCGACGCGGTGGCCGCGGATTTTCACCTGCGCGTCCGCGCGGCCGACGTAGTGCAGCGACCCATCGGGCTGTCGCCGGACCAGATCGCCGGTCCGTACATCCGTTCGCCGGCGACGAACGGATCGGCGACGAACCGCTGGACGGTCTCAGGTGCACGGCCCAGATAGCCGCGGGCCAACTGCGCGCCGCCGAGATACAGCTCCCCCGCCACCCCGTACGCCACCGGCCGCAGTGCGGAGTCCAGTACGTAGCCGCGGGTGGATGTGGTCGGACGTCCGATCGACGGTTCGTCGTGTTCGCTCGATCGCGGCGACCACTGCTTCCACTGTGGTTTCGGTTGGGCCGTAACAATTGAAGGCCGTCATCCCGGTGCGACGGCACTCCGCGCGGATGAACGACCAGGACCGCCGCCGAGGGCTTCGCCGCCCAACGCCAGCACCGCCAGCGGGACGCGGGTCAGCAAGCCGGCCGACCGCAGTTGGGCGAACATCGACGGGGTGGTGTCGATCATGTCGACGCCGTGCTCGGCGATGGCCGCGACCAACGCTTCGGCGTCGGTCTGAGTGTGTTCGTCGACGACGTGGACGACGTGACCGTCGAGTAGTGCCGACCAACGGCTGCCAGGCCGCGTCGAATGCGAACGACCATGCGTGCGCGATACACAGCGGGCGGCCCAGCCTCTTCGCCGCGGGTCGCAGCACATGGCGCAGATGGTCGTCGGCGTAGGCATTTACCGCGGCGTGAGTTCCGATGACGCCCTTGGGTTCTCCCGTTGTTCCCGAGGTGAATACCACATAAGCGGCCTGGTGCGGACTGACGTCGACGGGCCGGTAACCGTCGGGACCGTCGACGTCGCGGACGACGTCGTCGTCGATGACAATGGCGGCACCGCTCTGACGCAGAATCGAGTTCACCCGTACTGCGGGCATCCCCGGTTCCAGGGGACGTACATCGCGCCGGTCTTGAGCACCGCGAGGATCGCAACGATGTAATCGCGGTCCGCGGGGCAGCTTGATCGCGATCGGGCTTTCGGCACCTGCGCCGCGGGCGGACAGCGCGCCGGCCAACCGGTTGGCCGCCGTATCCAATTCGCGGTAGCTCAGGACGCCACCCGCCCAGGTAACTGGCCGGGCTGTCCGGGCGTCCTTGCGGCGACGGCCGCGAACCGCCGTGTGAATCCCTTGCGCCATAGACGATTTCAGCTGATCGCGGCGCCGACCAGCGGTGTCGACTCGTCGGCGAGTCAGGATGCCGACCTCGCGCAGCGGGCGTTCCCAGCGGTTCAGCAACTGCCCGGCGGTGGTCAGCAACCGGTCGCCGAGCATCGTGGCAGTGGTGTTGCCCAACGCGCCGTCGATCACCTCGACCATCAGAACCAGCCCGTCGTCGGCCATGTGCGCCGCGAGCACGATCGGGAAGTGGGTCAGGCTTTCCACCGCGGCCGGCCGGAATGTCACACCGGTGCCGGCCAATTCGTCGCCCGCGGCCATGCCGCCGGTCGGGAAGTTCTCGTAGACCAGCAGCGTGTCGTACATCTCGCCGACACCGCCAAGCGCCCGCAGCTGCGCATGCCCGAGGTAGCTGTGCTCACGCAGTATCGCCGAATCACGTTGCACCGCAAGGCATTGCTGACTGACGTTCGCGCCGGCGTCGAGTCGCACACGCAACGGCACAGTGTTGATGAACAGACCGACCATGGTTTCGACACCGGCCAGTTCGGCGGGCCTGCCGGAGACGGTGACCCCGAATACCACGTCGGCGCGGTCGGTCAGGCGCGACAGGATCACCGCCCAGGCCATCTGCAGCAGCGTGTTCAGCGTGACCCCGCGCGAGCGTGCGCCGTCGACCAGTCGCTCGGTCGCTTCGGCGCCGAGCTGCAACTCGGTGCGCCGTGGCAGACGAGCGGCCTTGCGCGCGGTGTCCGCACCGCCGAAGGCCGCCGCCAGCATTGTCGGGCCCGGCATGCCGGCGAGGTGCTCACGCCAGACTCGCTGGCTGGCTTGCTGATCGCGGCCGGCCAGCCAGCCGATGTAGTCCCGGTACGGGCGTGGCGCCACCGGCAATGCAGCGGGATCCCCGCCGGCGCGGTAGAGGATCATCATCTCCGTCACGAACACCGGCAGTGACCAGCCGTCGATCACGATGTGGTGTGCGGTGATCACCAACCGCCATCGTGCATCGGGCAATTCGATGAGCAGGAAACGGATCGCCGGTCGCCGCTCGAGGTCGAACGGCCGTCGCCGCTCCTCGGCTTCCAGCGTCGCGATGTCCCCTGCGTCGGCGGTGACGTCGCGCCACGGCAACTCGACCGTCGACGGGACGATCTGCACCGGCCGCGGAATTCCCCGACTGAAGAAGCTGGCCCGCAGGTTGGGGTGCCGGACCAGCATCGTCGAGGCGCAGTCGCGCAGCAGCGCCACGTCCAGGGCGCCGGACATGTCGGCGGCCATGCCGATCACGTACGGATCGTCGGCGGGTTGACCTTCGGTGAATTCGGCCAGCGTGGTCAGCGAATACAGGCCCTCCTGCAGCGGGCTCAACGCCATCACGTCCTCGATGTCCGAGGTGATGTCGGCCCGAGTGTCCGACGGCTGTCATGGCGTTCCGTCGCGCGTCCCCGACCACAGTTGGGTCACCGCGGCCAGATCGGCCGGCTGACAGCCCCGAGATGCTCATCGGCTCGTGCCGGGTGTCGCGATCGGACCTGGCCGGCCGGCGGCCGAGTGATCGATCGCGGCGGCCAGCTGTTGCCACCGTCGGGTTCTCGAAGATCATGCGCGGGTTGACCGTTCAAGCCCGACCGCCCGTGCGCGCGAGCAGCCAACTGCACCGACAGGATGCTGTCGCCGCCGAGGGCGAAGAAGTCGTCGTACCGCCCGACGTCGGCCCGTCGACGCAAATCGGCGAACACCGCGGCCAGCGCGCGCTCGGTCTCGGTGCTCGCCGGTTCGGTCTGGCCGCCGGTGGTGACCGCCGGCCGCGGCAGCCCAGGCCGGTTCAGCTTGCCCGATTCGGTCTCGGGCATACGTCGAGCACGGTCATCGACGACGGCACCATGTAACCCGGCAGTGCGCGTGCCGACCGACGCTCGCACCGCCGCGACGAACGCCGCCTTATCGGCCTCGCTCGGTGATCGGCTCGTTGTGGCACAACGTATCCGGCCAGGCTGATGCCGTCGTGCACCTCCCAGGTGCGCGCCGCCGCAGCCGCGACACCGTCGGCGGCCCCCAGCGCGGCCTCGACTTCGGCAAGCTCGACCCGGAATCCGCGCACCTTCACCTGGTGGTCGGCGCGGCCGACGAATTCCAGTCGGCCGTCCTCGGTCCACCGGCCCAGTCGCCGCTGCGGTACAACCGGCTACCCGGTTCGGCGCCATAGGATTGGCGATGAAACGTGTCGCGGTCAGGCCGGGCCGCTTCCAGTAGCCGCGGGCGATCTGATCGCCCGCGTAGTACAACTCGCCGACCACGCCGACCGGTACCGGCCGTAGCCCGTCGTCGAGCAGATAGGCCTGACGCCCCCTCCACCGGCTTGCCGACGAGCGGGTACGGCGGGCCCAGCGGGCCACGAGACACCGCGCCGGAGGTCTCGGTCGAGCCGATGTTGTTCAGCAGCTCGGCGCCGTCGCCGGCGCCGTCCGCACACGCGGCCGTCAACCGTTGCAGCAGCGACATGCTCACCGGTTCTCCACCGCTCACCAGCCGGCGCAGCGACCGGACCGCATCCGGGGCGCTGTCCACGAGTGCGGACACCAGGCTGGGGACCGCGGTGACCTGGGCGACCGATTCGCGTTTCATCAGCGCCGCAAGCGCTTCGGCGTCGCGGTGCTCGGCATCGTCGGCCAGGATCATCGTCGCGCCCGCCGCCAGACCGGCCAGCAGTTCCATGCCGCCCTCGAGGAACGTCATCGAGGCTTGCGACAGGCGGATGTCATCGGCGGTCCTCGGCGGGTAATTCCGCAGCTGCCAATCCAGCCGGGCCGCCATCGCGCGCTGCGTACCTACGGCACCCTTGGGCTTTCCGGTCGATCCGGAGGTGAAGACCAGGTACATCGGGTCGTCGGGATGCGGCAGCCGCAGACCGCGACGTCGGCGGGTCCGTCCGCTGCAGGCGCGTACGGACCGCCGGATCGTCGAGCGAAAGGACCAGTGCCCGCATATCATCCGGCATGGTGTCGACCGCTTCGACCGTTGCCAACACGACCTGGGGCGCGCACATCGTCGAGCATGAACTGCTTACGCGCCACCGGATAGTCGGGATCGATCGGGAAGTACGCGGCGCCGGCCTTCACGATGGCCACCAGCGCCACCACCATGTCGATGCCGCGCCGCATCGACAGCCCCACGAACGCTGCCCGGCCGCACGCCATGATCGGCGAGCAGTGCCGCGAGGTTGTCCGAACGACGATGCAGCGCAACGTAGTCGAGATCCTCTCCGGCAGCACCGCACCGCGATTCGTCCGGCCCGCAGCTGCCTGCTCGGCCTCCAGCAGTTCCGGCACCGTGCGGGGCCGGTCGGACCGGCGGCCCATCGCCGCGAGCTCCACTCGGCCAGTATCCGGTGCTGCTCGTCGGCTGTCCGTCAGCACCACATCGCGCAGACTCTGATCGATGTCGTCGGCGAACTCGGTGACGACCCGGGTCAGCCAGCCGGCCAACCGTTCGATGGTGTTCCGTTGGTACAGCTCGGTGCGGATAGATGAGATGGCCGTTGTAGCCGGTCCCGTCGGATCCGTCGGTGCCGAAGAAGTTGACGCTCAGGTCGGCGTGGGCCATGTCGAACACCGGGTCCAGCGACGTGCACACGGTGTCTTGCTCGGCGTCCGATGCCGACTCGATGATTCGCGCGGCGGGCAGGTGTCTCGCGGACATGCACGATGACCTCGAACAGCGGATTACGCGACAGCGATCGCACCGGGCTGACACTGTCGACCACCCGGTCGAACGGCAGGTCCTGGTGTGCGTAAGCGGCCAGCGCCGTTTCCCGTGCCCGGCTCAGCACGCTCACGCAGCGTCGGATTGCCGCTCAAGTCGTTGCGCAGCACCAGGATGTTCACGAAAAAGCCGATCAGCTGGTCTAATTCGGCCTCGGTGCGCCCGGCCACCGGCGTACCCAGTGGGATGTCGGCGCCGCTTCCCGCCTTGTGCAGCACCACCGCGACGGCAGCCTGCAGCGCCATGAACTCGGTGACGCCTAATTCGCGGCACCGGTCGGCGAGCTTTGCCCGCGTCGCCGCGTCGATGCGGAACGTCACGGATTCGCCGTCACCGCTGGGCAATGGCGGGCGCGGGAAGTCGGGTCGCAACCCGCTGTCCTCCGGCAGCCCGGCCAGCTGGCGCGCCCAGTAGTCCCGCTGCTCGGCAGCGACCGCAGTCTCCGTACCGCCCGGCTCGCCCAGGAAAGTACGTTGCCAGGCAGCGTAATCGGCGTATTGCACGCGCAGCGGCGCCCACGATGGGGCCTCGCCGTCGCGCCGTGCCCGGTATGCGGTGATCACGTCGGCGAATAACACTCCGGCAGACCAATGGTCGGACGCGATGTGATGAACGACCAATGACAGCACGTGTTCGCCTTCGCCGGCGCGCAGCACGGCGACCCGGATCGGCCATTCCCGATCGAGTTCGAAGCAATGCCGACGCTCGGCGTCGAGTTGCTCGTTGCAGCCAACCCGTCACCGTCACCGCCAGCGCGGCGCACCGCAAGTTCGGCGGCCGGGCCGACCACCTGGTACGGCACACCGTCGACGTCGATGTAAGTGGTGCGCAGGATCTCGTGGCGGGCGACGACATCACCGACCGCGTCGACCAGCGCGTCGATGTCCCACGGCCCGGTCAACCTGGCCGCGAACGGGATGTTGTTGACCGGACTCGGCCCGTCGACGCGGTAGGCGAACCAGCTGCGCAGTTGCGACGCCGACAGCGGCTGTGGTTCGTCGTGTGTGGTCGCGATCAGCTTCGGCCGCGACTGCGCCGCGGCCACCGGAGCGCAACTCGTCGACCCGCTGCGCCAACAGGCCGACGGTGCCGAGCTCGAAGATGTCGCGGATGCCCAATTCGACGCCGCATTCCGACCGGATCGCGGTGACCAGCTTGGTGGCCACCAGTGAATGACCGCCCAGATCGAAGAATGAATCGTCGACGCCGACCCGGTCGTGGCCGAGCAGCCCGGAAAACAATGCGGCGATGCGGCGTTCGGTCACGGTGGCTGGGTCGCGGTATTCCGCCTTCGCCACGATCTCCGGCTCCGGCAGCGCCGTGCGGTCGATCTTGCCGTGCGCGGTGATCGGGATCTCGTCGAGCACCACATAGGCCGCCGGGGTCATGTAATCCGGCAGCGCGGCCGCCACCCTGGCCCGGATCCGTTCCAGGTCGACGGAATCGCGGCCGGCGCCGTCGAGCGGAGTCACATAGCCCACCAGGCTCTTACCCGAGATGCGGCAAGTCGGCAGCCACCACGACGGCCTGCCCGACGCTGGGGTCGACCGAGATCGCGGCCGCGACCTCGCCGAGTTCGATGCGGAAACCGCGAATCTTGACCTGCTCTTCGGCGCGGCCGACGAACTCGATGTCGCCGTCGGCGTTGCGCCGCGCCAGGTCACCGGATCGGTACAGCCGCCCGCCCGGGGTGAACGGGTCTGCGACGAAGCGTTCCGCGGTCAGACCCGGCCTGCGATGGTAGCCGCGCGCGACATGCGTTCCACCGATGTAGATTTCGCCGATGACTCCGACCGGAACCGGTTGCAGCGCATCGTCGAGCAGGTGCACCTGGGTGTTGATCTTGGGCCGGCCGATCGGCACCACCCGGGTACCCTGCGCGCCTTCGACCGGATAGCTGGTGGCGTTGACGACCGTCTCAGTGGGCCCGTAGAAGTTGTACAGCAGCGCGTCGAAGGTCGCGTGGAACTTGTCGGCGATCTCTCCGGGCAGCGGCTCGCCACCGATGGGCACCCGGCGCAGTGTGCGCCACTGGTTGACGCCGGGCAACGACAAGAACAGGCCGAGCAGCGACGGGACGAAGTGCATCGAGGTGATGCCTTCACGACGCAGCAGTTCGGTCAGGTAACCGATGTCGCGCAGCCCGTCCGGCCGCGGAATCACCAGTCGGGCACCGCAGATCAGCGTCCCGAAGATCTCGCCGATGGACACGTCGAAGCTCGGCGAGGCGACCTGCAGTAGCCGGTCGGTCTCGTCGACGCGGTATTCGTCGCCGAACCAGACGAAGTATTCGGCGATCGGCGCGTGCGGAACGGGAACACCTTTGGGCAGCCCGGTCGAACCCGATGTGTAGATCAGGTAGGCGGTGTTGTCCGGACTCAACGGACGAACCAGTTCGTCGCGGGCCGGATCGGCCGCCGGGTAGCTCTCCAGGCCCATCACCGGTTCGCGCAGAACGAGTTTCGCGTCTGCGTCAGCGAGGATGAAGGTCAATCGGTCTTCCGGGTAGGTCGGGTCGACCGGCAGGTAGACCGCTCCGGCTTTGAGGATCCCCAACGCCGTGATCACCAGTTCCGGCGACTTGTCGATCAACACCGCGACGCGGTCCTCGGTCTCAACACCGTGCCCGATCAGCCAGGCGCGAGCCGGTTTGCCTCGTCGTTGACCTCGCGGTAGCTGTAGTGGCGGCCTTCGTACACGACGGCGATCGCATCCGGCGGCAGTGCCGCGCGCTCACCACCAGATCTCCGCAGCGTCCTTGCCTCGGTGCTGAAGCCATCACCCGCTGACACATCGGCCCAGCCAGTCGACGTCGGCGTCGCTCATCAAGCCGCAGATCGGCAAGATGCCATCCGGTTGCGCCAGCGCGTCATCCAGCAGCACGCCGTAGTGTCGCAACAGTTGACCGACCAGCGCCCGATCCAGCACCTCGATCAGGTATTCGACTTCGACGACTACGCCACCCTCGGAATCCGTCGCCGGCGCGGCAATTCGATCATCAATCCCACTGGCAGCTGCTGAGGCGGCCGCGCAGTTCGGCGCGCTCGCAGTGCACCCCCGGCGGGCTGAACCACCGCCGTCAGGCTCGCGCAATCCGAAGCTGACCCGCGTCATTCGCTCGACGCCATGCCTGCGGTCCGGTTGACTCCGTACCAGCCATTCCAGGTCGACGAGCGAGTGCGCCAGGGCGCCCGCGGCGCCGTCGCGGGTCTGAGTCAGGAGTTCGCGGAACGTCTTCGGGGCTGCGGGCGCATCCGCATCACCAGGGTGTTGCCGAAATAGCCGATCGCGTCTTCGGTGCCCGCGCCGCGGTTCAGCACCGGGGTGGCCACCAGAAAGTCGCAGGCGTGGGTGTAGCGATGAACCAGCGCGCCGAACGCGGCCATCAGCACCATGTATGGGGTGGCGCCGGTATCCTTGGCGAGCACGGCAACGCGGTCCATGGTCTCCGCCGACAACCGCGCCGTGGCACGCTGGGCGCGCCAGCTGCTCGGCACCACCGAACCGCCTGCGCCGGGAAGCTCCAGCGGTTCAGGAAGATTGGTCATCAACGAGCGCCAGTAGTCCAAGTCTTCGTCGACTGTTGCGCACCGCATCCGCCACCACGCAGCGGCGGCATAGACCGATGCTGTCGGCGTAGGCGCGGGCGAGGTCGGTGAAGAACGGCGCCCACGACCCGTCGTCCCAGGCGATGTGATGCGCGGCGAACAGCAGGATCAGCTCGTCGGCACTCACCCGCGCGGCGGCGAACTGCAGCGGCGAATCACTGGTCAAGTCGACCGGCCGCTCAAACTGGCGCTGTGCGAGCACTTCCAGTCTCAGCCTACGGGCCTGCCCGGCAAGTCCGGTCAGGTCGTACTGGGCCCAATCGGGTCGCAGATCGTCATGAGATCACCGGATGCGGAGCGCCGTCACCGTCGGTCTGATAGGTGGTGCGCAGCATCGGGTGCCGTAGCGCGACAGCGTCCACCGCACGATGCAGCCGCGATTCGTCGACAGTGCCGGTCACCCGATAGGAGACGCAGACGTTGAGCAGGGCGCTGTCCGGGTCGACCGATTGCACGAACCACATCCGGCGTTGGCCATCGGACATCTCCGGCGCCGTCCGGACGTCGGGAGCACCCATCGTCCTCGTCTACCGCTCGTCGAGCCAGGCCGCGCTCGACGATCTTGCGGCGCAACAGCTCCAGGCGCTGCGCGTCAAGCGTGCCTAGGTCCGTGGTGTCAGTCACGCGTGAACTCCAACCTTCCTCTTCTTCCCGTTGGTCGGCCCGGCGCCTAAGACGTCGATCAATTCGGTGACGGTGATGCCGCCGAGCATCCGCGCCACCGGCGCCGAGTGGCCGACGGCTCGGCGTAACCGCTTGCGCAGGTCGAGCGCCAACAGCGAGTCCAAACCGAGGTCGATGAGCGACGCCGTCGGATCCATCGACACCGAACCGTCCAACTGCAGCGTTGCGGCGAGTTCGGTGCAGACCACGTCGGCGAGCGGGCGCCCGTCGACGTGGTTGTGCCGCGGTCATCATCCGGTTGCCACCGGGCCACCGAACGATAGGCCGATCCCCTGGCTTTCGAAGAACACCCGCAGCCGGTCGAAGTCCGCCTCGAAGATCAGCGGGTCGTCGCCGTAGCGACCCAGGCCGGCAGCCACCGCCGGTTCGGGTCGCATGGCGCGCAGTCCGGAACGCTCGGCGCGGGCGATCTCGGCTGCTCCGACAACTCCGGCGTGCTGCCATAGTCCCCAGCGGATCGACGTGCAGTCCACTCCCCGTGATCGAAGCTGTGCGGCGAACACATCGAGTAGCCGGTTCGATGCCGCGTACGCGGCGTGGCCGTGACCGCCCCACACCCCGAATACCGACGAGCAGGCCAGGATTGGGCGTTCGGGCTGCAGCGGCCACACGTCGGCCATCGCCGCCAGCCCCGCCACCTTCGCCGCACACACTGCCGCCACGTCCGCACCGGTCAGTTCGGCGTGTGCGCGATGCCGCGGCGATGCCCGCCGTGTGGATCAGCAACGATGCCCCGTCGCCGGCGTAGTCGGCGGCAACCGCCGCCACTGCCGCCCGATCGGTGATATCGCATTGCGGCGCGAGGACTTCGACGTGGTGTGGCCCGGTGAGCTTTTTCAGCGTCTCGGCATCGAGGCCGTTGCGGCTCAACAACGTGATCCTGCGCGCGCCATGCTCGATGCAGTACTGCGCGTAGCGCAGGCCGATGGCTCCGCTACCTCCGGTGATCACCACATTGTCCAGCGAAAGGCTGCTCAGCGGGCGAAACAGCAGCATCGACGGCATCTCGCCAGGTCCGGATATAACGTCGCGGCGCTGCGTCGATCACCGTCGGCGCGCAGCGCGATCACGCCGGGCTCACCGAGCAATACGTCGACAATCGCCGCCGCGATCTGCCCGTCGACATCGCCGGAACGGATGTCGAGATCTTCCGAATGTCTGGTCGCGCGAACTCGAAGCCGACGCTGCGATGCATCGCGGCCAGAGCTGCCGTGCGGCCGGGCGACCGCGTCGTGCGGGCCGGACCCGCTCGCCGTCGGTGGTAAGCAGCCACACCGCCCGGCATCGCGGGCCGATGATCGCGGCGTAGTCCGGCAGCCCCGCGTCGACCCGGCCGGCGATCTCTTCGACGGCGTCGGTGACGTCAAGCGGTGTCGATCGGAGGGGCGATCACCGCGACGATCTCCGCGTCGTTCGGCGACACCTCTTCACAGCCGGCGATGTTTCGAGCAGCCGGCAGCCAGCGCGTCCTTCGGTATTGCCGACGATCGCGATGCCGCAACGCGTCCCGTCGGTCGACGAGGGCGACACTGCGTGCTGCCAGTCTTCGACGGCGACGGTCAGCGAGGTAGCCGGCGTCGGGACCGACGGTCCCGGTTGCCCGCGCGATCCATAGATGCACCGCCCGCATGGGGGCATTCGGGAAGCCGCGCAACGGCGGTCGGACACCCGCGGGAAGCGCCTCGGCCCATGGATAGCCCGGATCGGCGATCGCCACGGCGGCGATATTCGCCGACAACACCTCGGTGATCGACGTGATCGCGATGACCCGAGCCCACGATCACCGCCGACTCGTCATCGACCGATGTCGACCAGCGGGTACAACAGTGCGGGGTGCGCGGACATCTCCACGAACGTGTCAGCCCCGTATTTCCGGGCGGCGACCACGGCTTTGTCAAAACGCACTGTGCTCGCAGAGACTTTCATACCAATACCGGGAGAAATCGACGTCGCCGGTCACCTCGGCGCCGGTTGCCGAGCCGATGAAAGCCACCGGCGCCGTCGCCGGAATGTCGATTCGGGCAGCAACTCGGCCAGTTCCGCGCCGCAGCGGCCGCAGCGCGCTGGTGTGACCCGGATAGTCCACGGTGAGCCGGTGGGTGAACACGCCTCGTTGCTCGGCCAGCGCCGTCGACGGCGACGACGGCGTCATGTTCACCCGACACCACCGTGGCCGACGGCCCGTTGACCGCGGAGACCTCTAGCCAGCCCGATGTCCCGTCGATCAGTATGCGGGCGTCTCGTCGAGTCCGACACCGAGCACCGCCATGCGCGTATCGCCCCGTCAACCGGTCGACGACCGCGGCGCGCGCACCCACCAGCGCGACCGCGTCGGGTACGAAACCTTCTCGGCCACATAGGCCGCCGCGATCTCACCGAGGCTGTGCCCGATGGTGATGCCCGGCAGCACTCCGCTGGATCGCCACTGCGACGCCAAGCTGACCGCGTGGACGAACTGGGCTCCCTGAATCTGGGTCCTCGACCATTGCTGGTCTTCGTCGCCCAGCAGGTACGGCAGCGGCGACGGCAACCCGGCCGCGACGAACGCCTCCGCGCAGCGGTCGGCCTCGGCACGATACGCGGGCAGCCGCCGGTAGGCCTCCGCTCCCATCGACTGCCATTGGTTTCCCTGCCCGGGAAACACGAATGCGACCGATGGCGCAACGCTTTTCGATGACCGGGCGACCAGCGGATGCTCCTCGTCGCGGGCCAGTGCGGACAGGCCGGCGACCAGTTCGTCGCGATCTGCCGGCCCGCACCACCGCACGGTGCCGCCGCACCCGTCGCAAGCCGCAGGAGGGTGGACGCGACGTCTGCCGTCGGATCGTGGTCCGGCGTCGACCCGGTCCAGGTAATCCAGGATCGCCCGCGCGTCCTGCGCGATCAGCTTCTCGTCATGCGCCGAGAGCAATATCGGCACCCGGCCGTCGGGCAGTGGCTGGGCGAGCATCACGCCACCTCGGGAAGTGAGACGATGACGTGCGCGTTGGTGCCGGCGATACCGAATGCCGAGGTGGCCGCGACCCGTTGCCCATCGACCGCGGGCCACGGCGTCAGGGTCAGTCGCGAGGCGCAAACCCTGTTTTTCCCAATCGATCTCGGGGCTCGCCTCGGCGGCGTGCAGCGTGCGCGGTATCGCGGCGTGCTCGGCGGCCACCAGAATCTTCGCCAGCCCCAGTGCGCCACTGGCGGCCAAGGCGTGTCCCAGGTTGGATTTCACCGATCCCAACAGGGCCCCGCCCCCGGGTTCGGTGTCGCCGTAGGTCTGCGCCAACGACTGCAACTCGGTGCGGTCACCGAGCCTGGTGCCGGTGCCATGCCCTTCGACCATGCCGACCTCTTCGGGCCGGATTCCCGCCCGGCCATGGCGCGGCGGAACAATCTGACCTGTGCGGCGCCACTGGGTGCGCTCAGACCGGCGCTGCGGCCGTCGTGGTTGACGGCGCCACCGAGAACTTCGGCAAGAATGTGCCGCCCGTCGCGCAGTGCCGCCGACTTTCGTTGCAGCACAAAGACCGCCGCTCCCTCTGCCCAGACGGTCCCGCTGGCCTGCGCGCTGTAGGCGCGGCAGTGGCCGTCGTCGGACAGGGCGTGTTGCTTGGAGAACTCCACGAAGAATCCGGGCGAGCCCAGCACGTTGACTCCGCCGGCCAATGCCAGGTCGCAGTCGCCGTTCTGCACTGCGCGTACGGCGGCGTGAAAGGCGACCAACGCCGACGCGCAGGACGAGTCGATCGTCACCGCCGGCCCCGTCGACCCCAGCGTGTAGGCGATCCGGCCGGATATCACGCTCAGCGCTGTCCCGGCGAGCAGATGGCCGCTGTATTCGGAGAACTCAGCCATCTGCGGCCCGTATCCGGTCGCAGACGCGCCCAGATAGCAGCCCATGTCGTGGCCGGCCATGTCGTCGGGATTGATGCCACTGTTCTCCAGAGCCCGCCAGGACACCCGCAGTGCGACGCGCTGCTGGGGATCCATCGCGACGGCCTCGCGCGGCGAGATACCGAAGAACTCCGGGTCGAACGTCGCCGCGCCGGTGAGGAATCCGCCGCGGTCGTGGATCTCTTTGAAGCCGTTGCGCCGTGACCCGGCGAACAGCTCGCGGACCGCCCAGCCGCGATCGGTGGGAAACGGACTCAATGCCTCGCGGCCGTGGACAACAGCTCCCAATATGCCTCGGCGGTGTCGATACCGCCGGGCGCTTCGACCGCCATGCCGACGATCACGACCGGCTCGCCGCCGGCCGCGATCTGTCCTCAGCCACCGGCATTCACCCGAGCGGCGACGGCGTCGATGTGATCGTCGAGGTAGAAATGTCCGCCGTCGTACCAGGACAGGTCGAATGAGCCCGCGGTGTGGTCGCCCCAGAGCTGCAGGTCGGCGGCGTCGACGCGGGGTCGCCGCGGGCGCCCAATACGGAGATGTCGGCGGCGATTCGGACTTCGGGGCCGCAGGTGTAGCGGTTGATCGCCTGATAATCGGCCCGCATTGCGGTGACCAGCAGCTCGGCGAACTCCGGGTCGGCGAGCAGATCGGCATCTGTCCCACCGAAATCGGCGATATCGACGAGTAGATCGTCGTGGCTGGTGGGCAGTTCCGGCATGCCGGCGACGGCCGACGGCGCGGGAGCCGCCGACGCCCACAGCCGCTCCACCGCGGCGCCGCGGGATTCGGCGATCCTGGCGAACTCGAAAGCGACGACGGCGCCCATGCTGTGACCGAACAGCCGCAGCGGTGCCACGTGACGCCATGGACCGGCCACGAACAAACCGCGGGCCAGATCCTGGACGGTCCGGGCGGCGGGATCACTTGAGTCGGTCCGCGCGCTGCGGATACTGCACGATGTAGGTGTCGCCGCCCGCGGCCAACGCGGTCGCGAACTTGCGGTAGCCCACAGCGGCTCCACCGGCATGCGGAAACACCACGGTGGCGCCGACGCGTGCCCCCCCGTCCCGACCGGGTACCCGCTTGATCCAGGTCGGGAATTCCTTCTTCGGCACCGCCGTCAGGTTATCGAAAATCATTGCACTGCTTCGCTTCCAGCGATAGCCGCCACCACGTTGCCGGCTTCCATCCGGATGACTTCCAGGTAGAGCTCGGCGACCTGATCGAGCCGACCGGGCTCGCGCTCGCGGCCGGCTGAGCAGGTCGGCAAGCGCGGATACCGTTCGGGTGGCGAAGATGTCGGCGACGATCACGTCGGGGATGTCCAGCCAGGCCCGGATGCGGGCGACGGTCTGAGTCGCCAGCACCGAGTCCCCGCCGAGCGCGAAGAAGTCGTCGTCGACGCCGACCGAGTCCACACCGAGCACGTCGCCGACGATCGCCGCAAGAGCGGATTCCAGCGGCGTCGACGGGACGCGCGGTCGCATCGGCCGCAATCGGCGACGGCGGCGGCCAGTTCGCGCTGCGACGGCACGCTCGGTCGATCTTGCCGCCGACCGTGAACGGCATCTGTTCGACCAGCGACAGACCCGACGCGGGATCATGTGCGCGGGAACACGATTCGGCCATCGCTTCGCGCACGCCCGCCGGCGGTCAGCTGTGTGTCGTCTGCCCGGATAGCCGCGGCCAACATTCGGCGCCGCCCGGTCGTCGGCACCAAGGCTGCGACTGCTATTGCCACACCCGGGTATCTGCCGCAGCGCGGCCTCGACCTCACCGAGTTCGACGCGGTAGCCGCTGATTTGACGCGGTGGTCGGCCGCGTCCGACGAACTCCAGTACGCGCCGTCTGGCCAATATCTGGCCAGATCGCCGGTGCGGTACCAGTTCCGGCCGTCGTACTCGACGAAACGCTCGGCCGTGAGATCCGGACGTCCCCGGTAGCCCCGGGCGATGCCGCGTCCGGACACCCACAGCTCGCCGACGACCCAATCGGGGCAGTCGGCGCCCATATCGTTCACCACCCGGCAGGCGTTGTTGGGAAGCGGCGTGCCGAACGGCACCGCGGTCAGTCGCCGGCAGTTCGTCGGCGTCGCCGATCTCGAAAATGTGTTGTGCACCGCGGTTTCGGTCGCACCACCCAGCCCGGCGAAGCGCAGTTGCGGCGCCTCGGCGCGCAGCACGGCGGACCACCTCGGGCCGCACCCAGTCACCGCCGGTGGGCACCACCCGCACCGACGACAGGCGGCCCGGCGCCGATACCTCGACTCAGCATCTCCAGCCAGCCCGGCATGAAGTGCAACACCGTCACGTGGTGGGCATCGATGAGCCGCGCCCAGGCGTCGGGATCGCGGCGCTGCGCCTCGTCGACCACCACGATCGATCCACCGGTCCGCAGCGTGACGAAGATGTCCATCACCGAGATGTCGCCTTCCAGCGTCGACAACGCCAGGCATCGATCCGATGGGCCGATCTCGAAGTGCCGGGCGATGAATTCCACGGTGTTCATCGCGGCGTCGTGGGTGACCTCGACACCCTTGGGCTCGCCCGGTGGAGCCCGAAGTGAATAGCACGTAGGCGAGCTCGGCGGGATCGGTTGCGCGACTGTCAATCTGCAGCGTCGGCGGGCGCGCCGGTGCAGCACGTCGGCGATGGTCAACGCCGGCACCGGCAACGAAAGTCGCTCGCCGCCACAGACCAGGGCCAGCATCACCTGACCGGCCTGCAGAATGCGTTCGGCGCGGTCGCGGGGCTGGTCGACACTGATCGGCAGATAGACCCCACCGGCCGCCAGAATCCCCAGCAGCGCCGGCACCTGTTCGGCAGTCTTGGGACCCATCACCGCGACCGTGTCGCCCTCGCCGATCCCGTTGTCGCGCAACGCTGACGCCAGCGTCAATGCCTGATCCCGCAACTGGCCGTAGGTGAGATCGCCGGATCTGGAAAGACCGCCGGCGCGTCAGGCTGCTGCTCGGCGCGGCGAAAGAACCCGTCGATGCAGCGTCTCTCCGCTGGGGTCGGCGGTTCGGCCGTTGACCCCGTCGCGCACGGCGCGCTGGTCCGCCGGCAGCGCCGGCGGATCGGACACGTCCCAGCTCGTCGACGGCGGCGGCCAGCCGTCGCAGTTCGTCGACGTGATGAGCGAACATCGCGTCGATGACGCCGGCCGGGAAAACGTCTTCGCGAACGTCCCAATTCACCATGACGCCGCCGTCGAATTCGGTGACCTGGGCGTCGAGCGACACTTGCGGCCCCTGCGAGATGATCCAGCTCGGCGTGCCGAATGCCTCGGTGACGTCGCCGCAGAACAACTCGCCGAGTCCGAGCGCGCTGGTGAACACCACCGGGGCCAGCACCGGCGCGCCGCGGTAGCGGCCCAGGTCGCGCAGTACCGACAGGCCCGGATAACTGGAGTGCGCCGCCGCGGTCCGCATGGCGTCCTGCACCGTGCGCCCGTGATGCCGCATCGGCCGTGCCGGTCAGGTCGATGTCGAGCAGCAGCGACGAGGTGAAATCACCGACCAGGCTGTCGACGTCGGGATGCAGGGCCTGGCGACCGAACAGCGGCACGTTCAGCAGGAATCGCGAGGTGCTCGACCAGCACGCCAAGGTGTGGGCGAAAGCCGCGGCGAACATCATCGCGGGGGTGACACCCAGGGAGCGGGCGTGCGCGAACAGCGCGTCTCGGGTCTGCGGATCCAACCACTGCCAACGTCGAGTACTGTTGCGGGAAAGTGATTTTCGGCTCGTCGACGGCAACCTGGGCGGGTCCGGAGCTCGGGGATCCGCCGCGACCACCAGTCCCGGTCAGCGTCGTGCAGCCGGCCGCGGGCCGGCCTCGCGCCGCGTAATCTCCTGACGGTATTCCCGGTAGCTGTAGCCCAATTCCGGAAGCGTCTCCCCGATACAGCTTCGCCAAATCGGCCATCAGGGTGCGGTAGCTCATCGCGTCGGCGGCCTGCATGTCCAAATCGACGTGCAGGCGCGATCTTTCGCCGGGCAGCAACGAGAGGGTCAGCTCGAATACCTGCCCGTCGAGCTGCTGGTGCGACTTGGCTTCCCGAATGCCGTGCGAGCCGTTCGCCGACGGCGCCGGAGTCGAGGTCCCGGAAGTCGTGGACCGTCACCGGGAACTTCGCCGGTGCCTGAGCCGTGATCGATCTGCTGGGTGCCGTCGGAGAGAAATCGTCACCCGCAGCATCGGATGACGCGTCGCCAACGTCGGTGGCGGCCTCCCGCAGACGTTCGGGATCGATTGCGCCGCTGTCGAATTCGACATACAGGTGCCCGGCCACACCGCCGAGCGGCTGACTGTCGTGGCGCCCCACCCACATGGCGTGCTGCATCGGGGCGAGCGGAAAGGCGCCGTCGGATTGACCCGTCGGCGCCGCGCGTCGCGACCGGCAGGTTCAGCGTCATCCTGGCTGCGCGCCGACCAGCAGCGACCATGCCTCGATCGTGGGTTCGGCGGCCAGCGCGGCGAAGTCGACGTCAATACCGCGGCGACGCCACCGCCCGGCGAGCGACATCATCCGAATCGAGTCGAGACCCTGGCTGATGAGGTTGCCAACGGGGTCGACAGTATCGGCGCTGACGCCGAGTAATTCGGCAACCTCAGCGCGCACCGCATCCGGGCAGCCGGCAACGGAAGCCCCGATTCCACTCGTCAACAACCCAAACCCTCCTACTACTTAGTGGAGGCTAGCCTAAATTGCAGGCACTTTAGTGCTGGGTGCCGGGACGCTACCGCCCTCGACCGCTGTGCGGATTCGCCCCTCTCAACCGACTTTTCAACCCTGACCGGCCCCGGCGGAAGCTAACCCCATCTCAACCTCGCTGGAGCAGGGCAACCTGCTCAACGCCTTCAGCTACTTCGACGAGCTCAAAGCACTCGGCGATGCGCTGCTCGCCCCGAATGGGTGTGCTTCGGCTTGCCCAGGATCTGCAGGGAATCGCACCGTTCTCCTCGGGGACTTCACCCAGGCATGCCACCTGAACAACCTGCCGTCCGATCTGACCCGCGACTCGAGCGCTGGCAGCGCTGGGGAGTCGACGTCGGCGGCGGCGGCGAATCCGTCTCGACAGCACTGCCCGACCTGCTCAGCGGGCTTTCTAGCCTCAAGACGACAGACGCGGTTGGGCGGGATGGACCTAGTATCGTCCGTCGCGCCCTCTCGCTCGTCGGACAAGACAATCTGGAGGCCAGTGATGCCGTCTTCCGACCTGGACGGCTTTGTGCCATTTCCGCCGGACCGCGCGGCGCGCTACCGCGCCGACGGGTACTGGACCGAGCAGACCGTCGACTCGATGCTGCCGACGCAGCGCAGCGCTGGCCCGCCGAGTATCGCGGTGGTTGATGCCGACGGACCACAGCGACTGACCTTCGCGCAACTCGACGAGCGAGCTGATCGCGCCGCTGCCGGGCTGGCGGCGCTTGGGCATCACGGCCGGCGACCGGGTGCTGCTGCAACTGCCCAACGGCTGCGAGTTCGCGGTGGCGTTGTTCGGGCTGCTGCGCGCCGGCGCGATCCCGGTGATGTGCCTGACCGGTCACCGCGCAACCGAGTTGGGACATTTCGCCAAAGTCAGCGAAGCCACGGCGCTGCTGATCCCTGACACCGCAGCCGGATTCGACTACCGCCCGATGGCGCGGCAGCTCTCGCAGGAGCATCCCGGGCTCCAGCACGTCATCGTCGACGGCGACCCCGAATCGTTCGTGTCGTGGTCGCAGGTGAGCGCCTGCCAAGACGAGCGTCCCGCGCCCGGCACTCCGGATCCGAGTTCGCCCGCGCTGCTGCTGGTTTCCGGCGGCACGACCGGCCTGCCGAAGCTCATCCCCCGCACCCACAACGACTACGTCTACAACGCCACCGCCAGCGCCGAACTGTGCAAGCTGACCGCCGACGACGTCTACCTGGCGGCATTGCCTGCCGCGCATAACTTTCCACTGGCCTGCCCCGGCCTGCTCGGCGCCATCGCGGCCGGCGCCACCACCGTGTTCCTCACCAACCCCAGCCCGGAGTCGGCATTCGGTGCCATCGTGCGCCACGGCGTCACCGTCACCGCGTTGGTGCCCGCGTTGGCCAACCTGTGGGCCCAGGCCACCGAATGGGAGCCGGAGGCGCCGACGTCATTGCGGCTCTTGCAGGTTGGCGGCGCGAAACTGGAGGCCGACGATGCCCGGCGGATCCGTGAGACGCTGACGCCCGGCCTGCAGCAGGTGTTCGGGATGGCCGAGGGACTGCTGTGCTACACCCGGCCGGGCGATCCCCCGGAACTGGTCGACCGCACCCAGGGCCGGCCGCTGTGCGCCGATGACGAACTGCGCATCGTCGACGACGCCGGCCGCCCGGTGCCACCGGGCGCCGACGGGGAACTACTGGTACGTGGTCCGTACACCTTCAATGGATACTTCCGCGCCGAGGCCGACAACGCCCGCTCCTTCGACCCGGATGGCTTCTACCGCAGCGGCGACCTGGTGCGCCGGTACGCCGACGGCTACCTGGAAGTCACCGGCCGGGTGAAAGACGTCATCCACCGTGGCGGCGAGACCGTCGCCGCGGCCGACATCGAAGGACACCTACGGGCGCACCCGGCGATCGCAGCAGCCGCTGCGGTCGCGCTGACAGATCCCTACCTTGGTGAAAAGATCTGCGCGGCAGTCGTTTTCACAGGGGCCCCAGTGACGTTGCCGGAGTTGAACGAATTCCTCACTCAACGCGGCGTGGCCACCCACGCTCGGCCCGACGTGCTGGCCGAGATGATGTCGCTGCCCACCACCCCGGTCGGCAAGATCGACAAGAAGGCCATCGCCCGCCGGTTGCAGTCGTGAAAACCAGGAAACTTAAACCTCCGCCTTAAGATTCAGACGAATTCATCGGATTCGGACAGAGACGCCTTAGCTTTCGCCACTAGCCTCAAAGTTAATCGCCCGAGGAGATGAAGAGTTGAGATCAAGTCTTGTCAGCCTGTCGCAACCGATCAGCGACGACAGCACGGCCTGGCGGTCGGTCTTGGCAGGCGTCTTCTCGGTACTCGCCTCCGCCGCCGCCATCCTCGGATCGGGAGCAGCGATGGCGTCACCGCTGTCGACGGTGCCCCACAATGCTCATCTAGCGAACGGAATCGCGGAGATCGGCGGTAGCGTCCCGCGGCTGTGACTCGCGGGCCCGATCCGTCGCGAACGGCTCTGCACGTCGCGCCGCTCGTCGTTGACGACGAAGGCCCCGCGCTTGCCGTGGTCCTGGGCACGCAGTCGCTGGTCGACTGGCAGCTCTACGCGTTCGCCCGAAAGCACCCTTCGAAGTGACCGTTCTCGATCCCGACGGTCTGCATGAAAGAGTGCGCGACGACCGGGCCGACGAGCCGAAACCCCTTTTCCCGCAAAGCTATCGAAAGCTTGCGGGATTCCGGGCTGTCCATCCGGCCATCGGTCCAGCTGCGCAGTCGATGGTGACGCCGAGGCTGGTGTTCCCACACTGATTGCGCCAACGAGCACGACGACAGGACGCGAGCGTTGTGCACCGTTGCTTCGATCTTGCGCCGGTTGCGAATGATGGAGCTGTCAGCCATCAACCGGTCGACATCGTCAGGCGTCATCGCGGCCACAGCCGCCGGCTCGAATCCGTGAAACGCTCTGCGGAAGTTGTCCCGCTTGTCGAAGACGGTCATCCATGACAGACCGTTCTCGAAGTAGGTCAGCGCGAGCGCTTCGAAGAGTGCGGCCTCGTCGTGCGTCGGCGTTCCCCACTCGTCATCGTGATAGGCGGTCAGATCGCGGCCCGTCTCGGTGGCCCAGCGACAGCGGGTGATTCCGTCGGCGGCAGTGATGACGGTAGGCAGCTCTGGCGGTATGCCGATACCGGCCATCGCTTTCATCCGCTCAACAATAATCGGCAGGTCAGCTATGTTTGGGCTCGAGCGGCAAGGAAGAAGGACCTCGATGCGCAACGACGATGTACGGGCCTCCTTGCGGCGCCACTGGACCGCGTCGGACGCCAACGACTTTGAGGCTGAGCACGAGATCTACCGTGAGGACGCGGTTCTCGAGTACCCGCAATCGGGTGAGCGGATCCGCGGGCGGCACAACATCCAAGCGTCGCGCACCGCGCAACCGAACTCGAAGCGGTTCACGGTCCGGCGCATGGCGGGAGGCGGCGATCTGTGGGTCAGCGAACTTGTGATGACTTACGACGATCGCCCGTACTACACGGTCAGCATCATGGAATTCGACGGCGCCAAGGTGGTCCGTGAGACCCAGTACTTCAGCGATCCATTCGAGCCTGGACCGTCTCGCGCACAGTGGGTCGAACCGATGTGACGACCGTGTCACGCGGTCGGGTTGGCCTCCAGATAGCCGTTCACGCAGATATGCACCAATGCGAATCCTGATCCGTCAGGGTTCAGGCCGGCGAATCCAGCGCTGAACGTGAGGTTTTCGACGGGCCCGGCCACGTATAACTTTGTGGCCGAGTGGAATGCAAACCATCGCTGGTCTATCGGGTGCTGAATATCGCCGCTGTAAAAGCTCTGAACCCACGGAAAGAACGCCAGGGGGTTAACCGGTCGAGCCAGGATGTCAGTGTCACCGAATACGACCGGGGACAGTAGGCCTGCCTGCTGCACAAGCCGTCCCGACACGCTTTCGATCACCATTCGCATGCCCGCCGGGACCTGGCAAGCGACCTGGACTGACAAAACGCCAGTCTTTTCGATTACACTCGTCCCGGTCACTTGTACGACATCCCAGTGACCGGGCAAGTCAGGAATCGAAATCATCTGGCCGGGAGCGATCTTATTGGGGTCGGTCAGATTGTTGGCAGCAGCGATGAGACCGAAATATGTTGGCTCGCCGTAGAATCGCTTCGCGACTGCGAACAGTGTGTCGCCCGCTTGGATCTGATATTTCCGGCTCATCTGCGCCTCCTCAGTGGGCGCCGGCTTTCTCAGCCGCTTCGCTGAGTTCGATCAGTTTACGGGCCCGCCTTGGTCATCGAAGCGGGAATCCGATGAACTGAGGTGTGCGTTCAGCACCCACCGGCACTTCAGTCAGAGCTCGGCGGCCAGGCTCCACAGGGCTTCGCGCTCAGCCGAGTCGGTGCGCTCCAACGGACTGAGCGTCAACTCGGTGGCACCCGCATCCAGGTACGAACGCAGTTGCCGTGCAACCGTTTCTTCCGAGCCGATAGCGGCCAGGTCGACGACATTGTCGATGCCTTCCCGAGCGATCACGTTGCGATACGACGGTATGGTTTCGTAGAAGCTCAGGTGTTGCGCGGCCGCCGCGCGCGCATTCTCGGCATCCGCGGACAACAGGACCGGCACGGCGGCGATCACCCGTGGTGCCGGCCGGCCGGCCTCAGCTGCGGCCCTGCCTATGGTCGGCACGATGATTCGCCGATCGTCTTCGGGCCGGCCAGATAGGGAATTGTCCCGTCCGCGAGTTCACCGTTGACCTGCAACGCTTTTGGGCCCATCGCCGCGACGTAAATCGGAATCGGGGTGCCGCCGGCGACCTGCACCGGCCAGGTTGGGCTGGCACTGATTTCGCTGCCGCGAAAGTCGACGCCCGCGGTATCGAAGACCGACCGGAGGATCGTCAGATGCTCACGTAGCCGAGTAATGACGTTGGTCCAATCGCCGCCGAAGGCCGGGCGTTCGATGGCGCGCGCACCCAATCCGAGGCCGAGACTGAAATTGCCGTGTGTGGCAGCCTGCGCCGTCTGCGCTAGAGAGGAAACGATGAGCGGATGTCGCGGGTTTATGGGTACCACCGACGTGCCCACACCCAACCCCGGCACGGCGGCTCCGACCAGGCCTGCCAACGAGATCGCGTCGTAGTTCAGCTGCTGAGCCAGCCACACCTGTCTGACGCTGAGCTCGTCCGGCTTGCGCGATCACGTCATCGACCAGATTGACCGCGTTAGGGCGTGGCATGAGGAGCACTCCAGCAGGCATGTGACCACCTACGCGTCACCCCGCTGCACCATTCCGCCGACACGACCCGCCAACGTTGCCATTGACTAATGTCACCATTTTGTGTTGACTCAGTCGCATGGTGGACCCAGTGCCGGGGCGTGGATCGCTACGGTCGCGTGGTGCGGCACTCGTCAGCATCCTGACATTGCGGCAGATCAGCGCGGTACTTCCGCCTGATCAGGCCTGGGGCCTGTGGCTGTCGCGGCGGATCGTAGCCACCATCATGGACGTCTTCGGACCGTCGATGGCCGGAATCACCGTCGAGCCGATTGACGCCGTGCTGCCCGACGGGCGTCGAGTCGTCGGTGAATGGGTACGTGCGCCCGGCACATCGGCGAGGCAGGGAGCCATTTACTTCGTCCACGGCAGCGGTTACGTGCTGTGCTCAACGCGAACGCATCGGCGGTTGACGGCCTGGCTGTCGCGGCTAACCGGGCTGCCCGTGTTCGCCGTCGACTACCGGCTGGCGCCGCGGCACCGCTTTCCCACCGCCGCCGAAGACGTGCGCGCAGGCTGGGACTGGCTCACCAGCCAGGTGCCACCGGAACGCGTTGTGATCGTTGGCGATTCGGCAGGCGGCCACCTGTCAGTGGATCTGTTGCTGCAGCCGGACGTCACCGCGAATGGCCCGGCTGCACTGACGTTGTTCTCGCCGTTGATCGATCTGACATTCGGGCTGGCCGCCGCCCGGGAACGCTCGCGCCCCGACCCCACCATGCGGGCCGTCCACGCTGCCCGCCTGGTTGCCCTGTACAGCAGCGGTATCGATCCGGCGCACCACCGGCTGAGCCTTGACGTCGCGGGCGGCCCGGCGCTGCCAGCGACGCTGATCCAGGCCGGCGGCGCCGAGATGCTGGTGGCCGACGCGCGGCGACTCGCCGCCGATATCCGTGCCGGCGGAGGCCGTTGCGAGCTCCAGGTCTGGCCGGACCAGGTGCATGTCTTTCAGGCGCTGCCGCGGCTGTCGCCCGAAGCCACCAAGGCGATGGCACATGCTGCGCGTTTTATCAGAAGTTCGTTGCAGGCCAGCGGTTTTGACGCCGTGGCAGGAAAGGCAGGCTGACAATGATCGGACCGTTCGGCAAATCGCCCAAGGTGAGCCACAATGCGCGCGCGGTGGTGACGGGTGCGGGCAGCGGTATCGGCGCGGCGTTCGCCATCGAACTCGCGAAGCGTGGCGGTCGGGTCGTCTGCAGCGACATCGACGAAGTCGCTGCCAAGAGGACGGTGAGCGCGATCGCCGACCTCGGCCGCGAGGCCGTCGCCATTACCTGCGACGTCACCCGACTCAGCGACGTCCAAGAACTGGCTGCCCAGTCGCAGTCCTGGTTCGGCGCCACACCGACGCTGGTCATCAACAACGCCGGCGTCGGTTCGGGCGGCGCCCCGATCGGCGAACTTCCGATCGAAGACTGGCACTGGGTGCTGAGCATCAACCTGTGGGGACCCATCCACGGCTGCCACGTCTTTGCGCCGATCCTGCGGTCCGCCGAACCCTCGAACACTCCGCGCGGCATCATCAACGTCGCCTCCGCCGCGGCATTCGGCGCAGCGCCCAGCATGGCCGCTTACAACGTCAGCAAAGCCGGTGCGCTGTCGCTCTCGGAAACCTTGGCCGCCGAATTATCCGGCAGCGGAGTGAAAGTCACCGCCCTGTGTCCAACTTTCGTCAAGACGAACATCCTCGAATCCGGCCGTATTTCGACCGAGACGAATCAGTTCGCCCACAGAATCATGCGCTGGACCGGGGTCTCAGCAGAAAAGGTCGCGCAGACCTGCCTGGACGCCCACGATCGCGGCGACCTGTATTGCATGCCGCAACTCGAGGCCAAGATCGGCTGGGGCATCAAACGTTTGGTCCCTGGTACTTACACCCGCGCCGTCGGCCTGGTGTCCAGGATCGCCCCGCTCTAACGACCCCATCCAAAGGAGGACCCGGATGAGTATCGACATGAACGCGATGCTGGCGAAGATCAAGGATCGCCAATGGGCGCTTGCCGACATCGACTGGGACGCACCCGGCGCCGAGACCATCACCGACGAACAGCGGCCACAGCTCAAGGCGTTCATGGCCGACCTGTGCTGGATCGAGAACATCGGCGCCCGAGGCTTCGCGGCGCTGGCGAAGAAGGCGCCCACACCGACCATCGCCGAGATCTATCGCTACTTCCACGCCGAGGAGCAGCGGCACGCCAACGCCGAACTGGCGCTGATGAAGCGCTGGGGCATGCTCGAGGACGGCGAGGTTCCGGAGCCTAACGTCAACATCCGGCTGGCCATCGACTGGCTGGACCGCTGGGCCGACGACATGCCGCTGTCTCTGCTCGGCACCGTCATCCCGATGCTCGAAGTCGCGCTGGACGGGGCCCTGTTGAAATTCCTCCTCGACGAGGTGGACGACCCTGTTTGTCACCAGGTGTTCGAAAAAATCAACAACGACGAATCACGCCATCTGGTCGTCGATTTCGAGGTTCTCGACATGATCGGACACGCGAAGATCCGATGGCTGCTGATCGACTTCGTCGGTCACAATGCCACGCCGGGTCTCATCATCGGCGCGATCATGGGTGCACCACTGATCAACAGGATCCGCAACGAGATCACCGCCATGGGCATGGAGCCCGAGCGGCTCTATCGGGCGGTGAAACGATTCAAAGAGCTTGGCGACCGCGGCGAACACACCGGTCGGGTACCGACTTACCGGTTCCTGCGGCGTTACGCCGGAGTGGTCACGAATCCGCGCCACCCGTACCACCTGCTCGCGAATTCGATGGTGTGGCTTTCCGACCGGTATCCGCGGCCCCTGCTGCCGGCGGTGCCCACCTGGGTCAAAGAAGTCACCCACGAGCCGGCGGCCTGATCATGCCCAACACACACACCTACGACACGCTGATCGTCGGAGCCGGGTTCAGCGGGCTGGGCGCGGCAATCAAACTGGGCAAAGCCGGCAACAAGGCGCGCGACATCGTCATCCTCGAGCGCAGCGACCGGGTGGGCGGAACGTGGCGCGACACCAGCTACCCGGGCGCCAGTTGCGACATTCCGTCGCTGCTGTATTCGTATTCGTTCGTCAAAAACCCGACCTGGTCACGGACGTACTCGCCCGCCGGCGAAATCTGCCAACACATCGAGGAGATGGCCGACCGGTTCGACATTCGCCGCCACATTAGGTTCGGCCAAGAGGTCACCGCGCTGTCGTTCGACGAGGACGCCGGCGTGTGGACGGCAACCACGGCCGGCCGCAAGCGCTTTCGGGCGCGGACCGTCATCCTGGCGTCCGGGCCACTGCCGGATTCCAGTTTCCCGGAGATCCGCGGCATCGATTCCTACCGCGGGCACAAGATCCACAGTGCCCGATGGGATCACGACTACGACTTCGCCGGAAAGCGGGTCGCGGTGATCGGCACCGGAGCCAGCGCCATCCAGATCATCCCCGAACTGGTCAAGCAAGCCGACTTCGTCAAGGTGTTCCAGCGCACGCCGGGCTGGGTGCTGCCCCGCTGGGACGTCGCGACACCGCCCGCCGTGCAAAAGGTGTTCGCCAAAGCTCCTGCGGTGCAACAGCTTGCGCGCCAGGCGTTGTACTGGGGTCATGAGGCCAGCGCCACCGCCCTGGTGTGGGACACCCCGCTGACCTCGGTGGTGACTCGGCTGGGCCGCATGCACCTGCGCCGGCAGGTCAAAGACCCGTGGCTGCGCCGCCAGCTCACACCCGACTTCACCCCGGGCTGCAAGCGGATGCTGATGTCCAGCGACTACTACCCCGCCCTGCAGCGCGACAACTGCAAGCTGATCGACTGGCCGATCGCGACGTTGAGCCCCGTCGGTATCCGCACCAGCGACGGTGTGGAACATCATCTGGACTGCATCGTGTTCGCCACCGGTTACGACGTGCACTTGGACGGTCCCCCATTCCCGGTCACCGGGCTCGGCGGCCGCAAGCTCAGCGACGAATGGGCAAACGGCGCACAGGCTTACAAGAGTGCCAGCGCGCACGGGTATCCCAACTTGTTCTTGATGACCGGCCCGAACTCCGGGCCCGGACACAACTCGCTGCTGGTGTTCATCGAGGGTCAGCTCGACTACGCCGTGCGCGGCATCACCACCATCCTGGACAGCGACCTGCGTTACCTCGACGTTCGTCAGGACGTCCAGCGCCGCTACAACAGACGCATTCAGCAGCGGCTCACCAAGACGACGTGGATGTCGGGGTGCAGCAGTTGGTATCTGACCAAGAACGGATTCAACGCGTCGATGTATCCGGGCTTCGCCACCCAGTATCTTCGGCAGATGCGAGATTTCCGGTTCGTCGACTACGACGCGGTCGAACACAGCGCCGTCCGCGTCAGCTCATCCGCCTGAACGATGGCTCCCGACCGACCACCCCGCGCAGAAACCGGCACCATCGCCGGGATCCTGGCCAACCTGCGGCGTGCGCCCAAACGCGTTCGGCGCCAGTCGCGGGAGGTCATCGAAAACGCGGTGTCGCAGTTGTTCGATGCGGCGGTCCGCCAACCGCACGGTGCGCTGGGCTCCGGGGAGTACCGCATCGACGACTTGGCCCGGCGGGCCGGCACCACCACCCGCAACGTCCGGGTGTACCGCGACCGCGGGTTGTTGCCGCCGCCGATGCGGGTCGGACGCATCGCGTTGTACAACGACACGCACTTGACCCGGTTGCGGCTTATCACGTCGATGCTCGATCGCGGATACAACATCGCGCACGTCCGGGAAATGCTCAGCGCCTGGGAGGAAGGCAAAAACCTCGGCGACGTGCTCGGCCTGGAAACTGCGATCGTCGGCACCTGGACCACCGAGAAACCCTCGACCATGCCGCTGGCCGAGGTGCAGCGACTTATCAACGACGACAAGGCTTTTGACCGACTGGAGCGGCTGCAGGTGATTCGTGTCGATGGCGACCAGGCCACCGTCACACGCCCCAAACTGATCGACGCGTTCAACGAGATCCGTGGCTACGGCGTCAGCATGGACAAACTCATCGACCTGCACGAGCAGATCGTCCCGTTGATCGATCAGATCAGCGAGATTCTGGTGCGGGCGGGCGCCGAACACGTCGCCGACCGGATCAAACCGCGCGAAGCCCTGCCCGCCGACACCGAGATCGCCCAACTGATCACCATGCTGGTCCGACTGCGCACCCAGGCGGTCGCCTCCGTGACCGCCACCCTCGCGTCATCGATCGAATCGACCATCGAGTCGTTGGTCAGCAGCATCCTTGCCGACTACCTGGAGCGGTCCCCGGACGCCGAAGTCGGCTGAGGCCGCTGGCGAAGCGCCACCAGGTGCGGCGCCAGCGTGGTCAACTTCTCGCAGGTCTCCTCGAACTCGCGGTCGCAATCCGAGGCGCCGATGATGCCGGCCCCGGCCCGCAGCCAGGTTCGCCCTTCGCGTTCGTAGACCGTCCGCAGCGTCAACGCGGCGTCCAGCCCGCCGTCAGCCGAGAACATCACCACCGCACCGGAATACAGCTCACGGGGAGCCTCGTCGAGCCGCAGGATGGCGTCCACGCCGGCCGCCTTGGGAACGCCCGACGCGGTGACCGCCGGAAACAGCGTCTCCAACGCGTCCATCCGGTCTTTGGACGCATCCAGTCGGCCGGTGACCGTCGAACCGAGATGCTGCACGCTCCCGCGCTCCCGCACTGTCATGAAGTCGACGACCGCAGCGGTGCCGGGTTCGGCAACCTCGGTGATCTCGTCAAGCGAGCTGCGCACCGACATGGCGTGCTCGACGATCTCCTTACTGTCGGACTCCAACTCGTCGCGGGCCTGGCGGTCTTGCACCGCGCCGCGGCCCAACGCTCGGGTGCCGGCCAGTGGTTCGGTCACCACGACGCCGTCGGCGCGCACGGCCGCCACCAGTTCGGGGCTGTAGCCCAGCGCCCGGAATCCACCGAACCGCAACAGGAACGAACGCGCAGGGGTGTTGTGTCGCCGTCCCAGCCGGTAGGTCGCCGGAAAGTCCAGCGCGAACGGCACATTCACGCAGCGGGACAGAATCACCTTGTGATACGCCCCGGCGGTGATCTCGCCGATCGCCGCGCCGACCCGTCCGCGGTAGTCCGAGGTGTCGGCGCTGACGTCGACCACGGACGCTCTCGGGGTAGGCGGCGGGCCCGCGCTGAGCAATCGGGCCACCACGTCGCGATGACGCTCGTCGGCGTCGACAAGGTTGACTGCGTCGGCGGTGACGAGGATGCGGGTGCGCGGCCAGAACACCCGGGCCAGTGGGGTTTGCGGCGCAAGACGCTCCTGCAGACCGAAGCGGTACGCTCCGAATTCGAAGGCGATCCAGCCGAAGGCCTGGTCAGTCTCCAGCAGCAGCCGGTCGACCGCCTCGCCGAGTACCGGCCCCGGCCGCCCGGACCAGGCTTCTCGCTGGGTAACCCCGTCGCGGATGATGCGAAGCTCGTCGCAGTCCAGCTCGATGACGGCCAGCGCGCCGATCGCCAGCACCCATTGGCCGTCGTATTCGTAGAGCAGATACTCCTCGCCGTCACGCTCGGGCAACGCCGACGCCAACTCGGCGGCGAGGTCGGCGGGAGCGATGTCGGCCGGCAACGGCAACGAAGCGGCGCCCGCCGGACTGGTCTCGACACCTACTTCGGTCACGCTGAGTAAATGTAGCCTAACCTCAGAACAGACGGGCAACTCCGTTCGCGGAATACCGGTTGCGACCCCTCCGCAAGCCTCTGACGGGTCGTCATGCAGCGATTCCGCACCGTTCACTACTGCGCCGCACAATCGACCAGATCCAGCGCCCAGCCGACCAGGGATCAGGCGTGCCCCGATTAGAGGACAGCATCGTGTTCGTCATCCGACTGCTTGACGGCGAAGAGATACGCGGGTCCGAGAACGACGAGCTGACCGTCAACGAAAACACCGGTGTCCTCAGCGTGCACCGGATCGACGGACTCGAGGAAGTCACGACGCACTACTCGCCATCGGCGTGGGCGTCGGTGACGCACCGGGTCAAGGAACGGGCGTTCAAGCGTCCGCCGGTCGGCTCAGACAAAAAGTAGCGTCACGGCGACAACGTGATGGCACCCTCGGGGCAGTTTCGTTCGGCCTCAGCCGCCCACGCCGCGCGCTCGCCGGATACTTCTGCGGCGAGCACGATCGAGTGCCCGAACTCGTCGGCGTCGAAGACTTCCGGCGCCAAGCTGTAGCAGCGGCCGTGGCCGACGCAGCGCTCCGCGTCCAATTCGAGGCGTGCTCACTTCGTGGGCACCGGGAACGTCAGCGGCAGCGACTCCACCGATCGCAGTGCCGCCGTGTACGCCAACTGGGTACCGGGCTTAATCTCGTAATCGGGTATGCGGCGGTGGAATTCGCGCAACGCTACCCGCAATTCCATGCGGGCCAGGTGGGAGCCCAGGCAGCGGTGCGGGCCGCCACCGAAGGCGCGGTGCCGGTTCGGGTTGCGGCAGAAGTCCACCAGCTCGGGGTCAGGGAACTCTGCGGGGTCGGTGTTCGCCGCACCCAGTAACGGGCTGACGCGCTCCCCCTTGCTGATCGGGCAGCCGCCCACCTCGACGTCATCCATGGCGACGCGGACGACGCCGGGCACCGGTGTCTCCCAGCGCAACAGCTCCTCGATTGCGCTCGGCAAGATGTCGGGCTGCTCGACGAGCTGGTGCCGGTGGTCGGGGTGTCGGGCCAGGTACACGAAGAAGCAGTCGAGCGAATCGGTCACCGTGTCCAGCCCGGCGATCAGGAACAGGAAGCAGATGTCGAGGATCTCCTCGCGCGTCAGCGGTTCTCCCTCGACCTTGGCGGCAATCAGCGAGGACAGCACGTCGTCGCGCGGGCTGGCGATGTGGTCGTCGATGGCGCGCTCGAAGTAGTCGTAGATCTGTTGTGCCGCAGGGGCTGTGGTCTCGTGGCGGCGGTCGTATCCGGATTCGCCCTCCGGGCGGATGACACCGTCTTTCCACTCCAGGAATTGATCCAGGTCTTCCAGCGGCAGGCCGAGCAGCTGCAGGAACACCGTGCACGGCAGCGGCACGGCGAACTCCTCGTGGAAGTCGCATTCGCCACGATCGGCGAAGCGGTCGATCATCTCGTTCACCAGTTCGGTGACGCGTGGTTCACGCCGGGCCATTTCCCGCGGCGTGAACAGCGGATCGAGGATGCGGCGGTACTTCGCGTGCTCGGGCGGGTCGATCTGCAGTGGAATCAGCGGTCGCACGTTGCCCAGATCGACGGCGTCCATGTTGGACGAGAACAGCTCGGTGTGCTTGAGCGCCATCTCGATATCGGCCAGCCGGCTGAGCACCACCGCTTGCGGCGACCGGAACACCGGGGTCGATTCGCGCAACGCCTTGTACATCGGCTGCGGCTCCGCAAGACCCGCCACCGCCTGGTCGACATAGCCTTCGGTATCTGTCATTCGGCCAGCCTGACACCAACGGCCGCGATGAGGAGACGATCCGCAGTTATTGCCGGGGCGTCCATCGACCGCGCTCGCAGGCCGATCCACATTCGCGGCGAAAAGTTCTAGTCGGTGGCACCGTGTATTATCGAATGTATGTTCGAACATGTCATCGGCGCAGCTCAGGAGCGCCTTTATGGGCGTTGACGACGTCGGCGTGGTGGATGCCATCAGCGATGCGGCGCGACGGCAGAACGTGATGTGCGCACGAGAATTGGCCGCTGTAGGTGAGTTGTACGCGCGTCGAGCACCCGAGGATGATGTCGATCGCGAGAACTGGGCCATCGACGGCCATGAGAACGTCGTCGCTGAAATAGCCGCGGCCTTGTATATCAGTCGGGGCCGTGCCCGAGGGAGATTGCGTTATGCGATCGTCTTGCGCGAGCGGCTGCCCCGTGTCGCCGAGGTCTTCGCACGAGGACTGATCGATTTTCGGATGATGGCCGCGGTCGTATCTCGCACCGAGCTGATTGAAGATCCGACCTTGATCGCCAAGCTGGATGCCGCCATCGCCACGCATGCGCCGAACTGGATGCGCCTGTCGGGACCCAAGCTTCTCGAGCGCATCGATATGTGGGTTATTCGGTTCGATCCGGCCGGCAAGCGAGTGCCGGGACAACACTCTGAGAATCGCTATGTCGAAATCGCGCCCACCGATCGCAGGCTTGGCCGGGGTCTGGGCACAGCTGCACGCTACCGATGGCGTGGCCTTGGATCAGAAGCTGGATGCGCTCGCCCAAACCGTCTGCGCGGCAGATCCACGCACCAAGCAGCAACGTCGTGCCGACGCGCTGGCCGCTTTGATTGCCGGGCTCCCGGAGATGCGCTGCGAATGCGGATTCGCCGGACTGTTCGGCCGCGCAACGACGCCCGGCCACCGACGTAGTCATTCATGTCCTGGCCGAGCAGGCGACGATCAGTCGGTGACTCCCAATCCCCTGGCTACCTGGCGAAGTTTGGGCCTATCGCCTCAACTACATTGCGCGACATGGCGACAACGGCCAAGCTCAAGCCGTTGGTGGTGCCCTCGAAGGGTCCCGAGCGGGGTTATCGACCGTCGTCGGCCTTGGCTGAATTCGTTCGTTGTCGGGACTTGACGTGTCGATTCCCCGGATGCGACCAGCCTGCTGACGTATGCGATTTCGACCACACGGTGCCATTCCCGGCGGGTCCTACACACGCATCGAATCTGAAACTACTGTGCCGCTACCATCACTTGCTGAAAACGTTCTACACCGGATGTGGCGGCTGGGCAGATCGTCAGCTGCCAGACGGCACCGTCACGTGGACCGCACCCACCGGCCACACCTACACCACAAAGCCCGGCAGCAGCCTCTTCTTTCCTGTATTGGCCACCTCAACAGGAGAGCTCAAGGTTGCTCGAAGTGGTGAATTATACAGTCGCGCAAGGGGATTGATGATGCCGCGACGGAAACGCACACGGGCAGAAGATCGCCGCTACCGTGTCGCCGCGGAGCGCCGAATCAACGAAGAACGACTTGCTCAGGAGTTACTCGCCAAACAACACCGAGAACGCGCTGCGGGTGACGATCCGCCGCCCTTTTGACGGCACCCGGTCTAGCCAAGCAAGCTGCGGACCACGCCGTCGGCCAGCAGCCGCCCCCGGTCGGTGAGCACCAGGCGTTCGCCCTCGCGGATCAGCAAGCCGTCCCCGATCGCGGTGTCGGCGCGTTGACGCTCAGCCTCGTCCAGCAGTTCCACCGCCAGACCCTGGCGCAGCCGGATGCGGAGCAAGACATCCTCGGTGTGACGGCTGTCGGCATCCAACTGTTCGAAACCGGCGACCGGCAACGTCGAGCCAGCTAAGAGTTGGGCATAAGCGTTGGGGTGCTTGATATTCCACCAGCGGGTCGCGCCGACGAAACTGTGCGCGCCGGGGCCGGCGCCCCACCACTGACCGCCGTCCCAGTAGCCCAGATTGTGCCGGCATTGTCCGCCCGGGCGGCTCCAGTTCGACACCTCGTACCACTCGAACCCGGCCGCCGACAGCCGCTCGTCCGCCAATTCGTAGCGATGCGCCAGCACGTCGTCGTCGGGAGCGGCGAGCTCGCCGCTGCGGACCCGTCGCGCCAGCGCGGTGCCGTTCTCGACAACCAGGGCGTACGCGGACACGTGGTCGACGCCGGTCTCGATGGCCGTCTCGACCGAACGCAGCAGATCGTCGTCGGACTCCCCTGGCGTGCCGTAGATCAGGTCGAGGCTGACGTGTTCGAATCCTTCGGCAAGCGCCTCGCGGGCCGCCGCCGCCGACCGGTTCGGCGTGTGGATCCGGTCGAGAACACCGAGCACCCGCGGTGATACCGATTGCATGCCCAACGACACCCTGGTGAAGCCGGCTGCGCGGGCGGCACCGAAAAAGTCCGGCCACGCCGACTCCGGGTTGGCTTCGGTGGTGACCTCGGCATCTGTGGCCAGCTCGAAGTTGTCGCGCACGGCATCCATGACCGAGGCGATCCGCGCCCCGCCCAGCAGCGACGGGGTTCCGCCGCCGACGAACACCGTCTGCACCGTCGGTGCGGCCAGCCGCGCGGCCGCCAGTTCGAGCTCCGACCGCAGCACCTCCAGCCACGCGTCGGGGTTGACCCCACCCAGTTCGGCGGGGGTGTAGGTGTTGAAGTCGCAGTAGCCGCAGCGGGTGAAGCAGAACGGCACGTGGACGTAGATGCCGAACGGTCCGCCCGGGCTCAATCGCACTTCGGGCAGCTCGACCGCCGCAGAGGATGCCGTCACGTCGTCTCAATATTCCTCAGTGCGGGCCCAACCTCCAGCGCTGGGTGGCATGAAGGACAACGTTGTTGATTTTTGCAGCGGAATCTGGGACATCGCTACGCCGCGTCTCAGGGTCCGCACGTAGTTTTGCTCACTATGAGGCAAATTCCCCCCTGGTAGCTCTGGTCAGCGGCATCCGTGGCACAATGGTCGAGTGACCGTCGCCCACCCCAGGTTCCGCATCGCATTGGTGGCGCGTCGTCATGTCGATTTCAAGCGTGTCTGCAGCTGTCGCTGTCTGGCTTGATGTCGTAGACCCGCCCACCAGTACTTCAGCTGGCCCCGGATCTGCGCCGCCGGGACAGCCAACCGGTGATGTGCGCGGTCCAAGCCGGCTCCTCCACTAAAGGAGATTGCCGAATGACGTCGCCCCGCCCCACCAAAAGCCAAGGTCAGTGGGCGCTTGGTGAGCGCGAGCCACTCAACCCCAACGAGCAGTTCAAGCAGGAGGACGACGCGCTCAACGTGCGCGACCGGATTCTCAAGCACTACTCCAAGGCCGGCTTCGACAGCATCGAGAAGAACGATCTGCGTGGCCGCATGCGCTGGGCCGGGCTCTACACGCAGCGCGAGCAGGGTTACGACGGCAGCTTCACCGGCGACGAGAACATCGACCTGCTCGAAGCCAAGTACTTCATGATGCGGGTGCGCTGCGACGGCGGCGCAATCTCGACCGCGGCGCTGCGCACGCTCGGAGAGGTCTCCATCGAATACGCCCGGGACACCGCCGACATCTCCGACCGGGAGAACGTGCAGTACCACTGGATACGGATCGAGGACGTGCCTGCGATCTGGGACCGGCTGGCCGAGGTAGGGCTGCAGACGACCGAGGCGTGCGGCGACTGCCCCCGGGTAGTGCTGGGCTCCCCGCTGGCCGGAGAGTCGGTCGACGAGGTTCTCGACCCGACGCCGGCGATCGACGAGATCGTCCGTCGCTACATCGGTAACCCGGAGTTCTCCAACCTGCCGCGCAAATACAAAACCGCGATCTCGGGTCTGCAGGACGTCGCTCACGAGATCAACGACATCGCGTTCATCGGCGTCAACCATCCCGAACATGGTCCCGGACTGGACCTTTCGGTCGGCGGCGGCCTGTCCACCAACCCGATGCTGGCCCAACGGGTCGGCGCGTGGGTGCCGCTGGACGAGGTCCCCGACGTCTGGGAAGCCGTCACCTCGCTGTTCCGTGACTACGGCTACCGACGGCTGCGGGCCAAGGCCCGGCTGAAGTTCCTGATCAAAGACTGGGGTATCGAGAAGTTCCGCGAGGTGCTCGAAACCGAGTACCTGAAGCGCAAACTCATCGACGGCCCGGCACCCGAACCCCTCACGCGCCCGATCGACCACGTCGGCGTGCAGCGCCTCAAGAGCGGACTCAACGCCGTCGGCGTCGCACCGATCGCCGGGCGTGTCTCGGGCACGATTCTGACCGCGGTGGCCGACCTGGCCGAGCAGGCCGGATCGAACCGGGTCAGCTTCACCCCCTACCAGAAGCTGATCATCCTCGACGTTGCCGACGACAAGCTGGACGAGCTGGTCGCCGCCCTGGATGCGCTCGGACTGCCGTCGCGGCCGTCGCACTGGCGTCGAAACCTGATGGCCTGCACCGGTATCGAATACTGCAAGCTGTCCTTCGCCGAGACCCGGGTGCGTTCCCAGTCGCTGGTGCCCGAACTGGAGAGCCGACTCGACGACATCAACGCCGCCCTCGATGTGCCGGTCACCGTCAACATCAACGGCTGCCCCAACTCGTGTGCCCGGATTCAGATCGCCGACATCGGCTTCAAAGGCCAGATGGTCGACGACGGCGACGGCAACTCCGTCGAGGGATTCCAGGTACACCTGGGCGGCAGCCTGGGCCTCGACAGCGGCTTTGGCCGAAAACTGCGCCAGCACAAAGTCACCAGCGACGAACTCGGCGATTACATCGACCGAGTCGTGCGCAACTTCATCAAGCAACGCGACACAGGCGAACGTTTCGCGACGTGGGCGCTGCGCGCCGAGGAGGCGGATCTGCGATGAGCAACCAGACAGTCGGTTTGACCGAAGCCGAACTACGCGAACTGGCCGAGAAGGGTGCGGCAGAGTTGGAGGGCGCCGACGCCACCGACTTGCTGCGCTGGACCGACGAGAACTTCGGCGGCGTGGGCGGACCACGATCCAGCGCGACCTGCAACTACGTGGTGGCGTCGAACATGCAGGACGCCGTGCTGGTCGACATGGCCGCCAAGGTCCGTCCCGGCGTGCCAGTGTTGTTCTTGGACACCGGATATCACTTCGTGGAGACGATCGGTACCCGCGATGCGGTCGAGGCCGTCTACGACGTGCGGGTGCTCAACGTCACGCCCGAGCACACGGTCGCACAGCAGGACGAACTGCTGGGCAAAGACCTGTTCGCCCGTAAGCCCAGCGAATGCTGCCGGATGCGCAAGGTCGCCCCGCTGTCCAAGGCGCTACGTGGCTACTCCGCGTGGGTGACCGGCCTGCGGCGGGTCGAGGCGCCGACGCGCGCCAACGCCCCACTGGTCAGCTTCGACGAGGCCTTCGGCTTGGTGAAGATCAATCCGCTGGCGGCATGGTCCGACGACGAGATGCAGAACTACATCGACGAGCACGATGTCTTGGTCAATCCGCTTGTCTACGAAGGTTATCCGTCGATCGGCTGCGCGCCCTGCACAGCCAAGCCGGTCGAGGGCGCCGACCCGCGCAGCGGGCGCTGGCAGGGGCTGTCGAAAATCGAATGCGGGCTGCACGCCTCGTGACACCGTTGGTCCTCACCGCGCACGGCAGCCGGGATCCGCGCTCGGCGGCCAATGCGCGAGCCGTCGCAACCCGGATTCGCCGTCTGCGGCCGGGGCTCGACGTCCGCGTCGCGTTCTGCGACCTGAACACTCCACGCCTGGTTGATGTGCTGAGGCCGGATGCCGTGGTCACTCCGTTCCTGTTGGCTGACGCCTACCACGCCCGCGTCGACATCCCCGGGCAGATCGCCGGCTGCGGGGTCAACGTGCGACAGGCCGGCGTGCTCGGGGAAGATGGCCGGCTTGTCGCCGTAATGCATGAGCGGCTCGCCGAACTGGGAGTCAGCACAATCGATTCCGAATTAGGCGTCGTCGTGGTCGCCATCGGCTCGACGTATCCCGCGGCCAATGCCCGCACCGCTCATGTCGCACAAAGGCTGCTCGCAGGTACTCGATGGGTCGGTGCGAGCACCGCGTTCGCCACGGGATCAGGACCGTCGCCGGCCGAAGCAGCCGACCGGTTACGCCACCGCGGCGCGCGCCGCGTCGCGATCGCGCCGTGGTTCCTGGCGCCCGGTCGGCTGACTGATCGAGTGCTGGAACATGCCGCGGCGGAGGGCATTCCGATGGCCGCCCCGCTGGGCTCACACCGACTTGTGGTCGAGACGGTGCTGGACCGCTTCGATACGGCGGTCGCCGAGCCTATCGCTGCCTGACTACTGCGTCGACGTGAGCGCGTCGCTGGTCTCGTCGGACCGCGTTGCCGTCACTTCTTCGGGGAGTCGCGGCACCCGCGTGGCGCGAACATAGACGGTGTCGCCCGCCTTTAATCCCAGCGCTTCGGCGTCGCCGCGGGTGATCTGAGCGATGAAATGCGCGCCGGTCGCGGCGTTGGTCAGCTCCACGCGCACCTCGAAACCCAACATGACCACTCGGTCGATGGTGGCCCGGACGACGCCGGCGACATGGTCGGTGCCGTCGTCCCCGGCGATCTTCATATCAGGGCTGCGGCCTACCCGGATGTCATGCGGGCGAACCAGAACGCCGTTCAACGAAGACACCGCGCCGAGAAACGACATGACGAACGCGTTCGCCGGTGTGTCGTAGACGGCCCTTGGCGACCCCACCTGTTCGATGCGGCCATCTTTGAGGACGGCGATCCGGTCCGCTACGTCCAGCGCCTCCGCCTGGTCGTGGGTGACCAGCACGGTGGTCACATGTACCTCGTCGTGCAGTCGGCGCAGCCATGCCCGCAAGTCCTCGCGGACCTTGGCGTCCAGGGCACCGAAAGGCTCGTCGAGCAGCAGCACCTGCGGGTCGACAGCGAGCGCGCGCGCCAGTGCCATGCGCTGACGCTGACCACCGGAAAGCTGGCTAGGGTAACGGGTTTGAAAACCGCTGAGCCCCACGACCTCGAGCAGATTGTCGACCTTCTCGGCGATCTCGGCCTTGGGTCGTTTGCGGATTTTCAGCCCGAAGGCCACGTTGTCACGAACGGTCAGATGCTTGAAGGCCGCGTAATGCTGGAACACGAATCCGATGCCGCGCCGCTGTGGCGGGATGTCGGTGACGTCGCGATCGTTGATCGTGATGGTTCCGCTGTCGGGTTGGTCGAGTCCGGCGATGGCGCGCAACAAAGTCGACTTGCCCGAGCCGCTGGGCCCAAGCAATGCGGTGAGTGAGCCGGCAGGCACCTCGAAGTCGACGTTGTCCAATGCGACAAAGTCGCCATAACGTTTGTTGGCGCCCCGTACGACAATCGCGTCAGTCATTACGCCGCTCCTCTCAAGCCTGCTTGGCAGCGCGCTTACGGCGCGCATCGAGAATCACCTGAACGATCAAGACCACCACGGATACCGCCATCAGCAGTGTCGACAACGCATAGGCCCCGTACTCGGCACCGCGGTTGTAGCGGTCGGCCACCAGCAGCGTCAACGTCTGCGACTCGCCCGGCAGGTTCGACGACACGATGAGCACCGCGCCGTATTCACCGAGCGTGCGGGCCACCGTCAAGATGATCCCGTACGTGAGGCCCCATCGGATCGACGGCAGTGTGATCCGCCAAAACGTCTGCCACCAGCCGGAACCCAGCGTCGCCGCCGCCTGCTCCTGATCGGTGCCGATCTCATGCAGCACCGGCTCCACCTCACGCACCACGAATGGCAACGTGGCGAACACGCTGGCCAGCACGATGCCGGGCAACCCGAAGATGATCTTGAACCCGAAGTCCTTCTCGACGAAGCCCAGCAGACCCGCCGATCCCCATAACACGACCAAGGCCACGCCCACCACGACCGGAGAGACCGCGAACGGCAGATCGATGATCGCCTGCAGAATGCCCTTGCCGCGAAAACGATTGCGCGCCAGCATCAGTGCGGTCGGAATACCGAACACCACATTGAGCGGCACCACGATCGCCACCACCAACACCGACAAGTTCAGCGCCGAGATCGCCGCCGGCGTGCTGATCCAGTCGAAGAACTGGCCGATACCCGGCGCGAACGTCCGCCACAAGATCAGCCCCACCGGGATGATCAGCAGAACGAAGACGTAGCCCAGCGCGAGCAAGCGAAGCAGGTAGCGGACCCGCAGAGAGGTCGTCATGCCGACAGCTCCTCACGTTTGGCCGCGTGTGACCCCACGGTCCGCAGGACGAACAACACGACGAACGAGATGAGCAGCAGCACAATCGATATCGCTGCGGCACCGACGCGGTCGTCGTTCTCGATCAGAGTCCGGATCCACTGCGAGGACACCTCGGTTTTGCCGGGCACTGCGCCGCCGATCAGGACGACCGATCCGAATTCGCCGATCGCGCGGGAAAACGTCAGCCCGGCACCGGTCAGCAAGACCGGAGTCAACGACGGCAACACGACGGCAGTGAAGATGGTCGCGTTGTTGGCACCCAGCGACGCGGCCGCTTCCTCGGTCTCCCGGTCGATTTCGAGCAACACCGGCTGCACGGCCCGCACCACGAACGGCAGCGTGACGAACGCCAGAGCCACGCCCACGCCCCACGCGGTGTGCTGCAGGTGCAAGCCGACGGGACTGTTCTTGCCGTAGAGAGCCAGCAGCACCAGGCTCGCCACGATCGTGGGTAACGCGAACGGCAGATCGATGATCGCGTCGACAACTCTCTTCCCCGGGAAGTCGTCGCGTACCAGAACCCACGCGATGAGCAGGCCGAAGAACATGTTGAGGACGGTGACGCCGGCGGAGATGGTCAGCGTCACCCGGAACGACTCGAGCGCGGCGTTCGAGGTGACCGCGAGCTCGAACGCCCGCCAGCCGCCGCCGATCGACTGCCACGCGATGGCGGCCAACGGCAGTAGCACGATCACCGACAGCCACAAGATTGAGACACCGACCCGCAATGAAGTGCCGTCGCTGCGTAATCTGTCGTGCGGCAGGGTATTACCACCCCCAGCCACCTCGCGTGTGATTGCCGTCGTCATCCGGTGGCCTTCGTGTAGATCTTGGTGATGCTGCCCGAGCTCTTGTCGAACAGCTGCTTGTCCACGCCCGCCCAGCCACCGAGATCGGCGATCGTCCAGAGTTTGGCCGGAGCCGGAAACTTGTCCCGGACCTCGGCGGCGACGGCGGGATCGACCGGACGGAATCCTGCTGCCGCCCATACTCGTCTGGGCCTGCGCGGTGTACTGGAAGTTCTTGAACGCGGTGGCGGCGTTGAGGTGGGTGCTGCTGGTCACCACCGCCACCGGGTTCTCGATCTTGATGGTTTGCGACGGGTTGACGTGGGTGACCGGCTTACCCTGCCGCTCGGCGGCGATCGCCTCATTCTCGTAGCTGATGAGCACGTCACCGCTGCCCTGGACGAAGACGTCGGTGGCTTCGCGGCCCGACCCGGGGCGAAGCTTGACGTGCTCGTCGACCAGCTTGTGGATGAAGTCCAGGCCCGCCTGCGAGTCGTGGCCACCGCCGCTCTTGACGACGTACGGCGCCAGCAGATTCCACTTCGCCGAGCCCGAACTCAGCGGGCTGGGCGTGATGACCTCAACCCCGGGGCGCAGCAGGTCATCCCAGTCTTTGATGTTCTTGGGGTTGCCGGGCCGCACCACCAACGTCACGACCGATCCGAACGGGATGCCCTTGGTGGCGTCTTTGTCCCAGTCCTTGGAGACCTTGCCGATTTTAACCAGTCGGGTGATGTCGGGTTCGACGGAGAAGTTGACGACGTCGGCCGGTTTGCCGTCCGCGACGCCGCGCGACTGGTCCCCCGACGCGCCGTAGGAGGAGATCACCTGGATGCCTTTGCCCTCCTGCGAGGCGTTGAACGCCGGAATGACTTTGCTCCAGCCGGGTTCGGGCACCGAATAGGCGACCAGCGTGATGCTGGTGTTCGCATTGGACGGACCGCCGCCGCCGACCACGTCGCTGGGCCCGCCATGACACGCCGCGAGCATGCTGACGGCCACGGTCAATACGACGGCGTGCCGTAATCCGGCGACACTTCTGATGTCGTCGAACAATGGTCGACCTTTCGGATTGGGCTTATCGGCTAGACGTATCCCGTCGCGAAAGAGAGCGGAGCTCAGCGCGGGGAGATGGTCAGCGACAACAGTGCACGTCAGCTACGGCGCAATCGCCCACGGCAATCAGTGCCAAGACATGGCACTCGGTGTTGCCGGACGCTGCGTGCATGGCGGGAAGCCTAACAGAGTTCACCTGACTTGCAGCGCAGGTCAGCGGGTCAGCAACCAGGCAACGATGACCAGCACAACCAAGGCGACCAGCACCAACGTGACCTGCGATCGCGGCATCCCGGTCTTTCGGCTCATCCGGGTTCTTCGTCGCTGTGCAGGATGCGCCGCATCACGTGAATACCGCGGCCCAGCACTGCGTCCAGCGCCACCGCCATGACGTAGGCCAATGCCAGCACGACCGGGATGACCACCACGGACTGCAAGACGAATCCCAGCCCGGACAGCCACAACTCGACGCCGTCCCACCAGCTGAGGATCCCGTTCATCGGGCTCAACCCTATTCCGCACCGCCGAGGAAGCCAACATGCGCCGAAGTACGCCCGCCGTCAACTCAGCGTGTCGACCCGTTTCATCATCGCGTGCGCGATGTCGACCGCGCTGGTGTCGGGGCTGGCCGTTCCCGGATCCGACGGGTGACGGTCGCCGAAGAAGACCACCTCCACCTCGACGACGCAGTTCAACCGCACACCGACTGCGCGCGCCTGCGGCGTCGCCTGCAGGGGCTCCATGTTTGGCAGCTCGGCTGTCGCGGTATTGGTCGCCGCGACAAGGGAATCGGTGACGCGGACGTCATTGACGACGGTCGTCGTCTTGATCGGGCCGGTCTGTTCGATCGTCGTCGCGTCCTTGCACTGCTGCCATTGCTGCGGGAATTTCGCGAACAGCGTCTGGGCCTGCGCCGCCGAGGGCAACGAGACGACGCCCTCGATCACGCTGATCACCTGCGCCGGATCGCCGTCGTTCCACCACGTCTCCCACGTGACGTCTTTGACGTCGGCGGACTCATAGGCGCTCTTCTGCAGCATCGTCGTCACGCCCAGGCAGTCGGCCGGCGACCCGGCACTGTCAGCGTCGCCGAGTTTGTCGGGACCGCCGAACACGGGGGGCTGACGGTTGACGAAGGGCTGTTCAAGCATCCGCGACAGCGCGGTGTCGTCGAGTGGGACCTGCCGCAGGACCGAGCCGATCAGCGGACGCGGTTTCAGATTCTTCGCCGGCTTAGCCGTGCCGGCGACGACCGACGAGCAGCCGACCGCTATCGCGGCGATCATCGCGCACGCCGTCACTGGTCCGACCATCCGCATGGGTTACTTCTTCCCTTTGTCTCCCGCGGCGTCCGTGGACAGTGCGGCGACGAACGCCTCCTGCGGCACCTCGACCCGCCCGATATTCTTCATCCGCTTCTTGCCTTCTTTCTGCTTCTCCAGCAGCTTGCGCTTGCGGGTGATGTCGCCGCCGTAGCACTTCGACAGCACGTCCTTGCGGATGGCGCGAATGTTCTCCCGCGCAATGATTCTGGATCCGATCGCGGCCTGTATCGGCACCTCGAACTGCTGACGCGGAATGAGCTCTTTGAGTCTGGTGGTCATTTTGTTGCCGTAGGCCGCGGCCCCGTCCTTGTGCACGATGGCGCTGAATGCGTCGACGGCCTCACCCTGCAGCAGGATGTCGACCTTGACCAGGTCCGCCTCCTGCTCGCCGGCCTCCTCGTAATCGAGGCTGGCGTAGCCGCGGGTGCGTGATTTCAGCGAGTCGAAGAAGTCGAAGATGATCTCCCCCAACGGCATTGTGTAGCGCAGCTCGACACGTTCGGGCGACAGGTAGTCCATGCCGCCGAGTTCACCGCGCCGAGATTGGCAAAGCTCCATGATGGTGCCGATGAATTCGCTGGGCGTGATGATGGTGGTCTTGACGATCGGCTCGTACACGGCGCGGACCTTGCCGTCGGGCCAGTCCGACGGGTTGGTGACGACGAGTTCGGAATTGTCTTCCTTGACAACGCGATACACGACGTTCGGTGACGTCGAGATCAGGTCGAGGTCGAACTCCCGCTCCAGCCGCTCGCGGGTGATCTCCATGTGCAGCAGACCCAGAAATCCGCATCGGAAACCGAAGCCCAGCGCCACCGACGTCTCGGGTTCGTACGTCAGCGCGGCGTCGTTGAGTTGCAGCCGCTCCAACGCGTCACGCAGGTCGGGATAGTCGGAGCCGTCCACGGGATAAAGCCCGAGTACACCATCGGCTTGGGTTCGCGATACCCGGTCAGCGCCTCCGTTGCGCCGTGTCGCGCGGAGGTGACGGTGTCGCCGACCTTGGATTGGCGGACGTCCTTCACACCGGTGATCAGGTAACCGACCTCCCCCACGCCGAGCCCGACGGTGGCCTTCGGCTCGGGCGAGACGATGCCCACTTCCAGTAGCTCGTGGGTGGAGCCAGTGGACATCATCGTGACCTTCTCGCGCGGCGTGATCTTGCCATCGATCACTCGGACGTAGGTCACCACACCGCGGTAGATGTCGTAGACGGAGTCGAAAATCATTGCGCGCGTGGGTGCGTTGGCGTCGCCGATCGGCGGCGGCACCTCGCGAACCACGTGGTCGAGCAGTTCGGTGACGCCCTCCCCCGTCTTGCCCGAGACGCGCAGCACATCGCCGGGCTCGCATCCGATGATGTGGGCGATCTCGCCGGCATAGCGGTCCGGGTCGGCAGCGGGCAAGTCGATCTTGTTGAGCACCGGAATGATGTGCAGACCGCGGTCCAGTGCCAGGTACAGGTTGGCCAGCGTCTGCGCCTCGATGCCCTGGGCGGCGTCGACCAGCAGCACCGCGCCCTCGCAGGCCTCCAGCGCGCGGGACACCTCGTAGGTGAAGTCGACGTGACCGGGGGTGTCGATCAGATGCAGCACGTACTCGGTGCCGTCGACTACCCACGGCAGCCGCACGTTCTGCGCCTTGATCGTGATCCCGCGTTCGCGCTCGATGTCCATCCGGTCGAGGTACTGGGCGCGCATCGACCGCTCGTCGACGACGCCGGTGAGCTGCAACATGCGGTCGGCCAGCGTGGACTTGCCGTGGTCGATGTGGGCGATGATGCAGAAGTTCCTAATCTGCGCCGGCGCCGTGAAGGTCTGGTCGGCGAAACTGCTGATGGGAATCTCCTGGTGAAGCCGGGCTTAGGCGCTACCAGCGTATCCAGGGACCGGTGCTGCAGCACAATCGCGGATCTCGGCGGACAAAACGAAACCCCCGGAGTTTCCTCCGGGGGTTTCGTTGCGGAGCGTGGACTATCACAAGAATCCGCCGCCAAACAGAGAGGCCAGGTCCCCTATGCCCGCGTTGAAGAACTCGCCGAAGAGGGCTGCGTCGGTGAGCGTGCCGTCGTCGAGGAGAATATCTGCCGACCCGAGCAGGTCGGCGGTCGGAATCACGGCACCGCCGTCCAAGGTCAAGTACGCAAATGCGTTGTAGGCGTCGTAGAACTCGGTCAGCGCCCCGCCGAACACGTCGTAGGCACCCGGGGTTGAGTCGAGGGCGGCTTGGCCAGGGAACAGCCCGTACAGCTCGTAATCGAGAGTCGTGAATGGCGCCGCATCCGGTGCGTCCGCCAGCGGGATGGTGTCGGAACGCCGGTGCCCCCTTGGACGACGTCGGCCGAGTCGCCCGCGACGGCGGCTTCGGCCTCGAAGATGGAGTTCAGCGACGAAATCTCAGCATCGACAGTCGTAGTCAGATCGTCCGCAGATGCGAGCGGCGCAAACGCCAGTGCCGCACCTGCCGCGACGATGCCCACAGCGACTTTCCGAATGTTCATGGTCTGCCTTTCACGATCTCCCCCGCGGCGGGCTACGCACCCTTGAAGCTTGAAGTCCCCCCAGCACCGCTGCTGGTGAAATCTGAGCGTATCTGCTCAATCAGCTGAGTGCGCGCTGAGTCGGGGTAGTACTTCGCACGATCGAAAACGTTGCAAGTGTTCGCCGGGATTTTCTTGTCGTGTGAGCACGCCGTCACAACGAACCCCCGGAGTTGCCTCCGGGGGTTCGTTGTGGAGCGTGGAATTACAGGCTGCCCACTGCCGCTGGGACGAAGTACCCCAGCAGGTCCTGGAATCCAAGGTTCAGGTAATCGCCGATAACGGTGGCTACCGAGCCGGTGAAGTCGTGAGTTCCGAAGACGAGATCGGACGGCAACAGGTCACCGCCATTCAGCAGGGCGTAGAGCCCGACATTGTCCGCGTTGAAGAACTCGGTGAGCGCCCCGTTGAGCACATCGTACGAACCTGGGTCGGCGCTGGGGCCAGCTGCCCCAAAGACGAGGGTGTCGAATGTCGAGTTCAGGTCGCCGACTGGGATGGTGTCGAAGCCCACGTTGGTGCCCGCGGCCGTGTTCGGCACGATGTCCCCGAAAGCGCCGGCGAGCTTGCCGTCGAGCTCAAAAAGATTGTTGAGTTGCACGATCTCGTTGGCTTGGGTCGGCAGGATGTCGCCGGCTCCGGTCGCGTTCGGCGCGAAGATCGCGTCGAATCCCTTCAGGTCACCCTCGGCGTAGTTGAGGAAATACTGCGCCGCTCCCTGAATGGAGCCGGTGTCCAGCGCGTGGCCGATCGTGGTGGCAGATCCGAGGTAGTCGGCGGGGTTGGTGTCCAAGCCGCCTTTAGCCACCCCGAATGTGACGACGTTGTAGGCGTCGTAGAGCTGGGTCAGCGCGCCGTTGAACTCGTTGTAGGGCCCGGTGTCGCTGGAGATGCCCGCCAGGATCGGGTTAGCCCCGTAGATTTCGGTCTCCAGCGGAGTCACGTCGCCGTAACTGGCGGTGCCAGCAATCAAGTGCGGGGCGTCTTGTGACAGGTGGGTCAAAGAGTCGTAGACCCCAACCCCGCCCTTGGTGACCTCGGCACCGGCGGAAGCGGCTTGCAGCTCGAAGATCGAGTTTTGCAACGCAATCTCGCTGTCCAGAGTGCTGGTGACGGTGCTGCCGAGATCCGCAGTTGCGAGCGGTGCGAGCGCCAGGGCTGCGCCGGTCGCCAGGGCAGCAGCGGCCGCGATTTTACGAATGTCCACGAAGATATTGCCTCTCAGAATGATGTCCGCCGACAGATCGGGCGTCCCGCCCCCGCCGGAGGTCCCCCCCACATCGCTGCCACGGCTGCCGAATGCCTGACACCTACGCTGGAACCTGAGGAGAACTTAACAATCGCCTGGGCTGAAGTGAAGAGAAACACGCAGAAAAAGTTAAGTTCATTCTGATCCGACGGGCGGCGGCGGACTCAGGTTTGGTGCCCACTCATCGCGCCCGATACAACGACGTGCGGGCCGCCGCGATGTTTGCGCGCGGTCGGGACGACCGAAACGAAACCCCCGGAGTTTCCTCCGGGGGTTCGTTTTCGAGCGTTGAACTATCCGGCCAGCGCGCCGATGTCGAAGTACCCGGCTAGGTCGCTTAAGCCCAGCTGGAGATATTCGCTCACGGCTGTGGCGACTCCGCCGCCCAGGAAGTCGTGGGTTCCGAAGATGTCAGCGAGCGGGATCGTGCCGCCCGCGTTCAGCAGTGAGTACAGCTCGACGTTGTAGGCATTGGACAACTGAGTCAGTGCGCCGTTGAACACGTCGTAGGAGCCCGGGTCGAGGGAGACGTTGGCCGGGTTGAGTCCGAATACGAGGGTGTCGAACAGAGAGTTGGTGTGCGACGGGTCGATGGTGTCGAACGGGAGCGGTCCGGTGCCTCGGATGATGTCGGTGGAGGGAATACCGGCAAGGGTGGCGTCCAAGCCGAAGAGACCGTTCAGCCCGTTGATTTCACTGGTGAGCGTGGAGCCGATGTCAGTGGCTGCCGGCATCGCCGAGGCCGCCGAGTTCGCCGTCGTCCCGAAGTCTCCCAAGTACCCCTTCAGGTCGCCGACGCCGAAGTTGAAGAAGTACTGAGCGGCGCTCGAGAGGGTGGCACCTTCGCCGCTGACCGCATTGCCAATCGTGGTCGTCGATCCAAGGTAGTCGCCGAGGTTGGTATCCAACGCACCACCATTACCCAGCGCGTAGGCGTACACGTTGTAGGCGTCGTAGAACTCGGTCAGTGCGCCGTTGAACTCGTTGTAGGGGCCCGAGGCGCTGGAGATGCCAGCCTCAATGGGGTTCACCCCGTACAAGAAATATTCAAGGGCCGTCACGTCGGCGGGAACGGTCGTCTGAGGTACCACCGAGGGGTCGATCGTGTCGTACACGCCGGGGACCGTCGCGACCGTGATGTCGTTGGTGTTGCCAGTGAACAGGGCTGCGGACTCAAGCAGCGAGTTCTGCGACGCAATCTCACTGTCGAGGGTGCTGGTGACGAAGGACGAAGGGTCTGCGGATGCGAGCGGCGCGAACGCCAGTGCCGCTCCGGTCGCGAAACCGGCGGCTGCGGCGATCCTGCGAATGTTCATGTAATGCCTTTCAAAGATGTCCGTCGGCGGTCCGGGCGTTCCGCCGAAGGTCCCCCAGTCATCCCCCTGGTGAAAACCTGTCAGAAACGTATCTCAGAACCTGAGTAGAAGGTAGTAAAAACATCAGGAAAGTTTAAGCGTCCTAATCTTTTCGGAGAGATGTATAGCGAGAAGCGCCACCAGGCGCGGCTGCTTGAACGGATGTGGCCGAGTCCGTTGGGCACGGCCCTTTCCACTCAGTTTGCGTCCACCTCGCGGTATCCCGTCGCATGGCTGTGCGACGACGGCATGGCGCTCACGCAGCTCACCTATGCTGCGAATATGGCGTCACAGTGGAGGACGTTCCAGCGGCTCGCCGAACACCTGGTCTTCAGCGAAGCGCCGAAGTTGATCCGCCAGCTGCAACAGTCGCCGACTGTGCAGCGGGGCATTCAGATCGGTCTGGACGTGATCACCGGCACGGCCGCGGAACCGCCGGCCGAGATCACCAGCGGTCAGACCGGTGACCAGGACGAGCGTGCCCACCGCGCACCGGGCCCGCAAGCTGGTCTATGCACCGGACCTCGACGGTCGGGCCGATCCGGGCGAAATCGTGTGGACGTGGGTGACCTACGACGAAGACCCGTCCCGCGGCAAGGACCGCCCGGTTCTGGTCGTCGGCCGCGACCGCGCCACACTGCTGGGGCTGATGATGTCCAGCCAGGAACGCCACGCCGACGACCGGTCCTGGGTAGGCATCGGCAGCGGCAGCTGGGACGACGCCGGCCAACCCAGCTGGGTGCGGCTGGACCGGGTGCTCGACGTCCCCGAAGAGGGCATCCGCCGTGAAGGGGCGATCCTGAGCCGCGACATCTTCAACGTCGTCGCCGCCCGGCTACGTCGCGACTACTCCTGGAGCTGAGAGTTCAGCCCTGGGTGATGTAGGACTGCAGCTGTTCGTGCTCGCTTTCCAGTTCCTGCATCCGCGTCTTCACGACGTCACCGATGCTGACGATGCCGATCAGCTTGCCGTCCTCGAGCACCGGCACATGCCGCACCCGGTTCTCGGTCATCAGCATCGTGAGGCTGTCGACGGTGTCGGACTTGGTGCACGTCGACACTACCGTCGTCATGATCTCTTCGACCGATTGAGACAGCACCGACGCTCCGTGGGCGTGCAGCTGGCGCACGACGTCACGCTCGGAGACGATGCCCAGGAGGCCGTCGGGGCCGGCCACCACCATGGCGCCGATGTTGTGATCGGCAAGCCCGGCGAGCAACTCGGTCACCGTCGCGTCTGGCTTGATCGTCACCACCGCGCCACCTTTGCCGCGCAACACATCTGCAATCCGCATTGAGCCTCCAGCCGAGTGTGATCAGGTTCACATCCAGGCTACGGCGAGATCGGCTGAGATGTCAGCAGCTGAGCGAAATCAGACGAACACCCAGGTCAGCTCTTCGCGACCCAGTCGTGCGCCCGGGAGAACTTAGGGATGTTGCGAAGCGATGGGTTGGTGTGGGTCGAGGTGGATACCCCCCGATTGCAGCGTGCTGTCCCAGAGGGCCCACATCCATTCGGCGAGTTGTGCGGTGAATTCCGGCAGCGGCATGGGGGCGGGGTCGTTGAGCCATCGACTCGTGGCCGACTCGACGAAACCGACGGCACCGAAAGCCAACGGCACCGCCGGGCGCTCGTCTACACCGAATGTGCGCAAGACCGCCCCGATCACCGCCGACAGATTTGTGGCGACGGTGTTGTTGACGTCGTGTATCGCGGCGACGCCGTGTGCGTGATCGCTGAGCGAGTGGCAGCTAAGGTACTCATACAAATTCGGGTTCTCGATGCGCCACCGAAGATGCACCGACACGGTCCTGGTGATCATGTCCATCAGGCGCGCCGTTGTATTCCACGTCGGAGTCTGCCGGGCGGTCAGCATTTCGCTGGCCCGCCGGGCGACGCTGCGATGCAGGTCGGCGGCTCCGTCGAAATACCGGTAGAGCTTGGTGCGCGTCACCCCAACGTGATCGGCGACCTGCTTGGTCGACGCCTGCGGGCCATAGTGGGCGATCGCCTGCAGCGCAGCCTCGACGAACTCGGCGCGGCGCTTGTCGCGCTGACCCGACCAGCGGGCCGCTCGCCCGTCAACGGGACTAGTCACGGCGCCGCCGACGCGCCTGCTCGAAGTCATGCTTTACATGGTACGACCTGTCCCGTTAATCTTTCTTGTGGTACACGACATACCGGCAACTTTGTCCCGGGGGAGGCTAGCCATGGCGGGTGAGGTTCGGTGGATGCGCGATCGTGGATCGAAGACGACCCTGGCAGCCCGTGCCGATTTTCCGAGGGGTGAGATCGGCCGGGGTGCCGGGTCTGAGTCCGCGGACGGACGCGCGCTGCAACACGATCAGCCTGCCTAACAGAATGATTCGTATGCCTCGATCGATGCGGTCGGCGCCTTGTCGCATTCTGCGCCAGTGCGCGCAGGCGACGGCCCTAGTCCGGCCCCAACCGCTCTCAGCACAATGACCAGTCGGAAGAACACTGGACCACGACGCAAGGGGTCCCCCCGCACGGCGTCTCGGCGAGGACATCGCGCCACACATCACAGCGCTTGGGCGGACCGGCAACCAACGGGCACGGCATCGAATCCGCCGCCCCGATGCCGGTGGTCGTGATTGATGACCACCCCATTGTTCACACCGGTGTTCGGCATTGGGTCGCCAAAGCGTTCATCCCGACAGACAATGTGCCCGCCTACGACTCGGTGGCTCAGTTCCTCAATGAGTATCAGCGCCGCTCCACGACCACGGCAGTGATCATCTACGACCCCGAACATGGATAGCGACGACCTGATTACGCTGGCCTGCAACAACTTAGTGAGCTCGGGTATCGTGTTGTTGCGTACTCCCGCATCGCCTCCGCCGAAATCATTTTGAACTGCCTAGACGCCGGAGCGACCAACTTCATCGTGAAGACTGAATCACCACAACACCTCATCGAAACCATCACGGCCGCCCAACGCGGCCTGGAACATCTCGGACCCCTCGCGACGGCCGCCGTGCAGGCCGCACAACAGCATGGGCGTCCGGCACTCACCGAGCAAGAACGGCGAGTCCTCATCGCATGGCTACTCACCGACAACAAAGATGGGGTCAGCAAGGAACTCCACATTGCTCCCAGCACCGTCCGGACCCATCTCCAGCGCATCCGACGGCGGTACCGCGAGATAAACCGCCCCGCCCCCTCTAAAGCAGCCTTGTTTGCCCGAGCGCTCCAAGACGGTCTACTCGGAATTCATGATGTCTGACCGGAAAGCTATGCCAGACGGGTGATTTCGACGACCACGTCGAGATCGGTGGCGCCTTGCCCGTGGTAGATGCCCTTCAGCGGCGAGACGTCGGCGTAGTCGCGGCCGACCCCGACGGTGATGTACTGCTCGTTGATCTCGCTGTCGTTGGTCGGATCGTGATCCCACCAGCTTCCGGTCCAGGCCTGGATCCACGCGTGGCTCTGCCCGTCGACGGTCTCCCCGATCACCGCGTCGGCGTCGGGATGGTGATACCCGGACACGTAACGCGCCGGAATTCCCATGCTGCGCAACACCATCAGCGACAGGTGGACGAAGTCCTGACAGACGCCCTTCCCTTCACGTAAGGCATCCGAACCCGACGTGTGCACCCCGGTACTGCCTTTGACGTAATCCAGTTCACTGCGCACCCACGCGGCGGCCGCGAGCACAGCGTCGGCGGGTTCGTGCTCCTTGGCGATCCGCCTGCCCACGGCCGCAATGTGTTTGCTCGTCGGCGTGTAATCCGTGGGACGCAGCACCTCGTCGTACCGATCGATCACCGCCTCCCGCCGCAGATCGGACCACGAGAGCTCCTCGGTCACCGGATCGGGCCGATCGGTCTCCACTACGGACGCGGACGTCACCGTCAACTCGGTGTGCGGCGCGTGCAGGTCGAACGCCGTCACCGCGGTACCCCAGTAATCGACGTAGCGGTACGACCTGGTCGCCGGCACGGTTTCCACCCGGTTGAGGACAACGCTTTGCCGGGAGTCCGATCTCGGGGTGAGTCGGGCTTCGTTGTACGAGGCCGTCGCCGGCGACGGGTAGGCGTAGCCGGTCGCGTGCAGAACGCGGTTGCGCCACATCACTTCTTCCCCTGCCCGGTCGGTAGCGGATCGCGGTAACCGGCATCCGACCAGGCCACCCACGGCACGGCGTGGAAGTACTGCGTCGACAACGCTTCTCCGACGTCGAAACACGATTTCTGCAAGCCGGCAAGCCGCATCTCCAGCGATTCGAGCAGCACGCCGGGCCGGACGAACTCGAGCTCGCTGCGCGCCCGTCCCAGCAGACGCTGCGCCTCCGAGGTGGCGCCGACGCGGCTGCCCCGACTGTGCTGCAATTCGTCGAGGTTGTGCTCCGCCAACTTCAGCGAGTAGAAGATCGACCGCGGGAAAAGGCGGTCCAGCAGGATGAATTCGACAACCCGATTCGCGTCCAGCACACCGCGATAGGTGCGCAGGTAGGTGTCGTGTGCGCCCGCGGACCGAAGCACGGTCACCCACGCCGGCGACACCGCGCTGTCACCCACACGCGACAGCAACATGCGCACAGTCATGTCCACCCGCTCGATCGCGCGGCCCAGCACCATGAAGCGGTAACCGTCATCGCGTGACAGCGTCGAGTCGGCCAGACCGGCGAACATCGCGGCGCGACCTTCGATGAACGACAAAAACTCGTGCGGCCCAAGCCTTTTAGCTGCCCGCTCACGTTCACCCAACGCATTGAAGGTGGTGTTGAGGCACTCCCACGTCTCAGTGGACGTGACCTCGCGGGCCGACCTGGCGTTCTCCCGCGCGGCGGTGATGGAGTCGACGATGGAGGTGCCACCGCCGCTGGTCTTGCGCTGAAACGCCACCAGATCGGTCAACGACCAGACGTCGAGATCGGTGTCGGGTGCGTCAATTCCCAAGACCTGCAGGAGCACTCGTGACGTGTGGTCGGGGTCGACGCTGGAGTCCTCCAACAGCTGGTGCACCGTGACGTCGAGGATGCGTGCGGTGTCGTCGGCGCGTTCGACATAACGACCGATCCAGTACAGCGCTTCGGCATTGCGGGCAAGCATCAGCGAAGCACCTGCTGCTGTTGTTGCTGCTGGCCCGGCTGTTCTTCCGTGGCCGGTCGCGTCTTCGACTGTCTCTGCTGCTGTTGTTGCTTTTGCTGGGGCGGCTTTTCGCCGTCCGAGTCGTTGCTGGTGACCGTTTTGGGCAGTTTCTTCACAACCTCGGCGGCGCCGAGCTCTCGGTCGGCCCCCGATGTGCGCGACGCCAGGACCCAGGTGTCCTTGGACCCGCCGCCCTGACTCGAGTTGACCACCCGCGACCCATCGACCAGCGCCACCCGGGTCAGGCCCCCGGGCAACACCCACACGTCGTCGCCGTCATTGACCGCGAACGGCCGCAGGTCGACGTAGCGGGGTGTGAGCGTGTCGCCGATCTGCGTCGGGACGGTCGACAGCTGCATCATCGGCTGAGCGATCCATCCCCGCGGGTCGTCGCGAATGCTTTTGCTGATCGCGTTCAGCTCTTTGGTAGACGCTTCCGGACCGAAGACGATGCCGTAGCCCCCCGAGCCCTCGACTGGCTTGATCACCAGCTCGTCGACCCGGTCGAGCACCTCCTCGCGCTCGTCGTCCAACCAGCAACGGTAGGTGTCCACGTTGGCCAGCAGCGGCTTCTCTCCCAGGTAGTACTCGATGATGGTCGGCACATAGGTGTAGACGAGTTTGTCGTCGCCCACCCCGTTGCCGATGGCGCTGGAGATCACCACGTTGCCCGCGCGGGCCGCATTGAGCAGGCCGGCCACGCCCAGCACCGAATCGGGACGGAACTGCATCGGGTCCAGATAGATGTCGTCGATGCGCCGATAGATGACGTCGACCTGGACTTCGCCCTCGGTGGTGCGCATGTAGACCTGGTTGTCCCGGCAGAACAGGTCACGACCCTCGACCAGCTCGACACCCATCTGACGGGCCAGCAGGGAATGCTCGAAGTACGCCGAGTTGTAGACACCCGGGGTCAGCACCACCACCGTCGGGTCGGCCTCGTTGGTAGCCGCGGAGGCACGCAGCGCCCGAAGCAGGTGCGCCGCGTAATCGTCGACAGCACGTACCCGGTGGCTGGCGAACAGGTTTGGGAAGACCCGCGCCATGGTGCGTCGGTTCTCCATCACGTACGAGACCCCGGACGGCGAACGCAGGTTGTCCTCGAGGACCCGCCAGGTGCCTTTCTCGTCGCGGATCATGTCGATGCCCGCAACGTGAATGCGCACGCCGTTGGGCGGAACGATGCCGACGGCCTGGCGGTGAAAGTGCTCGCAGGAGGTGATCAGCCGGCGCGGGATCACCCCGTCCCGGAGTATCTCCTGGTCGCCGTAGATGTCGTCCAGGTACGCCTCGAGGGCTTTGACGCGCTGGGTGATGCCGCGCTCCAGTCGCGTCCACTCGGCGGCGGAGATGACTCGCGGGACCTGGTCCAGCGGAAATGGCCGCTCCTGACCGGACAACGAGAACGTGATGCCCTGGTCGACGAACGCGCGGGCTAGTGCCTCGGCGCGGTCGTCGAGGTCGGCGGCATCCGACGGCGCCAGTTCCTTATAAATGCCCTTGTAGGGCCCACGTACGTTGCCCTGGCCGTCGAACATCTCGTCGAAGGCTTCCGCATAGCAACCGGCCGCGGAGTTATAGCCGTCGAAGATGTGCTCGTAAGGCGGCGGCGACTGCGGCTTGCTGCGCTGTTGCCGTTTGGTTTCTCCGGGCAAGGTTCGAAGGGCCACTGTGCCATGCTGCATCACTTCTCCCAGCTCCGCAGGTCCGGGGCCTTCGCTTTGGGGTAATGCATCGAGGACTGATACCCTAAGCAGTCGCCGCTGAAGCGTCAGAACGCTGCGGCAAACCGTGACACCACAAGCCGCCAAAAAATTACGTCGAAGGAATTACGCGTGGCCAACATCAAGTCGCAGCAAAAGCGCAACCGCACCAACGAGCGCGCCCGACTGCGCAACAAGTCGGTGAAGTCGTCGCTTCGCACGGCTGTGCGTGCGTTCCGTGAGGCCGCCGAGGCGGGCGAGAAGGACAAGGCCGCCGAACTGCTGGTCTCCACAAGTCGCAAGCTGGACAAGGCCGCCGGCAAGGGCGTCATCCACAAGAACCAGGCCGCAAACAAGAAGTCGGCGCTGGCCAACGCGCTGCACAAGCTCGGCAGCTAGTCAGCCACCAGCTCGGCGACCTTCCGTACCGCAGCTTCCAGGGCGTAGTCCGCATCCGCGGCTGCGCCCTTCACGTCGGCGTTCAGCGCCGCCACCAACCTCATCGCAGTAGCCACGGAGTCCCGTGACCAGCGCCGGGCCTGCTTCTGCGCCTTCTGCACACGCCACGGCGGCATCCCCAGTTCGGCGGCCAGACGGTACGGATCACCGGACAGCGCGCCCACCCGGCCGATGCTGTGCACGGCCTCGGCCAGCGCGTCGGCCAACACCACATGTGGCTCGCCACGCAGCATCGCCCACCGCAGCGCCTCGACAGCGCCTGCGACGTCACCGACCACGGCTCGGTCGGCGATGTCGAACCCTTTCACCTCGGCCCGGCCGCTGTGATAGCGCCGTACCGCGGCGACATCGACGCTGCCACCGGTGTCGGCCACCAATTGTGAACAGGCCGAAGCGAGTTCACGTATGTCGGAGCCGACCGCATCGAGCAGCGCGCTGACCGTGTCGTCGTCGACCTTGACTTTCAGTGCGCGAAACTCCTTGCGCACGAAGTCCGATCGTTCACCGGGCTTGGTGATCCGCGCGCACGGGTGGACCTGTGCGCCCAATGCGCGTAGCTGATTGGCCAGCGCTTTGGCACGCCCGCCACCGGAATGCACGACCACCAACTCGGTGCCCATCGGCACGTCCGCGGCGGCGTTGGCGATCAACTCGGCGGCGTCTTTGCCGGCCTCACCGGCGGCCTCCAGCACGACGATGCGTTCGTCGGCGAACAGCGACGGGCTCAGCAGCTCGGCCAGTTCGTAGACCCCGACGTCGCCGGCGCGCACCTGGTTCACCGGAACGTCGTCGGTGCCGGCGCGTTTTCGGGCCGCCCGCAGTACATCGGCGACGGCGCGCTCGACGAGCAGAGCCTCGTCGCCCAAAACCAGATGCAATGCCGAAACCTGCTGGCTCACCGCTTGATCGTGTCACGTCGCGCCGACAGGCCCGCCGGCCCCTGCCAGCAGACCGGACAACGACCAGGCGAGCAGTGCGGCGGCCGCCACCGCCATCCCCGCCCGGAACCACCGCCACCGCCACAACACCACTGCCAGCAGCCCTGCGGCGCCGACGGCTACCGCACCAGGCAACCCGGACGGCACCGGCAGACTCGCGGCGGGAACGCTCGCAGCCCAGTGCGCGATCCGCAGCAACCACCACACTTCGGGGCCGGTGAACCGGATCAGCAACTGCGCCGCCGCGGGCCAGAGCAGACACAGCGCGGCCGCCGCAGTGCCCAGCACCGTGATCGGTGCGACGAGCGCCGCGACCGCGAGATTGGCCAGGGCGGCGATCAGGCTCAGCCGGCCCGAGATGCCGGCGATCAGCGGAGCCGTCACCAACTGCGCAGCACACGCCACGCAGACGGCGTCGGCCAGCCACGTGGGCCACCCCGCGGCCACCAAACGGCGCGACCACACCGGCGCGATGACCACCAACGCCGCCGTCGCCACCACCGACAGAGCCAAACCCACGTCGACGGCCAACTGCGGCGCGACCACCATCAACGCCAGCACGGTCGCCGACAGCGCCGGAATCGCCTGCCTGCGCCGCGCCGACAACACGCTCATCAACGCGATCGCGCCCATCACCGCGGCGCGCAGCACACTGGCGCTGGGCTGCACGACGATGACGAACAGCAGCAGGGCGACACCGGCCAGCCCGACCGCGACCCGAGGGCCGATCAGCCGCGACGACAACAGCACCGCACCGCACACGATGGTGACGTTGGCGCCGGATACCGCGGTGAGATGCGTCAGCCCTGCTGTGCGGAATTCCTGGTTGGTGATCGGCGTGACCATCGACATGTCACCCAGGACCAACGCCGGCAACATCGCCGCCTGATCGGCAGGCAGCACGTGACGAGCCGCGGCGGCGAAGCCCGCGCGAACCGCGTACGCGGCGCGATTGAGCGGCCCGGCGCGGCCTGCCGTCGGCGTGGCGATCGCGTTCACGACGGCCACCGTCAGGTCACGGCGGGTGGGCCGGGTGATCCTGGCCCGGAACCGCAGCGGCTGCCCCACCATCACGGCATTGAAATCGCGTGCCGGCGCGAAAACCACGACGCGGCCTGAGATCTCGTTGCGCCCCAGCCGTCGCAGGACGCCGCGGAACATCACATGGCCGCGACCCACCGGGACCGCGCTCTGGCTGGGCGTGACGTCCACTTCCGCAGCTGTGCCGAATGCCGTGGTGATGGGATGGGCCGTAATCGCGTTGGCGCGCAACATGATCGCGAACCCGAAACCCGCGCCGACCAGACCCGCGGCGGCCAGGCCGATGCCGATCGCCCGCATCCGCGGCCTGCGGGACGCCGCGCGCCACAGCAGCGCGCCGCAAACACCCGCCGCAGCGCACAGCGACCCGACGACGTCGCCGATCGGCCACAAGATTCCCGCCGCGGTCACCACCCAGCTGGTCACCGCGGACGGGACCAGACGGGCATCCAGCCGGGCCGTCGCCGGATCGGCGACGGATGGCGGGTGCACCGGCCCTAGACACGGACCAGCGGGCGCAGCTTTTCCAGGCGCCCCGGGCCGATGCCGTCGACCTCACCCAGCTGGTCGACGCTGGTGAACTTGCCGTGGGCATCGCGCCAGCCCACGATCGCAGCAGCGGTCACCGGCCCGACCCCGGGCAGCGCGTCCAGCTGCTGCACGGTCGCGGTGTTGAGGTTGATCACCTGCAGCCGGGCCGGCCTTGCCGGGGCGTGACCCGGTGGTCGACGGCCCGGCGGCGGCCGTGCCCGGGCTCACCGAGCTGCCCAGCACAGCGGGCTGCCCTCTGACCGGTGCGATCCCCACCACGATCTGCTCGCCGTCGTCAACCTGGCGAGCCATGTTGAGCCCGACGGTGTCGGCGCCGTCCATCGCGCCGCCTGCGGCCTTCAACGCGTCGGCGATCCGCGCGCCGGGCGTCAAGGTGACCAGACCCGGCGTGTGCACCAGGCCCACGACGCTGACCACGACTGGTTGATTGGCCCGCGCCGATGGACTCGGGCCAGGGCTGCGGCCGGCCGATGCCGCCATGTCGACCGGCGGCAGCTTCGCCGACACCACCGGCGCGGGCTGTTCACGCATCAGCGTGAAGATCGCCACCAGCACCGCGATGGCCGCGATCGCAGCCAAGGCGATGGCACCCATGCGTCCCGGGTCGGCACGTACCTTGGCCAGCCACCCGTCATGCGCTGAACCGTCCGGAAGCCAACGCGGCAGCAGGGAATTCGGGTCGGTATCGGCGTCGCTGTCATCGACATCGCGGTCCGCTTCGGCGACCGCGTCCGGTTGAGCGCCTAGACGGCGGTGCAACCGCTCGGCGGGCAGTTCTGTGCGCATGCGGCGACGGTAGGTGCGTCGACCGTCATGGCGACCCCGTCGCGCCGGCTGCTACTCCCCCGCTGTGGACGGACCCAGGACTGTGCACAACGGAGCCGCCTGACTGGTTGGTTGGGATGACGGATAACGTGCATGCAGGACCGTCAGATCCAGCAGAGGAGACTGCCATGCAACTGGCGCTCACGAAGGACGAAGCCGCCTTCCGCGACGAGCTGCGCGATTTCTACACGACGAAGATCCCGGCGGATGTCCGCGAGCGGACCCGTCAAGGTGAGGGCATCAACCGCGACGACATCGCCACCAGCCACAAGATCCTCAACGAGCACGGGCTTGCGGTGCCCAGCTGGCCGGTGGAATGGGGCGGCAAAGACTGGACGCCGACGCAGCACCAGATCTGGCTGGACGAGATGCAGCTCGCCTGCGTGCCGGAGCCGTTGAACTTCAACGCCAAGATGGTCGGCCCGGTGATCGCCGAGTTCGGCTCCCAGGAGACCAAACAGCGGTTCCTGCCGCCGACGGCGAACCTCGACATCTGGTGGTGCCAGGGATTCTCCGAGCCCGAAGCCGGCTCGGATCTGGCCTCGCTGCGCACCACCGCCCTGCGTGACGGCGACAGCTACGTCGTCAACGGGCAGAAGACATGGACGACGCTGGGCCAGTACGCCGACTGGATCTTCTGCCTGGTGCGCACCGACCCGCAGGCACCGAAAAAGCAGGCCGGCATCTCCTTCCTGCTCATCGATCTGGACACTCCCGGCATCACGATGCGCCCGATCAAGCTGATCGACGGCAGCGTCGAGGTCAACGAAGTTTTCTTCGAGGACGTCCGGGTACCCGCCGATCAGCTTGTCGGAGAAGAGAATCAGGGCTGGTCGTACGCGAAATTCCTGCTGGGTAACGAGCGGACCGGCATCGCCGGCGTCGGGCGCACGAAGGTGCGACTGGCCGACGTCAAAGAGCGCGCCACCGACACCGGACTGCTGAAAGATCCGCTGTTCGCCGCCAGGCTCGCCGAAGCCGAAAACGAGCTGCTGGCACTGGAACTCACCCAGATGCGCGTCGCATCCGGCTCGGTGGACGGCAAGCCGAACCCGGCGTCGTCGGTGCTCAAGTTGCGCGGCAGCCAGCTGCAGCAGATCGCCACGGAACTGCTCGTCGAGGTCGCGGGCCCGGACGCGCTGCCGTTCGAAGCCGGCGGCGACATCGCGTCACCGGAGTGGGCGCAGGGCAGCGCGCCGCACTACTTGAACTACCGCAAGACCTCGATCTACGGCGGCAGCAACGAAGTACAGCGCACCATCATCGCGTCGACCATTCTCGGCTTGTAAGACGGCCCGCTTGTAAGAGAAAAAGAGGTAAAGCCATGGACTTTCAGTTGAGCGACGAACAGGTGCTGCTGCGCGACACCACACGCGAGTTGCTGTCCCGCAGCTACGACGCCGAGAGCCGTAACAAGGTGATCGGCTCCGAGTTGGGCTGGAGCAAAGAGGTGTGGACCCAGCTTGCCGAAACCGGCATCCTCGGACTGGGATTCGACCCCGAAGAGGCCGGCCAGCTCGAGGTGATGGTCGTCCTCACCGAAGTCGGGCGGCGACTGGCACCCGAGCCCGTCGTGCATGCGGCGCTGGGACCCGGCGCGATCATCGCCGAGGTCGGCAACGACGCGCAGAAGGAACTGCTCGGCGAGGTCGCCGAAGGTCAGCGATTGCTGGCGTTCGCGCACCTCGAACCCGGCGCACGCGGCACTCTCACCGAAGAGGTCTCGACAACGGCTGCGCGGCAAGGTGATTCGTGGGTGATCAGCGGTCGCAAGAACCCAGTGCTGGCCGGCGACTCAGCCGACACGCTGGTGGTTACCGCGAAGCTGCCGGACGGCGGAATCGGGTTGTTCCTCGTCGACGGCGAGGACGTGACTCGCCACCCGTATCGCACATTCGACGGCCAGCGCGGTGCGCAGATCGATCTCGACAAGTCCGTGGGCGAACCGCTGGGCTCTGGCGGGGACGCGTCAGCGGCGATTCGTAACGGCGTGGTCCGGATTCAGTCCGCACTGTGCGCCGAAGCCGTCGGCGCGATGGAAGAGGCGCTGCGGCTGACGACCGATTACCTCAAGCAGCGCAAGCAGTTCGGCGTCACGCTGAACACGTTCCAGACGCTGACCCAGCGCTCCGCCGACATGTACGTCTCGGTGGAGTTGGCGCGCAGCATGAACCTCTACGCTGCGCTGTCGATCGCCGACGGCAACCTCGATCCCGTCATCGCCGCGCGCGCCAAGCTGCAGATCGGCCGGTCGGGCCGGCACATCGCTCAAGAGGCGATCCAGTTGCACGGCGGCATCGGTATGACCGCGGAATACCCGGTCGGCCACTACGCGGCGCGGTTGACCGGAATCGACCACACCTTCGGATCGGCACAGGACCAACTGCACGTGCTGATCGATCAGGTCGCCGACTACGACGTCGTGACGCTGTAGGCCGAGCGCATGGCGGTGCCCGGCGAGCTGGTGGTGCGGGTTCAGCCGACGAAGGTCAACTCGGCCTTCAACGTCACCGACTGAACCCTTCTCCCAACTACGAACTCGATTCTGCCGCTGCGGCCGGCTCCGGGCTCCGCTCTTCGGCGGCAACCGATCCCGTCTCTGCCTCCGGCTCCGGCGCCGGAGCGGCCGGAGCCTCGCCATCAGCGTCGGGCAGCTGGGCCGCCAGATATTCACCCAGTCCACCGATCGTCGGGTAGTCGAAGACCGCCGTCGCGTTGATGGTGAACCGGCCGCCGAACTGGCTGTGCAACCGGTTCCGGAGTTCGACCGCCATCAGTGAATCCGTACCCAGATCGAGGAACCGACTGGTCGCCGCGGGCGGCTGCGCGAGCCGCAGGAAGCCCTGCACTTCGCGCTGCAGGAATTCGGTGATGAATCCGGCTCGTTGCGACACCGGTATCTCCTGCAGTTGCTTGAGCAACTCGCTGTCACCGACAACCTCACCGGCTGCGCTCGGCAGCACCACGTCGAGGATCGGTGGGCGCGAACTGCCCAGCACCTTGGCTGCCCGCTGCCAGTTGGCCTTCAGGACGGTCGCTTGGCCGGTGCCATTGGCGATGACCTCGGCGAGGGCGCTGAGCGCGGCCGACGGCTCCAACGGAACCAGCCCTTGCGCACTGATATTGGCTGCCGCCGCCTCCGACGACGCCATACCGCCTTGAGCCCACGGACCGAAGTTGACACCTGTTACCGGCAGACCTTGCGCCTTTCGTTGCCCGACCAATCCATCCAGCAGTGCATTGGCGGTCGAGTAGTTGGCCTGGCCGGGTGATCCGAACAAGCTGGACACCGACGAGGAGAGGATGAAGAAGTCGAGGTCGTCGTCCTTCGTCAGCCGGTCCAAATGCAACGCACCGAAAGCCTTGGGCGCCAACGTCGTCTGGAAACGCTCCAGAGTCTGCTGACCCAGCAGCGCGTCATCGAGCACACCGGCCAGATGCGCCACACCTGCGAGCGGCGGCAACTCCGCGCGGATCTGCTCCAGCAACGTCGCCACGTCGGACTCATCGCTCACGTCGGCCGCACGAACATGAATGCGGCAACGGTAGCGCTCGACGATGTCGTCGATCGCCTGCTGCGTATCCGCATCCGGCGCACGCCGGCTGGTCAACACGATGTCCCCGGCGCCGAGCTGTGCCAGATACGACGCCGTGTGCAGACCGATAGCACCCAGTCCACCGGTGATCAGATAACTCCGGTCCTCGCGCGGCTGCAACGGGTTCGGTATCTGGCACACGATCTTGCCGATGTGCCGCGCCGTCTGCATACGGCGAAACGCGGCCCTGGCTTCGGTCAGCGGGTAGATCTCGGCGGGCAGTGGCTTCCACTCCCCCTTGGCCAACCCTTCCGACACCTCGGTGAGCAAGTCGCGAATGCGATCGGGTTCGGTGAACATCACCGTGTCCAACGCGACGATCTCGTAGGCGATGTCGGGTCGGGCCTCGGCCATCTGCTCAGGGCTCCAGATGTCGCGCTTGGCGATCTCGGCGAAACGGCCGTTCTGGGCGGTGGCCCGCAAGGTCGCCTCGATGAACCCTTCGCTGGTCAGGCTGTTCAGCACTACGTCGACACCGGCACCATCGGTATCGGCCAGGATCTGGTCTGCGTAATCCGTTGTGCGCGAGTCGTACACGTACTGCACACCCAGCTTGCGCAACGTGTCGCGCTTGTACTTGCTGGCCGTGGCGTAGACGACCGCACCGTGCTGCTGCGCCATCTGGATCGCCGCCAGACCCACGCCACCGCTGGCCGCGTGGATGAGCACCTTGTCGCCGGACTTGAGCTGCGCCCAGTCGAACGCGAGCCTGGTCGTGAGCGCGGCCGCCGGAATCGTTGCCGCTTCGACCGCGCTGATCCCGTCGGGAATGGGCGCCAGGAACTGGGCCGGCACGTTGAAGCGGCTGGCGAACGCACCCTGCATGGAGCCATAGACCCGCTGTCCGACCTCGAGCCCGGTGACGCCCTCACCCAATTGCGTGACGGTACCGGCGAAGTCACCACCGATCGGGCCGGGATCACCCGGGTACAGGCCCAACACGTTGAGCACGTCCCGGAAGTTCAGGCCGGCGGCCTCAACCCGCACCTGCACGTAGCCCTCGTCCGGCGGCTGCACCACTTTCTCGGTCAGACGCAGGTTGTCGATGGCGCCACGCTCGGTGGGCGCCAAGACGTAGTCAGCTCCCCGCGGCACCGCTAGATGACCGCTGCGTGCCCACGGCAGCAGCCGCGACGCCAGGAACTTCCCTTGTCGCAGTGCAAGTTCGGGTTCGACGACCGGCGAGCCCAGCTGGCCGGCCAGCAAGCGCGCGGCCTCCTCTGGTTCGTCGAAGTCGATCAGCCTGCACCGCAGGGCCGGCTCCTCGTTGATGATGGTGCGCCCAAGTCCCCACAGTGCTGCCTGTATCGGGTCGACCGGTTCGCTCGACTCGGTGGCGACCGCCTTCTCGGTGACGATCCACAATCCGCCTGGGAGCTTCACCGCGCCGCCCTGCAGGGTGTGCACGGCGCCGAGCAGGCCGGTGATCTCAGCCTCCAGCCGTGCGACAGCCTCAGCGCTCGATTCCTCCGCACTCGGTCCGGCGCCGCGCCAGACGATGCCCGAGATCGGCATCCCCTTCTCATGCGCCTGTGACAGCATCTGCCCCAGGAGCTCGGGATCGGTGATCCGGTCAAATGAGATGCAGCCCGGTACTTGAGCAGCAAGCTCACCGAACCCGGCGATCAGCCATGTGCCGCTGGCACTTTCAGCGTCGTTGCCCGACGGTGGCACCTCTTGCCAACCGACGGTGTACATCAGCCGGGTGGCATCGCCGCCGAGCCCGCGCAGCAACGCTTCCCGAGGGGCACGCTTGACCGTGAACTCGCGAATCCCGCCCAGCAGACGGCCATCCCGATCGACGAAGTCGAGGTCGAAGACCTGGGTCTCGCCGTCGAGGGCGGCGTTGTGCCACCGCGCGCGGCAGTAGAACCGTCGCGGCATTTTCTCTTTCAGGAAGACCGACCCGTACCGCAGCGGCAAGAACAGATCGTTGACGCCCTGTTCGGCCGCAAGCAGCGCCGGGAATGCCGGGAACGCGACACCGGTGCACAGGTCCATCAGGACCGGGTGCATCGGTTCGGTTCCCGAGCTGCTCCGAGAGCTCTTCGCCGACGGTGATGTCACCGATCGCCTCGCCCTCACCGAGCCACAGCGACTTCAGCGAACCAGACCAGTTCGGCCCCCATGCCAGTTCCATGTCGGCGAAGGTCTCGAACAGCTCCTGCGGACGCATCCGCTCCATCCGCTCGATCGCCGCGTCGACGGGATCCGACTCATCAGGAGCCGGTTCGTCCACGGCACCGGTGACGACGGTGCCGTCGGCGTTCAGCGACCACTCGGAGTCCCGAACCCCATAGGGGCGACTGTGCACCTGGAAGGTGAAGTCGCCGTCGCCCTCGATCGGATGCAGCGTCAGCTGGACCTCACGAGAAGTCTTCTCGGGCAGAATGATCGGCTCGTAGAAGAAGACCTCCTTGACCCGCGCCGGCGTCCCGACAGCTGCCAGGGCCATTGCCGCATAGGTCGCGCCGGGGACCACGACGGTGCCGTAGATGACGTGATCGGACAGCCATGGCTGCGACTTGACGGAAATTCTGCTGGTGTAGACGGAGTCGCCGGAGGCGAGATCCTTCGCACTGCCCAGAATCCCCGACACAGCCGGGCCGTCGACAGAGATGCCCGACGTCTTGGGCCAGAACCGGCGACGCTGGAAGGGATAGGTGGGCAATTCGACCTTGTGCTGCGGTCGATGTTGCAGCGCACCAAAATTGGGCCGATGGCCGCTGACATAGGCCGTGGCCAGTGCTTCTGCGATCTGACGCCGGTCCCCCACGCCCTTACGCAGCGAGACGAGCGCACGCGGCGCGGCCAAGTGTTCCGGCCACACCTGAACCGCAGCCCCGGTCAGAACCGGTTGCGGACCGATCTCCATCAGCACCGTGCATCCCAGCGCCGCCACGGTACGCACGCTCTCGGCGAACTGCACCGGCTGCCGCGAGTGCCGCCGCCAGTACTGGGCGTCCAGCGGGGTTTCCGCGGTGAGCACTGCGCCGGTGCGGTTGCACACCAGCGGCAGCGTCGGCACAGCGAACTGCATCTGCGCTGCGTACTCCTCGAACTCACCGAGCACCGGGTCAAGAAGTTCCGAGTGGAACGCGTGACTGGTCTCCAGCCAGGTGCAGCGGATCCCCTCGCCACTGAGCTTGGCCACCGCTTGCTCCAGGTCCTCGGCGGGACCCGACAGCACGGTGTTCGTGCCGTTGTACGCGCCGACGGACACGTGTGCGAATTCGCTGCCGACCTGCTCAACCTGCTTAGGGTCGGCGAATACCGCCACCATCCGGCCACCTGCGGGCAGGCTGCCGAACAGCCGGCCGCGCTCGGCCATCAGGCGTGCCCCGTCCTCGAGGCTGAAAACCCCGGCCACGCATGCCGCCGCGTACTGGCCCACGCTGTGCCCGAGCACCACGTCGGGCTCGATACCCCACGACTGCCACAGTCGGGCCAGGCCCATCTCGACCGCGAACAGCGCCGGCTGGGCAAACGAGGTGTGCTTCAACGTTTCTCCGGCTTTGCCGCCCGTTTCACGGTCGGTGGCGAAGATCACCTCCAGCAACGGCTGCGGCAGCATATCGGCGACGGCGTCCGCGCAGCGTTTCACCGTCTCCGCGAAAACCGGCTCGGCGTCGAACAATTCGCGCGCCATCCCCGGGTACTGACTGCCCTGCCCGGTGAACAACCACGCGGTTGTCGGCCGATCAGTGCACTCACCCCGCAGCACGCCGGGCCGCAACCGGTTCTCCGCCAACTCGGCCAGCCCGTCGCCGGCACTCTGGACCGAGTCCACAACCAGCGCGGCTCGGTGTTCGAAGTGCGAACGCCCCACCCCGGCCGTGAGGCACACGTCGGCGATGTCGACGTCGGGGTGCGCCGTCAACCACGACCCGTACCGCTGCGCCAGCGACAACAGCGCTTCCGGTGACCGCGCCGACAGCGCCAGCACGTTCACCGACTCCTCTTCAGTTCTGGACTCCGGCGCCGCCTCGACGCCGTCGGCCGGCTCTTCCTCGATGACCACCGGCGGCACCGGCGCCTCTTCGATCAGCACGTGTGCGTTGGTGCCGGTGAATCCGAAGGAACTCACGCCCGCGCGTCGCGGCCTGTCGGTGTGCTCCCACGGGGTCGCCTTGTCGACAACCTTGACCGGCAACGAATCCCACGGAATGTGTGGCGACGGGTTGTCGAAGTGCAGGCTCTGCGGCAGCATCTCGTGCTGCAGCGACAACACGACCTTGATCAGACCCGCGGCCCCCGATGCCGACTCGAGATGGCCGATGTTGGTCTTCACCGATCCCATCAGCAAGGGCCGGTCCGCATCGCGGCCGGCACCGTAGACGGCGCCGGCCGCCTGGGCTTCGATCGGGTCACCCAGCGGGGTGCCCGTGCCGTGCGCCTCGAGGTAGTCGACGTCGCCGCCCACCAGACCGGCGCGAGCCAGTGCCGTGTCGATAAGTCGTTGCTGCGCACCACCATTGGGCACTGTCAAACCACTCGACGCACCGTCCTGGTTCACCGCGGTGCCCGGGATCACCGCGCACACCCGGTCGCCGTCGCGCTGTGCGTCGCTGAGCCTCTTGAGCACCAGAATGCCGGCGCCTTCGCTACGCACGTAGCCGTCAGCGGAGGCGTCGAACGTCTTGCACTGCCCGACGGGCGACAGCATCCTGGCGCGTGAGGCGGCGACGATGGTGATCGGACTCAGCAGGACGTTCACCCCACCGGCCAAGGCCAGGTCGCAGTCGCCGGAGTGCAGTGCCTGGCAGGCCTGATGCACCGCCACCAGCGACGAGCTGCACGCGGTGTCGAGCGCGACAGCCGGTCCCTCGAGCCCGAGCGCGAAGGACACACGCCCGGAGATGGCATTGAGCGCGTTGCCGGTGATGAAGTGCGGCATGATCTTGTCGATCGACTCGCCGGACAGCAGATGCGCGTACTCGTTGGCCGCGACACCCACGAACACACCGGTTCGGCTGCCACGCAGGGCAGACGGCGCGTACCCCGCCCTTTCTAAGCCCTCCCACGCCATTTCGAGCATCAGCCGCTGTTGCGGCTCGATCCACACCGCCTCGCGCGGAGAAATACCGAAGAACTCGGGATCGAATCCGTCGATCGCGTCGAGGAATCCGCCGAATCGGGTGTACATCTTGCCTGGGGCGTCTGGGTCCGGGTCGTAGAACTCGTCAACGTCGAACCGGTCTTCCGGGACTTCCCGGATCGCATTGAGACCACCGGACAACAACTCCCAGAACGCTTCCGGGTCGGGCGCGCCGGGGAAACGGCAGGCAACCGAGACAATCGCGATCGGGTCATCGGTGCGCGCCGTGGCCAGGGATGCCAGCTGCGGACGCGCCTTGGCGGAGGACTGCTCGCTCAGCTCGAGCACGTCGCTGAGCAGGTAGTCGACGACGTCGGACAGCCGCGGGTGATCCATCGCGAGGGTCGCGGGGATCTCCTTGCCCACTCCCTGCTCGATCCGGCGTCGCAATTCGACGGCCATCAGCGAATCCATACCGAGGTCGAAGAATCCGGCGTCCTCGCGGATCTCCGAGGGATCGACGCGCGTCACCTCTGCGACCGAGTCGCGTAGCCAATCCACCATGAGTTTCCTGCGCTGCTGCACAGGGGCATTCGTGAGCCGCTCGACGAGCTCGGTCTTCCCGGACGCAGTGGTCAGCACCGGCGCCGCGTTGGGCACCTCGCGATCCAACTCGGCCATCAAGGAGCGTTTACCCGCCTGCTGGTAGAGCGGCAGGAAGCGGGCCCAGTCGATCCGCGCCACAACGCCCTGCGCTGCGCCCTGCTCGGACGCGACGGCCATCAGGTCGGCCAAGCCGGCCAGCGCGTCGGCGGGCGACAAGGTCCGCACGCCGCGTTTTTGCAACTGGGCACGGGCTTCCTCGTCGGCCATTCCCGCGGCCCAGGGACCGAAGTTCACGCTGACACCGGAGACACCGTGGTCGCGCAGCCGCCAGGACAGCCCGTCCAGGAAGGCGTTGGCTGCGCCGTACGCGGTCTGACCGAAGCTGCCCCATACCGAGGCGATCGACGAGGTGCTGAGGAAAAAGTCCAGCTTCAGATCAGCGGCTGCTTCGCTCAGATGCCAAGCGCCCCAAACTTTTCCAGCGAACACGCGGTCAACTTCGGCATCGTCCAGGGCCCCCAGCGGGGTGGTACCGATCTCACCGGCAGCGTGGACGATACCGGCCAGCGGCGGTAATTCGGCCTGCACGGTGGCCAGCAGGCGCGCGACGCCGTGGGCGTCGGCGACATCGGCTTCCACCACTCGGAATTCGGTGCCGTATTGCGCGCTGAGTGCGTCGATACGCTGCTGCACGGCCTCGCTGGGTGAGCGTCGGCTGGTCAGCACCAGATGCTTGGCACCGTGCGCAGCGAGATACCCGGCAATCTCCAGTCCAATCGATCCCAGACCACCGGTCACCAAATATGTTGCATCGTCCCGAAGTTGCAGCGGTGTCCCACTAGGTGCCGCTACGCGTCGGATCAGCCGTGGAACGAAGACGGATTGATCGCGCAGCGCGATTTGGTCTTCGCCGGCCGGTGCGGTCACGACGTGGTCGACGAACCGCGACCATTCGTCGGCAGCACCCTCGGAAAGGTCCGCCAGTCCGCCCCACAGTTGCGGAAGCTCGAGCGCGGCGGCACGACCGAAGCCCCACAGCGCACTGTGGTCCGGTGACACAGTGTCGGCGTCGACCACTCGTTGCGCACCGCGGGTCACCAACCAAATGGGGAGACGGATCTCCGCGGCAGTCACGGCGCGGAAGAGTCGCTTCGTTCCGGCCAGGACGCGGTGTTGCATCCGCAGCAGCGACTTCATCGATGGTTCGGTGTCGGAATCGAGGGCCGCGAAATGCACGATCCGCAGCGACGGGTCCGCTGCCGCCGCAGCGAGCAACACGCCTTCGAAACGTTCCTGGTCTGCGTCGCTTGCCGGCAATCCGATGATTTCGTGCCGCTGCCCACGCGCAGTCAGCGTGTCGACCAGAGGCTGTACCGCTTCCGCGTTGTCCCCGACGAGAAGCCAGGTCGATACCTCGCCTGCCTCCGCCGCAGATGCTGCGGAAGTGAACTTCTCCCAGCGGATCTCATAACGGTCGTCCGCGATGGACTGGGTCGTCTTCTGTTCATTGTGCTGTGCGGCAAGCCTTGTCAGCACGCCCAGGGTGTCCGTCTGCTGGTCGCCGTTCGCACCGTCAAGCAGGGCCGCGAGTTCCTCGATCCGGCCGTCCTCCAGTAGACGGACGGCCTGGGTACGCGGACCGCCGCCGCCCGCACCACGCTGTTGCTGGTTGGGGCGCTCCCGGTTGTCCTTGAACCAGTACTGACGATGCTCGAACGGATAGGTGGGCAGGTCGAGCTTGCGCGCCGGGCCCCGCTGAACAGCGCCGAAGTTGGGCAGGTGACCCAAGACGTAGGCATCAGCAAGGGCTTCGGTGATCTGCCGATGGTCGGCGGTGTTCTTGCGCAACGACGCGATCGCCCGTGGCGCCGTGGCTGGGTCGGGCCATGCCCGCAGGGCTGCGGCGGTGAGCACGGGCTGCGGCCCGATCTCCACGAGCACCTTGCAACCGAGATCAGACAGGGTCTTCACGCTCTTGGCGAATTCGACCGGCTGGCGAGCGTGCCGACGCCAATAGTTGCCGTCGAGTTTCAGGCTCCTGCCGATCGTGGAGCCGGTTCGGTTGTCGATCAGAATCCGTTGCGGCGAAGCGTATTTGAACTGGTTTGCATACGCTTCGAACTCATCCAGGATCGGGTCGAGCAGCGCCGAATGGAACGCATGGCTGGTGTCGAGCCAGTCGCATCGGATGCCATCGGCTGCCAGGCGGGCCACCGCTTGTTCCAAATCCTGCTCCGGGCCGGACAATACGGTGTTGGCGCCGTTGTAGGCGGCGACCGACAGAGTGGGGACTTCGTCGGTCAACTTCTCGACGCGCTCGGCATCGGCGAACACCGCGGCCATCCGACCGCCTGCGGGCAGACTGCCGAAAAGGCGGCCACGCTCGGCCATCAACCGCATGCCGTCTTCGAGGCTGAACACTCCCGCGATGCAGGCTGCCGAATACTGCCCGACACTGTGCCCCAGCACCACATCGGGCTCGAAGCCCCACGATTGCCAGAGGCGCGCCAAGCCCATTTCGATCGCGAACAAGGCGGGCTGGGCATAAGACGTCTGCCGCAGCGTCTCTTCACTTTCCTGGCTGTCCGACGCGAAAATGACGTCCAGCAAGGGCTTTTCGAGCACATCGGCGGCCGCCTCGGCGCACCGGGTCAGCGTCTCGGCGAAAACCGGCTCGGTGTCGAACAATTCGCGGGCCATGCCGACGTACTGACTGCCCTGACCGGTGAACAGCCACGCCGTCTTGGGCTTGTCGTGTGTTTCCCCGCGAACCAGCCCGGGGGCCGGGCGGTCGTCTGCGAGGGCGTCTAGCAACTCACCGGCGGCTTCTTTCGAATTGACCACCAACGCGGCCCGGTACTCCAGGTGTGCCCGTCCCACTCCCGCGGTGAGGCACAGGTCCGCCAACGTGGCCTCCGGATGCGCCCTCAGCCAGTCGCGGTAGTCGTCGGCGATCCGCACCAAAGCGGTAGGTGTGTGCGCCGACAGCGGAAGGATGCTGAACCGTCCGCTGTCGGTCTGTTCGGCTGGATCAGTGGCCACTGCCGCCGGTACCGCCGCGGGCGCTTCTTCGAGGATGACGTGCGAGTTGGTCCCGGCGAAGCCGAACGAACTGACACCGGCGATGCGGGGCCGAGCGCTCCGCTCCCACGGAATGGTCTCCCGCACGACCTCGACGGCCAGGCGGTCCCAGGGAATGTGCGGCGACGGGTTCTGGAAGTGCAGGTGCTTCGGCAACTGCTCGTTCTCCAGCGACAGGATGACCTTGATGACGCCGGCAATACCCGCTGCTGCTTCAAGGTGCCCGATGTTCGTCTTCGCCGATCCGACCAACAGCGGGTCGTTGGCCTCGCGTCCGGCGCCGAGCGCCGCACCGGCGGCCTGAGCTTCAATCGGGTCGCCGAGCGACGTTCCCGTGCCGTGTGCTTCCAGATAATTCACGTCACTGGGCGCCAGGCCGGCACGCTTGAGCGCAGCGGCGATAACCCGTTGCTGCGCAACACCATTCGGCACCGTCAAACCGCCCGACGCACCGTCCTGGTTGATCGCGCTACCCCGGATGACGGCCCGAATCCGGTCACCGTCACGGATCGCGTCCTCAAGCCGCTTGATGACGATGACGCCGCAGCCCTCACCGCGCACGTAGCCGTCCGCGGACGCATCGAACGTCTTGCACTTGCCGTCGGGCGCGAGCATCTGCGCGCTGGAGAAAGTGATCATGGTCGCCGGGGTGAGCAGCACGTTCGCGCCGCCGGCCAACGCGAGGTCCGTCTCTCCAAGTTGCAGCGCCTGGCAGGCCTGGTGGATCGCCACCAACGACGAGCTGCACGCAGTGTCGACGGCGACCGACGGACCCTGCAGACCCAGCCGATAACTGATCCGGCCGGCCGCCGCGGCGTTCGACGTCCCGATCGCCATGTAGGCCTCGATCTCGGGGTACGTCATTTCGCCGGAGGCCATTCCCAGGTAGTCGTGAGTAGCCAAACCGACGAAAACGCCGGTGTTAGTGTTTGCCAGCGCCGTCGGCGCAATGCCGTAGTGCTCCACCGCACGCCATGCCGTCTCGAGCAACAGCCGATGCTGCGGGTCCATCAACCTGACCTCGCGCGTCGACATGCCGAAGAACGGCGCGTCGAACCCTGTCACGTCATCGACGAAACCGGCGCGACGGGTCACAATCTTGCCGGGCGCACCGGGTTCAGGGTCGAAGAACTCGTCGACGTCCCACCGGTCCGCGGGCACCTCCGATATCGCATCGCGACCCTCGCGCAGGACGTCCCAGAATTCCTCTGCACTCCCGGCACCGGGGAAACGCGCCGCGTAGCCGACCACCGCAAAACCCGCTGCCGGCTGCTGGTGATCTCCGTTAGATGCCATGCATTGTCCTCTCTATGTGGGGACTGTGAAGGATTTCGGTCGCCGCGTGCGGCCCGGATGCGCAACAGAATTGCTGCCTCAGTCCAGTATTGCAAGTGTGACGCCGTCGCGGTGCGCCGTACATTCGGCACCGTAACTCACGGCACGGACAGGGCGCGCCTGTACGGGCTGAATGCTCCTATGTCAAGACCGGTTGCCACATCCGTCACATTGTGCGCCCCGAGCCGAACGACACTGGACGACAGTCATCGCTGAGCGGGTTATCTTAGGTCACGCCGCCTGCGTGGCCGGCCCGAAGGCAGCTTATCGAGGAGGACGAACTTTTGCGCATCGGCAAGATCACGGTGGGCGCACTAGACGAATGGACGCTGGCCCCCGGCTCGGTCATCTCGTGGCACCCGACCGCCGCTTCGATAGAGAAGGTCCGCCAAGCACCGGTCAGCTCCGTGCCGGTCAGTTTCATGCAGGGACAACACCTGCGTAACTACACCGAACGGACCGCCGCGGGGCAGAGCTTCTCCCGGCAGATCATCGGCAGCTGCGACGCCGCCGGCCACTGCGATATCGCCGCCATGGATCAGGCCCTCAACGCCTACCTCCGTCGACACGACACATTCCGCAGTTGGTTCGCCCACGCCGGGGATGGCCAGTTCATCAGGCATTCGATCACCGATCCCGCCGACATCGAGTTCGAGCCGATCGAGCACGGTTACATGACCGTCGAACAGATTCACGAACACGTCACCTCGATACCGAACCCGCTGGAATGGGGATGTTTCACCTTTGGCGTCGTGCAGGGCGAGAACCACTTCTCCTTCTTTGCCGCGATGGACCACGTGCACGGCGACGCGACGCTGATCGGCACCACAATGCTGGAGGCCAACGGCATGTACTCGTCGTTGAGCGGCGGCGGTGAGATCATGCAGCTTCCCGATGCAGGCAGCTTCGACGACTTCTGCATCCGCGAGCGGGAATTCGCCTCCCAGCTGACTGTGGACTCGCCCGGAGTTCAAACATGGATCGACTTCGCCGAGAACAACAACGGCGGTTTCCCCGAATTTCCTCTTCCGCTGGGTGACCCGTCGGAGTCGCACAAGAGTTTCATGACGTCCGAACTTCTGATGGATCCAGCGCAGACGGATCGATTCGAAGCGGCCTGCCAGGCGGCCGGCGCACGCTTCGTCGGCGGCCTGTTCGCCTGCCTGGGACTGGTGGAGTACGAATTCACCGGCGCAATGACGTACTACGGGCTCACTCCCCGGGACTCGCGCACCGCCGCGGACAATTTCATGACGCAGGGCTGGTTCACCGGCCTCATCCCGATCACCGTCCCCATCGCGGCATCCTCGTTCACCGAAGCGGCCGGAGCGGCGCAGATAGCGTTCGATTCCGGCCTCGACATGGCGAGAGTGCCCTACTACCGTGTGTTGGAGTTGGCGCCCTGGCTGAAATGGCCGGAGCCGAACTTCCCGGTGTCCAACTTCTTTCACGGTGGCGCAGCGCCGCTCAACGCCATTCTGGCCGCGGGCGACCTGGGTCTGGCGGATAACATCGGCATCTATCCGGACGGCCGGTTCTCCTATCAGCTGACCATCTACATCTTCCGATACGGCGAGGGCACGGTCATGGCGATCATGTATCCCGACAATCCGGTCGCCCTGAAATCAGTCACCCGCTACATGGAGGCGATGAAGTCAGTGTGCGTGCGGGTTGCCGACAGCGGGAATTGGGGGCGCGTCGCATAGCGACGACAGCTTTAATGGCTAGAGCTTTTCTGATCGAACGCCGGCGATTGTCGCCGGTGGTCGCACATTGCGGCGCCGACCGGGGGACGAGGACGATATGCGACGGCTAGCCGCTTTCGTGGTGCGGTGGCCTTGGGTAGTGATTGGGCTCTGGTTGGCGGTCGCGGCCGCTCTACCACTCACTTTCCCGTCACTGAGCGAGATGGCCCAGAAGCATCCGCTGGCGATCTTGCCCAGCGACGCTCCGTCGAACGTCACCGCTCGCAAGATGACCGAGGCCTTCCACGAGTCAGGTTCAGAGGACCTGCTGCTGGTAGTCCTGACTGACGACAAAGGCCTCGGTCGCGACGACGAGGCCGTGTACGGCAAATTGGTCGACACACTGCGCAAAGACACCAAGAACGTGGTGATGCTGCAGGACTTCATCGCCACGCCACCGCTGCGATCGGTCGTGACCAGCAAAGACGACAAAGCCTGGGTGCTGCCCGTAGGCGTGGCAGGCGAGTTGGGGACGCCGCGGTCCTACGAGGCGTTCAACCAGATCAGCGATGTCGTCGCCCGTACCGTCGCGGGCACGTCGCTGCGGGCGAACATCACCGGGCCGGCGGCAACGGTCGCCGACCTGACCGTCGCGGGCGAGAAAGATCGTCTTCCGATCGAGCTGGCGATCGGCGTGCTGGTGCTCATCGTTTTGCTGGTGGTCTATCGCAACGTCATCACCATGCTGCTGCCCCTGATGACGATCGGCCTGTCCCTGGTGATCGCGCAGTCACTGGTCGCCGCCTTCTCCCAACTCACCGGCACCGGCGTCTCGAACCAATCGAACGTCTTCTTGAGCGCGATCATGGCCGGGGCCGGAACGGACTATGCGGTCTTCCTGATCAGCCGTTATCACGACTACCTGCGCGCCGGTGAGGAGTCCGATCAGGCCCTCAAAAGAGCACTGATCTCGATCGGAAAAGTCGTCGCCGCCTCAGCCACCACAGTCGGAATCACCTTCCTGCTGATCAGCTTCGCTCGCATGGGCGTATTCAAGACAGTCGGCATCGCGTCGGCGATCGGGATCGGCGTGGCTTTCTTGGCCGCGGTGACCTTACTGCCGGCGATCCTGGCGCTCGCGGGCCCTCGCGGCTGGGTCAAGCCCCGGCGCGAGTTGACCGCCCGATTCTGGCGGCGTTCGGGCGTCCGCATTGTGCGTCGCCCCAGGACTCACCTGGTTGCCAGCCTGATCGTGCTGGCCATCCTGGCCAGCTGCTCGGCCTTCGTGCGCTACAACTACGACGACCGCAAGGCCCTGGGAGCGTCCGCTCCGAGTTCGGTCGGCTACACCGTCCTGGATCGCCATTTCCCGGTGAACCAGTCCATCCCGGAGTACATCCTCATCCAATCGCCGCGTGACCTGCGTAACCCGCAGGCCCTGGCCGACCTCGAGCAAATGGCCGACCGCGTCAGCCAGCTGCCGAACGTCGCGGCGATCAGCGGTATCACCCGGCCGACCGGAAACGTGCCGGAGCAGTTCAGAGCCACCTACCAGGCGGGCGCCATCGGCTCGTTCCTGCAGGGCGGGTCGGAGCTGATCAGCGACCACACCAGCGACCTCAATCGGCTGTCCCAGGGCAGCGACACGCTGGCCGAGAATCTCGACAGCGTGCGCGGTCAGGTCAGCCAGCTTGCCGCCAGCGTGCAGGAACTGCAGAACACCTTCACCTCGACGAAGGATCAGTACAGCGGCGAGACGCTGGTGAAAGAAGTCGACCTCTCCGCGCAGCTGGTCGACCACATCGACAAGATCACCAACGACATGGGCTGGAACTTCACCGCCGGCAAGAACCTGTTCTCCTGGCTAGGCCCGGTGCTGATGTCCCTGCGCGGTAACCCGGTGTGCGACGCCGACGAGTCCTGCAGCGACACCCGTGGCGCGTTCGAGCAGTTGTTGGGTGGACGCGATCAAGAGGACCTCGACGCGATCAACGACCTGGCGCATCAGATGCAGGACTACCCGGACAAGAAGCAGCTGAAGGCGTCGACGGACCGCCTGCGTGCGGCGTTCGCGAGGCTGGACGGCGTGCTGCGTTCTTTGGGCATGGACCAGGCCGGTGGCCTGCAGTCGAATCTGAATAACCTGCAGAGCGGCGCAGACCAGTTCGCCGGTGGCAGCCGGCAGGTGGCCGACGCGGTCACCCAACTCGTCGACCAGGTCAAGCAGCTGGGCGCCGGACTGAGCGAATCGGCGACGTTCCTGTTGTCGCTGAAACACGACGCGGCCCAACCTGCGATGGCGGGGTTCAACATCCCTGCGCAGTTGCTGCATCTCGACGAATTCAAGAAGGCCGCCAGCATCTTCATGTCGCCGGATGGCCATTCGGTGCGCTACCTCGTCCAGACCAGGCTCAATCCGTTCAGCACCGAAGCGATGGACCAGGTCAACTCCATCATGGCGGCTGCTCAGGGAGCTCAACCGAATACCGCCTTGTCGGATGCCAAGATCTCGATGGCGGGATTCACCGTTGGCCTGAAGGACACCCGCGACTACTACAACCACGACATCCGGTTCATCATCGCGATCACGCTGCTCGTGGTGCTGCTGACATTGATCGTGCTGTTACGTGCGATTGTCGCCCCGCTGTACCTGGTTGCCTCGGTGGTGATTTCGTACTTGTCGGCGGTCGGCATCGGCGTGGTGTTCTTCCAGTTCATCCTCGGCCAGCATCTGCATTGGAGCGTGCCGCCGCTGGCTTTCGTGGTGCTCGTCGCCGTGGGAGCCGACTACAACATGCTGCTGGTGTCGCGAATGCGCGACGAGTCTCCGCGCAGTATGCGCTACGGCATCGTCCGCACCCTCAGCTCGACGGGTGGTGTCATCACCGCGGCGGGCGTCATCTTCGCGGCCTCGATGTGTGGCTTGTTGTTCTCCAGCATCGGCACCGTCGTCCAGGGCGGGTCCGTCATCGGCGTCGGAATCCTGCTGGACACCTTCCTGGTCCGCACCATCACGGTGCCCGCGTTCGCGGCGCTGATCGGGCGGGCGAACTGGTGGCCGTCTCGGGCCGCGAAGGCTCGCAGACTCGCATGAACTATGTGAAACTACGAGACGAAACGAGTGGTCAGGAGCAGCGATGAAGAAACTACTCGCAGGAGTCAGTGCGCTGGTAAGTATCAGCGCCACAGGGTGTTTCGGCGTCGGCGTTGCCACGGCCGACAACGGGCCCATCAGCGGGCCCCCTACCCCGGGGGCGCCGGGCGACCAGACCGCCTACGCGCTGGGTGGCGCACACGTGCTCGGTGTTCCCTACGACCAGTACATCAAGATGGAGGGTGCGGACTGGTTCCCCGGCCAGCAGCGCCAGATCGTTCGCTACCCCGCAGGACAGGTTCAGGGGCATGTGCTGGCAAACCTCTTCCCGGGCCTCAAGTCGGAGATCGACAAGGTCGACCATGACTTTCCCGGCGTCGGCCTGGACGGTCCCAGCGTTGGCTGGTCGGTCGACGTGGGTATCGACAATCTCGACGCGGCGATCCGCAGCACCGGTCGCCCCGGTACGGCGATCGGCCTGTCCGAGGGCGGGTTCGTGGTCGACGGCGAGCAGGCCCGGTTGGCGACGGCCCCGGACGCTCCCCCGCCGAACGCGCTGAACTTCGCCACGTTCGGCGACCCGATCGGGCATCACGCCTTCGGTGAGAGCTTCCTGACGGCAGTGTTCCCGGTCGGCAGCGTCGTTCCCGCGCTGGACTACACGATGCCTCCGCGTTACGAGAGCCAGTACGAGACCGACAGGTTCGTGGCCGCCTACGACTCGATCGCGGACTTCCCCGACCGACCGGACAACATGTTCGCGTTCGCCAACACACTGATGGGCCTCGCCACCGGTCACACGGCGGTGGCGTTCACGAATGCCAGCATGGTGCCGCCGCAGAACATCAGGACCACGATCAACTCCAGGGGCGCCAAAGACGTCACGATCATGGTCCCGCAAAAGCACCTCCCACTGGTGATGCCGCTGAAGTACATCGGGATCCCCGAGGACACGCTGAACAAACTCGACGCGATCCTGATCCCCCGGGTCAACGCGGGATATTCGCGCAACGATGACCCCGCGACCGCTCCGGTTCAGGTGGACCCGGTGCACGGCTTCGATCCGGCCGAAGTCACTGCGCCGGCCAACCAGGCGACATTCGGCGGCGGTGCTGACCCGTTCTCGCAGATCATCGCCGGGGCCACGTCGGTGTTGTCGCACGGCGCAAGCGAAGCCGGCAGCTGACTCCCCAGCCCACGCCTATCAGTACGGACGTAATGTGACGACCATGTCTCAACCATCCATTCTCAGCCTGCTGCACGGCCGTGCCAGCATGCGGCCCGACGAGGTGGCGTTCACGTATACCGACTACGAGAAGGATTGGGCGGGCGTTCCGGAGAGCCTCACGTGGTCGCAGCTGTACCGTCGAACGCTCAACGTGGCACACGAAATCAGCCTGCACGGTTCAGCCGGTGACACGGCGGTGATCCTTGCTCCGCAAGGCCTTGAGTACGTCGTTGCATTCTTAGGCGCCATGCAGGCCGGGCTCATCGCAGTTCCGCTCCCCTTGCCGCACCGCGGCTCGCATCATGAGCGGGTGAGTTCGGTCGTTGCAGACACGACGCCCTCGGTCGTCCTCACGACGTCCGCTGTCGCCGACGACGTCGGCGATTACGTTGATCAATCACGGATGGACACCGCGCCGAAACTGGTCGAGATCGACTCGTTGGATCTCGACGCCGACGGCGGAGCAAACGTGAAAACCTTCGATTCGCCGTCGGTTTCGTACCTGCAGTACAGCTCGGGTTCGACCCGGCTGCCAACCGGAGTGATGATCTCGCACCGCAACGTCCAGGTGAATTTCGAGCAGTTGATGCGCAGCTTCTTTGCCGACTCCAAAGTGAAATTCGCAGCCGATGCCACGTTCGTGTCGTGGTTACCCCTATATCACGACATGGGACTGGTGCTGGGAATCTGTGCACCGATCTTGAGCGGCCAGCGGGTCGAACTGAGCAGTCCCGTTGCGTTTCTGGAAAGACCTGCCAGATGGGTGCGAACGCTGGCACAGCACTCTACGACGTGGTCGGCGGCGCCGAACTTCGCTTTCGACCTGGCAGCCCGCAAAACAACCGACAGCGACCTCGCCGGGCTCGACCTCGGCGGCGTGTTGGGCATCATCAACGGTGCTGAACGCGTAGAGCCGGCCACAATGGAACGCTTCGCGGATCGGTTCGCGCACTTCAATTTCCGGGACTCGATGCTGCGTCCTTCCTACGGCTTGGCCGAGGCGACCGTCTTCGTGGCCACTGGAGTCTGGCGTGAATCCACGCCGGCGGTCCACTTCGACGTCGACGAGCTGGCCGCGGGCCGCGTTCAACGGACTGCGCCCGGCGCCGGAACAGCGCTGGTCCAATACAAAGTGCCGCAATCACCTCTGGTGCGGATCGTCGACGAGGACACCCACCGCGAGTGCCCGCCTGACGTGGTCGGCGAGATCTGGGTGCATGGCGGCAATGTCGCCGACGGCTACTGGCGCAGGCCCCCCGAGGAGCAACGTTGCTTCAACGCGACGCTGGTCGACCCCTCGCCGGGCACGCCAGACGGCCCGTGGCTGAGAACCGGCGACCTGGGTTTCGTCTCCGGGAGCGAATTGTTCATCGTCGGCCGCATCAAGGATCTGGTGATCATCCGCGGTCGTAACCACTACCCCGAGGACATCGAGGCCACCGTCCAGGAGATCACGCGCGGGCGAGTCGCGGCGATATCTGTTCCGCTGAACAGCACCGAGCAGCTGGTCACTGTCGTCGAGATCAAGGAGCGTGGCGACTCCGACGAGGACGGGAAGGACCAGCTCAGCGAGCTCAAAAGCGATGTCACATCAGCGATCTCGAATTCGCACGGGCTGAATATCGGAGACCTCGTCCTGGTGGCGCCCGGATCGATCCCCACCACGACGAGCGGCAAGGTCCGCCGCGCCGCCTGCGTCGATTTGTACCGCCAGGATCAGTTCGCCAGATTGGACGCTTAAGCGGGCCGGCGCCCGCCGCACACTTCCCAATGATCCTCACGGTCCTGCTGATGGCTCTTGCCGTAAGTTTCGAGCCGTTTCGCGTCGGTATGACCGTGCTCATGCTGAGCCGGCCGAAACCCGCGCTGCAGTTACTGGCGTTCCTGCTGGGCGGCTTCGCGATGGGGACGACCGTGGGTCTGGTTGTGCTGTTTATCTTTCGTCGCATCCTGCTCGGGTCCACGTACTTCACGTTGCCGCGGGTGCAGATTCTGATCGGGCTCTTGTTCTTGATGGTCGCGGTGATCGTGGCCGCCGACGTGCTTCGTCGACTCGGCGTGCGGCCAGGCACATTCACGACACCGGCTCAACGCCTGATGCGCGGAGATTCGTTGCCGGTCGCGGGAATAGCCGGTCTCAGCATCGCTTTACCGTCAGTCGACTACCTCGCCGCGTTGGCCGTCATCCTGGCCTCCGGCGCGACGGCGCCTACCCAGGTCGCGGCGCTGCTGATGTTCAACGTCGTCGCCTTCGCACTCGTCGAAATTCCGTTGCTGGCTTATGTTTTAGCGCCCGAGAAAACCGCAACGTCGATGACGGCACTGCACAACTGGATCCGATCGCGACGTCGACACGAAGTCGCCATCCTGCTGGCCGCGGTCGGCGTAGCGTTTCTCGCGATCGGCGCGGCCGGACTCCTGCGCTGAATCCGCAAGCGGCCGTGGAAGTCACGGGGTGTCGAATTTATCCGCGATTTCCTGCCATGCCCGCGCATTCTTCCGCGCAATTTCGGCGATGGTACCCGAGCAGTGAATCGGAACAGCTTCGGCGAACTCATTACAGGCGCTGATTGCGACCCCGACGGTGGACAGCAGCCGCAGCAGCGTGCGGCCCCGCTCCGACGAGCGGACCGATGGATCGTTTCGCAGTCGCTGCAGAAGGTCGTGTCCCCGAACCACCGGAGAGACTTTCGCCTCGGCCGCTGTTATCTCGCGGAAGCCGGCGCGCGGATCGACGGCCGGTTGGCCCGAGCACTGACCCGACGATTGGGCGAGCGTGTCGGGTAGCGGGCTTTCACCTCCGTCGACGCGCCGGCGCACATCGCGTGCGGTGGTGACCGACACGCCTGCTGCCCGCGCGATCTCGCGCAGTGACGCGCGGGGATTGCTCGAAAGGAATTCGGCCGCACGCCGCCGGCCGGCCAACGGATTCACCGGCCGCGCCCTGCCGTCACGGCCGAGCCGGGGGCCCAACTGGGCAACCTCCCCAGTTGCACACCCCCGCAATTTTCCGACTGTTTTGTTCGAGACCCCCGCGATCAGTGCGATAGCCCGATCTGACCAATGCGGGTGCAGTTCGACAATCTTCTGCGCGGCCGCTTTACGCTCCGAAAGAGTCAGCGGCAGACCGTGAGTGACGTTCAGGTGCACCGCGAGCGCGAAAGCCTGTGCGTCTTCGCCGTCGAAAAACTTGGCAGCGATCGTGTCCTGACCGCGCAGTTCGGTCGCGCGGAGCCGATGCACCCCGTCGATCACCCGCATCGAGGCCCGATGGATCACGATCGGGGGTAGCGGCGTCGGCGATTGCGCCAGAACCCCGGCGTGATGCTCGTTGACCTCGGCCTTTCTCGGGGTGTACGAGTTCCGAATCGAGGCCAGCGGGACGTATTCGACCGGCGAGGTGTCGCTGCGCCGGACCCACTCCCGCACCGTGCAGTCTGACGACGTGTCCGAATTGTTGGACACATGCGTCAGAAGCGCCCGACCACTTCGGGATAGGTTCGCGTCACTCCCATTCAATAGAGACATCAGTCTGAAAGCCTGAGCTATCTGCCTGCCCTTGATTTACAAACGACCACTTGAATGCAAAAACGCTTGCGGGACGGACCCCAGGAACGGCCATCGGAAATCACGCGACACAACAACAGAGTGCCGCCGATGACACATGTCCCTGTGTACCTTACGCTCGCGTAGGTTACTCTACAGTAAGATAGAGACTGGCAGTTGTCGAATTAGCCGGTATCGCGCGGGCGAAGGCTAACTGTTGGCAATTTGGTCGACACAACGTCTTCATCGCTTGTGGCAGAGGAAGATTCGAGGCCACCGTCTACCTTAGCTGAATCAATGTTGAGCCAATGTCGAGTTCGCCCTGCATATCGGGATGTCCGGCGCGGGTGCGCGTGCGCGGGTGCACATAATGAGGTCAATCGAACCGGCAAAGGAGCACCCGATGAGCCCGAGCAGCGCAGACCGTCCGTTACGCGTGATCCAGTGGACGACCGGGAACATCGGACGGCGATCGCTGCACGCCATCATCGGCAGACCCGATATGGAATTGGTTGGCGTCTACGCCCACGGGCAAGACAAGGTCGGGGTCGACGCCGCTCGAGCTGTCCGGCTGGCCGGAGCCGACCGGGGTCCACGCCACCAATGACATCGACGCGCTTCTGGCGCTTGCGCCCGACGCGTGTTGCTACAACCCGTTGTGGCCCGACGTCGACGAGCTGGTCCGCCTGCTCGAGTCGGGAGTCAACGTATGCACCAGCGCGGCCTGGATCACCGGCGGCAAACAGACACCGGAGGACCGGCAGCGCATCGAGGACGCTTGCGAGCGGGGTGGGTCGACGATCTTCGGCAGCGGTGCGCACCCGGGGATGACGAATCTGGTCGCGATGGTGCTGAGCGGATCCTGCGAGCGAGTCGACGAGATCCGTATCACCGAATCGGTGGACTGCTCCACCTACGAGTCGGCGGAAACCCAGACCGCTATGGGCTTTTCGCAGGATCCGGAGACTCCGGGCCTGGCCGAGAATGTGCGCCGGGAAAGCGAAGTCTTCGCCGAGTCGGCGGCGATGATGGCCGACGCGATCGGGGCGAAGCTGGACAAGATGACCTTCGACGTCACGTTCACGGCCGCCACCGGCGACTCCGATCTGGGCTTCATGAAGATTCCGGCCGGCACGGTCGGCAGCGTCTACGGCTATCACCGCGGCTGGGTGGGCGATCACAACATCGTCAGCGTCGGGTTCAACTGGACCATGGGCAGCCACGTCGTCCCGCCCAAGCCACTCGAGCACGGGCACGTGATCCAGGTCTTCGGCCTGCCCAACATGCGCACGGTCGTGCACTGCCTGCCACCAAAGGATTGGACCGAGCCCGGCTTCATGGGTCTCGGCATGATTTACACGGCGATGCCGGTGACCAATGCGGTGCCCGCGGTCGTCGCGGCCAGGCCGGGAATCGTCACCCTGGCCGACCTACCGCCGATCACCGGCCGCGCCGCGCAGTAGCGGTGGGGCCTCGCCGCAGCAAGGGGCCTAACAGAACGCGAGCGTGCCCTATCGTCTAGCATAGTTAGCCGAGCGAAGGGCCTCGGTGGCGTCGACGACGAAGACCCGCCGAGGTGAGCTCTTTCGGCAACGCTGCCCCGGACGAGTCTGCTTGCGCGACAAGCGGACAAGACGCATTACTGCACCCGTCTGCGGACAACAGGCCGGACGGGGTGGCAGGAGGAGACCGAGTGAGAGCGATTTCGATGGGCGGCTTGCTCAAGCGCTGGTGGATACCTTTATTGCTCGTCGCCGTCCTGTCCGTCTCCGGTCTCGCCGTGACGCGCCTACACAAGGTGTTCGGCTCGCAGGACCTCAACGCCAACTCAGGAGCCGGAATCAAGATCGTGCAGTTCAACCCCAAAGTCGTCAAGTACGAGATCTTCGGAGCACCCGGCAGTACGGCCAACATCAACTACTGGGACGCCGACGCCAACACCCACCAGCTCAACAACGTGCCGCTGCCGTGGTCGATCACGCTATCCACCACGCTGCCCACAGTGAGCGCGAACATCATGGCGCAGACCGACGGCGGCAACATCGGTTGTCGCATCACCGTCGACGGGGAGTTGCGCGAGCACCAGAGTTCCGACGGCCACAATGCCCAGACCTTCTGCCTGGTGAAGTCCGCATGAGCAACCACGAAGCCGCAACAGTCGAGACGAAGCCCCCGCACCGCCCGTACCTTCCCCACGCCATCCGCCTTTTCGCGATCCCGATCATCCTGGGCTGGGTCATCGTGACCGTCATCGTCAACGTCGCGGTCCCGAAACTCGAGGTCGTCGGCGAAGCCCACTCGGCGCCGATGGCTCCGCTGGACGCACCGTCGATGAAGGCGATGATGCGGATGGGGCACAACTTCCACGAGTTCGACTCCAACAGCACGGTGATGGTGGTCGTGGAAGGCCAGCAACCGCTGGGCGAGTCGGCGCACCGCTATTACGACGACATCGTCCGCAAACTGCGCAAGGACACCAAGCACGTCCAGCACATCCAGGACTTCTGGGGTGACAGGTTCACCGCGGCCGGCGCGCAGAGTTCCGACGCCAAGGGCTCCTACGTGCAGGTCAACATCGCCGGCAACCAGGGCACCACCCAGGCCAACAACTCGGTGGAGGCAGTCCGCAAGGTCGTCGACGAGGAACCCGCACCACCTGGGGTGAAGGCTTACGTCACCGGTCCCGCGGCGCTGTCGGATGACATGCACGTGATCGGCAACGACAGCCTGGCCAAGATCACGCTGTTCACCCTGGGCGCGATCGCGATCATGTTGTTGCTGGTGTACCGCTCGATCGTCACCACCCTGATCCAGCTGTTCATGACGTTTGTCGCGCTGGCGTGTGCCCGCGGCGTCGTGGCGGTGCTGGCCTACAACAACGCGTTCGGCCTCACCACGTTCGCGGCCAACATCTTGACGATGCTGGCGATCGCCGCCGGGACGGACTACGGGATCTTTCTTGTCGGCCGTTACCAAGAGGCACGCCGCGAAGGCGAAGATCGCGAGACCGCGTACTACACGACATTCAAGGGCGTCGCGCCCGTCGTGCTGGGTTCCGGCCTGACAATCGCCGGCGCGACCTACTGCCTGAGTTTCTGCCGGTTGCCCTGGTTCTCGACCATGGGCGCGCCGGTGGCCATCGGCATGCTGGTCGTCGTCGCGGCCGGCCTGACGCTGGGCCCGGCGGTGGTGTTCCTCGGCAGTCGGTTCGGCCTGTTCGAAAGGAAAAACCAGGCCCGCGGCAAACTGTGGCGACGGGTTGGTACCGCGGTGGTGCGTTGGCCTGCACCGGTTTTCGCGGTGAGCCTGGCAGCTGTCCTGGTGGGAATGGTCGCGTTGCCCGGATTCAAGACGAGCTACAACGACCGCCACTACCTACCCGAATCGGCGCCGTCCAACCTCGGCTACGCCGCCGCCGACCGGCACTTCTCCGAAGCGCGGATGAACCCGGACCTGCTGATGGTCGAGGCCGACCACGACATGCGCAACACCTCCGACATGCTGGTCTTGGACAAGGTCGCCAAGAACGAGATCCGCACCGTCGGCATCGCGATGATCCAGGACATCACCCGGCCGCTGGGAATTCCCATCCAGCACAGCTCGATTCCGTTCCAGAACAGCATCCAGAGCCAGACCACGATGCAGAACATGACGTTCCTGAAAGACAGAATGGCAGACATTCTGAAGATGGCCGACGAGATGCAGATCATGATCGACGTGACGACACGCCAGGCCAAAGTCACCCATGATCTGGCGAGCGCCGCGCTCGACAGCGCGAAGACCACGCAGGAAACGTCGGAGATCACCGACACGCTGCGCGACCACATCGCGGATTTCGAAGACTTCTACCGGCCGATCCGCAGCTACTTCTACTGGGAGAAGCACTGCTACGACATTCCGGTCTGCATCTCGTTTCGATCGTTGTTCGACTCGATCGACGGTTTCGACCAACTCGCGGAGAAGTTCCACGATCTCTCCGGCGACATCACCCGCACCGCGCAGGCCTCACACGAGTTGGAACAGCTGATCCCGATCATGCTCGAAACGTTGAAAACGACTCATGGCCTGACGCTGACCATGTACCAGACGTTCAAGGCGATGATCGACCAGATGGAGGCGATGAGCAACACCGCCATCGTGATGGGACAAAGTTTCGACAAGTCGCAGAACGACGACTTCTTCTACCTGCCGCCCGAGGCGTTCGCCAATCCCGAATTCATTCGAGGCGTGAAGATGTTCTTCTCCCCCGACGGAAAGTCGGTGCGGTTCTTCATCACTCACCAGGGCGACCCGATGACGCCGGAGGGAATCGACCGCGTTTCCGCGGAGCGAACCGCTGCACAGGAAGGTCTCAAGCAGTCCTCGCTGTCAGACGCCAAGATCTATCTCGGTGGAACCGCGGCGACCTTCCGGGACATGGCCGACGGCGAAAAGTACGACTTGATGATCGCCGTCGTGTCGGCGCTGACGCTGATCTTCATGATCATGCTGCTGCTGACCCGCAGCGTGGTGGCCGCGCTGGTAATCGTCGGGACCGCGAGCAGTTCGATCGCCGCGTCGTTCGGGCTGTCGGTGCTGATCTGGCAGGACTTGTTCGGCATGCACATCCACTGGATCGTGATGGCGCTGTCGGTCATCATCCTGCTGGCCGTCGGCTCCGACTACAACCTGCTGTTGGTCTCGCGGTTCAAGGAAGAGATCCACGCCGGACTCAAGACCGGATACATCCGGTCGATGGCCGGCACCGGCGCGGTGGTGACGTCGGCGGGCCTGGTGTTCGCCTTCACCATGGCGGCCATGCTGGGTAGCGACCTGACGGTGCTGGGGCAGTTCGGCTCGACGGTCTGCATCGGTCTGCTGCTCGACACCCTGGTGGTGCGGACGCTGTTCATGCCATCGCTGGCCACGATGCTCGGTCGATGGTTCTGGTGGCCGCAGGTCGTCCACCCTCGCGGCGACCACGCCCTCCGCAAGCCGGCTGCTCAGGACGAGAACACCGCCCCGCTGCCGGTGCCGGTGCGTTAGTCACCGAGCTCAGGAAGCCGCGGCAGCATCCTCGGATGCGACATCGCGGCTCTCGGTGATCTGCCGTCCCACATAGAAGGCGACTGCGGTCGGGGTGGGGTGGTCAAAGATCAGGGTGGGCGACAAGGTCAGCCCCGTAGCGGTCTTGACGCGGTTGCGCAGCTCGACGGCGGTCAGCGAGTCGAACCCCAGATCTTGGAACGCGGTGTCGGGATCGATTTCCTCCGGAGCGGGGTGGCCCATCACGGCGCCCGCTTGCAAACACACCATCTCGACCAGCAGGCCGTGTCGATCGTCGGGGGCCAGCGCATGCAGACGTTGTTCCAGCGCCGACTGCGATTGGGTGGCACCGACAACGTCGTCGGCTGCCCGCCGCCGCGAGCGGCGCACCAAGCCGCTGAACAACGCCGGCAACTCGCCCTCCAGAGCCCGGGCGTCCAGTGCGGCGCGGTCCAGTCGGGCCGTGACGACGACAGGGTGATCCACCGCCAAGGCGGCGTCGAACAACTCCAGCGCCTGCGTCGGACTCATCGCGGCCATGCCGTCGCGGTTGAGCCGGGCCAGATCGCGGCCGCTCAAATGGGCGGTCATGGCGCTGGACCGCTCCCACAGTCCCCACGCCAGCGAAACCGCGGGCAACCGCGCTGCCTGACGATGGGCGGCCAGCCCATCCAAAAACGCGTTGGCCGCAGAGTAATTACCCTGCCCCGCCGAACCCACCGTGCCGGCGATCGAGGAACACAACACAAACATCGACAATCCCATATCGCGGGTCAACTCGTGCAGGTTCCATGCTGCGTCCACCTTGGCCCGCAACACCGTGTCCACCCGATCCGGTGTCAACGACGTGATCACCGCGTCGTCGATCACCCCGGCGGCATGAATCACGCCACGCAGCGGCGGCCACCGCCGAGCCAGCTGGGCCAGCAATCCCGCCAGCGCCTGTCGATCGGCCACATCGCAGGCCAGCACCTGCACCTGAGCTCCGGCCCGCGCAAGATCGAGGGTCAGCTCGGCGGTCGACTCGGCGCGCCCGCCCCGCCGACTGGCCACCACCACATGACGCACCCCGTATGCGTCGACCACATGCCGGGCCAGCTCGCTGCCGGCCATCCCGGTGCCACCGGTGATCAATATCGTGCCCTCGGCAAGCTCATCACCCAGCGTTGCGGGCATAGTCAGAACGACTTTGCCGATATGGCGGGCCTGGCTGATGAAGCGGTAGGCCTCCACGGCGCAGCGCACGTCCCGGGTGCTCACCGGCAGAGGCTGCAGCACCTGACTCTCGAACAGCTCCGTCAACTCGTTGAGCATCTCGTGCATGCGCGCCGGGCCGGCCTCGGACAGGTCGAACGCCCGGTACCTCACACCGGGATAGCCGGCCGCGATGGCCGGCGCATCGCGGATATCGGTCTTGCCCATCTCGATGAAGCGCCCGCCGCGAACCAGTAACCGCAACGAGGCATCCACGAACTCACCGGCCAGGGAGTCGAGCACGACATCAACTCCGCGGCCCCCGGTAACCGCCAGGAACTTCGCCTCGAAATCCAGCGTCCGGGAGTCACCGATATGGTCGTCGTCAAATCCCATCGCGCGCAACGTGTCCCACTTACCACGGCTCGCGGTGACGAAGATCTCGACACCCCAGTGGCGAGCGAGCTGCACTGCCGCCATGCCGACCCCTCCGGTGCCGGCGTGTATCAGCACCGACTCGCCCGTCTTGACGCCGGCCAGATCCGCCAACCCGTACAAGGCCGTCAAAAACGCCACCGGCACGCCCGCGGCCTGCGCAAGCGACCACCCCTGCGGCACCTTGGCCAGCCGTTGCCGGTCCACCACCGCCAACGGACCGGTCCCATCGATCAACCCCATGACCGCGTCACCGACGGCCACACCGGCGACCCCGGCACCGATTTCGACTACCACGCCGGCGCCTTCTGCACCGAGCACCGGGGCCCCGCCGGGGTACATCCCCAGGGCCGCCACCACATCCCGGAAATTGACCCCGGCTGCCTTGACTGCCAGCCGCACCTGGCCCGCCTCCAAAGGCGCCTGTGCCTCCGGGCAGGGCTGTATCACCAGGTCCTCGAGCGTCCCGCCACCACCGGTCGACAACCGCCACGCCGGCTCATCGGTCGGTAACGCCAGCAGTGGCGGCGCAGCGGCGAGCCGCGCGGCGTGCACACCACCGGCGCGCACCAGCAGTTGGGGTTCGCCGATGGCGGCGAGCTGCGTCGCGTCGACCTCCGTGTCAGTGTCGATCAGCACGACACGACCCGGATTCTCGGCCTGGGCCGTACGCACCAAACCCCAGACAGCCGCGGCGGCCAGATCGGTGACGTCCTCACCGGGCAACGCGACTGCGCCGCGGGTCAACACCACCAAGGTGCCCGTGTGATCGCCGGCCAGCCAGTGCTGCAGTACCTGCAGGGCGGCGTGGGTAGCGGCGTACACCGAGCCCACCACATCGTCGCCCGCAAACCGGCAGTGCCACACGACCACACGCTCGCCGTCGGGTCTCCCACCGCCGGCGTCGCCGGCCCGGAATTCCTCCCACGAGACCGCCGCGACCTGCTCTGACCCGTCAGCTATGTCGTGCTTCGGCGGTATCGGGGACCACACCACCTCCAGCGGTTCGCAGTCGGTGCGGGCGGCAGCCGTCGTCACCGCGGTCTGTAGCTGCTCGGCGCTCATCGGGCGGGTCACCAGCGAGCGCACCGTCAGCACCGGCAATCCCGCGGCGTCGACCATCTCCACGGACATCGAATCCGCACCGAGGGCGGTGAAACGGGCCCTCACCCGGCCGGTACCGCCGGCATGTAGCGACACCCCGCGCCAGCAGAACGGCAACATCGTCTGGTTTGTGTCCACGGCGAGCCCCGCGGCGTGTAACACGGCATCCAGCAGGGCTGGATGAATTCCCATCCCCTCAGCCTGAACACCGGCTTCGGTCGGGATGGCAGCCTCCGCGAAGAGCTCCTGGCCGCGCCGCCATACCGCCGTCAAACCCTGAAACGCCGGGCCGTAGTCGTATCCGCGCGCCGCCAGCCGCGCGTATCCGTCCGAGATGTCCACGCTTTCCGCACCGACCGGCGGCCACATCGACACATCCACCGAAGCCTCGGCGGCGGCTACCCCGAGCGTGCCTTCGGCGTGCCGCAACCACTCCGCCTCGGCGTGATCAAGCCGGGAATACACCGACACCGAGCGGCTGCCGGAGTCACCAGCGGGCCCGACCACCACCTGAATCTGCACGCCGGCACCCGGCCGCACCACCAGCGGGCTGGCCAGTACCAACTCTTCGATGATCCCGCAGCCGACCTCGTCGGCGGCCCGGATGACCAACTCCACGAAACCGGCTCCGGGAAAGAGCACCACCCCGCCGACCTGATGATCGGCCAACCACGGCTGAGCTGCCAGCGACAACCGGCCGGTCAACACGATCCCCGCCGGAATCGGGTCGCTCGAGCACCGCACCCAACAACGCGTGCCCGGTCGCCCCCACGCCCAGTCTGGTCGCATCAGCGGGCCCGGACGAGTTCCGCGTCGACCAGAACCGCCGCCCCTGGAACGCATAAGCTGGGTAATTCCACCCGTCGTCCACCCGAGCCGGCGAAAACTGCCGGCCAGTCAACGGGCAACCCCGTGGCAAACAATCGACCGGCCGCACCCATGAGCGAGGCCAGCTCCGGGCGGCCTTTGGGCAACATCGAGACCACCACGGCCTCAGTGGGCGACAACGACTGCTCGATGGCAGCCGTCAACCCGCTACCGGGACCGACCTCGATGAAATGGGTGGCACCGCACTTCTGCAGATGGCGCGCACTGTCGGCGAATCGCACGGGTCGGCGAACATGATTCACCCAGTACTGCGCCGACCCGAAACCGGAGCCGGACCTGGCCAGCTCGGCCGTCACATTCGACACGACCCCGATCTGCGGGTCCCGCACCTCTATCCGAGGCGGCGACCCGCTCGAACTCCTTGAGCATCGGCTCCATCAACGGCGAATGAAACGCATGGGAGACCGCCAACGGCCGGACCGGCCTGCCCTGCTGAGCCAAACGCTGCGCAATCGCGCTCACCGCGTGCTGCGCTCCGGAGATCACCACCGATTCGGGGGCGTTGATCGCTGCTATCGCCACCCCTTCGCGCAGCAAGGGCGCGACAACGTGTTCACCGGCACCAATCGACACCATGGCACCGCCCGCTCGCAGGCCCTGCATCAGCCGGCCCCGCGCAGCGACCAACATCGCCGCGTCCGCCAGCGTCAACACCCCTGACACGTATGCCGCCGACAACTCGCCCACCGAATGACCCATCACGAAATCTGGGCCCAACCCCCAACTCCGCAGCAGTGTGAACAACGCCGTCTCAACCGCGAACAACGCCGGCTGGGCGAATTCGGTGGTGTCGAGCAGAGCCTGATCATCGCCCCAGACCACCTGGCGCAGCGGCAGTCGCAGATGCCGATCCAACTCGTCGGCCACCGCATCGAGAGCCTGCGCGAAGACCGGTGACTGGTCATATAACTCGCGGCCCATCCCGATCGCCTGCGAGCCCTGCCCGGGAAAGACCATCACCGTCTTGACCACCGGCGCCGCCCGGCCGACCATCACGTCCGCACCCGGCTCACCGTCGGCGATCGCGGCCAGCCCCGCCATCAACTGCCCGCGATCAGCGCCAACCGCCACCGCTCGATGCTCGAACACCGACCTCTGCGACAACGACCAGCCCACATCGACCGGGTCCAACTCTTGGTCGGCTTCCACACGGACCAACAGTCGGCTCGCCTGCGCGGCTCAATGCCTCAGCCGATCGAGCCGAAACCACCCATGGCAGCGTCGACAACCCCGTTGGCGCGGGTCGATCGGAATCCGTGCCGACGCCGGCAGCTTTCGGTTGCCTCGGCCGGGGCCTGCTCCAAGATCACGTGGGCGTTGGTGCCGCTGATCCCAAACGAGGACACGCCTGCCCGGCGTGGATGCCCGTCAGCCGGCCAGTCCCGAGCCTCGGTCAACACCGACACCGCCCCACTCGACCAATCCACGTAAGGGGAAGGAACATCGACGTGCAGCGTCGCCGGCATCACCCCGTGGCGCATCGCCTGCACCATCTTGATCACCCCGGCCACCCCCGCTGCGGCCTGAGTGTGACCCATGTTCGATTTGATCGAGCCCAACCAGAGCGGCCTGCCTGCAGGACGGCCGCGCCCGTAGGTGGCCAACAGCGCCTGCGCCTCAATGGGATCACCCAGTGTGGTGCCTGTTCCATGGGCCTCCACCACGTCCACATCGGCAGTGGTCAACCCCGCGCTGGCCAAAGCCGCCCGGACCACCCGCTGCTGGGAGGGCCCATTGGGTGCGGTCAAACCGTTGGAGGCGCCGTCTTGATTGACCGCGCTACCCCGCACGACCGCCAATACCGAATGTCCCAGCCGTCGCGCATCCGACAACCGCTCGAGCACCACGACCCCGACGCCCTCGCCCCACCCTGTCCCATCGGCCGCGCCGGCGAACGACTTGCAGCGCCCGTCGGCGGCCAGTCCCCGTTGCCGGCTGAACCCGATGAAGACCGCCGGCGAGGAGATCACCGTCGCGCCACCGGCCAGCGCCAAGTCACACTCCCCGGACCGCAACGACTGCACCGCCCAGTGCATGGCCACCAACGACGACGAACACGCGGTATCCACCGACACCGCCGGGCCCTCCAGCCCCAACACGTAGGCCACCCGCCCCGAGGCCACGCTCGACGCCGTGCCTGTCAGCCGGTACCCCTCCAACGCATCTTTCGCCGCGCAGCCGTAGCTCTGCCCGAAGATCCCGCTGAACACTCCGGTCGCCGAGCCCCGCAACGACATCGGGTCGATCCCGGCGTGTTCCAGCGCCTCCCAGGAGCACTCCAGCAGCAATCGCTGCTCCGGATCCATATCCAGGGCCTCGCCCGAAGCGATCCCGAAAAAGCCCGCGTCGAAACCGGCGACGTCCGCCATGAACCCGCCCTGCCGCGTGTAGGTCTTGCCCACCACGTCTGGATCGGGATCGAACAATCCCTCGACGTCCCAACCCCGGTCGGTCGGAAATTCCGACACCACATCCCGGGCCCCCTGCACGACCTCCCAGAGCCCACGTGCGGAATCCACTCCACCGGGAAAGCGGCAACCCATCCCGACGACGACCACCGGTTCTTCGGCCTTCACCGGCGAAGGCAGCGCCACCTGCCTGGCCGATCCGGAGAGTTCAGCGTCCAGATACTGAGCCAGTCCGGTAACCGAGCCGTAGTCCCATCCGAGTGTGTCGGGCAGCCGCAGACCTGTCCCCGCCGCCAATCGGTTACGAAGCGCAACCGTCATCTGCGAGTCGAATCCAAGCTCCGCGAAGGTCAGATCCGGATCCACCAAACCAGGACGGCCCAGTATCTTCGCGGTCTCCGCACTCACCGCCTCGACCACCAGCCGGCGACGTTCTTGCTGCAAGACGGCCAACCGCTCGTTGAGCGTCGGACCGCCCGGGATGCTCGACGACGACGCGGCGTCAGGTACTGCCTCAGCGTCCGACCGAGGCACGGTCACCGGTAGGTCCCAGATTGGTTCGGCCGGGCTCTCCGCGCGCAGCGCGGTTCGCCGCAACTTTCCGCTCGACGTGCGGGGAAGTCGTTCGACGGAGGCAAACCTGTGCGGCACCTTGAACGCAGACAGCTGGGTGAGCAGCCGGCGGTGGAGGTTGTGGAGCACTGACTGCTCGACGGCTCGGCCGCTGGCCGGGACGAGAAAAGCCTGCAACTCCCAGGCTCCGGCGGCATCCCTTACCGAGACAACCGCGGCTTCGGCGACGGAGTCGTCCTCGATGATGAGTCGTTCGACCTCGGCCGGATTGAAGTTGACGCCCCCGACGACTTCCATATCGTCGGCGCGGCAACAGTAGGTGACCCATCCGTCGCCGTCGACGCAGACGCGATCGCGGGTGTCGAGCCAATCCTCATCCGTCAAAAGGACACCAGGCCGGTTCCAGTAGCCCGCGGCGATCGACGGCCCGCGTACCCAAAGGTCGCCCTCGGCTCCCGGATCGGCGGTGGTGCCGTCGGACGCCACCACTCGGATCTCATACGGCTCGAGAACCTTTCCGAGGGTCCCCGGGCGCCATTCGTCGACGCGGTTCGATACGAACGTCTGCCCAACCTCTGTCGAGCCGATTCCGTCAAGAATGGGAATACCGCCGAAGAACTCCCGGAGTCGCTCGGCAAGCCCGAGACCGAGAGCCTCGCCTGCTGACACCACACATCGGAGCGAACCGAACGAATCGGGAGAGCAGGTCTGCACAACTCTGGCGAAGAAAGTCGGAACACCATAGAGCACCGACGGGGCGAATCGCGCGCACAGTTCGGCCGCCAGATCCGCGCTGACCGGTAATGAAGTGACGACCGACGACCCGCCTGTCGCCAGTGGAAACCAAACCGAATTGCCCAGACCATAGGCGAAATGCATGCGGGCGCTGCTCAGTCCGATGTCGCCGGGTGTCAGCTGCAGGGCTTTATCAGCCATAGCTTCGATGAAGGCCGATACGTCGCCGTGCCGATGAATCGCAGCTTTGGGCGGACCCGTTGTCCCTGATGTGTATGTGGCGTACGCAAAAGCGTCGCTACCCACCGGCTCGTAGGCCCCCGGGTGGACGTCGGCTGCCGCGGAAAAGAGTTCGCCGGCTTCGACAACGGGAGATCGCGGGAATCGAGCGCGCAGCGCGCCAGACGTGACGACAAGTGCCGGCTCTGCGTCGCGCTCCTGAAATTGGTGGTCTTCGGCGTGTAAGTCGGGGTTTGCGAGAAACGCCAGGATCCCTCGAGCCAGACAGGCGAGCAGCAACTCCACGAGTTCCGGCGAGTCCGGAAGGCACAACAGCACGCGGTCTCTGACGGGAGATTCCGCGACTTCTCAGCACTTCCCCGAGCCGAGCGGCGGCGTCATGGACCTGGCCGTGAGTGACAACGTGCGGTGCAAAGTAGGCGGGCTTGTCGTTCCAACCTGCTTCCGACGCCCGTTGCGCCAACAGCGCGGCGAGATTCACATTCCGCATCACTGGACCGCCTTCCTAGTCCGCCCCCGCTCGGCTGCGCTATGCGCGACCCCGCGTTGTCGGCACGAACGACTTCTCGGATGCGCGCGGCAGATGCAAATCGATGTCCAATTCTTTGTATCGATGTCGCACGAATCTTGGCTACCATCGGGTTCGTACTACGAAGCATTCCGGAACACATTCCGCAGAAAATATTCGGTGATAATCATCACCGGCCGCTCTCCTGAAAGAACACGATAGCGACGGCCGACGGTTTCCGCTTCTGCGATTTCGCACTCCGGACGCGGGAGCCAAGCAGGTGGCTGCCCTATCCAGACTTCAGCTGCCTCCTTGAACGTTTCCAGCTGACTGGCTACGAGAATCTCACCGATAGGGCACTCCGTCTCGATCAGGCTCGTCGTCATCGCGGGCGGTAACAAGTCAACAGCGATCAGAGACTCCGCAGCGACGAATGCATGCCCTGAGCTCCGGCCCTTCAGCAAGATCCGACGCTGGAGAAAGCGACCGTCGGGTGATTGCTCCGAGCAGGGTGTTCTCGGCAGCGCTTCATGAATCTGTTGCTCGACGATCTGCAGGACGATCTCATCGTCAGCGACGATGCCGAGAATTCGAGTGAGGGTGCCGTTGCTGGCTATGAGTATTCGAAGGTCGCGGTTCAGTTTCCGAATTTCACCATCGCTCAGCATGCGATTCGATCGCATCTCGTCCGGCCAAGTATCTGAGTCCGTCTTCTAGGTGAATGTCCGGCATGTTTAAAGATCCAAACGCGTCGGCTCGCATCTCAGGTGACGCTCGTCGAGGCCTGAGCGTCGAATGCTACCGCCGGTGGCGATCGTAATCGAGTCCGGCGCTCGTGTTGGTTGTCTCACCACCGACCGCCTCCCTGTTGCGACTCTCGGCAATGTTTGAGCAACCCTACAGATTCGTCGCAGAATTGGCGCGCCGCGAAGGCACCTTGACCGGCGTCACGATGTGGCCGGCGGGTCCGTGTCGCCGGCCACTTCCACGCACACCCCGAGCGCGCCCGCCCCGACGTGCAGCGCGAGCACCGGGCCCAACTCCGTCACTATCGGCGTCTCACAACCGGGCAACCGCTCACCGAGCGCGGTCACCACCTCCCGTGCACCGTCGGGATTGGCGACGTGGTGCACCGCGATCGACGCCGGCCGGCCGCCGACGACCTCGCACACCCGGTCGATCATCGTGGCGGTCGCCTTGCTGGCGGTGCGTACCCGTTGCGCCAGAACGAGTTTTCCGTCGTCCATGCGCAACAGCGGCTTCAGCGACAGCTTGGTGCCCAGCCAGGCGCCGGCCCCACCGATGCGTCCGCTGCGTCGCAGATTGTCCAGTTGGTGTACGACGATGAACCCGTGATTGCGGCTCACCGCCGCGGCGGCGGCATCCGCGACGGTGTCCAGGTCGGCGCCGTCGGCGGCGGCTCGCGCGGCAGCCAGTGCGACGAAACCCGTGTTCATAGCCGCCGATTTGGAGTCGAGAACCCTTACCGCTGAACCTATTTCGGCCGCAGTTGCCTGGGCGGCGGCCAAAGTTCCGGACAGCGCCGCCGACAGGTGCACCGCCACGACCCCGTCGCCGCCACTGTCCGCCAGCGCACGGCGGTACACATCGGCCAGCTCAGCCGGCGTCGCGGCGGTGGTGGTCGCGTGTCCGTAATCGTGAATGTCGTGCGGGATCTCGTCCACCCCGTCGCGCAGATCGGCGTCGTCGAGCAGAACGTGCAGCGGGACCTGGCGTATCCGCCACTGTCGGCGCAGTTCGTCAGGAAGGCGCGCCCCCGAGTCGGTCACGACCACGACAGGCATGGCGCTAGCCGCGCGGCTTGTCGGTCGCCACGCCGGTCTGAGCCAGCGCCTTGAGCATCAGTTCCGCCACAGCCTGGTGGGCTTCGAAGTTCCAGTGGATTCCGTCGGGATTGCCGCGCCCGCTCATGACTTCTTCGCCGACAGCGGCCTTCAGGTCGACCAACGGAACATCGTGCTGATCGGCCCATTCGGTGATCGCCGCAACCGTGCCGGGCCGGCCACGGTGGGCCTTGCCATAGGTCTCGGCGATATGCACCGACGGCAAGGAGGCGACGATCGGAATACCGGGCCGGTTGAAATCGATTGCACCGCGTGTCAGCTCGAGGTACTCCGCTGAAAGGTGCGGCGGCAGCGCAGCTCTCGCCACCGGAGAGAATCGCGGCTGTACCCAGCCGTAGCCCTCGCGCACCCACCGCCGCAGCCACGGTGGACGCACATACCGGATGAGCTCTCGCAACGCGGTCGGTAGCGGCGACGGGAGCGAATCCATGCCGCAGGTCGCGAAGACCACCGCACCGGCCCGCGGTAACGCCGCCCATGCGCGGGGGTCTTGAGTGGCCGCCCACCAGATGTCACGACACGTCCAGCCGATGCGGCCGATCAACTCGAGATCCCAATCTAGTTGGGCGGCAACGAGATTAGGCCATATTCGCGGATCGTCTGCAGGCAGACCGCCGGTCGGTCCGTAGTAGGCGAGCGAGTCGGCGAAAACCAGCAGGGCCGGGCGGCGCTCAGAGGACATCGCCAGCTACCTGCGCCGAGGCGTTCCACACGTCGAGCCTCCAACGGATGGCGTCGAAATCGGTTGCGCCGGAGAGCAGGTCGGTGGAATGCCCGGACAGTTGTGTCCAACTGGCGTTGCCCATTCCGCCCAGCGCGGGCCAGTTGTCAATTGGCAGTGCGAGCAACGCTGCGGTCAACGCGGCGATCAGGCCACCGTGGGCGACCAGCACCACCGGCCGCGCCGGTTCCTCGACGGCACCCCATTCGGGCGCCCGGGCCACCAGCTCGGCGATCAGCGGCACGCTGCGTGCGGCGACGTCAACCCTGTTCTCTCCGCCGTGCGGCGCCCAGGTGGCATCCTCACGCCACGCGAGCCGTGCGCCCGGCGCCAGCGCATCGATCTCGTTGTGCGTCTTGCCCTGCCAGTCGCCGAGGTGGGTTTCCCGCAGGCGCTCGTCGACGCCCACCGGCAAGCCGGTGCGCTCCCCCAGCGCTACCGCGGTGTCGTAGGCGCGGCGCAGATCGGAGGACACGATGAGCATCGGCTGGTGTTTGGCCAGCGCCGCAGCCGCGGCGACGGCTTGGGCACGGCCCAGCTCGGTCAGTGCGGTGTCGAGCTGACCCTGCATCCGGCTGCCGAGGTTATGTTCGGTTTGGCCGTGCCGCATCATGACCAGTCGGCGGATTGTCATGACAGGTCCACGGTTACGAGCGGGCAGTCCCGCCAAAGCCGGTCGAGCGCATAGAAATCGCGCTCGTCTTGGTGCTGGATGTGCACCACGATGTCGACGTAATCCAGCAGGGTCCACCGGCCTTCGCGGGTGCCCTCGCGGCGTGCGGGCTTGTGGCCTGCTTCGCGCATCTTGTCTTCGACCTCGTCGACGATGGCGTTGACTTGCCGTTCGTTGGACGCCGACGCGATCACGAAGCAGTCGGTGATGACCAGTTTCTCGGAGACGTCGATGACCACCACGTCGTCGGCCAGCTTCGAGGCGGCCGCCCGCGCGGCGACTCCTGCCATCTCGATCGCCTCGGGGGCGGCGGTCATGCCTCGCTCCGAGGCTTGCGGTAGAGCTCACGCTTGGAGACGTATTGCACGACGCCGTCCGGCACCAGGTACCACAGTGGACGGCTTTCTTCGGCACGCAGACGGCAGTCGGTCGATGAGATCGCCAACGCCGGGATTTCGACCAGGGTCAGCGCGTCTTCGGGCAACCCGTCGAGCACGTCGGCGAGATGTTCGCGGCCCAGCTCATAACCGGGCCGACTCACCCCGACGAATTTCGCCAGCGCGAACAGCTCCTCCAGGTCCTGCCAGGACAGGATCGAGGCCAGCGCGTCAGCGCCGGTGATGAAGTACAGCTCAGAGTCCGGGTTGAGGGCCTGCAGTTCCCGCAGCGTGTCCTTGGTGTAGGTGTGCCCGCCGCGATCGATGTCGACCCGGCTCACCGAGAAGCGCGGGTTTGCGGCGGTGGCGATCACCGTCATCAGGTACCGGTCCTCCCCGGCGGTGACCACACGCTTTTTCTGCCACGGCTGGCCGCTCGGCACGAAAACGACCTCGTCGAGGTCGAACAAGGAGGCCACTTCGCTCGCGGCGACCAGGTGACCGTTGTGGATGGGATCGAACGTCCCGCCCATCACGCCCAGCCGCCGTTTTCGCATGGTCTGCCAGCTTACTGGAGCGCTCCGGCGCAGCTCACCGTCCGCGACGCTGGGCGGCCGGTTAGACCGGCAGCAGCTGGTCGATCACGGCCGCGAGCTGCTTGGCCGACCGGCACTCGTGCATGGTGATGACGTCTTGGTAGCGCGGTACTGCGGAGTCGCCGCTGCCCCAGAGATGCTTGGGCTCGGGGTTGAGCCAATGTGCGTGCCTGCTGGCGGTCACCATATGGGCCAGCACGTCGGTGGCCGGATCGCGGTAATTGGTCCGCCCGTCACCGAGCACCAGCAGCGAGCTGCGCGGCGACAGGACGTTCGGATGCGCCTGGACGAACGAGACGAACGCGTTGCCGTAGTCGCTGTGGCCGTCACGGGTGTAGACGCCGGCTTCCCGGGTGATCCGCTGGATCGCCACCGCGAGGTCGGCGTCCGGGCCGAACATGTGGGTGACCTCGTCGCTGGTGTCGATGAACGCGAAGACCCGGACGCGGGAGAACTGCTGGCGCAAGGCATGCACCAGCAGCAGCGTGAAGTGGCTGAAACCGGCGACGGACCCGGAAACGTCGCACAACACCACCAGTTCAGGGCGAGCCGGACGCGGTTTGCGCAGCACCAAGTCAATCGGCACCCCGCCAGTCGACATCGATTTGCGCAGCGTCTTGCGAAGATCGATCGCCCCGGCGCGGGCCCGGCGCCGCCGCGCGGCCAGCCGGGTGGCCAGCGTGCGGGCCAACGGTTGCACCACCCGGCGCATCGAGCGCAGCTGATCGCCGGATGCCCGCAGGAACTCGACGTTCTCGGAAAGCTGTGGAATGCCGTACATCTGGACGTGGTCACGGCCGAGTTGCTCGGCAGTGCGCCGCTTCGTCTCGGCATCGACCATTTTGCGCAGTTGGTTGATTCGCTGTGCGGCAAGGGCTTTCGCGATCTGCTCCTGGGTCGGCGTGGGCTCGTCGCCGTAGGGAGCGAGCAGGCCGGCCAGCAGCTTGCCCTCCAACTCGTCGAGCGCCATCGACTTGAGCGCTTGATACGACGAGTATGACGGCCCGCGGCTCGAGTTGTACTTGCCGTACGCGTCCACGATCTGGGCGATCATCGCCACCAGGCGTTCGTCCATGTCGGCGAGATCGGGGTTGTCGGTGAGCAGATCCAGCAGCATCTGGCGCATCGCCTCGACGTCGTCGGGCGGCAACTGGACGTCCGGGTCGGCCGCCGCCTCCTCGGTCACCACCGCCCGCGCGCCGAGCGCGGCGGGCCACCACAGGTCGAACATCGCGTCATAGGTTTCGCGGTGCTCGGGTCGGCGCAGCACCGCGCACGCCAGGCCTTCGCGCAGGATCTCCCGGTCGCCGAGGCCGAGTACGCCCATCACCCGGCCGGCGTCCACCGTCTCCGACGGGCCGACCGAGATACCTTGCGCGCGAAGCGCTTCCACGAAGCCGACCAGGTGGCCGGGCAGGCCGTGCGGAGCCAACGGCTGGCTGGGGCGAACGCGGCGAACGGCCATCAGCTACACCTCAGTTCAGCCGGAGTTCGCCGGTTGCGCGCTGCTGATCGGACTGATGCTTGAGCACCACGCCCAGCGTGGCCGCGATCGTCGCGTCGTCGATGGTGTCCATACCGAGTGCCAGCACCGTGCGTCCCCAGTCGATGGTCTCGGCAACCGAAGGCAACTTCTTGAGTTGCATCCCGCGCAGCACGCCGATGATGCGTACCAGCTCCTCGGCGATGTGGGCGGGCAGCTCAGGAACACGGGACAACAGAATTCGGCGTTCCAACTCGGGGCTGGGAAAGTCGATGTGCAAGAACAGACAACGGCGTTTCAGCGCTTCGGACAGCTCGCGGGTGGCGTTGGAAGTCAACACCACGAACGGCGTTCGCTCCGCAGTGATGGTGCCCAGCTCCGGGACCGTGACCGCGAAGTCGGACAAGACTTCAAGCAGCAGCCCCTCGATTTCGATGTCGGCCTTATCGGTCTCGTCGATCAGCAGAACAGTCGGGTCGGTGCGCCGGATGGCCGTCAGCAGCGGCCGGGACAGCAGAAATTCCTCGCTGAACACGTCGAGCTTGGTCTGGTCCCAGTCCCCCGAACCGGACTGAATACGGAGGATCTGCTTGGCGTGGTTCCACTCGTAGAGCGCGCGGGCCTCGTCGACGCCCTCGTAGCACTGCAAGCGGACCAGTCCGGAACCGGTGGCCTGCGCCACGGCGCGGGCCAGTTCGGTCTTGCCGACGCCCGCAGGGCCTTCCACCAGCAGCGGCTTGCCGAGCCGATCGGCAAGGAAAACCGCTGTGGCGGTGGCGGTATCGGGCAGGTAGCCGGTTTCGGACAACCGCCGCGCGACATCGTCGATGTCGGCGAACAGCGGGGCAGGCCGCGCGGGCACACTCACTTCTGCGTTCTCCTAAGCAATGTCAGACCGGGCGGGTCTGGCCGTCTCCCCAACCGATCCATTTGGTTGAGGTCAATTCGGACAATCCCATCGGTCCGCGGGCGTGCAACTTCTGGGTGGAGATACCGATCTCGGCGCCGAAACCGAACTGCTCGCCGTCGGTGAACGAGGTCGACGCGTTGACCATCACCGCGGCCGCATCGACCGCTTCGGTAAACCGTTGGGCAGCAGCCATATTGGTGGTCACAATCGCCTCGGTGTGGCCGGTACCGTATTCGTTGATGTGGGCGATCGCCTGGTCGACGCCGTCGACGATCGCGACTGCGATGTCCAGCGAGAGGTATTCGCGGCGCAAGTCGGCTTCGTCGGGGTCCAGGTGCACGGTGACGCCGGCGTCCTGCAGCGCAGCGATCAGCCGCGGCAGAGCCTCGTCGGCGATAGCCGCGTCGACCAGCAGCGTCTCGGCCGCGTTGCACACACTCGGGCGACGGGTCTTGGAGTTCAACAGGATTCGTTCGGCCATCTCCAGGTCCGCGGCGCCGTGCACGTAGACGTGGCAGTTGCCCACCCCCGTCTCGATGGTCGGCACATACGAGTCGCGGACCACGGCTTCGATCAGGCCTGCTCCCCCACGCGGGATCACCACGTCGACCAGACCGCGGGCCTGGATCAGATGGGTGACCGAGGAGCGGTCCACAGCCGAGAGCAATTGCACGGCGTCGGCGGGCAGGTCTTCGCCGACCAGCGCGTCGCGCAACACCGAGACGAGTGCGTCGTTGGATTTCGCCGCCGACGCGCTGCCCCGCAACAGGGCGGCGTTACCGGACTTCAGCGCCAGACCGAACGCGTCGACGGTGACGTTCGGCCGGCCCTCGTAGACGATCCCCACGACGCCGAGTGGGACGCGCTGTTGGCGCAGCGCCAGCCCGTTGGGCAGGGTGTAGCCGCGCAGCACCTCCCCGATCGGGTCGGGTAGCCCCGCAACCTGACGCAGGCCGGCGGCGATGCCTTCGACGCGTTTGGCGTCCAGCGCGAGCCGGTCGAGCATGGCGGTCGGTGTGTCGGCGGCTCGTGCCGCCTTGAGGTCCTCGGCGTTGGCGGCCAGGATCTGGTCGGTGTGGGCCACGATCGCGTCCGCCGCAACGAGAAGCGCCTGGTCTTTGGCGACGGTCGGCAGTGAGGCCAGCACGCGGGCGGCCACCCGGGCCCGGCGCGCCGCGTCGTGCACCTGCTGGCGCACGTCGGGTGCAGAGAAGGCATGCACACTCATTGACCAAGGGTAGCGAGTTTCCTACTGCCCGGTGGAGACGGCCCTATGCAGCATGACGTGTTGGACGACGCCCGCCCCCCGATCCTGGTTAAGATGCGCCCACCCACGTAAGCGCTGGCTGGTCAGCCATAACAATCCGAAGCGAGACTCGATTGGTCCGACGTCGTATCGACCGTTGCTTGGCCGCAGCCGCCGGTGGGGTGCTGAGCGTCGCGCTCCTAACGGTGGCCGTCGCCTCCGCCGACAGCTACGAGATCATCCCCGAGCCGAGTTCTACCGAACTGATCACCGGATTCTTCGGCTACCCAACTGCTCCCCCGGCTGTCGCCGGAAGCATCCAAGGACAGCAGATATTCGAAGTTTTTGATACGACAACAGGTCAGACGGTCGGAACCTTCGACGCCGACGAAAGCACAAATCCATCGCTATACAGCGCCGCGAACGAATTACTCCTCGTCACCAAAGATCTATCAGGCGCCGCAGGCACCGACCCGGGGACACTCCACCGGTCGGCTCGGTGATCGATATCGCCAACTTCGGCAAGGGCTACGAGACCATTTACTCATCCCTCGCCTCGCCCGGCGGCGACGTGGTCACCACAACCTTGACGACCCCCTTCGGGACCGAGTCCAGGCCGGCGGTTTTTGATGCGGCCGTGGGTATTGGCGGCACTACCTCGTTGGACGCCACGCCAGTGCAACTCAACGACGGCTTCTTTTTCGCTCCCGCCACCGCAGTGCCCGAAAACATCACCTCAGTAACCGGGTTGCCGCCGGCCGACATCGCCGTTGAGGGAAATCAGCTTTTCGACGTGTACAACGCGGCCAGCGACCAAGCGATGGGCGCCTTCGACGCCAAGGTGACCAACACGTCGGATTTCGTGTTCAACTACACCGAGGAGATTTTCGTCACCGAGGACATCTCGGGCTCCGTAGGTACCGCCGCCGGGGATACACCGCCGGTCGGATCCCTCTACAACGTCTTCTACTTTTTCGGTGACAGCCAAATCTACAACCTCTATTCCGTGACACCTTCGTCATCGGGCAACGTCGTCTCGGATACCCTGGTGACCCCCTACGGCGATGTCAATATTCCCATCCCTTACGACGCGACCAAGGGGATGACCGTCGAGTTCACAATCCCTTCTAACGGCGAGAGCATCGTTCCGCTGAGCAACGAACAGATCTCTCGGAGTTAACGGGGTTCCGCCAGTAGACTCAGTCATCGAGGGATACCAGCAATTCGAGATCGACGACGCGTCCGGCCATACGATCGGGATCTTCGACGCCGATGTCAACATCGCGACGAGCATCTTCGGCAATTGAACTCCAGCTGAGGCGCTTCTGGTTACCGCCGACTCGGGCACCGTAGGCACCGCCGCAGGTGAGCTGCCCCCCGTCGGCTCCGAGTTCGACGTGGTCTTCCACCCAGGCGGAATCGAGACCATTTATTCCGACCTCGTCTCGACGACCGGAGCAAATGTGATCTCCGAGACCTTGGTGACACCGTGGGGCGACTTCTCCGTTCCCACCAGCATGGATCTCGCCGCGCACATCGCCGACAGCTGGTTCTTCGTTCCCAGCGGCCTCGGCGAACTGGTATCCAACATCTTCTAACCCCAGACCATTTCGGCCGGGCCGCAATTACAACCCGATGCTTCGGGCGTCCCTGCGCCGATCCTCGATGAGGCGGCCCAACTCCTGGAGCAGCATCGGGGTTCGCAGCACGAGATCCTCGATGTGCTCGCGATCGATCTCCAGCGCCGTCACCTCTTCTAACGCGTATGCGCCAGAGAAGCTCGGCTGACGGGTGAGCGTGCTCAGCCCCAGGAACGAACCTTCGTCCAACACGCTGAGCGGAACCACCGAACCGTCTTCGGTGGTCGTGGTCAGGCGGATGCTGCCTGTGACCAAAAACGTCATGGCCGTTGGCACTTCGCCCGGGTACTGCACGACTTCATCGGCACCGTAACGAACCAGCTTCGCGTGCGGGATAAGCGACTGGTGGTCGGTGTTGCTCAATCGCAGGGCCGGCGCCACCACGGTTCGCATCGCCTTCTCCACCCGCGCGGGTGTGCAGAAGTCGTCGTCGGTGCCGTCGAGGTGCAGGCCCTCCCGCCGGGCCGCATACCAGATCCATCGCAGGAACGTCGCTTGCGCGGCGCCGTCATCGGCGGGCGACTTCAACGCGATGCTGACCCGGTATTCGCCGCTGCCCGCCGCAGTCGCCGAGGGCGCGACGTCGGCCCTGCGTTGCGGCAGTGCGCCCGCGACCCGCACCAGCAGGCGGCGAACCCGATCGGGTGGGTCGGAGGCCGAAAACGTTGTGGTAATGGACAGTTTGTGCGCATGCGGCGGACGACTGAGGTTGGTGAACGAGGTTGCCGCCAGCACCGAGTTCGGCGTGATCTGCAGACCGTGACCGGTTTGGATGTGAACCGCGCGCCAGTTCGCTTCCACGATTCGGCCGCGCGCGGTCGGGGTGTCCAGCCAATCTCCGATCCGGAATGGCTGCTCGAACAACATGAACAACCCCGACACGATCTGACCGACGGAGTTCTGCAGCATCAAGCCGATGACCACCGAGGTCACACCGAGCGCGGTGAACAGACCGCCGACACGGACACCCCAGACGTAGGAGAAGATGAGCGCAAGGCCGACCGCGATCAGCAAAAACCTTGTCACGTCGCGGAATATCGTCGGCACACGCTGGCGCCACGAGCCTTCGGGTGCCCCTTCGAAGACCGTGGCGTTGAGCCCCGAAAGCGCCAGCAACAACACGACGAACCCGAACACCGTCGCCAGTTCCCGCACCCAGATGATCTCGGACGGCACTTGCGCGACCTTGACCAACAGCAGCAGCAATGCGCCCAACGGCACCAGATAGTTGCGCAGCAGATTGACCGGCTTGGTCAAGGCGCTTCGTCTGCGGGCGAGGTAGTGATGCCATTCGGTGAGGCTGATCAGGACCAGTGGCAGTCCGAACGCCAGTCCGATCACCCAGTACAACCACAACGGGTCGATGGGATTCATTGGCGATCGGCCAATCGCCAGATCGGCTGGTCTGCGCCGTCGACGCTGATGGTGCCCGCCGGTGTGAACTGCCGAATGTCGCGCATCACCTCATACACCTCCGATGTGACGAAGACGCCGGATTCTGTTGTGCTGCTACGCATCCGATGTGCGAGGTTCACCGCGGTGCCCCACATGTCGTAGATGACGCTGGATCTGCCGACCAGGCCACTGGTCACGTTGCCTGTGTTGACTCCGGCCCTGAGGCCGAGGTGGCGGCCCGTTCCGGTGTTGAACCGCTCGATGATGCGTTGCATCTCGACGGCGAAGTCGATGGTGCGGGGCACGCTGTCCAGGCGCGGGACGTTCAGTCCGCAGCTGGCGAGATAGCCGTTGTGCACGGTCCGAATCGGCTCGACGCCACAGGCTTCCGCTGCCGAATCGAGTTCGCGCATCAACTCGTCGACGATGCCGACCAACTCGTCACCCGACACCGTGCTGGAGATCTCGTCGAGGCCGATGATGTCGGCGAAGATCACCGTGACGTCCTGGTGTTCTTGGGCGATGGTCTGCTCACCTTCGCGATAACGTCGCACGACCGGTTCCGGCATCAGCGACAGCAGCAGCCGATCGTTTTCATTGCGCTGTTCGGTGAGTAGGCCTTCCTTGATCTTGAGATTCCGGCTCATCTCGTTGAAAGCGCTGGTGAGATCGCCGATCTCGTCCCGGGTCGTCACCGGAATCGCGACGTCGTAGTTGCCGGCGCTGATCTCCTCCGCGCCGGCCCGCAGCCGCCGGATGGGCCCGACGAAGACCTGGGCGATCAGCATCGCGAGCACGCATATCACGAACACCATCACCGCGGTTGTCACGATCAGCGTCCGGGTGAACGACTCTATCCGGGAATTGGCTTCGGAGCTGGCCCTGGTTGCCAAGATCGACCACCGCAAGTCCGAATTGGGGATCGAGACCGGGGCGTACGCCGCGAGTTCGCGTTCTCCGAGGTAGGCGTGGTCGACGACCGTTCCGGTCTGCCCCCGTTGCGCGGCGTGGAAAGCTGCGGTGTCGACCGGCTGCACCAACGTCGTGCCGTGCCAGCGGATCGCCTTGGCGACAATGTCGGGCGGCGTGCCGGCCGCCACCGCGTCGTGTTCGTATTTTTCGGGGTCTTGCAGGAAGAGCCGCGAGTCAGAACGCATCAACCCATCCGGTCCCGCCAGATACGTCTCCGCCGTCTCCCCCATGCCGGCAGCTTTCCAGTGCTGGTCGGCGGTCATGATCCGGTTGATTTTCGAGATCGGCAGCGGCAGTGCGAGCACCCCGTTCGTCTTGCCTCCCGAGTTGATCGGCGACACCAACCACGCGATGGGTAGTCCGCCGGCGGCCTGGAACGGCTGGAAATCGGTGATCCAGACGAAGTCGACCGAGTCGGCGTCCATCGCCTTTTCGTAGGCACCACGCAAATTGGACTCGCGATAGGGGCCGGTCAGGATGTTGGTGCCCAACGCGGGGCCTTTGTTCACGCTGTAGACCAGGTTGCCCCGGGTGTCGATCAGCATGGCGTCTCGATATTCGAAGCGGGTCGCAATCTCGCGAAAGTACTTGTTGAACCGGACATTCGCGGCTGACCATGCGCTGCCGTCGCCCGGGTCATCGGGGGCATTCGAGTCGTGCGACCGAAGCGTGTAGTGAACCTGCAGATATTTCTGCGCATTGTTGCTTGGCATCAGCGCACCGAGGTCGAGCTTCACGCCCGTTGTCTTCTCGACCGGTTTGATCAGCTTGTCGGTGTAGTAGGTCTCGAGCGCCTGTTGTTGGCCGGGATCAATTGGCGCTTCGCCCAATTGGTCGAATCCTGCGCTGAAAGCCTGGACCGCCTCGTCTGCGGTGGTGCCGCGACTGTACACCGCGAGCGAGTTCGCGAGATCGCCGAACAACAGCTCAATCGCCCGCTTCTGCGCCTCTCGGAGCTGCGTCATTCGCTCGGCCGCGACGGGAAGTAGCTTGGCACGGCCGTCGAAGTACTCGACGGTGCAAATCACCGCGAGCGATGCAAGGCTGGACACCAGCAGCATCAACATGATTTTCGATTGGAGGCTCAACCGCGACAGCCGCCGCGGACGCCGCAGCCTGCCTATCACCGCCGGCGCCGATTGCACCGGCTCCGGATCAATTGAGCTCTGCACCGTCAATCGGCTTTCCTTTCGTTGACGGGGCCGCAAAAGCCCAGATCACGCAGCAGCGTAACGCGAATGGTGTAGTGAAATCGGATTTGCCGAAAACCGTTATCAACACGTCGTTTGTGAATTCGAACGGGACTCCATAACGTCGGCGGAATGACTCGGGTATGCGTGGTGGGCAGCGTGAATATGGATATCGGATTCGATGTCGATAGGCTGCCCCGCCCGGGTGAGACCGCATTGGCCATTTCGGCGCGCTCGACGCCCGGCGGAAAGGGCGCCAATCAGGCGGTGGCAGCGGCGCGCGCCGGAGCGCAGGTGCAGTTCTTCGGCGCGGTTGGTGACGACCCGGCCGGCGCGCTGCTGCGCGAGCATCTGAACACCAACGGTGTGGGCACCGACGGATTGCTCACTGTGGCCGGGCCAAGCGGCAACGCTGCCGTGATCGTCGACTCCTCCGGCGAGAACATCATCGTGGTTGCACCAGGCGCCAACGGCAGGCTCGCGCCGGATTCAGCGGCGCTGCGCGGTCTCGCCGCCGATTGCGATGTGCTGTTGCTGCAGTTGGAGATTCCGGTCGCCACAGCGACGGCGGCTGCTCGCGAAGCCCATTCGGCCGGTGCGACCGTGATCCTCAACGCCTCACCGTCGGGCAGTGACGAGGCGGAGTTGGCCAAGCTGGCCGAACTGACCGACGTCCTGGTCGTCAACGAAACCGAAGCCGCACACTGGGTTTGGCCGGTCCCGCACCGAGTCACCACGCTCGGTTCCCGCGGGGCCAGCTACGCCGGCGACGGTGCGGAGTTCACCGTCGACTCGCCGGCGGTCGATGCGCTCGACACGTCCGGTGCCGGTGACGTGTTCGCCGGCGTGCTGGCCGCCGGCTGGGCCGTCGACCGTCGCCGCGCCATGCGTCGGGCCTGCGCGGCCGGGGCGCTGGCGACCCTGACACCCGGCGCCGGAGACTGCGCGCCGTACGCAGACGCCATCGACGACGCGACACTGCCGGGCTGACGACGATGTCGCCGTCGGGTGCCGCCGTCGTGGCGCTGTCGTTGATCGCAGTGTTCGGTCTGCTCGGATTCGGCTGGCGCGCTTGGCTGCAGCATCGACGAACCGGGTCGACGGGCATCCGCGGTACCCGCGGCCGCATCGGGTCGGTGGAACGGCTCGCCGGCGCAGGGTTTGCCGCTGCGCTGGCGGTCACGGTGCTCGGGCCGGCATTGCAGTTCGCGTCGGCCGTTACGCCGCTGAGTGTTCTGCAGGCCGGATGGATTCACCTGGCGGGCATCGCGTTGGCGACGCTGGGCATTGCGCTGACGGTCTGGGCGCAGCTCGACATGGGCGACTCCTGGCGGGTCGGTGTGGATGCCGACGAGACGACCGAGCTCGTGCGGGGCCGGGTGTTCGGTTGGGTACGTAACCCCATCTACTCGGCGATGCTCGTCTTCGAATGCGGGATCGCCTTGGTGGCGGCCAATGTGGTGACGATCGCCGGTCTGGCTCTCGCGATCGCCGCCCTCGAGCTGCAGGTGCGCCGGGTCGAGGAGCCGTACCTGCTGGCCAAGCACGGCGCCGTCTACCGGGACTACACGGGCAGCGTCGGCCGGTTCATCCCCGGTGTCGGGTTGATCCGTTAGGACAACACCGTTGCGAGGTCAGCGATGAGCGCGGAGTATTCGTCGTTGGTGAGCGGCGTTGCACCGGAATCGGCGAGCACGGTCACCGCCGCATCGAGGTCGGGAAGCACCGTCACGCGCCAAAGCCAAGGCGCTGCGGCAGCAGATGGCCGGGCACGTACTGGCCCGCGGTGTGCTGACCGGAACGTATGAGCGCTAGTCTTCGGGAACCTCGCGCTCGATCTCGTCGAGCCAGGCCTTCGCCGACATGTCCGACGGGGCGCGCCAGTCGCCGCGCGGCGACAGCGCGCCGCCGTGGGACACCTTGGGTCCGTTGGGTAACGCGGAGCGCTTGAACTGGCTGAATGAGTAGAACCGCTGCACGAAGATGTGCAGCCAGTGCCGAATCTCCTTGAGCGAGTAGGAAGGTCGCTTGTTCGCCGGGAACCCCGGCGGCCAGTTGCCGCGCTCGGCGTCGCTCCACGCGTGCCACGCCAAGAACGCGATCTTCGAGGGCCGGAATCCGTAGCGCAGCACGTGGAACAGCGAAAAGTCCTGCAGGGCGAACGGCCCGACTTTCGCTTCGCTGCTCTGCAGCTCCTCTTCCTCACCGCTGGGGACCAGCTCGGGGGTGATCTCGGTGTCGAGCACCGACTGCAGCACCTGCGTGACCTCCGATTCGAACTCCCCGGAGGAGATCACCCAGCGAATCAGATGCTGGATCAGAGTTTTCGGCACGCCGGCGTTGACGTTGTAGTGCGACATCTGGTCGCCCACACCGTAGGTGGACCAGCCGAGTCCAAGCTCGGACAGGTCACCGGTGCCCAGCACGATGCCGCCGCGCTGATTGGCCAACCGGAAAAGATAGTCGGTGCGCAGCCCGGCCTGGACGTTCTCGAACGTGACGTCGTAGACCTTCTCGCCGCTGGAGAACGGGTGACCCATCTCCTTGAGCATCAGCTTGGCGGTTTCGGTGATGTCGATCTCGGCGAACGTCACCCCGAGGGCGCGGCAGAGTTCGACCGCATTGCGTTTGGTGTGCTCGCCGGTGGCAAACCCCGGCAGGGTGAACGCGAGAATGTCGCTGCGCGGACGGCCTTCTCGGTCCATCGCGCGTGCCGCGACGATCAGCGCGTGCGTCGAGTCCAGTCCACCGGAGACTCCGATGACGACCTTCGGAAAGTCCAACGCACGCAACCGTTGTTCGAGCCCGGCGACCTGAATGCTGTACCCCTCGTAGCAGTCCTGCTGCAGCCGTTGCGGATCGGCGGGCACGAACGGGAAGCGCTCGATGTGCCGGTGCAGCCCGATGTCACCGGTCGGCGGGCCCAACGGGAACTCGATGCGCCGAAACGATTCCGGCGAATCCCGGTGGTGACGCCGATTGTCGTCGAAGGTGCCAATCCGCAGCCGTTCGGCGCGAAGCAGCTCGAGGTCGACGTCGGCGACGCTGCGCCGCTCGCCTTTCGGAAAACGTTCGGATTCGGCGAGCAGGACACCGTTCTCCCAGATCATCGTTTGGCCGTCCCACGCCAGATCGGTCGTCGACTCGCCCTCCCCCGCAGCGGCATACACGTAGGCGGCCAGGCAGCGCAGCGACGCCGAACGGGCCAGCAGCGCCCGGTCGTCGGCGCGGCCGATCGTGATCGGGCTGCCGGAAAGATTAGCCAGCACCGTCGCGCCGGCCAGTGCCGCCTCGGCGCTGGGCGGAATCGGCACGAACATGTCCTCGCAGATTTCGACGTGCAGGACGAAGCCGGGTAGGTCGGACGCCGCGAACAGCAGGTCCGCGCCGAAAGGCACCTCGGCTCCGGCGACCCGGATGGTGCCGTGTTCGTCGTCGCCCGGCGCGATCTGGCGACGCTCGTAAAACTCGCGGTAGGTCGGCAGGTACGACTTGGGCACCACTCCGAGCACCACACCGCGGTGGATGACGACGGCGGTGTTGTAGATGCGGTGCCGGAAGCGCAGCGGGGCGCCGACCACCAGCACCGGCAGCAGATCGGCGGACGCGGTGACGATGCCGACCAGTGCGTCCTCGACAGCGCCCAGCAGCACGTCCTGCAGCAGGATGTCCTCGATCGAGTAGCCCGACAACGTCAACTCCGGGAAAATCGCCAGCCCGACACCGTCGTCGTGGCACTGCCGGGCCAACCGCAGCACCGACTCGGCATTGGCCGCCGGATCACCGATCGACGCATGGTGCGTGCAGGCAGCGACCCGGGCAAAGCCCTGGCTGTAGGCGTTATAGAAGTCCATTGCCCCTCTATTCTCGCCCAGCACGCGTCAATCCAGGAAGTTTCACGTCTCGGCAGTAGTGTGCCGCCGGACTCAACTGGACTCGAATGACCCGCTTCCTGGACATCTCGCCTGCTGGACGGCCAATATTGCACATACATTGATTAGCCTCGACAAGGAGCAGTCATGACCATCCGACGATGTTTCGCCGCCAGCTGCGCTTTCACCGGTCTCGCGACAGCGCTCGCGGCTCCCGCCTGGAGCGATTTGAACGGGCACTACACATTCACCGAAACGGACGCGGCCGGTACTGCTTCCAGCAGCGACTGGTACGTCACCCCCTGCGGCGACGGCTGCGCTGCCGTCGCTCTCACCCCTGGTGGACCGACCAAGCAGGCACATCTCGTCAACGGGCAATGGGTGCTGGACAGTACCGACAGTCTGGAGTGCGAGGACGGTAGCCACGCCCCCGACGCCACCACAGCGCACTTCACCTGGGATCCCAATACCCTTACCGGGACCGTCGTTTCCACCGACGTCAAACCCGTCTGCGGCCAGAAAGCGGGCCATCAGGAGACGAACAACATGAAACTCGTTCTGGTGCCCTGACGCATCCTTGATCGCCCTGGGGCGGCCGCCGGTCCGTACTCTCGATTGGGTGAAGGCTGTGCGTGCGGAATCCCCCGAGCTGGTCGCGTTGCTGACCGGCCGCCGCGTCGCGGTGCTGACCGGCGCCGGAATTTCCACCGACTCCGGCATTCCCGACTACCGCGGTCCTGATTCGCCGCCGAGCAATCCGATGACGATTTACCAGTTCAAATCGGATCCGGTTTTCCGACAGCGCTATTGGGCACGCAACCACGTCGGTTGGCGGCACATGGACGACACCCGGCCTAACGCCGGCCACCGGGCGGTAGCCGCACTCGAGCACGCCGGTGTAGCCAACGGCGTCATCACCCAGAACGTGGATCTGCTGCACACCAAGGCCGGCAGCCGGAACGTGATCGACCTGCACGGCACCTACGCCCGAGTGGTCTGCCTGAGCTGCGGTGCGTCCATGAGCCGCGCTGCGCTGGCCGAGCAACTCGATGCGCTCAACCCGGGATTCACCGAACGGGTCGAGGCGGTCGGTGGGCTGGCGGTGGCCCCGGACGCTGATGCCGTGATTGCCGACACCGCGTCGTTCCGCTACCTCGACTGCCCGGCGTGTGGTGGCATGCTCAAGCCCGACATAGTGTATTTCGGCGAGAGCGTATCCAAATCCGTTGCACAACAGGCGTTTTCACTTATCGAGGACGCTGACGCCCTACTGGTCGCCGGTTCGTCGTTGACGGTGTTCTCCGGCTACCGGTTTGTCCGGCACGCCGCGGCGCTGGGCATCCCCGTCGCCATCGTCAATCGCGGGCCCACTCGCGGAGACGAGTTGGCCACTATCAAGGTCGAGGGCGGCTGCTCGGAAATGCTGACGCTGCTGGCCGAGGAGTTGTCCGCCGTCTTCACCCGCTAAAGGTGCACGGCATGCTGCGGATGCCGTGGATGAAGTTGCCGGCCAAATACGTGGGATCGCCGGCTTGGATGTCCGGGAGTTGGTGCAGCAACTCGCTCATAATCGCGCGCAGTTGCGCCCTGGCCACGTGCGCGCCGAGACAGAAGTGCACGCCGCCACCGCCGAAACCGACGTGCGGATTGGGACTGCGGCTGAGGTCCAGCCGCTCGGGATGCTCGAACACCTCGGTGTCCCGGTTGCCGGACGAGTAGAACATCACGACCTTCTCGCCGGCGCGGATGGCCTGGCCGCCGATCTCCACATCCTTTGTGGCCGTGCGACGGAACGTCATCACCGGTGTAGCCCAGCGGATGAACTCCTCGACCGCTCCGCCGATGCGGTTGTCGAAATCTTCCAGCAACCAGGCGCGCTGGTCGGGAAAGTCGGTCAGTGCCTTCAACGCGTGACTGGTCGTCTGGCGGGTCGTGTCGTTGCCGGCGACCGTGAGCAACACGAAGAAGGCGGCGATATCAGCGTCGGCCAGCCGGTCGCCGTCAACCTCGGCGTTCACCAGGCCGCTGAACAGGTCCTCACCGGGATTTTCGCGTCGCTCCGCGGCAAGCCCGAAGGCCACCTGGTGGATGTACATCTGCGATTCGAAGAGCACCTCCAACGGCGGGCGGCCATTGAGGTAGATCGGGTCGGCCCACGACACCATGGCATCGGCCGCGCGTGCGACCTTTTGCCGCGCTTCTTCGGGGATACCCACCATGTCCGACAGCGTGCGGATGGGCAGTTCTTTGGCGCAGTGCTCGACGAAATCGGCGCCGCTGCCCGCGGCTCTGAGCTCCTCGACGACGATCTTGGCGTTGGCCTTGATCGAGTCCTCGATGCGCCTGACCTGCCTCGGGGTGAACGCGGCGCTGACCAGTTTGCGCAAGAAAGTGTGCCGTGGCGGATCCATCGCCAGGAACGACTGCGACGCCTCGAGCAACTCCTCGGGCACGTTCTCGAAGAGAACACCCTTGCCGGACAAAAACGTCTCGTTGTCGCGGCTCACCCCGACAATGTCGTCGCGACGGGTGACCGCCCAATAGCCCGGATCGTCGGGGTCGGACATCGTGGCGTCTTCGACCGGGCGGATGCCAACTGACGGGGCGCTCGGCCCGCAATTCGGCGAACGAACTCTCCCGCTCTTGGGCGCTGGTGGACCAGAACGCGCGGGACGACAGGTCGATGGGGTCGTAGGCGCGGGGGGTCGCGGCCGTCGCTGTCATGATCAATCCTCCGTTGGGCTATGACGCCGGTCACACATCGGAACACTGACGACAGTAAATCTAGACATACTGTCTAGTCAAGATGTCATACTTTCGTCTACGCTCTGGCCAGCGCTGGGACAGGAGGAGCCATGCCGTCAGTTACCCGTAAGCCGCAAGCCCGGCGGCAGGAGCGCCGCGAGCAGATCGAGCGCCGCCTGCTCGATGCCACCGAGCGTCTGATGCGCGATGGCGCGAGCTTCACCGAACTCAGCGTCGACCGGTTGGCAGGCGAGGCCGGGATGTCGCGGGCGAACTTCTACATCTACTTCGAAGACAAGGGCGACCTGGTGCGACGGCTGGCCGGGCAGGTGTTCGGCGAGCTGGCCCACAGCGCCGAACGCTGGTGGAGTGTGTCCTGGCGGCACGATCCCGACGACGTCCGCGCCGCCATGGCCGACATCATCGCCAGCTACCGGCGGCATCAACCCGTTCTCGTCGCACTCAACGAAATGGCCGGCTACGACCCGCTGGTGGCCGCGACCTATCGCGAGCTGCTGACCGCGATCTCCGGGCGGCTCACCCAGGTCATCGAGGACGGCCAGGCCGACGGCTCGATTCGCCGCGAGTTGCCCGCGGCGACCACGGCCAGCGCGCTGACCTGGATGGTCGAGCGGGCCTGTCAGCAGAACCTTCCGGGCCGACCGGCCGAATACGATGCCGAGCTGACGACATCGCTGACCGAAATCGCCTGGAGCGCGCTCTATTTGACGCCAATAGCGAGAGACTAGAAGGGGACCAGATCGTCGGCATGTACGGCGGGCCTGCGAAGTTCGGCGGGCAGCTCCGACGTCGACCGGCCGATCATCGTGGCCAACTCGGCGGCGTCATACGCGACCACGCCGCGGGCCACCAGGGCCGCGTCCGGACCGGTCAGGTCGACCACGTCACCGCCATGGAAACGACCGGACAGCGCGGTGATCCCCGCGGGCAGCAACGAACGGCGTTGACCCAGAACGGCACTCACCGCGCCATCATCCAGGGCGAGCGAACCGGCCGACTCCGCTGCGTAACGCACCCAGAACCGGCGCGCCGACATGCGATTGGGCCGCGCGGCGAACACCGTGCCCACCGACGCATCCGCCAGCGCCGTCGCGGCGTTCGACGCGGCAGCCAGCAGCACCGGTACCCCGGCATCGGCGGCGAGCAGCGCCGACGACATCTTCGAGGCCATCCCACCGGTACCCAGGTGGCTGCCCTGTCCGGCAGTCACGCCGCCGAGGTCGTCCGGCCCGGAAACCTCTGCGACAAAGCGTGTTTCGGCGACTTTACGCGGATCGGCATCGTAGAGACCGTCGATGTCGCTCAGCAGGATCAGCGCGTCGGCGCCGACGAGATGCGCCACCAACGCCGAAAGTCGGTCGTTGTCGCCGAATCGGATCTCGTTGGTGGCCACCGTGTCGTTCTCGTTGACGATCGCCACCGCATGCAAGGCGCGCAACCGGTCCAGCGTGCGCTGAGCGTTGGTGTGCTGCACCCGCATCGAGATGTCGTGCGCGGTCAGCAACACCTGTCCCACGCTGCGCTGGTACCGGGCGAACGCGGTGCTCCAGGCATTGACCAGGGCTACCTGCCCGACGCTGGCCGCGGCCTGCTTGGTGGCCAGATCCGTGGGTCGCTTGCTCAGCCCCAGCGGCTCGATGCCGGCCGCGATGGCACCCGAGGACACGATGACGACATCGGAACCCGCCTTCATCCGCGCCTCGATGGCGTCGACGAGGCCGGCCAGTCGGCTGGCGTCGAACATGCCGGTCGGGGTGGTCAACGCCGTGGTGCCGACCTTGACGACGACGCTGCGAGCAGTCCGAATCGCTTCGCGCGCAGAACTATTCATTGTTACCCTGCTCGCCGGCGCGGCGTTGCTTCCTGGCCGCCTTACGTTCGTCGGCTCCGACCCGGTCGGTGTTCTCCAGGCGCGCGTCGGTGCCTCGTCGCGTCATCACGGCATCGATACCGGACGGCGTCTGCGGCTCCCAGTCGAAAGTGACGTCGCCGATGGTGACCGCGCACCCGGGCCGTGCGCCGAGCCGTACCAGTTCGTCCTCGACGCCCAGCCGGGCCAGCCGGTCGCCGAGATAGCCGACCGCCTCGTCGTTGTCGAATGCGGTCTGGGCGATCCAGCGTTCGGGCCGCCGACCGCGGACCACGAATCCGCCCTGGCCGTCGGATTGCACGGTGAAACCCGACTCGTCGACGGGCACCGGGCGGATCACCGGCCGTCGCGGCACGATGACCGGCTGGGATGCTTGGTACTCAGCGACCATGTTGGCAAGTCCGAAGATCAACGGCTGCAGTCCTTCTCGGGCGACAGTCGACACCATGAACACCGGCCAGCCGCGCTCGGCGATCTCGTCGTGGACGAACTCCGCCAATTCGCGGGCCTCGGGCACGTCGATCTTGTTGAGCACCACCGCCCGTGGCCGCTCGACCAGGTCACCCAACGCCGAATCGCCTTGCAGCGTCGGCGTGTAGGCGGCCAGCTCGGCCTCCAGCGCGTCGATGTCGGAGATCGGATCGCGGCCCGGCTCGAGGGTGGCGCAGTCGATGACATGCACCAGCACCGCGCATCGCTCGATGTGCCGCAGGAAGTCCAGGCCCAGACCGCGGCCCTGCGACGCCCCGGGGATCAGGCCCGGCACGTCGGCGACGGTGAACGTCCGCTCCCCCGCCGACACCACCCCGAGGTTGGGGGCCAACGTGGTGAAGGGGTAGTCGGCGATCTTCGGCTTGGCGGCCGAAATCGCGGACACCAGCGAGGATTTGCCGGCCGACGGGAATCCGATCAAGCCGATGTCGGCGACGGTCTTGAGCTCGAGAGTGAGGTCGCGGGCTTCGCCTTTCTCGCCGAGCAGTGCGAACCCGGGTGCCTTGCGGGCGCGCGACGCCAGTGCGGCGTTGCCAAGTCCGCCGCGACCTCCGGCGGCGGCTTCGAATCGGGTCCCGATACCGACCAGGTCGGCGAGCATCCGGCCGTCCTCGTCGAGCACGATGGTGCCGTCGGGAACCTTGACCTCCAGATCGGCGCCCGCTGCGCCGTCCCGGTTGCTACCCATGCCCTGCTTGCCCGACGGGGCGTCGACATGAGGGCGGAAGTGAAAGTCGAGCAGGGTGTGCACTTGCGGGTCGACGACCAGCACGATGCTGCCGCCGCGACCGCCATTGCCGCCGTCGGGCCCGCCGAGCGGCTTGAATTTCTCGCGGTGAACCGAGGCGCAGCCGTTACCGCCGGAGCCTGCCCTCGTATGGATGACGACGCGATCGACAAACCGAGGCATCGGGATTCCTCTTACTCCTCAGGCGTGCAACCACGCCTGCGGCGCTCAGTCGTTCGAAGGCGCGGCCGAGACGATGTTGACCGTCTTGCGTCCGCGCTTGACGCCGAACTCGACGGCGCCGGCTGCCTTGGCGAACAACGTGTCATCGCCACCGCGACCCACGTTGACGCCGGGGTGGAAGTGCGTGCCGCGCTGGCGGACGATGATCTCGCCGGCCTTGACGACCTGACCGCCGAACCGCTTGACGCCCAGTCGCTGAGAGTTTGAATCGCGGCCGTTACGCGAGCTGGAAGCGCCCTTTTTGTGTGCCATGTGTGGTCCTCCGCTACTTGATGCCGGTGACCTTCAGGACCGTCAGCTGCTGACGGTGACCCTGACGCTTGTGATAGCCGGTCTTGTTCTTGAACTTGTGGATACGAATCTTGGGGCCCTTGGTGTGCTCGAGCACCTCACCGGTCACCGCGACCTTGGCCAGCGCGGCGGCATCGGCGGTGACGGTGGCACCGTCGACGACCAATGCGACCGGCAGCGTCACCTTCGCGCCCGGCTCCGAGTCGAGCTTCTCGACCTTGACGACGTCACCGACGGCAACTTTGTACTGCTTACCGCCGGTTTTGACGATTGCGTAGGTCGCCATGGTTTCGTCTACCTCATCTTCTGGTTCTGCTGGTTCGTGCAGGTCTCGCGGGCACCACGCAGCCTGAGCATGCGCGGGCTGGTGGGGGTGTCGGCCAAGACCCGGTGGACGGGCCTGTCGACAACTGGTCAAGGGTACGTGACCAGCAACTAAAGGGTCAAACCGGCCTGTCAGTCCTCACGGATCGGCGGGCCCGCCGGTCTGGCCGCGGCCCGACGGCGTCGCGGACGCTCCGCGGTCACCGCAGCGACCCGGTGCTCGTGCTCCGTCGAATCCGAGTCGTCGTCGTCCAGATCGTCATCGTCGTCATCGGTGTCGTCGTCATCGTCGTCATCGGTGTCGTCGTCATCGTCGGTGTCGTCGTCATCGTCATCGTCATCGTCGGCGTCGTCCAGGTCGTCCTCGTCGTCGAGGTCCTCATCGTCGTCGAGGTCGACCACGTCGGTGTCGTCGTCCTCGTCGTCGCTGTCGGCATCGTCGCTGTCTTCGTCGTCGAAGTCGTCATCGTCGAGATCCTCTTCGGCGGCTTCACGTGCGACCTGCTCCTGCGTCTGGGCATCGGCCTCGGCGCCGGCCCGTTCGCCAAGCGTCTCGTCGATGTCCTCGGCGTGCGCAGATCCGTCGGTGTCCTCGATGTCGTCATCCTCGTGGCGACCATTGGCCGCTGCCATCGCCTTGAACATCGGATGCTCGCCGGGCAGATGGGCGGGCACCGAGGCCACCGGCTGCTCCTCGGTCTTGCCCTTCTTCGAGCGCCGGCCACGCCTGCCGCCGGACTCGGGTTTACGACCTGCGGACGGCGCGGAGTCGACCGGGTCGGCGTGCAGCATGATGCCGCGACCGCTGCAGTGCGGACATGTCGTGGAGAAGGCTTCGACCAGCCCGGTGCCGAGCTTCTTGCGGGTCAACTGCACCAAACCCAGCGAAGTCACCTCGGACACCTGGTGGCGGGTGCGGTCGCGGGCCAGCGCCTCGGTCAACCGGCGCAGCACCAGGTCGCGGTTGGACTCCAGGACCATGTCGATGAAGTCGATGACGATCATGCCGCCGATGTCACGCAGCCGCAGCTGGCGCACGGTCTCCTCGGCCGCCTCGAGATTGTTCTTGGTCACGGTCTGCTCGAGGTTGCCGCCCGAGCCGGTGAACTTGCCGGTGTTGACGTCGACGATCGTCATCGCCTCGGTCCGGTCGATGACCAGTGTGCCGCCGGAGGGCAGCCAGACCTTGCGGTCCATCGCCTTGGCCAGTTGCTCGTCGATGCGGTGCACCGCGAAGACATCGGGGCCTTCGTCAGCGGCCGGCTCGTATTTCTTCAGCTTCGAGACAAGTTCGGGCGCAACTGAATTCACGTATTCGTTGATGGTGGTCCAGGCGTCGTCGCCGGAGACGATCAGCTGGCCGAAATCCTCGTTGAACAGGTCGCGGATGACCTTGACCAGGACGTCGGGCTCTTCGTAGAGCGCGACGGCGGCACCGGCCGCTTTTTGCTTGGTCTCGGAAGCCAGCTCGGCGATCTCGGTCCACCGCTCCTGCAGCCGGTTGACGTCACCGCGGATGTCGTCCTCTTTCACGCCTTCCGAGGCGGTGCGGATGATTACGCCGGCGTCCGACGGCACGACTTCGCGCAGGATCTCCTTGAGCCGCTGGCGTTCGGTGTCGGGCAGCTTGCGGCTGATGCCGGTCGACGACGCTCCCGGCACGTACACCAGGTAGCGGCCGGCCAGCGACACCTGAGTGGTCAGCCGGGCGCCCTTGTGTCCGACCGGGTCCTTGCTGACCTGCACCACGACGTAGTCGCCCGGCTTGAGGGCCTGCTCGATCTTGCGGTTGGACCCGCCCAGGCCGGCAGCCTCCCAATTCACCTCGCCGGCGTAGAGCACGCCGTTTCGACCGCGACCGATGTCGACGAAGGCGGCCTCCATGGAGGGCAGCACGTTCTGCACGATGCCCAGGTAGATGTTGCCGACCAGGGACGCCGAGGCCGCGCTGGTGACGAAATGCTCCACGACGATGCCGTCCTCCAGGACGGCGATCTGGGTGTATCGGCTGCCGGGATGCGGCGGCTCGCTGCGCACCTTGTCGCGCACCACCATCACCCGCTCGACGGCTTCGCGGCGGGCCAGGAATTCGGCTTCGGTGAGCACCGGCGGACGACGCCGTCCCGCGTCACGGCCGTCGCGGCGGCGTTGCCGTTTGGCTTCCAGGCGGGTGGATCCGTCGATGCCCTGGATCTCGGAGTTGCCGGAGTCGGACTTCTTGCCGGCCCGTGGTGCCCGCTCGTGCACCACGGTGTTCGGCGGGTCGTCCGGTGACGGGCTGTTCTCGTTGTCGTCGCCCGACCCGGACTTGCGACGACGACGACGACGGCGCCGCTTGGTGGTGCCGTCGCCCGAGTCGTTGTCGTCGTCGCCGGTGTCCGAGTCGTCGGTGTCGTCGTCATCGGAGTCGTCGTCGGTGTCGTCCGCCGATGCGCCGTCCTGCTTGGCGTCGTCGCCGGCCTCGCCTTTGTCGGCGCCGTTCTGCTCGCCGCGGCCGCGGCCCCGCCCGCGCCGCCCGCGGCGTCGCCGCCGGTTGGCCGGGCGTTCGGACTGCTCGTCGTCGTCGCCGTCGAAGTCCTCGCCGTCATCGTCGTCGGAGTCGTCGGCATCTTCGGCGTCTTCGGCGTCTTCGGCGTCGTCTTGCACTTCGACCCGCGCAACCGGCTGCGGCGCGACGAACAGCGGCATGTATTCCGGGCGGTCGGCGGGAGTATCTGGGGTTTCCAGCATCAGCCGCGACTCGGGTTCGTCCGCCTCGACGGCGGCGTCCACCTGGCCCGCACCGACCGGCGCGGCGACCGTGGTGGGGGTGCCGGCCAGCAGGTCGCGGACGCGGACCGCATCGACGCGCTCCACGGTCGAATGAGCGCTGCGGATCCGACCGTCAAGCTCGGTCAGCGCGTCGAGTACCTGCCTGCTCGTCGTTCCCAGCGCGCGGGCCAGGGAATGAACCCTTAACCGGTCTGGCAGTTCCTCGTGCTGGGTCGAGTGTTCGGAAACCTCTGAGGACGGGCCACCGTCTGTCACGTATTCTCCTCAAGCCCCCGGGCGCGTCCTTTCGACGCGGCCACGCGAGGGCTTCGCTATGTGCCCGGGTCACTTTCTCCCGGACTTGTGATGGTCTTGCCCCGAGCGGTTCGAGTCGAACGCACTCGGTGCCGGTCTGAATGATGGCTGGACGGTCGGCGCCGCATCGCGGATCGCGGTGGTCGCCCTTGTCGAAGTCTTCATTCGGGCGCCTGTCGACGTTCCTAAGCCGGTCCGGCGACGTTCACCCGGTTAGCAGTATCCCATACCGATGTGGCGGGTCGGACCAGGTGCACCGACCCGTTACTAAGCCTTGCCGAACCAGAGTCCGATTTCGCGTTCCGCCGATTCTGCCGAATCGGAGCCGTGCACCAGGTTGAACTGGGTTTCGAGGCCGAAATCACCACGGATGGTGCCAGGTGTTGCTTTCTCCACCGGGTCGGTCCCACCGACGAGTTGCCGCAGCGCTGTGACCGCCCGCGGACCCTCGACGACCGCCGCGACCAGGGGTCCCGACGTGATGAACTCCAGCAGCGAGCCGAAAAAGGGCTTGCCGTCGTGTTCCGCGTAGTGCTGACGGGCCAGTTCGTCGCTCACGATCCGCAATTCCAGCGCTGAGACGATCAAGCCCTTGCGCTCGATGCGGCCGATGATCTCGCCCACCAGGCGCCGCTCGACCCCGTCTGGCTTGATCAACAGCAGGGTCCGCTCAGGCTTAGGGCTCGTCACGGCGCACAGCGTACCGAACCGCTGGGGCACTTTCGCGACAGCGGATCACTCCGGCGGGCTGTCCTGGCCGGGGAGCAGCCCGTATCGCTCGCGACGGAGAACCTCGGACCGGACGTAGGCGATCAATCCCCAGACCGCGGCGAACAGCAGGCCGATGAAGCCCACCCCCGGGTAGACCAGGAAGCCCGCGATCGGTATCAACTGCACGGCGAGATCGGCCCAGATGGCCCACGACCGGCCCTGCAGTCCGGCGAGCACGATCAGGATCGCCGTCAAACCCAGCAGATATCCCAGGGCACCCGCGGTCAGTCCGCCACCGACCGCGCCGACCACCGGCAACGCGAGCAGCACGACGATCGCCTCCAGGATCAGCGTGCCGGCCGTGACGCCGCGGAAGCTCTTCCACGGGTCGGATTTCGGCACCTCGGGCGCGGGTTCTCCAGACGTCACTCGGGATCACGACCGAACAGCGCGCGCGCCGCGCCGGCGGTCACCACCGAACCGGTGATGACGATGCCGGTCCCGGCGAATGAGTCGTCCACGGCGTCGGCCTCGTCGACCAGGGCGGTCGCGGTGTCGATGGCGTCGCGCAGATTCTCGGCGATGACCACCCGCTCGGGTCCGAACCACTGCTGCGCGATCAATGCCAGCGACTCCACGTCCAGCGATCGCGGTGATCCGTTGTGGGTGACCACGATCCGGTCGAACACCGGCTCCAGCGCGGCCAGGATTCCGCTGGCGTCCTTGTCGGCCATCACGGCGACGACGCCGACCAGGAACCGGAAGTCGAATTCCTCGACCAGGCTCTGGGCCAGAGCGGCCGCCCCCGCCGGGTTGTGCGCTGCGTCCACGAACACCGTTGGAGCACTGCGCATCCGCTCCAACCGACCCGGGCTGGTCACGGTGGCGAATCCGGCCCGAACGGTGTCGATGTCCAATTGACGCTGCGCGCCCGCGCCGAAGAACGCCTCGACCGCGGCCAGCGCGACAGCCGCGTTGTGGGCCTGGTGCTCGCCGTGCAGTGGCAGGAAGACATCGGAGTACACCCCACCGAGACCCTGCAGTTGCAGCAGTTGGCCGCCGACGGCGACTTGGCGTCCCAGCACGGCGAATTCGGAGTCTTCGCGGGCGACGGCAGCGTCGGCATGCACGGTCTGCGCCAGCACCACCTCCATCGCCGCCGGCACCTGCCGGCCGATGACCGCGACCGTGTCTGGCGCATCTTCGTCGGCCTTGTGGATGATGCCGGCCTTTTCAGCGGCGATGCCGGCGATGTCCTCGCCGAGGTATTCGACATGGTCGACGCTGATCGGTGTGATCACCGCGACCGGTGCGTGGACCACATTGGTGGCGTCCCAGCGGCCGCCCAGGCCCACCTCGATCACCGCCACCTCGACCGGCGCATCGGCGAATGCAGCCAATGCCATCGCGGTGAGCACCTCGAACTTGCTCATCGCCGGGCCGCCCGCCTCTTGCGACTGCTGGTCCACCATCTGCACGAACGGCTCGAGTTCGGCGTACGTGTCGACGTATGTGGCCGGGCTGATCGGCTTTCCGTCGATCGCGATGCGCTCGACCGCCGACTGCAGATGCGGGCTGGTGGTGCGCCCGGTGCGCCGGTTGAAGGCGGTCAGCAGCGCATCGACCATCCGGGACACCGACGTCTTGCCGTTGGTGCCGGCGATATGGATCGACGGATAGCCGAGTTGCGGCGAACCCAGCAGATCCATCAACGCGGAGATGCGGGTCAGGCTGGGCTCGATCTTGGTTTCCGGCCAGCGCTGATCGAGCAGATGCTCGACCTGCAGCAGGGCCGCGATCTCATCGGGCGTCGGAGCTACCCCGATCGGCCCCTCGTAGTCCGGAGCATGCGTCACTGCAGCCCGGCCAACCTGGCCGTGATCCGCTCGGCTTCCTCGCGCGCGACCCGCTGACGCTCCCGTTGTTTGTCGACGACGGCCTCCGGCGCCTTGGCCATGAAGTCGGCGTTGCCTAATTTCGCGGTGGTCGAAGCCAATTCCTTCTGCGCGGCGGCCAGATCCTTTTCCAGTCGGCGGCGCTCGGCGGTTACGTCGATCGTGCCCGAGGTGTCCAGTTCGACGACGACGATCCCGCGCTTCAGCCCGACCTCCAGCGATGCCGACGCGCTGAATCCCGGCCCGGGTTCGGTCAACCACGCCAGTGAGGTGACGGCGCCCACCTGAGTGTTCAGGTCGGCGGTCTCGATTCCCGACAGCCGGGCAGGCACCTTCTGCCGGTCGGCCAGCCCTTGGTCGCTACGGAACCGGCGGATTTCGGTCACCAGCTTCTGCATATCGGTGATCCGTTGCGCGGCAACGGCATCCAGCGCGGTGCCGGAGGACTGCGGCCAGTCGGCGATCACCAGCGACTCCCCCGAGGTCAACGCCTGCCAGAGCGCCTCGCTGACGAACGGGATCACCGGGTGCAGCAGCCGCAGCAGGGTGTCCAGCGCGGTGGCCAGTACAGCGGTGGTGTGCGACAGCCTGTCGGCAACCTGCGCTTTGGCCAGTTCGAGGTACCAGTCGCAGAATTCGTCCCAGGTGAAGTGGTAGAGCGCTTCACACACGCGACTGAACTCATAGGAGTCGAAGGCCGAATCGACTTCGGCGCGAACTTCTTCCAGCCGGCCAAGGATCCAGCGGTCGGCGTCGGTCAGCTCGTCGGAAGCGGGTAACGGGCTCAACGCCGCGCCGTTGAGCAGGGCGAATCTGGTGGCGTTGAACAGCTTGGTGACGAAGTTGCGCGACGCCCGGACATGGTCTTCGCCGACGCTGAGGTCGCTGCCGGGGCTGGAGCCACGGGCCAGGGTGAACCGCAGCGCGTCGGCGCCGTAGAGGTCCAGCCAGTCCAGTGGATCGATGACGTTGCCCTTGGACTTGCTCATCTTCCGCCCGGACTCGTCGCGGATCAGCCCGTGCAGGAAGACGTCGGTGAACGGCACCTGCGGGCCCCGGCGACCGCCCAGCGTGATGACCTCGTCACCGCCGACGAAGGTCCCGAACATCATCATCCGGGCCACCCAGAAGAACAAAATGTCGTAGCCGGTCACCAGAACGCTTGTCGGATAGAACTTTTCCAATTCCGGCGTCGTCTCCGGCCAGCCCAAGGTGGAGAACGGCCACAGCGCCGAGGAGAACCAGGTGTCCAGGACGTCGGGATCCTGTTCCCAGCCCTCGGGCGGTGGCTCGTCGGGACCGGCGCACATCTGTTGACCGTCCGGCCCATACCAGATCGGGATGCGGTGGCCCCACCACAGCTGGCGGGAAATGCACCAGTCGTGCATGTCGTCGACCCAGGCGAACCAGCGCGGCTCCAGGCTGGCGGGGTGAATGACGGTGTCGCCGTTGCGGACCGCGTCACCGGCGGCTTTGGCCAACGATTCCACCCGGACCCACCACTGCAGCGACAGCCGCGGCTCGATCGGCTCACCACTGCGCTCGGAGTGCCCGACGCTGTGCAGATATGGACGTTTCTCGGCGACGATGCGCCCTTCGGCCGCCAGTGCCTCGCGCACCGCGACACGGGCATCGAAGCGGTCCATGCCGTCGAAATGTGTTCCGGTGGCGGCTATCCGGCCGCGAGCGTCCATGATCGACGGCATCGGCAGTTGGTGGCGCAGCCCGATCTCGAAGTCGTTCGGGTCATGCGCCGGTGTGACTTTGACTGCGCCGGTGCCGAATTCGGGATCGACGTGATCGTCGGCGACGACGATGATCTGGCGGTCCAGGAACGGGTGCGGCAGCGTGGCGCCGACCAGTGCGCGGTAACGCTGGTCGTCGGGATGCACCGCGATCGCGGTGTCGCCCAGCATCGTCTCCACCCGGGTGGTGGCGACCACGATGTGCGGCTCGGAATCGTCGAGGGAGCCGTACCGGAACGAGACCAGCTCGCCTTCGACGTCCTCGTAGCGGACCTCGAGATCCGAGATCGCCGTCTCCAGCACCGGTGACCAGTTGACCAAGCGCTCGGCCTGATAGATCAGACCTGCGTCGTAGAGCCGTTTGAAGATGGTGCGCACAGCTCGCGACAGGCCGTCGTCCATGGTGAAACGCTCGCGGTCCCAGGCGACGCCGTCGCCGAGCCGGCGCATCTGCCCGCCGATCGCGCCGCCCGATTCGCGCTTCCAATCCCACACCTTGTCGATGAACAGCGCGCGGCCGAAGTCTTCTTTGGTCTTGCCGTCAACAGCAAGCTGCTTTTCCACGACGCTCTGAGTGGCGATACCCGCGTGGTCCATGCCCGGCTGCCACAGCACCTCGTAGCCCTGCATGCGCTTGCGACGCGTCAGCGCGTCCATCATGGTGTGCTCGAGCGCGTGGCCCATGTGCAGGCTGCCGGTCACGTTCGGCGGCGGCAGCACGACCGAATAACCGGGTTTGGGGCTGGCCGGATCGGCGGCGAAGTAACCGGCATCCAGCCAGCCCTGATAGATCGCGCTCTCGGCCGCGCCCGGATCCCACGCCTTGGGCAGGTCTTCAGCCCGCTTGTCACCGGTGCGTTCAGGGCTGGCAGTCACCCGTCAAGTCTAGAAAGCGCCGACGGCCGCCACGAACACCGCCTACCGCGGAGCGGTATAAAAAGGCTGGGATTACTTTTTGCCGCCGCCCAGCAATCCGCCGAGGATGTCGCCCGCCTTGGAGCCCAGCGCGTTGCCCAGCACGGTGCCCAGCGACTTGTTGCCGCCCATCCCGCCGAGGATGCTGCCCAGTACGTCGTTGAGCGCCCCGCCGCCGGACGCCGCCTGCGTCGCGGGAGCTTCGCTCTTGCCGGTCAGTTGCTTTCCGATGTAAGCCAAAACGATCGGCGCCAGGATCGGCAGCAGTTGCTTGAGCAGATCGCTGTTGCCTCCGCCGCCGCTGGCGAGGGCGTTGGCGACCTGGGTGGCGTCGTTGCCGCCGAAGATCCTCGCGATCGCCTGCTGGCCCTCTTTCTGATCGACTTGGTCGACGCTCACGCCGCCGTCGAGCAGGCCGGCCTGGCTGTCAGCGGCGGACTCGATCTTGCTGGCGTGATCGGGATCCTGCGCGTTTTCATGCAGGCCACCCACCAGCACCGGCACCAGCAGATGGACCGCCTTGTTGACTTCGGCTTCGTCGACGCCGATCTTGGTGGCGATGTCGGATGTGGGAATCTGCGCGAAAAGATCTTCAAGGCCAGACATGGACCCGTCCACCTAACGTTGCTGGGATGGTGTGGTTCTGAGATGACACTAACCCAGCCGATCTTGTCCGAACAGCGATTCTCTGACAGCAGGCCAATTGGCTGCGGGCGTCGCGGCGCCCGGGTCAGCGGGGCATCAACCGCGCGGTTTCCAGCGACACTTCGGCGGCCGGGAAGCGTGCCAGTAAGGCGTCGCCCATCGCTGCCGCCGGCGTCAGCACGCCGTGCAGGTCCGACAGCGAATTGCGGTCCAGAGCCAGTGCCAGACCGCTTTCGCCCAACAGCACCGCGGTGGCCTTGTATCCAGGGTCGCCGCGCTGGGCGATGGTGGCGACGTAACGAGCACCGGACGTCGTCGTGGTGTACGTCTCCGCCTTGTAAAAGCCCCGCTCGCGAACGGCTTCGCTGGGACCGGTGCCGGGTTTGGGCAGCACCCGGTCCACCAGCCGGCGGGGCAGCAGCCGGAAGTAGCGGCTGGCCAAGGCCGTCACCGCGTTGCCGATCCCGTTGACGACGGCCGAGGTCAGCGGCGCGACGGCCGAGGATCCCACGCTCATGTGCTCGCTGTACTTGAACCGCCTGCCGTAGGCGTAGTCCTGTAATGCGTTGCTGCGCCGCACAATTCGTGTGTTGGCGGGTGCCATCAAGAACCCCGCGGTCCACAGGCCGGTCAGTTCCGGCGCGATCTGACGACCGCGGTGCCATTGCAGATCGGGCTGGGGACCGAGTTCGGGTTCTGCACCGCGGTCGGGGCTCAACGTGTAGGGATCGGCGAATTGGCGACGCGCGTCGGGATCACTGGAGACGGTGCTGAACACTTCCACGCCCGAGGCAACGGTGCCACCGGAAAACCCACCGGCGAACGAGCGCACCACGAAGTCGGTGCCGACGAGTTCGCCCGCGCTGTCTTCGAGCGCCCTGCGGTACAGCGCGTAGACGGTGAGATCCGAAGGGATCGAATCGAATCCGCACGCGTGCACGATGCGTGCACCGGTGTCGAGGGCCTGTTTGTGGTACAGGTCGATGCTTTCGCGGACGAACGGCGGCTCGCCGGTCAGGTCGGCGTAATCGGTTCCTGCAGCGGCGCAGGCGGCCACCAACGGTAGGCCGTAGCGGCTGTAGGGACCGACCGTCGTGACGACAACCTGCGTCTGGGCAGCCATCGCATCCAGCGTCGACGGCTTGGACGCATCCGCCTGCAGGACCGGCCATGACTGCGCCGACTCGCCCAGCGTCTCGCGGATCGCCTTCAGGCGATCCGTCGAGCGGCCGGCCAGCGCGATCCGCGCGTTGCCGCCGGCCCGGGCCAGGTATTCGGCCGTCAGCTTGCCCACGAAGCCGGTTGCCCCGTACAGAACGATGTCGTACTCGCGCGTTGCAGTCACGGGCGCGACGGTACTCCGAGCATCTCCGGCCATTCGGCACTCTCCCCAAGCACGTGCTCAGCCAGGAAGGCGAACACCACCTCGTACCAGATCTTGGTGTGCTGCGGCGCGAGGACCCAGTGGTCCTCGGACGGGAAATACAGGAAGCGGTGCGGACTGCTGCCGTCCTCGCCGGCCGGCAGTGCCGACGACGCGAGCAGTTCGTACCAGAGCCGCAGGCCCTCGCCGATCGGCACGCGGTAATCCTTATCACCGTGGATCACCAGCATCGGTGTGCTGATGCCGCCGACAAAGTGGTGGGGCGAGTTGTCGGCGGTCATCTGCGGCGTCATCTCCCGGCGCCAGTAGTAGGCCGTGTCGGTGGTCGGGCCGAACTGGTCGAGCGCCCACAGGCTGGCGTGCGTCACGATTGCGGCGAACCGGTTGGTGTGGCCTGCGATCCAGTTGGCCATGTAGCCGCCGAAGGAGCCGCCCATCGCGGCGGTGCGGGTCGCGTCGACGCGCGGATGCCGGCACGCCGCATCGGTGGCCGCCATCAGGTCGTCGAACGGCGGCCCGCCCCACGCGCCCCAGCCGCGCTGGATGAAGTCCTGCCCGTAGCCGGTGGACAGCGCCGGATCGGGCAGCAGCACCGCGTAGCCCTTGGCGGCCATCAGCCAAGGGTTCCACCGCCAGGCCCAGCTGTTCCAGCTGCCCAACGGACCGCCGTGGACCCACAACAGCAGCGGTGCCGGCGTCGGGCCTTCCGGTAGCACCAACCACGACCGTACCGTCGTCCCGTCGGCGGCCGACGCCGTCACCTCGGCCAATGTCCCTGGCAGCGTCGGCAACTCGACGCACGGCAGCACCGTGATCTCACCGCCGGGGTCGATGCGCACCGGATGTGGCGGCGCCGCATAGGAACTGCGCAGTGCATACAGCACACCGCCCGGCGCGGCGACGACGTCGGTGTAGCAGAAGTCGTCGTCGGTGAGCTGAGTGACCGTCGACGTCGACACCTCGACGGCGAATATCGGCGCGCGGCCGTTCTGGTCGGCCGTGACCACCAACGCGGTGCCGGGGTGCGGCGTCAGATCGCGAAGACCTTTCGCGTCGAGCAGGTGGGGTTTGTCGGGTCCAATGTCGTTGTTCCAGAATCGCACTGGATATCCGGTGTGCAGGATCGCGCTCACAGAGGCGTCCTTGCGCAGATCGCGAAGCCGCCGATCGTCGTCGACGTCGCGCGCGGCGGGCAACAACGCCGACGCAATGACGGTCGCATCGGCCGCGCGGGCGGCGCGCACCGCGCTCACTCCCCCGGGCGCACTCGCGACCTCGACGGCTTCGCCGCCACCCGACGGCAACCGCCACAGCGCAGCACGCGGCTTCTTGCCGTCGGTGTTGTCGGCGCTCGGCCGCGACGAGACGAACAGCAGGTCGCCGTCGGCGGTGAACGCCGGCGACGAGTCACCGGTGGCGCCGCGGGTCAGCCGCCTGGCGGGCTGTCGGCCGGAAGGGTCGAGTTCCCAGATGGCGGTGACGTACTCGGAGCGTTTGTCGGTGAGTTCGGCCACGGTGGTCACCACCCGCGACCCGTCCGCCGACACGGCGAGGCCCGATACCCGCGGCAGCGCCAGGTAGTCGTCGAGGTTGTCGAATGCCGTTGCGGTCATGCGTCGTTGGTAACACAACCTGGCACGACGCGGTTCAGCCGGCCCACACGTCCTCAACGTAGTGGTCGGATTCGACGAGACCGTTCAGCCAGTCGCGGGCCTGACCATCGTCAGCACCCGTCCGTGCCCGGAAAATCTCGAGGAAGGACCCGCGCACCGCAGGCGCCATCCGCGCGCCGTCCCCGCACACATAGACGTGAGTGTCCTTGGCAGGGTCGGCTAGCAGATCCCACACCTCGTCGGCGTCCGCGGCGATCCGGTCCTGCACGTAGCGAACACCGTCCTGCGGCGCACGGGAAAAGGCCGGGCGCATCTGCACAATCCCCAGGGTTTCGGCCTGCTCGAAGCGGTCTCGGAAGATGTAATCGACCTGCGGGTCACGTACCCCGAAGAAGCACAGCGCAGGCTCCACCGGCGCTCCGGCGCGTTGTGAGGCGAGTCGATCACCGAGGAAACCGAGGAACGGTGCGACTCCGGTACCGGCGCTGACCAGGATCACATTCTTGGCCGGATCGGCTCCGGCCCGAAACGCCTGCCGCGCCGGGTCCACCCGCGCCCGGATCACCCGTCCGGGTTGGACGGTCGCGAGGAAATTGGACGCGACACCTTTGAACAGGCCATGACCGGAGCGGGCCGGCGCGTCGAGCACGCTGACGACCAGCCCTACCACGCGCGGTGACAACAGCGACGACGATGCGATCGAATAGTGCCTCGGCGTCATAGGGTCGAGCAATTCGAGGAGTTCAGCGCCGGTGAGAACGCAGCCCGGGTACTCGGCGAGGCATTCCAACACGCTGAGCGGGCAGCCGCCTGGGTCTTCGGCGAGTTCGGTGAGCCGCCGGCGCTCCGGAGGACAGGCGTTGGCCGCCGCAAGACGGCGTAATTGACTGGTGGTCACCGGCTTTCGCAATTCGACGAAGTGAGTGAGCAGTTCTCGTGCACTGACCTCGCGGTCCAACGCGATCAGCCGCCGTGAGCTGCGGCGCGGATTGATCGACAACCTCAGTTCGGGGTCGATGCCCAGCTGCGTCAAGACCGCGTCCACGACCTCGGGTGGGTTGTCGGCGAGCACTGTGAGGTGGTCACCCGTCTGGTAAACGACATCATCCGGAAGTTGCACGCGGATGTTGTTTTTGGCCTGACCCAATCCATTGTCAGGACTCACGAGTTCGGTGTTCTCGAGGATGTTCATCGGGATCACCGAGGACCGTTCGTCCATCGCCGCCGTCACCGGACCCACGATCTGGCGCAACTCGTAGAGCGGTTCGGCGGCATCGCTGATCGGCGTGGCGTCGGGGTCGCCATACCGCTCAGCCAATGCCGACCACAGCGAGCCGGCGAACTCCTCGACCACACCGACCAGATCTCCCGAGGTATCGGCTGATGCCCGCGGGACCAGTCGATTGGCTTCCAGATCACCGAGTCGCTCATCGATTCGCTGGGGGATCACCTGGTAGGTGTCGGCCCAGTTGTGGTCACCCACACCGAGAACCGCGACGTTGGGTGCCGGATTCAGTGTGGTGTCCGCATCGAGCAGCCAAGTGAGGAAGGCGCGTGCGTCGTCGGTCGGTTGTCCGTTATAGGAAGACGCGATTATCACGACGGCCTCGGCTTCGGGGAAGCCGCCAACAGCGTCGTCAAGGGGTGTCACCGTCACGGTGCAACCCAAAGCCGTTGCATCATCAGCGAATTGACGGGCAAGGCCGCGGCAGGTACCGAGGTTCGAACCGTAGAAGATGGCCAGTCTGGTGCCGGCTGTCATCGCCGTCACGGCACGCTCGCTCTCCGCGGCGACGGCCTCGGAGGCGGGTGTTCCGGCATGGCGGTCCTGTGGAGTGCGCCGGAGAAGATCGAGCCGGAATCCGACCGGGCGGCGGCTGTTGGGGTTTTCCCACTGCGGGACATAGTGGTAGGCGTCGATGAGGCGGTAACGGTGGACGAGCCGCGCCAGTGCCATCGTCGCCTCATGCAGCGCGAACTGTCTGCCGATGCACGAGCGCGAACCGGTTCCGAAAGGTTTGAACAAGGCGGCCGGCCGGGCCGCCGAGTATTCGGGAGCGAAGCGATCGGGGTCGAAGAGTTCGACATTGTCGCCCCACTGCGGCTGACGGTGCAATGCGCCGGTCAGCACGGTGACAGCCTCACCGCGTTTGATCGGGTATCGGTCACCGATCACGGTGTCTTCCAAGGCCATTCGATCAAAGCTCAGCACCGGCGGCGACAGCCGCAGCGTCTCCTCGATGACCTGTCGCAGATAGGTCAGCTTACCGACGTCGTCGTAGCCGGGCAGATAGTCGTCGTCGGTTCCGAAAACACTGTCCACCTCGGCCTGCGCGCGATGCAGCACCGCCGGATCGCTGACCATGTTGTACAGCGCGTTGGGCATCAGCTCCGATGTGGTGAGCTGGCCGGCGATCAGGAAAGTCATGATCTGGTTGCGAATGTTCTCCGTCTCCAGCACGGGGTTGCCGTCGGCATCCTGTTGCAGCATCAGCGCCAACAGGTCCTCGAACTGGCGATCACCGGATCGGTGCTCGGCGATGAGCCCGTCGATGAACGCGTGCAAGGTTTTCAGTTGTTCGTTGAACACCGGCGTTGCCGTTCCAGAGCCCAACTCCCCCAGCGCCGTTGTGAAGCTCTGCGGGATCGGAGCCAGGCCCGGGCAATTGAAAGAGTCGAAACGCGAACCGAATCCGGCGAGCGCGACGGTATCCATGGCCAGCTTCTGTAGGTCGGTCGACACATCCACCGGCCCGACTCCGGCTCTGACGTCCCACCGGTCGATCAGTTGGGCGTTGATGTCCAGCATCGCCCCGTGATACGCGCGCAGTCCCGCGTAGCTGAAACCCGGCAAGAGGACATCGTGGGCTCGCTGCCAATTCGGTTCGCCGTGGTAGGCCGTGAACAGACCATCGCCTGCCAACGGCCTGACCCTGGCAAGGGTTGGCGTGAGGTTCTTGGCGAACCGGCTCTCGTCGCACAGCTCAGTAACGAGTTCCACCGAGCACGCGTAGAGCTTCCTGATGCCGCCGTTGAAGTCGGCATAGAACAGCGGACCGTGGAGTTCGCCGAGTATGTCTGCCGCCAAGGCGCGGGGGCGGCCGGCACGTTGAGCCGGCTCGGGCAACGGTCCGTCGGCCGAGGGGATACCGGGAAGATCCGGTGGCAGCGACGCGCGGAACTCGATCACGCGGGCAGCTTAGGTTTCGACGCGGCAACTTTGTCGGTATCCGCCATTGTCACACCCGCGCCACAGGCACAGATGTCGAACCGTGTCCGCCGGTTTTGCCGAGGCTTACTCGCGTTAGTGTGCTGTGTCGGCTTCCGCGAACAGGCCGATAGAAAAGTTGAGCGAATTGATGACCGCTGCAGAAGCGTCGGCGCTGGAATCGCGAGTCGGCCATCACTATCAGATGGACGGCACCTACCTTGTCGGCCGCGAAAAGCTACGCGAGTACGCCCGTGCGGTGCAGGACTACCACCCCGCACACTGGGACGTCGACGCCGCTCAGAAGCTCGGCTATCCGGACCTGGTCGCGCCGCTGACCTTCACCTCCACCCCGGGCATGACCTGCAACCGCCTCATGTTCGAGCAGGTCGTCGTCGGCTACGACACCTACATGCAGACCGAAGAGGTCTTCGAGCAGCACCGCCCGATCGTCGCCGGCGACGAACTGCACGTCGACGTGGAGCTGACGTCGGTGCGCAGGATCGCCGGCAGAGACCTGATCACCGTGACCAACACCTTCACCGACACCGCCGGCGAGCGGGTGCATACCCTGCACACAACTGTTGTCGGTCTCACCGCCGAGGACGTCGATCCGGCGATCAAGACAGCCGTGCAGACGATGATGATGCACGACGTCGACCTCTTCGGCATCGGCGAATCCGAGTACCACAAGACGGTGCGCCCCGAGGGCGAGATCCGCGTCGCCGAGGACACCGGCCGTACACCGGGCACGCCGTCCTTCGATGACGTCAAGGTCGGCGATGAGCTGGCAGTGCACCAGACCCGAGTGTCCCGCGGCGACCTGGTGAACTACGCCGGCGTGGCCGGCGACGCCAACCCGATTCACTGGGACGAAAGCATCGCCAAGCTGGCCGGCCTGCCCGATGTGATCGCCCACGGCATGCTGACCATGGGCTTGGGCGCCGCATTCGCCTCCACATGGTCAGGTGATCCCGGTGCGGTCACGCGATACGCGGTGCGGCTGTCTGCTCCCGCGATCGTGTCGGCCGCCGAGGGTGCCGACATCGAATTCAGCGGCCGAATCAAGTCGCTCGACCCGGACACCCGCACCGGCGTCGTGCTCGTCGCCGCAAAGTCCGATGGCAAGAAAATCTTCGGCCTGGCGACGCTGAACGTCCGCTTCAGCTGACCTGTAGACGCCTAACGGCGGTGGCGGGCCTGAGCCCGACCACCGCCGTTAGTTGTCGATCGTTTTTTCAGCCGCGACGGCCGCAGACCGGCCACGCGCCGATGCCCTGCGAGTGCAGCACATTCTCTGCCACCCGGATCTGCTCCTCACGGCTCGCGCCGTTCGGGGAGCCCGAGCCGCCGTTGGCACGCCAGGTGCTCGGCGTGAATTGCAGACCGCCGGAATAGCCGTTGCCGGTGCTGATGGCCCAGTTGCCACCGGACTCGCAGCCGGCGATCGCGTCCCAGTTGACGCTGTACGCCCTGTGCACGGGCTCCGGTGCCTTCTCGGGGGCCGGTGCCTGCTCAGGCGCCGGTGCCGCGTCGGCCGGCGGCGCGGGGGCCTCCGGTGCGGGCGGAGCTTCCGGTGCGGGCGGCGGCGCATCCGGCGCCGGGGCCGGAGGCGCGTCGGGAGCCGGGGCCGGCGGTGCGTCCGGTGCCGGGGGAAGGTCAGCCGGGGCCTGCGGAGCATCCGCGACAGGCTCAGCGACCGGTGCGGGCGCGTCGGGGGCGTCCGGAGCGGGCGGGGCGGGCACGAACGCGGCCAGCTCGAACGGAGTGGACGGGCTCACCCGCTCGTAATCGGCGGAAGCGATCGCGTTGGACAGCGTCAGCGGGGTCGTGGCAAGCACACCGGTGATCGCGGCCATGCGAAGCGTCTGGCGGACGTTCTTCAACATCGTTCCTTTCGCGGGTGCGCGCGCCGAAGCAACCCCAGCGAGCTGGGCTGGTGCCGGTTTTCCGGCGGGTTGATACTTCGAGTCGTGCCGTCTCGTTCAGGCACGACAGCTGGGGCGTGAGCCGACGATCCGGGCTTGAGCCCGGCGGCCGCACGGCGGCGTCGTCGCCGTCCGTAGCCCCCGCTCACACGCGGGTCCGTGGATTCGATCCTTCTTGAGGCTTTTCGGGCCGAAATGGACCGTACGAGAACTCGCAGCATTCGTCATTTCGCGACACGCCGCTGTTTCGACGCGGTAAAGGCGTGATCACGGCCTCTCAGCTAATTGACTTCGCAGGTCAGCTATGTCTTTTTCGTCGGCGTCAGTTCTTTCGTGCGGACCATCGGTGGTGAGCCAAATCACGCACATTTTGTGAGCCGCGACACCCTTCCGAAGCGGTGTCGCACGATCCGGAAGAGGGCACATGCGCTCCGCACGCCAAATGTGGGAGTTATCAAGATCACACGTTGGCAGCGCCGTGTCGCAAAGCATCTCACATGGCCGATTGAGCACATGGTCAACAAGAGCCCGATATCCGACCAAATACTCTGTTGCACAGACGATTTCGATACGGGGATCCGATATCCAGCCCGGGCGTACAGTCGCACGAAGAATGCTGTCTCGCAATCATTTCCGCGGCCGCCTCCGAAGTAGGCTACGACGCCCCGGCGAGGCTCGGTTGGCACACCATCGCGTGTCCCGTCGCGCACTCTGCGACGGGAGCGATCGGGCCGGGCGCACACCGAGCAGCGCAGCGCCGAATCATCCGCTGCCGCAACGACATACATTGGCAACTGTGGAGAAAGATACCGACGCAACTCCTGCGACAGCGTGCAATTCCAGCTAACTAGAATGAAAAGCGAATAGCCAGATATCCGAAGCCGTTAATCGCCCGATGAATTGGCACATAAAAGCGCAATTCAATGACAGAAAATCAGCGTCCGGCAAGCAGCAGTCGGCGCAAACCGGTCGCCGCTTTGCCGTCGGATGACGGGTGCGGCTCGGAGATCACCACTCGCTGGGTGTCGACGTGATCGACCAATGCCGGCATGTTCCGCTCGCCGGCCGCAATGAGCTCATCGACCTTGGCCGCCAACGACGTTCGGTACACCCCGACCAGATAGCGATTGCTGCCGTCCCACGGCAGCACGACGTCCGCGTCGACTTCGGTGGCGCGAGCCAGGAGCACGTCGATCAAGTCGGGGGTCAGGAACGGCACGTCGACGGCGCAGAGGAATGCCCGCTCGGCGCCGGCTGCCGCGGCGGCGTGCAATCCGCGCGCGGTCGCCAGCAGTGGACCCAGTCCGCGAACGTCGTCGCGCACGACCTCCGCCGACAGATCCGGCAGCGCCTGGCCCGGCGCGGCGACCACGAAAACCGGCTGACACCGCTGCCCAATGATGCTGACGGCGTTCTCGACCTGCGTTCCGGAACCTGCAACCGGCTTGACGGCCTTGTCGCGCCCCGCTCGGAGCGATGCGCCGCCAGCCAGCACCACACCGGCTAACGAGGCCGGCCCAGTTGCGGTAGCCACCTCAGTTCACTGTCCAGGTGTCGCGGCCGTGCAACAACGACTGGAGGGCGGCGCGGTCAGACGGACTCGATTCGCGCGCGGCGGCGATCTGTGACCGCGCGGCATCGTCGTAAGTGGGCCGATTGACCTGACGGAAGATGCCCATCACGGTGTGCTCCAGGTTTTGCTGGGAGAGCCGCGAAAGTGCGTAGGCGTAGGCGGAATCGGTGGCGCGCGCGTCATGCACCACGATCTCGTCGACGCTGACGTCAGCCGTCTTGGCGACTTCGAGACCGAAGCCGGAGCGGACAACGCAGTAGTCGTCGTTGGCGCCGAAGACGATCGGCTCACCGTGGTGGACGTTGATCACCCGCTCCTCAGCGCCCTCTTTGCGCAGCGCGTCGAATGAGCCGTCGTTGAAGATCGGGCAGTCCTGCAGGATCTCGACCAGCGCTGACCCGCGATGCTCGGCGGCGGCGCGCAGCACCTCGGACAGGCCCTTGCGGTCGGAGTCCAGCGCGCGGCCGACAAAGCTCGCCTCGGCGCCGAGCGCCAGCGACACCGGATTGAACGGCTGATCCAGTGAGCCCATCGGCGTCGACTTGGTCACCTTGCCGACCTCCGACGTCGGCGAGTACTGACCCTTGGTCAGGCCGTAGATCCGGTTGTTGAACAGCAGGATTGTCAGGTTGATGTTGCGGCGCAGCGCGTGAATCAGGTGGTTACCACCGATCGACAACGCGTCCCCGTCGCCGGTGACCACCCACACCGACAGGTCCTCGCGCGCCAGCGCCAGACCCGTCGCGATCGCGGGCGCCCGGCCGTGGATCGAGTGCAGGCCGTAGGTCTCCAGGTAGTACGGGAATCGACTCGAGCAGCCGATGCCGCTGACGAACACGATGTTTTCACGACGCAACCCCAACTCCGGCAAGAAGTTTCGCATCGTGTTGAGGATGACGTAGTCGCCGCAGCCGGGGCACCAGCGGACTTCCTGGTCGCTGGTGAAGTCCTTGGCCTTCTGCGGCGTGTCGGTGGTGGGCACACGGCTGTGCTTGGACAGCACATCGCTAAGACCCAGGTCCGCGCCAATCAGGTCAGTCATTACGCTCCCGCTCCCACCGTGGCCGCCGCCAACCTCGCGACCATCGTCTTGTCCTGCTCGATTTCAGCCAGCGTCCCGCCCAGCGCGGCGCGGATGAGGCGACCCACCTCGTCGGCCAGGAACGCAACACCTTGCACCTTGGTGACCGATTGCACGTCGACCAGATACTTGCCCCGCAGCAACAGCGCCAACTGGCCGAGGTTCATTTCCGGGCACACCACCTGCGGGTAACGCCGCAGCACCTCACCCAGGTTCGCCGGGAAAGGCCGCAGGTGACGCAGATGCGCGTGGGCGACCTTGACGTCGTTGCGCCGCGCGCGCCGGCATGCTTCGCCGATCGGGCCGTACGAACTGCCCCAGCCGATCAGCAGCAGCTCGGCATCGCCGGTCGGGTCGTCGACTTCGATGTCGGGAACCGAGATCCCGTCGACCTTGGCTTGCCGCAACCGCACCATGAGGTCGTGGTTGGCGGGGTCGTAGGAGATGTCTCCGGTCCCATTCGCGGATTCCAGCCCGCCGATGCGGTGTTCCAGACCGGGAGTACCCGGGACGGCGAACAGCCGAGCCAGCGTCTCCGGGTCGCGGGCATAGGGCTGGAAGGGCTCGTCAGGGTTGGCGAAGGTGTGCTGAATGGGTTGCAGCTCATCGACATTCGGAATTCGCCACGGCTCCGAGCCGTTGGCGATCGCGCCGTCGGACAGGATGATCACCGGGGTGTGGTAGGACACCGCGATGCGCACCGCTTCCAGTGCGACGTCGAAGCAGTCCGACGGCGATCGCGGCGCGATCACCGCCACCGGCGACTCCCCGTTGCGCCCGTAGAGCGCCTGCAGCAAGTCGGCCTGTTCGGTCTTGGTAGGCAGGCCCGTCGACGGCCCACCCCGCTGGACGTCGATGACGATCAATGGCAACTCGGTCATCACCGCGAGGCCGAGCGCCTCGGACTTCAGCGACAGGCCTGGGCCCGACGTGCTGGTCACACCGAGTGCCCCGCCGTACGAGGCGCCCAAAGCGGCGCAGATGCCGCCGATTTCATCCTCGGCCTGGAAGGTCAGCACATTGAAGTTCTTGTGCTTGGAGAGCTCGTGCAAGATGTCCGACGCCGGCGTGATCGGGTAACTACCCAGCACGACCTGAAGATCGGCCAATTGGCCGGCGGCGACGAGGCCGTAGGACAGCGCGGTGTTACCAGAGATCTGCCGGTATTCGCCGGCGGGCAGTTGCGCCGGTGAGATCTCGTAGGTAGTCGCAAAGGCTTCGGTGGTCTCCCCGTAGTTCCATCCGGCCTTGAGCGCCAACACATTCGCCTCGGCGACATCGGGCTTGCGGCCGAACTTCTCCCGGATGAATCGCTCACTGGTTTCGATCGGCCGGCCGTACATCCACGACAACAGGCCCAGCGCGAACATGTTCTTGGCGCGCTGACCGTCCTTCTTCGACGCGCCGATGGCCTCGACCGCGCCGAGCGTCAGCGTGGTCATCGGGACCGCTTCGACCTTGTAGTCGGACAACTCCCCGGTTTCCAGCGGGTTGGCGTCGTAACCGACCTTGGCCAGGTTGCGTTTGGTGAACTCGTCGGAGTTGGCGATCACCAGCCCGCCGATCGGCAGGTCGATGATGTTGGCCTTCAGCGCCGCGGGGTTCATCGCCACCAGCACATCGGGCCGGTCACCGGCGGTGAGGATGTCGTAGTCGGCGATCTGAATCTGGAACGACGAGACGCCGGGCAACGTGCCTTGCGGCGCGCGGATCTCGGCGGGATAGCTCGGCTGGGTCGCCAGGTCGTTACCGAAAAGCGCTGCCTCTGAAGTGAACCGGTCACCGGTGAGCTGCATTCCGTCACCGGAGTCTCCGGCGAATCGGATGACGACTTTCTCTAGCTTCTCCCGCCCGGGCAACGCCGAATCGGGTCGATGCGAATCTGAATCAGATCCTGACCTGGCTCCGTTTTCACTCGGACCCACGTCGCCGCCTTCCGTCGCTGTTCACGTGGTCGATACCGGTACGTCTCGTCCGAGTGCACCCGCGGTCGATTTTTATGTCACTGGCAGTACCGATTATTGCACTTCTCTTAAGGAACGAGTGACGCAGGTGCACGTCACCACGCTACCGCGACCCTGCCAAAGCGCGAGGTCAGACACACGCCATCGACTCCCGCGAAGCGAAAATGTGGTGTTCGTCACTTTCGGCGGCAGTTGAACTCTAAGAATCAAAACCTACGCGTGGGTAACATTTGCTAGCGGTCCGTCTCCCCCGTTCGGGGGAGGCCCGGGTTAGCCGTCTTCGGAGCGGTTTCGGGCATGGCGAACCAGTACGCCAGTCCACCCGTGATGGCGCCGGCGGTCGCATTGCCCGCGTGGTTGAAGGACTCGTTGCGTCCGATCCGCCGGGAGAAAGATCGGCTGCCGACGACGCCCAGCGTGATCGCGGCCAGAGCCGGCGCGAAGACCGACCCGGCGGCGCCGGTCAGCACCTGCGGTAGTGAGATCGCGGGAAAGTGCGGAAACAGCGGCATGGCCAGCGTGCCGACAGTGACCGTGATCGCCCCGGCGACGATCAGCGCTCGCTTAGCTGACGTCCGGTCCACCGCCGCGCCGATCGGTGTTTGCGCGACGATCGCGGCGATGCCGCCGATCCCCATCACGAACCCGATCGAGGCCTGATCCCAGTGATGCGTCAGCAGGAGATAGACCGACAAGTAGGGGCCGAGGCCGTCGCGCACGTCAGCCGGAAAAAAGTTCAGCGAATCCAGCGCGCGAGAGATACGGCCAGGAACCGCTTGCGCGGCGTCTGACATCAACGGTCAGAGGGACCGCGCGGCACTACCGACCCGACAGGCGCTAAGCGCTCTTGTCGCGGCGCTCGGCGCGGGACGGCTTGCGGGGCACGATCGTCGGCAGCACGTTGTCCTCGACGGTCTCCTTGGTCACCACGACCTTGGCGACGTCGTCGCGGCTGGGGATGTCGTACATCACCGGCAGCAGGACTTCTTCCATGATCGCGCGAAGGCCGCGAGCCCCGGTGCCCCGGTGGATCGCCTGTTCGGCGATGGCCTCCAGCGCATCCTGGCTGAACTCGAGCTCGACGTTGTCCATCTCGAACAGCCGGGTGTACTGCTTGACCAGCGCGTTCTTCGGCTCGGAGAGGATTGTGACCAACGACTCCATGTCCAGATTCGTCACCGAGGCGACGACGGGCAGCCGGCCGATGAACTCGGGAATCAGCCCGTACTTGATCAGGTCTTCCGGCATGACGTCGGCGAAGTGGTCGGCCGTGTCGATCTCGGCCTTGGAGCGGACCTCGGCCCCGAAACCCAGGCCGCGCTTGCCGACCCGGTCGGAGACGATCTTCTCCAGGCCGGCGAATGCGCCCGCCACGATGAACAACACGTTGGTCGTGTCGATCTGGATGAACTCCTGATGCGGATGCTTGCGACCACCCTGCGGCGGCACCGATGCCTGGGTGCCTTCCAGGATCTTCAGCAGCGCCTGTTGCACGCCCTCCCCCGACACGTCGCGGGTGATGGACGGGTTCTCGCTCTTGCGGGCGATCTTGTCGACCTCGTCGATGTAGATGATGCCCGTCTCGGCACGCTTCACGTCGTAGTCGGCGGCTTGGATCAGCTTGAGAAGAATGTTCTCGACATCCTCACCGACATAACCGGCCTCGGTCAGGGCGGTGGCATCAGCGATCGCGAACGGGACGTTGAGCATCTTGGCCAGGGTCTGCGCCAGGTAGGTCTTTCCGCAGCCGGTCGGGCCGAGCATCAAGATGTTCGACTTGGTCAACTCGACCGATTCACCCGACCGGGAGTCGCGTCCCTTCTCGCCGGCCTGAATTCGCTTGTAGTGGTTGTAGACCGCGACGGCGAGCGTCCGCTTGGCGGTGTCCTGCCCGATGACGTAGCCCTCCAAGAATTCCCGGATCTCGGCGGGCTTGGGCAGCTCGTCCAGTTTCACGTCGTCGGCGTCGGCGAGTTCCTCTTCGATGATCTCGTTGCACAGATCAATGCACTCATCGCAGATGTAAACGCCTGGCCCCGCGATGAGCTTCTTGACCTGCTTTTGACTCTTTCCGCAGAACGAGCACTTAAGCAGGTCGCCGCCGTCTCCGATGCGCGCCATGGTGCTGGGGGCCTACTTCCTGTTCACCGTTTGGATCGTGCTATGTCGCGTGTATTCCCGACGCTACCCGCTTGCTGCAAGGCGATGCGACCGATAGAGGCGAATCGCGTCGGTGATATTCGTGTTGTGCGCCTGAACATATCGCTTGGGGCGGCCCCATGGCCGCCTGTACGCGCCACTGTGTCTCTGGCGTGTCGCGCACGTTATGCGACTGAGAGGCAAGCGCGCCCGACGGTCCTACATTGGGCTGGTGGGTTTCGTCGTGACCGAGAATACCGTGTTGATCGCCGATGGCGGCTTGGCGACGGAGCTCGAGGCACGCGGTCACGATCTGTCCGACGCGCTGTGGTCGGCGCGGATGCTGGTCGACGCGCCGCAAGAGATCACTGCGGTGCACTCGGCATTCTTCCGCGCCGGGGCGACGATCGCGACCACAGCCAGCTATCAAGCCTCGTTCGAGGCCTTCGCCGCCCGCGGGATCGGACGCGGCGAGGCGGTCCGTTTGCTGCAGCGCAGCGTCGAGCTGGCCGCCGGCGCCCGATGCGCCGTGGGTGCCACCCGACAGCCGGGCGATCGCAAGCGCGGCGAAGCCGGGCGCAGCGGGTCGTCCGCCAACCAACCGGGCGATCGCAAGCGCGGCGAAGCCGGGCGCAGCGGGTCGTCCGCCACGGAGCGGTGGATCGCGGCGTCGGTGGGTCCGTACGGCGCCGCGCTGGCCGACGGGTCGGAGTACCGCGGGCGCTACGGACTGAGCGTCGCGGAGCTAGAGGCCTGGCATCGGCCTCGCCTGGAGGTGCTGGCCGACGCAGGCGCCGACGTGCTGGCCCTGGAGACCATTCCCGACATCGATGAGGCTGAGGCGCTGGTCAACATCGTCCGCTCGCTCGGCGTGCCCGCATGGCTCAGCTACACCGTCGACGGCACGTGCACCCGGGCCGGCCAACCGCTGGCCGATGCGTTCGCCGTGGCTGACGGGGTGCCGGAAATCGTTGCGGTTGGGGTCAATTGCTGCGCACCGGCCGACGTGCTGCCCGCGATCGGACCGGCCTCGGCCGCCGGCAAGCCGGTGATCGTGTACCCCAATAGCGGCGAGCGCTATGACGCCGCACGACGCGCTTGGGTTGGCCCGGCAAGCTTTTCGCCCGAACTGGCGACACAGTGGGTCTCAGCGGGTGCGCGGATAGTCGGCGGGTGCTGCCGAGTCCGGCCAGACGACATCGCCGAGTTGGCGGCCGCGCTGACCTAGCCGCTTACGCGGTCGACGCGGAGAGTTTCCGGTACTCCAGCACGGTGTCGATGATCCCGTAGTCCTTCGCCTCTGCGGCGGTCAGGATCTTGTCCCGGTCGGTGTCCTTGCGGACCGTCGCGGCATCCCTGCCGGTGTGGTGGGCTAACGTGGTCTCCATCAGCGTGCGCATCCGCTCGATCTCGGCGGCCTGGATCTCCAGGTCGGAGAACTGGCCCTGGATCACCCCGGACAGCGACGGCTGGTGGATCAAAATCCGCGCATTGGGCAGCGCCATCCGCTTGCCCGGTGTCCCGGCGGCCAGCAGCACCGCCGCGGCCGAGGCGGCCTGGCCCAGGCAGACGGTCTGGATGTCGGCCCGCACGTACTGCATCGTGTCGTAGATCGCCATCAGCGACGTGAAACCACCGCCGGGCGAATTGATGTACATGGTGATGTCGCGGTCGGGGTCCAGCGACTCCAGGACCAGCAGTTGGGCCATGATGTCGTTGGCCGACGCGTCGTCGACCTGCACACCGAGGAAAATGATGCGCTCCTCGAACAGCTTGTTGTACGGGTTCGACTCCTTAACACCCCAGCTGGAGTGCTCGACGAACGACGGCAGGATGTAGCGCGCCTGCGGCTGGATGTCGCGGTTCATGACGGGGTGACTCCATTGGTCTCGGCACGGGTGATGATGTGGTCGACGAACCCGTATTCCAGGGCTTCGGGGGCGGTGAACCAGCGGTCGCGGTCCGAGTCCGCAACGATCTTCTCGATCGGCTGGCCGGTGAATTCGGCGTTGAGCCGGAACATCTCCTGCTTGATGACCGCGAACTGCTCGGCCTGGATGGCGATGTCGGCGGCGCTGCCGGTCACCCCGCCCAGCGGTTGGTGCATCAGGACGCGGCAATGCGGCAACGCGTAACGCTTACCTCTTGTGCCGGCGGCCAGCAGGAACTGGCCCATCGACGCGGCCATGCCCATCCCGTAGGTGGCGATATCGCACGGCGCCAGCACCATCGTGTCGTAAATCGCCATGCCGGCGCTGATGGATCCACCGGGGGAATTGATGTACAGCGCGATGTCTTTGGTGGAGTCTTCGGCCGCGAGCAGCAAGATCTGCGCGCACAACCGGTTGGCGATGTCGTCGTCGACCTGTGACCCCAAGAAGATGATGCGCTCGGAGAGCAAACGCTCATACACCGAGTCGACGAGGTTCAGACCCTGCGCGCTTGCGCGCATTTCAGTCCCACGGCTCACAGTGGGTTACCTGCTTTCTCGAGTTGCGTATTCACCGACACTAACCAACCGGGGCCGTGACGCACTCCCCGAAACTCCCGCGTTCGCTCACAGCGTCACTTCGTGTCGCCCGACGGCTCCTCGGACGAGGCGGCTTCGGCGACCGGCTCGTCAGCGTCCACGGCGTCGGCTTGACCGCGCGGGCCGAAGAACTCAGTGGTGTCGACGACGGTTCCGTCGGTGTCGGTCACCGTGGCCGCATCCACCGCCGCCGCGATCGTCAACCCGCGGCGGACGTCGGCGAACATCGCCGGCAGCTGGTTGTTCTGCTGCAGATAACCGAGCAGCTGCTGCGGCTCGATGCCGTACTGCCGCGAGGTCACCACCAGGCGTTCGGTGAGGTCTTCCTGGCTGACCTGGATGTCGAGGTCGTCGCCGAGCGCATCCAGCAGTAGCTGCGTCTTGATCGCCTTCTCGGCCTCCGAGCGGGCGTCGGCTTCGAATTTCTCGCGCGTCGTGCCCTGCTTTTCCAGCGCCTCGGCCAGCTTCGCTTCGTCATGGTCGAGCCCATGCAGCGCGTTGTGCAGCGTGCTGTCCACCTGGGCCTGCACGATCGATTCCGGCAACGGCATGTCGACCTGCTCGATCAGCGCCTCCAGCGCGTTGGTGCGGACCTGCTCGGCCTGTTGCACCCGCTTGGTCCGCCGAACCTGGTCGGCCAGGTTTTCGCGCAGCTCGTCGATGGTGTCGAATTCGCTTGCCAGTTGGGCGAATTCGTCGTCGGGCTCGGGCAGTTCACGTTCCTTGACCGAGCCGACCGTGACGGTGACTTCGGCTTCCTTGCCGGCATGCGGGCCGGCGGCGAGTTCGGTGGTGAACACCTTCGACTCGCCTGCGGCCAGACCGACGATCGCGTCGTCCAGACCGTCGATGAGCTGGCCGGAGCCGACCTCGTGCGAGAGACCCTTGGTCGCCGCCTCGGGAACGTCTTCGCCGTCGATGGTGGCCGACAGGTCGATCGAGACGAAGTCGCCGGACGCGGCCGGCCGCTCGACGCCGGTCAAGGTGCCGAATCGGGCGCGCAGCGACTGCAGTTCGGCGTCCACATCCTCGTCGCGGACGTCGATCGCGTCGACGGTGATCTTCAGCGCGCTCAGGTCGGGCAGGGTGAACTGCGGCCGCACATCGACCTCGGCGGTGAACACCAACTCCTCGCCGTACTCCTTTTTCGTGACCTCGATCTCGGGCTGACCGAGCGGCTTCACGTCAGAATCGGTGACAGCCTGGCCGTAGCGGCTCGGCAGTGCCTCGTTGACGACCTGGTCGAGCATCGCCTCACGACCGACACGCGCCTCCAGCAGCTTGGCCGGTGCCTTGCCCGGCCGGAAACCCGGCACCCGCACCTGCTTGGCCAGCTCCTTGTAGGCCCGGTCGAAGTCCGGCTTCAACTCCTTGAAAGGCACCTCTACGTTGATGCGAACCCGGGTCGGGCTCAGCTGCTCGACGGTGCTCTTCACGCGTGTACTCCTCGGTTGTGCTGACGGTCTGTATTGCTCAAGCCTGTCGGTTGGGACGTGCCAGTCGGGGTGACAGGATTTGAACCTGCGGCCTTCCGCTCCCAAAGCGGATGCGCTACCAAGCTGCGCTACACCCCGCGGTGACCTCGAAATCCTACGGCCAAAGCCCGTCGTCCCCGTAGCGGCCTCACGGCTGGGTCACGGGACGGCATCATTTGGATAGGATGTCTGCCGCGACGTACAGTCGCGCTCGACTGAAACACGCGGGCGTAGCTCAATGGTAGAGCCCTAGTCTTCCAAACTAGCTACGCGGGTTCGATTCCCGTCGCCCGCTCGATACAGGCGCCGGAAACCCGAGGCGGACTAGGCTGAGGACGCGTTATGCGCCTGCGTCGGCCCGGTGGCCGACGAGGCCGACCCGGCGAGCTGAGGAGGCTGACCGATTCAGCATCCAGGTGCCACTGCCGACGTCGACATCCACGGCTCATGCGCGACCCGCTTCGACAGAGTTCGTGAGGCGTTCGCGCACAACTTCGTGCAGGGCAAAGAAGTTGGCGCAGCGGTCGCGGCATGGGTCGATGGTGAGCTGGTCGTCAACCTATGGGCCGGAACGTCCGATGCCGAAGGCGCCCGGCCGTGGCAGGTGGACACGCTGTCCACCGTGCTATCCGCCACGAAGGGCTTGACCAGCACCTGCGTCCACCAACTCGTCGAGCGGGGCGAGATCGACCTCAGCGCGCCGGTGGCCCGCTACTGGCCCGAGTTCGCGCAGGCGGGCAAGGAAGACATCACCGTCGGGATGGTGATGAGCCATCGTTCGGGGGTCATCGGGCCGCGCAAGCGCCTGCACTGGACTCAGGTCACCGACTGGGATCTGGTGTGCGATCGACTGGCCGCCGCCGAACCGTGGTGGGAGCCGGGCACCGCGCAGGGCTATCACATGACCACCTTCGGGTTCATCCTCGGCGAACTGTTCCGCCGCGTCACCGGCGACACCGTGGGTCACTATCTGCGCACCGAGATCGCCGAACCGCTCGGCGCCGAGATCCACATCGGGTTGCCCCGCACCGAACAACACCGTTGCGCCGACCGGGTGGCCAAGCCGCACATCCGCGAGATATTGGGCGACGTGAAGGCTCCCGGCTACCCCACCACGCTGGCTGAACACCCGAAGGCGGGCCTCGCTGTGTCGATGGGTTTCGCGCCCGACGACGAAGTCGGTTCGAACGACCTGGAACTATGGCGCGAGCTGGAATTCCCCGGCACCAACGGGCAGGTGTCGGCGCTGGGACTGGCGACGTTCTACAACGCTTTGGGGCAGGAGAACCTGCTCAGCCGCCGGCAGATGGATCTGGTCCGGGTCTCGCAGGGTGGTCTCGAAACAGATCTGGTGCTCGGCCCTCGCGTCGCCGACCACGGATGGGGACTGGGCTACATGCTCAACCAGCGCTGCGTCAACGGGCCCAACCCGCGGATCTTCGGCCACGGCGGTCTGGGTGGCTCATTCGGTTTCGTCGACCTGGAGCACCGGATCGGCTATGCCTACGTGATGAACCAATTCGACGCGACCAAAGCCAACGCCGACCCGCGCAGCGTCGTCATGAGCGACGAGATCTACGCGGCGCTTGGGATCAAGAAGCGCTGACCGCGCGCGCCGAAACGGTCGCGAGGCCTCCCAGATGCGTCCGCGCTTCCGCACAACTGGGCCGAGACCGCCTATGAGTCGCTGCCGCCCGAGGACCCACTTCCACCCGAGGAATCGCCTCCACCAGACGCATCCGCGCCTCCGGAGCTGTCTGCTCCCGTCGACGGTCCGGATGTGTCAGGCGCGGATCCACCCGCGTCGGGCCCAGGTCCGCCCGCTCCGGGACCGTTGGCATCCGGTCCCGCAGGGCCCGATCCGGGTTCAGAAACTGGACCACTCGGCCCCGTCGATCCCGGACCTTCAGACCCTGGACCACTCGGCCCCGGCTCGCCAGGGCCACCCGGTTCGTGCCCACCTGGCTCGCCTGATCCCCCGGGTCCCGGACCACCGGGGCCGCCCGCTCCGCCAGGCTCATGTCCCCCAGGGCCATGTCCGCCATGTCCGCCGCCGGGGTCGCCCGGGTCCCCTGGGCCACCTGGACCGCCAGGCCCACCCGGGCCGCCGGACCCCGGACCGCCGGGGGCACCGGGGCCTCCCGGTCCCGGACCGCCGGGTCCGCCGGGGTTAAACGATCCGCGGTGGCGGTTGCACGATGGTGGGTCCGTTGCGCCTGAGCGGAGGTCACGCCACCGAGACCGGCCAAGCCAACGCCCGCTGCCATCACCGCCGTCGCGATGGCGCGGCTTGCCAACTTGTTCATGGACTATGCCTACTCGGACAGGCTATGCGCCAGCCCTGCGGAACCTGGAGGCCAGATGAGAGTGCCGCTACGTCTGGCACGTCGAGCACCAGAATACGTTACGGCCCTCCAATTCGGCTGTGCGAACGGCAGTTCCGCACACCCGGCACGGGTCGCCGGCACGGCGGTAAACGTAGGTACGGGGCCGGCGCGGACCGTACGAGGGCGCACCGTGATCATGTTCGGGCCGCACCGTGATGATCTTGCCGCGGCGCACCCCGACTTTCATCAAGTCCACTAAATCGGTCCAAGCCTCGGCGAACTCCGCTTCACCGATCGCGCGACCGGTCCGGTACGGGTCGATGCCGTGGCGGAACAACAATTCGTTGCGGTAGACATTGCCGACGCCGGCGATGATGGTCTGATCCATCAGTAGTGCGCCGATCGGCCTGCGCGACTTGCTGATTCGCTCCCATGGCCAAGCCGGGTCGGCGTCGCGACGAAGCGGGTCCGGCCCGAGGCGAGCGACGACGTCAGCGACCTGAGCTTCGTCGATGACTTCACATACCGTCGGTCCGCGTAAGTCAGTGCCGAATTCGGCGCCGACCATCCGCATGCGGACCGCCCCCACCGGGTCAGGCATCCCGTCGTCGGCAGTCCATTCGGTGAACTTGCCGTACAGGCCGAGGTGCACATGCACCGTCGCGCCGCCGACATAGTGGTGGAACAGATGCTTGCCCCACGCGGTGGCCCGTCGCAGCACCTGCCCGTCGACCGTCGACGCCGCATCGGCGAATCTGCCCTGCGGGCTGGAAACCGCCACCGGCGCACCGGCATAGCGCCGCTGGTGCAGCCGGGCCAGTCGATGCAGCGTGTGCCCTTCGGGCACGCCGACTACGCCCCGTCGGCGCCGGGCACCGGCGGCGCCTGATGGGTGCGCTCGTACTCGTCGAGGATGTCGATACGCCGTTGGTGGCGTTCGGCTTTCGACCACGGCGTGGACAGGAACGCGTCGACGATCTCCAGCGCTTCGGGCACGGTATGCATGCGACCGCCGATGCCGATCAGCTGCGCGTTGTTGTGCTGGCGGGCCAGCGACGCGGTTTCGACGCTCCAGGCCAGCGCACAGCGGGCGCCCGGAACCTTGTTCGCGGCGATCTGCTCGCCGTTGCCCGATCCGCCGAGCACAATGCCCAAGCTTTCGGGGTCCGCCACCGTTTTCAGCGCGGCCGCGATACAGAACGCCGGATAGTCGTCGTCGGCGTCGTAGCTGTAGGCACCGCAATCGACCGGCTCGTGGCCGCTCTTCTCCAGGTGCTCGATGATCTGCTGTTTGAGTTCATAGCCGGCGTGGTCGGAGCCGAGGTAGACACGCATGACCGTGATCCTGCTCCGCCGCTCACGGCTAGTCGAATTCGGGGCCCTCGGTGCGGGTCCGCTTGAGCTCGAAGAAGTGCGGGTAAGCCGCGAAGGTCACCGACGCGTCCCACAGCTTGCCCGCCTCTTCGCCGCGCGGGATCTTCGACAACACCGGGCCGAAGAACGCGGTGCCGTTGATGTGAATGGTGGGCGTGCCGACGTCGTCGCCGACGGCGTCCATCCCGGCGTGGTGGCTCTTGCGCAGCGCATCGTCATAGGCGTCACTGGTGGCGGCGTCGGCCAGCTCGGCCGGCAAGCCCAGCTCCTTGAGTGACTGCTTGATGACGTCGTCGAGGTCTTTGTTGCCCTCGTTGTGAATGCGGGTGCCCATCGCCTTGTACAGCGGCGCGAGGATCTCAGCGCCGTGAGATTGCTCGGCGGCGACCGCCACCCGCACCGGGCCGAACGCCTTGGCCAGCTTTTCCTTGTACTCGGCAGGCAAGTTCTCGCGCTTCTCGTTGAGCACCGCCAGGCTCATCACCCGGAAGTGCACGTCGATGTCGCGAACCTTTTCCACCTCGAGGATCCAGCGCGAAGTGATCCAGGCCCACGGGCACAGCGGATCGAACCAAAAGTCGGCAACTGACTTCTCAGACATGCGGAATCCTCTCCTCAACGGTCGGCTAGCCGTCCAGCACAACCCTAGACGCGGCGGTCCTGTTCCCGCCGGTGGTATCCCGGCGCCTAGGCGGATTGGCCGCTTCCTCATCAGGCCACTACGCGGCCTGCATCGTCGCCGCCCTAGATTGGACACGTGGCACTCCCCAACCTCACCCGCGACCAAGCCGTCGAGCGCGCTGCGCTGATCATCGTCGACAGCTACCGAATCGATTTGGATCTGACCGACGGCGACGGCAATCCCGGCGAACGCACATTCCGGTCCACCACGACCGTGGAGTTCGATGCGATCGCCGGCTCCGGCTCCGTCATCGACATCGCCGCAGACACCGTGCGCAGCGCGACCCTCAACGGCCGCGACATCGACGTGTCGGAGTACAACGAGTCGACCGGTATCGCTCTGAGCGGTTTGGCAGAGCACAACGTCGTCGTGGTCGACGCGGACTGCCGCTACTCGAACACAGGCGAGGGATTGCACCGGTTCGTCGACCCCGTCGACAACGAGGCGTACCTGTACTCGCAATTCGAAACCGCCGACGCCAAGCGGATGTTCGCGTGCTTCGATCAACCCGACCTCAAAGCCACGTTCGACGTGTCGGTGCGCGCACCGCAGCACTGGGAGGTGGTGTCCAACGGCGCCACGGCGAACGTCGCGGACGGCGTGCACACCTTTGTCGCCACGCCGAAGATGAGCACCTACCTGGTGGCGTTGATCGCCGGTCCGTACGCGCGCTGGGACGATGTCTACAGCGACGAACACGGCGACATCGCGCTGGGCATCTTCTGCCGGGCCACGCTCGCTGAGTTCATGGACGCCGAGCGACTATTCACCCAGACCAAGCAAGGTTTTGGCTTCTACCACAAGAACTTTAGCGTGCCCTACGCATTCGGCAAGTACGACCAGTTGTTCGTGCCGGAGTTCAACGCGGGCGCCATGGAGAATGCCGGCGCGGTGACGTTCCTGGAGGACTACGTCTTTCGCAGCAAAGTGACTCGCGCGTCCTACGAGCGTCGCGCCGAGACGGTGCTGCACGAGATGGCGCACATGTGGTTCGGCGATCTGGTCACCATGCGTTGGTGGGACGACTTGTGGCTCAACGAGTCGTTCGCCACCTTCGCCTCCGTGCTGTGCCAAGCCGAGGCGACCGAATTCACCACGGCGTGGACGACTTTCGCCAACGCCGAAAAGTCGTGGGCCTACCGGCAGGACCAGCTACCGTCGACGCATCCGGTGGCGGCCGACATCCCCGACCTTGCTGCCGTCGAGGTGAACTTCGACGGCATCACCTACGCCAAGGGCGCCAGTGTGCTCAAGCAGTTGGTGGCGTACGTCGGGCTGGAAGACTTCTTGTCCGGACTCCGCGACTACTTCCGGGCGCACGCGTTCGGCAACGCGACGTTCGGCGACCTGCTCGGTGCGCTGGAAAAGGCTTCGGGCCGTGACCTTTCGGACTGGGGACGGCAGTGGCTGAAGACGACTGGCCTCAACACGTTGCGCGCGGACTTCGACGTCGACGCCGACGGCAAGTTCAGCCGGTTCGCGGTGACGCAGAGCGGCGCCGCACCGGGCGCGGGTGAAACCCGGACGCACCGGCTGGCGGTCGGCATCTACGACGACGACGGTCACGGCCGCTTGACCAGGGTGCATCGTGAAGAACTCGACGTCAGCGGTGAGACGACGGAAGTGCCTGCGCTGGTTGGTATTCCGCACGGAAAGCTGATCCTGGTCAATGACGACGACCTGACCTATTGCTCGCTGCGGCTGGACCCCGAGTCGCTGCAGACCGCGCTGGAGCGCATCGCTGACATCGCCGAGCCGCTGCCGCGAACGCTGGTGTGGTCGGCGGCATGGGAGATGACCCGCGACGCCGAGCTGCGTGCCCGCGATTTCGTGTCGCTGGTCTCCGGTGGCATTCAGGCCGAGACCGAGGTCGGGGTCGCCCAGCGGCTGCTGCTGCAGGCGCAGACCGCGCTGGGGTCGTACGCCGATCCGGACTGGGCGCAGTCAGAGGGCTGGCCGGCATTCGCCGACCGGCTGTTGGAGCTGGCCCGCGACGCGGAGAGCGGCTCAGACCATCAACTGGCCTTCGTCAATGCGCTCTGCACGTCGGTGTTGGCAGAGCAGCATGTGTCGGTGCTGGCCGATCTGCTCGACCATGATCCGGCCGAGTCTGGCCTGGCCGGTCTGTCGATCGACACCGATCTGCGCTGGCGCATCGTCACGGCGCTGGCCGCCGCGGGTGAGATCGACGCCGACGGCCCGGAGACACCGTTCATCGACGCCGAGGTGAAGCGCGACCCGACCTCCGCGGGCAAACGGCTCGGCGCGCAAGCCGCCGCCGCGCGGCCGCAGGCGCCGGTCAAGGAGTCGGCGTGGACAACGGTCACCGAAGACGACGCACTGGCCAACATCACCGCCCGCTCGATCATCAACGGCTTCGTTCAGCCCGGCCAGGGCGCGCTGCTGAATCCGTTCGGCGCCAGGTACTTTGCGGCGATCCCGGGCCTGTGGGAGCGCCGGTCCAGCGAGGTGGCGCAGACCGTGGTGGTGGGCCTGTATCCGTCGTGGGACATCAGCGAGAAAGGCCTCGCCGAGGCGGACAAATTCCTCGACGATTCCGAGTTGCCGCCGGCGCTTCGCCGGCTGGTTCTCGAGGGCCGCGCCGGCGTGGAGCGGTCGCTGCGGGCGCGTCAGTTCGACAGCGGCGGGGCGGCCTGACCCGGGCCGCCGCCCGCTATACCGGTGAGATGCCGGAGCTGGTCACCCGGATTGCGCTGACCAGACCGTCGATCAGTTCGCCGTCCTTGAACGCCGACGCCGCGGCGGCGACGCCGAGTGGCGCTGCCGATTCGGCTCCTCGCCCGCGAACGTGCGATCCGTAGACCACCTCGATCGCATGCTGATCGGGCGAGACGGCGATCAACACCGCGTCGTTGGGAGTCGGCACCTTGGCCAGGATTTCGCGTGCCCGCGCCCCGGTGTCGCTTCCCAGGTCGCCGATGTAGACCGCGAACCGGGCGCCGGCGGCTCGCGACCCATAGGTCAGCGCGTCGTCAAGGGTGACCAGGTCTTTGGTCGGAAACGGGTACTGCACGGAGAGTTCGCCGGGTTCGGTGACTCCGGAGATGCGTCCACTTGTCGTGATCGCCGAGCCGTGTCGCAGTTCGGCCGGTGCGACCGTTGCGACTTCACCACTTGCCACTTGCGCCACCTCCCACGCTGAATTCGGCGTGTCCGTGGCCATGACCGTGCCCGACGGCCTCGTCGATAGCGGCCCACAGGATCGGCGCATGCGTCCAGGACTCCGACAACTTATAGGTCGCCGGGTGCGGGCCCTTGCGTGACCAGACCAGCGCCACCAACACGGCTACCAGCAACAACGGGATGCCCAGGAAGAACAGGTGAATTTCCATCGCGCTCACGACGGAAACCGTATCCCACCGCCGACTCGGGAGCTACACACGCGCCGAGCTCAGGCCGCGCCTTCGCCGAGATATCGCACCCAGGCCGGATCGAGTTCTTTGACCGTCGACAGCAGCCGCCAATGCTGACCTTTCGGCGACGCCGGCGCCATGCGCAGCGACCAGCCCAGCTCGGCCAGCAACTTGTCACCTTTTCGGTGGTTGCACGTCGAGCAGCACGCCACGCAGTTCTCCCACGAGTGCTCGCCGCCGCGGCTGCGAGGCACCACGTGGTCGACGGTGTCGGCCTTGCCTCCGCAGTAGGCGCAGCAGAACCGGTCCCGGTGCATCAGGGCCGCGCGGGTCATCGGCACGCGGGCCCGGTAGGGCACGCGGACGAATGTGCGCAGCCGGATCACCGACGGCACCGCTATCGATCTGGCCGCCGAGTGAATGATGGGACCGGACGGATCCTCGTGCACCACCTCGGCTTTGCCACAGACCAGCATGATGATCGCCCGCCGAACGGGCAGCGCGGTCAACGGCTCATAGGTGGAGTTCAGCAGCAGCACCCGTCGGCGATTCCAGATCGATCCGCTGTCGTGCTGCGGGTGGGTGTCGCCGGTTTGGACGCTGTGCAGGCTTGAACTCATCGCGGGGCCGGTGAGGCCTGCCGCCGCCCCTGAAGTGTGGTGGCTGCGGCGTATTTTGCGCTGCGGCATACATCCTCCGTCGACAGTTCACCACGATTCGCCAGCCAGTGCACCCCAAATAGCCTCGTGTCCGCTGGTCAATCCGGTAAACAGCCGGTAGCGACATCGGCGACCAAGGTTCATACGTCGCTCTGCGGCCGGCTTCGGGCATGCCCCACAATGGAGGGCGATGGAACAACCACAACAGAGCTTCTACGACGCTGTCGGGGGCGCAGAAACCTTCCACGTGATCGTGTCTCGCTTCTACGAACTGGTCGCCGAGGACGAAATTCTGCGGCGGCTGTACCCCGAAGACGACCTGGCCGGCGCCGAGGAACGGTTGCGGATGTTCCTCGAGCAATACTGGGGCGGCCCGCGCACATACTCCGATCAGCGCGGCCACCCGCGACTGCGGATGCGCCATGCGCCGTTCCAGATCGGCCCGTTCGAACGTGACGCCTGGCTGCGGTGCATGCACACCGCGGTCGCGTCCGTCGACTCGGCGACGCTTGACGACGCGCATCGCAAGGAGTTGCTCGATTACCTGAACATGGCCGCGAACTCCCTCGTGAACTCGACGTTCTGATGGGCACGCCACAACACGAGCCGTGGTGGGCTCGCGCAGTTTTCTACCAGGTGTATCCGCGGTCGTTCGCCGACAGTGACGGCGACGGCGTCGGCGACCTCGACGGCGTGACGTCGCGGCTGGACTATCTGGACCGCCTGGGCGTCGACGCGCTGTGGCTCAGCCCGATCATGGTGTCGCCGATGGCCGATCACGGCTACGACGTGGCCGATCCGCGAGACGTCGATCCACTGTTCGGCGGCCTGGCCGCCTTCGAACGACTGATCGCCGCGGCCCACGAGCGTGGCATGAAGGTCACCACGGATTTGGTGCCGAACCACACCAGCTCGCAGCACCCCTGGTTTCAGGAAGCATTGGCCGCCGCGCCAGGCAGCGCCGCGCGTAACCGCTACATCTTCCGCGACGGCCGCGGACCCGGTGGATCCGAGCCGCCGAACAACTGGCAGTCGATGTTCGGCGGACTGTCGTGGACCCGGGTGATCGAGCCGGACGGCAATCCGGGCCAGTGGTATCTGCACCTCTTCGATGCCGAGCAGCCGGACCTCAACTGGGACAACCCGGACGTATTCGACGACTTGGAGAAGACGCTGCGGTTCTGGCTGGAACGCGGCGTCGACGGTTTCCGCATCGACGTGGCGCACGGAATGGCCAAGCCGCCGGGCCTGCCGGACACCGACGTCGAGATGCGACCGCGGATGCTCAGCGATGGCGACCCGCGGTTCAATCATCCGGATGTGCACGAGATTCACCGCAACATCCGCACCGTCATGAACGACTTTCCCGACGCGGTGACCATCGGTGAGGTCTGGGTGTTCGACAACGCCAGCTGGGCCGAGTACGTGCGCGCCGACGAGCTGCACCTGGGCTTCAATTTCCGGATGGTGCGTGCCGAGTACGACATCACCGACATCCGTGACGCGATCGAGAACACCCTCGCTGCTGCCGCGCTCGAAAATGCGACGCCCACATGGACACTGGAGAATCACGACGTGGTGCGCGGGCCCACCCGCTACGGCGGACTCGACCAGGCCCGCGCGATGGCGATGGTCACACTCGCCCTACCCGGCGCGGTGTTCGTCTACAACGGTCAGGAGTTGGGTCTGGCCAACGTCGAATTGCCCGACGAGGCCCTGCAAGACCCGACCTGGGAGCGCTCCGGGCACACCGTGCGCGGCCGCGATGGATGCCGTATTCCGGTTCCGTGGAGCGGTGACACTCCCCCCTTCGGCTTCTCGACGTCGACCGACACCTGGCTGCCGATGCCGCCGGAGTGGGCGGCCCTGACCGTCGAGAAGCAATCGGGCGACGCCGACTCGACGCTGACTTTTTTTCAGCGTGCAATCGAAATCCGCCACACTCGCCCAGAGTTCACCGGCGACCGGATCGAATGGCTGGACGCACCACGCGGCACGCTGGTGTTCGCCCGGGGCGACGCCGGTCTGCTGTGCATGCTGAACACGAGCGATCGGGCTGTGCCACTGCCGGACGGCGATCCGATTCTGTCCAGCGCGCCGCTGGTCGACGGCAAGCTAGCGCCCCACGCCGCGGCGTGGCTGGTGTCGGCGGTTGACCCCCGCCGGTAGCGCACCGCACCCCACCTCTCTATACATAACCCATGGTTTACGCGTGGACAGTCATCGGAGCCGGACCGGCGGGGATCGCCGCCGTGGGGAGGCTTCTCGACGAAGGAATCGCGGCTGAGGACATCGCCTGGATCGATCCGGCCTTTGCGGCGGGCGATCTCGGGGCGAAGTGGCGCTCGGTCTCCAGCAACACGCAAGTCGGCTTCTTCCTGAGTTACCTGAACGGCGCCAGACGCATTTCGATTCTCCGAGGCGCCGCCGATGCCGTTGACGGAGATAGACACCGAAGAGACCTGCGCGCTCGCGTTGGTCGCCGACCCGTTGCGGTGGATCACCGAGCACCTGCGTGAGCGGGTCACGACGTTCGAAACCACCGCGACCGGGCTCTTTCTGGAACGACGACAGTGGCGTATCGAAACAGGCCAGCAGGAACTGACGTCCACGAATGTCATCCTCGCCGTCGGGGCTTCACCGAAGAAGCTCAATTACCCTCAGCTGTGCGAGATTCCGCTGGAAGTCGCTCTCGACCCCGAGAAACTCGCCGCGGAACCGCTGGACAACGCTACGGTCGCGGTGTTCGGCTCGTCGCACTCATCGATGATCGTGCTGCCACATCTGCTGCGTCACCCGGTTGCGAAAGTGATCAACTTCTACCGCAGCCCACTCAAATATGCCGTTTATCTTGATGATTGGATCCTGTTCGACGACTCCGGCCTCAAAGGGCGCGCGGCGGTCTGGGCGCGGGAGAATATCGACGGTGTGCTTCCGGACCGCCTGGAGCGATGTCTGGTCGATGGCCCGGAGTTCGAGGAGAAGCTCGCTGAGTGCGACCGCGCGGTGTACACCGTCGGTCTGGAGCGCAGAACGCTGCCCGAAACGAGCCAATGGGGTCAACTCGACTACAACCCCAACAACGGCATTCTGGCTCCCGGGTTGTTCGGTGTCGGAATCGCGTTCCCCGAGCGTGCAATCGACCCGTTCGGTTACGTCGAATACCGGGTAGGCCTCAAGAAGTTCATGGACCACCTGCAGTCAGTACTGCCGCTGTGGCTGCACTACGCCCCCTGATCAGCGCAGCACCAGCGCCGGGTCGCCGCGACGGCGATACACCGAACCGAACCGGGCGTCGATGCGCAGCCACGCCTTGAACATCCGAACGCGGACGATCTCGCCGGCGTCGACAGCTTCAGGCGATTGCGGCAGGAAACCCATTGCGGTCAGCGCGAATACGCACCGCATGGGCACACCGACGCTGACATCCGCCGAGCTGACCCGGATGACCTCCTGGTCCAGCAGTGACACCGGCGGCCCTTGTGGGCTGCCGTGCTCTTTAGCCAATTCCGCTCCACGTTGCGCTAAGTCCAACAACAGGCGAACCGGTACGTCGTCAAGGTGGACGAAACCCGAGTCGGGTGGCAACGCTCCCCGCCACGCCGAGTCCATCGGGAAGCCCGGGTTGACGTAGCCGGAGCTGTCCACCGCAGTCAGCCCTCGCGCCAATTCGTCTGCACCGACGGATAAGTCGTCCGGGCGGACGACACCCGCCACCACCCGGCTGGCCAGCACGTCGAGACCGGTGGCCGTCCAGGCGGTCAATTGCCCGTTCGGACGGGCGCGCAACCGGATGATCGCGGCCGCGTCCAGTCTCGCGGCTCGATCGACGAAGGTAGCCAGGTTCGCGCGTTGAGCAGCAACGGATTCCGGATGCAGCCACACGCCCCGTTCGGCTATCTGATCCACCGCTGAAGGTATTCCCGGTGGTGCGGCGCGAGGCGCACCAGCCGCTGCTCGTCGATGTTGAATGCGGCCAGCTGGGACTCACCGATGACGGCGGGCTTCGACTCCGGGTCAGCGCTCACCGATCGTACTTCGTAGCCGAGAGTGAAATCGACTGCTCGCAAACGTTTTACCCAGATCGTGACCTGAAGCGGCGAATCGGCCAGGCGCAACTGACCCTTGTAGGTGACCCGTACGTCGGCGATCAGCAGGCCGGTGGTCAGGATATCGGGAGCGAACGCCGGCGAGAGGAACGGAATGCGGGCCTCTTCCAGAATCGTCACCATGGTCGCGTGGTTGACGTGCTGGTACATGTCGATGTCCGACCAGCGAACGGGAACCGTTGCAACGAAACCGATTGGGGCGGTCACCCCGGCGGCGCCCCGCCCGCTCGTGCGCGTCATCGAGCGAATCTGGCGTGCCGCCACCGACAAGGTGGCCAGATCCCGCTGACCGCTGTCGTGAATCTCCAGCAGCGTTCGCCGTGCCCGCGCCACGCGCGACGCGCTGAGGTGTTCCCATTCGGCGATCTTTTCCTCACCACTTTCGTCCGGCTCGCCGACCGCCAGCACGTCGAAGCACAGCGATCGCAGCGACGAGTAGATGTCGTCACGAATCGCCAAGCGCGCCAACGAATGCCACCGGTCACTGCGTGGCAGTTCCGACACCGCGGTCAACAGCCCGTCAGTTCCCAGCCGATCCATCAATGCAAAGTACGTGTCAGCGACCTCGGCGGGGTCGTGCTCCTCGATGTCGGCGACGTCGATGATGTCGAGCAGACTGTACCGGTACAACCCGTTAGCCACCATGTAGGCCAGATCCTCGGATGCACCCTGCGCGACGAATTCCTCGGCTTCCTTCTCCACGATGGTCTTGTCGTCGCCGCGTAGCCACTCCGACATACGCGGCGTCAGCTCGGCCACCTTCTCGGCGAAACGGTTGATTTCAGCGCCCACCGCCAAGGGCTGCGGACGGTAGTTGAGCAACCAACGTCCGGCGCGGTCGATCAACCGGCGAGTGTCCAACGTCATGTGGTCCGATACCGCGATCGGCAGCCCGGCCTCGCGAATGCCGTGCCACAGCTGACCCACCCCGAAGATCGCGTCGGTTGCCGCGTAGGCGCGTACCGCATCCACCGGGCTCACCCCGACGTCTTCGACGATCCGGAAGTCGTAGCTGATGCCTGCGGTGTCGACGAGGTCGTTGACCAGCATGGTGGTCACGATCTCGCGCCTCAGCTGATGGGATCGGATCGCGGAGTCGAACCGTCCGCGCAGCGGCGTCGGGAAGTACCGCGGCAGCTTGCGGGCGAACACCGGCTGGTCGGGCAGATCGGTAGCGAGCAGCTCGTCTTTGAGCGTGAGCTTGACGTGTGCCATCAATGTCGCGAGTTCGGGCGATGTGAGCCCCATGCCCGCGTCGAGCCGGCGGGCGATCTCCTTGTCCGACGGCAGCGCTTCCAGCTCGCGGCTGAGCCCCCGCTCGGCGACGAGATATCTGATCTGGTCGGCGTGGACGGGCAACAGGCTGGGGGCATTGGCGCGGCTGGTGCCGATCAGATCGTTCTGATCGGCGTTGTCGGCGAGCACCAAGGCGGCGACCTCATCGGTCATCGATTCGAGCAGCGCGGTGCGCTCACCCGGATCGATCTGACCCGCGGTGACCAATGCGTCGACCAGAATCTTGATGTTGACTTCGTGGTCGGAGCAATCCACGCCGGCCGAGTTGTCCATCGCGTCGGTGTTGATTCGGCCGCCGCACAAGTCGAACTCGACGCGACCCAAGGCTGTGACACCCAGATTGCCGCCTTCGCCAACGACTTTCGCGCGCAGCTGATTCGCGTTGACCCGCAACGAATCGTTGGCGCGGTCGCCGACGTCGGCGTCGGATTCCGCTTCGGCCTTGACGTAGGTGCCGATGCCGCCGTTGAACAACAAGTCCACCGGAGCCCTCAGAATCGCACGCACCAGATTCGGCGGCGCCATCTCGGTCACGTCGTCCTCGATGCCCAGGGCCGCGCGGACCTGGTCACTGATCGGAATGGATTTGTGTTCCCGGCTGTACACCCCGCCACCCTCGCTGATCAGCGACGTGTCGTAGTCCCCCCAACTGGATCGGGGCAGGTCGAACATCCGCCGTCGTTCATCCCACGAGCGGGCCGGATCGGGATCGGGATCCACGAAGATATGCCGGTGGTCGAAGGCGGCCACGAGTCGAATGTGCTTGGACAGCAACATCCCATTGCCGAACACATCTCCACTCATGTCGCCGACGCCGACTACGGTGAAGTCCTCGGTCTGGGTGTCGACGCCCATCTCGCGGAAGTGCCGCTTGACCGCCTCCCATGCGCCCTTGGCGGTGATGCCCATCGCTTTGTGGTCGTAGCCCACCGACCCGCCGGACGCGAAGGCGTCGCCCAGCCAGAACCCATAGGACCTCGCAACGTCGTTGGCGATGTCGGAAAACGTCGCGGTGCCTTTGTCGGCGGCCACCACCAGGTAGGCGTCGTCACCGTCGCGCCCGCACCACCCTCGACGGCGTGCTGAGCTCGCCGCTGGCGTGGTCGACGTTGTCGGTGACATCGAGCAATCCGGAGATGAACAGCTTGTAGCAGGCGATGCCTTCAGCGCGGGTCGTCGCGGTCGGCGGCGGGGTCGCCGGTGGGCAGCGGCGGCTGTTTGACGACGAACCCGCCCTTGGCGCCGACCGGCACGATCACTGCGTTCTTCACGGCCTGCGCCTTGACCAGCCCGAGGACCTCGGTTCGGAAGTCTTCTCGACGGTCCGACCACCGCAGCCCGCCGCGAGCCACGTAGCCGAATCGCAGGTGTACACCCTCGACGCGAGGTGAGTACACGAAGATCTCGAACTTCGGGCGCGGCAGCGGCAGCTCCTCGATCATCTGCGCGTCCAATTTCAGCGACAGCACGTTGTGGCTGCGGGCCGACCCGTCGCGTGTCACAAAGTAATTCGTGCGCAGAGTCGCCTGGATCAGCGAGGCGAACGCGCGCAGCACCCGGTCGGTGTCCATGCTGACCAACGCGTCGATGTCCGAGGCGACCGCGGCGGCCGCGACCTGCGCGTCGCGGCTCGTCGGCGAGCTCGACGGATCGGGATCGAACAATGCCTCGAACAGTGCGACCAATGACTTTGCGGTTGCTGGGTTTTCGTTGACCACCGACTCGATGTGGGACTGGCTGTAGGGAAAGCCGGCCTGCCGCAGATATTTCGCGTAGCTTCGCAGCAGCACTACCTGTTGCCAGGTCAGGTCGGCACGCATCACCAGCTCGTTGAACCGGTCGATCTCGACTCGGCCTTCCCAGATGGCGGTCACCGCGTCGGCGAAGCGCTGGGCGGTCGCCTCTCGCTCCGGACCCGGTTGCGCCAGCGGAATACCGGGTTGGGGCGTGATCTTGAACTGGTAGATCCAGACCGGTAGCCCGTCGGGGCGGGTGACGGTGAACGGCCGCTCTTCGAGCACCACCACGCCCATCGATTGCAGCATCGGCAGCAGCTGGCTCAGCGACGCTGTCCGACCACCCAAATACCATGTCAGACGGACGGTTTCGTCGTAATCATGGTCGGACAGCACCAGCTTGACCGAATCATCGGTCAGCTCGTCGACGATGGCGATTTCATCGATCGCCTCCGACGGGGTGACGGCCTGCCTGTAGGCCTCGGAGAACGCTCCCGCGTAGTGCTCCGCTTTGATGAGTTCGACCGATGCGGCAGCGGCTTCGCCGATCATCCGGTCGGACCACGTCCGCGCGGCTTCGGTCAACAGTGCCTGGATCCGCACCTGGTTGGCCTCGGAGGTATCGATGCGGTTGGCGCTGTCGTCGCGCAGCCGAACCATGAAATGCAACAGGGCCCAGGGAGATTCGGTGACACGAGCGGTGAATTCGAGGCTGGTGCCGCCGAATTCGCCGACCAGGATGTCTTCGATCTGCAGGCGCACCGCCGTGGTATAACGGTCGCGGGGCAGGTAGACCAGGCAGGACACGAAGTACTCGAGGCGATCGGCGCGCAAGAACAAAAGCGCTCGCCGTCCCGATCCTAGATCGACCACGGCTTTGGCCATCGCCAGCAACTGATCGGCGCTGCGCGCGAATAGCTCTGAGCGCGGAATGGTCTGGATGACGTCGAGCAGCAGCTGGCCCGGATGGGCGGGATCGAGGTCGGCCAGCGTCAGCACTTCGCGGGCCCTGCGCGAAATGATCGGGATCTCAAGGACATCGGCGTTCATCGCCGCGACGGTAAAAAGCCCGATGAGGCGGTGCTCGTAGACGCCGCCGTCGGCGTTCTCGCGGACGGCGAACACGTAGGGGTACGCGCCGAAACGCAGGTAGCTGGCAACATCGGTCTGCGCCAACGCCAGTAGTTCGGTGTCCTCGGTGAGGCGGGGACGAGAGCTCTTCCGCCGGCGCAGCACACCCAGGCTGGTAGTCGCCGCATCGCCCGACACCCGCCCGTCGCGTACCGGGCAGCGCTGATAGCCCAGCAGGGTGAAATGCCCGTCGGCCAACCAACGCAACAGCGTGGCGACGTCGCCGTTGTTATCGCCCGGGTAGTGACCGTTCGCGTTGGTTTCGACGTCGTCGGCCAGATCTTGGAGGATGGTGATCATCGCCGTCGAGTCCGCCGCGACCCGGCGCAGATCAGCGAGGACACCCGGAAGCAGCCGTTCCGTTTCGTGTAATGCGTTGCGGTTCACCGACGGCGAAAGCTGAATGTGGATCCAGGTCTCGTCGATTCCGCCGTCGTCGGAGGTGTGCGGGTCGACGCCGATCAGCTCGCCGGCGTCGTCGCGGCGCACGTGGAAGACCGGGTTCATGATCGCGGTGTAGGCCACGCCTAGCCGGTGCAGCAAGACGGTGACCGAATCCATCAGCATTGCGCCGTCATCGGTGACGACTTGCAACGCGGGGCCGAATCCGCCCGGGTCGTCCGGCGGGTAGACGGCGACCCGGCTCTCCCCGGCGGGGCGATGCTGTCCGAGGCGGTAGTGCGCGCTCAGCAGCGCCGGCGTCACCGCGTGGGCCGGCGTCGACGCGGACGCAGACTCCGCGTTGGCCTCGTCGTCGTGCGGGCCCTGGTACGTGTCGGCGTAGGCCGTGAAGATCCAGTCGGGGACGTCGTCGGTGCCGGTGAATTTCGCCCAATCCTGCGGCGCAGTCGACCTGGAACCGGGATTAACCGTCATGCCGACCGCCCCTCAGCACGCATACCGACGCTGGCATGCCCGACACTAGTCGCGAGTGAGCCTCCGGTGCGTAACCCGGTGCGGACGTGCCGCCTCGGCACCCAGACGTTCGATTTTGTTCTCCTCGTAGGCGCCGAAGTTGCCCTCGAACCAGAACCACTTGGCCTCGTTGTCGTCGTCACCCTCCCACGCCAGGATGTGCGTGCAGGTTCGGTCGAGAAACCACCGGTCGTGGGAGATCACCACCGCGCAGCCGGGGAACTTCTCCAGCGCGCTCTCCAGTGAGCCGAGCGTCTCGACGTCGAGGTCGTTGGTGGGCTCGTCGAGCAGGATCAGGTTGCCGCCCTCTTTGAGCGTCAGCGCCAGGTTGAGCCGGTTGCGTTCACCACCGGACAACACCCCGGCCGGCTTCTGCTGGTCGGGCCCCTTGAAACCGAACGCCGAGACATAAGCCCGCGACGGGATCTCGTTCTGCCCGACCTGGATGTAGTCCAAGCCGTCGGAGACCGTCTGCCACACCGTCTTCTTCGGGTCGATGCCGCCGCGCGACTGGTCGACGTAGCTGAGCTTGACGGTCTCGCCGACCTTGACCGTGCCGCTGTCCGGCTGCTCGAGCCCGACGATCGTCTTGAAGAGGGTGGTTTTTCCGACGCCGTTGGGACCGATGACGCCGACGATGCCGTTGCGGGGCAGCGTGAACGACAGATCCTTGATCAGCGTGCGGCCTTCGAACCCCTTGTCGAGATGGTCGACCTCGACAACCAGGTTCCCCAGCCGTGGACCGGTCGGAATCTGGATCTCTTCGAAGTCGAGCTTGCGGGTCTTCTCTGCCTCGGCCGCCATCTCCTCGTAGCGCTGCAGTCGGGCCTTGCTCTTGGCCTGGCGGGCCTTGGCGCCGGAGCGGACCCAGGCCAGCTCCTCGGTCAGCCGCTTCTGCAGCTTGACGTCCTTGCGGCCCTGCACGCCGATTCGCTCGGCCTTCTTCTCCAGGTAGGTGGAGTAGTTGCCCTCGTAGGGATAGGCGCGGCCGCGGTCGAGCTCGAGGATCCACTGGGCGACGTTGTCGAGGAAGTAGCGGTCGTGGGTGACGGCCAGTACCGCACCCTCGTAGGCGGCAAGGTGCTGTTCGAGCCACTGCACGCTCTCGGCGTCCAGATGGTTGGTCGGCTCGTCGAGAAGCAGCAGGTCCGGCTTGGACAACAGCAGCTTGCACAGCGCCACCCGGCGGCGCTCACCGCCGGAGAGATGGGTCACCGGCTCGTCGGGCGGCGGGCAGCGCAGCGCGTCCATCGCCTGCTCGAGCTGGGAATCCAGGTCCCACGCGTCGGCGTGATCCAGCTCCTCCTGCAGCCTGCCCATCTCCTCCATCAGCTCGTCGGAGTAGTCGGTGGCCATCAGCTCGGCGACCTCGTTGAAACGGTCCAGCTTGACCTTGATGTCGCCGAGACCCTCTTCGACGTTGCCGCGAACGGTCTTTTCCTCGTTCAGCGGCGGCTCCTGCAGCAGAATGCCGACGGTCGCGTCGGTGGCCAGGAAGGCTTCGCCGTTGTTGGCCTTGTCCAGCCCGGCCATGATTCGCAAGACGCTCGACTTACCTGCCCCGTTCGGGCCGACGACACCGATTTTGGCGCCCGGATAAAAGCTCAGGGTGACGTCATCGAGGATGACTTTGTCGCCGTGCGCCTTGCGGACCTTCTTCATCGTGTAGATGAACTCAGCCATGTGGCGGTGTTGCCTTTCTGGTTTACGAGGTTGCTCGCGCCCCATACTAGGCAACTTGTCCGCCTCTTCACGTGCGCTGCGCGCCTCGCCAACGGTCCCCCTCCTCACGCCGCCGCTGCGGCTCACGGACGGAATTGTCCGCCTCCTCCTCACGCGCCTCGCTCGATTGTCAACGCACGGTCGCTCGCCCAAGGGAGGTACCCCCACCGCGCCACCGGTCGCGTCCGCTGCACGGCGTCACCGGAACGCGTCCGCCACGGCGTCAGGAACCGGGTGACTTTTTCGACGCGCGCAATGCAGCGAGACAGGTCGGGACCGACCGAGCTGGCGCGCATCTCCAGGGTCGAGCGGCGCACCCCGTCACGGTCCTCGTACTCGCTGGTGTGCACGTGGCCCACCACGATCACCGGTGAGCCCTTGCCCAGCGACGCGCCCACGCCGGACACCAGCCGACCCCAGCAGTTGACCGTGACGAACAGCGAATTGCCCGGCTCCCATGTGCCGTCGGCGACACGGCGCCGGGAATTGCTCGCGAGGCGAAACTTCAGGACTTCCTGGTCCCCGACCGTGCGACGTATCGGGTCGTTGACGATGTTGCCGACCACGGTCAGTGGCGTTTCGAACATTGCACATCCCTTTCTTTGATGCGACGGCTCCTCGCCGCCGGTGCTGACCGCTATTCACCTCGCCGCTGCCGACATTGAGCGCATTCGGGCTGACCACGTCGCCAGTTCTGGGGATGAAGACGCAACTGTGTGCAGGCACGTTGTCGCTCAGAAGCGGGCAACTCGGTGCCCGACGCGCCGTCAACGATCCCGGCGGGCCAGTTCGGAGAGCATCGCGTTGTAGGCCGCCAGCTCCGCGCCCTCATCGCGATCAGCCGCGCGATCCAGTCGCCGGGCGGTTCGCTGGTCGCTGCGCGACCACTGAACCAGCAACGCGATCATGACAACGACGAGCGGTATCTCCCCTGCGGCCCAAGCCATTCCACCGCCGAGCCGCTGATCACCCAGCAGATCGGTGTGCCAGCTCAGGTGCAGCGACCGGTAGAAGCTTTCGCCCAGCACCTTCTGCATGCTCATCAGCACGATGGCAAAAAACGCGTGCAACGGCAGCGACGCGAACACCACTCCCACCTTGGCCAGCGGCGGGATCGGCCGCGGCGTGGGGTCGACGCCGATCACCACCCAGTAGAACAAGTAGCCGCTGAGCAGAAAGTGCACGTTCATGGCGAGATGCCCGATGTGGCTGCCCACCGCGACGTCGAACAGACCACCCAGATAGAGCCCGTAGAACCCGGCGACGAACAGCGCCGTGGCGACCACCGGGTTGGTCAAGAATTTCGACAACCGGCTGTGCAAGGCGGCCAGTATCCATTCCCGCATCCCCGGCGGATCGCCGCGGCCGGCGGCCGGCAGTGCCCGCAATGCCAGGCCGACCGGCCCGCCTAGCACCAGCAGAATCGGCACCAGCATCGACAGCATCATGTGCGCCGCCATGTGCATGCTGAACATCGCCGGCATGTACCGGCCCACGCCCGATGAGGTGACGAACAGCAGCGCCACACATCCGAGCAGCCAGGAGACCGTCCGACCCGCGGCCACGTATCACCGCGGCGTCGCAGCCGGCGCACCGCCGCCAGATACAGCGCTGCGAACACGATGGCGGCCGTGCCGAAGATCAGGTCGAAACGCCAATCGAGCAGCACCCGGGCCGGGGTGGGCGGACCGGCGAAGTCGTAACCGATCTTGACGTCCGAAATCGAGGGCACACCGATCGGCAGCGGTGGCGGAGGCGTACGACCGAGGCCGACGGCAATGCCGAACGTGACGCCGAACAACAGCGCCTCGATCACCGCCAGCCGGACAAACGCAACGCGCGAGCCTGCATTCGCTTGCAGCGCAATGACTCCGGATCGTCGCTGCCGCCAGCCGATGATGCCGAGCAGGCACAGCGCGACGAACTTACCGACCACCAGCCGGCCGTAGTCGGTAGTGAGCAGGTCCGACGGCAGTATCCGCACCAGCGCGTTGACGACGCCGCTGACCGCCATCGCGGCGAAGCACCACAACGCGATCACCGAAAACCGCCGGGCGGCAAGGTCGGCGTGCTGCCCACCACGCGCGACATGAATCAGCAACGCCAGCAGGCCACCGGCCCACAGGCTCGCCGCAACCAGGTGGATCAGCAGGCTGTTGGTGGCCAGGTCGTGCGAGCCACCGGCCGACGCGTGCCCGGTCAGCGCCAGTGGTATGAGCGTGGCCAACGACCCGACCAGCAGCAGCGGCGTCCAGGACCAGCGCAGCACCGGCAGGCTGGCCAGCGTCACCGCCGCAGCCAGCAGCGCGGTCCATCGCCAGGCCGACGAGATGTTGATCAGGCCGGCCAGCGACCACAGGCTCGCGGGATTGAGGTGGGCGGTGATCGGCTGGCCCGACACGTCGGAAATGGTCAGCGGCACCAGCAGGGCGGCGCATACCGCCCAGGCCCCGGCTGCGACCGTTCCGACCCGCAGTGCGCGGTACCCGTCAACGTCGAGGACGCCGGTGTCCTGCGGCGGTACCAGAAAAGCCGCCAGCAAAAACGCGCCCACCGCCACCACCGCGGCTACCTCGCCCGCGGCACGGACGAAGGGCAGACCCAGGGTCGTCACCGGACCCGGGTCGGGTAGGCCGGTGGCGGTCAGCGCGGCAGCCAGTGACAGCGCCCCGATCCCCGCCGCGGTGCACCCGGCCAGCGTCGCCACCCCGACAAGCAACGGCCATGCCACTGCGCGGCGGTGAGCGACCGGATCACCCGTCATGACTACAGAGTATGAGCACGCCGTCGACCGGCTACTTGTTGTGCCGTCCCTCACCTCGGGCCTCGACCTCGCGAGCGACGAACTGGTTGCGCGCGATCTGTCCGACGTGGTCAAAGTCCTGCAGGATGGCCCGCAATTCGCGGCGGAACGCGATCCGGCGCTCAGCCAGGTCGGGCGCCGGCTTGAGCAGGTCCTGGTCGGCGACGACTTGACGTGCGGTTGCGAACAACAATGTCGACACCGGCTCGCTGCTGCGCACCCGACCCTGCGCTACGTACTGCCTTCCGACACCGAGCGCCAACTGGGTGAGTTCTTTCTCGCCGATGTCCGCAGGCGCGTCGCGCAGCACGTCGGCCACGATCTCGTAGGCCTCGAAGAACACCCGTAGCATCGCGTCAGACATCAGTGGTCGCTTGGCGTACAGGATCGCATCGATCTCGTCGGCGCCGGCCGCGACCTGTGCTTCCCAATCCTCATACCACGCCATCTCCTCGGCGATGTTCTGCCGGAAAGCGGCCGAATCAGCGAAGTAGAAGTCGAACTTCAGCAGATCGCGTAACCGCATGGCCTGCTTCCAGAACGCCTCGACCCGGTCGCCCTCGGCCCGGCCGGCGTGCGCCAGCGCAAGCTCGACGATCACCGTTTCCAGGAACGCGTGGATCACAGAGTTGCGGTAAAACGCAGCGGCGAGCTCGTCTTCGGGGGCGATGCGCCACACGGGTTCTCGACCGCTATCGACCCGGGTGATCGGGTGACCGTTGGACAGTGAGTCGACGGCGGCACGAACTCCCTCGAGCGTGCGCAGCCGCAGAGCGCTGGTCGACATCGGGGTCTGCTTGCGTTCGAGATAGTCGAGGGAGTCCTGCAGCGTGTGGTGCAGCTGGGTGAGGGTCAGCGCGAGCCCATGCGTGGTCAGCAGCAGCGCCGACACCAGGCCGGTGGCATTGACGGGCGTCGCCTGCAGAATGCGCCATGCGACCTCGAACGACATCTTTTGCAGCGCAAGCCGTTTAGCTGCTTCGTCAGAGGCTACCGGGCCGTGCGCGGGGCCGAGATACTCCCGCATCGAGACCGCCTCGGGGAATCGGACATAGATCTTGCCGTAGTTGCGTTCACCCTGCGCCTTGATGAAGTTGTACAGCCAGCCGAATCCCTCCGCCCGCTTCTCCCCGCCTCGGGCGTAAGCGGCGTACTCCGCGGTCTCGTGCAACTGGTCGAAGCTGATCGAAACCCCTTGCAGCAGAATGTCGTCGCTGCGACCATCCAGGTAGGCGTCGGCGACATAGCTCATCAGGCCAAGCTTCGGCGGCAGCATCTTCCCGCTGCGTGAGCGGGTGCCCTCGATGGACCAGCTCAGGTTGAACCGCTTCTGCACCACGTAACCGACGTACTCGCGCAGCACGTATTTGTACAGCGCGTCGTCGCCGATATTGCGTCGGATGAAGATCACGCCGGCGCGGCGCATCAGCGGACCCATCACCCCGAACGCCAGGTTGATGCCGGCGAACACATGTACTGGGGGGAGCCGGTTCTCCTCCATCGCCACCGGCATTACCGCGCCGTCGATGTAGGACCGGTGCGAGAACAACAAGACCGCCGGATGAGTCTCCAGAGCCGATCGCATCGCCGCGACCTGGTACTCGTCGTAGTCGATGTCCCGGTCGAATCCCCGACTTAGCATCCTGCCCAGGACGGAGACGAGGTCGACCGATACTCGACTCCAGCCGGTGGCGAGCTCGTCGAGCATCTTTTCGGCTTCTTCGAGGGTGGCGCCCTGAATCTTCTCCAATCCGGCGCGAAATCGGGTGGACGCCATGATTTCCGGCGGAATCAATCGCGGAGACTTGTACTGCGGCCCAAGGATTCGGTATTCCGCGCGCTCCAGAGCCAGCAGCGCGCGGCGGGTGACGAAATGTGCGAAGTCACGCGGGTTGTCGCCGACGGTGTTCTCTCGCCACTGCTGACGAAGCTCAGACACTTTGGCTGATTCGCCTGCGACGACCCGGGCGCGCGAGCGGTCGGAACGCAGGATGCGACGCTGTTGACGCTCACTGGGCTGATACGGATTTTGGCCAGGAATCAACGCGGCCAACTGATTCAGCGCCGACGCGTCCGCACGCGGCATCCAGAACACCCGCACCGGAACGATCGATCGGTCCTCGTCGAGCTCGAGCTGCTCGACGAGCTGAGCCATCTCCCCAGGCGACGAACTCGGCGCCGGCAAGGGCAACACCTCGAGTTTGGTCTCCGGGTGCCGGGTGCGCTCCTGGTCCAACCACGCCGCAAGCAGATCCGATTCGATCGAGGAGGAGGCCGACGCCAGCACCAACGTGTCGTCGGTGGCGGTGAACGAGTCGCTGCCCGCGGACTGCGTTGTCACGATCGCCCTTTGGGTCGCGGCGTGCTCTTCTGCGCCTTGGTGGCTTTGGCCGCGGTGGTCTTTTTGGCCGCGGCTTTCGCCGGCGCTGCCTTGGCGGTTTTGGCGGCGGCCTTGCGAGGAGCCTTCCGCGGTGCCGGCTTCTTCCGATATAAGTCGTGCTCCGGCAACTCGTCGACCGGCCAGTCGGCCAGCGCGTCCAGATAGAGCTGGCGCACTTCGGCGATGCGGTCGGACAGCGTCTCGACTGTCCAGTCGCTCACCGAGATCGGCGGAAAGACCGCGACATCGACGGTACCCGGATTCATCGTGGTGGAGTTGCGCGCGGCGATGATCTCGGCGTTGCGGATCACGATCGGCACGATCGGTATTCCCACCGCCATCGCCATCCGGAACGGCCCCTTCTTGAAGGGTCCGACGCTGGTGGTGTCCAGCCTGGTGCCCTCGGGGGCGACCATGATCGAAAGCCCTTGCCGGGCACGCTCTTCGACCTGGTGCAGCGACTCCACAGCCGCGGTCGGGTTGTCCCGGTCGATGAAGACGGAGTCCAGCACTTTACCGAGTGTGCCCATGATCGGATCGCCTTCAAGTTCCTTCTTGCCCACCGCAACCCAGTTGTCGCGAATCAGCGCCCCGACGATGACCGGGTCGGCCTGGTTGCGGTGGTTGAAGATGAACACCGCGGGCCGCTCGGCGGTCAGGTTCTCCTCGCCGAGGATGTTGAGCTGAACACCACTGGCAGTCAACAACAGCTGCGACCAGGTCGCCGTGAAGAAGTTGACGCCGCGCCGCCTGCTGCGGGTCAGCAACCCGATCCCGAGGGCGCCCGCTGCGACCGGGACGACCGAACCGACGCCGGCCAGCGTGCGCAGCTGAGCGCCGATGCCGCCACCACTGCGACTGGTGAACCGCAGGATCGGCCAGCCGCGCCGCTTGGCGACGGCGGCCATCTTGCCTTCCGGGTTGGTCGGCCTCGGATTCCCGACCAGGTACATCAACGCGACGTCTTCGTCACCATCGGCGTAGAAGTAGCTGTCCTTGAGGTCAATGCCGTTCTCCGCGGCGAACTTCTGCACCGCCGCGGCCTTGCCGGGCCCCCACAGAATCGGCTCGACCACACCGCCGGTGAGAATGCCGTCGTCGTCGGTCTCGAACTTATTGGTGAGCGTGTTGAGGATGCCGAGGAAGCGCGCCACCGGACCGACCTGGATGGTGAGCGCCGACGAACTGAGCACCACGGTGTGACCGCGGGCCAGGTGCGCGCGGACCAGCTCGCGCATCTCCGGGTAGATCCGGGACTCGATTCTCTGCAAGAACAGCCGCTCGCCGATCTCCTCCAGATCGCTCAACATGCGCCCGCGCAACGCGGCGGAGGCCTTGCTGATCAGTTCTTCGAATTCGATGCGCCCGAATTGATGGTTCAGGCCGGCGGTGACCATGCTGATCAGCTCGCCGACACCCATGTCGCGGCGGCGAATCCGCTCCTGGGTGAGGATGATAGCGGTGAAGCCGGCCACCAGGGTCCCGTCCAGGTCGAAGAACGCGCCGATCTCGGGTCCGGGCGGGCTGGCCATGATTTCGGCGACCGACCCCGGTAACCGCATGTCGCGCGCCGGTTTCTGCGACTCGGGCGTGCTCATGAGCCCGCCGCCGATCGCCTTGTCGCGTCGGACTGATCCGACAGTGAATGACGACGGCTCCGCCTGCGGAACGGAATCCCCTGCCAGAGCGAGGATTTCATTGAAGCCGTCCAGCAGACACCGAGCCCACAATGCCTCGTCGCGGATGGCCGCACGGTCGTAGCGCGTGGTGATCGTGCAGTAGCCACCCCGGGAGATCAGCACGACCATCATCGCCACGCCGGGCAGCGGGCCGATACCGTACTGCCGCAATACTTTTGCGCCGGCAATGAAGGTATCGCCCGGGTAGACCGGGACATTGCTGGCCTGCACGTCCGAGCCGACGACTGAACCGGTCATCGACTCCAGCAGCGGTCCCGGCAATACGCTGAGCAGCGGGGCGAACGAACCGATGATGTCCATCGCAGGCTCGTCGCGGCGTTGGGTCATCTGCAGGCGGATCTTGTGCATGCGGGCGACCGGATCGGCAGTACCTATCGGAGCGGCTAGGTTGACGCCGGTAAACCTGTTGCCGCCGGCGGCGTCCGACTCCGCCCGCAAACTGACTGGGACGGCCATCGGCAGCGAAGAGATCGGCACCCCGAGGGCCTCGTGATAGCGCCCCAGCGCACCGGACAGCCCCGCCAGGTAGGCGTCGTTGATCGAACCGCCGCCGGCTTTCGCCGCCCGGTGCAAGTCGAACAGCCGGATGTCGATCGCTTCGCTACGCGTCGCCAGGCTGCGACGGCGAAGCAACGGCGAGGGTTCGGCGGCCCGGCTGACCACCCGTGCGCCCGAGCGGGCGTAGTTGAACACACCGGCCACCGCCGCTCCGGGCCTGGCCACCGCCCGTCCGACCATCGACGCCGCTCCCCACAGCGCGCCGCGGGCCCCGTTGGCGACGTTGATCGGCAATCGGTTGAACCCTTCACGCATCAGGTCGTTGGCCGACAGATCCTGCGGGATGGGCTGGTCAGGGGTCGGCTGCGCCGGCGGATCGCGCTCGAGGTCGTAGATGTGGGCGAACATCTCCACGCTGCCGACACCATCGGTGACGGCGTGCGACAGGTGCAGCAGCGTCGCCGCCCTGCCGTCTGGTAAGCCCTCGATCAGGGTTGCGGTCCACAGCGGCCGGGCGATGTCCATCGGCGACTGCAGCATCAGCTCCGCGAGATCGAACACCTGCCGCAGCGAGCCAGGCTCTGCGACTCGCAGCCTGCGGACGTGGAAATCCAGGTTGAAATCGGGATCCACCACCCAGCGCGGCGAGGCTGTCGGCAACGTCGGCACGACCACCTTCTGCCGCAGTCTTAACGCCTTGCGCGACGCGTTCTCGAACCGGGTCCGGAAGCGGTCCCAATCGGGCGTGGTGTCCAGAATCTCCAGGGCCATGATCCCCGAACGGGTACGCGGATTGGCCTCTCCCCGATGTAGGAGGTAGTCGACCGACCCCAGCGCCGTCGGCAATCCCGCCGCGTCGAACTGCTCAGCCACCGCCGTTCCTCCGACCGGTTGCCACGCCCGCCGTTCGACGCGCCATCGCCACTCAAACCTCCCGTTCCGCACCGACCCCGCGACCGTCTCCCAAAACGCCGCGGGCAACTCCAACGTAGTCCGGTTGGCGCGGTGGCGGTAGCCGATTGTCGCGATCAGAACGCGAGATCAAACGCGGTCTGGGCGCCCTGCCAAACGCCCTGGCGTGCCGCCGAATTCGAATAGAGCAACTGGTTGCGCACCGGCCCGACTCAACCGGCTGGGGTAGCGCGCTTGCGCACAGCCCGCGCCTGCGACCGCAAATGCTGTCCGTAGACGACGCCCATGAAGTCAGCGACCGCGTCGGCCGCCAGCCGGGATCGGACTGTGGCGAACAAATCGAAAGCGTGGTGAGCATTGGGCAGCTCGGCGTAGCCGACGATAGGAGCGCCGGCACCGCGAAGCGCGGCGCAGAATGCCCGCGCCTGCACGTTCGGGATCACCGAATCGCTCTCGCCGTGCAAGACGAGAAATGGCGGCGCGTCGCGGTGGACATGCGAAATCGGCGACGCCAGTTCGAACAGTTCGGGCTTCTCGGCGTACCGCTCTTTCATGACGAAAAGCTCGATGAACGGCATCATCATCTCGTGCATTTTCTCGGCGTCGGTCAGGTCGTAGACACCGTAATAGGGCGCTGCGGCTTGAACAGTGGTGTCCGCGTCCTCGAAGCCGGGCTGCAGGCGCGGGTCGTTTGCGGTGAGCGCGAGAAGCGAGGCCAGATGGCCCCCGGCTGAGCCGCCCGTGACCGCGATGAAGTCGGGATCGCCGCCGTATTCGGCGATATTGTCGCGAACCCAGGCCAGCGCGCGCTTGACGTCGACGATGTGTGACGGCCACGCCTTGCGAGGACTCTTGCTGTAGTCGATCGAGACACAGACCCAGCCGAGTTCAGCCATGCGGCCCATCAGCGGATAGCCCTGCGGACGCCTGCCGTTGACGGTCCACGCACCGCCGGGGATCTGCAGCAGCACCGGCGCGCGGTCACCCGCCTTGATGTCTCGATGGCGCCAGATGTCCAGCAGGTTGTCGCGGGTGTCCGGGCCATACGCGATGTTCGATGTGTGCGCCGCATAACGACGGTGGCCGCCGGCTGCGTGCAGCACTCCGCCCCGGCGTTCGGGCCGGTCGCTGATCGGATGGCACACCGCATCGAGGTACTGCGTGCCCAAGGAGTCCTGCAGTGCGGCAGTGAGAATGCGATCGGCACGCTGGGCCGCCCAACTCGTCGCGACCCGGCCGATCGACAGCGGCGTCACATTGGACAGCGCGTGCCCGGTCACCACGTGCGGACGAAGTTCAGCAGACAGCCAACCGGCGAGGAAGCCGGCGACCGTCGGCGAGCCGCGCAGCAGCAACGAACCCGTGCGATATGCGCCGATCGGCGCGGCCGCGAGCTGCAATCCCTGGCGCAGCACTTCCGCGCGCGCCTGCGAGTATCGCGCCCTGACATCTATGGCTACGGTCATGCCCTGCCAACCCCTCGTCGTCGAGCACACGCCAAGCCATCGGCCGGCGTATGTGTGTGGCGGGCCTCACACTAGCCGAATCACTAATCCCGCACGACATTTCGGACGGCGTTGCGCGAGGGTAGATGCCCGTTTTTCCGGTTGGCTACACTGACCTGGGCTTAATAGTCGTCGGCCCCCGTAGCTCAGCTGGATAGAGCACATGACTTCTAATCTTGTGGTCGCAGGTTCGAGTCCTGCCGGGGGCACATGATGTTGGATACCAGTGTGACCGATGCGATACCTGTGGCGAATGTCCCCAGATGTGGCGCTATGAGCCGCGCCCGGCGAAGTCGCGGAGGTGCCTGATGCCCGACCTGGTCCTATTCAGCGTCACCGATCACGTCGCGCTGATTACGGTCAACGACCCCGAACGACGCAACGCGGTCACCGGCGAGATGTCGACGCAGCTGCGCGCCGCCGTGGAGCGGGCCGAAGCCGACCCGGATGTGCACGCCGTGGTCGTCACCGGTGCGGGTAAGGCGTTCTGCGCCGGTGCCGACCTGTCGGCGCTGGGCAGTGCGGCCGAAGAGGGCCTGCAGCGGCTATACGACGGCTTCATGGCCGTCGGCAAATGCGCGCTGCCCACGATCGCTGCGGTCAACGGTGCTGCCGTCGGTGCAGGGCTGAACTTGGCGCTGGCCGCCGATGTTCGCATCGCCGGGCCAAATGCGTTGTTCGACGCCCGTTTTCAGAAGTTGGGCATCCACCCGGGCGGCGGGGCGACCTGGATGCTGCAGCGCGGAGTCGGACCGCAGGTGGCGCGCGCGGCCCTGCTGTTCGGCATGCGGTTCGACGCGGAATCCGCTGTACGGCATGGCTTGGCGCTCAGCGTGGCCGATGACCCGGTTGCCGCGGCGTTGGAATTGGCGGCCGGACCGGCGGCAGCGCCGCGCGAGGTTGTCCTGGCGACCAAGGCCACCATGCGCGCCACGGCCAGCCCGGGGTCGCTCGACGACGACCTGCACGAGCTGGCCAAGGACACCGAACTCGGGCCGCAGGCCACCTCGATCCAGTCGCCGGAGTTCGCCGCCCGGCTGGCTGCCGCCAAACGCAAGTAACTACAGATCAAGCAGCGCGGTCTCCGGCAATTCGATCAGCCCGCGCAGCTGGCCGAGGAACTGAGCGACGTTGGCCCCGTCAGCGATTCGGTGATCGAAGGCACAAGTAAGACTCATCTGCGGGCGGATCACGATCGCGTCGTCGAGCACCACCGGCCGGGGTTTCAGCGATCCCATGCCGAGGATGGCGGCCTCGGGATAGTTGATCACCGGGACGCCGTCGTCGAGACCGAGCGCGCCGAAGTTCGACACGGTGAAGGTCGAACCGGTGAGCTCGGTGGGTTTGAGGGTGCCGGCCCGGGCTTCCCTGGTCATTCGCGCAACGCAGTCGGCGAGCTCGCGTGTGGTCTTGTCCTGCGCATTGGCCACCACCGGGACCAGTAGCCCGCGCGGCGCGGCGACGGCGAAGCCCAGATTGATCGCGTGATGCGAGTGCACCTGCGGACCGTCCCGGCCGTCCACCCAGGTGGAGTTCAGGATCTTGTTGTGCCCCAACGCGATGACGAGCATCCGAAGGGTAAGCACGAACGGCGAAAAGACCTCATCGTGAAGTCGCAGCAGCGCCGTGCAGTCGACCTGCACGCTGGCATGTGCGTCGGGAATGATCTTGCGCGACTGCGTCATTCGCTCAGCCATTTGGGAGTGCACGCCGCGAACCGGTAGGACGTCGTAGGACACCCCGGGCCGTTCTGCGCCGACTCCTGCGGCGGCCAGCACCGCGTCCCGGCCGACCAGGCCGTCTGCACCCGGCGGCACATCGCTGAGATTCACCAGGAGATCGGCCGCCAACTTCCGTACGCCGGGTTTGGCTTTGGGACGTCTGCGGCTGCTATCCAGCGCGTCGTCGGCTCCATACCCGACCAATACCGGCCTGCGAATGGGTGACTCGCCGTTGGTGTCCGGCGCAGCGGGCGTGGTGTCGATGCGTGCCAGCAACGAACCGACTGCCAGCACATCCCCTTCGGCCCCGCGTATCTCGACGATCCGACCGGCATGCGGGCTGGGGATCTCGACCTGCGGCCTTAGCCGTCTCCACCGAGCACAGCGTTTGGTTGAGTTCGACATCATCGCCGACAGCGACGTGCCAGCGGGTCAGCGTCACCTCTTCGAGTCCCTCGCCGAGATCTGGGACGAGGAACACTTTGACGCGGTCGTCGTCGGGCGGATTCACGGTGCCTCCAGCGCGCGTTCGACGCAGTCCAGCAGCCGATCCGGGCCGGGCAGCCACAGCTTCTCCAGGCGTGCCGGCGGGTACGGGGTGTCGAATCCGCAGGCCCGCAACACCGGTGCCTCGAGTTCGTAGAACATCTCTTCCTGGATGCGGGCCGCCAGCCCCGCCCCGTACCCCAGGCTTCGCGGTCCCTCATGCAGCACCACGCACCGCCCGGTGCGCCGGATCGACGCGGCCACCGTGTCGAAATCCAGGGGACCAGCGACCGCAGGTCGATGACTTCGAGGCTCCAACCATGTTGCTGTGCAGCTATTTCCGCGGTCGACAGCGCGGTGCCGACCAGACCGCCGTAGGTCAGCACGGTGACATCGGTCCCGGCGCGGCGCACCGCCGCCTGCCCGATCGGAGGGCCGGGCACAGTCGTGTCGACAACGTCGCGACCCCAGTAGCGCCGCTTGGGTTCCAAGAACATCACCGGATCCGGACAGGCGATCGAGTGGCGCAGTAGCCAATAGGCATCCGACGGTGTCGACGGAACGACGACTTTCAGGCCCGCGGTGTGCGCCCAGTACGACTCGGTGGATTCCGAGTGGTGCTCGACCGCGCCGATACCGCCGAACGACGGGATCCGGACCGTCACCGGCATGTTGACCTGGCCCGAGTGCGAGTCCGGTACTTCGCCAGGTGGCTGACCACCTGATCGAATGCGGGATAAGCGAATCCGTCGAACTGGATCTCCGGCACCGGGACGAACCCACGCAGCGCCAAGCCCACTGCGATGCCGATCACCGCGGATTCGGCCAGCGGGGTGTCGAAGCAACGCTGCGACCCGAACGTCGCGGTGAGACCTTCGGTGACGCGGAAGACTCCGCCTAGCGTCGCAACGTCTTCGCCGAAGACCAGCACCCGCTCGTCGGTCGCCATCGCGTCGTGCAATGCGCGGTTGAGGGCCTGCACCATGGTCAGCGGCGACGCGGTGAGCGGTGCGGCCGGCGTCTTCTCCGGCAGCTCGTCGGCCCGGAACGTCGGCGGTTCGGCGATCTGAGTCATCATGCCTCCCGCAGGATCTCAGCGTGCAACTGTCGGCGTTGCGCCTCGAGTCCGGGTGTCATCTCCGCGTAGACCGTGGTGAAGACTTCGTCGATGTCGATGTCAGGCGCCGCGAAGACGGCGTCGCGCAGATCGCCGCGCATCCTTGTGCACCGCGCGGCGACTCGGTCTTCCAGCCGCTGCGTCCAAAGTCCAGTCGTCTGTAAATACTTCCGGTACCGCGGAATTGGGTCCAGCGTTTGCCACCAGTCGAGCTCGTCCTGGCTGCGGTATCGACTGGGGTCGTCGGACGTGGTGTGCGGGCCCAGCCGATACGTGATCGCCTCGATCAGCGTCGGCCCGTCGCCGCGCCGGGCGCGTGCGGCGGCTTCGGCCATCACCGCGTAACACGCCAGCACGTCGTTACCGTCCACCCGCACACCCGGCATGCCGTAACCGATCGCCTTGTGCGCGATCGACGGGGCTACGGTCTGGCTTTGCAGTGGGACCGATATCGCCCACTGGTTGTTCTGCACGTAGAACACACACGGTGCGCTGAACACGGCCGCGAAGTTCAGTGCCTCGTGGACGTCCCCTTCACTGGTGGCGCCGTCGCCGAGGAAGGCCACCGTGACGGAGTCTTCGCCGAGCCGTTGGGCAGCCATCGCCGCGCCGACCGCGTGCAACGTCTGGGTGCCGATCGGAATCGATATCGGAGCGCAGCACTTCTGCGTGAAATCCATTCCGCCATGCCAGGTTCCACGCCACGCGGCACCGACGTGGCCTGCAGTGATGCCGCGCACGAGGTAAACGCCCAATTCACGGTATTGCGGAAACAGCCAGTCCGTCTTGCGCAGGCACGCCGCGGCGCCGACCTGTGCCGCCTCTTGGCCACAGCACGATGCGAACAATGCCAACTCACCCTGGCGCTGCAGGTTGACGAATTCGGTGTCGACGTCGCGGGTGACCATCATCATCTCGTAGAGCCAGCACAGTGTCTCCGCAGGAAGGTCACGGCTGTATCGGGATTCGGCCGTCGGCGCGCCATCCGGGTCGACAAGTTGCACCGGCTCAAGGTCGACAGTCATCGGCACGTGAGATGCCTCAGCCATACCGCCTCCTCTGATCGAGCGGCTACAACGTCAGTGGATGTCGTCCTTCCGGTAAGAACACGGGCCCAATCAAATTCCGGCGTCTGCTACGAGCCGGCATCTCCTGCCAGATGCACGATTCGCTCGGCTCGCCGTAGAACAGGCGCATCCACCATTATGCCCTCGAATGCGAAGACACCGCGCTCATCAACGGATGCGGCGAGAACGTGTCGCGCCCACTGAACCTGCTCGGGCGACGGCGCATATCCGGCTCGGATCACCGGCAGCTGGCTGGGGTGAATGGCGACTTTCGCGTCGAAGCCCACCGCTACGGCGTCGTCGACCTCGGCGCGCAGCCCGTCCAGATCCTTGATGTCGAGGTAGACCGAGTCCAGTGCGAGCCGACCGTAGGCTTTGGCCGCCAGCAGCGACTGCGAACGGACATGTCGAGCCACCTCGCGGTATGTCCCGTCAGGGTAGCGATTGGCAGTCCCGCCGAGCACCGCGAACAGATCCTCGGCGCCCCACATCACCGCGACGGCGTTGTCCACCTGGACGGTGTCGGTGACGATCAGAGCGCCCTTCGGTGATTCGACAAGCACGATCACGTCCAGCGGCGCGAGAGCGCTGATGTGTTCGACCGCTTCGCATTTCGGCAGCATCACGGTGTCGTAGGAAGTCTGCTTCAGTGCCTGCAGGTCGAGTTCCTGGTCGGCGCTGCCGAACTGGTTGACGCGCACCACGGTGCGCGCCGGGTCGAGTTGCACGTCGACCAGTGCCTGCCGCGCGGCGGGCCGGTCGGCGGCCGCGCAACCGTCCTCGAGGTCGAGGATCACGACATCGGCTGCGGCCGCGGCTTTTTGGTAGCGCTCAGGACGGTCGGCCGGGCAGAACAGCCATGCCGGTCCGGGGTTCTGCAGACCCATCAGGCCCGCCCGTCCCGCGGCCTCCGCGGGTTGCATGCGCACCAGAGTCTTGCGGTTCGCGGTGGCGACCACATCGTCGTGCTGGTTTCGGCCGGTGTGCGCGAACGTGACGATGCCCTCCCCGGGCCGGCTCTTGGAGACGCGCTTCTCCAGGATGACGGTCTCGGCGTACAGCGTGTCGCCGTGGAAAAGCGGCTTGGGGAAGGCGATCTCGGAGAATCCGAGATTGCCGACGATGGTGCCCTGAGTCAACTGTGCGACGGACAGACCGACCAGCGTCGACAGGGTGAACATCGAATTCACCAACCGCTGATTGAACGGTGGCAGCCCGTCAGAGAACGCGGCATCGAGGTGCAGCGCTTGGGTGTTCATCGTCAACGTCGTGAACAACACGTTGTCGGCCTCGGTGACGGTCCGTCCAGGACGATGCAGATACCGCACGCCGATCTCGAATTCTTCGAACCACAATCCGCGCTGGACTACCGTCTTGACCGGCTGCTCACCGTTCGTGCCGTTCCCTCCACTCACAGACGTTCGTTCCCCTCACTCGACTTCACAGGCCGACCTCGCGGGCGATCAACATCAGCTGCACTTCGGTCGTCCCCTCGCCGATCTCGAGAATCTTGCTGTCCCGGTAATGCCGGGCCACAGTGAATTCATTCATAAAGCCATACCCGCCGTGAATCTGGGTGGCGTCTCGGGCGTTGTCCATGGCCGCCTCGCTGGCAACGAGCTTGGCGATCGCCGCCTGTTTCTTGAACGGCTTCCCGGCCAGCATCAGCGCCGCGGCGTCGTAGTAGGCGGTGCGCGCGGTGTGGGCACGAGCCTCCATCCGCGCGATGGTGAACGCAATCGACTGGTAGCGGCCGATGGCCTGGCCGAACGCCTCGCGCTCGCGCGCGTACTTGACGCTTTCGTCGACGCAGCCCTGCGCCGCCCCGGTGGACAGCGCGGCGATCGCGATGCGGCCCTCGTCGAGAATGCGCAGGAAGTTCGCGTAGCCGCGGCCGCGTTCGCCGAGCAGGTTCTCCTCCGGCACCCGCGCGTCGTCGAAGCTCAGCGGGTGGGTGTCCGAGGCGTTCCAGCCGACCTTGTCGTAGGCGGGCTCGACGGTGAATCCCGATGTCGGAACCGGCACCAAGATCGACGAGATCTCTTTCCTGCCATCGCGCTCGCCGGTCACCGCGGTCACGGTCACCAGCTTGGTGATGTGGGTGCCGGAGTTGGTGATGAACTGCTTGGAGCCGTTGATCACCCACTGCCCGTCGTCGAGCTGCGCGGTGGTCTTCGTCGCGCCGGCGTCGGTCCCGCCACCGGGTTCGGTCAAGCCGAAGGCACCCAGAGAACGGCCACTGGCCAACTCCGGCAGCCATTCCTGCTTCTGCGCTTCGGTGCCGAACCGGTAGACGGGCATGGCGCCCAGTGACACGCCGGCCTCCAGCGTGATCGCGACGCTCTGGTCGACCTTGCCGAGCTCCTCCAACGCCAGACACAGCGCGAAGTAGTCGCCGCCCATGCCGCCCCACTCTTCGGGGAACGGCAAGCCGAACAGGCCCATCTCGGCCATGCCCGCAACCACTTCGTACGGGAAGGAGTGCTCGGCGTCGTGTTGGGCAGCCACCGGCGCGACGACGCTCTGGGCGAAGTCACGCACGGTCTTGGCCAGCTGCTGGTACTCGTCCGGGAGCGAAGCCGTGGACAGGAAATTAGTCATGAGCACTTTCCTCTAATTTCTGCTAGTAATACGGGCCAGTGTCTGGCCCACTTTGACCTGATCGCCAACGCCGACAAGAAGTTCGACCACGCCGTCGACAGGTGCGGTGAGCGCGTGTTCCATCTTCATCGCCTCGACGGTGACGACGACCGTCCCGGCCTGCACGTCCGCGCCGTCGTCGACACTGAGCGCGACGATCGCCCCTGGCATCGGGCTGGTCAATTCCGCGTCGCCGCTGTGCTCTTCGTCTGCGCGGACCGAGGCTTCGCGCACCTCCTCGAGTACCGCGGTCGCCCCGTCGCCGGTAATCCACACCATGCTGTCCGCAGACGCGATGGTGTATTCGCGGCGCAGTCCGTCCAGGGTCACGGTCAGTCGGTCGCCTGCCAAACCTGCTTGCAGCAGCCGTGATTCGCCGTCCTCGACGCGAACTTCGGCAGCGCCCGCCGAGCCGGTGATGTGCACGTGGTCGGTGCGTTCGCCGGCCCGCAACCGGACGCTGACCGGCGCGTGGCGGCCAACCCGCCACCCGGAAGGCACCTCCCACAGGTCGGCCCCCGGCGCGGGGAAGCGCCGCAGCCACAGGTAGGCCGCGGCCGCGACGAATTGCTCGTCGGAGGGCGACGGCGCGACGAAATCGCCTGCGCGACGGTCCAACAGCCCGGTGTCGAGTCGGCCGGCGACTACGTCGGAGTCGGCCAGCAGGAAACGGGCGAAGTCGATGTTGGTCACGACGCCGAGCACCGCCGTGTCGGCCAAGGCCCGATCGAGGGTTTGCAACGCGGCCGGTCGATCCGCGGCGTGCGCAATGACCTTTGCCAGCATCGGGTCGTAATCGCTGCCGACGACCATTCCCGCGGACAGGCCCGAATCCACGCGCACACCGTCCCCGTCGGGTTCGACCAGGGCGAGCACATCGCCACCGGTGGGCAGGAAGCCATTCGCCGGATCCTCGGCGTAGACCCGCGCTTCAATCGCGTTGCCCTGCAACGTGATATCAGCCTGACTCAAGGTCAGCTTCTCCCCCGCCGCGACCCGGACCTGCCACTCGACCAAGTCGCATCCGGTCACCAGTTCGGTGACCGGATGCTCGACCTGTAGCCGCGTGTTCATCTCCATGAAGAAGAACTCCTCGGGCCGGTCGGCCGAGACGATGAACTCCACTGTGCCCGCGCCGGTGTAGTCCACGCTCCGGGCGGTATCGCACGCTGCGGCGCCGATCCGGGCGCGCGTTTCAGGATCCAGCAGCGGTGACGGCGCCTCTTCGATGACCTTCTGGTGCCGGCGCTGCAGGCTGCATTCCCGTTCGCCGAAATGCACCACGTTGCCGTAGGTGTCGGCCATCACCTGAACTTCGATATGCCTGGGCCGCAACACGAATCGCTCCAGGAACAGCGTATCGTCACCGAACGCCGCAGCCGATTCGCGACGGGCGCTGACCAGCGCGGCCGGCAGGTCGGCGGGCCGCTCGACCATGCGCATGCCTTTGCCGCCACCACCGGCAGACGGCTTGACCAAGACCGGGTAACCGATGTCGTCGGCGGCGGCGACCAAGCTCGTCGTCGGTCAGCCCGGGCCTGGCTATGCCGGGCACCACGGGCACACCGAATGCCGATACGGTCCCCTTCGCGGCGATCTTGTCGCCCATGGTCTGGATAGCCGTCACCGGCGGCCCGATGAACGTCACTCCCGCCGACGCCAAAGCGCTCGCGAAATCAGCGTTCTCCGAGAGAAATCCGTAACCGGGATGCACGGCCTGCGCGCCGCTGCGGATTGCCGCGTCGACGACGACCGGGATGTTGAGGTAGCTGTCTCGCGCGGGTGCCGGCCCGATCGCAACGGCGAAGTCCGCCGCGGCGACGTGGCGCGCGTGGGCGTCCGCGTCGCTGTACACCGCGACCGACCGGATGCCCAAGGCCTTGAGCGTGCGGATCACCCGGACAGCGATCTCACCCCGGTTGGCGACCAGAACGGTATCGAAACTCATCACACTCACATCCGGAAGACGCCGTAGGAGACCGGCTCGACCGGCGCATGGGAAACTACCGAAAGCGCCAGACCAACAACGGTTCTGGTATCGGCCGGATCGATGACGCCGTCGTCCCAGAGTCGGGCGGTCGAATAATACGGATTGCCCTGGTGCTCGTACTGGGCACGGATCGGAGCTTTCAGCGCTTCTTCCTCTTCGGCGGTCATCTCCCCCCGCACCGTGGCCAGCACCGAGGCGGCCTGCTCGCCACCCATGACCGAAATCCGGGCGTTCGGCCACATCCACAGGAAGCGCGGCGAATACGCCCGCCCGCACATCGAGTAGTTGCCCGCCCCGTAGGAGCCGCCGATGACCACCGTCAGCTTGGGTACCCGTGCACATGCCACCGCGGTCACCATCTTGGCGCCGTTTTTGGCGATGCCGCCGGCCTCGTAGTCGCGACCGACCATGAACCCGGCGATGTTCTGCAGGAACAGCAGGGGCACCATCCGCTTGTCGCACAATTCGATGAAATGCGCGCCCTTGAGGGCTGATTCGGAGAACAACACGCCGTTGTTGGCGACGATGCCGACCGGGTGACCGTGGATGCGGGCGAAGCCAGTGACCAGCGTGCTGCCGTATTCTGCTTTGAACTCGGCGAATTCGCCTCCGTCGACAAGGCGGGTGATGACGTTGTGCACATCGTAGGGAATCCGCGGGTCGACGGGAACCACGTCGTAGAGCTCGGCCTGGTCGGCAATCGGGTCCACCGCGGGCGCCACATCCCAGATGCGCGATTCGCGCGGACCCAGTGTCGACACGATGCGCCGGACGATGCGGAGCGCGTCGCGGTCGTCGTGCGCGAGATGGTCGGTGACACCGGAGATCTTGGAGTGCAGGTCTCCGCCGCCGAGATCCTCCGCGGAAACGACTTCCCCGGTGGCGGCCTTCACCAGTGGTGGGCCGCCGAGGAAGATGGTGCCCTGGTTGCGAACGATCACCGCCTCGTCGCTCATCGCCGGGACGTACGCGCCGCCGGCCGTGCACGATCCCAGCACGGCCGCGATCTGCGGGATGCCCTTGGAGCTCAGCGTCGCCTGGTTGTAGAAGATCCGGCCGAAGTGATCGCGGTCGGGGAACACCTCGTCCTGTCGCGGCAGGAACGCGCCGCCGGAGTCGACCAAATAGATACAGGGCAGGTGGTTCTGCTCGGCGATCTCTTGAGCGCGTAGATGCTTTTTGACCGTAATCGGGTAGTACGTACCGCCTTTGACAGTCGCATCGTTGGCCACGATCACGCATTCGCGGCCAGACACCCGGCCGATGCCGGTGATGATGCCGGCCCCGGGGCATTCGTCGTCGTACATGCCATCGGCGGCCAACGGAGCGATTTCAAGCAGTGGGCTACCGGGATCGAGCAGACCGTCGACGCGGTCGCGGGGCAAGAGCTTGCCGCGGTCCACATGACGGGCGCGGGAGCGTTCCGAGCCACCGCGGGCGGCGGTCGCCAGCTTGTCGCGCAGTTGCGTCACAAGCCGGGTGTGCGCGTCGCGGTTCTCCGCTGCTGAGGTCATCGGTGCACGCCAAATTTCGGTTAATGGTCACTAACTCGTGTTATGTTAGTGGGGATTAACCGAAGTGTCCAGGGAGGGCGTATGGCAGCCTCTGCTCCGGTCGACCAGGCACCGAATCACCGCAGCCGACGCAAATCGGACCGGCGCCTGCAACTGTTGGCCGCCGCTGAGCGGCTGTTCGCCGAACGCGGTTTCCTGGCGGTGCGACTGGAAGACATCGGCGCCGCAGCGGGCGTCAGCGGCCCGGCGATCTACCGCCACTTCTCCAATAAAGAGTCGCTACTGGTCGAGCTGTTGGTGGGCATCAGCACCCGCCTGCTCGCCGGGGCACGAGAAGTCCGTTCGCGGGAAAGCGACGCCGCCGCGGTACTGGACGGCTTGATCGACTTCCATCTCGACTTCGCCCTGGGCGAGCCGGACCTCATCCGGATTCAAGATCGCGATCTCGCCTATCTGCCGGTAGCCGCCGAACGCCAGGTACGACAAGCCCAGCGTCAATACGTCGAGGTATGGGTAGGAGTGCTGCGCGAACTCGACCCGGGACTCGCCGAAACCGACGCACGGCTGATGGCGCACGCCGTGTTCGGCCTGCTCAACTCCACCCCGCACAGCCTGAAGCCTGCCGACGGCAAGGCGGCACGAGCCGGGCGCTCGCGCGCGGTGATGCGGGCGATGACCGTCGCCGCATTGACCACCACCCGTTAACCGGCCGTTCGAATTAATACTGGTCATCCAATGTATCGGCGGCGACCCTAACGCTGCAGGTACCCTGCAGCCATGAGGTGGGCATGAGCGATCGACGTCATCCCGAGCACACCCGTTCGTCCCAAGAGTGGACCGACCAAACCGAACGCATACGTCAGCCGTACCCGCAGTACACCGACCCCGCCTACAGCGGCCAGCCGTACTACCCGCCGCCGCGTCACCCCGGCTCGTCCGCCGACCCGGACGCGGCCAACCCGACCGACAAGCTGCCGCAGTACTGGCTTCAAGGGCAGCCCCCACCCGATCAGCCAACCGAGGAGCCGCCTCCGAATCGGCCGAAGGCACCGCGTTGGCTGTGGATCGTCGCTGCTGCCGCCGTACTGCTGGTCGCCGCGCTGGTCGTCGCCCTGGTGATCGCCAACGGCACCGCCAGGAAGCAAACGGCGGTGCCGGCGTTACCGTCGATGCCGAGCTCGCAGAACCCGGCGTCGAGCACGTCGGCGTCACCTCCACCGTCGGCCAGTACCTCCCAGCCGAGCACCGCCGAGTCCAGTCCGCCCGCCAATGCCGGGGCGATGCAGGCCGTGTTCTACAACGTCACTGGCGAAGGTCGCGCCATCAGCATCACCTACGTGGACACCGACGGGATGATGCAGACCGAATTCAACGTCCCATTGCCGTGGAGCAAGCAAGTCAGCATGGCGACGAGTGAGAGCACGTCACCCACGGTGACGATTGTGAATATCGGTCACGACGTGACCTGTTCGGTGACCGTGGACGGCGTGCAGATCAACGAGCGCACCGGCGTCGGCCTGACGGTGTGCAACGGGTCGGGCTAGACGGCTCAGCCGACGTCGGCCACGGGCATCCGGTGCGGCGCGCGCACCATCAGCAAGCCGATCAGCCCACCGGCCATGACCAGACACAGCCCGCCCATACCGGCGCGCACGGCCCCGAACACGTCGACGAAGACCGAGAACAGCCACGGTGCCACGAACGACACCGCGCGCCCGGTCATCGTGTAGAGGCCGAACGCCACACCTTCTTTTCCGGCGCTGGACATCCGCAGCAACAAGGTCCGCGCCGAGGCCTGCGCCGGCCCGATGAACAAGCACAGCAGCAGGCCGGTGATCCAGAACGCTCGGGGGCCCGACAAGGCCATCATGGCCAGACCGGCCGCGATGATGCTGGCCAACGACCCGATGATCACCGGTTTGGACCCGATCCGGTCGTCCAGGAATCCGCCGCCCACGGCGCCCAGCGCCGCCACGACGCTCGCGGCCACCCCGAAGATCAGGACGTCGGCCGGCGAGATCCCGTATGCGTTGACGCCGAGCACGCCGCCGAACGTGAATACGCCTGCCAGACCGTCTCGAAAAACCGCCGCGGCCATCAGGTAGTAGACCAGGTTGCGGTCGCGGTGCCATTCGCCGACCAGGTCCTGCCAGAGCCTGCGGTAGCCGCCCAGCACGCCGCGGGCGGAACTGACGGCCGCCGCTGGCGACGGCAGGTTGTGCGCGGTCAGCAGCAGTGGCGTCGCCAGCACCGCGAACCACCCGGCGGCCAGCAGCATCGCGATGCGGACGTTCATACCGTCGCCGACCGGTAGTTGCAGGAATCCGCGGGTGGGGCCTTTGCCGTCGATGCAGCCGAAATAGACGAGCAGCAGCAAGCCGACGCTGCCGACGAATGCCGCGGCCAAGCCGAAGCCGGAGATCCGGCCTGAGTTCTGCGGGGTCGTGAGCTGGCGCAGCATCGCGTTGTACGGGACGCTGGCCAAGTCGCCGCACGCCGCGCCCAGGGCCAGCAACGCCAAACCCGGCCACAGGTATTCGGGGCGCTCGCGAATCAGGCTCATGGTGCTGACCAATCCCACCACCAGGCCGGTCAGCACGGTCAGGGTGAAGCGACGCCGCCGCGGGTCCTCGACCCACACGCCGATCACCGGCGCCAGCACGGCGATGGTCAACCCGGCGATCGCCAGCGCGCGACCCAGCCAACTCGCCGGCGTCGCACCGCCGGGCAAGCCCTTGCCGACGGTGCCGGTCAGATACACCGAGAACACGAATGTCACCACGACGGCGCTCACCCCGGCCGAACCGGTGTCCCACACCGCCCATGCCAGCACCTGAGACCGCTTGGCTCCATCCGGAACGTCGTGGGTGAATTCAGCCATCGTTGGTCTGTCTACCATTAACCCATGCCGGTACCCGCCCCAAGTCCCGACGCCCGCGCCGTTGTTACCGGAGCTTCACAGAACATCGGCGAAGCACTGGCCACCGAGTTGGCCGCGCGCGGCCATGGCTTGATCATCACCGCGCGCCGTGAAGACCTGCTCAACAATCTGGCCGACAGCCTCACCGAGAAGTACGGCGTCGCGGTCGAGGTGCGTCCGGCCGATCTGGCCGATACCACCGAACGCGCGAAGCTGGTCGACGAGTTGGCCACCCGGAACATCTCGATCCTGTGCGCCAATGCCGGTACGGCGACTTTCGGTTCGGTGTCGACGCTGGACGCGTCGACGGAACGGGCCCAGGTACAGCTGAACGCGGTCGCGGTACACGACCTGGTGCTGGCCGTGCTGCCGGGGATGATCGAGCGCAAGGCCGGCGGGATCTTGATTTCCGGTTCGGCAGCGGGCAATTCACCGATTCCTTACAACGCGACCTATGCCGCGACGAAGGCATTCGCGAACACCTTCAGTGAGTCGTTGCGCGGCGAACTACGCAAGACAGGTGTGCACGTCACGGTGTTGGCGCCCGGCCCGGTCCGCACCGATCTGCCGGATGATGCCGAAGCCTCGATCGTGGAGAAGCTGGTCCCGGACTTCTTGTGGATCTCCACCGAGTACACGGCGAAGAAGTCGTTGGACGCGTTGGCGCGCAACAAGATGCGTGTCGTGCCCGGCCTGACGTCCAAGGCGATGTCGGTCGCGAGTCAATACGCGCCGCGCGCGATTGTCGCGCCGATCGTCGGAAGCTTCTACAAGAAGATGGGCAGCTGATCTACCGGCGTCGGTTGTACGAGTTGACGATGCTGCGAGCGAGCTGGGGCGCAAACGCTCTGATGAAAGTCAGGAAGCCCTTACTGTTCACGAGACGAATGAACCAGCCTGGCTTCTTCGCGGCTTCGGGCGCCGACTTCGATCCCGCCTGAGCCGGCTGATTGGCTTGGGCCTTGGCTTTTTCGGCTTCGATTTTCTCGTAAGCGGATTCGCGGTCGACCGTCTTGCCGTATTTCTGTTGCAGTTGGCTGGATTTGGCCGCCGCACTGATCGCATCGTCGCCGATCGCGGCCATCAGTGAGCGCGGCGACCGCAGTCGGGTCCACGCGACCGGTGTCGGCGCGCCCCGCTCCGACAACACGGTGATGACCGCCTCACCGATGCCGAGCGACGTCAGCGCCGAAGCAAGATCGTAGACATCGGTTTTCGGGTAGGTCCGGACGGTTCGGGTCAGAGCTTTCTGGTCGTCGGGCGTGAAGGCGCGCAGGGCGTGCTGAACGCGCGCCCCGAGTTGCGACAGCACGTCGTTGGGAATGTCGGTGGGCAACTGGGTGCAGAAGAACACGCCGACGCCCCGAGAACGAATCAGCTTGACCGTCTGCTCGACCTGTTCCAGGAACGCCTTGGACGCTTCGCTGAACAGCAGGTGGGCCTCATCGAAGAAGAACACCAGCTTGGGTTTGTCGACGTCACCGATCTCAGGCAGAGTCCGGAAGAGGTCGGACAGCACCCACATCAAGAAGGTGGAGAACAGCACCGGTCGTGCGGCTTGAGCGCCGAGTTCCAGCAGCGAGATGACGCCGCGGCCCTTGTCGTCAAAACGCAGCAGGTCTTTGGGCTTTAATTCCGGCTCACCGAAAAAGGTGTCGGCACCTTCGGCTTCCAGGTTGACCAGAGCACGCAGGATGACGCCGGCCGTTTGCGCGGAAACACCGCCCAACGACTTCAAATCGGCCTTGCCCTCGTCGCTGGTGAGCTTGGCAATCACCGCGCGCAGGTCTTTCAGATCTAGCAGCTCGTAGTTGTTCTGCTCGGCGTAGTGGAAGATCAGGCCGAGCGTTGATTCTTGAGTAGCGTTGAGCCCCAATACCTTTGACAGCAGGATCGGACCGAAACTGGCGATCGTGGCCCGGACCGGGACACCGATTCCCTTCGTTCCCAGCGACAGGAACTCCACCGGAAAGCCGCTCGGCTGCCAGTTGTCCCCGGTTTCCTTCGCGCGTGCGGTGACCCTGTCACTGCTCTCACCGGGCTTCGACAAGCCGGACAGGTCGCCCTTGACGTCGGCCATCAGTACCGGCACACCCGCCGCCGAAAGCTGTTCGGCGATCACCTGCAGCGTCTTGGTCTTGCCGGTGCCGGTCGCGCCGGCTACCAGGCCGTGTCGGTTGACGGTGGCCAGCGGAATGCGGATTTGCGCGGTCGGGTCGGCTTTGTCGTCGACTACCACCGTGCCCAACTCCAAGGCCTCGCCTTGGACGGCGTAGCCCTTTGCGATCTGCTTTGCGGGGGTGTCGGTCGATTCAGTGCTCATAAGGCCATGCCTCTCCCCTGAAAGTCGTGGTCTCGATCACGCACGACCTTACTTGCTGTCGTGCTGAACCGGGGTGGCTGCGGCCCGCCAGCTAACTTTGCCTACTGTGAACGCTGTGCGTGACCAACTGGTGTGGATCGACTGCGAGATGACCGGGCTGGATCTGAGCTCGGACAAGTTGATCGAGATCGCCGTCCTGGTGACTGATGCTGAGCTCAACGTTCTCGGCGACGGCGTCGACGTGGTGATTCACGCCGACGACGCCGCGTTGTCGTCGATGGCCGATGTGGTCACCGATATGCACAGCAGCTCCGGCCTCATCGAGGAGGTACGCGCGTCGACGGTGGACCTGGCGGCCGCCGAGACGGCGGTGCTCGCCTACATCCGCCAACACATCAAGCAAGCGAAAACGGCACCGCTGGCGGGCAACTCGATCGCCACCGACCGCGGCTTCATCGCCCGCGACATGCCCGCGCTGGACTCCTTCCTGCATTACCGGATGATCGATGTGAGCTCCATCAAAGAGCTGTGTCGTCGCTGGTATCCACGCATCTACTACGGTCAGCCGGCCAAAGGCCTGGCGCACCGGGCGCTGGCCGACATTCAGGAATCCATCCGCGAACTGCAGTACTACCGCCGCACCGCGTTCGTGGCGCCACCAGGGCCTGCGACCAGCGAGATTGCCGCGGTGGCCGACGGGCTTGGGGCGTCGCCACCCGACGCCGGGTAAATCGATTCGGCTGCCGGGGACCCGAGCCGCTAAGATCGACGTCGCCGCTTCTCACGGGGCGGCAATGGTGGGTGTAGTTCAGTTGGTAGAGCGTCAGGTTGTGATCCTGAATGTCGCGGGTTCGAGTCCCGTCACTCACCCCACAGGTCAGAGGGCGTTTTAGCCCTCTGACCTTTTTATTTCTCAGACCGCTTGCACCCTTAGCGCACCTCAGCGCCCAAGTGTGCCGCAGTGCCATTCCCGGAGGTAACCGAACCTGGAGCGCGGGTAAGTAAATTACTGCCGCCGCGGGGTTCCGTTGCGTCAGACGGCAGCTCAGGTTGCGGTGTACAGTGGACGATAGGAAGGGTCGGCGGCGTGCTCCCTCGTGCGGCGGTCTTCTCAGGTAAAGAAACTTAAGCCCCGGAAGCTACCCCGGCCCTTCCTCTCGCGGTAAATTCTCCCAGCTTCATGAGGTAAAGCCCGCTCAGAGAAGCGGGCTTCGATGCGGCCGAGCAAGTCGATTCGTCATTATCGGTTTGGGATATCACCCACCCGGCCAGCCAACGACCCGAACAGTGCTCCCTGCCCTGAGCTACTGGAATTCGAAAAGAAGAACGAGTCCAATAGGCAACAACTGGGAAACGCGATCGATCGTTTCAACGATGCCGCCCGATAAGATCTGGGTATTCCCGCGCTCCCTCCAACGTCAACACATCCTGAGCCGCTGCTCCCCAACGATGCGTGTACGAATTTCCCGCACTGACTGGATGCCACGGCGTCGCGCCGTGACGTTCCTGTCTTGAGGCAGCAGCGTCGGGCGCCTCGTCAGGAGATTTGAGCGGCCCCTGATCGGGCGGCAACTCTGCGCATTTCCAGCTCAAATCCTGCTTCCGCGGCGTAGCCGATTGCGCCGACCGCGACGCCGACTACTCGCCATAGGACGTGACCGCCGAACAGCGCGAGTCGGTCACGGACATTGCGCCTGCGAGTTTCGCTCACACCTCGAGGCTAAGAGCGACGGGCGCATCAGCCCGGATCAGCACTCGGCGTGGCGAATTTCGTTGCGGAACAACAAGTATCGTCGAGCTGACCAGCGGGTTACGTCTTGGCGTTACCGGCGTGCCACTGATCCCACGGAATGTTCCAGTCGCCCAGACCTTCGGTGCCCGACAACGGCGGGCCGATGGTGTTGACCACCTCGACGATGTCGCCGCGCTTGGTGTGTTCGAAGAACCATTGCGCGTTGCTCGGACTCACATTCAGGCAGCCGTGGCTGGTATTGGTGTGGCCCTGCGCGCCCACCGACCACGGTGCCGAATGCACGAAGACACCGCTGTAGGACATCTGGGTGGCGAAATCCACCTCGGTGCGATATCCGTTGGGCGAGTTGACCGGAACGCCGTAGGTCGACGAGTCCATGATCATGTGCGCGAACCGAACGCCGAGGATGTAGGTGCCGCTGGCGGTGGGAGTGCTGTCCTTGCCCATCGACGTCGGCATGGATTTGACCACGTCGCCGTTGACGCGCACCGTCACCATCTTGGTGTTGTCGTCTGCGGTCGCGATGACTTCGTCGCCGATGGTGAAGTGGGTGCGCGCGTTGTCCTCACCGAAGACCCCGTCACCCAGGTCGACACCGTAGGTGTTGACTGCAACGTTGACACTGGTGCCTGATTTCCAGAAATGCTCTGGCCGCCAGCGCACTTCGCGGTTGTTCAGCCAGTAGAACGCACCCTCGACGGGTGGATCGGTGGTCACCACGATCGCCTTCTCGGCTGCCGCCCGGTTGGCGATATTCTCGTCGAACTGGATCGCGACCGGTTCGCCGACGCCCACCACCTCGCCGTCGTGCGGCATGGCGTACGGCATCGTCAGGTTCTGCGGCGAATGGGTCTGGAACGTCAGTTGACGGGTGGCCAATCCACCCAACCCGCGGGCTTTGGCGGTCAGTGTGTAGAGCCGGTTATAGCCGAGCTTTTCGGTGGTCGACCAGTGCACGCCGTCGTGGCTGAGCTGGCCCTCCACGGTCCCGCCGTTCTCGTTGACCATCTCGACGGAGGCCAGCACGCCGTTGTCGACGTTGACGGTCACGGGGCTGTCCACTGCGACGCCGACCGCGCCGTCGGTCACCGACGTGGTGAGCTTGGGAACGAGCAGGTCCTCGAACGGCGTGGCCTTGTCCATGATGGCCTTCGGCGCCGGGTTGCCGCCGCCGCTGCCGCAGGCTCCCAGGCCGAAAACGGCAAGCGGGACCATCAGGGTGGCCAACCAGAGTCGGCACACCCGTTGAGGTCTCATCACGCGACCTGCCACTGCTTTGCTCCCCCTCATGCCCCGAAATCCTTCGTTACTGGGGAGTATTCTAAGGCTCAGACGACTGTTCGCGGCGACCAGTGATTTATCTCAACGTGCGAGGATTTCGCCCGGTGAACGAATGGCTGTTATTGTCGCAAACGCAGTCCGGCAGGACGCACGCGCCGTTAGCTCAGTTGGTAGAGCAGCTGACTCTTAATCAGCGGGTCCGGGGTTCGAAACCCTGACGGCGCACCACACATAATCGCAGGCCAGGCACAGTTTTTGCCAGTCTTTGTGCGATGTGATGATGCCTTTGAACGAACGATATCCAAATGGCCGCGAGCCGTCCAGCAACTTCGCATAGAGTATCCCCGGCGATCCTCGGGTGACCTCTCGCTGACCTCGCGCATGCCCAGTGAGCTGCGTGTATGTGCTCGAAATCGAAGGCAGATAGATCTAGTTTTTAATTCGTTTATATTTGAGTTAGCGAAGTCTCTACGAAAAATCCGACTACTTTAAATCGTTACGGAATTGGGCTAGCCCAAAGAAAATTTTTTTGCGGGTCGGGCAACGTCCTCGGTAGGCAGACCGAGCTGATCACACAGCAGCGTTGGGATGACGTTAGCGTAGCGCCGGAACCCTGGGCGTCGGGTCATTCCACCTGGTAGTGAAGGGCCTCAACCTACGCGCGGACGCAAGCTCCGCGCGCATGCGTGACATTGAGGCCATCGACGCCGACCTTCGACTGGTGTCCCGCGCGTGGCGCGTAGCTCGCCACATGAGCGGCTGCACGCCCAGCACCGTGCACATAGACGAGCTGCTAGACGCGCGTCTCGACCACGGAACACTTAGTCCCCCGCGTCTTCGACTGCGGCGTCGTGAGACTGCGCGCCCACGCGTCCGATCGTGCGGATGAGCTCGGCGGTGCGAAGCGGCTGTTCGATCATGACGAGGTGCCCCGCGGGAGCGATAGTGATGTGCTCTGCACCGAGGGCTGTGGCCAGCCGGATCTGGTGGGTGCGCCAGCGACGGGTGCGCCAACCCGTGTGGGCTGTGACCACCATGCGCCGCACCGGCGGTAGCGGGCAAATGGCCCGCAGTGTGCACAGCTCGGCCGCGAGCTCGTAGTAGACGACATGTTCACTGAGCAGCGCGGCCGTAAATCCGGGTTCGGCTGCGGCGCTGCGTATCTCAGACCGCATCTGTACGTCGAGTCCGCCCGGACGTCGCCGCTGCAGTAGCGTTAGGCCGGCGCGCCCCAGTGGTGTCTGCAGGTGCAGCTTGTTCAGCAGCGTTGCGGCGGCATCGGCGGCGGCGAGCTTGGCCGGTAGCGGCAACGCGAACCGCCGCGGGTTATCGGAGGCAATGCTGGAATCGAGGAGCAGCAACGCGCGGGTTCGCTGAGGGTACAGGCGCGCAAATCCTTCGGCGTAAAAGCCGCCGACCGAATGCCCCACCACCACTGCCTGATCCGGCCGCCGCACTGCATCAAGTACGGCGGCGATCCGACCGGCCTCGCCTTGGACCGTGCGACGACCATCCAAGGCCGGTGTGCGCGTCACCGGTGTGCCGGGCCGGTCGAATCGCACGACAGTATGGTCATCCGCAAGGTTCGCGACCGTGTCACTCCAGTGCAGCCCGCGGCCCCCGAGGCCGCTGCACAACACCACGACCGGACCAGTGTTCCCGTCGATGAGGATCTGCATCCGGTATCCGCCGACCTCGATATCGAGGCGGTCGCTCATGAGCTGGTTCCGATTCGTGTACCAGCGGTGCGGAGGGCAACATAGATCAGCCAGCCGGCGAACGCGGCCAGCTCGGCCCGCTGCGCGATCCCTACCACGCCGGCGACATCAGCGCTGTCGATGACGATCGCGACACCGGTCAATACCGCAGTCCCAATCAACGCTGCCAACATAAACAGCCCAACGCGACGCACCGGCGCCGGAGCGCGCTCACGGAAATCGGCCACGACGAAAGCGAACAACGACACGATCGCGGCGGCCAAAGCGATCCCGCTGCTGAGCAAGTGCAGCTGGTGCCCTATTGGCACAGCGCCCGAAGCCTCGCGGGCTGCGCACGCGGCATCCGAACTCGGCGCGCACACTAGCGTCCACACGGTGCTGTCCAAGCCCGTCGCCACGGCGAAGACACCGAGTGCCCACCATCCCCCCCTGCTCCACCGGCCGCCCCGAACGCCGACAAGGGCAGCGGCGGCCGCGACGACGAGGACGACCGCCGCGGCCAAATCGCAACCCCGAAACCACGCGCCATACGGTTGATCCGCAGCGGCGAGTTCACTGATATATAAGTCCGGATCGGGCAACATGCGGGTGAAGACGACCTCTAGCAGCCAGTTGGAATACAGCACGGCACCGACCACTGCACCGGCAACGGCGACCCATCGCAGCGCCGGCAACAGCGATCGCCGCTCTCGGGTGGTGTCTGCCACCAAGTCAGAACGTTGCGGCAGGGCCATGAGGCCATAATGCCGCGCTCGTCGATCCGCACGAGGCTCTTCGGAACCTTTGAAGGTTGGCGAAACCTTGCGGGACGTGTTACGCCGTTGATCGCTGAGCGGCTCGCTTCGCTCGTTGTCGCGCACTTCAACGTCAACGATTCCGCCGTCTTCGTCGGATGGCGGCTCACGTGGTGAGTCCGCCAGGGCAGGGTGCGGTGTCGGTAATGCCTCGAATGGGTGTTCTAACTGGCTGTCGACGCACCTGACGCGATCGACCCTGTCGCAGTGGCAGCGATCGCAGCCAAAGCGACTGCGTCGGGTGCTTGGCCGCCCCTGACCGCAGCGACGAAACTACTTCGAGCCGGTAACCCATGCACGACAGAAGCCGATCGAGTTGCTCGTCGCTGAGATCGACTTTGGCGGACAAGAATTGGCTGATGCTCGGTTGATGTACGCCGCTGAGGCGCGCTAGTTCGGATTGGAGAGGGTGCCCAATAGGCGTTCCCATTTCGGGTTTGTCTCGTATAGGTGCCACAGCAGGAGGACTACAACGGTGGCGCCGCCAATAAGCAACCCCCATTCCCAACCTCCGAGGTAGCAGTACGCCAAGCCGACCAAGAGCGAGAGCACGGCGTAGCCGACTACCGGCCTCCAGAGGGCACTGTCACGTTGGTGAGCGTGGGTGACCTGGGAGGATCGGTGGGGTGAGCACCGCAACGCCGTCGTACAAGGGCCACCGAGCTACGAGACGATCCGGCGGTGGTGCGCCAAGTTCGGGCAGCCTACGCCAACCAGCTGCGCCGGCGGCGCCCGCGCCCCGGCGACAAGTGGCACCTCGACGAGGTGTTCATCCGGATCAACGGCAGGCTGCGCTACCTGTGGCGCGCGGTCGACCAGCACGGCAACGTGCTCGACGTCCTCGTACAGTCACACCGAAACGCGGTGTCGGCCAAGCGATTCTTCCGCAAGCGCCTCAAGGGCCTGCGGTACGTGCCGCGCGTGCTGGTCACCGACAAGCTGGGCAGCTACCAGATCGCTCACCGTGAGCTCATGTCGTCGGTGGAGCACCGGCGGTCGCGGTATCTGAACAACCGCGCCGAGAACTCTCATCAGCCCACCCGGCAACGCGAACGGGCGATGAAACGCTTCAAATCGTTGCGGCATGCCCAACGATTCCTGTCCGCCGGCAAGGAATCCGTTACCCTCACACGTGTTCGCAGTCGACTCACCGCACCTGTCCGCCCGCCACCGTTGGCTCCTTGTTCAGCTGTGGCGTGCGGTCACGATACGGTCAGCGCCTTCTCGAACGCCTGCGCATGAGTTTTCTCGTCCCCGGCAATCTCTCGGAACAGGCTGGCGGCCTGCGGATTTCCCGCCTGATCGGCTTGTCGGGCGTAGTCGGGATACATGACTTCGGCTTCGTGCTGTTCACCGGTGATCGCGTCTTTGAGGTTCGCATTGGTGTCGGCCTGCACCAGCCCGGCCAGCCCCGCCACCGCGGCGAAGTGCTCGTTCAACTCAACATCAGCGGTGTTGGTGAACAGTTGCGCGACACCGCTGTTGCCGCTCCTGCGGGCCTCATCCGCGTACCGCATGTACTTGGCGTAGGCGAACGCCTCACCCTGCATCGCCGCGCGCAGATTCGTCAGCGTCGTGCCCGACGACCGCGGGGGACCCACCGCAATCGGCGCCGGAGTGGGCGTCGAACCCACCGGCGACGGGACAGTTGCGCCCGGACTGGTGACCGCGGTCAACGCTGTCGTGAAGCCCTTCAGGTGGGTCGCCTCATCGGCGGCGATCTCGGTGAACAAAGCCGCCGCGGCCGGGTCGTTGTCGGCTGTGGCTTGCTTTGCGAAACCCGGGTACATGGTGTCGACCTCGTTGGTCTCGCCGCTAATCGCATCACGCAGGTTCGCGGCGACATCACCGCCCAAGCCGATCAGATCAGCTTCTCGCGCAAAATGATCCGACAGCTCTGCCTGGGAGGCGCTGGTGAACTCCTGCGCCGCCTGGGCTCGCCCGGCCTGCTGCGCCTGGGTGGCATAGGCTAGGTACTTCGCGTGTGCCAGCGCCTCACCATGCATCGCCGACAACGCGTTGGCACGCGTGGAATCGGCGAGCTGGGAGCTGGCCTGCGGGGCTGTGTGGCTCGAACACGCCGCAATTGGCGTGAGCAACGCAGCGGCACACGCCGCCGCGAGCAATGGCTTTCCATATCGCATCACAATTCCTCCCAAATAGTCACAGTCCGAACGGGATTCGAAACGGCGAAATACCGCGCCGACGCCCCCGTGACGGATCCGATCATCAGCGCTCCTCTTGCTCGGATGGGCCAGGCGTCACACCAGCTTCCTCTATGAGCGGTCTAGCTACCAGGAGGCTAAAGGCCTTCCAACTACTGGCCGACGTTCCCTGCGTACGTCAGCGCGGTGTCGCTTCGACGATGCCGGGAGGCGTGGCGGGTCAGCCTGGTGAAGGACCTGCTCCTTGACAACGTCGCACGCGATCAACAGGCCTGCGCTGCAGGATCGGTCGCGGCGGCGTGCGTGGATGGCGAAGGACCAGCGCAACGCTGCACGGTGACCTTGTCCCCCACTGGTTGGCTGGTCGCTGGCCGAGTCTGGGGTGATGAGCAGACACATGTCTTCTGACCTCGCTGCTGTCGCAGAGGCAGCGGCAGCGTCGGGGCATCCGGCAGTGCGGCTCGAGCGGGTGGGACGAATTTACGGCTCCGGGCCGGCCGCGGTTGAGGCGCTGAAGGATGTGGACCTCGAAATTGGCCCGGCGAGTTCGTCGTCCTGCTGGGTCCGTCCGGCTCCGGCAAGACCACGTTGCTCAACCTGGTCGGCGGCATCGAAGAGCCGACCGGCGGGCGGATCGAGGTGGCCGGCAAGGACATCGCATCACTGCAGGGCAAGGAGCGGACCGCCTACCGACGGGATCGGGTCGGGTTCGTGTTCCAGTTCTTCAACCTGGTGCCCACCCTGACCGCACTGGAAACGTCGAGATCATCGCCGCACTCACGGGCAAGGACTCCGCTCGGCGCAGTCGCGAGGCGCTGGCGCGGGTAGGTCTGTCCGATATCGCCGACCGATTTCCCGGTCAACTGTCCGGCGTTCAGCAGCAACGGTTGGCAATCGCGCGTGCCATCGTCAAGGAGCCGCCACCGCTGCTGTGCCACCAGCCGACCGGCAGCCTGGACCTGGCTACGGCGAACGGCCGGTAGATGGCGTCCAACCGCGGCCACACCCCCTGCGCCTCAACAGGTTCCAGTACTCGGGCGCGGCACGCGATCCGGCGGCCACCAACCTGGACACCGACCTGCGGGTCGGTGATCAGGTTCAGGTACCAGGCGGGTGGGGCATCCCGGCGACACGGCCACGCAGTACCTCCGATCAGCTCCGTCGCCGCGGTGCACGCAGTACACCGGCGTGGACCGCGCCTCGCCGCTACGGCGGCCCGCAGTGGTCAACACCAGAACATCCCGGGCCAAGAACCCGGCCCAGCTGAAGCGACGCAGCAGCCACAGGTGCAGCCGACTGCCCAGCCGTACCGCTCGCGGGTGCGGCCCTCCGGTGGTCACCGCGCTGGCGACCCGCTTGGTCAGCCCACGCTCCTGCTTGGCCGTGCCACCCCACCGCCATCACATCCTCCGGACCGACACCACACGCGCCATTACCGGCACACACGCAGGATGCGCCCTGTGGACCCACCGCGGTGGGACTCCGGCCGAATTTCGTCTGGTGGCGTGGGTTTCCTTGCGGCTCTCGGGTCCTCGGGCGTGACCCCTATGAATGGCTGGCGGCGAGCGATCACCGGTCACTACCTGACTGGTCGCGGGTGTGTTCCCAGAGCAGTGCGCAAGCCACGAGCACACCGGCCCAGGCGGCTCCCAACACCCAGCCCGCGATGACATCGCTGAGATAGTGGACGCCGAGGTAGATCCGGGTGAATCCGACACCGGCGATGATCACGAGTACTGCGGTCCATACAGCGACGCGGGTGTTCCAGGATCGGACGATCCAGTGGCTGATCATCCAGCCCGTTACCAGCGCCACGGCGGTGATGCCGGTGGCGTGCCCAGACGGAAACGAGTACCCGTCGGCGGTGATGGCCGCATAGGGCATCGCGGGGCGGTGCCTGCCGACCAGGAGCTTCACTACCGCGACGGCAACACCGAGCCCGCTGACGGCCAACACGCCGAGTAGGACCGGCAATCGCGAGCGGGTTCGCCAGGCCGTACCTGCGCACACGAGTGCTGTCGCGACAATCACTCCCGCGCGGCTACCCAACTGGGTCAGCGCGCGCATCGCCACCGTCAGTGCCGGCTCGCGGTGGGCCGCCAGCCACCCCGACAGTGGCCGGTCGACGAGCGTGATCCCGTCCCCCTCCATCACGCTGTCGAGAAGTTCGGCGAATGCGACCGCGAGTCCGCACAGCGCGATCAGTCCCCCAACCAGGGTGAGCAGCGCGGCCTCACCGACACCAAATCGGCGCTCGGGAAAGCACGGCGGTAAGCGTTCGCCAATATGGACGCGAGCCCAACACACCACGGCCCGCCGCGCCGAACTGATGACGCTCCGCACGCGATGCTCGTTGTAGGCCAGCCACAGCGCGGTCACGGTCACCGCTGCGACCGTCGCTACTAGGGCCGCGCTTACCGGTCCCACCGATTAATCCTGTGAGCGATCGACCCGATGCAACGGTGCGGGACCGGTCGTGGCCGATCAAGGGCACACCACATTCGATCCGGCCGGAGCAGACCCCCGGACCGAGCCCGCTGCCGCGGACGTGTGCCGGTCGCGGATTCGGTCACGGCCCTACGGGTCGCGGCGGATCGTGTCGGCTGGGCGCGTGCTGGTGCTCGACGGTGTCGGGCCGCTCCGTGTCGGCGAGGGTGAAGTAGTTCTCTTCTTCTTGCAGGAAGTGCAGGCGCAGCAACGCATACAGCCCGTAGAGGCAACCGCGCAGATCGTCGATCTGGTCGGGCTGCACGCCGCCCGCGCTCTGAGCCAATGCCAGGTGGTTGCCGATCCGATCGGTCAGCCGTTGGATCTCGGCGTGGGTTCTGCTCATCGTGGCCGTGGCTTCAGCGCTGCCCAACGGCGTCGCCAATGCCGGGTAGAGCTCGCTCTGTTCGGCGTCCTCGTGTGGCAACAGTCGCTCGGTGAGGAAGCCGTAGGCACGGTCCAATGCGTCCATCGCCGGTTCGCCGGACCCGGTGGCAAGTTGGTCGGCGGCATCACGCAGCAACGTCAGCGCGTCGCGCAGCTCGTCGTGTTCGCCGGCGAAGCGGCGCAGCATCTCTTCGGTGTCCTGCGGCAACTCGACCCCGACAGCCGGGTTGCCGCGCAGCGCGCGCAGGGCGTTGAGGATCACCGCGACGTCGATGCCTTCCTGCAGCAACGCCCCCGCCGCGGGCGGCAGCCAGCCGAGGGCGGCAACACCCATCGCCAGCAGGGACAACCCCATGCCGAGCACCGCACTCTGCACCGCGATGCGCCTTGACCAGCGCGCGACATCCATCGCGTCGGCAAGTCGGTCCAACCGGTCGGTCGTCAACACGATGTCGGCGGCCTCCGAGGACGCGGTGGCACCGCGGGCACCCATCGCGACACCGACGGTGGCCGCGGCCAGCGCAGGGGCGTCGTTGACGCCGTCGCCCACCATCACCGTCACGGCGCGTTCCCGTTCGGCCCGCACGGCGGCGACCTTGTCCGCCGGGCTCTGGTTGGCGTAGACCTCGTCCAAGCCGAGCACCGTGGCCACTTCCCGCGCCGGTTCCGGGCGGTCGCCGGTGAGCATGACCAATCGGTTGAAACCGGCTGCGCGCAGCCGTCGTACAGTTCGGGGAGCAGTGCGGCGCAACGGGTCTCGTAACAGCACCGCGCCAATCACCTCATCGTCGGCATTGACCCAGGCGATCGCGGCGGTATCCAGGCTCGCCCGGTTGACCGCCGCGCGGGCCCACCCCGCGTCGACCGCTGCGCCAGTGAGCTTGCCCACCGCAACCCTGCGGCCGTCCACCGTGGCGGTCACGCCCTGGCCAGGCTGCTCGACCACATCGGCGGGCAACGACAACGACAGCTTTCGAGCAAGGGCCTCGGTGACGATCGCCTCGGCCAGCACGTGCGGGGACATCTGGTCCACCGACGCGGCCAGCCGCAGAATCTCGGTGCTGTCGCGACCAGGTGCAGCCAGGACGTCGACGACGACCGGGCGACCGGCCGTGAGGGTGCCGGTCTTATCCATCACCAACGTCGTCGCATGCCCGAGGTTCTCCAACGCGCCGCCGCTGCGGATTACCACACCCTGCCGAGACGCCCGCGACAAACCCGAGACGATCGCCACCGGCGCCGCGAGCAGCAGCGGACACGGCGTCGCCACGACCAGCACCGCCACCGCCCGCACCGCCGACCCACTGGCCAACCAGGCCGCGCCGGCCACCACGAGCGCCACCGGCACAAACCACGCCGCGTACCGGTCGGCCAACCGAACAATCGGCGCGCTCTCGGCGCCCGCCTGCTGCGCCAACCGCACGATCCCGGCGTAGGTGCTGTGCTCGGCGGTGGCCGTCGCACGGAGCTCGAACGCGGTGGCGGCGTTGACCACACCGCTGCGCACCGGCTCACCGACCGCCCGTTCGACCTGCAGCGGTTCACCGGTGAGCACCGACTCATCGAGCACCGCCACCGTGCCCTCGATCCGCCCGTCCACCGGCACCACCTCGCCGGGACCCACCACCAGCAGATCCCCGACCGCGACCTCACCCAACGGGACCACCTTCACCGCGTCACCGACCCGGCGCCGCGCGAAACGAGGCGCACGTTCCAGCAGCGCCCGCAAATCATGCGAGGCACGCCGCTGCGCCGCCGCATCCAGGGCCCGCCCGGTGGACAGCATCACCGCGATCAACGCACCGGCCACATACTCACCCACCAACAGCGTGCCCACCAGCGACAACACCGCGAGTAGATCCACCCCCGCCCGGCCCCGGCGCAGCGCGGCGATCACCCACACCACGGCGGGCACCACCGCGGCCAGCGTGCCCGCGACCCAACACCCGTCAGCCACCGCACGCCACCCGATAAGCCACGCGACCCCGCCCAGCACCAGCGCCGCCACCGTGACCACCACCAAGGCCGGCTCGACCAGCGACCGCAACCGCGGCCACCACGGCCGGGCGGTCGACTCCGAACCGGTCACCGCACGCTCCTTTCGTCGACGCCACACCGACGGCGGTGTGCCGCGCATTGTCGATGGTCGCTTAATTCTTCTGCGCTGGTTCGCACCGTTGCCCTCACGCCCGCCTCCCTAGTGTTGGCTGTCGCTGCCATCCCGCCAGGTGCTCAGCCAGGATCTTGTCGTCCAACGTCTGCAACGCCGGCCAGTCCACAGCGGGCATCGCCTCTGCACCCACGTTCCCACCCCTCCGCGGTGAGGACCTGGGGCGTTGATGACGAAATTCGCAAGACGCCCGCCGTGGCGCCAGATGAAGGTATGCGAGCGAACGGTGTACGCATCATCGAATGGGGCTACCAATCCCTCACGACGCACTCGCCAGGATCGGGGTGCTCGTAGCTGCCGCGGTCGGATTCGAACTGTTCGACTACCTGACGCTCGGCTTGCCGCAGCTTCTTCCGCCCCTGCTGCCCGCGGCGAACCATGAATCACACGATAGCTGCGCCCACGGCTGCAACGACGAAAGCATGATCCCGCGGGAGGCGCCGACACTCGCGGCGGCTGCGTCGAACTGGCAAACTGTCTGAACCCTCCACGGAACCTCCATGCTCGGGGCGGTTATAGATAACTGAAACCCTCCGGAGGTCAACCGCAAGCCGCCGGAGGTCACGTATAACCGCAGGTGAAGACCGGATTGATGAAAGGTTGTGAAGCAGCGCCGCAGGTGAGCGGTTATCCAAGCCGCGTTCTCTTAATCAGCGGGTCCGGGGTTCGAAACCCTGACGACGCACCACCAGAACGTCGACGATGTATGTGGTCCTTATCGACCTCGCAAATCCTGCTCCACCGGTGGTTGCTGGGAGTAGTTTTTTCTCGGTGCCAGGCTGCTGATTGGCAGCCCGCGGGAAGAGCTGCGTCTTAGGAGCCACGATGGGGTTCGTCCAGCCCAACCTGCCCGTCGTCGACATGGCCGAGTGGAGCAAGAAGCCGCGCGCCGAACGGGTGGTGCCGATGGTGCGCCACATCGCTGAGAACGGCTTCGGCACCCCACTGATCATGCACGTTATGTACGGCATCAAGATCGCCCTCTACATTCTCGGTGCATGGCTGTTCGCGTGGTCCACCAACGGCATAGACGGGTTCACCAATGTCGCCGCGTGGTGGACCGAGCCGATCGTGTTCGAAAAGGCTGTGCTGTACACGATGCTGTTCGAGGTCGTAGGCCTCGGTTGCTGCTTCGGGCCGCTGGCCGGTCGCTACTTCCCGCCGATGGGCTCGATCCTGTACTGGCTACGTCCCGGCACCATCCGGCTTCCCCCCTGGCCCAGCCGGGTCCCGCTGACCAAGGGAAACGACAGAACACCGTTCGACGCACTGCTCTACGGCGTCCTGCTCGGGTTGCTGGTCCTTGGGCTGGTGTCCGACGGGTCCGGCCCAATTCCCGCGCTGGGCACGGCCATCGGCGTCCTGCCGCGCTGGCAGACCGTCGCGATTCTGACTGTCCTGGCCGTGATCGGCCTGCGAGACAAGATCATCTTCCTGGCCGCCCGCGGCGAGGTGTACGCGCCGCTGGCGCTGGTGTTCCTGTTCCCCGGGGCGGACATCGTCGTAGGGGCCAAGGTGGTCTTCATGGTCATCTGGCTGGGCGCGGCGACCTCTAAGCTCAACCGGCACTTCCCCTTCGTGATCTCGACGATGCTGGCGAACAACCCGTTCATCCCCTCAGGCGCGCTCAAGCGCGCGTTGTTCAAGCGTTATCCGGATGACTTGCGGCCCAGCGGATTAGCGGGCTTCATCGCTCATTTCTCGACCGCCGTGGAGGGGCTGGTGCCGCTGGTGCTGTTCTTCTCGCACGGCGGGTGGCCGACGACCGTCGCCGCGTTCGTGATGATCGTGTTCCACCTGAACATCCTGCTGGCCTTCCCGATGGGTGTGCCGCTGGAGTGGAACGTCTTCATGATCTTCGGGGTGCTGTGGTTGTTCGTCGCGCACGCGCGGCTGGGCCTGTCGGATCTCGCCAACCCGCTGCCGGTCGCCATCCTGTTTATGGTCATCGCTGGAACCGTCGTCATCGGAAACCTGTTCCCCCGCAAGGTGTCCTTTCTGCCCGCGATGCGTTATTACGCCGGCAACTGGGACACCACGGTGTGGTGCGTCAAGCCCTCGGCCGACGAGAAGTTCCGCACCGGCTCCCGCGCGCTCGGCCCCATGTACCACTTGCAGCTCGAGCGGTTGTACAAGACCAAGGAGGAGGTGCAGGTCCCCATTCATCTCGCGTTCGCCTTCCGGGGGATGAACACGCACGGCCGCGCGCTCTACACCCTGGTCCACCGAGCGTTGGCCGGCTACGACGAGGACGACTACAACCTGTGCGAAGGCGAGAATCTCTGCTCAATGGTTCTCGGCTGGAACTTCGGCGACGGGCACATGCACAACGAGTGCCTCATTGACGCGCTGCAGCAGCGATGCCGGTTCGAGCCCGGCGACGTGCGGGTGGTGATCCTCGACGCGCAGCCCATCCATATCCAGCGCCAGGAGTACCGGCTGGTGGATGCGGCGACGGGCGAATTCGAGCGGGGCTACGTCGACGTCGACGACATGGTCACCACCCAACCCTGGGCCGACGACCTCCCCGTACACGTTCAGCACACCGCCGCAGCCGGCCAGGCGTGAACTTGCCGCCGCGGGGCGGTCGGTGTTAACGCGTTGCTGCGCAAGCACACTCGAGTTGACGAGGGATCATGGCATTGCCTCGGCCCAATCGATATGCCCCTCGAAGCCAAGCGTTTTCGCCATGTCGCGATAGCGATCCCGCAAGTGCGCGTAAGAAGCGGCCTCGCCGCGAGCCCGCGCTAGGCGAGCCCGCAGCCGCAGCAGCCAGATCTCGCGCACAGCGAAACCGCCGTCGGCCTCCGCTGACCGCTCGATCGTGGCCTCCGCTAACCGCTCGATCGCCGCCTCGGCTTCGGCTAAGTCACCCTCGGCGCCCCGATCGAGCAGTGTTTCCACCAGAACACCTGTCGCCGGAATGCTCCACCCCAGCAGCCGTCCCTCGCGGAACTGGCCGTCTGCGGCCGCGCGGAGAAGCGGTAAAGCGCCATCGCGATCTCCGCGTTGAGCCCTCTCACGAGCCAGGCAGACCTCGACGATAGGTAAGTCGGCCAGGAAAAACCCTCGGCGCGAGAACACTTCACCGACCTCCGTCAGGACCTGCCGTCCTCGGTCGCGCTCCGTGTTGGTCTGGCGGTGCACCAATGCAATGCCCAACGTCATGCGGGCGATGGCGAACGCGACATCATCACCGGATTGTTCGGCAATTCGCAAGGCATCCTCGATCTCGCCCATCGCGCGATCGTCGGGCCTCAGCATTCCCGGCGGTATTGCCGCGGAGTACGAGTAGGTGACAACGGTGGCGTAGGACATCGGGTCGGTGCTGCGGGCCATGGCGAGGCCGTGCCGCAGGTCGTCGCGCCATCCCGGAAGTCCCAGGCAATAACTGGCCGTAGCCCGCGTCGTAAAGGCGAGCGCCAACGGAGAGCCGATGATGAAGTTGCCTTTCGAGGGATCACCGTCGGCCAGGTCGATGACCATCTGTGACCACCGCAGCGCGTCAGGCCACTCGGCGCACTCAGCTCTGGCGTAGATCGACGCGAGGGACAGGCCCACCGTCAAGGTCGGATCATCGAGGGACTCGATAAGCGCCATCGCTTCCGATGCCAGCTGCGACGCCTCGCGCAGCCGGGCCTGATGCATGTGATCCATCACCTGCCCCGCCATGGCGATGGCGAGTGAAGCCTTGTCCCCGGACGCGGCGCACAGCTCTCGCAATTCCTCGAAGCGGGCGCCTGTCGCATGTTCATGGACTCGCCAGGCGATCCCGCACAACATGGTGCGAGGAGCAATGCGCATGGCTGCTCGGTCGGGGTCATCGGCGGGTAGGGCGTCGGCGATCGTTCGGGCACGCTCCCAACTCCGCCATGCCGCGGCGATGTCGCGGTTGGTCGCCCAGGTTGCGGCCCGCATCTGCCAGCCGTAAGCGGCGCGCCCATCGCCGGCCGCCTCTAGATGCTCGGCAATCAAGGCGGCATTTTCATCGCCCGCTAGCGGGTTTCGCGATTCGATGGCGGCTGCGACGCGCCGATGCAGCTCGGCGCGATCCGATTCGAGCTGGGTTTCGTAGGCCACCGTTCGGATCGACGGATGGTGGAACACGTACTCCGGCTGCCGGGTGAAGCGGACCTGATCGATGAGCTGAGCGGCGAGCAGATCGTCAACGACCGCGTCAACTCCCAGTGCGGCCAGCAGGTCCCGGTCAAACCGCGCGCCGAGCACTGCCGCTGCGCTCAGCGTGCGCTTTGCCCTTGCGTCGAGTCGGTCGATGCGTGCGGCGATGGTTGCCTGCAGCGTGGCCGGCACGCTCGCCTCGCCGACCTCGGCCGCGCAGCGGTATGCACGCGGCTCGCCGCGCAGGACGCCGCGCTCGGCCAGTTCGCGCACGATCTCCTCGGCGAAGAACGGATTACCGGCGGCCCTCTCGGTGATCCGCCGGCCCAGGATGTCATTCGAGGGATCTGGGCCGAGCAGCTCCGAGACCAGTCCCGCGGTTTCTGAATCACTCAGCGGCGCAAGGGCAACAGTCTGGGCACCTGCCACTCGGGCCAACGCGCCGTGATATTCGGGTCGGTAGGTAATCAGCACCAGCGTGGGCGTCTGCGGCATGACCGTCAGGAAATCGGTCAACAGCGACTCGCTGACCTCGTCGATCCAGTGGGCGTCCTCGACGACGAACACCGCTGGGACCTGGCGCGCCAGCGAGGCCGCATTGACCAGCGTCGTCAACCGCCGCCGACGAGCGTCCGGATCAATCTTCGGCAGCTCCACATCGGGATCGGCGATGCCCAGGAGGTCGTCAAGGAGCACCAAGTCCTCAGGCACCGCCTCGGGAGCCTGAGCCCGGATCCGCGCCCGGGCGGCAGCTGGGTCGAGACTCTCGACGCCGGTGGCTGCGCGCAACAGGCGCGCCACGGCATGGAAGGGGACCTGGCTGGTGTGCGATTCGCAGAAGACGGTGAACACGTCAACATCGTGGGCATCTGCCATCGCCGAAACTTCGCGCACAAGGCGGCTCTTGCCTATGCCAGGCGAGCCGACCACGTTGACCACCGCGCCGTGGCCGTCAAGTGCACGCTCCAGCAAGCCTGCAACGGCGGATAGTTCCCACTGCCGACCGACCAGATCGGGCTGCGGCCGTGGCGGCCGCACTGCTACCGGGTCGTAGTCGTCGGTCACCTCGTCGAGGTCGAGTAGCGACAACAGGGCGGGCAAGCCGGAGAGCTCCGCTACCGCGTCCCGACATGCCCGGCATTCGGCCAGGTGTGCATCGAATTCGCGCCTGTCCATCTCGGACAAGGACCCCAGCACGTAAGCCGCGTCCCACTGCGCATACTTGTCGGCGTCTTGTCCGCGCGATCCGGGGACGGGTGCTCCCTGCCCCGGCAAAGCGGTCATTGCGCCACTCCCATCTCCAGCAGCGTCTGCTGCAGTGCTCGCAGCGCGTGATGCAACCGCGATTTTACGGTCCCTTCGGCGATTCCCAGGTCCGCGCCGATTTGTGCGGTTGTCCAGCCGTAGAAGTACGCGCGCCGGACAAACGCGCGATCCTCAGCCGACAGCCGCGCGAACGCTTCAGCGACCAGTGTCCGGTTGGTTTCCGGAATGTCCATGAACCAGCCTTCCAGTGGTACCACGAGTGCGGCGCCATTTTGGTTCACGACCAGCGCTGGCTGATGGTCCGCACGCGGGACCGCTAGCCGTGCAATCAGAAACCGCAGAATCGCGAAACCATTCGCCCTCGTGCGGGGCGGTGCCATCTGTGCGGCGTGCAATCTCTTCGGTCATCCGACCCTCCGCCGCTTCCGGTGCCCCGAGTTTCTACGGGTCCGCCAAGAATAGGGCGGGCCAGACGCTTGAATTGGCCGTTTCCACGGTCGAATCCGGGCTCGTGCCGCGAGGCGGTTTCGACGGTCGGCTTGCCCTGTGCGCGGGGTATGCACCTCTGGGTCAGAACTGACTCGACTCCGTCGCGAAGCCTGACCGGAATCCTGACTGACACTTCAGTAGTCTCTCTTGACCGCTCGCGCGAAAGGGTCACCTATTGCGGATCCGGCGCACCGCGAGAGCGGCGGCAAGGGCCGCGATCCCGGCCAGCGAAATCACCACCGCAGGCTTTTTGACGAACCCGATCGCCCGGGCTTTGGCGTCGTCAAGGAGTCGGCGCGGATTTGCCCGCACAGCGAGTGAGTCGACGGTCGACGCGAGCTGATCGCGGGCCTGGTCGATCTCCTGCTTGATGGTGTCGGGATCCCGCTCCGCCACGCTCATCCTCCCCGGCTCGGTCTAGGTTGGTGCCTGCCGACCTACCCTAGATCAGCCGGCACTGATCCCATGTGCCGGTGAACAGAAAGGCACCTCGTTGACCGACACCGCACGCCTTGCCCCAGGCGACAAAGCGCCCGCCTTCAGCCTGCCGGACGCCGACGGGAAGAAGGTCTCGCTCGCCGATTACAAGGGCCGTCGCGTGATCGTCTACTTCTACCCAGCGGCCTCGACCCCCGGCTGCACCAAGCAGGCCTGCGACTTCAGGGACAGTCTCGGCGAACTCAACGGAGCCGGCCTCGACGTCATCGGCATCTCCCCCGACAAGCCGGAAAAGCTGGCCAAGTTCCGTGACACGGAGAAGCTGACGTTTCCGCTGCTGTCCGACCCCGAGCGCACGGTGCTGGCCGCCTACGGCGCGTACGGCGAGAAGCAGATGTACGGCAAGACCGTTCAGGGCGTGATCCGCTCGACCTTCGTCGTCGACGAGAAGGGCAAGATCGCCGAAGCCCAGTACAACGTCAAGGCGACCGGGCACGTGGCCAAGTTGCGCCGCGATCTGTCCGTCTAGGCCAGATTGCAACCACCGAGTGAAGCCGTCATTCGGCTCGGGGGTCAGGCCCGAGAGGTCCGACGTCCTCCCCGCGGCATTTCGTCGATTCACACTCCGATGATTCGCGCTCCGATGGAGCACAGCCGACCCTACAGTCGAACGGCGCATCCGCTTTGCCGTCGAGCCGTTTGGGAGTGCCGCTGATGAGTTGGTGGATTGTGAACTACATCCCGTCGTGGGTGCTGCTCACCGGCCTGATCGTGCTCATTGCGGGCGGAGCGGTGCTGCTTCAGAGGTACGTGCGTCAGCGGTACCCGGTCCTTAAAGGTGACGCGCACAACGACGTCACGAAGTTCACCTACGGCTTCATCGGGTTCGTCTACGCCTTCTTCATCGGATTCGTCGTCTCCTCCATGTGGGGTCAGAACAACGCCGCAGACGGTAACGCACGCGCCGAGGGCGCAGCAGCGGCGCAGATGGCCAGAGACGCAGTCGTTTTCGATACGGCAGATAAGGACCGCATCCGGCAGAGTCTGCTGACGTATGAACATGCCGCCATCGCGGAATGGCCGGACGCCGGGAATAGTCGATCACCAGATGCCGACACCGCCCTGGCCCGCGTATATCAGGCCTACGGCGGCGTAGTCGCGAGGACGGACACCCAGAAGACTCTGCTCGCGACGTCCTTTTCCAACCTCGACAAGATCAGCCAGGCACGCACCGTGCGACTGCTCACTGCGCGTGAAGACGCCGGACTCCCCTGGCCGTTCTGGGCGGTCATCTTCGTGACGAGCAGTCTGGTCCTCGGCACCGTGATCGTCTACGGGGTCGAAAAACCCGTCATGCACTATCCGATGGTGGCCATCGTCGCCGTCATCGTCGCCACCAACCTCTTCCTCGTCGTTGAACTGTCACACCCCTATGTCGGCGCGGTATCAACAACTTCGGACCCATTGCAAGAAGTGGTTGCGGTACTGTCCCAGCCCGTCTCATAACCGGCTTTTCCGTCGTCGGCGCCGTGAGGTCAGGCGAGATTCGCCAGCAGCAGCGCCTCGGCGGTCGCGGCGCGTTCCAGCACACCCAGGTGCAGGCTCTCGTTGATGCTGTGCGCCTGCGTCGCCGGGTCTTCGACGCCGGTGACCAGGATCGCCGCGTCGGGGAATGCCGCGGCGAATTCGGCGATGAACGGGATCGAGCCGCCCATCCCCATGTCGACCGGCTCGGTGCCCCACGCTTGCCGGAACGCTGCCCGGGCAGCGTCGTAGACCGGGCCGGTGACGTTGATGGCGTACGGCTGACCGACGTCGCCGGGAGTCACCGTCACATGCGCACCCCACGGCGCGTGGTGCTCCAGGTGGGCGCGCAGCAGATCCAGGTGTTCGGCGGCGTCACCGCCCGGCGCGACCCGCATGCTGATCTTGGCGCGAGCACGCGGGATCAGTGTGTTCGACGATGCGGCAACCGATGTGGTGTCGATTCCGATCACTGTGATCGCCGGCTTGGCCCACATTCGCTGCGGCACCGATCCGGAGCCGATTTCGGCGACGCCGTCGAGCAAGCCTGATTCGGCCCGCACCCGTTCGGTCGGGTAATCGACTGGCGCAGCTGTGCTTTCGTGCAGGCCGGCCACCGCCACATTGCCGTCGTCGTCGTGCAGGCTGGCCAGCAGACGCACCAGCACCATCAACGCATCGGGCACCACGCCGCCCCACAGCCCGGAATGCAGCCCGTGGTCCAAGGTCGCCACTTCGACTACGCAGTCGGCCAGCCCGCGCAGCGAGACGGTCAGCGCCGGAACGTCGGTGCTCCAGTTGTCCGAGTCGGCGATGACGATCACGTCGGCGGCCAGGGCGTCACGATGGGCGGCCAGCAGCCGTCCCAGCGATGGCGAGCCGGACTCCTCTTCGCCTTCGACGAAGACCGTCACGCCGACCGGAGGCCGGCCGTCGTGCGCCCGAAATGCCGCCAAATGCGTTGCGATACCGGCCTTGTCGTCAGCACTGCCACGTCCGTAGAGTCGGCCGCCGCGCTCGGTCGGCTCGAACGGCGGCGACGCCCACTGAGCAGAGTCGCCCTCAGGCTGCACATCGTGGTGGGCGTACAGCAGCACGGTCGGCGCGCCCGGCGGCGCGGGGTGGCGTGCGATGACCGCGGGCGCACCGTCCTCGCTGACGATCTGCACGTCGTCAAATCCGGCCTGCGACAACAGGTCTGCGGTGGCTTGGGCGCTGCGGTGCACCTGGTCGCGACGGGCCGGGTCGGCCCACACCGACTGGATGCGCACCAGATTCTCCAGATCGTCGCGCACCGACGGCAACACTTGGCGCACGCGTTCGACCAGATCGCTCATGGCCTCAGGCTAGCGGTGGTTCGAAGCGCCGAGATCGACGCCAGCGCGGAAAAAGTGCGCACCAGACAGCACGGTAACGTCGATCTCGATGGCACCTCCGTCATGGCGCTCGAGGCTAGCTACGGCAACTCCAGGATCGCCACCGCGGCCGCGGTACCGGCCTCGTGCGTCAACGACACGTGGATCGTCACGTCCTTGAGGTGTTGGGCGATGTCGCCGGTCAGGCGTACCTTCGGCCGACCCCACATGTCGGTGATCACCTCGATGTCGCGATGGATGTCTTCGCGCAACACCGGCCGCTGGGAGAACCGCGACCCGGACCAGGCTTTGATCACCGCCTCCTTGGCCGCCCACCGCGCCGCCAAATGGCGTGCCGCCGAAGAACTCTTGTCCGAGGCGTCACGCCGCTCACCGGGCGTAAAGGTCTCGGAAAAGACCGTTCCGGGCTGATCGACCTGCTCGGCGAATTCAGCGATGGAGACAAGGTCTATCCCCACTCCGACGATGCTCATTGGCGCCACTCCTCGATCCCGGCTCCGCCGGCACCATCGTCATCGGCGCGGCTCATATTGCCTAAGAACCTATCGAACTTTCACCGGGGGTGGTCAATGGCGGTACAAGTCGTCGTCGCCCAACCGTGCGTCCGCATCGAGCAACATCGCCGCTTCCTGCCGCTTCTCGGACACCTCGTGGTCGAAACGGCGATCCGCCGGCCGCTCGTACATCGGCCGACCGCCGGCGATCGCCGAGGCCAGTCGGCGCTGTCCGGCCAGCAGGCGGGCGTCCGCCCTGCGCAGGTATTCGGCGCGCTGCTCGTCGTCCAGCGTGGCCAGGAATGCCTGCGGATGCACCAGCGCGACCAGTCCGGACACGTGGCCGAACCCGAGGCTGGTCACCAGCCCCGCCTTGAGCGGGAACTTCTCGCCGAGTCGCAGCGTGTCGCGTACCCAGACGAAGTGCGCCGAGCTGGCGAGTTCGTCGTCGACGCAGTCCAGGCTGCGGTTGGGCGGGATCACGCCGTCGCGCAGGATCTGGCACAGGCCCATCATCTGGAAGACCGCCGCGCCACCCTTGGCGTGCCCGGTGAGGCTCTTCTGCGAGACGACGAACAACGGTGCTCCATCCGACCTGCCGAGCGAATCCGCCAGTCGCTCATGCAGTTCGGTCTCGTTGGGATCGTTGGCCAGCGTCGAGGTGTCGTGCTTGGAGATCACCGCGACGTCGTCGGCGCCGACGCCCAGCTTGGCCAGCGATCGGGCCAGCGGCGACTCCTTGCCACCGCGGCCGGCACCCAACGCGCCCAGGCCCGGTGCCGGGATCGACGTGTGCACACCGTCGGCGAACGACTGCGCGTAACCGACCACTGCGAGCACCGGCAGACCCATCTTGACCGCCAGATCCCCACGGGCCAGCAGGATCGTGCCGCCGCCCTGGGCCTCCAGGAAGCCGAGCCGGCGCCGGTCGTTGGGCCGGGAGAACTTCGCGTCGCTGATGCCTCTGCCGCGCATCATCGAGGTGTCGGCAGTCGCGGCCATGTCGCCGAAGCCGATGATCGCCTCCAGCGTCAGGTCGTCGAAGCCACCCGTCACCACCAGTTCGGCCTTGCCGAGGCGGATCTTGTCCATACCCTCCTCGACCGACACCGCCGCCGTCGCGCAGGCGCCGACGGGGTGGATCATGGCGCCGTAACTGCCGACATAGCTCTGAATGACATGTGCGGCAACGACGTTCGGCAGAACTTCCTGCAGGATGTCGTTCGGCTTGTTACGGCCGAGCAGGTTGCCGTGATACATCGTCTGCATCGACGTCATGCCGCCCATGCCGGTGCCCTGCGTGCTGGCCACCAGGCCCGGGTGCACGTACCGCATCACTTCGGTCGGGGTGAAACCTGACGACAGGAACGCGTCCACGGTGGCGACGATGTTCCACAGCGCCACCCGGTCGACCGAGGTGGCCATGTCCGGGCTGATGCCGTACACCGTCGGGTCGAACCCGGTCGGGATCTGCGCGCCGACGGTCCGCGACAGCTTGGTCTTGCGCGGCACACGAATCTCGGTGCCCGCCTTGCGGGTAACCTGCCAGTCGCCGGAATCGGGGACCGGCCGCACTACGGTGTGCTCACCGTCGGACTCGGCGAACGCGCGGGCTTCGGCCTCCGAGGAGACGACGAACGTGAAGTCCTTGTCCAGAAACACGCTCACCAGCAACGGCGAGGCGTGGTCGGGGTCGATCGCGCCGTCGTCGACGAACTCGCGGATGCCGACACGTTCCACGACGACGTCGTGGTAACGCTCGACCAGCTCGGCCTCGTCGACCAGATCGCCGGATTCGGTGTCATACCAACCGGGTTGGGGATCGTCCTCCCACTTGATCAACCCGGTGGTCCAGGCCAGCTCGAGCACGCCGGCCGCCGACAGTTCGTTGTCGACCTCCATCTCGAAGCGGGTCCGCGACGAACCGTAGGGGCCGAGTTCGGCACCGCCGACGATGACCACCAGCTCCGACGGGTCGACGTCGAGCTCACCCCACACCGGCGGCGGGGCCGGCGTGAAGCCGCGCGGCGGCGACGGCAGCGCGGCGATCGTCCCCTCAGCTGGGCCGTCGTCGGCAGCCGCGGATTCAGCGGTGATCTCCTCACGCGCCTTGGCGGCCAGCTCGGCCATGTCCAGTTCGACGTCGCCGAGACCGCCGGTGAAGTCCACCTTGATCGGCGCGGTGGCTGCGGCCGCCTTCGATTCGATGCCGCAGAGTCCGAGCAGCATCGCGGCCATCTCGTCGGTGGAATACGTTGTCACACCGGCTTCTTCGACGGCGCTGACGATCGCGTCATTGTGGCCCATCAGCCCGGTGCCGCGTGTCCACCCGATCAACGCATGGGCCAGGCTCACGCGCTGCGCCCACGACGACTCGGCACTCCAGCGGGTTACGACCGCGTCCAGCGCCGACTTGGCTTCACCGTATGCGCCGTCGCCGCCGAACATCCCGCGGTTGGGTGAGCCGGGCAGCACCACATGGAGCCGCGACGCGATGTCGCGTTCGGCGCCGATCCTGGACAGGCCACCGATCAGCCGCTGCACCGCCCACAGCAACACCTTCATTTCCATCTCCGAGCGCGAACCGGCCTCGGACAGGTCGCCCACCACCCGCGGCGCCGCGAACGGGAACAGCAGCGTGGGGGTTTGCGCATCCTTGATGTGAATCGACTGCGGCCCAAGGCTTTCGTTCTGCTCGCTGCCGACCCACTCGGCGAGCGCGTCGATGTCGGAGTAGGACGCCATGTTGGCAGCCACGACCCACAACGCCGCGCCGAAGCGGGCGTGGTCGCGGTACAGATTGCGGTAGAAGGCCAACCGTTCGTCGTCGAGCTTCGATGTTGTCGCGATGACGGTGGCACCACCGTCGAGCAACTGACCGACCACCGATGCGGCGATCGAGCCCTTCGACGCGCCGGTCACCACTGCGACCTCGTGGCTGAAGCGGCCGGCGTCCGGGTTCTCCGCGCCGGCGGCGATCCGGCCGTACAGCGAAGCGTGAATCTGCTTGCCGGCCGCCAACGCCCGGCCCTGCCACCAGGTCGCCTGGGTCGCCACCACGTGGCCGGCGCCCTCGAACCGCTCGGACAGCCGCGCCCAGTCGGCGTTGGCTTCGTCTTCGTCGACCAGCCACAGCTTCACCAGGTCTTCACGAGCGCTGGCCCAGCGGTCGTCGAACAGCACGGCCTTCTTGCCGTCGAACACCGGGGCGACGAGTCGAGGCCAGTCCGAGCCGAGCTCGGCGGTGACCAGGTCGATCAGCTCGGCATCGGTACTGGCCGGCGGCGCGCTGACCGGGTTGTCCAATCCGAGCTGGCCCAGCACCAGGCGGGCCGCCGAAGCGAGCACGCCGTCAGGTCCGGTGATCTGCTCGGTGAACTCACCCAGCGCGGCCGCATCGACGGTCGCACCGCCACCACCACCGGTGGACGGCAGCGCCACCGCGACTCCGCGCCGAGTGGCCACCGCCGCGACCGCGGCGTCGATGACGCGGTCGACGGCGGCGGAGTCAGCCAGCGCGCCCTCGTGCAGGTTGCCCATCGCACCGCCACGAACGCTGGTGCCCTCCCGCGTGCCGAGCGCGACCTCGACGGTGACGTGCTTGGCCCAGCCTTCGCCGAGTTCCCACGTCTTCGTCACTCGCTCGGCGATCGCCGCGGGCCGCTTGCCCGACGGTCCAAGCACCGTGCGCAGCTGGTCGTTGATCGCGTCGGAAAGCACTGGGCCGTAAGGCTTGTAGGTGCGCGCGAGTTTGGTGACCTGCGCCCGCAGCCCGGCCAGGTCGGCCTCGGCGGCGCCGTCGATGGCGCCCAGGTTCAGCTCGGAGCCCAAGTCGACCAGCAACTGGTTTCGCCGCGACGAGGCGCCGTCGGTGATCGATTCGATGGAGTCCAGCTCCTCGATCTGGTCGATGCGCATCTTGGCCGACAGCGCGATCAGCGCCAGCGTGGCGTCGGCGGCATCGAACGTTGATGTCATCGGGTCGTGGAGCGCCAGACGGAGCTCCGGCGGGAGCCGCAGCGACGGCTGGCGCGACATCGGGCTGGAGGGCGCCTTCCGGCGCGTCAGCGTCGGACTCCCCCGCCGGAGCCTCGTCGAGCACGTCCTCGGGCTCGGGGTCGGTGTCGGTGGCGAACAGCACGGCGGCGTCGCGCTCGGCGTTGAGCACTTCCACTGTGCTGTGGGCATATTCGGGCAGTTTGAGGGTGTTGGTGGCCAGCCCGGCGACGGTCGGCGACGATTTCACGCCGATCTCGACGAACCGCTCCACACCCAGTCCGCCCGCGGCCTCCTCGGTGAACAGCAGGTCCTGGGTTTCGATCCAGCGCACCGGGCTGGCGAACTGCCAGGCCAGCAGCTCGATGAACACCGTGCGCGCCATGTCGAAAGGCCGCTCGGCAAGCCAGGTGTCGTAGTTGTCCAGGATGTCGTCGAGCGGCTCGGCCGGCACCAGATCGCGGATCTCCTGGATGAAGTCGCGGTCGAGGCTGAACGGCCGCGGCACCAGGTTCGGGATGTAACGCCCGATGATCACCTCGGGGTCTTTGCCGCGTGGCATGACGCGATCCAGCGAACGGCGGAATTCGGCCACGCCGACCCGCAGCACCTCGGAGTGGAACGGCACATCGATACCCGGCACCAGGATGAACGACCGCTTGCCGCCGCTGATTTCGCGGCGCCGCTCCACCTCGGCTTCGAGTTCCTCGAGGCCGCGCACCGTGCCGGCGATCGCATACTGCGAGCCACGCAGGTTGAAGTTCACGATCTGCAGGAACTCGCCGGTGCGCTGTGAGATCTCCTCGACGAACGCCGGCACGTCGGCGTCGTCCAGGTCGATCTGCGACGGGCGGATCGCGGCAAGGCGGTAGTTGGAGCGGCCCAGCTCGTCGCGCGGCACGATGTCGTGCATGTTCGAGCCACGCTGGAACACCGTCTCCAGCAAGGCTTCCAGGCCGTAGATGTCGCTCACGCAGGCCAGCGCCGTGTACTCGCCGACGGAGTGACCGCAGGCGATCGCGTCCTCGACGAACGCGCCCTGCTCCCGCATCTCGGCAACCTGGGCGGCGGCCACCGTCGCCATCGCAACCTGGGTGAACTGGGTCAGGTACAGCACGCCTTCGGGGTGTTGGTAGTGCACGCCGCTGGCGATGAGAGTGGTCGGGTTGTCCCGCACCACATGCAGAATCGAGAAGCCCAGTGTTTCGCGGGTGTACTTGTCGGCGTCGTCCCACACTTTGCGGGCGGCCTTGGAACGGGCCCGGACCTCCATGCCCATGCCCTTGTGCTGAATGCCCTGACCCGGGAACGCGTAGACCGTCTTGGGCGCGGCGAGACGCGCCGTCGCCGACATCACCAGATCCGAACCGATCCGTCGCGGCGACCTCGAGAACCTCTGCGCCCCGGTCGATTCCGACCCGGTCGACCCGGAAGTCCACTTCGTCGCCGGGCCGCACCATGCCCAGGAAACGGGCCGTCCAGCCGATCAACCGGGCCGGCGGGCGGGCCTGGCCGTCGGTGGCGGTGACGACGTGTTGCGCCGCGGCCGACAGCCACATCCCGTGCACGATCGGCGATTCCAGACCGGCCAGCAACGCGGCAGACCGGTCCGTGTGGATCGGGTTGTGGTCGCCGGACACCACCGCGAACGGCCGCATGTCGACGGGCGCGGTCAGCGTGACGTCACGCCGGCGACGACGCGGGGTGTCGGTGGCGTTCTCGGAGACCGCGCCGCCGGCCCGCACCGGGTCGGTGAGTTCGGCGGCACCGGTGCGACCACGAATCGCGAACCGCTCCTCCATGGTGGCGAGCACCGTGCGGTCCGCCGCGGCGACGGTCACCGAGATCGGGACAACTCGGCCGACCTCGGTGTCGGTGGCCACCGAAGCCGTTGCGGTGACGGTCAACTCGGCCGGCACCTTGGGCAGTGCGGCGACCAGGTGAGCGGCGTGGTCCAAATGCACCAGGCTCAGCAGGCCTTCCACGACGGGAACGCCTTCGCCGGTGACCGCGGAACCGATGGCCGCGAAGACAGCCGGCCAGCAGCGGCCGACCAGAGCGTCGGGCACCGTGGTCAGGGTCGGCGCCAGCGGCTCGCCGAAGATGGCGGTGACGCCGGTGTGGTCGGCGACCCGCTCGGGGTCCCAGTGCACGTTCACGGTGGCGGTGCCGTTGTGCACCCGCGGCAGAGTCTCCGGGCCCTCGGCACCGGCGGCGATCGCCAGCACCGAACGCATCGCCTCGATCGCGTCCTTGGTGCGGACCACCGGCATTCCGCCGTCAATTGTGCTGGCGGGCAAGCTGAATCGGATGTCGATCCATACGTCGGCGATCGGCACACTCAACACGACCTGGTCACCGTCGGTCTGCAGACGCGCGCCGGTGGACGAATGCGTGGCTCGCGGCTCGCGGGATTCGTCACCGCCGTGGTGCACCTGCCATTCGGCGGGATCAGCGATCCGGTGCACCGGGTTGGTGGCGGCGCGGCCCGCCCACAACACATCTGGCGCGTCGAGCACGGTGGCCAGCGGCCCGCGCACATCGCTGCGGTGCTGTCGCCGTGCGGTGACCGCCGTGGGCGTCGCTCCCGTCGAGAGCACCTCATCGACCGCGGCTTGCTCGAAGCGGTCCAGCAATTCGCCGACCGGCTCGTCGAGCCGGGTGATACCGGCAACCGCGGCGGTGCCGGGGATGATGCACACCTGCTCGGCGTCGTAGCGGGCGTCGTGGGCCTGCCACAGCGAATCGCTTCGCCACCAACGGCGTACGTCCTTGTCGATCACCGGCACGAAGTTGACCGGCTTACCCAGCGTCTTGCACAGCGTGACGAAGAACGGGACATCTGCGGGGTGCAGCTGCACGGATTCAGCGTCCGGGTAGCGCGCACGCAACGCCGCGATGGCCTCTTCGGGGTTTTCGAGCAATTCGGCATCCTCGAACTGCGTCTCGATCGGCCCCGAGTCCAGCGGGTCCAGTCGCGCCTCGGCGCGCTGCAGCATCTGCTGGAACCGGTCGCGCCAGGTGTCGGCCAGCCAGAGGCTGCCCGGGGCGGCGGTGTCGGCGGTGGAGTTGCCCTCCCCGATGGCCAGCTCGACGTAGCGCTGCAGCCACTGCAGGTAGGTCATCTCGCCGACGTCGCCGAAGTACGGCTTCGCGGTACCCGCCATCGCGGCGATCAGCTCGTCGCGGCGCTCGGCAACGGCCTCGGCGTCTCCGGCGACCTCGTCGAGCAGCCGGCCGCAGCGCGAGGCGGCGTTGTCGATCTCGTGAATGTCGGCGCCGAGCTGGCTACGGCCGGAAGCCATGCCGCCCTGCGCTTTTCCGGCTCCGACCCAATGCTCCGTGCCCTGGATGTCGACCAGCATCTGCTTGACCGACGGCGACGTCGTGGCCTCCAATGTGGCCATCGCCGCGGTACCGACCAGGATGCCGTCGATGGGCATCAGTGGGAATCCGTAGGACTGCGCCCAGCGCCCGGACAGGTATTCGGCGGCCCGCTCGGGTGTGCCGATGCCGCCGCCGACACAGACCGTGATGTTGGGTCGTGACCGCAGCTCCGAGTAGGTGGCCAGCAGCAGGTCGTCGAGGTCTTCCCACGAGTGGTGACCGCCGGCGCGTCCACCTTCGACGTGCATGATGACCGGCTTCGTGGGGACCTCGGTGGCGATGCGGATCACCGAGCGGATCTGCTCGACGGTGCCCGGTTTGAACACCACGTGGGCGATGCCGATCTCGTTGAGCTCCCCGATCAGCTCGACGGCCTCTTCCAGCTCGGGGATGCCCGCGCTGACCACCACGCCGTCGATCGCCGCACCGGACTGGCGGGCCTTCTGCACCAACCGCTTTCCGCCGACCTGCAGCTTCCACAGGTACGGGTCGAGGAACAGCGAGTTGAACTGGTAGGTGCGGCCGGGCTCGAGCAGCCCGACGAGTTCCTTGATGCGACCGTTGAAGATCGGTTCGGTGACCTGCCCGCCACCGGCGAGTTCGGCCCAGTGCCCGGCGTTGGCCGCGGCCGCGACGATCTTGGCGTCGACGGTGGTCGGGGTCATGCCCGCCAGCAGAATCGGTGACCGGCCGGTCAGCCGGGTGAACTTCGTGGAGAGTTTGACCCGGCCATCGGGCAGGCTGACCACCGACGGGGCGTAGCTCGACCAGGGTCGGGCGACCTCAGGGACGGCGCCGACGGTGAAGAGGTTGCGCTGACCGCCGCGCGTCGCCGCGGGCACGATCCCGACGCCGAGCCCGCGGATGACCGGCGCGGTCAACCGGGTCAGGATGTCGCCGGGTCCCAGGTCGAGAATCCAGCGAGCGCCGGCCTCGTGCACCTGGATCACCTCGTCGACCCAGTCGACGGGCCGGACCAGGATGGCCTCCGCCATCGCGCGGGCCAGACGCACGTCGATGCCGACCTGCTCCGCCCAGTCGCCGACGATGTCGATGCTGTCGGCGAGCCTGGGCGTGTGGAAGCCCACCTCGACCTGGACCGCGTCGAAGACAGGCGCGAAGATGTCGCCGCCGCGGACCTTGTTCTTGCGGTCGGCTTCTTCCTTCTCCGAGATCTGCCGGCAGTAGAGCTCGAAGCGGGACAGTTGCTCGGGGGTGCCGGTGATGACGACCGAGCGACGACCGTTGCGAATCGACAAGACGGGCGGCAAGACGGTCCGGACGTCCTGGGAGAAGTCCTCGAGCAGCCGGTAGATGCGCTCGGGGTCGGCGTTGGTGACCGACACCATCGGCGAGCGGTCGCCGAGTACCGAGATCCCTCGCCGACGAGCCACCAGCGTGCCCGCCGCGCCGATCAGCTGCGCCATCGCCAGCAGCTCGATATCGCGCGCCCCCGCCGCTTTCAAGGCCTCGACGGCCAAGATGCCCTGGGAGTGCCCTACGACGGCCACCGGCGGGGTCTTGACCAAGTCCATGCCCTGGCGAGCCAGGGTGCGGATCGCGGCGATCTGGGTGAGCAGGACGCCGGGCAGCGACACCGCGGCCGAGGTCAGCTGCTTGGTCGACGGAACCGGATCCTCCGCGGCCAGCGCGCGCACCCAGCGCAGCGGCTCGAAACCGATGGGCCGCACGACGACGAGCTCGTTGGCGACCGGCTCGAGCAGCAGGTCGACCTCGCCGACCAGCGTCGCCAATTCGGACTCGATGCCGGCCGAGGACACCAGCTCTTCCAGCGTCTCCAACCACGCGCCGCCTTGGCCACCGAAGGCGACGGCATAAGGCTCACCGTCGGTCAGACGATCGACGAGCGCATGGGTGCCGTGGGTGGCCTCGGCCGTCCCGTTGTGGTCAGCAGACACCCGATGGTGCTCGTAGATCGTCACGTGTTTATCTCCTCAAGCGCTTATCTCGCTCAATCGCCGGAGCCGCGCTGCCCCGTGAAAGCCGTCCAGATCCCGACTGAGCCCCCGGTCTCACCGGCCACGTCTCGACGGACCCGGTATCAGCGGGCCAAGCCAAAGGGGCGTCATCGGCTGCACTAAGAGTGTCATAAGAAATCCGGACGTTTCCGGCGCAAATTGGTTACTGGTGAGTACTACGCACGAGTAATGGTGGGCTGGGTAACACTCCGCTCGACGGCGGTTCACGGCGTCCGGACCAAACCTGCTGCATGCAGGTGGTTACGGTCGAGTAGCTATAACTGCGCAGATCAAGGCAGTATTGTTATGCAATCGTTACCTTGAAAATCTGCGCTTCGTCGGCAGTTGCCGTTCGCGGCCGACCAGACATCGCACCGTGATTGAGAAAATCCGGGCCGTCTGACAATCCGGCAGGAGTTTGCTGGGAACTTACCCGTGAGTCAGCTCAGGCCCACTGGCCGAATTGCGGCTTGCAGATGTTGTTGATAACGACCCCGACGCCACCGACGTGAATGGCACTCGTCACAGCAGTATCAAGATCGGTGGTCGGCCACGCCGATATCCCTGACCAGCGCGTCCGCGGTGCGCTCGTGGCCGAAGAGCTCGAAAGCGCACACGGCCGCCGCCGGTGCTGCCGTTACGACCAGCAGGCTGAGCGGGGTCGAAACGCCTGCCGACGCGAGGGCCACCGCGCAGCCGAGCACTGCCAGCGTCATCAGCACGGCCGACCCGTAGAACCCGTCCCAGGCCCGGGTCAGCAACAGGTAGGTCCCGAAAACGGCCCCGACGTACACGCCGACCGGCAGCGCGACCGCTACGACGGTGGCCGCCGAGCTCAGCGCGGACCGGTGTTCGATGAAGTCCGCGGCCGCATGCAGGCCGGCGCCGGTCGCGACGATCGAACCGAACACCGCGATATGCAGGTAGCCGTAGCCGAACGAGCGGTCGCGATGCGCACGCAGCAGGTCGGCGGCCGGCATCACGAAATAGACCCACCACATGCCGAAGGTCAGCCCGGTTCCGGCGACCGCCACCAACACGGCATCCGTCGACCAACCCTGTTCGGCGACCACCGCCGACAGCGACGCGACCGTGCCCACCACGCCTTCGCCGAGCGCGATGATCGTCAGCAGTCCGTTGCGCTCTGCGATGTGGTGCGCATGCCACGGGGTTCCGCCCATTCGCTTTTCGGCGAGGAGTGGGCCCGTCACCTCGATTCCGATCATCACCGCAAACAGCGCGAAGGTGACACCCAACGACGTGTTGACGATCGCGATCGCCACCCAACCGACCTGCGCGACGGTGATGGTCGCGGCGTACGTCAGGCAGGCGGCCATTCGGTCCGGGTCCTGCCTGGCGGCACGCAGCCACTGGATCACCATCGCGACCCGCATCACCACGTAGCCGGCGACCAGCGCCCGGTTGTCCACGTGCGACCCGTCGGCGATCGAGGCGAACACCCGCGGAATCCCCAGCGCGAGCACCAGGACGCCGACCATCTGCAGCATCGTCGTCAGGCGGTACACCCAGTCGTCGGTGTCGTAGGCCGACGCGAACCAACTGAAATTGATCCACGCCCAGCACACCGCAAACGTGGCGAAGCTGAAGCCGGCCAACCCGACTCCGACGTGACCCGATGCCAGCATGTGCGCCAATTGCGACGCGGCGACGCCGAAGGCGATCACGAAGGTCAGATCGAACAGCAACTCCAGCGGAGTGGCCGCCCGATGCGGCTCGTGAGGGTCGCGACCGGACATCCGGCGGAGCCGATGCGCAAGGTCCGGTTTCGGCCGCCGACCTCCGGGTTCGCTCATCGGGACATTCTCACCCGCCCACACGCCGTGGCAGTCGGCGCGCACCACATTCCGCAGATCTTCCTGACCACTCTGTACGATCCTCCCCATGCCGCTGGTCAGTGGAGCGACTGCCGCCGGATTCTGTATCGTCCGGCAACTCGAATACACGGAGTTCGGTGAGCTCTACGTCGCCGAGCATCCCCGGCTCCCACGCCTTCAGCTGCTTCAGCTGATTCCGGCCGAAATCTCGGCCGACCTGGATTATCGCGACGACTTCAACGAGGCGTCGGACCTGGCGGCAACGCTGTGGCACCCGAACATTCTGGCGCTGACCGACCGCGGCGAGTTCGAGGATCAGCTCTGGATTTCAACGGACTACCTCGAAGGCAGCGACGCCGCCCAGCTGCTCGGCGACAACCATCCCGACGGAATGCCGCCGAAGCTGATGATCGAGATCGTGTCCGCGGTCGGCGAAGCCCTGGACTATGCCCACGACCACGGAGTGCTGCACCACTATGTGAATCCCGGCAACATCCTGGTGAGCAAGGGACCGCCCGACAAGCGACGAATTGCGCTGTCCGGCTTTGGCGTTGCCCGACCCATCGGCGAAAAGACCAACACCCTGACCCGGACCAAGGTCATCATCGGCACCGCGAGCTACACCGCCCCCGAGCGGCTGATGGACGACGCGGTCGACGGTCGGGCCGATCAATATGCGTTGGCGGCCAGCGCGTTTCACCTGTTGACCGGGTCACCGCCGTTCGCGCACTTCAACCCGTCGGTGTTGATCAGCAAGCACCTGAACGAACGGCCGCCGCGGCCAAGCGATCTCAGACCCGATCTGACCGAGTTCGACGCGATCTTCGCCCGCGCACTCGCCCAAGACCCCGTGGACAGATTTCGGCGGTGCCGAGACTTCGCCCGCGCACTGGAGTTGAACGGCAGCACGCGGTCACACACGCGCGCGTCGTCTGACTTCCCCACCGCGCCCGACAGGCAGGACGCCGGAACCACCGCCGTACTCGCCCCACCCAAGAACAACGGAGTGGCGCCGACCGAGCCCGCGCAGCTCGCCGCTCCCGTCACCCCTGACGCTGCCATCGCCCCTGACGCTGCCGTCGCCCCGGCAAAGGTGCTGCCGGAGGACGACGTTGACGATGACAGCGACTTCGATGACGCCGCGATGCGCAGTCGCCGCAAAAAGCAGACCGCGGCTATCGCCGGCTCGATCCTGGTCGTCGTGCTGGCTTGGTTCCTCGGCGTGCGAGCTCTGCGCACCGCTTCCCAATCCGACGACACGCCAACAAGTGTCGAGACCACCTCCGCCGAACCGGCCGTCACACCGGCCATCGCCACTCCGCCGCCCATGCCGGTGATGGCACCCCCGCCGCCTGTCGTGACCACGACGCCACGAGTCACGACCAGCAAGGTCTCGTCGCCCGCCACGACCACACAGACCACCGTTTCGCAGTCCACCCGAGCGAGCACGACTCCGCCGAAACCGTCGACGACCGCGACGACGACCCCGAGCGGACTGGACACCCGGCCCGCGCTCGGCATGCCGTGCGGCCCGGATCAGAGTGGCGCGGCGGCCGTCTCGAATGGGGGCGGCCCGGTCAACTGCGTGAGCACCCCGGGCGGATTCGCCTGGGAACCACCCGGCGTGCAGCCCGAAGGCTGATCAACTCCAACTGCTCCGCCCGGCTTCTTGTAATTACTAACTTTATAAAGATACCGTCAAGGGGAAGTGCGACCGACGGTAGAGGACCGCTGATGGAACGCGACCAACTCATCGACTTGACCCGCCGTGCCGTGAAACTGGCACGCGACAAGACCACCGATCTCGCGCCGGCCGAGCACGCCGTTCAGGCCAGCGAGTACACCTCGACCGAGCGCCACAAGCGTGATGTCGAGATGCTGATGGCCAGCCCCCAGCTGGTCGGCTACGTGTCCGAACTCCCCGAGCCCGGGTCCTATTGCACCAAAACCGTGATGGGGCGATCAGTGCTGCTGACCAGGACCTCGGACGGATCGGTCAAGGCGTTCAACAACATCTGCGTGCATCGGCAATCGCAAGTGGCCAGCGGCTGCGGGACAGCGAAACGGTTCACCTGTCCCTATCACGCGTGGACGTACGACAACACCGGACAACTGGTCGGGCTGCCGGGCCGGGAGGGCTTCCCGGGTGTGCAGGTGCGTTCCGACGGGCTGACTGAGCTGCCTGCCGCCGAATTCGCCGGATTCCTCTGGGTCGCACTCGATCCCGATGCGACACTCGACCTTGCGACGCACCTGGGCCCACTCGCCGAGGAGCTCGACTCGTGGGGCATCGGCCGGCGGGCACCGCTGGGTGAGAAGGTCCTCGATTCGCCGATCAACTGGAAACTGGCGGTCGACACCTTCTCGGAGAACTACCACTTCGCCACCGTCCACCGCGACACCTTCGCGACGATCGCGCGCAGCAATTGCACCGTCTTCGATTCCTTTGGACCGCATCACCGGCTGATCTTCCCGCTGAACTCCATTCTCGAGTTGGACAACACGCCCGAGGACGAGTGGGATCCGTTCCACAACATGGTGGTGATCTACGCGCTGTTCCCGAACATCGTGCTGTCGGTGACCATCGCCAACGGGGAGCTGTTCCGGATCTACCCAGCCGCCGAGCCGGGCAGATCCATTACCGTTCACCAGAATTCGACGCCGCTGGACATCTCGGAGGAGTCCGTTGCGGCGGGCGCCCAAGCCGTCTTCGACTATGCCCATTCCACCGTGCGCGACGAGGACTACCGGCTCGTCGCCGGCCTGCAATCCAACCTGCAGTCCGGCGCGCGCGACCACTTGTTGTTCGGCCGCAACGAGCCGGGACTACAGCACCGCCACATGTCCTGGGCGTCGTGGTCAGCTGTCGACCGCTAGCGCCTCGATCAGGGCCTCGACCACACTACGGCAGTCCTTGGGCAACTCAGCTACCCTGTCCTGCAGCAGCTCTCGCGCTTCCGATCGGTTTCCCGCAGCGATCAACGGCCGTACCTGTGCGACCAGCTCGACCAGATGCGGGTCCGCCGGGTCGAGATTCTCGACGGTGGTTGCCAGCACGTCGATCAACTCCCAGTCCCGGTAGAGCGCGAGGGAGCGTTCGTTGAAGGCGAAGCCGCTCACCGGTTCTCCGCGCATCGTGCCGCGATAGCGATACGGCCCTTCCATGTACTCGATCGGCAGACCATGCGCCGGGGCCGCCACCAACGGCTCCCCGATGAGATCGAGTTGCAAACTGGCACAGCGCAGCCGGTGCCGGTCAGGCATGAACCGCGCCGAGGCTAGCGGCTTCAGTAGCGGACGAATGTCGTTCGGCCACTGCACATAGCTGTGGTTGGTGACTTCGACGTCCTCCGCGCACTCTGGAGCCATTGCGGGGTCGGGGTAGCTCACCGTCACACCCGTGAACGGTTGCGGCGCATTGCCGTCCAACCGGTCGAACTGTCGCCAGATACTCATATCGACGCCGTTGTCCAAGTTGATCGTCCGCCACTCGTGCGACCTGGCGCGCGCATCTCCCCCGCTTCCGCCGCCACCTGCATATTTGGGAAACCACTGCCGGTCGACGTGCCCCGCTGTACCGCTGACCTCTTCGTGCAGCTCGCCCCAGCGCAGCGTCCCGCTCATCGCCATTCCGGTCTGGAAATACGAGTAGGTGTCGTCCTGACCGAAGCAGCAGATCTTGCCCTCGCCGGCGCCGACGGGTACCGGAGCCCTGGTCGGCGTAACGGCCAGGTCCAGCGCCATCGGCTGGCCGGCCTGATCGGTACCGCGCAGGCTGACGTCGTAGGTGTAGGGCCGCAGTTCGCCGTGATCGTCGCGGCAGCTCGTCCACGCCACCGGTCCGGCGCTGCTGTCGTAGTGGATGTCGAGATATCCGGCCGCCATCGACATCTTCGGTCGCGCTCCCGGCTGCATGTTCTCCGGCGGCATGTCGTAGTCGGTGTAGGTGCCGTATTCGCCGGTGTCGCAATCGAATAGGGACATGGTGTAGAAGTCGGCGACCACTGTCCCGCCCGGGCGATTCTTGTTGAAGATGGTCAGGAACGCGAACGTTCGCCCCGTCGAGCCGGTCAGCTCACCGGCGATGAACCAGGTGTCGGACTCCTGGTCGACATGTTCGCCTTCGGCGGCGGGGAAATCCATCGTGTCATTGCCCGGCACCAGTCGGAACGGGTAAGAGCGCCAATCGGTGTTCATCTCACGCCTCGTGGGTCTCGATCGCGTCATATTTGTCGGTGCCCAAGAACTCCCGCACCTTGTCGATGTGGTCGTCGGCGCCCAGTTCGAGCGTTTCGGCGGCCAGCCCGTAGTCGACGATCGCGATCGCCGCCTGAGCCAGGTGCTTGGAGAACGCCCGTTTGGTGGTCTGCAATGCGCGGGCCGGTTGGGCCGCCAGCCGCGCGGCCAGTTTCAGGGCCTCATCCATCAGCGTCTCGGCGGTCGTGACACGGTTGGCCAGGCCCAGGTTCACGGCCAGTTCGGCCGGGATGCGTTCGCCGGTGTAAACGTACTCCTTGGCGCGGATGAGGCTGGTCATGTAGGGCCACAGCAACGCGCCCCCGTCGCCCGCCGTCAGCCCGATGGAGACGTGCGGATCGCACAGATAACTGCGCTCGGACATCAGCACCAGGTCGCAGCACAATGCGAGCGACGCCCCGAGCCCGACGGCCGGGCCGTTGACCGCGGCGACCACCGGCAGCCGGAAGTTGATCATCGCGTTGAGGATGTCCGACGCTTGCGCAGAGACGCCGTAACGAAAGGCGAGCGAGCGATGCTGGGCCTTTAGGAACGCGAAATCGCCTCCGCCACTGAAGGTTTTTCCTTCGCCGGTGAGTACCACGCAGCGGGCGCCCGCGTCGCGCTCCAGATCCCGCCACACGTCGAGCAGCTGGTGATGCAGGGTGGCGTTGACGACGTTGAGAGCATCGGGTCGGTTGATCGTGACGATCCGGACAGCGCCGTCCGTCGTCACCCGAAGTTCGTCGCTCACGTCGCCTTCACTGTCGAACCGGGCCGATGTCGGGCACCCCGGCTTTTTTGCTATGTTAGCATCAATAGCGAAGTTGCTATGGCCTTTTCAAAGGTGGTGCCCCAATGCCGGAAACCCGCGACCACCGTTGCTACGACCAGCTTTTCGTCGGAGGACACTGGCGCAAGCCGTCCACCGACCAGCGGCTGACGGTCATCTCGCCGCACTCTGAACAGCCGATCGGTGACGTGCCCGCGGCGACTCCTGAGGACGTCGACGCTGCAGTCGCGGCCGCGCGAGAGGCGTTCGACCATGGGCCGTGGCCGCGCATGGACGTGCACGAGCGCATGCACAAGGTCGAAGAACTCGCGGCGATCTACGGTGGGCACCTCGACGAGATGGCTGATTTGATCACCGACGAGATGGGCTCGCCGCGCAGCTTCAGCCGGCTGGGTCAGGCCGCGGCCGCGGTCTCGATGATGCATCTCACCCTGGCCGTCGCCCGTGACTTTCCGTGGGCTGAGCGCCGCCACGGGGTGCTCGGCGAAGTACATCTGCGGCGCGCCCCGGTCGGGGTCGTCGGTGCCATCGTGCCGTGGAACGTGCCGCAGTTCTTGATCATGCCCAAACTGATTCCCGCGCTGATCGCCGGCTGCACGGTGATCGTCAAACCAGCGCCCGAAACACCGTTGGACGCTTTGTGGTTGGCCGAAATGATCGAGCAGCTGGACCTGCCCGACGGGGTGGTGTCCGTGCTTCCGGGCGGCACCGATGTCGGCGAAGCGCTTGTGCGCCACCCCGGCGTCGACAAGATCTCGTTCACCGGGTCGAGCGCAGTGGGCCGCCGGATCGCCACGCTGTGCGGCGAGCAGCTCAAGCGGGTGAGCCTGGAGCTCGGCGGCAAGTCTGCCGCGATCATTCTCGACGACGCGGACATCGACAAGACGGTCAAGAGCTTGAAGTCCGCGAGCCTGATGAACAACGGCCAGGCCTGCGTCGCCCAGACCCGCATTCTGGTCAGCGAACGGCGTCGCGACGACGTGATCGACGCGCTGGCCGACATGATGTCCGGTCTGCGAGTGGGCGATCCGTCCGACGAGGCAACCGACATCGGGCCGCTGGTCGCTCAACGGCAACAGGCCCGGGTGCAGGACTACATCCGGTCCGGCGTCAAAGAGGGCGCCCGCATGGTCCTCGGCGGCGAGGACGCGCCGAACAGCCAAGGCTGGTACGTGCAGCCGACGCTGTTCGCCGACGTCACCAACGACATGCGCATCGCGCGGGAAGAGATCTTCGGGCCGGTGCTCAGCGTGCTGACCTACCGCGACGAAGCCGACGCGGTCCGCATCGCCAACGACAGCGACTACGGTCTGGCCGGATCGGTGTGGACCGACGACGTCGCGCACGGCCTCGATGTCGCCGCAAGCGTGCGAGCCGGCACGTACGGCATCAACATGTACACGCTCGACATCGGCAGCCCGTTCGGCGGTTTCAAGCAATCGGGCATCGGTCGCGAGTTCGGCCCGGAGGGCCTGCACGAATACGTCGAATTGCAGTCGGTGATCAGTAAGGGCGCGATGCCGCCGTTGCCCGGCTAAGGCAGTTGCAGCGTGAGTTCGACGGGGCAGCACAACTCCCCGCGCTGGTTCGCGATGTCGATCTGCAATTCGAGCAATCCTGGAGCCGGCTTGGCGACGACGCGCCCGCGGCTCACCATCGTGTCGCCGGCGTAGATCGAACCGGCCAGCCTCATGCTGCGACGCACCACCCGGCTGCGCGGCCCGGCCCAGTCGGTCGCTACGCGGTCAGCGAATCCGGCGAGGTGCATCGTGTTGACGAAAATCGTCGGGTGGCCTTGGCTTTCGGCGTATACCGGATCGAAGTGGCCGGGGAAGTAGTCCCAGGTCGATCCGGAATTCATCACCACGCGTTGGTAGGTGATCTCGTCACGCACTTCGGGAAACTCGGTCGGCACCGTGACGGCATCCCAGTCCAAGCTCACGACGACCCCGCAGGGGTGAAGCGGAACAGGGTGTTCCGATTGGTGGCGACCACTGCGCCGTCCTGGCGGGTGAAAGTGTCCATGGTTTCGACGAAGTGGCCGCTACCGAGCTTCGTCTTCTTCTCCGGTGACACCGACACCACCTCTTCGACGACGGTGAGCCGGTCCCCTTCGACGATGGGTAACGGAAACTCCGCTTCGTTGGCCGCGTTGATGAACGTGGTGCCCGGCAGCGGCACTCGGATCGCAATCGCCGCCGCGGGCGGTCGCCCGCCCGGTTCCCACGGCAGCGGTGTCAGCCACCCCATCAGTAGGGCCGGCGGCGCCACCAGCCCGCCCCAGTTCTGCGTCGCGAAATCAGCGTCCCAGTAGGACGGATTGGCGTCTTGGATTGTGGCGGCGAACATTTGGATACGGGCCGCACTCACGACCGTCCCGGCGATTCTCGGCTCGGTCGCCACGCCGACCATCCGCAGCGCGTCCTCGTAAGAACCGAACGCGAGCTTGTAGCTGATGGGAGTCGACGTCACGCCGAGACCGACACCGAATCCCACGCGAGCGCACGGGACGTGAAGTACCAGCCGCCGCGCTCGTAGATCAGCTCGTCGCGGTAGGTGCCGGTGGCCCGCAACGCGGTGGCGCCATCAGCATCAGTCGCGAACAGCAACGCGACGCAGTGCTGGGTGGCATTGACGCCGTCGACCTCGATCTCGTGGTCGACGGTGACCAGACGTCCGTTGCCGCCGTCGAAAGCCTCACGCAGATCGGCGTACTCGTTGCCATCGCGGGTGAAGCGGGCACCCGAGTGCCGGAACGTCGCGATCCATCCGTTGCGGTCGCCCGCGGAATGGCAGCGGTTGTGCCGCGCCGTCAGGTTCAAGATGGCGTCGCGTGCCGCCGTCCTGTCGAGGACGAACTGCTGCTGGTAGGTCATGGCCATCTGTTATCTCTCCCTGTCGCTCTCTTCTTCTGGTCTCAACGACTCACGATGTATCCGTGGCTTTCGCGGTCCCACGCGCCGGGTCCGACGCCTCGGGCGCGAAGAACGTCCTTGCGGACCCGCCCGATGATGGTCTTTGGCAGCTCGCTGAGGATCTCGACGTATCGCGGCACCGAGAAGTACGGCATCCGCTCGCCGCAGAAGTCCAGCAGCTCAACGTAATCCAGCGCGCGGCCCGGTGGTGTGGTGACGAACAACAGGATATCGTCCTCACCCAGTTCGCTCGGCACGCCGACCACGGCCGCCTCCAGGACGCCACGATGCCCGAGCACCACGGTCTCGACTTCGACCGACGAGATGTTCTCCCCGCGCCGGCGCAACGAATCCTTCACCCGGTCGACGTAAGTCAGATTGCGCTCGCTGTCCAGCACACCGAGATCCCCGGTGCGGAACCACTGCGGGTGCGGGTCGACGCCGACGCCCGAGGGGTTCACATAGCCCTCGCTCATCACGTGCGGGTAGCGCGGTCGACACGCGATCTCCCCCACCGATCCGTCCGGTAGCGGCGCACCGTCGGGGTCGACGATTTGCACGTCGAAGCTGGGGTTGGGCCGTCCCGACGTCCCGGGCACCCCGTCGTCGGCCACGCCCTTGACCGCTATCGGGAACGCTTCGGTCAGGCCGTACATCGTGACGATCCGGCAGTCGTAACGCTTTTCGATGTCCCGGTACATCTCCGCGGCGATCGGCGCCGCGGAGATGAATCGCAGCGGCAGTTGCGCGTCGCGCGGATCGGGTGGCTGATTCCACAACATCGACACCATTGCCCCGGCGCCGACGAATCCGACGGCACCGCAAGCACGCACCTCGTCCCACACCGATCCCGGGTGAAACGCCGGCGCCAAGACCGTTGTCCCGCCCACCAACATGGGTGCCAGCACCGCGGGTGCGGCACTGAGGTGAAACAGCGGCATCGCCGTCCACAACACCTCGCCGACACCGAAGTCCCAGGCCGAGGCGACCGTCGCGGCGGTGGTGAACAGGTAGTGCCACGTGGTGGCCACCGCCTTCGACGCGCCGGTCGTGCCCGAGGTGAAGAACAGCGAGCCGATATCTCCGACGTCGCCCGCGTGCTCGCTGACGGAGCCATGGTGCTCGTCGAATGAATCGTCCCGCACCACAATGCATGCCACATCCGGCAGCCGATCGGCCACCTCAGCGACACGCTGCTGCCGTTCGGCGTCGGTGACAATCGCCTTCGCCCGCGACAACCGAAGCGCGTGCAACAGGAAGTCGCCTTTGTTGGCGGCATTCACCGCAGCGGCGACCGCACCGATACGTCCCGCACCCAGCCAGAAGTAGACCCACTGCGGGCAGGTCCCAGTGAACAACGCGATGCCGTCACCGGGCCCGATACCCAAGTCCAGCAAGGTATTGGCCGCCGCGCAGGACCGTCGTCGCATCTGCTCGAAGGTTACGTCGGTGCCGTCGATCGACATCATCACACGATCCGGAAACTGCTCGGCGCGGGCGTCGAGCACCGCCGCAACGGTGAACCGGTCGACCCCGAAATTAGCCGGGCCGATCGGCTTTCCGTCGCATGCGGGTGCCGCCCCAGCCGGCAAGCGGGACATCAGGCTCCTCTAAACCTTCGCTGCCGCCGGGTCAGGATCGCCGTGAGCGGTGTAGCCGAAGTCCTCAGCCGAGCGTTCTTCACCCGGATAGAAGCGATGCGCCCAGCGCCGCAAGGCGGCGTAGTCGTGCGCCTCCTCGGGTGCCAGGTTCGGCTTCTCCAGGTACTTCATGTTCTCCCAGGTGAAAAAGTCCTGCTTGATGACTTCTTGTTGCAGGGCAAGGAATTTCGCCGCTCGGCCGGTGGGCACATCGCCGGTGTCTCCGGGCTCGCGGACGGAGGCCTGGGTGTAGAAGTAGTCGGTGTAGTCCTCGTCGACCGGGGTCTGCCCCGTCACCTCGATGGTGGCCACCAGGTCGCTCGGGAAGCGGACGATGCCCAATCCGAGCGAGTAGTTGTCGTAGATGATCTTGGCGTCGACGGGTCCGTCCGGGGTCAGCCAGGTCTGCGCCCGGCCGCCACCGAAGTGAGCGCTGACGGTCGCGTGCAGGTGATAGCCGGACACCTCGAACGAGGTGGTGTTGGCCGGGTTCGCGGCCTTGTGCACGTATTGCACGTGGTATGGGTCGGCGGCGTTTTCGATGATCATCTGCGCGTGCACCTTGACCCGGTTCAGCATGCGGCTGTGCGGGTGCAGCGGGTAGTACTCGCCGGTTTCCAGCTCGGGCAGCACCGGCGGTTGCCAGTACGGCGCCCGGCCGTGCCGCTCGTGCCAGACCAGGATGAAGCCGTACCACTCGGTGCTGTGGTAGGTCCGGACGCGGACGTTGTTCTTGCAGCCGATCTTGCTGTACGGGATCAGCGCATTGGAACCGTCCCCGCGCCACTGCCACCCATGCCATGGACAGACGATGTTCTCGCCCTCGACCGTGCCGCCGACACCCATGTTGGCGCCGAGATGCTGACAGTAGGCGTCGAGCACGTTCACGTCACCGGACTCGGTGCGAAACAGCACCATCTCCTCGCCGAAGTAGTGGGCCCGCTTGACTTGCCCGGGCGCCAGGTCCGAGGCGAAGCCGACGATGAACCATCCGGTCGGGAACCGGTACGGCGACAGGCTGATGCCACTCGGCCCGAATTCGCGTTCCGATGGATCGATGGAGGAGTCCGACACCGTGTCCGTCACTAATCTCTCCGTTCCCGCGCAGCCGACCGGCACACGGCCACGCTTACGCCCACCAGGTGGTGGAAGACTCCGTCTATTTTTACTATTTTAATCATTGAACGTCAACGCGCTCTGGAACCCGACGGTAGTCTGAGTCAGCAAACCGGCATCCTTCGCGGTTCGGACGTCCGAGTGAATCGAGGTTGCGGATGACGGCGTCGACAGTCGATCTGTCCGATTTCGCATTGTGGCGCAACGGCTTTCCCGACGAATTGTTCGCCGAGTTACGCAATACCAGACCACTGTTCCGCCACGGCTTGACACCGGGCGTGGCCAAAACCGTGACGCGGGATTTCTGGATGGCCACCAAGCACCGGCACGCCGTGCGGCTGCACCGAGATGCGGACTCGTTCACGGCCGCCGACGGCCCGCTCATCCAGCCGGCCAACCTGTTCGCGTCCTATCCGACCATCATCACGCTGGACCCGCCGGAGCAGAGCAAGCACCGAAAACTCATCTCGAGTGCGTTCACGCCCCGGGCGATCGCCAAGCTCGAAGACGGCATCCGGGCTCGTGCATCGCGGATGATCGATGAGCTGCTCGTCCGCGGCAGCGGCGACTGGATCGACGATGTCGCCGACGCGCTGCCGATGACCGTCATCGGCGACATCATCGGCATTCCGGAACAGGATCGGCCGCGTATCTTCGACGGCTTCGACCGGATCCTGAAGGCTCAGACCACCGGCGACCGGCTGGACGCCGAACTCTTCACGACGATCTTCGGTTACGCCATGGAGCTCACCGCCGAGAAGCGGCGTAATCCCGCCGACGACATCTGGAGCACGATCGCGTCCGGGGTCATCACCGGTGACGACGGTGAGCAATTCAGTTTGGCCGCAAACGAACTCGAGTTCTTCTTCTTCGTGCTGGCGTTCGCCGGCAGCGACACGACCAAAAACGCGTTGGCGATCGGGCTGCAGGCGTTCGTCGCGAATCCCGACCAGATCGACAGGTATCGCGACGACGAATCCCTGCGGTCCTCCGCCGTCGAGGAGGTGCTGCGCTGGGCGTCGCCGGTGGCGTACTGGACGCGCACCACCAAGGTCGACGTCGAAATGGACGGTCAGCTCATCCCCAAGGGCGAGCGGGTGGTGTCGATGCTGCGTTCGGCGAACCGCGACGAGGAGGTCTTCGACTCACCGTTCACATTCGACATCGGCCGCCAACCCAACCCGCATGTCGCCTTCGGCGGCGGCGGTGCACACCACTGCCTGGGCGCCATGCTTGCCCGCGCCGAGATCCGTGCCGTCCTCGATGAGCTGCTGTTGCGTTGCGACGGAATCACTCTCGGTCCGGCCGAGGTGGCCTATCCGAATCTGACCACCAACATGTCGATCTACGACGCGATGCCGATAAGGCTGACCGAGAGGTAGTTACTCGGCAAGCCGCAGAGCGGCCTTGGGACACTGGTCGATCGCCGCCGCCACGTCGATCTCCAAATGCTCGGGCACCTCGCCGTCGGCGACGTGTACCACGTCGGACTTTCCGATCTCGAAGATGTCCGGCGCCAACGATTCACAGAACCCGTTGGCCTCGCACAACGTCTCGTCGACTATTACGCGCATCGCTTACTCCTCACTTTCACAGCCCTTTGGGGCGAGTGCCGATCACCCCGGCAGTTGCCAGGCGCGCGAGCTCTTGGTCGCTGAGCCCGCAAAGGTCGCGCAATACTTCGCCATTGTGCTCGCCGAGCGTCGGCGGCGGGCGCATCAGCCACGAGTGTTGGCCGTCGAGAAGCGCGAACGGCGGCCGCGGGTAGCGACCCGGACCGGTACGCGGATGGTCCAGCGTCTCGAAGAACCCGCGTTCGTCCAGCTGGGGATTCTCGGTCACCAACGACGGCGACACGACCGGCGCGACCGGAATGCCCACGCGCGCAAGGTCGTCCACCGCATGGCTCAGCTCCTGGCCGGCGAACCAGTCTTGCAGCTCACGGTCGATGTCGTCGGCTCGTTCCCGCCGCCCAGTGACCGTGGCGAAGTGCTCATCGTCGGTCCACGACGGGCGGCCCATCAGGTCGACCAGCGCCTTCCACTGTTGGTCGGTGTGCACGGTGACGGCGATCCAGTCGTCCGCGCCCGCACAGCGGTAGAGGTTCTGCACGGCCTGACCATGACCACGATTGCCCTGACGGCTCAACGTGACGCCGAAAACCTCGGCTTCCATCGGCTGGATCGCGGTGGCGTTCAACACCGTTTCGATCATCGGCAGCTCGACGAGTTGGCCGTGCCCGGTCCGCGCTGCATAAGACAGCGCCGCCGTCACAGCAAAGGCGGCATGCACGCCGGCCAGCGGATCGCAGGCGCCCCTGGGCGGGACCGGCGGACCGTCGGGCAGCCCCGTCACCCACGCCAGCCCGGCGATCTGCTCCATGGTCGGCGCGAACCCGACCCGGTCACGCCAAGGACCGTCCAGACCGAACGCGGGCATCCGGGCGATCACCAGTCGCGGATTGACGGCCAACAACTCGTCGGCGGTCAGACCGAAATGGTCCATCACCCGCGGCGAGAAATTCTCGATCACGACGTCGGCGTCGGCGACCAACCGGCTGAACAGGCGACGGCCGTCGTCGGACCCCAAATCCAATGTCACCGAACGCTTGTTGGTGTTCATGGCGTGGAACACCCAGCCGTATTCCCACCAGTCGTCGACATCTTTTCGCATGCCGCCGGAGTACCTGATGCCGTCGGGGCGCTGGATCGACTCCACTTTGACGACGTCGGCGCCGAAGGCCGCGAGCAGGTGGGTTGCGGCGGGTCCGGCCCAGAACGCGGTCAGGTCGACGACGCGCACCCCCGCGAGCGGCAGCTGCGGATCTGACGGCGGCTCGCCGTAAACGCGTCTCGGCCACGGCGCGGTGTTGTCGGCCTCGCCTGATGCCGGAGCGCTGCGCAACGGCGCGGGCTGACACCGCGACATCAGCCACGGGGTGCGGGGCTGGTGAAAGCCCGCCGGGTTGCGCACGAAGACGCCCCGTTCTTGGGCGTAGGCCGTGTCCCGGATGGTGGCCCCGTTGCCCAGTGCCGCGATCGGCAGCCGGAACAGTTGTCCGAGCTCGACGATCTCCTCGACGGTACGTTCGGCCAGCCACGGCCGGATGCGCTCGCGGATGAAATCGCGGTGTGCCCATCGCCCGATCTGAAAACTGAGCTGCGGAAGTTCGGTCAACTCCGCACAATCGACCATCGCGGCGAAATCCAGCCATTGCTGGCCGGTGACCATGGTGATCCCGATGTAGCCGTCTTTGGCCGGCTCGATCGAAGGCACTTCGACGGTGCGCGAAACGGGCGGCACCTGCAGCAGTTGCGAGTGCAACCACTCGCCACTTTGCATCAGCGTGATTGCCTCCAGCATGGACAGATCCAGATGTTCGCCGGGTCCGCCCTGCTCGACGCGGCGGCGTATCGCCAGCGCCCCGAACGCGGCGAACACCCCGCCCATGTACTCCCCGAGGTCGCCGCCGATCGCGATAGGTGGTCCGGCCGGGTCGCCGCGGAATCCGGTCAACCCCGACCACGCCTGCAGGGTGAATTCGCTGGCGGCGCGATCGGCGAACGGCCCCGTCCAGCCGAAGTTCGAGATGGTGACGACCACCGCTCTGGGGAACTCCGCGAGCAGTTGCTGCGGATCGATGCCCAGCTCGGCCGCCTGAGACCGGGTCGCTGTCACCACGATGACGTCGGCGCCGGCCAACTCGGAGCTGAGGTCGGCGACCGGCCAGGTCAGGCTCCGCTTGCCGGCGTTGAGATAGCCGAACAACGGTGAATCCGTGCCGTCCGGCGTCGGCGAGGCGCTCGCGGTGAACCGCCGCAGCGAATCTCCTTGCGGCGGCTCGATTTTCCTGACTTCAGCCCCGGCATCAACCAACAGTTTCCCGCAGTAACTGCCGGCGATCCGGTCGCTGATCTCGACAACCCGGACATCGTCCAGCGGTGTCGGTCGGCCGTCGTGCCCGTCGCTCAACCTGTATCCGTCTACGTCCGTCGGGTATTTGTCTATGCCATCTTAGGAAATTTGCCGATCGCGGCCCGTTTGCGCTGGAACGGTACTCTTGATCAGCGCGGCTATTATGCCATTACTGCTAAGATTGCAGTAAATGGAGTTCGCGGGCGCGGCGCCGTAACTCTGACCGAACGTGCCGCTTCTGGAATCGGATGACTGCGCTGGGAATTGGCCCCGAGGCGCGACGCCGCTTGTCTGCGCCGCGGATCGCCGAGATCGTCGCCGACGAGTTGCGGCGCCAGATCGTCGACGGCGAATTGGCCGACGGCGATTTGCTGCCCCGCCAGGAAGTGCTCGTCGAGCAGTTCAACGTCAGCCTCGTCTCGCTGCGAGAGGCGTTGCGCATCCTGGAGACCGAGGGGTTGGTCTCGGTTCGGCGCGGCAACCGCGGCGGCGCCATCGTCCATGCGCCGGCGAAGACCAGCGCCGCCTACATGCTGGGCCTGCTGTTGCAGAGCGAGTCGGTTGTAATCGCCGATCTCGGGACGGCGTTACTCGAGCTCGAACCCGCCTGCGCCGCACTGGCGGCTCAGCGACCCGACCGTGCCGACACCATCGTGCCCGAGCTCAAAGAAATCAACTCGGCAATGGAGACGCATCTCGAAGACGGGCCCGAGTTCACCGAGATCGGCCGTAGATTCCACGATTCCGTCGTCCGCGGCTGCGGCAACCGCACCATCATCGCGGTCGTCGGCACCCTGGAAACGTTGTGGACCAGCCACGAGCAGCAGTGGGCCGACGAGAGCGCGGCCAAGGGCACCTATCCGTCGCTGACCAAGCGTCGCGCCGTGCTCAACACGCACGTCAAGTTGGCCGACATGATCGAGGCAGGCGACGTCGACCGGGCACGCCGGATCGCCGCCCGCCATCTGTCCGATACCCAGAGCCACGTTCTGGCCGCCGGACCCGACCAGCGGATCTACGCGGTGTCGCCGCAAGCGTTGTCCCGCCCGCGGGACAACCGTCACCTGTAGATCGTGGATGAGCTGATCGGTGCGCGAACCGCACTGGTAACCGGTGGTAGCGGCGGAATCGGCAAAGCCTGCGCCGCCAAGCTCTGCGAACTCGGTTACGACGTGGTGCTTTCAGCGCGCCGCCTCGACCCGCTGCGAGCCGCGGCCGACGAGATCGGCGCGCGCTACATCACCGCCGACGCGTCGGACCCGGAAGGCTTCGCCGAGGCGATCGGCCCGCTGGAGGCCATCGATCTGGTTGTGCACGCGGCGGGCACACTCGGTGGAACCTATGCGCGCAAGCAGACTTTCGAGCAGTGGCGCACGATCATGTCGGCCAATCTGGACTCATGCTTCGTGGTGACCTCAGCCGTGCTACCCAAGATGCGCGCCGGTGCCCGGCTGATCTTCATCTCGTCGTCCGCGGCACACGAACCGATGATGGGCCGCACCGCGTACTCGGCCTCCAAAGCCGGGATGAACGCCTTTGCCCGCGCACTGGCGACCGAAGTCGACCGCGACGGCATCGCCGTCCATATCGTGACGCCTGGCCCGGTGGAAACCGAGATGCTGCAGGATGTTCCGTTCGAGATGAACGCCATCCAAGTCAGCGATGTCGCTGAAACGGTGGCCTGGCTCGACACCGTCGACCCGTCGGTCGATCTGCCGGAGATCCGGCTGTCCGCAGTTCCGCGCGGACCGTACGCCCGCAAACCCGTTGTTCCCACCGAGGCGCGCCGCCGGGCCGCGCAAAGCTAGCCTGCGAAGGTTTTGATCACCGTCTCACCGAATTCGTGCAGTGATTCCGGTGCGGCGAAATCGGCGAACCACACGTAGAAACGCTCGACGCCTTGACCGGACAATCTCGAGAAATGTCCGGACAATTCGTCGGCGTCACCGCAGACGAGACCCGAGCCGAGATTTCCGAAACGACGGGAACTTGTTTCGCGCACCTTCTCCGGATCACTGCCTTTGCGAACGAAACCGACCATCTGCTGGATCGACACGCGGGCGGACCCGGTGGCGGGCGCCAACTCCGCCAGCCTGTCGATGTGGTTGGCCGGGATGTTCCACCAATCCGCATGCTTGCGAACGAGTTCCATCATCCGCGGCCCCGTCCCCCCGAGCAGCAGCGGGATGCGGTGCGTGGGATACGGCGATTGGCTGAGGGCGGCATCGTCCCCGCGTCCCCAGTAGTCACTGATCAGGCCGAGGTGGCGCTCCAGCTGCTTGACGCGCGCCTTTGGGTCTTGTTGTCCGACATCGAATCTGGCGAATTCGGCGGGCCATGATCCAGAGCCGAGGCCGAGGTCGAATCTGCCGCCGGAGGCATCCGACAGTGTGACAGCCTGCTTGGCCAGCACCGCCGGATGACGGAATGCGTCGCAGAGCACCAGGTGGCCTATTCGCAACCGCTCGGTCTTGGCGGCGACCCAGGTAGCGACACCCATTGCTTCCCAGATGCTTTCGTTGGGAAGGCCGGGCGCCTCCAGGTGATCGATGAACGCTATGCCGGTGAATCCGCTTGCCTCGGCGCACTGCGCCCGTTCGACGATGTCGGCGACCGGTACCCGCACTTGCGGCAGAAACAGGTACCACTCGGCCATTGCCAACCTCCGTACGGGATCGCTCAGCACGACGCCGCAGCGATTGACGATTGTCGCGCTAGTTTACTATTTTTATTATGTTAGGGGCCTTATGGACGTCGGACTGAATTCGGGTCAGTTGGCGCTGCGTGACAGCGTGCGTGACGTCTTGCGTACCGAGTGCCCACCGGCAATCGCGCGGCAGGCAATGACGGATCCTCAGCGCTGGCGGACGGTGTGGAAGACGGTCGTCAACCTTGGCTGGACCGAACTCGCCATACCCGGCACCGGCACTGGCACCGAAGAAGCGTTCGGCTTCTTGGATCTCACCGTGGTTCTCGAGGAGTGTGGCGCGGCCATCGCACCCATTCCGCTGCTGTCCAGCGTCGGTCTCGCCGCGGGTGTGCTGCGCCTCGCCGGCCCCGCGGTTGCTGACGTGCTGACCGAGATCGGCAGCGGTGCCGTGGCCGCACTGGCCGTTCATCCGCCCGGGTATCGACTGCCCGGGGTGCCGATGACGCTGCAGCACGGGCGCGTACACGGGCACGCCGTCGCGGTGCCCGGCCTCCCCCGCGCTGAGCTGGTCGTCACGCTGGCCTCGTCGCCGGATGGGCCGGTCGCCGCCGTCGTGCGCGTCGGCGACGGTGTCACTGTGCGCGAGGCCGAATGCACCGATCCAGCGCAACCGGTCGCCGATGTCGAGATCGACGCCGAGCCTGTTGCCGTCGCACCGGTGGACCTGGAATCAGCCTTCGCCGCCACGATGATCGCCGCGGCCGCCGACCTGGTCGGCGTCGCGGGCGCCGCTCTGGAACGCTCCGTCGAACACGCGAAATCGCGACACCAATTCGACAAGCCGATCGGTGCGTTCCAGGGAATCAAGCACGCGCTGGCCGACAACTACGTGGCGCTCGAGCGCGCCCGCGGTCTGACCTACGCGGCGGCCGCGCGACTCGACGACCCGACCACACCGCCGGCCGCGGGCTGGAACGCGGCAGCACTGGCCAAGGCGGCGGCCGGCGAGGCCGCAGTCGGCTGCGGTCGCACCGCGGTGCAGGTTCACGGCGCGCTTGGCGCAAACCTGGGAACACGACATACATCTGTATCTGCGGCACGCGTGGCAGGGGGCTTCGACGCTGGGAGACAGCCGCGCGCTCTACCACGCGGTGGGCCGTCGCTACGCCGGAGGCACCGCGTGAGCAACTTGGTCGCCGAGTACGGGGCGTGGCTGACGGACTTCTTGCCGAACGACTACTACGAGCGCTATCGCGAATACCGCTGGGACATCGAGCTTCGTCGCGCACATCAACGCGCCGCATACGAGGCGGGATGGTTGCAGCCCACCTGGTCACCCGAGCACGGCGGTCGGTCGCTGGGCCTGGCCGACGCGATGGAGATCCGGCTGGAAGCGGCGATGCGATCGGCGCCCAAGCTGCCCAACGTCGCCGGGCCGGGCGTCGCCGCGCCGGGCATCCGCCAGTTCGGCACCCCCGAACAGGTCGACCGGCTTCTGGTGCCGCTGCTGCGCGGCGACGAGTGGTGGGCGCTGGGGATGTCCGAGCCCGAAGCCGGATCTGACTTCGCCGCCTTGCGCACCCGCGCCGTACGCGACGGTGATGTGTTCCGGGTCAAGGGCCGGAAGATCTGGACCACCCAGGCGCACCTGTCGCGGTGGTGCACGCTTTACGTTCGCACCGATCCGGACGCACCTAAGCATCGCGGAATCTCCTGCCTCATACTCGATCTCGAGTCCCCCGGAATCACCATCGAACCGATTCGCATGTCGTCGATCTCCGACGAGACCTTCTGCGAAGTCATTCTCGACGACGTCGAAATCCCGGCCAACAATCTGCTCGGACCGTTCAACGCCGGCTGGCAGGTGGCGATGTCGTCGTTGAACCACGAACGGCAGATGATCTGGATCATGAACTGGGTGGAGATCCAGCGCGGACTCGACTCCGTCCGCGAATCCAAGACCACCCAGGACGACTACGCCTCCGGCGAGGTCTTCACCGAACTCGGCTCGCTGCTCGCCGACGCCGAAGCATTGCGGGCTACCGGATATCGCGCGCTGAACAACGAACTCGAGGGACGTCCGAGCCCTGAGGCCGACATTCTCAAACTCCTCGGTTCGCAGACCCTGCAACGTGTTTGGGAGCTCGCCGCTGCGGCCGCCGGGCCGCGTTCGATCGATGACACCGACCTTCTTTTCGAACGTCAAGACGCGCTCGCGGCGACCATCTACGGCGGGACGTCCGAGATCCAACGCAACATCATCGCCGAGCGACTGCTCGGATTGCCGAAGGGATGACGATGGATTACGACCTTGGCGCCGACGCCGTCGACCTCAGAAAGCGATTGCGCGAGTTGATATCCACGCATATCCCAGAAGGCTTCCTCGGCGCCTGCACCGACGACCCACGAGACCTCGCGACCACCGAGTCGTTCTGCAAGCTGCTCGCCGCCGACGGGCTGCTCGCTCTGGCCTGGCCGAAGGAACACGGCGGCGGCGGCGGCTCGGTGTGGCAGCAGACCGTACTGCGCGAGGAGATGTGGGCGCACCACGAACCCCGCGGTGCGCAGTACATGGGCATCAACTGGGTCGGGCCCGCGCTGATGCGGTACGGAACCGCAGAACAGAAGGCACGCCACCTGTCGGCGATCGCAGCCGGGGAAGTGATTTGGTGTCAAGGGTTTTCCGAGCCGGAGGCCGGGACCGATCTCGCGTCGCTGCGCACCCGCGCCGTCGCCGACGGCGATGGCTGGCGGGTCACCGGGCAGAAGGTCTGGACGTCGTACGCCCGGATGGCGTCGCTGGTGTGTCTTGGCGGCATGCACCGATCCGAACGCCCCAAAACCCACGCGGCTCAGCCTTTTTCTGGTGCCGATGGACCGGGCCGGCATCACCGTGCGGCCAATCCGGTCGATGCTGGGACCGCATCACCTCAACGAAGTCTTTCTCGACGATGTCGCGGTGTCGGCCGACGAGGTTCTCGGCGAGGTGGGCGACGGCTGGCGGGTGATGCGCGAAGCCCTCGCCTTCGAGCGGGTCGGCATCGCCCGGTATGCGCGCTGTGAGTCGCTACTCGACCGGATGCAGGCCGAGCTCGGCGACGACTGGGACCGGTTGCCCGAGTCGATCCGCACCCGCTGGGTACGGGCGCTGATCGACCTACGGGTCGCCCGCCTGCTGGCCTACCGCGCGGTGTCGTTGCAAGACGACCCGTCGGCCGGGGCGGCGGCCAGCGCCGCCCGCATCGCCACCACCACGTGCGATCAGCAGGTTGCCGAATTGCTGTTCGACGTGCTCGGCCCCTCGGCATTGGACAGCGGCTCGTCGGCACCTCTGCACGGCGCGATCGAGGACCATTGGCGTTACGCCCAGGCAGCCACCGTGGCGTCGGGAACAATCGAAGTGCAACGGATGCTCGTCGCACGCGAAGCTCTGGGAGGCCACGGATGAAAACCGCTCTGCCGGAAGACATTGCCGAGTTCGGGGCTGTCGCCACCAAACGGCTCGCCCGGTTCGGCGGCCCGCAGGCCGCACTGCAGGCAGAGACCGACGAGCTACTGCGGGCCGACGCCCGAACCGCGCTGTCCGATCTCGGCGCGTTCGATCTCGACGTCCGCTCGTCCGCCGAGGATCTGCTGGCCGCCGCGGTGCTCTGCCAGGCTGCCGGCGCGACGGCCCTGCCCTATCCGCTCGTCGAGGAACTGTTGGCGATCGACGGCGCGCGGCTCGCACTAGTCAACCCGCAAGCTCCGCGCGATCGACCACGGGGACCTGGCCGGCGACTGGATCGCCGCCGACCTTGACGGCACGCGCTACCAGGTTCAGCCATCGTCGCGCACCGGCGCCAAGCTGGGACCGTTCCTGGCGCCTGCCACGTTGAGCCAACCCGACGGCACCGTGCCGGCAGCCGACGTCGATCTGCATCTGAACCTCGGGTCGTGGCGGATCCTGGGCGCGGTGCAACAGGCCCTCGACATCACCCGACGACACGTCGCCGACCGGATGCAGTTCGGCAAGCCGCTGGCCGAATTTCAGGCGGTCCGCTTCACCATCGCCGACGCATCGGTCGCTGCGCGTGGACTCTCTGAACTCGCCAAGTACACCATAAGCCGAACGGAATCCGCACCGGCGCAAGTACGTTCGGCGGACGCCCTGATACTTCGACTCAAGGCCGCCGATACCGCACGGCAGGTGCTGCGCACCGCACATCAACTGCTGGGCGCACTCGGCTTCTGCGACGAGTCTGATGTCAGCGTGCTCGACAGGCATACGCAGTCACTGATCCGGCTCCCGGTCAGCAGCGAGGTGCTCGCGATGCGCCTGACCAAAGGCGTGCCCGGCGGCGAGCTCGAGACGTTGTTCTCAGGACCGGTATCGGCATGAGCACCCAGACCGCCTCGTCCGGGGTCACCGCCACTCCACCCGACGACGGAATTCCCTTCGGCACCAAGCTTGCCCAGCTTGCCGAACGACGACGTGACGATACGGGGCTGACCATCATCGCGCGCGACGGCACCGCGCATTCGATGACCTTCGCCGAACTGGATCGTCAGGCCAATCAGTGGGGACGGGCACTGGCGGCGGCTGGCGCAGATGTCGGTTCGCTTGTCGCACTGGCGATTCCGAACTCGCAGCAATTGGTGCTCGCCGCTCTGGGCTGCTGGAAGATCGGCGCTGTCCCTGTTCCGATGCGCTGGGACCTGCCTGACTGGGAGCGGTCCCGGGTGCTGGAAGTGATCGACCCGGTCGTCGTCGTCGACGAACAGACCCGGGACACACTTGCTTCGCGCGCCGCCGGTGAGCCCGACGATCCGCTTCCCGAAGTGGTCTCCCCCAACGCCAACGGAATCTGCAGCAGCGGATCGACGGGCATGCCGAAAGTCATCCTGACCCTGGCACAGGGGGTCTGGACACCGGAGTCGTCGTTCCCGTTTCTGGCAGCCTGGACTCCGACTCGCCCAGCCACAGACCATCCTGGTCCCGGGACCGATGTATCACACCAACGGCTTCTCACCGCTCACCTACCTATTAGGCGGGGACCGGCTCGTGGTGCTCGAAAAGTTCGATGCGGCAACCGTCGTCGACGCAATCGAGCGCTATCGCATCACCAACTTCACCGCCACGCCAACCATGCTGCGCCCGCATCGCGGCACTTCCCGATATCCGCCAACGGGATCTGTCCAGCATCGCGTGGATCCTGCAAGGTGCGGCGGTGATGCCGCACGCTGTTGCTGCAGACCTGGTTCGATCTACTCAGCCCCGAACAAGTCGTGATGGCCTACGGAATGACGGAAAGTCTGGGGCTCACCGCATTACGTGGAGACGAATGGCTGACCCATCGCGGCAGCGTCGGCCGCGGCTTCCGGGACACCGAAGTGCGGATCCTCGACCAGCAGGGCCAGCCGGTGGGTGTCGACGAGCGCGGTGAGATCTATCTCCGCTCACCGATGAGCGCCGGATACCGCTACCTAGGTGGAGCGCCGCTGCTGCCGTCGACGCCCGACGGGTTCCGCACCGCCGGCGACATCGGTCACCTCGACGCCGACGGATATCTCTACATCGCCGATCGCCGCAGCGACATGATCATCACCGGCGGCGCCAATGTCTTTCCCGCAGAAGTGGAATGCGCGCTCCTCGAACACGACGGCATCGCCGACGTCGTCGTCATCGGCCTGTCCGACCCCGAATGGGGACGCCGGGTGCACGCCGTGATTCAGCTGGCCGACCCGGTGAACCCGCTGAGCGAGTATCACGTCGTCGCCTACGCGAAGGCCCGACTGGCCGCCTACAAAGTTCCCAAGACGGTGGAGTTCGTCGACGAGATTCCCCGCACCGCGGCGACAAAGGTCAACCGCTCAGCGATGATCGAAGCCCGCGGCGGCTGAGCGCCGCTTGTCGCTGATGCTGTTGACCGCGGCGGCGACCCTGGTCTGGAAATCCGGCGGTAAGGGGATATATCCCTGCGGCGTGAGGCCCTGCTGGCCTTCGGTGACCGTCGACTGCATGAACGCCCTCACCGCCTTGCCGACCTCGGCATCGGGGTACTTGGCGCAGGCAACCTCGTAGCTGGCCAACAGGATTGGGTACACGCCCGGCGTTGTAGTGGCATACACCTTCGAAAGATCAAGCACCAGATCGTTACCCACACCTTTGATGGTGACGTTCGAGACGGTCTTGCCGACCCAGTCGTTGCCGATGTGAACGACTCCGCCCGCCGTCTGAATTCCGGCGACATCGAGGTGCTGTTTCATCGCGTACGACCACTCGTTGTAGGTGATGGCGCCTTCGGTGTTCTTCACGGCCCGAAGACGTCGGCAAGTAGCCTCAGCGCCGCTGCCGGCCAGGCACGCGCGTCGATCCTGAAATGTCTTTGCCGCTGCCATCATCGACTGGCCGAACTACACTCTGATTCCAACATCATCCCGCCGCCAGCGTCAGCACCTGCTTGCTTAGCAATGCGTTACGGCCCCGATACGCGACGCCGACGAATCGGTTATTCGAAGCCGTAGTAGATCTCTCCATTGGCGATCTTGGACATCAGCAAAATTGCTTGGTCTTCTGGGATTTCATCCTCGTCCTCGTCGAACCAGCCTTTCAGGCTCTGATCGATGAGACGGTTGCGCTGACCACCGTGCCAACTGCCGTTTCGTCTATATACCTCAACGTCAGCGAGTTTTTGTTCGAGTAGCCCCTTGCCATTTGCAGGACATCGATACAGCCCGTGCAATCGGCCTGTTCCTAAATCTAACGTGAAGTAGCGCCACTCCATTGATGCCCCCTGTCGACCAACGGTAGGACTGTACGGACGTTACCCGTCAGGCTGGATTCGCAGGACCGAAGCCTGTGGGGCGTCGCCCAACCCGAGGAGGCGTGTTGTTTGCGTGCGACTCAAGCGCGGCAGCTTCTTGGCCTTTGAGCGGCTTCGTTCGGTGTCACCACTTGCTGAAGACTTTTCGGGCGGGTGCCAACGCCATTTATCAGGAGTTCACCTTCCTCCAAAGGCAGTAGCCCTTCATCATTATCGAGAAGAGATTAGGTAACACCTGAAACGAGAGCTGTTGCCCTGTCGCCCCGGCCTCTACTTGGGGCGAACTTACAACTCCTGAACTGACCACGGCTACCTGCTCCTCGATGCACTGGCTGTCGGGGTCTTGCGGGAGGGCGATCCAGTCGCCTGACCGTAGGTTGTAGTTGCGAGTTCCCTCGCCGCGAAGTGTCAGTTGGGGTCCATAGGTCAGCCATCGATCACTGCTCGGGTAATCAGAGGTGACGATTGTCCATTGGTGGTGGTGGTTTGGTTGCTGCAGGCACACCAGGTCTATTTTCTGCTCCGGAAGCCCGGTCATCGCGTTGGCGAGATTCGGCGAACAGGGAGTGTCTGGTTGCGGTACAACGGGATCCGCATACGCCGCTATCGGCGCGGAAAGCACTGCGAGGGCTTCTGCTAGCGTCGTCAGGACTATCGCCACGGTTTGCTTGATTGTCGGCTTAGCCTTCGTTGAGCCAATAACACAGCGAGTGCGAGACATGTGTGTAGCGCCGGTGCAGCGGGAGCTAGGGCAGCGTCGTGTGCATCAACATTACGCTGTAGGTCGACCACAGCGACAGGTTGAAGTACAGGTCGTGGCCAGCCGACCAGGGGTGGATAAAGGGGGCGTAAATGCCGCCAGGAAGTTGTGTTGACGTCACAAGGGTCTGCGCTGCGCTCCACGGTCCTTGTGGATTGTCCGCTGTCCGCATCACGACGTTGTTCGAGCCGTCGGTGTAGAGCACGATGTACTTATTGAGGTAATCGTTGTATTGAACTGACATCTCGCTCACCGGAGCCGAAATGACCGGCGTGGCGGCCCAGGGACTATTTGCGACCCACGATCCTGTTCCGAAGAAATTCCACCACGGTTGGCTCCAGTATTCGTACTGACTGAGGTCCAGCACAGCATTCTCGGGGACGCGCGACACGTATGCCGAGCCCGAGCGTCCGGACGGGGTGCCGTATGAGTACAGGTAACCGTCGCGTCGGACGAACGCCCCCTGCTGAAAATTCTGGTTGCCCCAGTTAAACCAGACGCTGGGTACGCTGAAAAAGAAGCTCGGACGGACGGTTCCACGGCTGGCGGTCCAATTTTCGCCGTTGTCGGTGGAAACCGCGATTGCCGAGAAGTTCGTGGTCCATTGGCCCGGATTGCCCCACTGCCTGACCGACATAAAATTGACGTACTGTGTTGTCCCCACCGAGATCCCAGCGGTTGGGATGATGGTCACTTCGGTTGGGGCGAGATTGAGACTGGCGATGATCTGTCTTGAGAAGTTCGATCCCGGTGGAGTCGCGGACAGGACCGGCGAGCCGGCGTAGACGTTGCCGAACGCCGGATCTGGCACCGACACTCCGTCGGACAGATTGCGGTCCGCGCTGCGAAACAAGGTGTTGCTCCGCCATTGCTGGCCGGAGACGCTGCAATCGCCGAACGTGTCGCCGAATGCGATGAGCACCTGGTCGTTCGCGCCGGTTTGGCCGTTGTCCCACATAATCCCGAGATCGGCGCCCGAGATGGCGAAGCGTGTGTATGTGTTATTCGGGCTGTTGGGTCCATCCACCCAGTTGACAATCGTTGTCGTCGGGCCCGCAATCGCCGCAGCAGGGCCCCCGGTCGTCGGGCCCGTACCAGCAGCTGTGTTTGGACCCGGATTGATCGCACTCGTGGGGTTCGGCACCTGTGGGGCCGCCGCACCGGGAGGCCCGGGCACGGGCAGCACCGCCCCTTCCTGTTGTATCGGCGCGAAGCTCAGAGCACCCGTTGCTGTCGGGTCTAAGGCCGCGGCGGGGAGCGGACCCAGTCCGAACGGCATTGCCTGGTTCTGTGCGCCGCGGGGCATGCGCCCTGTCGGCACGTGTTCTACCGGCGGCGCCGCCGCCCCCGGCAGAGCCGGACCGCTGTTCGCTGGCGCCGCGGAAGCCGTTTGAGAGCACGGCGCGGCTGCCGCGGGAGGCGCCACGGCTACCGGAGCGATGAGTCCAATGGCGGCCACCGACGCCACCGATACCGGTGCGAGTCGGGCAAATACCCACACGTCAAACCTCCGATGGGTGCCTGGACTTTCCGTTGGTCGTCGACGCCGGACGCGCAGGGATTCGAACCTGTGACAGTAGTGACTTGAGTGGTAGTTGGGGTCAGTGATACGCCGGATCGGTATCCGGTTGTGACCGTGCCGCAACCACCACCAAACGTCGGACTCCACGGCCCTTTGGGAGTCCGGGCGGCAGGTTGCCTCCCTCCGAGCTCTTGCACGTCATCACGGACGTGGTGAGCGGCACAACGGCCGACAATGGTGAGCGACCCCGCGATCGCAATAGCCGCCGTCGAAGCGGGCGACGACGCTGCGGCACCCTTTGGACCCGTTAACACCAGGTACGCGCTTGCGTGCCTAAAGTGTTCTTTGCGTAATCGGTGCCATCACCTCGTCAAGACATTCTGGGGGTGGCGGGATCGGCAATTGCCCGACGGCACAGTCATTCTCACCTCGCCGGCAGGTAAGACCTACGTCACCACCCCGGGCAGTGCGCTGCCCTTTCCCGGCTTGTGCGTACCGACCGGTGACGTACACGCGCCGGAGCCAAGCACGGCGGTCGAATACTGCGGCGACCGAACCGCGATGATGCCCCGACGGCGGCGCACTCGACAGCAAGACCGCACCAGTCGCGTCGCCGCCGAACGCCGACAAAACCACCAGGCCCGCACGACCCGCCGGACCGATCGCCTCAGCTACCTTGGCCCCGCGCCTCCCGACAGCAACGCCGATCCGCCGCCCTTCTGACAGCGAGTCAATGTCTCACGCAGAAGCGACTGCGGAGAGCCGCCATTCGCCGGGCACGCCCTTGAGCTTGTGAGCGCCGCGGTCCTCGAATTCGAGCCCTGACCCGATCACCAAGTCGCGCAGCGTGCTGGACACCAACACGTCGTTCGGCCCTGCCAGTGCGCTGACCCGCGCGCCGATGTGTACGGCGATCCCGCCAATGTCATCGCCGCGGACCTCGCACTCGCCGGTGTGCAACCCGGCGCGCACCTCGATGCCGAGTGCTTGCACAGCGTCGCGAATTGCCATCGCGCAGCGGATCGCTCGCTGGGGGCCGTCGAACATCGCGAAGAACCCGTCTCCGGACGTGTTCACCTCGCGGCCTCGAAACCGAGACAGCTGCGACCGGACGACGGCGTCGTGCGCGTCGAGCAAGGCACGCCAGTCACGGTCGCCGATTTCGGCGGCTCGGCGCGTCGAGTCCACGATGTCGGTGAACAGCACCGTGGCGAGGACCCGATCGTCCGCCACTTCGGCCTGATGGCCGGTGAGGAACTCGTGGATCTCCTGAAAGGACGGGCGCCATGGTTCCACGAAGTGGAGGAGGTTGCGCCCGGGAAGCTCGACGTATTTCGCGCCCGATATGTGATCGGCGACGTCCTTGCCCCACTCGGGCAGGACCATCGGGTCGTCGGTGTGCTGGAGGACGAGGGTTGGCACGCGGACTGTGGGAAGCACTGCCCGCACGTTCAACTCGGCCACGAGAGGCAACATGACAGCTAGCGTCCTTGGGCTCGCCGCCAGGCGTTCGTGCCGTGCCCACGTAGCCCTTATCTCCTCGTTCCACGGCATGTCCGGATTCGAGAGATGCTGGAACTCCCCCGTGCCCCACATCCCGACCCATGTAGCGATGATTTCCTCGAAGTCCAATCCTTCGGTACGTTCAGCAAGCGGATCCGCGTAGCCCTCGAGGACGACCAACGCGGTTGTGCGGGAAGGGTGTGTCGCGGCGAAAAGCGCCGCTGGCCCGAGCGCGCCGTCGATCGCGAGTAGGACCGCTTCGCGGCTCCCGAGATCGTCGAGTACCGCGGTGATGCTGTCGGCCCATTGCTCCAAGGTCGGCAGCGCGCCCGGCGTGACGGGATCGGAGGCTCCGGTGCCCGGTTGGTCGAAGAAGATCAGTCGACCAAGCGATGCCATCGCCTCGACCCACCCTTGAAGGGACGGCAGCTCCGGAAAGACCTCACAGCACGTGAACCAGTGAGAGACGACCACGATGTCACGAGCGCCTTCGCGTGATGTGCGATACGCGACACGCAAGTCCCCGTTCAGCGCATAGCGCGTCTCCGAGAACATTGCGGAAGTGTAAGCCGAGGAGCGGGTCAAGTTTCGGTGTCAGGAAAAGCCCGCCAGTACGGGCGGTCGGTTAGCCTCGTGGGTAAAGTGTTCTTCGCGCAATCGCTGCCATCACTTGTCGAAGACATTCTGGTCTGGACGATGACCAGTTGAGCGACGGCAGGGAACCGATGCAGGACACCTCCTGAAATGGTGGCCTGACCTGGACTAATTTGCTTTATGGCGGCGGCGAAGACGGTATCTTTCCGTTCATGCCGCTGCATTACGTCGATCCGCACAAGAAGCACGGCCGCTGGTATAACGCCTTAGCGAACTTTGGCCGTTCGCGCCCGGGACAGTTCTTAGCGCGCCACTTCTTCCCCCGCGTCGACCCGTGGTTGTACCGGGCAACAGGGGGGCGTTGGCCATCGATCATTGGCGGGGTTTCCACCGCCCCGCTGAAGACCACGGGTGCAAAGTCGGGTCAACCGCGAGAGCATCAAATCACCTACTTCCACGATGGACCCGACCCCATCGTGACCGCCTCAAACTACGGCGGACCGAAACACCCGCAGTGGTACTACAACCTCAAGGCGAACCCTGAATGCGAACTAGGCGGCGAGAGATTTCTGGCGACTGAGGTCACCGAACCCGGCGACTACGCACGTGTTTATGGGCTTGCGGAGCAGGTCTACGCCGGTTGGGCCGACTATCGCCAGAAGACAGACCCGATTGGCCGTCGTATCCCCGTCTTTCGGCTCAAATCGCGCTAGCGAGCCTGCACACGCGCGAATGGAGGGTCACCGCCCTTCTGACGATCCGCCGCCGGACGCGGTAACCTCATTCTCACTGCTTGATCAGCAGGCGACCGAGGAGAGGCAACATGGCCGCAGACAACGAAGCCGACGAAGCCGAACCGACGACCCGTGACGCCCGCTTCATCAAGACCGCGGTCGAGATCCTGGGCGAAACCGGGCGCACCGACTTCACCGTGCAAGAAGTCGTCGCCCGATCCAAGACGTCACTGCGTGCCTTCTACCAACATTTCAGCAGCAAGGACGAACTGCTGATCGCTCTGCTCGAGCGGACGATGGCGCAGTCGGCGAGAGCCTGGCGCGGCGAGACCGCCGACATGGATTGCACGTCCGCGATCAAGTTGATCATCGACCGGATCAGCGCGGAACCCGAGTCGAGCACACAGGACAGCCTGAACCGGGCGATGAACCTCTACAACCAGCACCTGGCCGAAACGCGCCCGCGCGACTACGCCCGAGTGCTCGCTCCGCTGCACGACCTCGTTCGCGACGTCGTGCAGCGCGGCATCACCGAAGGAATTTTCCGGCCCAACCTGGATGTCGGGCCGGCCGCGGCGATCGTCACGCAGACCATCTTGGGCGCGCTCCGATTGCATTGGCTGGGAGCCGAATTGACCGGTGCGCCCATCGATGCGGCGCACCTGTACGACTTCTGCATCCGCGCGTTGGGCACCGACGACGGCGCCCGGCCGGAAACACCGTCTCTCGGCGAACTGTTCAATCAGATCGGGATGCGCGCGGGCGCGCGTCACGGCGAGTTCGCGATGACGATCCCGGTGAGCCCGCAGGTCGTCAACACATCCGGCGCCTTGCAGGGCGGACTGATCGCCACGCTGGTCGACGTCGCGGGGGGACAGTTCGGCCTCGACTACCTAGAAGACGGCACCACGATGACGACCGCCGATCTGAACATTCGTTACCTGCGACCGATCCGAGAAGGCACGGCCTACGCGGTGCCACGGATGCTGCGCAAGGGCCGGCGCGCGATGGTCATGCAGATCGACGTCCTGAGCGACGACGAGGGCGAGGACGCGCTGCTCGCCACGGCGACGGTGAACTTCGCCGTCATCAATGGCGCGACCCCGAAGCTGCCGCCCGACTGGCCACCGGCGTAACCCGACCGATTACAGCTTGGCAGACAGAAGTGGTAACGTCATTACCACTTCGTGAGAATCCAGACTTCAAGGAGATCGCCATGCCGTCACGCGAGCTATCCTTTCCCGTGTTCGACGCCGACAACCACATGTACGAACCGCAGGAAGCGCTGACCAAGTTCCTTCCGGAGAATCGCAAGCGCGTCATCGACTACGTGGAGGTCCGCGGCCGCACCAAGATCGTGGTGCGCGGCCACATCAGCGAGTACATCCCGAACCCGACCTTCGAGGTCGTCGCCAAGCCGGGTGCGCAAGAGGACTACTTCCGCAACGGCGCGCAGGGCAAGACCTACCGCGAGATCCTCGGCGAGCCGATGAAGTCGATCCCCGCCTTCCGTGAGCCGGGTGCGCGGCTCGAGGTCATGGACGAGCTCGGTATCGACTACGCGCTGATGTTCCCGACGCTGGCCAGCCTGGTCGAAGAGCGCATGAAGGACGACCCGGAGATGACCCACGACGTCATCCACGCGCTGAACGAGTGGATGTACGAGCAGTGGACGTTCAACTACCAGGACCGCATCTTCGCCACCCCGGTGATCACCCTGCCCATCGTCGACCGTGCGCTCGAAGAGCTCGAGTGGTGTCTGGAGCGCGGCGCCCGTACCGTGCTGGTCCGCCCGGCGCCGGTGCCCGGTTTCAAGGGCAGCCGGTCCTTCGGTCTCGAAGAATTCGACCCGTTCTGGCAGGCCTGCATCAAAGCTGACATCCCGGTCTCGATGCACGCCTCGGACAGCGGCTACTCCGAGTTCGCGAACGTGTGGGAGCCCGGCGACGAGTTCCTGCCGTTCAAGCCGACCGCATTCCGCAGCTTCGCGATGGGCCACCGGCCGATCCTGGACGCGATGGGTGCGCTGGTGTGCCACGGCGCGCTGTCGCGCAACCCGGAGCTGCGGATCCTGTCGATCGAGAACGGCGCCGACTGGGTGCCCGACCTGTTCAAAGGCCTCAAAAGCGTGTACAAGAAGATGCCGCAGGCCTTCCTGGAGGACCCGGTCGAGGCGTTCAAGCGCTGTGTCTACATCACCCCGTTCTGGGAGGACCGCTTCACCGAGATCGTCAACATGGTCGGCACCGACCGGGTGCTGTTCGGATCTGACTGGCCGCACCCCGAGGGCCTCAAGGATCCGATCAGCTTCGTCGACGAGCTCAAAGACTTCGGCGAAGAGGACGTCGCCAAGATCATGGGCGGCAATCTGATGAAGCTGATGAAGGTGTCTGCGCCGGCCAACGCGTAACCGCCAGATTCACGGCTGATGCGTGGTCAGGCTTCCAGCCTGGCCCGCACAGCCGCCAGACGTTGCTCCAGCTCGGTCTCGTCGATGAGCCCGCGCCGAACGAGCGAGTGCGCCAGCGCAACCAACCGGTTCTCCGGGTAGGGCAACCCGGAGTAAACCGTTGCCGACAGCGCGTCCTCTTCGTTACGCAAACCGACACTGTCTAACGATGCGCCGCAACTGCTTTGGTCAAGCGCGTCACAAATGCCATCGAGGTTCGTCTTCCACGGCGGCACCGGGTTGTCAACGCCATACTTTGCCGCCATGCGGCCCCAGACCTGGTTCCTTTCAATAATTTTCGCCAGCGGCGCGATCGAGGAACTCTCGGCCCGATCTGGATTTCCTGAGTTGCTCACCGGTTACCTCCCGGCTTACTGGTTCGCGGGATGAATAGCCGGCCGAGTCTGGGTCACCGCGTTGGTCGTCACACCAACCTTCGGCAACGCGACACCGATCAGGCAGTCGCGCGTAATGATCTCGACCAGTTGATCCTCGCTCCAGCCATCGGTTCCCTCGGGACGCGCCGGCATCACCATGAATCGGTGCTTCTGGTTCGAGTCCTCCACCCGAATCTCGACATCCTCCGGCAGGTATAGACCGAACTCCGCGAGCACTTGTCGCGGCCAGCGCACTATGCGACGACGGAAGTTGGGCGTGCGGTACCACTCCGGCGAGTTGCCCAGGATCGGACGCGGGTAGCAGGAACACAGAGTGCACACTATGACGTGGTGCAGCGTTGGTGTGTCTTCGAGTACGTGGAACGCGGTGAAATCACTCGGTGTTCCGAAACCTGTGGGTTGCAACCAATCGACGCCAACTTCCTTACTGGCAGCCAGCGGATCCGCGAGGACCAGTTTTTTGAACTCAGGATCAATCCAGGCTCGCGCCACTAGATGCGCGGCAGGGGTTGGACCGATCTGTTCAGCGAACTCGGTGAAGTGGCGGTGCTCCTCAGCGGTGAAAATGCCCTTCTCGATGCATAATTCGCGAAGCGCAATCTCCAGGACCTCGAAGTCGGTGATCTCATCGACCATGGGCGCGGCGGTGCGTTCGTGGTCGTGATCGTGATCTGTGATCGTGATCGGTCATGCTGAAGTCCTCTCAGCCGCCGCGAGCCAGCGCTCCGGGATCTCGGTCTGCAGGGTGTCATTGCCGGGGCCGGTATAGCCGTGCCATAACTCGGAAAGGTTGAACCGCACGATGTAGAACCACTCGGGTTTCTGGTCGGGTCCATCCCATGTCTCGTCCTCGGCGGCAGGGCTCTCGTAGGACACAACCGCGATCTCCCCAGTCGCGCCACGCACATACTCTTGAGTGCGGGTGTAGAGCAGCACGGGAAGCTCTCGCACCATGACCTTGTCGCCAACCTTGAACTTCGGCTCGCCGGCTTGTCCGGCGAACACTTGCGGGTCGCCCTTGCCGACGGCGTGCGTGTGGTGCCGGTTGCGTTTAACCGTGGAGGGGTCGCCTTCGAACTTGGGCTCGGCCGCCAAGGGCTTTCCACCCAAACCGCCCGCGTACCGTGCCTTGACCTCGGCCATGCGTTCGGCCAATTCACTCAGGCCGATGTGGTGTTTTTCGGCCAGTACGCGCGCGACGGCCAGCAGCCACCGCCCGTAGTAGGGCAGGCCGAGATAGATGGTGCGGCCCAGGTCGACGTTGCCCATCCGCCGTCGTTCCTCGGACAACCAGATCCCACGCCAGCCGAGAACCTCACACATGACGTAGGTATCTTCCTCCCACACCTCGTACTGCTTGTTCTGGAATTCCATGGGAGTGTCCGGCTCACCACCGACGTCATGCGGGGTCTTGGTGTAGGCGGTGAATCGATCGTGATCAATGAGATCGGGCGTAGGTGCGTCCGGGAGTTCCGGGTAGGAAGACTTAAGGCGCGCAACCAGTTCCAAATGTATCGCTCGGTCCTCCGGGGTCGTCATACGGGTTCCATTCGTTATCACGATCTTGGCAGTGGTCGTCCTGGCGGCTTGCCCGATAGGAATGTCGAGCGCCCTGAAAACACTTCACTCCTATTGCGAACATCGCGCAACCGTTAAACAACGAATTCCGCTACAGCGGCTCCGGTAATGTCAGCGGAGTGAATCGGCGGGTCCTGGAAGCGGTCATTTACGAGCGCGAACCGCCGATCGCGCGGATCATCCTGAATCGAGCCGATAAGGCGAACACCAAGGATGCGACCCTCGTGCAGGAAGTCGACGACTGCCTGCACGAAGCCGACCGCGACCGCGAGATCAAAGTCGTGATCATCAAGGCCAACGGCAAAGGCTTCTGCGGTGGGCACGTGGCCCGGTGGGGTCCCGACGAGAACCCCTACCCGGACTTCGGTGACACCTTCGAGGATCTCTACAAGGGCACCGCCGACCTGTTCCTGTGGCCGACGCTGTATCTCTGGGAATTCCCGAAGCCGACTATCTCGCAGATTCACGGCTACTGCATGGGCGGCGGCATCTATCTGGGCCTGCTGACCGATTTCTGCGTGGCGTCCGAGGACGCGTATTTCCAGATGCCGCTCGCCCAAAGCCTCGGCGAACCCGGCGGACACACCATGATCGAGCCGTGGCTGCTGATGAACTGGCACCGCACCATGGACTGGCTACTGCTGGCGCCGACGCTGAATGCGCAGGAGGCGCTCGACTGGGGCCTGCTCAACAAGGTCGTGCCGCGAGACGACCTCGAGGACACCGTCGAGGAGATGGCGCGCAAGATCTCCCAGATCCCGTTGACCACGTTGATGGCGGTGAAGAACAACGTCAAACGCGCTTACGAACTGATGGGCATGCGAGTACATCTGCAAGTCAGCCACATTCTGACCAACATGGTCGGCGCAGCCACCGACGTTCAGGAACGCAGGGCCCAGCTCAAGCAATCCGGTTTGAACCCAAGGGATTTCGTCGGCCGCGAACAGACCGCGGGCGACACGGCGGCTGGGCCGCCAATGTGAGGCTGGCCGCACACTGAAGGGCGAACGTGCGGCAGGCCGCACGCTCGGCGGGGCGATGCCAGCCTGTCAGCGGCTCATCTCGCCGGCCAGCCTGCGACCGGCGGCGTGGCGCGCGGCCACATAGCCGAACACCATCGAGCTCGCGATGCTGGCGCCTGCACCGGGATACGTCCGGCCCATCACCGTCGCCGTGGTGTTGCCGGTCGCGTACAGACCCTCGATCACGTGGTCGTGCTCGTCGAGCACCTGCGCGTGCTCGTTGGTGATCACACCGCCGCAGGTGCCGACGTCCGCGGGCAGCACCCGGGTCGCGTAATACGGCGCGTGGTCAAGCGGACCGATCGCGGCGTTGGGCCGGTAGCCGGGATCACCGAGGCAGTCGTTGTAAGCGGACTGGCCCCGCCCGAAGTCGGGATCGAGGCCCTTGGCGGCGAATCGGTTGAACCGCGCGACGGTGTCCGCGAGCTTGTCGGCGGGCAGGTCGATCTGACCGGCGAGATCGGCGATCGTCTGACCGCGTTTGACCGCACCACTGTCGATCAGCGCAGGCGGCAGGTTCTGGTTCCGTTTGAGCGGGTTCGTGCCGGTCACGTATCTGCGGACGTAACCGTCGTCGAAGATCATCCAGCACGGGACGGCCTTGTTGGCGTACATCGCCTTGCCGACCTCGACATAGGAGTTGGACTCGTTGCAGAAGCGGCGGCCCGTCGAGTCGACATAGATGGCGCCCGGGCGCTGTCGTCCGGAACCCAGCGACGCAGCGACGGCACCGCCGCCGGCGATGAAAACCGAAGGCAGCCACCAGGCTTCGTCGAGCAGATCGGTTTTGGCGCCCAGCCGCATCGCGGTCTGCAGCACCTCACCGGTATCGCCGGCGTTGGCAATCGACCACTGCGCTTCGTTGGGCTGGTCGCCGCTGTAGCGCCGCCGCATGTCGGCGTTGTGACCGAAGCCGCCCGCGGCCAACAGAACTCCCCTGCGCGCTTCGATGTTCATCGGTGTCCCGTCGCGAACGATGCGCGCTCCGACGACGCGGCCGTCGTCGACGATGAGGTCGGCAAGAGCGGCGTTGGTCCACAGCGGTGGCTCGCCGCCGCCGAGACTGATCAGCGCCTTCAGCATCTGACCGATCAGCGACGCCCCGTTGGTGAGAATCTGACGCCGGCGGATGCGCGCCGCCGCGGTGCGCGCGAACACCTTTGCCGCGACCGCGAACGCGCGGGGCGCACGGTTGTAATACTGCACCGACCGAAGCTCGTTGGTCAGCACCACGTATCCGTAGTTCTTGGCCAGCGACGGCTGGACTTTGTCATGCCAGCTGCCCAATTCGGCCGCATCGAACGGAACCCCTTCGATGGCACGGCCGGATGCGTTGCCGCCCTTGTGATTCGGGTAGTAGTCACTCCAGCCGTCACACCGGATGAGTTGCACCCCTTTGCGGACCAGGAAGTTGATCATCTCGTAGCCGGCGGTGAGAAACATCTCGCGACGCTCTGGTGACGACGGCGCGCCGATGTCACCGACGACGTCGGCGAGGTAGGCCAGCCCGTCCTCGTGCGAGTCGGCGATGCCGTCGGCCCGCATCAGCGGATTGTTCGGCATCCACACGATGCCACCGGACAGCCCGGTCGATCCGCCTACCAGGGCTTGCTTTTCGATCACCAGCGGCTCCATGCCGCAGTCGAGCGCCGCGAGCCCGGCCACCATGCCGCCGCCCCCGCTGCCGGCGATCAGCAGGTCGACGGATCGATCCCATTGCGTGGTCATCGCACCTCCGAGGTCAGGCCGAGGTCGACGATCGGCACGTCGATCGTGGTGTTGGTCTTCTGGATCGCAGGCACCAGCGTCTCGTATGGCAACCCGGCGAGAAAGCCGTCGACGACGCGTTCGAAGTTCGAGATCAGCCCCTCGATCTGGTTCGACAGCCGCATGTATTCGAAACCTTTGGAATGCAACCCTTTTTGTTGCCGCGGCAGGTTGGAGAAGTCCTGGGCCGGAATCGGTGGCCAGCTCGGGTCGTCGGGCGCCAGCGGCTGCGGTGGGGTGGGCTTTCCCGCGGATCGATCTGCGGGCATCCGGGTCAGCGACCAGATCTCGAACAGGGTCTCCTCGGGCCCGAGCGGACGGATCCGGTACGACGACGCGCTGCTGTAGGTCGGCAGGATGAAGTGGTGCGGGAAGCAGAAACCGATCGCGTCGGTGATCCCGCGGCGGACCAGATCGTTGAGGTCGGGCATGTCGCTGCCCCGGGCCCGGTGCCAACCCACCACCGCATCGTTGAGGGCGCTGCGCCAACCTGCCAGTGCCGCAGCGGGATCCGACGGCAGCGTGATGGTCTGCAGACCTTCGGCGATGCGGATGTCGTTCTCGTGCGTCATGCCGCCCATGCCGTCACCCAGCGTGCGCATGAAGTACAGACTGCTCGCGACGACGGGGTGCACCGCTTCCGAGGTGCTACCGGTCTGCGCGGACGGCAGCAGCTGCGGATGCGTCTGCGGCACGTGGTAACCCTCCATGAACGCCGCCGTCGCCAGCTTCCAGTTCACCGGCAGCCGGCAGGATTGCCACCATTCCACCCGCAGCGATTCGACCTTCCAGGCGTCATAGGTCGACGCGAAGGGTTCCATCCAGTCCCGCAACGGCGGAGCGTTGTCGTCGAGGTTGATCCATGCGCAGCCACCCCACTGCTCGCACTTGACGGCGACCAGTTGCAGATCGTCGGGCGACAGGTTCTGTTCGGCGAAGGCCTCCGGCCGCAGCACGAAGGTGTTGTGCCCGTCGATGCCCCAACACCAGCCGTGGAACGGGCAGACAAAGGTGCGCCGGGCCCCAGGAAGAGAGCCGTTGCCCTCGACCAGCTTTACGCCGCGATGGCGGCAGGCGTTGTGATAGGCCCGGACGGTGTCGGCGTCGACCCGCACGACGATGATCGACTGATCGAGGATCTCGTACTCCACGAAGTCGCCGGGCTTGGGAATCTCTTCGAGCCGGCAGGCCATCTGCCACACCCGCGGCCAGAACAGCTCGGCTTCCATCGCGAAGAAGTCGGGGTCGTAGTAGCGCTGCTTGGGTATTCGGTCCGGGGTGTCGACCGCCCACGGTATCTGGTTCACCATCTCGCTGTCCTTGTCACCTCATACGATCCGGGACGCCCGGCCTTGCCAGTAGCGTTCGCGGATCCGCCTCTTGTACAGCTTTCCGTTCGGGTCACGCGGCAGGATGTCGAATTCGATTGTGCGGGGGCATTTGTAGCCCGCGAGGTGGGTTCGGCAATATTCGATGAGCTCGGTTTCGAGGTCAGGCCCCGCCGCGATGCCGTCGACCGGCTGCACGACGGCCTTCACTTCTTCACCGAATTCCTCGTTGGGACGCCGAACACCGCGGCATCGACGAGTTTGGGATGCATCACCAGCAGGTTCTCCGCCTCCTGCGGATAGATGTTCACCCCGCCGGAGACGATCATGAACGTCGACCGGTCGGTGAGGTAGAGGTAGCCGTCTTCGTCGACGTAACCCATGTCGCCCAGGGACCGCCACCCGCGGTCGTTGTAGACCGATGCGGTCTTGGCGGGGTCTTTGAAGTACTCGAACGCCGGCCCGCCCTCGAAGTAGAGCTCACCGGTCTGCCCGACCGGCAGCTCTGTCCCCGTCGTCGCTCACCACGTGGACTGGAGACATCGGTATGCCGACCGAGCCGGGGTGAGCCAGCCACTCCTGCGGCCCGATCGTCGTGCCCGCGAATCCCTCTGTTCCACCGTAGTATTCGTGGATGATCGGCCCGAACCATTCCATCATCTGATGCTTGACATCGACCGGGCACGGGGCGGCCGCGTGGATCACGCACTGCAGGCTCGATACGTCGTATCGCCGACGCACGGTCTCGGGCAACTTGAGCATCCGGACGAACATCGTCGGCACGAACTGGGCGTGGGTCACGGAAAAGGTCTCGATCAGGCGCAGCACGTCTTCGGCGTCGAACTTGGGCATGATGATCGCCGCCGCGCCCACCCGATTGACCGCCATCGTGTAGTTCACCCCGGCCGCGTGATACATCGGCGCAGGCGACAGGTACACGCTGCCCGCGGTCATGCCGTACTTGTGGATCAGAGCCATCTCCAGCACCGACTGCGCCCACGAGCCGTTGCCGTCGGCCGGAAGCGCGCGGCGAACGGCCTTGGGCCGCCCGGTGGTGCCCGACGAGTACAACATCTCCGATCCGTCCGACACCGGTGGTGCCTGGCCCGCGGCCGCCACGGCATCGTCGTAAGGCCGCCAGCCCGGCAGGCCGCCACCGACCGCAATGTGCACGTCGACGCCGGCGTTGACACTGCGCACATGCGCCGCGAGCTCGGGCATCGACGCGTCGACGAACACCGCCTTCGCGTCCGAGTCGTCGATGACGTAGGCGACTTCGTCGGGGGTGAAGTGCGTGTTGACCGCGGTGTAGTACAGCCCGGAAAGCTGGCACCCCAGGTGATGTCGAAGAACTCCGGCCGGTTCGGCAAGACCAGGGCCACGCCGTCGCCGCGGCGCAGCCCAGCGTCATGCAGCACCGCGGCGACCCGCTGGCTTCTGGCGAACAGCTCGCCGAACGAGATCACACCGCCGTCGGACATGATCAACGCCGGCGACGGGCCGGCGCTGATCGCGTGATCGGCGATGTTCACGACGCAGCCGAGCCTAGGAGGTTCCAGCGCCGTCGGTCGATGCGGCGGCAGCGGCCTGGCGCCGGGCTTGCTCGGACGGCAGCACCTTGTCCTTGAAGACCGTCTGAATCAGCTGCTGCACATCCTTGCTGACCGAGGCCAGCGCGACGAGGTCGTTGGAGCTCTGCCAGTGCACTCGCATTCCCATCAGCTCCCAGGCTCGCTTCAGGTTGGCCTTGGTGAGCATCAGCGTCGTCAACGGTGCCTGGGCAATGTGGCGGGCGATCGCGTCCACCCGGTCGTCCAGGTCCTCGCGCTTGACCACCTCGTTGACGAGGCCGACCTCCAGCGCCTTCTTGGCGTCGATCACCTCGGCGGTGAACAGATAGTAGGCGGCGCGGCGCCAGTTCATGAACACCCAAGGCTCGATGGAACATTCACCGGATGGCATGCCGAACCCCTGCAGGGGCGGGTACGAGAAGTAGGCGTCCTCGGAGGCGATGACGATGTCGGTGGTCAGGCCCATGTGCGTACCGCCGCCCACACAGTAGCCGTGGACCTGCGCGATGGTGGGCTTGGAGAACTCCCACAGATTCAGGGTCGGCTTGACGAACAGATCCGACTGCGCCTTCCACGGATTGCCTGTCACCATGGCGTTCTCCACGAACGCCGGATAGTCGACGGCGTTGTTGCCGATGGCGTGCCCGGAGCAGAATCCCTTGCCGTTGGCCTTGAGCACCAAGACCTTGATGTCGTAGTCGCGGTCGGCATCCAGCAGTGCGGCGTCGACTTCTTCGGCCAGCTTCTGATCTTGGGCGTTGGCCTTCTCGGGCCAGTTGAGGGTGATCTTCGCGATCGGCCCGTCTTTTTGGTAGATGATTCTTTCGCGGGTCTCGTTGAGATCCATCTGGTCTTACCCTTTCCGCTCTGAATCATGACGCGTGACGTGATGACGCCGATTTCTGCGCCGATGTCGTAGGTGGTGCCGACCTGGCCGGTCCATTGCACGGTGCCCGAAGCCCCGGCTTCGATTTCCTGTTCCACCTTCTCGGTGGCGATCACGAAGATCGGGGTGCCTTCGTCGACGTGCTCCCCCGCGTCGACGAGCAGGTCGGTGAGTTCCGCTTCCGCGACGGCTACCGATACCCGTGGGATGCGAATGATGAAGTCAGCCATGGGCTCCCGCCTCTCGCCAGGGTGCGCTGCAGCGGCGGCGACAATCGCGCGCCGGCGACGGGTACACCTGCGCTTCCAGTGCGGCCGCGGCGGGATTGGGAACGAATCTGGCGCCGACCCGCTCGATGGGCGCGGCCAGCTCGCCGAACAGTTCGGCCTGCAGGATCGCGGCGACCTCCGCCCCGGGCCCGGCGAATTGCACTGCGTCGTGGACGATCACGGCCCGATGGGTTCGGCGCACCGACTCGACGACCGTTTCGACGTCGAGTGGAACCAGGGTCCGCAGATCGACGACCTCTGCGCTGACGCCCTGCCCGGCCAGCGTCTCCGCGGCGGCCAGCGCGTCGTGCACGGCGCGGCCGTAGCTGATCAGGCTCACGTCGGTGCCCGGCCGCTTGATGTCGGCCACGCCCAGCGGAATCGCGAAGCCCGGTTCGACGGGAACCGGCCCCTTCTTGCTTTGCAGCCGAACCGTTTCCACGAACAGGCAGGGGTCCGGGTCAAAGATCGCCGATGTCAGCAGTCCTTTTCCGTCCCGCGGCGTCGACGGCACGATCACCTTCATGCCCGGGATGTGCATGAACCACGCCTCCAGGCTCTGCGAATGCGTGGCGCCGGTGGCCAGTCCCGCGTACACCTGGGTGCGGATGGTGATCGGCGCCGTGGTGCGCCCGGCGGTCATGAATCGCAGTTTGGCGGCGTTGTTGATCAACTGGTCGGCGGCGATGCCGATGAAGTCCATGATCATGATCTCGGCCACCGGCAGCATCCCGTCGATGGCGGCGCCGATGGCCGCACCGACGATCGCCGCTTCCGAGATCGGCGTGTCCAGGACGCGGTCGTGGCCGTACTTCGTCGACAACCCTGCGGTCGGCCCCGATGCCCCGGGATCGGCGATGTCCTCACCGAGCAGGAACACTCTGTCGTCGGTCTGGAGCGCATGATCCAACGCGAGGTTCAGCGCCTCGCGCATCGTCATCTCTTTGTCTGCCATGCCATTACACCGGAAACTTGATCGGGGTTGCGTACACGTCGCGGTCGAGTTCGTCGACCGATGGGGAATCCGCGGCCATCACGGTCTGCAGCGCAGCCTCCACGGTCGCCAGGGCATCGTTGTCGATGCTGTCCAGCTCGGCCTCGTCGCAGATGCCCTGCTCGGCCAGGTGAGCGCGGAATTTCGGCACCGGGTCGGCGTCCATCGCCGCGGCCAGCTGTTCTTTGGGGATGTACGGCATCCGGTCGCCGAAGTAGTGGCCGCGGAAGCGGAACGTCACACATTCGATGAAGGTCGGGCCGTCCCCGCTGCGCGCCCGTCGCAGCGCCTCGTCGAGCACCTCTTTCACCGCGAGCGGATCGTTGCCGTCGACGCGCACACCGGGCATGCCGTAGCCGGCCGCCCGGTCGGCTACGTGCTCGATCTTCATGGTGTCGCTGGTGGGCGTCATCTCGGCGTAAAGATTGTTCTGGCACACGAAGACGACCGGCAAGTCCCACAACGCGGCCATGTTCGCGGCCTCATGAAACGACCCGGTGTTGGTGGCGCCGTCGCCGAAGCTGACCACTGTGACGCGTTCTGCGCCTTTGCGTTTGGCCGACATCGCCAGACCCACCGCCACCGGCGGTCCGGCGCCGACGATGCCGGTCGACAGCATCACTCCCTTGTCCGGTTTGGCGATGTGCATGGTGCCGCCCTTGCCGCGGCTGGCACCGACGACGCGGCCCATCATCTCGCCATAGATCTCTTCGAGCGGCACACCTTTGCCGATCAGATCGTGCAGCCCGCGGTAGGTCGTGACGAGTTGGTCATCGTCGCGCAGCGCGACACCCATCGCGGCGGCGATCGCCTCCTGGCCGCGCGATGGCCAATACACGCACATGAATTCCCCGGTGCCGATCCCTTTGGACAGCCGGTCGTCGGCCGACTTCATCAGCACCATCAACGCGTAGAGGCGTTTCTGGACTTCCGCGGATATCTCGGAACTCACTTTGTGTGGGAACCAATCTGCTTGTACACCTTGGGAATCGGCGGTGTCTCCATGTCGAGCAGCTCCAGCGACGACATCTTGCCGCTGGCGCCGAGCTCGCCGAGCTTCTGCACCACCCCGTCGAGGTCGTCGCAGTCAAGCTCGTAGATGGCGATGAACGGGCCGGTTCCGTCGGTCGGCGCGAACCGGCGCGCCGAGACGATTCCGTCCACCGAGCAGATCTCCGCCAGATGCGTGTCGTTGTACCACGTGTGGTAGTCCTCTTCGCGATCCGCCGATACCGGCATCGTCTCCAGGTAGATGATCCCTTTAGGCACGCGCCAACTCCAATTCGGTTGATGTCTGGTGTGGTTGGCGGAGTATCACGAGCCCGACCACGGCTTCACCTTCAAGAAACCGCCACCGTCGACGCGCAGCTGCTGACCGGTGATGTAGCGCGCGGCGTCGGAGGCCAAGAACAGCACCGCCTCGCTGATGTCCTCGGGCTCGACGTAGGGAATGGGCATGGCCTGGACGAGCGGGAAAACCGGCTCGGCGTCTTCGCGGGTCGGGTTCGGCAGATCGGGCCGGAATGCCCGGTACATCGGTGTGCTGTGCAGCATGTCGGTGTTGACGTTCGTCGGATGCACCGCGTTCATGCGGATGGAGAACGGTGCCAGCGCGCGGGCGAAGTCGTTGACATAGTGCGCCGCAGCTATTTTCGCGAAGGCATAACCCGCTCCCCCGGGTCCGCCGTCGATACCGGTGGTGTTCATCGACGACATGAATGCGGCATTGGACCCGATCACGATGATCGACGCGCCGGACTGAAGATGCTTGAGCCCGGCGTGGACCAGGTTGAGCACGCCACCCAGGTCGACGTCGACGGCGTCGGCGAACGCCTGGGCCGGCAGACCCGCCGTCAGCGGACAGATGCCGGCGTTGGCCACGACGATGTCGAGATGCCCGAGCTCGGCGACACCCCGGTCGATCGCCGCGGCCAGCGCCGTGCGATCGCGCACGTCGGCGATTTCGGTGACGACGCGCTGGCCCTCCTTCTCGACGAGCCGTGCAGTCTCGTCGAGATCCTCCGGCCGGGCGAGGGGATACCTGTTGGTCTCGATGTCTTCGCAGAGGTCGATCGCGATGATGTCGGCGCCCTCGGCGGCCAGCATCCGAGCGTGTGAGCGGCCCTGGCCGCGGGCGGCTCCACTGATCACCGCCACCTTGCCCGTCACTCTGCCCATTGCCGACCCCTCCTCATGCGCTCAACAATGCGACTTCCGTTGGGATTGAAGCGATTCGGTGCGCGCCGAAAAATGCCGTCATCGTCGTGGTCTCGGCAGGGGCGCTGACCCAGTCTCCGAGTGGGACCGGATGAGCGTTCGACTCCATCGCATCTCTTCCACGACGCTGCGTCAATGCAGGACAGGCTGACTGATTTTTATCATATCTATACTACTTAAAATAGAAAAGACACCGGAAACGGTGCGGTCCGCGCTTGTAGGCGTCCTCGTCGGGGCGATCTGAGCCCGGTAGATTGCCTGCTATGTCGTGGAGGAGCACAGTGTCATGAGTAACGGCGTCGAACAGTTGGAATTTCAGGCCGAGGCGCGTCAGCTACTGGACTTGATGGTCCACTCGGTCTATTCGGACAAAGATTCGTTTCTGCGGGAGTTGATCTCGAACGCGTCCGACGCGCTGGACAAGCTGCGGATCGAGGCGTTCCGCAACAAGGACCTGGACGTCGACACCTCCGATCTGCACATCGAGATCGTGGTGGACCACGAAGCCCGCACCCTCACCGTTCGCGACAACGGCATCGGCATGACCCGCGCCGAGGTCGTCGACTTGATCGGCACGCTGGCCAAGTCCGGTACCGCCGAACTGCGCCAGCAATTGCGCGACGCGAAGAACGCGCTCGTGTCCGAGGAGCTGATCGGCCAGTTCGGCATCGGCTTCTACTCCACCTTCATGGTGGCCGACAAGGTCGGGCTGCTCACCCACAAGGCCGGCGACAGCGAGGCCATCAAGTGGGAATCGAGCGGCGACGGCACCTACACGATTGAATCTGTCGACGGCGAAAAAGGGGTTCCGCAGGGAACGTCGGTCACCCTGCACCTCAAGCCCGTCGACGCCGAGGACGCACTGCACGACTACACCTCGGAGTGGAAGCTGCGGACGCTGGTCAAGAAGTACTCCGACTTCATCGCCTGGCCGATCCGGATGGAGGTCGACAAGACCACGCCGGCTGAAGATGGCGGCGAAGAGACCGTGACCAGGGAAGTCGAGACACTCAACTCGGGCAAGGCGCTGTGGGCCAAGCCCAAAGACGAGGTGTCCGACGAGGAGTACAAAGAGTTCTACAAACACATCGCGCACGCCTGGGACGAACCGCTCGAGGTCATCTCGATGAAGGCCGAGGGCACCTTCGAATATCAAGCTCTGCTGTTTATTCCGACCCGCGCCCCGTTCGACTTGTACGAGCCCGATGCATCCATCGGCGTGCAGTTGTACGTCAAACGCGTCTTCATCATGGGCGATTGCGACCAGCTGATGCCCCGATATCTACGGTTCGTCAAGGGCGTTGTCGATGCCCAGGATCTGTCGCTGAACGTGTCCCGCGAGATGCTGCAGCAGGATCGACAGATCAACGCGATCCGGCGCCGGTTGACCAAGAAGGTCCTCTCGACGATCAAGGATCTGCAGTCCGAGCGGCCGGACGACTACCGCACCTTCTGGGGTGAATTCGGCAAGGTCCTCAAAGAGGGCCTGATGCGCGACTTCGACAACCAGGAGACCCTGCTGGAGATCTCCTCGTTCGCCTCGACGCACAGCGAGGACGAACTGACCACGCTCGCTGCGTATGTCGAGCGGATGAAAGAGGGTCAGCGGCAGATCTTCTACGCGACCGGCGAATCACCGCAACAGATCCTCAGCACCCCGCATCTCGAGGCGTTCAAAGCCAAAGGCTATGAGGTGCTGCTGCTTTCCGACACGGTCGACGAGATCTGGCTGGGATCGGTGACCGAGTTCGACGGCAAGCCGCTGCAGTCGATCGCCGTGGGCGACGTCGACCTCGACACCGAGGAAGAGAAGTCGGCACACGAGGCCGAGCGCAAAGAACAGGAAGAGAATTTCGCCGACCTCTTGACCTGGCTGACCGAAACCCTCGGCGAGCACGTCAAGGAAGTCCGGCTGTCGACGCGCCTGACCGACTCGCCGGCCTGCCTGATCACCGATGCGTTCGGCGTGACACCGTCACTGGCCCGCATCTACCGGGCCACCGGGCAGGACGTCCCGGTCGGCAAGCGCACGCTGGAGCTCAACCCGAACCATCCGCTGATCACCGGACTGCGGCAGGCGCACAAAGACCGCGGCGATGATCCCGACGAATGGCGAAACCGCCGAATTACTCTACGGCGCAGCACTTCTCGCCGAAGGGAACGCACCCGAAGATCCGGCGCGCTTCGCCGAGCTCTTGGCGCACCGATTGGCGCGCACGGTTTAGCTGCTGGCTTTGCCGTGCCGCACCTGATTGAACGGCACACCGCGGTCGGCGGCGTATTCGCGGGGGAAGTTCAGCACCCGCTCGCCGATGACGTTGCGCGCCATCTCGATGGTGCCGCCGCCCATGCAGACCGCCTGGCGCGCCAGATACCGCAGCCCGGTCTGCAGGCCCTCCCCTTCGGCGCCGACGACACCGGACGTTCCGGTGATCGCCAGCCCGGTGTCCATCTCGAGCGTCGTGGTCTCGGCATGGAACAGCCGGATCAAGGTTCCGGCGGCCGGCGGAAGACCGCCGTCGCGGACGCTGCGGTAGACGTGACCACCCAGTTGATCGCTGACGGCGCGGTGCACCAGAGCCCGACCGGCCAATTGCTGCACCCGCTCGTTGTCGGACTGGCCGATCGTCTTGGCCAGCTCCACATAGTTCACCGGCGTCGACCGACCGCCCTCGCTGCCACTGCCGCTGGCGAATTCCGAACCCATGCCCACCGCACGGCGTTCGTGGTACAGCTGGCGGGAAGCCACCGACCAGCCGTCGTTCACCTCGCCGACGACGGCGTCGTCACCGACGTCGACGCCGTCGAGGAACTCTTCGCAGAATTCCGTCGAACCGTTCAGCTGAGTGATGCGGCGCAACGTGATTGCCGGATGCTTGATCGGAACCAGGAACATGGTCAAACCTTCATGCTTGGGCACATCCCAGTTCGTACGCGCCAAACACAGTCCGTAGTCGGCCGCAAATGCGCTGGTGCTCCACGTCTTTGCGCCGTTAATCACCCAGCGGTCGCCGGCACGTTCGGCCCGGGTGATCACACCGGCGAGATCCGACCCACCGCTGGGCTCGGACAGCAGCTGCACCAGCACCTCGTCACCACGTAACGCCGCGGCGATGTGACGGCGCTTCAGGTCCTCGCTCGCGGTGTCGAGAAGCGTTGCGCAGCAGATGGTGAACGTCGGCGTGTTGAGGATCAGCGGCATCTCGTAACCGAGACTCTCCTCGTCGAACGCCTTCTGGTACTCGTAGTCCAAGCCCAGGCCGCCGTACTCACGGGGGAAGCAGATCCCCGCGAATCCGCCTTCATAGAGCCGCTTTTGCAGTTCGCGAGCGCGCAGCCAACAGCGCTCCTCATCGCGGTGGGCGGCCGGCGGCACCGCGGGATCGATCGGCGGCATGTTCTCGGCCAGCCAGGCTCGCGCCCGCGCCCGGAACTCGTCGACGGATTCGACGTCGGTCACCGTGCCGGTCGCCTCGGTCATCAGGCCGAACTCGGGGCGTGTTGTCCCGCCTCCTGCAACTGATAGACCCGAAGGTTGTGTTCTTCCGGCGTGCCGAACATCGACCGGTACAACGCAGCCCGTCGCAAATACACGTGCAGGTCGTGCTCCCACGTCACGCCGATTCCGCCGTGCATCTGCACGCAGCCCTGGATGATCTCGGTGGCCATCTCGCCGACATAGGACTTGGCGATGCTGGCCGACAAATTGGCGTCCGGCGAACGGCTCGAGATAGCCGTCACCGCGGCGGCCGTCGTCGCGCGGCACGCCTCCAGCCACATCTTCATGTCGGCGAAACGGTGTTTGAGCGCTTGGTAGGACGCCAACGGTCGCCCGAACGTGTGCCGGTCCAATGCCCACGCGACGGTGAAGTCGAACACGGTCTGCAGGATGCCGACCACCTCGGCGCACTGCAGCACCTGGGCGATCTGGCTCTGACGGTCGAGGAGGTCGGCGGCGTTGCCGTCGACGACCGCGCTCGCATCGACGGTCACCCCGTCGAAATGCACACGGGCATATTGCTTCACCAGATCGATCGACTGCTGCGGCTCGACGCGCACGCCTGGTGCATCGGTCGGGACCAAGAACTGGCGTACACCGTCGTCGCTCTGCGCCACCACGAGCAGCAGGTCGCTCTGCGCACCCGCCTCCACGCGGTCTTTGACGCCGTCGATCCGGTAGCCCGAATCGGTTGCCGTCGCCGTCGTCGATGGTGTGCGCGGCGCCCAACCCTGCCCCGGCTCGTACACGGCCCACGAGGCGACGGTTTCGCCGCCGATCAGCGACTCGATGGTCACGGCGTGCGATTGCGGATCGGCGCTATCCACCAGCGCTGCAAGCACTGTGCTGACCGGATACAGCGGGCCGGGCGCCACCGTCTTTCCGAGTTGTTCGGCGACCATCGCCAGATCGGCTACCCCATCACCGGAGACGCTGCCGCCGCCGAGTTCCTCGGGGACCAGCAACGCCGTCCAACCGAGTTCGGCGGCGCGCCGCCACCAGGCCGGCTCGAAGGAGACACCTCGGGTGTGCAGCTCGCGCACCCGGCTCAACGGCACCTCTTTTTGCAGAAATGCTTGAGTGGTCGAGGCGAAGAGTATCTTTTCGGGGGAATCGACGGCAGTCATGCGTTGGCTGAGACCTTCCTGGCCTTCCTTCACCGCTGGGGATGAAGGCCCGGGCACGTCCCGGTCATCCGTCCGATCGGTCCCAGTCGTGGTCACTGGTGATTTCGATGGTAGCAATGAGCAATACAGTAAGAGATACCGGAGTTCAGTCGATAATGACGTTGAGAAGCCGCGGTCGGCATGACTGACACCGGCAAGCCACCGCAGGATTCCGCGAAGGCGAAGCTGGACGCGATCGCGTTGGCCGAGCAAGCCGAGGCCGAAGCCGAAGAGGCCGAGGCGCTGGCCGCGGCCGCCCGTGCGCGGGCCCGAGCCATCCAGTTGCGCCGTGAAGCGCGAGGCGCAGGCAGCGGAAAGCGCCGACGAGGCTGCCGAGGTCGCCGAACCGGCCGACGAAGACGAGACAGCCGATCCGGTCGAGACGGCGGAGCCGCCGCAGACGACGGAGCCCCCGCAGACGACGGAGCCGTCCGAGGCCGAACCGATCACAACGAAGCCGCGGTTGCGGGTGCCCTTGTCGGTGCTGCTCGTCGCCGCCACCATCGTCGCGATCTGCGCCCTGCTCGGAGCCAGCGGATGGATGGCCTGGCATCACCACAGCGTCATGCAAGAACGGGAGCGCTCCGCGGCGTTTGTCGGCACCGCCCGGCAAGGCATCATCAACCTGACGTCGCTCGACTTCAACAAGTCCAAGGAAGACGTCCAGCGGATCCTTGACAGTGCCACCGGCGAATTCAGAGACCAATTCCGAAAGACCGCAGACGATTTCGCGTCGGTGGTCAAAGACACGAAAGCGGTGGCCGAAGGATCGGTGGCTGCCGCCGCGGTCGAGTCGATGGACAAGGATTCCGCCGTTGTTCTGGTCCTGGCCAACGAGCGTGTCACCAATGTGGCCGGAGCCAAAGACCAACCGCGGACCTTCCGGTTCCGGGTCTCGGTGGTCCGCGACGGCGATCAGCTGAAGCTGTCGAAAGTGGAGTTCGTGCTGTGAGCGACGACGACAACCCCGAGCAGGACAACCCGACGACGAGGTCGGACCCGACGTCGAGCCGACCACCGGAGTCGAGATCGACAAGAGCGCCGACGCACACGCGGCCGAGACCCGCGCCCGAAAGGCGGCTGCGTGCCATCCCGGTCGTCCCGGTGGTTCTGGTGCTGGCGCTGCTGGCCGCCGGCGGGCTGGCCGCGTGGGTGTACTTCTCCCAGTACCGGCCCGACAAGGCGACCGACGCCGCGGCCGCTCAGTCAGCGATCGACGCCGCCCGCGACGGCACGGTGGCCATGCTCTCCTACAAGCCGGAGACCCTGGACCAGGACTTCGCCGCGGCGAAGTCCCATCTCACCGGCGACTTCCTGAACTACTACGACACGTTCACCAAGCAGGTCGTGAGCCCGGCAGCCAAGGGCAAAGCGGTGACGACCACCGCTCAGGTGGTGGGCGCGGCCACCACTGAGATGCACCCGAAGTCCGCGGTCGTGCTGGTGTTCGTGAACCAGGTGACCACGAGCAAAGAACGGCCGGACCCGTCTGCGGCGGCAAGCAGCGTTCTGGTGTCGTTGACCAAGGTGCAGGGCACCTGGCTGATCAACAAGTTCGATCCGGTCTAGGCTGCCAGGCCAGTCAGACGGCGAACGAACGGCGCAACGTCTGCGCATGCAGCGCAACGCTTTCCCGGGAGACCACCCAGTCCGGGACCACCGAGTCGAACCCGTGAAAGGTCGCGGCGACGACATGCAACTCGGTGTGGACGAATGCGTGCAGCAGTCGGTTCGCATAGTCGATGGCTTCGTCGCGGCACGGGTCGATCTCGGCGCAGCTGATGAACGCCGGCGGTAGGCCCTCCAGGTTTGCCCGGTGCGCCGGGACGTATTCGGCCGTCGCGGTGCTGTGACCGAGGTAGTGCGCCCACGCCCGGCTGACCGCGGGACCGTTGAGCCCTGGCGTGCGCTGGAATTCCCGTCGCGACGGCGTCGCGTCGCAGTCGAGCATCGGCTGGTGCAACACCTGGGCCAGGATCGTCGGACCTTCGTGGTCGAAGGTGCGCTGGGCCAGTGCGGCAGCCAGTGCAGCACCCGCGTCGCGGCCCATCACCACGACGCGAGTGCCATCCGCGTCGAGGCTTGCACTGTTGTCGACGACGTGCCGCAGTCCCGCCTCCACGTCGTCGAGCGCCGCTGGGCAGGGATGCTCGGGCGCCAGTCGGTAGTCCACCGACACGACCAGGCAGCCGGCCTCGCGGGCCAGCTCCACACACTCCCGATGGTCGGTGTCGAGATTGCCGGTCACGAAGCCACCACCGTGGGCGTAGACCACCAGCGGTGCCGCTGACGTGCTCGGACCCCGGTAAAGCCGCAGGCCGAGCGGCTGGCCGCTCCGGGCCGGCGATGGTCACGTCGTCGATCTCGACGTTGCTCCGGGCTCGACGGTTCCGGCGCGGTCGGCAGCCAGCTGGTCGGCGCGTCTCCGCTCGGCGGGCAGCGACTCGGCGTGGAACTCGGCGATCTCGAGACCGGCCGCGGCAGCTCTGAGCGACGGGTCGATGCGACCCAAACCCCGGGGGCGTGCGCGGTCGGTCTCAGTCGTCATGCTCTCGTCCTTCGGCGGCGTCATGGTCACCCAATTTAAGCTCGCGTGCCGTTGAGCCGCACGGGCCGGCGTTCGCCGGGGAGCGCCTACGTCGACGGCAATCCGTACAGAGCCGTCGCGTTGCCGCGCATGATGCGCTCCCGTTGCGTCCTCCGGGAAGCGGTTGATCGCCCAGGTCGGCGAGTCGTAGCTCCAGTGCGGATAGTCCGTCGAGAACATCAGGTTGTCGCCGAGGTCCATCATGTCCATGTACTCGCGGAATGGCTACGTTCGACGTCTTCGATCGGCTGGGTGGTGAACCGCACGTGTTCGCGGACATAGTCCGACGGCCGACGGCGGACATGCGGCAGGTCGGCGCGGCGCTGTTCCCAGATCCGGTCCATCCGCCACATCACCGGCATCGCCCAGGTGAACCCGCCCTCGATGAACACCACCCGAAGGTCGGGGTGCCGGTCGAAGGCGCCGTCGAACACCAGGCTCATCAGGTGCGACACGTACAGCAACGGCCATGACGCGAAGAAATCGTGCCAGTGCGCCGGATTGCCGACCGGGTACATCGGAATCAGCTCGAACGGTGTCTGGCCCATCAGATGGGTGGCGACCGGCAGGCCGTTGGCCGCCGCAGCCTCATAGAGCGGGTCGAAATGCGGGTTGCCGAAAGGGATTCCACGCGTCTGCGGAGTCATCAACACCTGCGCCATGTACGGATGACCGGCCCAGCGCTCGATCTCGCGTGCCGCCTGTTCGGGCACCTGGGCGCTGACGCTGATCGACCCGCGCCAGCGACCGTGCGCAGTTGTTCTGCCCAACCAGACGTCGGCGAGCCAGTCGTTGTAGGTCGACTTCAGCACGTGCTCGGCCTGCGGCAATTGGGCGTCGCACATCGGCTCCAGCGAGGCGATGCTGACGCCGGCGTCGACCAGCAGTTGTTTGGCCGCGTAGTCAGGGTCGGTGCCGGCGAAACCACCGCCGGGCGGGGCGGCGTCCACCCGAATCGACATCGTCTTGTACGAGTCGGGAGTGTCGTAGAAGTGCGGCATCGGGGTCGACCGCGTTTCCGGTAGGCCAGATCTTGTCGCCCCAATCGGCCGGCGCATACGACTTCAGCACGTCGGTCGACACCGGCATCGGGTGCACGTCGGTGTCGACGATCGCACCTCGATCTCTTGGCGTCTGCGACTCGATCTCGTTCCACGTCGTCATCGCGTCGCTTCCTTCCTCACCGCGAGCCCGTACAACTCACTGGCGTTGCGCCACAACACTTTTTCGCGCTGCGCACTGTTGAGCCCCTGGCCACGGCATCGGGCGTCGGAGGTAGACCAGTGCGGGTAGCCCGACCCGTACATCAGCAGGTCGGCCTTGTCGGTGAAATCCATCCACCGCTCCGCGACGCCGGGATCCGTCGGCCCGTCGAACGCCGATGAGCAGAACCGGACGTGGTCGCGCAGGTACTCGCTCGGATACCGGTCGACCCACGGTGTCTGGTCCCGCATCGACACCCAGAAGGTGTCCAGCCGCCACATCAGCGGCGTGAGAATGTCGTAGCCGCCGTCGGCGAACACGAACCGCAGGCCCGGATGGCGGCCGAAGACACCCTCGATGATCAGCGTCGCCAGGTGGACGAAGGAGTTCAACGGCATGAACGCCGCGTATCCGGGGTAGGTGTTGGCGTGCCCGGCGAAGGTGGGTGGATAGTCGACGCCGTTGCCGCCGTTGATGTGCACGGCGACGGGAAGGTTGTGCGCCGCGGCCGCTTCCCAGATCGGCTCGAACATCGGCTTGCCGTACGGCTCTCGGGACTGCAACGGAACGCCGACCTGCACCAGCTTGGGATGGGCGGCGAGCCTCTCGATTTCGGCGACAGCGCCTTTCGGGTCTTCCGGGTTGACGCGGATCGTGCCGCGGAGCCGCCCGTCGCTGTCGGCGTCGATCCATCGGTCGAGCAGCCAGTCGTTGACCGCCGCACAGATTCTGCTGTTCAGCAGATAGTCGGCGATGTTGCCGCGGGTCAGCGGGTTGAGGATTGCGTAGTCGGCACCGCCCTCGTCAAACAGATGCCGGCACAACGTTCCGGGTCAGAGCCCGGTAGTGGTCGCCGTAGAGGTCTGCCGGTAGTCGCCGCCGGGCGCCTGGTACCACTGCTGTTCGACGTCGGGGATTGCCCGCAACTTGTGCGCGGGGGGCAGGTAACGCCGGATCTCCGCGTTGTAGCGGAAATGGGGTGCGACGTTGGCGTCGATGACGAGGCTTCATGCGGTCAGATACACCTCCCCGTCGGTGACCTCGACCTGATAGGTGCGGACACGCTGTTTAGGTCCGCGACGTTCGACCCGTCGTGATGTCGAACTCCCAGTTGTGCCATGGGCACCGCAGGATCCGACCTTCGCGCACGCGGCGCAGCCGGCCGGGGACGTCGGGGGCGAATTCGTTGGTGCCGCCCACGAATCCCGCGCACAGCGGCGCGCCCTCGTGCGCGCAGTAGTTGGCGATCGCGTAGAGCGAACCGTCGACGTTGTACACCCCCACGCCGAACTTGCCGACGGGGACCAGCTTCATCGTTCCCGGTGGCAGCTCCTCGACCGAACACACGATCGGCCTGCCGGACCACGTGATCACCGCCTTTCCCTGGCGATCTCGCAGGCCCATACATGACTAGTTACTATAGTAAAGTAGACATAGCGCCGTTGAAACGTGGGTGGCCATTTTGCTACGTTGCGCAGGACTCTGCTGCTCGGGAGGCACGGGTGACGATCAGCACCGATCCGCAGGCCCAGCCAATCACTCTTGACCCCACCGGCGACCGGATCCGTACCCGTACTTCGAGTACATGAGGAACACCGACCCGGTGTGGCACGGGACGATCATGGACCACTCGATGACGCCGCCGGAGATGCTGCCCGAGGAGGAGTGGACGCTGTTCGACTTCAACAGCGTCTTCGCGGCCTTCCGCGACGACGAGCTCGTTCGGGTCGGAGCAATACAACACCACGATCGGGCTGGTGTTCGGCCCCACGATTCTGGGCATGCACGGCAAGCAACATCACGACCACCGAAGCCTGGTCTCCAAGGCCTTCCGCCAACGCGCTTGAACGGTGGGAACCAGCGGTGATCGACCCGATCTGCGACCAGCTGGTCGACGCGATCAAAGACGACGGCGCCGCCGATCTGATCACGTCAGTGACGCTCGAGTTCCCCACCCGGGTCACCGCCGCACTGCTGGGACTGCCGGAGGAAGACCTCGATCTGTTCCGGCGGTTATCGTTCGATCTGATCTCGATCCACGACGACATCGAGGCGGGCCTGCGCGCGTCCGTCGAGCTGCAGGGCTACTTCCGCGAGCAGGTCGACCAGCGACGCCGCACCATGACCAACGACATCATCGGCGATCTCGTCGCCGCGGAGATCGACGGCGAAAAGCTCACCGACGAGGCGATCATCTCGTTTCTGCGGCTGCTGCTCCTGCCGGGCTGGAGACCACGTTCCGATCGTCAAGCAACCTTCTCTATCTGCTGCTGACGCATCCCGAGCAGCTAGCGGCGGTCCAGCAGGACCGGGCGCTGATACCGGCGGCAATCGAAGAAGGGCTTCGGTACGAGACGCCGCTCATGGTCCCGCGCACGACCACACGGGACGTGGAGATCAATGGCAACCCATCCAGGCGGGAGCACAGGTCACCTGTGCATGGGGTCGGCCAACCGCGACGAAACGCGCTGGCCCGATCCCAACACCTTCGACATCCATCGGCCACGCCAAGCGCACATCTCCTTCGCCGGCGGGATTCACATTTGTCTGGGCATGCACCTGGCCAGGATGGAAACGCGGGCGATGCTGAACAGCCTGTTCGACCGAGTGACGACCTGCAGCTGGTTCCCGACGCACGGACTACCCGGATCGTCGGAATGCCCTTCCGCTCACCGAAAAAGCTTCCCGTCACCTTCAGCTCCGGTCGCCATGAAAAGCCGCGCGGCGATCCTGCACGACGTCGGCGGCCCGTGGTCGGTCGAAGAATACGAGCTCGACCCCCCGAGCGCCGGCGAGGTCCTCGTGCAGTTGGCCGCCGCGGGCCTGTGCCACTCCGACGACCACATCCTCAAGGGCGACATGTCGGCGCCCAACGAGGTGATGCGTTCGATGGGGCTGCCGACCATGTTCCCCATGATCGGCGGCCACGAAGGTTCGGGCATCGTGCGCGAAGTCGGAGACGGCGTCACCGATTTCGCCCCGGGCGACCATGTGGCGATGTCGTTCATCGCCGTCTGCGGCCAATGCCGTTGGTGCGCGACCGGATGCCGAATACATCTGCGACGTCGGCATCGGCACCATGACGCCGGGTATGCCGACCGACGGCACATTCCGCCATCACACCGCCGACGGGCGCGATCTCGGCCACGTCGCCAAGATCGGCACGTTCGCCGAACACACCGTGGTATCCACGAATTCGCTTGTGAAGCTCGATCAAGCAGCTACCGCTGCTGCCCAGCGCGCTGCTGTCGTGTGCCATCCCGACCGGCTACGGTTCGGTTGCCAACCGCTCCAACATGCGCGCCGGCGACACCGTCGTGGTGATCGGCGTCGGCGGAATCGGCACCGGGCGCCATCCAGGGCGCCCGGATCAACGGTGCGGCGCAGATCATCGCCGTGGATCCGGTGGAATTCAAACAGAAGTCGGCGCTGCAATTCGGCGCGACGCACAGCGCCGCGACGGTGGCCGAGGCGCTGGACCTGGTGCGGGGTCTCACCTACGGGGTGATGGCCGACGCCGTCGTGGTCTCGCCGTCCCTGATCACCGCCGAGGACGTCCGCGACGCGGTGCAGCTGACCCGCAAGGGCGGCACCTGTGTGCTGACCGGGATGACGTCGCAGCTGACCCAGTCGGTCAAGATCAATCTGCAGGACTTCATTCTGATGAACAAGACGCTGGCGGGCACCATATTCGGCTCGTGCAACCCAAAGGCAGACATCGAGCGGCTGGCCAGGCTCTACCAGACCGGCCAATTGCAGCTCGACGAAATGATCACCCGGCGTTACCGTCTCGACGACATCAACGAAGCGTATGCCGACCTGCTCAACGGTGAAATCGTCCGCGGCGTGATCGATTACGAGGTGGCATAACCTGCGCTCACCGGCGCTGGTCCTCGTTCACGGCGGTGAGCATTCAGCGGATTGCTGGGATCTCACCATCGACGAACTGCGCTGTCTGGCACCGGAATTACCGGTGCTTGCCGTCGATATGCCCGGCCACGGCGCGACACCCGGAGATCTGACAAGGGTCAGCATCGCCGACTGTGTGCGGTCGGCAGTCGACCAGATCGAGGACGCCGGGCTGAATGAGGTGATCGTGGTCGGTCACTCCCTCGCCGGGCTGACCGTGCCCGGAATCGTCGCCGCGCTCGGCAACTCGCGGGTGTGCGAGATGATCCTTGCGGCGTCCTGCCTGCCCGTGCAGGGCAAGGCGATCGTCGACACGCTCGTCGGCCCGCTGTCCTGGTACGTCCGACGGGCGGTGCGGCTTCGGAAGCCGCCCTCAACAACGCCGAATGCGCTGAGCGCGTTGATCTTCTGCAATGGCATGACTCGCGCGCAGCGCCGCTTCACCTTGGCGCGGATGCACGCCGAGGCCGCGACGATCATCACCGAGCCGGTCGATCGCAGCGACCTGCCAGACGACGTTCCGCGGACCTGGATCCTGACCCTGCGCGATCACGCGCTCTTCCGGCGCACCCAGTTGCGCAGCATCGCCGCGCTCGGCGGCGTGCAGACTCTGATCCCTGTCGACACCTGTCACGACCTGATGATCAGCGAACCCCGGCTGCTGGCCGAGATCCTTGATCGAGCGCTGTAGCGCATCCCAAACCACTTGTGTCACTTGAGTTTCACGCCCCAAAACTTGTCGGACCCCGTCGTTATTATTCGAACATGCGTTCTAGTAGTCGGGAAGCGATCGTCAAGGTCCTCGACGCACTTGAGGCCGACTACAAACGCGCCCTGGATTTGACCTTCGACGTGCTCACCACCCCCGAGCGGCTGCGGGTATTGGAGCGGTGGGAGCAGATGCGCCGCCGGCAACCCGCCGTCGAACACGCACTGATCAATCAGCTCGCCGCCCAGGCCGACCCGACCGAGTTGGGCGGCAAGCTGGCCCCGGTGTTGGCCAACCGCTTGCGGATCAGCCGCGCCGAAGCATCCCGGCGCATCCACGAGGCCGAAGGCCTGGGCGAGCGGCGGGCGTTGAACGGGGAGCCGTTGCCGCCGGTGTTGCCCGAGACCGCCGAAGCGCAGCGCAACGGCACCATCGGCGGCGGACATGTCGCGGTGATCCGCAGCTTCTTCCACCGGCTCCCGGACTTCGTCGACATCGAGACCCGAGCCAAAGCCGAGGCCCAGTTGGCCCGGCTGAGCCTTGAGCATCGCCCCGATGAGCTAGCGAAGCTGGCCGACAAACTCACCGACTGCCTCAACCCTGACGGCGACTTCACCGACATCGACCGGGCCAAGCGTCGCGGCATCACCATCGGGAAGCAGGGTTTGGATGGCATGAGCCCGATCAGCGGATGGCTCAGCCCGGAAGCCCGGGCGACGTGGGATGCGGTGTTCGCGAAGTTGGCCGCACCGGGCATGTGCAACTCCGAGGACGACGCTCCGTGTGTCAGTGGCACGCCGTCCCAAGCTGCCATTCAGGGCGACACCCGCAGCGCCGGACAACGCAACCACGACGCCCTGCTCGCCGCCGCCCGCGCACTGCTGGCATCGGGTGAGCTCGGCCAGCACAACGGCCTGCCCGCCAGCATCATCGTGACGACTACGTTGGATGAACTCGAGAAGGGCGCCGGACGGGGCCTCACCGGCGGCGGGACGCTGCTGCCGATGTCTGATGTGATCAGGCTGGCCGCCCACGCGCACCACTACCTCGCTATTTTCGACAAAGGCAAAGCCCTGGCGCTCTACCACACCAAACGCCTGGCCTCGCCCGCGCAGCGAATTGTGTTGTACGCCAAGGATCGTGGTTGTTCGTTTCCCGGCTGCAGCGTGCCGGGCTATCTCTGCGAAGTCCACCACTGCGACCCCTACGCCACCAACCCCGTCACCGACGTCAACACCCTGACTTTTGGCTGCGGCCCCAACCACGCACTCGCCGAACAAGGCTGGACCACCCGCAAAAACCAGTACGGCGACACCGAATGGATCCCACCGCCACACCTCGACCACGGTCAGCCCCGCACCAACACCTACCACCATCCCGAAAAGCTATTGCGGGCAGACGAAGACGACGACGAACCGTAGCCGCTGCCGGTTCAGCGCACGGCGTAACGAACCGGCAGGTGTTTGAGGCCGCCGACGAACGTTGTAGCGACGTGCTCTGGATCGCCAGTCAGTTCAATGGATTTGAGCCTCGGCAGCAGTTCGGTGAAGAAGCTGTTGACCTCCATGCGGGCCAGTGCGGCGCCGAGGCAAAAGTGCACGCCGTAACCGAAAGCCAAGTGCTTGTTGGGATCGCGGCCGATGTCGAAGCGGAACGAGTCGGAGAAGACGTCTTCGTCCCGGTTGCCTGACACGTATGACAGCAATACCGACTCCCCCGCAGCGATCGGCACCCCGCGCACCTCGGTGTCCTCGGCGGCGGTACGCATGAATTCCTTGACCGGCGTGACCCACCGGATCATCTCCTCGACGGCCAGCGGCATCAGATCGAGATTGCCGCGCAACCGGTCGAGCTGGTCAGGGTTTTCGATCAGACCGTGCAGGCCACCGGAAATGGTCGCGCTGGTGGTGTCGTGACCGGCGGTGGCGACGATCAGGTAATAGGACACCGTCTCGATATCGGACAGCGGCTCGCCGTCGATGCGGGCGTTGGCGATAGCGGAGGCCAGGTCCTCGGTCGGATGTTCCCTGCGCGCCGCGGTGACGCCGTTGAAGTAGCCGAACATGTCGAGCAACGCCGGAAGCTGATCCTCGTTGGAGCTTCCACGCCTGAATTCGCTGTCATCGCTGCCGAACAGCTCCTGCGTGAGCTTGAGCATCCGCGGGAAGTCCGATTCGGGGATGCCCAACAGCGACATGATCACGAACAGCGGGTAGTTGACCGCGACCTCTTGGACGAAGTCGCATTCCGGCCCCACCGCCAGCATCTTGTCGACGTAGATCTTGGCCAGCTCGTCGACGCGAAGCTTCAGCGCCCGCATCGCCTTGGGACGGAACCAGTCCGCGCCGATGGCCCGCATCGCCCGGTGCTGCGGATCGTCCAGGTGGATCAACGTGCGTACCCCGGCGGCGGCCGACATCTCGTCACCCTCCGCCGTGGTCAGAACCGGGCGCGGCCAGTTGGTGAACAGCGCATTGTTGCGTTCGATGTCCATCACATCCGCATGCTTGGTGATCGCCCAGAACGGCCGGTAATTCGGCACCTCGACCCGGGACACTGGGGCGTTGGCGCGCAAATGAGTCAGTGCCGCATGCAATTTCGGTTCATCAGCGTACGCTTGCGGATCGGCCAGGACCTTGGCGGCGTCATCCATCGTCGGTGTGCTCATGGACAGCTCCTCATCGGCGCAATTCCTCCAGCACCGCGGTGACGGTCGCACTGGAGAGGGTACGGGGAAACGACGGCATCACCCGGTCGATGACGCCGTCGCAGCGATCGGCGAGTGCGGCCGCGAGCTTGTCGGTCATTGCGACCACGGCGAACGCGTGCAGGATGTCGTCGTCGATCAGTGTCGCCATGGCATCCCATTCGCCTTGCAGCGACAGCCGGTGCAACTCGCTCGCCACGTCGCCCCAGCCGTGCAGTTCAAGGACTTTGCGATATGCCGGTGTCGATCCGTAGAACGCGATCTGTTTGCGCACACCTGCTGCGCCGAGGCGCAATTCGGCGTCGTCGTCACCCGTCACGACGAACACCGGACACGCCACCTGGAATGCCGACGGATCGCGACCCGCGCGCTGCAAGCCGCGCTGCACCGCCGGGATAGTGACCTCGTGCAGATATCGCCGTGTCGTAAAGGCGTGCGCCAACAGACCGTCGGCAACCTCACCGCACATCTCCGTCATCGCTTCACCGACAGCGGCGATGAATATTCTGGGCGCCGGAAATGGTTGCGGCTCAGGGGTGAACATCGGCGTCATCAGTTTATGGGTGTAGAACTCACCTTCGAACCGCAGTCGGCTGCCGTCCTTCCACGCCGACCAGATCGCCTGCAAGGCAAGGATGAACTCACGCATCCGGGCCACCGGATGGCTCCACGGCATGCTGAAACGCTTCTCGATGTGTGGCTTGATCTGGGTGCCCAGCCCGAGATTGAAGCGACCCCGCGAGTAGGCCTGCAGATCCCAGGCGGTGTTGGCGACCGTCATCGGATTGCGGGCGAACGCCACCGCGATACTGGTCCCCAGCTCAAGTCGTGAGGTGTGCTCGGCGGCAAGCAGCAGCGGCAGAAACGGATCGTGGTTGATTTCGCCGGTCCAGCACGCGTCGTAGCCCTGCCGCTCGAGTTCTTTCGCCAATTCCGGCACGCGGGCGAGGTCGGTGAAGACGCCACCGTCGACCTTGAGCTGCTGGGGCGTCATACTCGTGAAGCTACAGTAAGCAATTCGGTAGGGTCAATGATGGCCGCGGGCCTCTCGCAGGCGCTACAGTAAGCTCTTCAGTACGTGCCGGCCGACGAGTGAGGATGCGTCCATGACGAAGCCCCCCGAGTGGCAGGAGACGCTCGATGATCTCGACCGTCGCCGCCGGCACACGTGGGCGATGGGTGGTCCGGAGCGGCTGGCCAAACACCGCGACAAAGGCAAGCTCGACGCGCGGGCACGTATCGAGTATCTGCTGGACCCGGGCACGTTTCGGGAGATCGGCACCCTGGTCGGCGGCGAGACCGCCGCCGCCGACGGCATCATCGTCGGGTCCGGCTTGATCAACGGATCACCGGTGATGCTCGGCGCCGAAGACTTCACCACGTTGGCCGGCAGCATCGGGCCGGGTGGGAACTCCAAGCGATACCGCATAGCCGAGCTGGCGTTGCGCAACAAGATCCCATTGGTGATGCTGCTCGAGGGCGCGGGCTTTCGTCCGGGCGGTGGGCACTATGGCCGCTCCCCGACCGACCTACTGGCGCAGGCGCAATGCTCGGGCAAGGTGCCGACCGTGGCCGCCGTGTTGGGACCGTCGGCCGGCCACGGCGCACTGGTCGCGCCGGTGTGCGACTTCCGCATCATGAGCGAGCAGGGCGCCATCTTCACCGCCGGACCTCCGGTGGTCAAAGAGTCCACCGGAGAAGACATCTCGAAGGAAGACCTCGGCGGTCCCGGTGTCGCGCTGCCCAGTGGGGTGATCCACAACGTCGCCGAGGACGACGAATCGGTGCTCGACGACGTCCGCCGCTATCTGTCTTATTTTCCTTCCAGCGCTTGGTCATACCCGTCGTCGCTGCCCGATGACGCGAGCGCTGCGCCACGGCAGCTGCCGGAGTTGATCGACATCGTCTCGCGGGACAACCGCCGCGTCTACGACATGCGTGCCGTGCTCGACGTGATCTTCGACCGGCCCGACTGGTTCGAGGTTCAACCGCGGTTCGGCAAGGCGATCATCTGCGCGCTGGCCCATCTCGGCGGCCATCCGGTCGCGGTGGTGGCCAACCAACCCAAGGTGCTGGCCGGTTCCATCGATGCTGACGCCGCGGACAAGGCGGCGCATTTCATCATGGTGGCCGACTCGTTCCACCTTCCCATCGTCTTCCTCGCCGACAACCCTGGCATGCTGCCCGGCAGCCGCTCTGAACGCAGCGGCGTACTGCGGGCGGGCGCACGCATGTTCGCCGCTCAGACCGCAGCCACCACGGTGAAGTTGCATGTCACGCTGCGCAAGGCATACGGGTTCGGCTCGATGGTCATGTCGCTGCTGAGCTTTGACGGCCAGGGCGCGACTTTCGCCTACCCTGGCGCGACGATGGGCGCAATGAGCGCCGCGGCGCTGAGCAAGGCATCGCACGCCGGCGACGACCTCACCGCCATGCTGCGCGATGCCGAGTTGCAGGCGTCCTACCGGTCGGCGGAGCACATGGGTTTCGACGAGCTCATCGATCCCCGCGAAACACGAGATGCGTTACTCGCTGCCCTGCGCCGAGGGCTGTCGAGCCGCCAGTCCGCCGCCGAACCGGTGGCCCGGACCGTCATCGTGCCCTGAGCCGGTACTGCGCGACGATCGGCTCGAGTTCGTCGGGCGTCGCGCCGTGCATAATCACCGCATCGGCGCCGTAGTCGAACTCGTTGCGAATCCGGTCCACACATTGTTGAGCCGACCCGGTCGCCGACGGTTCCAGCCATTCCTCCGGGATCAGCGTCGCAATGTGCTCGATCTGCTCGGGCGTAGCCTTGTGGTCGATCCCGCCGGCGATCGAGGTGACCAGTGGGTCGGCCCGAAACCGTTCCAGCACTGCGGGATCCCAGTTGTTGGTGCGCACCAGCAGGTCGCCGTAGCCCTGAAGGTAGGTGGCCAGCCGCGCGACGGTCTTCTTCAGCCGCAGCTGCTCGGGCAGATGATCGCCGACCGTAGCGAAACACGACCACACCCGCACGCTGTCGGGGTCGCGACCGGCCTTTTCCGCGGCGGTCTTCACGGTCTTGACGCAGCCCTGCAGCGTCTCCGGGGTGAAGTAGGTGTGCAGGATGACGTCGTCGAAAGCCCGGCCGCCCAGTGCGAGCGTATTGGGCCCGAACGCGACCAGCGCCAACCGGATGTCCTCGTTGAAGTCTGGGTCGAGGAACAGGATGGGGTACTTGCCCATTGGGCCGTCGTGATTGAAGATCACCTCGCCGTGCCACAGTCGGCGCATCACTTGCGCCCAATCCTCCATCTGCGCGGTCGTCACCGCGGGGATGCCGAAGGCCCCGTAGATGGCGGCGATCCCGCGCCCGATGCCGAGGGTGAACCGGCCGCCGGACAGCCGGTGCATGGTGGTCGCCCAGGAACCGGTGATCAACGGGTGCCGGGTGTTGTGATTCGTTGCGGCCGTGGCGATCTGCATTCGGTTGGTCACCGCGCAGGCGGCGCCGACCAGCGATGATGCTTCTTTGACGTTCCAGCGCTCGGAGATGAACGCGGTGCCCAAGCCCAACTCCTCGCCGCGGCGGGCCTCGTCCATCAAACCGGCGGGGCCTTCACCGCCGGCACCTGCCAAAAGGTAGTAGCCCAATTCGTCGAGTGTCTTGGTCAACGCCAAACTCCTTGCTTGTAACCACAATTCCAGACTTCGATGATCTTCCCAGCGACGACGCGGAAGATCTCCATGCTGCCGACATCAACGCTGGTGCCATCCTTGAGCGTCATCGGAGACTGGTAGACGATCGCGACGTGTTCGCCGTCGTCGCCGGCAACCACCAGGTTCAGGTCGAACCTGATGGTCTCGAACATGGCCCAATGATCGACGATGCGGTCGACTGCCTCCTGGTGCGTGAGCACTAACGCCTCACCCACCTCATGCCGGGTGACCGTGTCGCCGATCAACTCCTCGGCGAGCGCGAAGTCGCGCTTATTCCACACCACGAGGTTGTAGAGCTCGACCACCTCACGTGCCGTACGAGTCGGTGAGTTCATGGGAATCATTCGGCGGTAACAGCACTCAAGAACTGCTCGGTGACCCGGTGCACCTTTCGGGAGAAGATGTGGCCGACGTGGCTGCCGTCATACCAGTACAGTTGGCCGCCCCAGCGCTCTTGTAGCTCGATTGCGGGATCGCGCATCGCCATCCGGTCGTGCCACGCGCCGACGATGAGCCGCCGATGTGGCGGCGGCGCTGGATCGACGGCCAGCGGATCGATGACTGAGGTCAGCTTCGAAACCACGGGTGAACCCAGCAATTCCCGGAATCCGCTTCGCGCCGAACCCCACCGGTCCAGGTGACGCGCAATCATCCCGTTCAACCCCAGGATCGGGGTGTACAACCCAACGGCGTCGACCTCTCGCTCCAGGTGCGATACCAACGCGGCCACCGGGGTGCCCATCGAAATCCCAGCCACCACAACGGTGCTGGCCTGCGGTCGTATCCACCGAACAACGGCTCGCACCTCCGACACGGCACGCATCATGCCCGCGACGTTGCCCAGCGGATCCATGTCCGGGTAAGCCGGCCACTCGCGCCGACGGCAACCGTGGCCGGGCTGCACCGGCATAGCGACGTTGTACCCCAGCTGGTGATGGATGCGTCCGATACGAGACAACACCAGGTCTTCGGTGCCGCCCTGGCCTGCGCCGTGCACCCAGACCAGCCACGGCCGCGGTCCGTCGCGGTGCCGGCACACGTGCACCACCGCCTTGGTCGGCCCACCAAAGCCTTCCGCCGCCAAGGTCTTCGGCAACGCCGGGTCATGCTCGAACGTCAAGCGCTCGTAAGACAGACCGGCGATGCGCCTACGCTGCAAACCCTGCACCCGCAACGGCTCGGGGTCGGCGTGGGCGCCATCGATCCCCAACGCCGACAACTCGTCGGCTGCGGCGGCGCACGCGTCCGGCGTCCGTACCGTTTCAGGAGTGCCACCCAGTAGTGAAAATCCGGACAGCACAAGCTCATCCAGCATGACCTCGCCGAACTGACGCAACCCGCGCGGCGATGCCGGCGCCCACCCCGTCGATTCGTTGAGGCCGGCTACCGTCCGCGGCAACACCAGGCTTAGCTCCCGGGCAATGTCCCGGCTAAGGCCCAACCCGCGCGCTGCGATAGACATGCTGCCCACTTAAGCCAACTTGAAGCCGGTGTATCCGGCCGCCGCAATCTCATCGCAACGGCGCCGGTATTCGGGGATCCCGCCGGTATAACCCATATACATCCGTTTCTTGCCGGGCACGTTGCCCCCGTTGTACCAGGAGTTGCATGACGGGTGAACCAATACGGTTGCCGCGACCAGCGAGGTGGCGTGGTCGATCCACTCCTGTTGCGCGGTCGCCAACGCCTCAATGGTGCGGATGTCGTTGGCGCGCAGGTACGCAATGCAGTCGCTGATCCACTCAACGTGCTGCTCCAGCGCGGGGACGAAGTTTGTGGCGGGGCTTGGACCGCCCGGTCCCTGAACCGTGAAGAGGTTCGGGAACCCTGCAACCGCCAACCCCAGATAAGACAAGGGACCCTCGCTGGCCCAGAACTCGCCCAGCGACATCGCGTCGCGACCGCGGACATCGATACGGCTGAGCGCACCGGTCATGGCATCAAATCCGGTGGCGTAGATGATGACATCCAGTTCGTGCAACTCGTCATCGGTGCGGATACCGGACGTTGTCACCTCGCGAATCGGTGACTCACGTAGATCGACGAGGGTGACGTTATCCCGGTTGAACGTCTCGTAGTAGCCCTGGTCGATGATCGGCCGCTTGCAGGCGAAAGGATGCACGGGCACCAAAGAAGCCGCCGTTTTCGGATCTTTGACGATCCGAGCCACCGCCTCGCCGTAAAGTTTGGCGGCCATTCGATTGGCTTCGATGTCGAAGAAGATGTCGCTCCAGTTCAGCGCACCCAGTACGCCGTTCTCTTCGATGGCGCGCAGTTGTTCCTCGCGCGACGCCGACTTCAACGGTGGGCTGCCGAGCATCTCAAGCAGCACTGAAAAGGCGCTCAGCCGCGCCGCGCCGATCGGGTGTTCGCGCTGGGCCGCCCGGATCTCTCCGTAATGGGCCTTCATCTCGTCCAGCTCGCCGGGCTCGAATCGGCGCACCCGCCACGGCAGGGTGTACGTAGGCGAACGCTGAAATACCGAGAGCTGCAAGGCTTCCCGGGCCACGACCGGGATGAGCTGAACACCGCTGGAGCCGGTGCCGATGACGCCGACCCGCTTGCCGGTGAGGTCGAAGCCCTCCTTTGGCCAGCGGCTGGTGAACAACGACGTTCCGGCGAAGCCGGCCATCCCGGGAATGTCGGGTTCCAGCGGCACCGACAAGATCCCGGAGGCGGCGACCACATACGGGGCGGTGAAGGACTCGCCCGCCTCGGTTCGCACGTCCCACGTCGCCGTCTCCTCGTCGAAGGCCATCGCGACTACCTTGGTGTTGAACGCGATATCGCGGCGAAGGTCAAGCCGGTCGGCGACGAAATTCAAGTAGGCCTCGATCTCGGGCTGGGCCGGCATCGTCTCCGTCCACACCCACTCCTGCTGGATCTCCTCGGAGAAGCTGTAGGAGTATTCGATGCTTTCGATGTCACATCGAGCACCCGGATAGCGGTTGTACAACCAAGTGCCGCCGACGTTTTCGGCCATTTCCAGCACGCGGGTCCGAAGGCCGAGCTGACGCAGCCGATGCTGTGTGTACAGGCCGGAGAAGCCCGCACCGATGACGAGCGCGTCGAAGCGCTGACCGGTCTCAGACACTGTCGCCGCTGATCTGCTGAATGGTCCGGGTGAGATGCAGCGTTTTGATCCGCCAGGCGCCGTCCTGCTTCTCGTATGTCTCGTGGTAGTGGCCGGCGCCGTGCAACTCGTTGCCGTTGCCGAAGATGATCCAGTCCTCCATCGCCCAGATTCCGGTCGCGGTGACTGGTGACGTGAGGGTGATCTCCGGTGTGTGGCAATGGTGCATGGTGGCCGCATTCTCCAGACTGGCCAGCACCATCGGGACGAACGTGTCGACGCCGTTGACCGGCGGAGCCGTCCTCGGATCCGCTCCGCCGGTGGATACCGCTGTGTCGAGCAAGACCTCCACGTCGGCGGTGAAGACGCTGCGCCACCCGTCAGCGTCTTTGGCATCGAGGAAGCGGCAATAACGCGCTTTCAACTGCCGAATCGCTTCGAGTTCTTCTGCCACTCTGCAACGCCTCCTCGACTTGGAATCCATACTGTAACGTATTTAGTATCGCCGCCACGAGCGCTTGAGGAGCCGGTGTGAAAGTTCCGTTCACCTGGAAAGTCACCGGTTGGTTCATGGTCGGATGGTCCCCGGAATTCCCGATCGGCGAGGTCCGGCCGTTGCACTATTTCGGTGAGGATCTGGTCGCCTACCGCGACGAGGACGGCGAGCTGCACGTCCTGGAAGGACATTGCAAACACCTCGGCGCTCACATCGGCCACGGCGGCACTGTTGTCGGCGACTGCGTCCAGTGCCCGTTCCACGGATGGCGCTGGGGACCCGACGGCACCAATCGATTCATCCCGTACCAGCCGGACCGACCCAATCGCGCGCTACGGCTGCGGGTCTTTCCGGTCCACGAGCAATACGACTGTGTGTTCATCTGGCATCAGCCGGACAGCAAGGAACCGCAGTGGGAAATGCCGGACATCTTCGGCAAGTTCCCGCAATTCGACACCGATCCCGCTGCCTACTACCGCGCGTATCCGGAGTTCTCCCGACGGGCAGTGCGTGAACCGGTGCATCCGCAGATCGTCGCCGAAAATGCGCCCGACAGTGCACATTTCGAATACGTACATCACGCGACGGTGACGCCCAGAGTGTTGGACTGGAAGATCGTCGACCATGAATGGCAGTTCGTCGCAGGCTGGCCGGACGCACGCAGCGACAACCCCGACGATCTCGCGTTGCGGTTTCACAGCCACCTGTTCGGACTGGGCGGAGCGATCAGCGTCTTCGAGGGCGCCCAGAATCATCGGCTGATCTTCACCTGCACGCCAGTCGACGATGAGTGTTCGGACCTCTTCTATTCGATCTGGTGGCCGCGGACTCCCGGCGACTCCGCCGACGTGCCACACGGCGAACTGCGTGACACGATCGAAAAGCACTTCCTGTCCACGGTCTTCGACGATCTGCAGATCTGGCGCTATCAGAAGTATGTGGAGAATCCGGCGCTGTCCAAGACCGACGCGAAAGGGTATATGGCGCTGCGTAAGTGGGCGACTCAGTTCTACGAAGTGCCGGCATGAGCGCCGGCAAGCCCGCACTCGCCGATCTCGTCGACCCGAAGCACACCGCGATCGTCACCCAGGAATGTCAGGGCGCCGTCATCGGGCCGGATGCCGGGCTGGCGATGCTCGCCGATGAAGCACGCCGTATTGCACTGCCCAACATCACCAAGCTGCTACCCGCTGCCAGGGCGGCGGGCGTGCGGGTGGTGCACTGCGTGGTGCAGCGACGACCCGACGGGCTCGGCTCCAACCACAACGCCAAGATCTTCGCCATCGGGCGCGGCGAGGTGAACATCCTTCCGGGCACGCCCGGCGCGGCGGTGCTCCCCGAATTAGGCCCTGAGCCAACGGATCTTGTGCTCAGCAGATGGCACGGTGTCGGTCCGATGGGCGGCACCGATCTCGACGCGGTGCTGCGCAACCTCGGCGCGTCCACGCTCGTGGTGGTCGGCGTCTCGCTGAACATCGCGATACCCAACGTCGTCATGGATGCGGTCAACGCCGCCTATCGCGTCGTCGTGCCGCGCGATGCCGTCGCCGGGATACCCGCCGACTACGGCGCCGCGGTCATCGACAACACGCTGTCGCTGCTGGCCACCATCACGACCACCGACGAGCTGCTCCACACCTGGAGCCGGCCTGATAAGAAGACTTCGTGACCGACACCGCGCCCACCACCCAAGGCGGATTTCCCGAAGTCCGGCCTGTCGAAGACGCGCCGCCCGAACTGGGGCGGTTCGTCGCCGCGCTGCATCGCCTGCAGGATCTGACCGTCTCGACCCGCCCGGACAGTGCGCGGTGGGCCGCCGCCGCCGAGCACATCGACAACGCCTGCGGGCTGCTGGACGGTCATCAGGTCTCGGAGATCGACGCGGTGGCCGGCCGGGTCCTGAGTCTGCCCGGGTTGGGCCATCCGCTGTTGCCGCCGTGGACCCTGACCAGCGCCGGCCCTGACGGCGTCACGATGGCCGGGCACTTCACCCAATCCCATGTCGGCGGAAACCAGGCCGTCCACGGCGGCATGATCCCGCTGTTGTACGACTGGCTGTTCGGGATGGTGGTCACCTCCGCGGAGATTCGCCCGACCCGCACCGCGTATCTGCACGTCGACTACCGCAAGATCACCCCGATCGAGGAACCGCTGACTGCCCACGGCTGCATCTTCGAGGTCGACGGTAGGAAGGCATTCATCACCGCTACCATGACTGCGGCCGACGGGACGGTGCTCACCGAAGCCAACGGCCTGATGGTTCGCTTACTTCCGCACCAGCCGTGAGAGGCGCAATGTCTGACACCACAACGCAATTCACCGTTCCTGATGTCATCGCGGCTGTCGCTGCCACGATTCCAGACCGCGAGCTGATCATTCAGGGCGATCGGCGCTACACCTACGCGGACATCATCGCGCGGTCCAACCGTCTCGCCGCATATCTGCACTCACGCGGATTGGGTTGCCACACTGAGCGATCGGATCTCGCCGGTCATGAGGCCGGCCAAGATCTCATCGGCCTGTACGCCTACAACGGGAACGAATTCGTCGAGGCGTTACTCGGCGCGTTCGCCGCGCGGGTTGCCCCGTTCAACGTCAACTTCCGTTACGTCAAGGCCGAATTGCAGTATCTGCTCGCCGACTCGGGCGCCACCGCGCTGATCTATCACGCCGCGTTCGCGCCTCGGGTAGCCGAAGTACTGCCCGATCTGCCGCAATTGCGGGTGCTGATTCAGATCGCCGACGACTCGGGCAACGCGTTGCTCGACGGCGCCGTGGACTACGAGACCATCATCGGCTCGGATTCGCCGGAGCCGGAGCTGCAGCACTCCCCGGACGACCTGTACGTCCTCTACACCGGCGGCACCACCGGGATGCCGAAGGGTGTGCTGTGGCGCCAACACGACATCTTCATGACGTCGTTCGGCGGCCGGAATCTGATGACCGGCGAACCCACCGTGTCGCTCGACGAGATCGTCACACGACTGGGCGCGGGCCCCGGCACCAAGCTGATGATCCTGCCGCCGCTGATCCACGGCGCAGCGCAATGGAGTGTGATGACGGCGATCACCACCGGCCAGACCGTCGTGTTCCCTTCTGTCGTCGACCATTTGGATGCTGACGACGTTGTCCGCACCATCGAGCGGGAGAAGGTGATGACCGTGACAGTGGTCGGCGACGCGATGGCCCGCCCGTTGGTCGCCGCCATCGAGAAGGGCATCGCCGATGTGTCGTCGCTCGCCGTGGTGGCCAACGGCGGCGCTCTGTTGACCCCGTACGTCAAGCAGCGCTTGATCGAAGTCCTGCCGAACGCCATCGTGGTCGACGGGGTCGGGTCATCGGAGACCGGTGCACAGATGCACCACATGTCGACGTCGGGAACGGTGTCGACGGGAATCTTCAACGCCGGACCCGACACCTTCGTCGCCGCCGAGGATCTCGGATCGATCCTCGATCCGGGCCACGACGGCATGGGCTGGCTGGCGCAGCGCGGCTATGTCCCGCTCGGTTACAAGGGCGACGCTGCCAAGACCGCGGCCACCTTCCCGGTGATCGACGGTGTGCGATACGCGGTGCCAGGAGACCGGGGGCGCCACCACGCCGATGGCCGCATCGAGCTGCTGGGCCGCGATTCGGTGACGATCAACTCCGGCGGCGAAAAGATCTTCGTCGAGGAAGTCGAAACCGCGATCGCCTCACATCCCGCTGTCATCGACGTCGTCGTCACCGGACGCCCCAGTGAGCGGTGGGGCCAGGAAGTCGTCGCCGTCGTGGCCCTTGCCGAGCATGCTCGCGCTGACGCGGGTGAGTTGATCGACCATGCCGCACAGACGTTGGCCCGCTACAAACTTCCAAAGGCGGTTGTCTTCCGGGCTGCCATCGAACGCAGCCCGGCGGGTAAGGCCGACTACCGCTGGGCGCGAGAGCAAGCGATCAACGAGCAGCCGCCTTCGGGGAACATCCGCGGCTGAAATGCGTTCATAAAGCTCGAGGACACATCCCCGAGGAAAGAGGTTGTCCGATGGCCGCTGATTTACCCGAACAGGCACTGGAACTGCGCTCGCTGGTGACGTCGCAAGGCACGCTCGAGCTCTCACTTCACGACGTCCCCGTTCCCACCCCGGCCACCAATGAAGTGCTGGTCCGTGTCGAAGCTTCGCCGATCAATCCGTCAGACTTGGGCGTTCTCATCGCCGGTGCCGACATGTCCGCCGCATCGGTGGCCGGCACGGCGGAGCACCCGGTCGTCACCGCACCGTTGGGCGACGGCGCTGTGAAGCGCCTTTCGGCGCGCGTCGACAAATCGCTCCCGGTAGGAAATGAAGCGGCGGGCACGGTCGTGGCCGCCGGGTCGTCAGCGGCGGCCCAGGACCTGCTTGGCAAGACCGTCGGAATCGCCGGTGGCGGCATGTACACCCAGTACCGAGCGGTCGATGCCTCCACATGTCTCGTCTTGCCGGACGGGGCCACAGCGAAGGACGGGGCATCGTCCTTCGTGAATCCGCTCACCGCTCTCGGGATGCTGGAAACCATGCGCCGCGAAGGTCATTCGGCCCTCGTGCACACAGCTGCGGCGTCGAACCTCGGCCAGATGCTGGTCAAACTCTGCATCGCTGACGGGGTACCGCTCGTCAACATCGTTCGCAAGCCGGAGCAAGAAGACCTGCTGAGATCGCTTGGCGCCGTGTATGTCTGCAATTCAGCCTCGCCGTCGTTCCGGACGGATCTTGTTGAGGCTCTTACCGCAACGTCAGCGACGATCGCCTTCGACGCCACCGGCGGCGGCACGCTCGCGAGTCAGATACTCAGCGGCATGGAGCAAGCGGCCAGTGCGACCGCCACGGAATACTCGCGCTATGGGTCGACCGTGCACAAGCAGGTGTACATCTACGGTGGACTCGACACCAGTCCGACCACGCTCACCCGGAACTTCGGCATGGCGTGGGGTATCGGCGGGTGGCTGCTGACGTACTTCCTGCAAAGAACTGACGCCGAAGTACTTTCCAGACTTCGAGCCCGGGTGGCCGCGGACCTCACCACGACATTTGCGAGCACCTACACCCAGGAAGTGTCACTGGCCGGCTTGCTCCAACCCGAGGCATTCCACGCCTTCGTCAAACAGGCGACCGGAGAGAAGTTTCTGATCACTCCTCAGGCTTAGCAGCAGTCAATTTCGTAACAGCTTCGCCGACATCAAGATCCGAGTCGAGTTGAGCTGCGCATCGCAACGACGTGATAAGGAGTTCGACGATCACTTCGACCATTGCATCGGGATCGAAGGGGCGGTTGTTCTTCAGCCAGTAGGTGGTTGCTTCATCCAGAGCACCGACACACGACCGCAGCATCAGTCGCACAGCCAGCCGGCCGACATCGAGTCCGAGCAACTGGCACGTCCATTCGATGGTGTGCCAACGTGATTGGTCGAAGATCTCCCACGCCTCATGATCTCCGCCACTGCCGCCGAGAACGAGACGAAGGGCCAGACCGTCGTGGCGACCGAAGTACGCCAGGTGCGCGCGCAACATCTGCCGGAACTGCTCACCGGGCGAGCCGTCGCCGGGCGGCGGTGTAGCCGCGGCGTTCAGTTTGCCGGCCGCGTCGCGTAAGGCTTCGAGGTAAATCCCGCGCTTGTTCCCGAAATAGTGAAACAGCAGGCCTTGTGCGACACCCGCGCTCTCGGTGATGTCACTGGTCGCGACGTCGTCGAAGTGGCGAGCCGAGAAGTGCTCGACAGCGGCGTCGAGAAGCTTGCGCCGAGTCACTTCGGCCTGCTCCTGCCGCCGTGTCGCGGGCCGTGGCGACTGTCGAGTCCGTTTGGCATTGCCGGCAACCACCGGTAGATCGTGCGCCTTGTCGCATGTCGAGCACAACTCAACGAAGAATATTCCTCGGGTTTTACTCATTGACTTTAACTCCACGAATGCATACGTTGGAGGCCACCCATGTCCGAAGAAAAAGCGTTCGTCGTCGTGCAGATCGCGATCAACGATCGGGACAAGTACCACCAGTACGAAACTGCCGGTCATCTCCAGATCTTCGACCGATTCGGCGGGAAGGTGGTGGGCATCGATGAAGACGTCGACATCGTCGAGGGCAGTTGGCCTTTCACGCGGACCGTGCTCATCGAGTTTCCGAGCAAGCAGCTGGCACGGTCCTGGTACGAGTCTGATGAATATCAGGCGGTGGTCGGGTTGCGCCACGGCTCCGCGACGTCGAACCTGGTGATCGCAGCCGGCTACCCCGGATAAGTATCTACTGGCAGCAATTCGGATCGAGCACCGTGCAGAGTGCGACCAGCGCGTCGCCTCGCGGGCGGTGATACACGTTCATCCCGCGACGCTCGGACTCGACCAAACCTGCGCGGCGCAACTGGGACAGGTGATGGCTCACCGTGGACTCGCCCAATCCGACGGCCGAGGCCAGATCGCAACTACACGCCTCGCCGGCATCCGAACTGAACAGCAGCGAAACCAGCTTCACCCGCACGGGTCGGCCAATGCCTTGAGTCGCAACGCAATCTCCAAGGCGGCAGCGTCATCGACAGGTCCAGCAGCGACCGGCGAGCAACACACTGGCGCGGACATATCCACGACTGGCAACGTCTTCGGCATGCAACCATCCTGCCACAGAGTATTGACATATATCGAAGAGGTGGCATGATCGGATAAGTCAGTAGTTCGACATAAGCCGCAAAGGTCGGAGTCGTCATGTCCCGGCTCAACTCGCCCTCAACGTCGACGACCTCGACGAGGCCATCACTTTCTACTCAAAGCTGTTCAACACCAACCCCGCAAAAGTCAAGCCCGGCTACGCGAACTTCGCAGTCACCGAACCGCCCTTGAAGCTCGTCCTCATGGAAAACCCGGGCCGCGGTGGAACTCTCAATCACCTTGGCGTGGAGGTCGAGTCCAGCGACGCAGTCCATGCTGAGATCGCCCGCCTGACTGACGAAGGACTGTTCACCGAAGAGGAAATCGGAACGACCTGCTGCTTCGCCACACAGGACAAGGTATGGGTGGCCGGACCGGCCGGCGAGAAGTGGGAGGTCTACACGGTGCTCTGCAGATGCGGAGTCATTCGGCGCAGATCACTCATTCTGGAGCGCAACGTCCGCTAGCGCCTGCTGCACCGCGAGCGAGCGCACGACACCGCGGGCGAATCGTGAGTCAACAGGCAGAACGTGAGTCGCCGCCGCCGTCGTGGAGAAGCTTTCGCTCCTCGACCAGCTCCTGCCGGTGTGGATCGGCCTCGCAATGGCCGCCGGCTTACTCCTTGGGCGGCTGATTCCCGGCCTGAACTCCGCCCTGAATCACGTTCAGACTGGACGGAATCTCACTGCCCATTGCGCTCGGTCTACTGGTCATGATGTACCCGGTGCTGGCCAAGGTCCGCTACGACCGACTGGACACCGTCACCGGCGACCGCAAGCTGCTGGCAAGCTCACTGCTCCTGAACTGGCTCGCTCGGCCCCGCGCTGATGTTCGCGTTGGCATGGCTGCTGTTGCCCGATCTGCCCGACTACCGCACCGGCCTGATCATCGTCGGTCTGGCCCGCTGCATCGCCATGGTCATCATCTGGAACGACCTTGCCTGCGGAGACCGCGAAGCCGCAGCAGTGCTGGTGGCCCTCAACTCGATCTTTCAGGTCGTGATGTTCGCCGCCCTGGGCTGGTTCTACCTCTCGGTCCTCCCCGGCTGGCTCGGCCTGCAACAGAGCACCATCAGTACCTCGCCCTGGCAGATCGCCAAATCCGTGCTCGTCTTCCTTGGCATCCCGCTACTCGCCGGATACCTCATCCCGGCGCTTCGGCGAGAAGGCCAAGGGGCGCAACTGGTACGAGGCCACGTTCCTGCCCAGATCGGACCATGGGCGCTCTACGGCCTGCTGTTCACCATCGTCATTCTCTTTGCGCTGCAAGGTCATCAGATCACCAGCCGCCCTCTCGACGTGCTCCGCATCGCGGTGCCATTGCTGGCCTACTTCGCCGTCATGTGGGGCGGCGGCTACCTCCTGGGTGCGGCACTCGGACTCGGATACCAACGCACAACCACCCTGGCGTTCACCGCTGCGGGCAACAACTTCGAACTGGCTATCGCTGTATCATCGCCACCTACGGCGCCACCTCAGGGCAGGCACTCGCCGGTGTCGTCGGCCCACTCATCGAAGTCCCGGTACTAGTCGCCTTGGTCTACGTATCACTGGCCCTACGAGGACGATTCGCGTTCTGCCGCCCCGGCGAATGCGCTTGGCATGACGCCGAACACCAAACCCGCCGTGCTGTTCCTGTGCACCCACAACGCGGGTCGCTCACAGATGGCCATGGGATTCTTCAAACACCTCGCAGGCGACCACGCCGGCGTCTACTCGGGCGGCTCCGAACCCGCGACGAAGTAAACCCCGCCGCTGTCGCGGCGATGGCCGAAAAGGGCATCGACATCGCCGCCGAACAACCCCGGCAGTGGACCACAGACATGCTCGAAGCCGTGGACGTGGTGATCACCATGGGATGCGGCGACTCCTGCCCGGTCCTGCCCGGACGCCGCTACGAGGAATGGGTTCTGCCCGACCCCGCCGGCCAACCGACTCGAAGCGATACGTCCGATCCGCGACGAAATCGAACAGCGGGTACGCAAGTCTGCTCGAACAGTTAGGAGTGAGTGCCGAGCCTGGCGAATGACGCTCCAGGCTCGGCACTCAACATTGCGCGCGCGGCCCGAGCCTGCGAAAACCACCGCGCCTCAACGGGTTATCGCCCTGAATGCGGACCCATCATGCCGAGGCCCCATCTCACCCGGCTTCATGTCCCCCGGCTTCATCAGTGATCGCCCGGCTTCATATGGCTCAGCAATCTTTCGATTCATGAGCCATCGCCGCATGTCCCATTCCCCAGTGCGCGTGCTCGCTCCAATTCAAGAAGAAGCCCGACAAGAAGATCGCAGCGACGATGAACAACCCACCAGAGATGATGCCCACCCACGCCAGCGCCTGGTTAAGGCGGCTGGGACTGGTCCGATTGCGTGGTGCCTGGATCGTCCGTTGACTGGGGGATCGGCGGTCGTATCCGACATGACTTGTACCTCCTGTATTGAATCTGACGGAGCGCCATGCTACCCCACCCAGGGTGGGGTGGGGTGAGTTAAGATGGACGTCGTTCACGCAAGAGCAGACTTGGCGCGCAACGCTGCCGGAAGGGAGACCGCGATGCCAGAGGAGTTGACCGCGAAAAAGCGTGCCGCGCTCAATCGGCTCAAGACGGTGCGGGGTCATCTGGACGGAATTGTCCGGATGCTGGAATCCGACGCCTACTGCGTCGATGTGATGAAGCAGATTTCCGCCGTGCAGTCGGCGTTGGAGCGCACCAATCGGGTGATGTTGCACAACCACCTGGAAACCTGTTTTTCGGAGGCGGTCGTGGGCGGCCAGGGAGAGAAGGCGATAGCCGAATTGGTCGACGCCCTCAAGTTCAGTCCCGCCTTGACTGGCCCCGATACCTGCCTGAACGGAACGACCGCTGACGACGCTGTGAAGACCCCGACTCAGATTGGCGGCGCTGATGTCACTGGGTGAGCGCTACTGGTCAGCCGCCGGACAGCTGCGCCTTCGTCGCACGTGTCAGCTCGTCGGCGAGGACTTCGGGCTCGCCAGCTAGCAAGCCGTCCAACGCAAGTCGCGCGACGACCGCAGGATCGGTCTTTTGATCTGCAGGCGCGAAGGCGGCCATGTCGGTGTCCATGTAGCCGACGTGCACGGCGGTGACGTGGATGCCGCGAGGCGCCAGTTCCTGCCTGATCGCATCAGTCATCGCCCACCCTGCCGCCTTGGCGGCCGAATACGCGCCGGAGGCTGGAGCATGCAGCCAGGACAACACCGACAGCATGTTGAGGATCGCTCCCCGCCGTTGCTTTCGATGATCGGCGCGAAGGTGCGGATGACATCCAGCGTGCCGAAGTAGTGCGTCTCCATCTCCAGCCGGATGTCCTCGAACGACCCGGACAGCAGTGCCGCCCGCGTCGAGGTACCTGCGTTGTTGACGAGCACGTTGACGTCGCTCGCCACGTCCGCGGCGCGGCGCACTGAGGCCGGGTCAGTGATGTCCAGCTGCACCGGTTCGACGCCTGGCACGTCAATCGTTTCGGGGCGGCGGGCGGCCGCGTAGACCTTCGCTCCCCGCTCGACGAGTTGGGCTGCGAACTGCTTTCCCAGTCCCCGGTTGGCGCCGCTGACTAAAGCGGTGATCTGGTCGTTGTTCATCATGGCCTCCTGTGAGCGGTCAAGGGCTGAGACGTTCCTGACCCGCATTGTTTCGCAATGATCGCGGGGGCGGAAGATGCTGGGACCGGCTGTCCGGCAATCCGTCCCGCACCTGACCACGAAAGGGCACCAGCCCGTCCAAAGTTGGCTTAGCCCAGCCGCGCGATGATGATGGCGTTGGCCATGCCACCGCCCTCACACATCGTCTGTAGCGCTTAGCGTCCGCCGCTCTGCTCCAACGCGTTGATCAGAGTCGTCATGATGCGAGCACCGCTGGCGCCCAACGGATGTCCGATGGCAATCGCGCCGCCGTGGACGTTCGTCGTGGCCAGATCCGCCCCGGTCTCTTTGGCCCATGCCAGCGTCACGGGCGCGAACGCCGTCATGGCATCGCCTCTGCCCACGCGATATGCCCCTCGTAGCCAAGCACTTTCGCCATGTCGCGGTAGCGATCCCGGAAATCGACGTAAGCCGCGGCATCACCATGAACCCGCGCCAGCAATCCCCGCAGCCGCAGCAGCCAGATGTCGCGGATAGCCAGACCCTCATCGGCTGGTGTGGCGGCTAACCGCTCGACTGCGGCCTCGGCTTCGGCCACGTCACCGTTGGCAGCGCGGTCGAGCAGTGTCTGCACCAGAAAACCGGTCGCTGGAATGCCCCATCCCAGCAGGTGTTCCGCGCGGACCAGATGGTCGACGGCGGCGCGCATGAGCGGTATAGCGTCGTCGCGATTTCCGCGCCGAGCTCTTTGACGTGCTAAGTACACGTTGACGATCGGCAACTCGCACAGGTTGTATTCCCTGCGCAGGAACGCGTCGCTCACCTCGGCCAGGAGCTTCTCTCCGCGGTCACGCTCCGCAGCCGTTGGGCGGTCAACCAGCGCAACGCCCAACGTCACCCAGGCATTCGCCAGCAGGAAATCGTCCCCGGATCGCTCGCACTTCTGTACTGCGTCCTCGATCTCGCGCATCGCACGATCGTCCGGCACGAGCACGCCATGCGGTATTCCCGCGAGGTAGACGAAGTCGACAACCTGGGCGTAGGCCCAATCGTCGACGCTGCAGGCCATCCGAAGGGCGTGCCGCTGGTCCTCGCGCCATCCGGGATGACCCAGGAAATACTGGGCCATAGCCCGCGTCGCAAAGGCGGTCGCTAACGGAGACGGGACGATGAAGTTGCCTTTAGACGGATCGCCGTCGGCCACGTCGATAACCGTCTGCGACCAACGCAACACGTCGGGCCACTCACCGGCCTCACACTTGGCAAGGACCACAGGCATGGACAGCCCCACCGTCAAGGTCGGATCGCCGATCGACTCGATCAGGGCCCAGGCTTCCGATGCGAATTGCGACGCTTCGCGCAGTCGGGTCTGATACGCGTAATCCATCACCTGCCCCGCCATGCCGATAACCAGTGATGCCTTGTCCCCGGCGGCGGTGCACAACTGCCGCAATTCCTCAAAGGGGTCTTCGGCAGCGTGCGTATCGGCTCGGAAAGCGGTCCCGCACAGCATGGTGCGGGGCGCGATGCGCATGGCCGTTCGGTTGGGGTCCTCGGCGGGTAGGGCGTCGGCGATCTTTACCGCGCGTTCCCAACTCAGTCGCGCCGCGGCGATATCGCGGTTGGTCGCCCACGTGGCCGCGCGCATGTGCCAGCCGTGGGCAGCCTGCAGATCACCGGCGGCCTCCAAGTGTTCGCCGATCAATGCGGCATTCTCGTCGGCCGCTGCTGGGTCACGTGATTCGATTGCGCCCGCGACGCGCCGGTGCAGTTCGGCACGGTCCGATTTGAGCTGTGCTTCGTAGGCCACCGTGCGGACCAGTGGATGGTGGAACACATACTCGGGATCTCGGGTGAACCGGATCTGATCGACGAACTCACCACCCACCAGGCTGTCAAAGACGGGATCAATACCCAGCATTTCTAGTAATTCCCGGCTGAACCGCGAACCGATGACAGCCGCTGCGGCCAAGGTGCGCTTGGCCGCTGGATCAAGCCGGTCGATACGCGCGGCGATGGTCGCCTGCAGGGTGGCCGGCACACTCACCTCGGCAGCATTGGCAGTCGAATCGTAGGCACTGCGGCTGCCCCGTAGCACGCTGCGCTCGGCCAGGTCGCGCACGATCTCCTCGGCGAAAAACGGGTTCCCGGCGGCCTTCTCGGTGATCATGCTGATCAATCCGCCCAGCGAGGGGTCGGATCCGAGCAGGCCGGTGACTAATGTCGCAGTCTCCGAATTATTCAGCGGTGTAAGGACAATCGTCTGTGCACTGGCCACTCGGCTCAACGTGCCCTGGTATTCGGGGCGGTAGGTGACCAGCACCAGCGAGGGCGTCTGTGGGATCACCGTGAAGAAATCGGCGAGCATCGACTCGCTGACCTCATCGATCCAGTGCGCGTCCTCAATGATGAAGACCGCCGGAAACTTTCGGGCCAACGAGGCGGCATTGACCAGCGCGGTCAACCGCCGCCGCCGGGCTTCGGGATCGATCTTGGGCAGCTCCGCCTCGGGGTCACCGATGCCCAACAAGTCATCGCATAACAGCAAATCCTCGGCGTCTGCGTCCGGCACCCGCGAGCGCACTCGCTCACGAGCGGCCCCGCCATCCAGGCCACGCACACCAAAGGCTGCCCGCAGCAACCGCGCCACCACATGGAAGGCAATCTCGGTGGCGTGCGATTCACAGTAGGCGCTGAACACTTCGACTCCGCGCCCAGCAGCCATTGCTGCCACCTCACGCGCCAAGCGACTCTTGCCGATACCCGGTGATCCCACCACGGTGACCACCGCGCCGTGACCGTCGATGGCGCGGTCCAACAAACCCTCGACAGCGGACATTTCCCAGCGCCGACCCACCAGAACCGACTGAAAAGCGGCAACAGACCGATCCCGGTCCGACACACTCAGCAGCCGCCGAACGGGCACCGGTGCATCGGCACCCTTGATCTGAACCAATTCGGCGTCGCCGAGAGTCGCAGCGCCCTCAACCAGTCGCGCGGTCGATGCGCTAAGCATCACCCCACCCGGCGGGGCCACCGATTCCATCCGTTGCGCCATGCCGACTTGTTCACCGATTGTGGTGTATCCGAAAGAGCCTGAACCGATCTGACCCGCAATCACCTGACCGGAGTTCAGTCCGACGCGCATCCACAGGTCGATACCGTCGCGCTTGTGGACGTCGACGGCAAGCCGGTTGGCCTCCTCTTGAATGCCTGAGGCCGCCAGACAGGCCCGGACCGCGTGATCTTCCAGTGCCGCTGGCGCGCCGAACACGGCCATGATGCCGTCACCGGTGAACTTGTCCACCGTGCCGCCATACCGCCGCACCACTGCCGCCGAACGCTCGACAAGCTCAGTCATGATCTCGCGGAGCCGCTCGGGTCCGACGGCCGCAGCGATGTCCATCGAATGCACCACGTCGGCGAACAGGACGGTCACCTGCTTGTACTCCGCGCGGGCGTTCCGTTCGGTGACGGGCGCACCACAGCCGTCACAGAATCGAGCGCCCTCCCGCGGTTCAACGCCACACGTGCGGCACGCCGTCGCTGCGGTCATCCAACCTCCGCTGGCCCCCGTTGCACCAGCATAAGGGGGCCAGACGCCAAGACTGGGTTGATTCAGGTGGTCTTCATCAGCGTTCGCGCTAGGACGCTCAGCCCAACCGCTCGATAATGGTGGCGTTGGCCATGCCACCGCCCTCACACATCGTCTGCAGCGCGTACCGGCCGCCACGTTGTTCGAGCGCGTTGACCAGCGTGGTCATGATGCGAGCACCGCTGGCGCCCAACGGATGTCCGATCGCGATCGCGCCGCCATGAACATTCGTCTTGGCCAGATCCGCCCCGGTGTCCTTGGCCCAAGCCAGTACCACGGGCGCGAACGCTTCGTTCACCTCGAACAGGTCGATGTCAGCCAGGGTCAGGCCGGCACGGTGCAACACCTTCTCGGTGGCCGGGATGACGCCGGTCAGCATGTACAGCGGATCCGAGCCCACCGCGGTGGTGGTGTGAATCCGGGCGAGCGGGCGCAGGCCCAGCTTCTTGGCGGCCGCGCCACTGGTGATCAGCACGGCGGCGCTGCCATCCGACAGCGGCGATGAGTTGCCCGGTGTGATCTCCCAATTGATCTGCGGGAAGCGATCGGCGACCGCGGGGTTGTAGAACGCCGCCTTGAGAGCGGCCAGCGTCTCGACAGTGGTTCCGGGCCGAATGATCTCGTCGGTGCTCAGCCCGGCGATCGGCGCCAGCTCGTTGTCGAAGAGTCCGTCTTTGGTGGCCCGAGCCGCTTTCTCATGGCTGGCCGCGGAGAACTCGTCAAGTTCGGTCCGCGAGAATCCCCAACGGGCGGCGATCAGCTCAGCGCTGATACCCTGCGGCACAAGGCCTTCCGGGTATCGGCTGGCCATGCCTTCGCCGAATGGGTCACTACCCGGCAGGACCGAGCTGCCCATCGGAACCCGGCTCATGGACTCCACCCCGGCGGCGACCACCACGTCGTAGGCGCCGGCGAGGACGCCCTGGGCGGCGAAGCTGATGGCCTGCTGGCTGCTGCCGCATTGCCGGTCGACCGTGGTGCCCGGAACCGACTCCGGGAAGCCGGCACCCAGCAGAGCATTACGTGCGACGTTGACCGCTTGATCGCCCACCTGCGTCACCGCTCCGGCGATCACGTCGTCGATCTGGCCCGGGTCCACGCCAGTGCGCTGGACCAGTTCACGCAGGCTGTGCGCCAACAGGTCTGCGGGCAGCACACCATGCAATGCGCCGTTGGCCTTGCCTTTGCCGACCGGCGTGCGCACCGCACCCACGATGACGGCGTCTCGATCCTGATATGCCACGACTCCTCCTTGAGTCCCATGCTAGGTATTGCTCTGTATACCCAGCTATAACACCTAGGTATACTGCGTACAACCCAGAAGTAAGGTGATCTATGACACTCCTACAGGGCGTGCTCGCCGACCGCGACGCCTGGTCGGCGATCGGCCACTGCTCGATCGAGAAGACCATGTCGGTGCTCGGGACCAAGTCCGCGATGCTAATCATGCGCGAGGCCTACTACGGCACGACCCGGTTCGACGACTTCGCCAACCGGGTAGGCATCACCAAGGCCGCGGCGTCGGCGCGACTCTCCGAGCTTGTCGAGCTCGGCATGCTGGCCCGGCAACCGTATCGCGAGGCAGGTCAACGGACCCGCGACGAATACGTGCTCACCGAGGCCGGCATCGACTTCATGCCGGTGGTGTGGGCGATGTTCCAGTGGGGCCAGCAACACATGCCGGGCAGCAACCGACTGCGACTCACCCACCTGAATTGCGGTGCCGACACAAAGGTCGAAATGCGTTGCACGAAAGGCCATCCGGTGCCACCAGACGAGCTAGGGGTGGAATTGGCCAAGCGGCGGCGACACCGCGACGGCTAGGCGAATCTCAACACCACTTCTGACGGACTCTCGGCTGTTGTACGATACTGTAATATTTACAGTACGATCATATAGCTAGACGCTGGTCCGCGCGACGAAGCTGGAGTGCAGCTGTGGAGAGTCAACTTCGGGACGCCGCCGCCCACGACGACAAACCTGCCGACTTCATCCGTGACCCCTACCCCTACTTCGCCCAGAAACGCGCGAACGCAGGCGTGTTCCACGGGTCGGTCATCGACTACTCCAAGACTCCCGAATCGCTGCGGCCCAAGAACTCCTTCGCCGCGGTGTCGTTCGACGCGGTGAACAAGGCTTTTCGCGACGGTGATGTCTTCAGCTCGAGGTACTACGACAACACGATCGGCCTGTTCATGGGTCCGACCATCTTGGCGATGGACGGCAAGAAGCATCGTGAACACCGCAACTTGGTCTCGGCGGCATTCAAGTCCAAAGCGCTGGCGCGGTGGGAGCCGGCGATTGTGCGGCCGATCTGCGATGCCCTGATCGACGAATTCATCGACGCCGGGCGAGCAGACCTCGTCCGGGATTTCACGTTCGAGTTCCCGACCCGCGTCATCGCCAAGCTGCTGGGTCTGCCTTCCGACGACCTACCGGCCTTCCGCCGGCGCGCAGTGCAATTGATCAACTACACGGTGAAATACGAGCGCGCTTTCGAAGCCTCCGCCGCGTTGAAGGACTACTTTCTGCATCAGATCGGCCAGCGTAAAGCCGAACCCACCGATGACATCATCGGCGATCTGGTCACCGCGGAGATCGACGGCGAAAAGCTCACCGACGAAGCCATTTACTCGTTCCTTCGGCTGCTGCTCCCCGCGGGCCTGGAAACCACCTACCGTTCATCGGGCAACCTGCTGTTCCTGTTGCTCACCCATCCCGAGCAGTTCGAGGCAGTGCACGCCGACCACGAATTGATCGCGCCGGCGATGGAAGAGGGCTTGCGGTTCGAAACGCCACTGACGACAGTGCAGCGGTGCACCACCGAGGACACCGAGTTGGAAGGGATCGAGATTCCCGCCCGCTCAGCAGTCGACCTGTGCATCGGCTCGGCGAACCGGGACCGGGACCGGTGGGATCGCTCCGAGGAATTCGACCTGTTCCGCAAGCCGACACCGCACATCTCCTTCGCCGCGGGCGAACACACCTGCCTGGGACTTCATTTGGCGCGCATGGAAACTCGCGTCGCAATCGAATGTCTGTTGAGCCGAGTGGCCAATCTCCAGCTCGTCACCGACGACGACCCGCACATCCACGGCCAGCCGTTCCGCTCCCCGACCGCACTCCCGGTGACGTTCGACAGCAAGTGACGACGTTTCCCTCGACTCAGACCGGCGCGCTGACAGTCACCAGGTCGCCGTGTCGACGACAATCTCGGGCGTTCAACCGTAACCGTTACAGTAGTATGTTCGGATACGCCGCTACGTTCGAGGTTGAAAGGGCGCCGTCGTGGTCAATGAGGTTGCCATTATCGGCGCGGGGCTGCACCCGTTCGGCCGCTTCGAAGGCAAGTCTGCGATGCAGATGGCCGCCGACGCCATTCGATTGGCGCTGGCCGATGCCGGCGTCGAATGGAAAGACATCCAATTCGCGGTCGGCGGCAGCTGGACAGTGGCCAACCCGGACGCGATTGTCGGCATGGTTGGTCTCACCGGCATTCCGTTCACCGATGTGTTCAACGCGTGTGCCACCGCGGCGAGCGCCACGAAATTGTGTGCCGACAGTATCCGGTTGGGTGACTACGACATCGGCATCGCGGTCGGAATGGACAAACACCCGCGCGGCGCCTTCACCGAAGATCCTGCGCTCGTGGGGATGCCGAGCTGGTATGCGCAGAACGGCCAGTACCTCACGACCCAGTTCTTCGGCATGAAGGCCAACCGCTACCTCCACGACCACGGCATCACGACCCAGACGCTGGCCAAGGTGGCCGCGAAGAACTTCCGCAACGGCGTATTGAATCCCAATGCTTTTCGCCGCAAGCCGATCTCCGAAGAGGCCATCCTGGCCTCGCCGGTGCTGAATTACCCGCTGACCCAGTACATGTTCTGCGCTCCGGACGAAGGCGCCGCCGCCGTGGTGATGTGCCGCGCCGACATCGCGCACAGGTTCACCCCCAAGCCCGTGTACGTGCGCGCCGTCGAAGTTCGCACCCGCCGCTACGGCGCCTACGAGGTAAACACCACGTACGCACCCGTCGACGAAGACGTGTCGCCGACCGTCTACGCCGCGAGAGCCGCGTTCGAAAAGGCCGGCGTCGCACCGCAGGACGTCGATGTCATCCAGCTGCAGGACACCGACGCCGGCGCCGAGGTGATCCACATGGCCGAGGCAGGCTTCTGCGCCGACGGTGACCAAGAGAAGCTCCTGGCCGACGGCGCCACCGAAATCGGCGGCACGATGCCGGTCAACACCGACGGCGGCCTGATCGCCAACGGCGAACCGATCGGGGCCTCAGGCCTGCGGCAGATGCACGAGCTGGTGCGCCAGCTACGCGGTGAGGCCGGTGAACGTCAGGTCCCGGGCGATCCACAGGTCGGGTTCGCACAGGTTTACGGTGCGCCTGGAACGGCGGCGGCAACAATCCTGACAACCTGACCCGGACTACGAAACCTTTTTCGGCGCCGAGTAGTTGGGCTTGCCCAGGCCGAGCACGTACTGCGCGATCATGCTGCGGAACACCTCGAGGGTGCCGCCGTAGATTCCGACCAGCGGCGCGAAGCGGTAGACATATTCCGATGCACCGTCGTCGGCTGCACCGTCGGTGCCGAACGGCAGCGTGGATGCGGTGCCCATGATGTCCATCAGCTCCGGCGAGACGTCGCGCATGGTCTGCGCGATCGCCACGCGGCCGAAGATGCTCGGCGCGCTCAGTGCCGCTTCGATCCGGGCGGCGCTGCGGCCCAGTCGGTAGGCGACCGATTCATCATCAACAAGCCTGCGGCCATTGGCATCCCGTTCGGCAACCTTGGCGGCGGTCTTGTCGAGCGCGTGTGCCATGAACCCGGCCTGGTGCATCATGATCGAGACGTCTTGCAATCCGTCGGGTGCGGCGGCGACGGCGCCGTGCTCGGTGTTCAGCGGCTCACGTAGCACCGTCCAGCCGGCATTGACCTCGCCGAGCCGGTACTTGTCGTCGACGCGGACGTCGCTGTAGTAGACGATGTTGGTGCGGTCGCCGTCGACCGTGCGGATGCCCTGGATGTCGATGCCCGGGGAATCCAGCGGAACCAGAAACATGGTCAGGCTCTTGTGCTTTGGCGCCTCGGGATCGGTGTTGGTGATCAGGAAGACGTACTGGCATTTGTGCGCGCCGGTGGTGAACATCTTGGATCCGTTGATGATCCAGCCGTCTCCGTCGCGTACCGCACGGGTCTTACACGTGGCGATGTCCGAGCCGCCCTCGGGTTCGGTGTAGCCGAGGCACAGGCGCACCTCGCCGCTGAACACTTTGGGCATCACCTCGTCCCGCAGTTCCGGTGAGCCGAACTTCGCCACCGAACGCGCCACCATCGCGGTGGTCCCCCACGTCACCCAAGGCACGTGTGCGCGGCGCTTCTCCAGTTCCCAGATGCGGCGACGGGTCCTGGTGAATCCGCCGTCGGCCGCGGATTTCCATTCGCCTTCCAGGTAGCCGGCGGCACCCAACGCCAAATGCACACCCTCGTCGAAGTTGTCACCGGTCTCCCGGTCGCGACGACGGACATCATCCGTCACATGGGTTTGCAGCACATCGCGAGCCTCGTCGCGAAAGGCCTGCTCGTCCTCGGACAGCACCACGCGGGAGAAGTCCACCTATATGCCCTTTCCTCAACGGCTTTCGCGGGCGGCGACAAGCTCGGCGATGTATCGAGCGCTGACGCCCGGGTCGCCGCCCGCCAGTGCCCACCCACGGGCGCGCACCAGATATGCGGTCGCGGCGGCTTCTGCAGAGACACCGAGACCGCCCTGCACGTGCACCGCCATGGTCGCGGCTTTCGACGCCTCCTCGGCCATGAACACGAACGCCGACGGCGCCAACTCCGGCCGTTCGTCGGGTTCGTTGTCCAAGAACCATGCGGCCCGCCGAGCCAGGTTGCGGCCGCCTTGCACGGTGATTGCGATGTTGGCGAGCGGGTGGGAGATGCCCTGCAGCGTCGAGATCGGCACGCCCAAGGTGTAACGGGTCTTGGCGAACTCGGCCGCGATGGTCATCGTCTCTTCGACGAGCCCCGTCAGGGCGGCCGCGCTCAGGACTCGCCACTCGTCGAGTGCACGTTGGTAGTGCACCAAAGCGTCAGCGCCGCTTGCCAACACGACGCGGGTGTCGGCGGCGGCCGGGTCAACCCAGGCCATCGGCAGCCGACCGATGTTGTCGACCTTGGTCGGCCGGGTGTCGAATTTGAGGAGCACCACCGCCCCGTCTCCACTGCCGTCGCGGACGATGATCTGATCGGCGATCGATCCGATGGGGATGAGCCGGGTTCCGGACACGTTGTCCTGCTGCGGGTCGAACGCCGCGAGCTGTTTACCGTTCACGACGTCGCGCTCCGCCGACCCGAGACGGGCGAGCAGTCGCGCGGCACAGACGTGGTCGATCCACGGCACGGGCGCCAGCGAGCGACCGATCTCCTCGGCCACCAGCGTCAGATCGACAAGCGTGGCCCCGTCTCCCCCGACGGAGTCGGGCAACGCCATCGTCGTCGCGCCCATCCCGCACAGCCGTTCCCACAGGCTCTTGTCGAAGCCGGATTCCTCAGCAGCTCGGACGGTTTCGATCGAGCAGTGTGTCTTGAAGAAGTCTCGGTACGCGGCCTGCAGCGCTTGATGATCCTCGGTCAGGCTGTAGTCGAGTCGGCGAAGTTCGTAGCGGTCCATGGTCAGTGCTCCTCCCGACCCTCGAAAAAGAATTGGTGCGCGTTGTTGTAGAGATAGTTGTCCAGAACCTCGGCCGGCAGGTCCAGTGAATGTGCTTCGGGCACGACGCGGCGCATCTTCAATACCGGCCAGTCGGAGGCATAGATGACCTTGTTGTGTCCCCGCGTGCGCATGTAGTGCAGCAGGCTGTCCGGCAGCCGCTTCGGCGACCACGCCGACGTCATCAGGCGAAGGTTGGCATATTTGATCAGCAAACGAATCGCGATGTCCCACCAGGGATCTGCGCCGTGAATCATGCACAGCTTCAGCTCAGGAAACCGCACGCAAACCCGGTCGAGATGGATGGGGTTCTGCACTTCACCGGGGATGGGCGGTCCCGGGATACCGGTATTGATGCACAGTGGCAGACCGATCTCGGCGCATTTCGTGTAGAGCGGGTAATAGACGGCATCACTCGGTGGGTATTGGCCATCGCCCCAGAAGCTCGGTCCCACAACGGCATACACGACCGGCAGGTCGCCGACGACCGCGCTGAGTTCGCGCAGCGACGGCATGGGGCGCAGCAGGTTGACGCCGCCCATCGCAAGCGCAAAACGGTCCGGCTTGGCCTCGACGAATTTGCGTGCGGTGACCGACGGCTTCGCGAGGTTGTCCATCAGGACGGCCTTGCGCACACCCTGCTCGTCCATCTCGTCGAGTAGCTCGGACAGGTCGACCGGCGCGAACATCGAATCCGGGCCCTTGAAGTAGTCGTCGCGCACCTTGAGCATCCACGTGGGCTGCTTCTCGGTCTCGCCGAAGTGCACGTTGACGAGGCAATCAATCACTCGGTTGGCGTTCATGTCGACATCGGCGCCGTCGCGGTCGCGTGACGTTTCGCCCACCGGTAGTCGGCCTTTCCGTTGCCGAGACGATGGACCTGCTCGACGAAGAGGAAATCCTTGGGCGTCTTGAACCGGGCCAGGTGCGATGTGCAATGCGCGTGCAGGTGTTCGCGACCGGCGTCGGTTCCCTCGCGCAGTTGTATCAGTGCGACGATCTCTTCGCCCCACCGTTCGCTAGGACGGCCCACCACCAGTGCGTCGGCGATCGCCGGATGCGCGCGAAGGATCTCTTCAACCTCTTCGACGAACACCTTTTCACCGCCAGTGTTGACCACCAGCGAATCGCGGCCGTACAACCGCAGCGTCCCGTCACCTTCCAGACTTGCGCGGTCGCCGGAGATCACCACTCGCTTGCCGTCGATCACCGGAAAGGTCGTGCGGGTGGCGTCAGGATCGTTGTAGTACCCCAAAGGAATCCGTCCCTCCCTGGCAACCCAGCCGACCTCGTGCTCACCGGGGACCAGAAAGCGACTGTAGTCCTCGGCGAGCACCAGCCCGCCCTCACGCAGAGTGAATGTGTCGGTTCGGCTGTCGCTGCGGCTGTGCCCGAATCCCATGTTGCCGGTCTCTGACGACCCGTATCCGTTGATCAGGGTGAGCTGTGGCAACAGTTCCAGAAGCGCCTCTTGGTATTTCAGATTCGTCGCGGCACCGCCGGTGCCGATCATCGCGAGCGACGACAAGTCATAGCTGCCGCGTTGCAACTCGGCGACCAGCGGTGCGGCGTACGCGTCGCCGACCATCGTCAACATCGCCACGCTCTCGCGCTCCGCCGTTTCCCACACCAACCGCGGATCGAGTCGCTTGCTGGTGTCGTACAACACCACTGTCAGGCCGGCCATGATCGCGGAGAACGCCGTCCACATACCCGCGGCGTGCATCAGTGGTGATACGGCGAACCACGGCGACCCGGCGACACGGCTCACCCTGTCCCGGATCTCCTGCGCGGAACCGTGGTCGGCACCGACCATTGACGAGACGTAGATGTCGGACTGGCGCCAGAGCACGCCCTTGGGCCGACCGGTGGTGCCACCGGTGCAGATCATCAGCAGATCATCCGGTGACGCGGTCACGTTCTGGTCGGTATTGCCCTGCGACAGAGCCTCATCCAACGACACCGCGCCGGCCAGTTCCGGCCCCGCACTGCCGTCGTCAACCGACAGCAGCAGATCAGCGCTGTCCGGCGGGAACACGTCGGCGAACTTCGCGCCGAGCGACTTGTGATAGATGACGGCGCGCGGCCGCACGTAGTCGAGCAGTTCCCGGACTTCGCGCGGCGTGTAGTTGTAGTTGACGTTGACCGGAACGGTGCGGGCCTTGAGGCAACCGATGACCATGTCGGCGTAGAGGTCGTTGTGCATGACAAGCGCGATGCGGTCCTGACCGCATTCCCAATTCTGTAGGTTCTCCCGTTCCTGGTGGGCACCGAAGCCGTTGGCCGCGAGATAGTTCGCGAGCCGACGGGTGCGGTCCGAGGTTTCGGCGAACGTCCGTCGACGGTCACCGCAGACGGTGATCGCCCGGTCGGGAATGACCTCGGCGATCACGTCCAGGACCGCACCTATGGTCCACTCGCTCATCGGTTTGCGCGGCCTTCAGCGCTCACGCCGCCGAGCCGACTTTGACATCCAGCAGGTCCAACGCATTGTCGCGCATCACTTTCCGGATGTCGGCGTCGCTGAAGCCGACCAACTCCTCGGTGAACGACACCGGGTTCTCCAACCCTTCGCCATGCGGCCAGTCCGATCCGAACAAGATCTTGTCGACACCGATGACCGACGCCAGGTCAGGCAGATCGTCCTCGTAGTACGGCGCAATCCAGACGTTATTACGCAGCTGGTCAACCGGATCCACCGGAAAGAGCTTGGGATGATTGTTGGCAGCTTTCTTCAGCCGCTTGACCAAGCGATAGACGAAGTAGGACCCGTTCTCGATGCTGACCGCTTTCAGTTGCGGGTGACGGGTGAACACACCGTGCGCGATCATCGATGCCATCGCGTCGTGAATCGCACGATCGTCGACAAGTATCTGGTCCAGCGGATTCGAGCCGCCAAAGGCCTCGAATGTGGACTTGCCGCCCCACATTCCGGCGATCTGCAGGTAGCCGCTGTCGCTCAAGTGGAAGCCGACCGGAACCCCCGCCTCGGCCAACGCGGCCCACACCGGATCGTGAAGGGGATCGCCCAACGACCGCGGCTTGAGGACACCGGGCACCGGCGCGGGGCGCACCAGTATCAGCTTGGCGCCGCGAGCCAGCAAGAACTCGACCTCGTCGAGAGCCTTGTCGGGGTCGGCCAGCGACACGATCGGTGCGGCGATGATCCGGTGGTCGGGTCGGTCGAAACCCCAATCCTCGTCGAGCCACAGGTTGAACGCGTGGATAGACGCCATCGTCGCCTCGACGTCATGCTTGAGTGCTTCCTCGACGCCGCACGCGAATGTCGGCAACATGAAAGCCGTTTCGATGCCCTGAGCGTCCATCACGGTGATGCGGGCGTCACGATTCTGATACTCGGGGTGTTGTTCGAGCCGCTCGACCTTCATCAGCGACGCGGGATCTACGCCCTCGGGAATCTCGCCGCGGAACAACAGGTCAAGGCAACCGGGCTTGATGATCGGATCGAAGGTCGGGTTGGGCACGAAACGGTTGACCCGGTCCCCGATCACCGCCTGAGTGTGCTTACCGTCCTGGAAGATTTGCACGCCGCGCCTGCGGAACTTCTTGTCCAGATGACGGGTGAAAGCGTCCAGCGGTTCGTAATAGTGATTGTCGACGTCGATCGCTTTATAGCCCAGATTCCCCATGATGATCCTTTCCTGCCGAGGCACTGAGCCCGGGAAAACTTGGAACTCGCTTTTCGAGAAAGCTGGTGACCCCTTCGATCACGTCGGGACGCCGCAGCGACTCCTGCAACAGGGCATCCGATCGTGAACTGGCGTCAGCGATTTCGCGCATCGCATCGCCGTACGCCTGCCGCTTGATCACCGCCATCGATGCCGGCGAGCAGTGCTGGGCGATGTCTTCGGCGTAGTCCATGGCCCGCTTCATCAGTTGCTCGGGCGGCACGACTTCTTTGACCAGCCCAAGCTCGGCAGCCTCGTCGGCGAGGAAAGTCCGCCCGCTCAGCAGCAAGTCGAGCGCGACTCCCCAACCGGTCAGCCGCGGCAGTATCCAGGAGACCCCGTATTCCGCGATCAGCCCGCGCCGCGCGAACGACGCCGCGAACTTCGCACCGTCAGCGGCGAATCGGACGTCGCACATCAACGCCTGGGTGAGACCGATACCGACGCACGATCCGTTGATGGCCGCCACGACCGGTTTGGACAGCGAGGTCAGGTAGTAGGGCTGACGATCGCCGACCAGGCTGGCCAGCTTGCGCTCGTCGGTCTTCTCGATCGACTGCGCGACATTCCCCATCGAACCCAGTTGGGCGCCCGCGCAGAACGCCTTGCCGCGACCGGTCAACACGATCACCCGGACCGCCGCGTCATCTTCGGCGCGGTCCAACCCCGCGTAGAACGCAGTCGCGATGTCGCCGCCCCAGGTGTTGAGTCGGTCCGGCCGGTTCAGAGTGAGAACAGCGACACCGCTCGGGGTGACCTCGTAGATGACCGCCTCGTCGTGGCCGAGGGCGTCAGCGGTACGCATATGTCCCACTCCTCCTCGAGCACAGGCGGCAACTCCGGCGATGCGTGTACGCATACTGTATACCTATCGGTACTGCATTCTGCAACTGTCATCGCACGCTGTTCTGTGCCGCCCGAACAGCCAAAATCGTCCGGCTGAAAGAGGTCGGATGCACCGTCGACGTCGACGTTGGGCCCGGTCGTGCCGGAGTTGCACCGATAGGCCAAAAATGCCATGGCTGAACCCATTTCGCCCGGAAGACCCGCCCGCGGCAGATGAGCTGGATGCCTTGACCAGAAGCTCGGCCTCGGCCGACAACAGGCACAAGTTTTTTATAGGCGGTCGTCGGTCCGGACCCGCGGCGAACGCCCGGTTGCCCTTCGCGTGCCGCCGTGCGTATCAAAAAGCCTACGATAGGTATTACAGTAACAAGCGGAATTGCCGACACGGCTGCGTAACCGCAGATCAAGCGGTGACTGCAGGTAGATTCGAACCCGTCGGCCGCGAAGCGTTCAAACGTGATGGAGGTGTCCGCAGTGGCCAAGCAAGCAACCGCGGAGAAGCGTCAGCGGCGCGAACGTGGATCCATCAATCCCGACGACATCATCAGCGGCGCATTCGAGCTCGCTGAACAAGTCTCGATCGACAACTTGAGCATGCCGTTGCTCGGCAAGCATCTCGGTGTCGGAGTGACGAGCATCTACTGGTATTTCCGCAAAAAGGACGATCTGCTCAATGCGATGACCGACCGCGCGTTGAGCAAGTATGTCTTTGCGACCCCCTACGTCGAGGCCAGCGATTGGCGCGACACGTTGCGCAACCATGCCCGCTCGATGCGGAAAACCTTCATGGGCAACCCAATTCTGTGCGACCTGATTCTGATCAGGTCGGCGCTGAGCCCAAGGGCGGCGCGGGTCGGCGTCCAGGAGATCGAAAAAGCTATCGCCGGCCTGGTCGAGGCGGGACTGTCATCGGAAGAGGCCTTCGATACCTATTCCGCAGTGTCGGTTCATGTTCGGGGCTCAGTGGTGCTGCATCGACTTCAGGAGAAGAATCAGGCGACCGAGAACGGTGGGCGCACAATTGAAGACGCGATGGTCATCGACGCCGAGACCACCCCGCTGCTGGCGCAGATGGCCACGAAGGGCCATCACATCGGTGCCGCCGACGACAACAATTTCGAATACGGCCTGGACTGCATACTCGATCATGCCACTCGGCTGATCGAACAGGGCTCGAAGTCGACTGGCCGTCAACGTAAGTCGACATCAGCCCGGCAACGTAAGACTTCTCGATAGGTCAGCTCAGCGGGGGCTCCGGCACGTTGAAATGCTCGTCACGCAGCCGGAAAGCCTCCTTGGTACCGTGCTGCGCTCGGGTCTTGACGAAGTTGAACTCCCCCGGTGCGAATTGCAGATTCGTACCGAACGCGTGAAACAGGTAGCTCGCCACTTCCTCCCCTTGGTATGCCTGGTTCTGTTCGACAAGCCGGAATGCCTCCTTGGCGATGACGACGCCATCGGCCGGCATCTTGGCGGCCTTCTCGGCCCAGTACCGTGCCCGTGCCGCCGCGTGGCCGGGATCGCAGGTCTCGGTGAAGATTCCGAGGTTTTCGATCGCGACCGCTTCGATGATATCGCCGGTCAGAAGCAGACGCCGCGCGAGCACCGGCCCCAGCCGGTGGAAGAACATGTGCAGGCTGCCCAATGCCGGTCCGAGAAACCGGGTGGCCGGCATACCGATCTTGCAGTTGCGGGCGATGACGGAAATGTCTGCCATCAAAGCGATCTCGAAGCCACCGCCGAGTGCGTAGCCACTGATCTCCGCCACGGTGACCTTCGGAAAGCCCATCAGGTTGTGGTAGAAGCTGAACGACCTGCGGTCGACCGTCAGCCGGCGCCGTTGGCTGGGACGGCTCTTGGCTGAGCGGGTTTCGTCCGTCGCCGACGCGTCGGCACTGCGCTCGCCGTACCAGCCGTAGGCGTTGTTCATATCCGCACCGGTGCTGAACACGCCATCTGCTCCGCGGAGTAGCACCACGGTGAGGTCGTCGTCTTCGGCGACGTGATCCAGACACCGGGCAACCGCGTCGCGCATGGCGGCGTCGTAAGAATTGCGCTGCTGCGGATTGTTCAACGTTATTGTGGCGATGCGCTTTTCCGGATCGATATCGAAGAGAACGCGATCGTCACCGCTGTCTGAGACGGTCATGCACCGGCCCCCTTCCTGCTGTGCTGCCGGTTGTTCTGCCGGATGTGCGGATCGAGTCTCGGACCGAGGTCCGCCATCAGCCTGGCCTCGATGGTGTGGCCGGAACCGACCGCAAGGGTGTTGCGACGTGCCGCGGCGAGGTGGTCTTGCGCGAGTCGGACCGCCCTCGCCGCGTTGCCGTCGCGGATGGCGTCGAGCAGTCGCTGGTGGTCACGCAACGCCGCTCGCCGGGTCTTGTCCACCATCGGCGCCGGTCCTCCGTCGCCGTTCCAGACCGCGGACTCGTGCGTCGACCAAATCAGCTCCAGCGATCCGATGAGCAAGATCATCGGCTCGTTGCCGCACCGGGACACCAGCGTTTCGTGAAACTGCCGAGCGTTCGGCACGTACTTCAACACATCGTCGAATTGCTCAGTCTGGATGTCGATTTCGTTCTGCAAGTAGGGTATGACTTCGGTCATCCGGTCCTCCCGCGCCGCGCACATCCCCGCGCAGATCGGCTCGAGATGCATCAGCGCTTCGCTGACGTCCACCGGCGTGGCGGCCCTCGCCTGCAAGACCATGCTGATCATGTGCGCGGTTCGTTCGGCCGTCGGGTGGTGGACGACTGCTCCTCCGACGTTGCCGCGACGGACCGAGATCAACCCGTCGGTCTCCAAGATGTGGATGGCTTCACGCAACGCCGGAGGGCTGACGCCGAATTCACCGAAAAGGCTTTCCTGCGAGGGGAGAACATCTCCCTCTTTCAACCGACCGGACAGAATGTCGTCCCGCAACTTCGACGCGACGATCTCCGCGACGCGAGGTTGCCGAAAGCGCTGCACCGCCATATCAGCTCGTCTCGGCTCGCCGCTTGCCGAATCGATGCCCGGTCAACTTCTCGGGAGGCAATGCCAGCGTCGTGGTTTCACCGATGCACAGCACCTCGTCGTCGAGTATCAAACGGGCCGTCGAGGCGATCCCCCGCTCGACATCGGAACGCGCGATCTCGAAGCGCAATTCGGTCAGCACCGGCGTCGGCCGTCGGAAGGTTACCTGCAGCGACCGGGTCTTGCCGGACAGTCCGGTGACGCAATTCTGGTGCTGCATGACGCAATCGAAGAACACCGCCAGAAAGCCGCCGTGAACCAGCCCCGGCGGACCCTCGTAGACCAGCGGGAAGGTGACATGGCCGAGGGCCGTCTCGCCGTCGAGGCGATCGAAGCGATATTCCGGAAAGCACGGGTTGAACGCTCCGATGTCCGTTGCGTGATCGAGGTAGACGCGACGGCCGGCGTCGTCGTCGCCGATCCGTGGCGTGCTGTCCGGCGGTACCGCTGAGCTCAGTTCCCGCTCCCACTCGCCGATCTGGGCGACCATGGCATCGACCGTGGGGTGCGCGTGTTCCATCGACAGCAGCACCGAGCTGAGCCGACGGATCGCGCCTGCGGCAGCAATGGTCTGCGACAGCGGCTCTTCGCCGAACCGCGTCACGGCCCGAGTCCGGTGGCGCGGAGACATCCGCTCCGGGGTGTTCGCCCATCCGACCTCTTCCCAACGCTGCTGTTCCGTCGCGCCGCTTTCCTTGCTAAGTTATACAGCGAAGCAATCGTATTGGCTACTGTAGGGGTATCCGTATCGGCAGGGAAGGGCAGATCCGACGGTGAGTCAGGACGTGAACTCCACGGCCGCAGGCGGCGCCCTCACGGCGAGCCGCGACGGGACGATTCTGCGGCTCACGATTGATCGGCCATCGCGACGTAACTCGCTGAGCAACAGCATGATCGAGGCATTCATCGCCGAGCTGACCGATGCCGCGACAGATGACGAACTGCGGGCCATCCTGATCCAGGGCGCGGGTGACGATTTCTGCTCGGGTGCTGACTGGGTCGCCACGAACAGCGGCAGCGACCAACGGCCCCGCACCGGTGACATCCTTCGTCGCATCCCCCACGGCGCGCATCGCGTGATCGAGCTGATTCACGGCATCCAACTGCCGGTGGTGTGCAGTGTGCGTGGGTTCGCTGTCGGCCTTGGCTGCAATCTGGCACTGGCCGCCGATTTCACCGTCGCCGCCACCGACGCGGTGTTCTGGGAGCCTTTCGCGGCGCGGGGATTCAGCCCCGATTCCGGCGCGACCTGGCTACTCCCCCGGTTGATCGGGCTGACCCGCGCCAAGCGGATGCTGCTGCTCGGCGACAAGGTCGGCGCTTCGGACGCGGCCGACTGGGGGCTCATCCATCAGGCGGTCGATCCACGCGAATTGGACCGGGTGACCGACGAGCTGCTGAGTCGCCTGGCCACCGGACCCACCGTTGCACTGGGACTGGCCAAGCAGGCTCTCCACTATGGCCAGCATGCGACGCTGAATCAGTCGATGACACAAGAGCTCTTCGACGTCGAACTGTCCTGCAGAACGCACGATTTCAAAGAGGGCCTCGCCGCGTTCCGAGAACAGCGCCCTCCAGAATTTCGCGGCCGATGAATCACAGTGAAAGGGAATCGTGATGTCCTCGTCGTCTTACGACACCATCAAATACGAGGTCGACGGCCACAAGGCCACCATCACCCTTAATCGGCCCGACGCCCTCAACGCGCTCAGCCCGCACATGGTCACCGAACTGCGTGACGCGTACGCGGAGGCCGAAAACAACGCCGCGGTATGGCTTCTGATCGTCACCGGAACCGGACGGGCGTTTTGCACCGGCGCCGACGTCAAGGCCATTCCCGGCGACGGCAAGGTGATCAGCGAGCGACCCTACCTGTCCAGCTATGAGCAGTGGGAGGCACCGCAGGAAGGAACGCCGCCGTTTCGCACCATGGCCAAACCGGTGCTCGCTGCGATCAACGGATTGTGTTGCGGCGCGGGGCTCGACTGGGTCACCACCGGCGACATCGTCATCGCATCGGACAAGGCGACGTTCTTCGATCCGCACGTCAGCATCGGACTGGTCGCCGCACGCGAGTTGGTCCGGGTGGCGAGAGTGCTACCCCGATCGATCGCGCTGCGGATGGCGTTGATGGGCAAGCATGAACGACTCAGTGCGCAACGGGCGTACGAGCTCGGCATGATCAGTGAGATCGTCGACCATGACCGCCTGCTGGAACGCGCCCACGAGATCGCCGACATCGTCAACTCGAATGCGCCGCTTGCCGTCCGGGGTACCCGGTTGGCGATCCTCAAGGGCCTGGATCTACCGCTGCACGAAGCCGAGATGCTGGCCGAGTCGTTTCGTGAACGCAACCTGCATACCGAAGATTCCCTCGAAGGGCCCCGGGCGTTCGTCGAAAAGCGACCGCCGGAATGGCAGTGCCGATGAGCTTCCAAACCATCGAGCTCGCCGTGGACAGCGATGATCGGGTCGCCACCATCACGCTGAACCGCCCGGATCAGCTCAACACGTTCAACCGGACCATGTGCGACGAGATGGCCCGGGCGTGGCGGACCGTCAAAGCGGACGAGACCGTCAACGCGATCGTGCTGCGGGCCGCCGGAAGCCGGGCATTCAGCGCAGGGCTCGACGTCAAGACACCGTACGGTCAGCCCGAAAACATCTGGAATCATGAAGATCCCGGCGAATCGCTCAGCCCGAAGTGGCAGAAGATGTGGAAACCGGTGGTGTGCGCCGTGCAGGGTATGTGCACAGCAGGTGCGTTCTATTTCATCAACGAGTCCGATGTCGTGATCTGCTCAACCGATGCGACGTTCTTCGATTCCCACGTATCGGCCGGGTTGGTGTGCGCCCTCGAGCCGGTCGGCTTGATGCGCCGCATCGGACTCGGCGAAGCATTGCGAATTGCCTTGATGGGTAACGACGAGCGGGTCAGCGCCGAGACCGCACTGCAGATCGGTCTGGTGTCCGAGGTGGTCTCCCCGGAGGCGTTGTGGGGACGGGCACACGAGATCGCTGCGACCATTGCGGCCAAGCCGCCGTCGGCGACCCAGGGCACGGTGAAGGCGATCTGGGAGTCGTTGGACAAGCCCTATCGCGCCGCGCTGGATCAGGGTCTGATCTATACCCGGCTGGGCAATCCGATCGGCACCGCCGAACTCGCGGCCCGCGGCGGCGGCCGCGCACCCGATCCGAAAATCCGATGACACCGCACGCACTCAGTCAACGGATCGACCACGTTCTGAGCCTGCAACCCGACTCGCCCGCTCTGGAATACGACCGGCAGTGGGTGTCGTGGGGACAGCTCGACGAACTGGCGACACGGATTCGCCGGATCGTCGGCAACGACCGACCTGAAGTGGGCGTCATGCTGCGCAACCGCCCCGCGCAGGTCGCCGCGTTGCTCGGAGTGCTGCGCTGCGGGGCGACGGTCGTCGTCATCAACCCGTCCCGCGGCGGCGAACGTCTCGAGACGGATGTCAGTGAGCTCGCACTCCCCCTGCTGATCGGCGAGCCGGGCGACCTCGCCATGCTCGACGGGCAGGCCGACGCGACCACGGTGTCCATCGCAGGACTGGCTGTCGAGCCGAAAGTGATAGCAGCCGAACATAATCGCGTACGGCACCAGCACCGACCGGGCGTCGCCGTGCGGATGTTGACCAGCGGAACGACCGGACCGCCCAAGCGCGTCGACCTCAGCTACGACATGCTCGCGCACAGCGTGATGGGACCCGAGGATCATCGAGCGGCGCCCACGGAGTTGCGCCGCGGCGTCGCGATCGTCAACTCGCCGCTCGTCCACATCGGCGGGGTGTTCCGCATCCTGCAATGTGTCACCGAGGCGAGGCCTTTCGTGCTGCTGGAGCGATTCGAACTCGACAGCTGGGCCCGGGCGGTGCGCACCCATCGACCCCGCGCGGTATCACTGGTGCCGACCGCACTACGGATGGTGCTGCATTCCGGCCTGTCTCGTGACGACCTGGCAAGTATCAGGGCCGTGACGTCCGGCACCGCGCCGCTATCACCGGATGACTCCGAAGCGTTCACCGAGAAATACGGCATCCCGGTGTTGACCTCCTATGCCGCAACTGAATTCGGTGGTGGTGTCGCAGGCTGGACGTTGGCCGATCACCAGCAGCATTGGCACGCCAAGCGCGGCAGCGTAGGACGCGCCAATCCGGGCGCCGGCCTGCGCGTGGTCGGTGACGACGGCACGCCACTCGGGCCTGACCAGATCGGCCTGCTGGAGGTCAGGCCGGCGCAGCTCGGTCCTTCCGCGGACTGGATGCGCACCACAGACATGGCACGCATCGATGCCGACGGGTTTCTCTGGATCATCGGCCGCGCTGACCAAGCGATCATCCGCGGTGGCTTCAAAGTCATGCCCGACGAGGTGCGCAACGCTCTGGAAGCCCATCCCACCGTCGCGGGTGCCGCGGTCGTCGGGCAGCGCGACGACCGGCTCGGCGAGACGCCGGTGGCGATGGTGGAACTCCGAGAGCCCGATTCGGCAGACCCAGCCGCGCTGATCGACTACCTGCGGACGCGGTTGGCGCGCTACGAAATTCCCACCGCCATCGCTATCGTCGCCGAGCTCCCCCGAACGCCATCCGGCAAACCAGATTTGAGCGCGATCCGCCGCTACTTCAGCGACAGCGTCGCTGCCGTGCAGGGCGACCATGCCGAGTGAATCGCCAACCGTCGGGAAGATACTGCGCGCCCGGGCCGTCGGCAGAGCCGATCATCCGCTGCTGATCTGCGACGACGACCGCGTCAGTTACGCCGAAGCCGACTGTCGCTCAGCGCTGTTGGCACGTGAGTTGGTGGCTCTGGGCGCGGGGAAAGGCAGCCACGTCGGACTGCTGTACCCCAACGGCGTTGCGTTCGTCGTCGGCATGCTCGCCGCGGCGCGGATCGGCGCCGTCGTCATCCCGATCTCCACCTTCTGCACCGCGCGGGAACTGCGTGAGCAACTGGTCGACAGCGACACCGCGATCCTGCTGGCCGCCAAGTCGTTTCGCTCGCACAACTACCGCGAACGGCTGGCCGAGGTGTTACCAGGTTCGCGGGTCGACTCTGGCGATCGATTATACGATTCTGTCGCACCGCAACTGCGTCACATCATCTTCGAAGACCGGCACACCGAGGCAGTCAGCGAAGCGCTGCTGACGGCGATGGAAGACGATGTCGAGGGCTCTGATCCGCTGGCGATCATCTACACGTCTGGCACCACGAGTGCCCCCAAAGGGGTGGTGCACGCCCACGCCGCCCTGCTCAACCACCAGCGAAACCTGAACAAGGTCCGGAACCTGACCGCCACGGACAGGCTGTTCTGCAATTCGCCGTTCTTCTGGATCGGCGGCTTCGGATTCGCGTTACTGGCCACGTTGATCGCCGGGTCGACGCTGCTGTGCTCCAACGCCGAGGATCCGGGCCGAACGCTCGATCTGCTGGAAGCCGAGAAGCCGACGGCCACAAATGGTTTCGCTGCCGCGATCGCACACCTGGCGCGGCACCCGAGCTTCGCCGGACGCGACCTGTCGTCGATGCGCCGTGGCAACCTCTACCCCATCATGGCCCCTGACGCACGGCCGCCCGACCCGGAGCTGCGACACAACATGCTCGGGCTGACCGAAGCCGGCAGCGTGGTGCTGATCAGCGCGGACGAGAGCGACCAACCGGAGCATCGACGCGGATCATTCGGCAAACCGGCACCGGGGTTGGCAGCCAAGATCATCGACCCGGACACCGAGATGCAGGTCGAGGAAGGCGCACTCGGAGAGCTGTGCATCCGCGGCCCGAGTCTGATGCAGCGGTATTACCGGCGAAGCCGTGAAGACTGTTTCGACCCCGACGGCTGGTTTCATACCGGCGACCTGGCTGCCATGGACAGCGATGGGTTCGTCTACTACCTCGGCCGGCGCGGGACGATGATCAAAACAGCCGGCGCCAACGTATCGCCGAGCGAAGTCGAGCAGGCGATCGCCAAGGTCACCGACGGTGTCGTCGCGCATGTCGTCGGCATCACCGATCCTGACCGCGGCGAGACGGTCGCCGCCGTCATCGCCATGGACGACGTCGTCGACTTCGACGAGACGACGCTGCGTCGCCGGCTCACCACCGAGCTGTCGGCGTACAAAATCCCCAAGCGATTCGCCGTCGTATCGACCACCGAGATTCCGTTGTTGGCCAGCGGCAAAGTGAACCGGCAGGAACTGGCGAAGTTCTTCGATGCCTGACACGATCGACGACCTGGTGAGGCTCAGGGCCGGTGAGTACGCGGCCAAGCCGGCGGTGATCGATCCTGGCTGCCGGCTCAGCTATCGTGAACTCGACTGCAGCACAGCAGATCTGGCTGCGATATTCATCGCGAGCGGTGTCGGCAAGGGCACCAGGGTGGGGCTCGTCATGCCCAACGGTGTGCGTTGGGTGCAGATCGCGATTGCGCTCACCCGGATCGGCGCTGTGCTGGTTCCGCTCAGCACGCTGCTCCGAGTGCCTGAGCTCGTCGCGCAACTGCGGACCGCGTCGGTGCAGTTCCTGATCAGCGTCGAAGAATTCCGCGGCCACCGGTATCTCGACGACCTCCGGTCAGTCCTTGACGTCGATGATGTGTCCGCGCCGCTGCGATGTCCCGAACTTCCCGCGCTGCGCCGGGTTTGGAGGGCCGACCGGCTGCCGGAGTCACCAGCGGCGTCCATTGTCGACGCGGCGACCGCGACGGTGACACCCAGCGATCCGATGGTCATCATGTTCACGTCCGGCAGCAGCGGAGCACCTAAAGGGGTGGTGCACTCGCACGGCAGTGCGCTGGGCGCCGTCCGATCCGGCTTGGCAAGCCGCTGCATCGATTCCGAGACCCGGCTGTATCTGCCGATGCCCTTCTTCTGGGTGGGCGGTTTCGGCAGCGGCGTGCTGTCGGCACTGGCCGCCGGCGCCACATTGGTGACCGAGGCGATCCCGCAACCGGAGACCACGCTGCGCCTGCTGGAGCGCGAGCAGGTGACGCTGTTTCGGGGCTGGCCCGATCAGGCCGAAGCCTTGGCCCGCCACCCGTCCCGTGCCGAGACCGACCTGTCGGCGCTGCGTCCCGGCAGCCTGGAAGCATTGCTGCCGAAGGAGCGACGGGCTCAACCCGGTTCCCGGGCAACGCTGTTCGGCATGACCGAGGCGTTCGGACCGTACTGCGGCTACCTCGCCGACACCGATATGCCGCGCTCGGCGTGGGGCAGCTGCGGCAAGCCGTTCCCCGGTATGGAGGTACGAATCGCCGACCTCGACAGTGGACGGCCGGTGCCGGCGGGAACCGTTGGGACGATCGAGATTCGGGGACCGCACACCCTGCGCGGAATCTGCCGACGCGGACGCGAGGACGTCTTCACCGCCGACGGCTTCTATCCGACCGGTGACCTCGGTCGGCTGGACGACGACGGTTTCCTGTTCTATCACGGCCGATCCGACGACATGTTCAAAGTCAGCGGCGCGACCGTCTATCCCGGCGAGGTTGAGCAGGCGCTGCGCACGATCGATGGCGTGGAGAGCGCGTTCGTGACCAACGTTCCGGGTGCCTCAGGCGAACGCGTGGGCGCCGCGGTCGTGTGCGGGGACGGAACGCCGGCCGAGGAACTGCGGCGCTCCGCGCGCACACTGCTGAGCGCCTTCAAAGTCCCGACCGTGTGGCTGATGCTCGAGTCCGACGACGACGTCCCTCGTGGCGGCACCGGCAAGGTCGACGTCCGCCGCCTGCGGGACATGCTGGTCGACGCGGGCCAGCCTTAGGGCACTCGCGTCCATGGTTGACAGTTCTGCGACTCGAACGCTTTCACCGTCGTGTTGATGTTCGCGAACATCGGACCGACGGACATATTCGTCTGGACTACATGCTCCTTGTTCGCATCAGCCGTGCTGTAGGTGAACCACGCGCACATCGAACCTTGTGTCGGCACGTTGTTGATCCACACCCCGAACGTCGACGCCGACCCGCCGGTGCGGTACAGGCCGGGAGCGATGTCCGGCCCGACGACGAAGACGCCGTTACCCGGGATCGGGTCCATCGGATCGGCAACGGCGGGTGAAGCGAGCGCAACCGCCGCCACACATGCGACCGATAACGCCGATGCGCTGAATGTCGGCATTGCGGGCATCTCTACTCTTCTCCAATTGTTGCCCACCCCGAGGGCAGCGTATGCCCAAGTGTGGTTACGCAACAACAGATGGCGCCGACCGGACCGTCAGGACGCACCGTCGTCCGCGTCGACGACACCGTGCGCGGTGAGATGGTCGATCAGCGGAGCGGCACCGGCGGCAAGGTGTTCGGACATGGCCCTACGGGCCGACTCGCCGTCGCGTTTGGCCAACGCGGCCAACACCCGCCGGTGATCTTTGATCGACTGTGCGGGCCAGCCGGTGATGACGGGAAAGACGGATTCCGGTGCGTAGCGGGTGATCTGCGACATCATCTGCGCGAGCTTGGGTGACTCGGCAGCCACGTTGATGGCTCGGTGGAACTCGTGATTGAGCCGAACTGTTCGTTCGATGTCGTTGCCGGCGTATGCATTCTCGAGTTCGGCCTGAATCTCTTTCAGCTCGCGCAGCTGGTCGTCGTCGATGTTGTTCGCGGCCCGGGCGGCCAGTTCGCCGCCGACGTGCGCCTGCAGGTTGGCGACGTCGGCGAGATCGCGTCCCGTCACCGGCAGCACCACGAAGCCGCGGCGCGGTTGCTGAGCCAGCAGCCCCTCAGCGCGTAGTTCGAACAGCGCCTCCCGCACCGGAGTGACACTGATCCCGAGTTCGGCGGCCAGTTGATCCAGCCGGACATATTCCCCGGCCGAATAGGTGCCGTCAAAGATCCGCTTACGCACATAGCGCGCAACGTCTTCGGAGAGTTGAGGTCGCGCGGCGAAATCGGGGACGCTCATAATCAAATCCGGTACTCGGCAAGCAGTCGCTTGCTGATGATCGACTTCTGTATCTCGCTGGTGCCCTCACCGATGAGCAGGAACGGGGCATCGCGCATCAGGCGCTCGATTTCGTACTCTTTGGAGTATCCGTACCCGCCGTGAATGCGGAAGCTTTGCTGGGTGACCTCCGAGCAGAATTCGCTGGCCAGATACTTCGCCATGCCGGCAGCCACGTCGTTGCGTTCACCGGAGTCTTTCAGCCGTGCCGCATTGACCATCATCAGGTGGGCGGCCTCGACTTTCGTTGCCATCTCCGCGATTTGAAACGCGATGGCCTGGTGTTCGGCGATCGGCTTGCCAAAGGTGTGACGCTGCTGGGCATAACGCGCGGCAAGCTCGAATGCGCGTAGCGCCACCCCGACGGCCCGGGCCGATACGTTGACCCGTCCGACCTCGATGCCGTCCATCATCTGGTAGAAACCCTGACCCGGCATGCCGCCCAGGATGTCGTCGGCGCTCGCGGCATACCCGTCGAAGATGAGCTCCGTGGTGTCGATTCCCTTGTAGCCCAGCTTGTCTATCTTGCCCGGGATCAACAGTCCGGGTTTCACTTCGCCGAACCCGGTGGGCTTCTCGATCAGGAAGGCGGTCAGGTTGCGGTGCGGCGCTTCGGCGCCCTCGTCGGTGCGGACCAGTACCGCAACCAAACTCGAACTGGCGCCGTTGGTCAGCCACATCTTCTGGCCGTTGATGGTGTAGTCGCCGTCGCTGCCCCGGGTCGCGCGAGTGCGGATCGCGGCGACGTCAGAACCCAACTCCGGCTCGGACATCGAGAACGACCCGCGAACATCACCGAGGGCCATACGCGGCAAGAAGCGTTGCTTCTGCTCGTCGGTGCCGTGCTGACGCAGCATGTAGGCGACGATGAAGTGGGTGTTGAGCACTCCCGAGATGCTCATCCAGCCGCGGGCCAGTTCCTCGACGCACAGGGCGTAGGTCAGCAGCGACTCGCCCAGTCCGCCGTATTCCTGCGGGATCATCAAGCCGAACAGACCCATCTCTCGCATCTGGTCGACGATCGCTTGCGGATAGGTGTCGGTGCGCTCGAGCTCCGGCGCGTTCGGGATCACTTCCTTCTCGACGAATTGCCTTACGGTGGTGATGATCTCGGTCTGGAATTCGGTCAAGCCGACTGTCTCGGCGAGTTTGGTCATGTGACGCCTTTCTTCTCAGTCAGCAGGCGATTGTCTTCGCGGCGGTCAGACGCGTGATGTCGGCAGCACTCAGCCCCAAACGGGTGGTGAGTAGGTCGGCGGTGTCACCGCCGAGTGTGGGCGCGGGTTCGCCGGCGAAGTGCTCGCCGTCGAAGATTGTCGGCATCCCCGGGGCGAGGTAGTCGCCCAGGCCGTCCTGGTGCAGCCGGGAGAACAGCGGATTGTTGGTCACGCGTTCGTCTTTGGCGGTCTCCGCGAAGCTCCGATAGCGCTCGAACAACACGCTGGTGGCTGACAGCGCCGTCGTGATCTGATCGGCTGTGTGATCGGCGAACCACATCCGGAATAGTCCGCTGAGCACGTCACGATACCGGTAGCGCTGTCCCTCGTCGGCGAAATCCGCACCCAGCGACTCGGCGAGCGCGGAGACGGCTGCCCCGGTGCCGGATACCTCGACGAGATCGCGGAAGTGGCGTTTGGTCAGCGTCACGACCATGAACGCGACGCCGTCGCGACTGGTGAAGTCCTGGCCGTACTGTCCATAGATCGCGTTGCCCAGCCGTTGGCGTTCGGCGCCGTCGTTCACCTGAGGCTCGGTCAGCAATCCGAGGTTGCCGGCGGTGGCCAATGCGACGTCTTCCAGCGCGATGCTGATCTGGGCGCCGACTCCGGACTGGTCGCGGCGACGCACCGCCGCAACGATCGCGAGCGCGGCATACAAGCCGCAGCAGACATCCCACGCCGGCAGCACGTGATTGACCGGGCCGGCATGGTCCACCGGACCGGTGACCAACGGGAAGCCGGCCGCCGCATTGACGGTGTAGTCCACGCCGGTAGAGCCATCGTGGCGGCCCGAGCAATTGGAGGTGAATCACGTCCGGCCGTTTGGCCGCGAGCTTGTCGAATGACAACCAGGACAAGCCGGAAGCGTTGGTCACCACCACGCCGTCGCCCTCGACGATCAGCCGCTGGACCAGTTCCTGCCCGTCGACCGAACGCATATCGACGGTTGCCGACCGCTTGCCCTTGTTCAGGCCGGTCCAGTAGATCGACGTACCGCTGGAGGCCAACGGCCACCGGTTGATGTCGGATGCGCCACCGATCGGGTCGACCCGTATCACCTCGGCACCCAACTGGCTCAACGTCATTCCGCACAACGGCGCGGCGACAAAGCTGGAGACTTCGACGACGGTGAGGTCAGCAAGCGGCGTGCTCACCGTGACCCGACTCGCTCGAAAACCGCGGCAAGGCCTTGCCCGCCACCGATACACATGGTTTCCAGTCCGTAGCGCGCATCCCGACGATTGAGTTCACGGGCCAGCGTGGCCAGCATTCTGCCGCCGGTCGCGCCAACCGGGTGACCCAGAGAGATACCCGAGCCGTGCACGTTCGTGCGTTCCTGATCGGCGGCGCCAAAACCCCACTCCCGCATCACGGCAAGAGCCTGCGCGGCGAATGCCTCGTTGAGCTCGATCAGATCGATGTCGCTCAACTGCAGACCCGCTTTGGCAAGCGCACGCTCGGTGGCCGGCACCGGCCCGATGCCCATCACCTTGGGCTCGACACCCGCGACGGCCCACGACACCAATCGCACCAGCGGGGTCAGGCCGAGTTCCGCTGCTTTTTCCGGGGTGGTCACCAGACACATGGACGCGGCGTCGTTCTGGCCGCTGGCATTTCCCGCCGTCACCGTGGCGTATGGATCATCCTTGAGCAGAACGGGTTTGAGTGTGCTCAGTGACTCGACCGTGGTATCGGCGCGCGGATGCTCGTCGGTGTCGATGACTTCCTCGCCGCGGCGGCTGCGGACGGTGACCGCGACGATTTCCTCGGCCAGCAGGCCGTCCTTCTGCGCAGCGACCGCCCGCTGATGCGACGTCACCGCGAGCTCGTCCTGTTCCTGACGCGAGATGTCGTATTGGCGGCGCAGGTTTTCCGCGGTCTCCAACATGCCGCCGGGCACCGGGTAATGACGCCCACCGGCCGTGGTGCGCCCGCGCGCCAACCCGTCGTGCACCTGTACGCCCCGCGCACCACCCCATCGCATATCGGTGGAATAGAACGCGACGTTGCTCATGCTTTCCGCACCGCCGGCGACCACGACATCGTTGTCACCGGATGTGACCTGAAGGCACGCCTGGATGACGGCCTGCAGCCCCGACCCACAGCGACGGTCGACCTGCATACCGGGCACCGTCACCGGCAGTCCGGAATCCAGCGCGACGACGCGTCCGATGGCCGGCGCTTCGCTGTTGGGGTAGCAGTGCCCGAGGATGACGTCCTGGACCGCGTCGGCCGGAATGCCGGTTCGGTCGAGCAGCCCGGTCAGCGCGGCCACCCCGAGCTCAACGGCGTTCTGCGACTTGAACATTCCGCCGTAGCGGCCGATCGCAGTGCGAACGGGCTCACAGATCACGGCCTCGCGCGCGCTCACAGGTGCCTCCCGCCGGTCACCTCGAGGACGGTTCCGGTCATGTATGACGAGAGGTCGGAGGCCAAGAACAATGCGACGCCGGCGACCTCGCTGGGCTCGCCGGCCCGGCCCATCGGCACCTCGGCGACTTTTGCGTCCCAAATCCGTTGCGGCATCGCCTCGGTCATCGCTGACCTGATCAGGCCGGGCTGAATCGCGTTGACCCGCACACCCAGGTGGGCGAGTTCCTTCGATGCCGCCTTGGTCATGCCGACGATGCCGGCCTTGGCCGCCGAATAGTTGGTCTGGCCGACCATGCCGACCTTCCCGGAGATCGACGACATGTTCACGATCGAGCCGCGCTTGTTCTCCCGCATGACCGCCGCAGCTTTACGCAGCCCGTTCCAGGTGCCCTTGAGATGCACCGCGATCACCTGATCGAACTGCTCCTCGGTCATCTTCCGCATCGTCGCATCGCGGGTGATGCCGGCATTGTTGATCATGATGTCCAGTGCACCGAACCCGTCCACCGACGCAGCGATCAGCGCGTCGACATCGTCACCGGACGTCACGTCGCAGCGCACCGCCATAGCGACGTCGTCGCCGCCCAGATGCTTGGCAGCCGACACGGTTGCCTCGAGATTCACGTCACCGAGCACCACCCGGGCGCCCTCATCGACGAATCGCTGCGCGATGGCGAAACCCAGTCCTTGGGCTCCACCGGTGATGACTGCGGTCTGACCGGTCAACAACGACACACGATCACCGTCCTCCTTGTGTAGTACTGAACCCGCACATCTTCGCACATCATATTTCATATATGATCGGTGCCCGGGTGGCCCACCGATCGGCACCTGCAGCACACCGTCGGAGAAGGAGCGTTGATCCCATGCCCACTGCTGCCGTCGATGACGACGATTTCCAGCAGATCCTCAAGCAGACCCGCCAGTTCGTCCGTACCGTCGTGGTGCCGCGGGAACACGAGATTCTGGCCAACGATCAGGTGCCCGATGACCTTCGCGAGCAAGCCAAAGAGATGGGGTTGTTCGGGTACGCAATTCCGCAAGAGTGGGGCGGGCTCGGTCTCGATATCAGCCAGGACGTCGAGCTCGCCATGGAATTGGGCTACACCTCGCTGGCGCTGCGCTCGATGTTCGGCACCAACAACGGCATCGCCGGCCAGGTCCTGGTCGGCTTCGGCACCGATGAACAGAAAGCCGCCTGGCTGGAAGGGCTGGCATCGGGCAAAGTCGCCTCGTTCGCACTGACCGAACCGGGTGCGGGATCAAACCCGGCCGGGTTGCGCACCAAGGCAATTCGCGACGGATCGGATTGGCTGATCTCCGGCGAGAAGCGGTTCATCACCAACGCCCCGGTTGCGGATCTGTTCGTGGTCTTCGCCCGGACCAGACCGGCCGACGACGACGGACCGGGCATCGCCGTCTTTCTGGTGCCCGCGGACGCAGACGGCGTCGAGGTCGGCAGCAAGGACGCCAAGATGGGACAGGAGGGCGCCTGGACCGCCGACGTGCGCTTCACCGATGTCCGTGTCCCTGATGGCGCGCTGATCGGCGGCAGCGAGGACATCGGGTACCGGGCAGCGATGACGTCGCTGGCCCGGGGGCGGATCCACATCGCCGCGTTGGCCGTGGGAGCCGCGCAGCGGGCACTCGACGAATCCGTCAACTACGCGGCAACCGCCACTCAGGGCGGCACCCCGATCGGCAACTTCCAGTTGGTCCAGGCGATGATCGCCGACCAGCAGACCGGCGTGATGGCCGGTCGAGCCCTGGTCCGCGAGGCTGCACGGCTCTGGCTCACCGAGGAGGATCGCCGGGTCGCCCCGTCGGCGGCCAAGGTGTTCTGCACCGAAATGGCAGGCAAGGTCGCCGATCTCGCCGTTCAGATCCACGGCGGCAGCGGCTACATGCGCGAGGTACCGGTGGAGCGCATCTACCGCGACGTCCGATTGCTGCGACTGTACGAAGGAACCAGCGAGATTCAGCGGTTGATCATCGGCTCGAACCTGGTCAAGGCTGCACAGCGAAAACAGTGACGGTCGGGTGCTATCGTCCGCGTTACAGTGACCTTTACGATATGGAGCACACATGACCGGTCGCCTGACGGACAAGGTGGCTTTCATCACCGGGGCGGCACGCGGCCAGGGACGCGCGCATGCCGTGCGGTTGGCGCGCGAAGGTGCCGACATCATCGCGGTCGACATCGCGGGCAAGCTTCCATCCTGTGTCCGTTACGACTCGGCAACACCGGAGGATCTGGCCGAAACCGTTCGGCTCGTCGAGGCCGCTGGCCGCCAAATCATGGCTTCGGCCATCGATATTCGCGACTTTGACGGTCTGCGCCAAGCGGTGGAGGACGGCGTGGCTGCGCTCGGGCGGCTGGACATCATCGTCGCCAATGCCGGCATCACGGCGCCGCAGGCCTGGAACGAGATCACGCCCGAATCGTTCCGGGATGTTATGGACGTCAACGTGACTGGAACGTGGAACACGGTGATGGCCGGCGCGCAGAAGATCATCGACGGTGGCCGCGGCGGGTCCATCATTTTGATCAGCTCCGCAGCCGGCATGAAGATGCAGCCGTTCATGGTGCACTACACAGCCAGCAAGCACGCGGTGACCGGGATGGCACGTGCGTTCGCCGCCGAGTTGGGTATGCATTCGATCCGCGTCAACAGTGTGCACCCCGGTCCGGTCAACACCGCCATGGGCGGCGGCGACATGGTCGGCGCCTTAGCAAGGTTTACCGAGACCAGTCCGCACTTGGCCAACACCCTCACACCGTTTCTGCCGAATTGGGTTGCCGAGCCCGAGGATATCGCCGATGCGGTGTGTTGGCTGGCCAGCGAGGAATCGCGAAACATCACCGCGGCAGCGATTCCGATCGATCAAGGTTCCACGCAATACTGATTCGCGTCATGACGTCGCCGCCTGCTGCGACGCATACTCGCTGACGAGATCTATGGTGCCCAGTTCGCGGATCGCCTGGCACCCGCGAGCCAGCATCGTGAGCACCATGTCGTCGCCGCGGTCGGTGGCGGTCGCGAAAGCGAAACCGAGAGCTGAGATCAGCAGAGCCTGTAGCATGCCGAGTCGGTAGTCCCGCCAACAGGTTTCGCGGTCGTAGTCGGTGACGCCGTAGCGCAGGAGGGCCCGGTGGTACTCGTCGACAAGGTCATGCTCGATCGACGCGCGCAGGTCCGGCTTGAGACTGGTCGCGGTGAAGTACGCCAGATCCCGCGCGGGCAGACCTACGCCGAGCGTCTGCCAATCCACCACCGTCACCCCTGCGGCGTCGGGGAGGAACAGCAGGTTGTCCAGGCGGTAGTCGCCGTGCAGCAGGGCGAACCGGTCATGCTCGGCGAGCAGCCAGGGCGTGGTCAAATCCATTGCCGCGGTGAAGGTCTCCCGATCGGCAGCGCTCATGCGATCGCCCAGTTTGTCCAGGGTGATCTCGACGCTCATCCGCGCCACCTCGCCGAGGCCGGCAGCCGAGGCGACGTCGGGCCGGGCGAAGGCGATCCCGGGGAAGTCCAGCCATACCGTGTCGCACCAGCTGGGTCCGTGCAGGCCGGCCAGCGCGGTGACGACCAGCCGTGCCTCACGCTCGCCGCAGCCCGCAATCTGATCGCCCTGGACCGCCGGCGCCTGGTCGGCGAGAAGAAGCGCGTAGTCGAGAGCGTCGTCGCTGATCTCGCAGTAGAAACACTGCGGCGTCGGCACCTCCACCCGATCGGCCACACCCGTGTAGAAGGCGCATTCACTGCGGTAACCGATGGTCACCCGGTCGCGGACGGTGTCGTCCTGGGCAGGCAGTTTGATGACAAAGGTGTCCGGCAGACGACCCGGGTTTTCGGCGTAGCTGACCGACAACCGGTACGTCGCCCCGGTTTGGCCCGTGCCGATGGCGCTGACCTCAACGTCGGACAACTTGGCACGCGCGTCGCCACTGTTCAGAACGGTCGAGAGCCACTCGAGGGTGATGTCGTCCGGATATCGAGGAATGGACATCGGGATTATTCGCCCCTTCGCGCGCTGAGAACCGATCAGCCGGCCCGACTGACTGGTCAACTGTAAGCCATTCGACAACGGCTGCGGCCCGAGTTACCCGCTTTTGCCTGCCGGTGTGAACACGGTGGTGGATTCAGCGCGACCGCGAGTTCCGTCTCGCCGTTGGAGACCCAGTGCCGGCGCTCGGCCGCCTCGGCGCGTTCGATCGCCGAGGCCGAGCAGACGATCCGCTGATCCAGCGTTTTGGCGAAATCAGCCAGCCGTGCCGCCTCGTTGACGGCGTCGCCGACGACGGTGTATTCGTAACGGTTTTCAGCACCGATGTTTCCGGCGAACACCGGCCCGGCCGATACGCCGATCCCGAAGTCGACCATCGGTAATCGTCGCAGTTGGTCACGCAGCATGCGCGCGGTCGCCAACGCAGCCGATGCCGCCCCGTCCGAGGCCAGCGGCGCCCCGAAGACCGCCAGCGCCGCGTCGCCCTGGAATTTGTTGATCAGCCCATGGTGATCGTCGACGGCGCTGACGACGATCTGAAAGAAGTCGTTGAGTACCTGAGCCACCTCTTGCGGCGGTCTGCTCGCGGCCAATGTCGTGGATCCCACCAGGTCGATGAAAAGGATTGCGGCGTCGCACACATCACCCGACAGTGAGGTGCCCTCTTCGATCGCGCGGCGCGACGACATCAGCGCCGACGTGGCGACCGAACAGGTCACGCAGCCGATCACGTTCACCGATGCCGGCGACCATGCGATTGAATCCGCTTTGCAGAAGACCGATTTCGGACTTTTCGTAGACCCCTACAGAGGTGTTGATGTGGCCTCGTTCGACCTCTGCCATCGCGTCGACGACCTCGCGAATCGGGTCCGCGATCGATCGAGAGGTCAGAATCATCGCCGGTAGCCCGATCAGGATCGCAACCAGCGTGACCACCAGAATTGCCATTTCGACCGAGCCGGTCTTCTGGATGATCCACCCGTTCGAGCGCGTAAGCACCAGACCCACGATCGCCAGGCACGGCAGCCCGCTGCTCAGCACCCACATGCCCACCAGCCGGGTGAACACGCGAGGCGCGATCACCGCACCGTCTGAGCCCTGCGTGGCAGCCAGCAGAATGGGGCGAAGCGGTCGCTGCGTCAACAGCAAGCCGAGAAAAGCTGCCGCGGTCCCGCCGAACACCACTGCCAATAGGGTCGGGACCCCAACGGCCGCAAGCCCGTCGAGGTTGCCCAGCAGATAAGTCACGCCGCTGAGCGCCCACACTGCCGCCAGGATCATCGACTGCCGTCCGAGCAGACGCGTGGCCGCTCGTCGTTGCGCAGGGTCCGGTTCCTGTTGACGGACGAACCACCGCAGCACCGGAACAAGATTCGCGACGGCGCCACCGGCGACGGCCGCGGTTCCAAGCACCACAATCACCGCCACGATGACCAAACTTCGCGGCGAGAAGTACACCTGCGCGTTGTTGGCGAACTGGCCGTGCAGCGGGATGACGATGGCGGCGGCATCCACGGTCCCGATCAGGTGACCGACGGCGAGGCCGGCCGCGTAGCGGATCGCCATCCTGCGGCCGATCGCCCGCTGTGCTTGCCCGGCTTCGCTCACCGAAATACGGTAGCCCGCCGACGATGCACGCCGGCACGGCGTGAGGAGAAGGCGGGCAATGCAGCTCCGGCCCGCCGACGATGCACGCCGGCACGGCGTGAGGAGAAGGCGGGCAATGCAGCTCCGGCCCGCCGACGATGCACGCCGGCACGGCGTGAGGAGAAGACCTCAGACCGCGGGATACCCCACGGATTTGATCTCCGTGTACTGGTCGAAACCGGCGACACCGTTCTGACGCCCGATGCCGCTTTCCTTATATCCGCCGAACGGAGTGTCGGCGCCGTAGGGCGCACCGCCGTTGACGCCCATGAAGCCGGCCTTGATCCGACGGGCCACCGCCAGCGAATGCTCAAGGGAGCCCGACAACACGTTGCCGGCCAAGCCGTACGGGCTGTCGTTGGCAATCCGGATCGCGTCCTCCTCGTCGTCGAACGGGATCACGCACAGCACAGGACCGAAGATCTCCTCTTGGGCAATGGTCATCTTGTTGTCGACATCGGTGAAAAGCGTTGGGCGAACGTAATATCCCTTATCGAAACCGGTGGCGGCGTCGGGTCCGCCGACCAGCGCCGTAGCACCCTCTTCCACACCCTTGCTGGATGTAGCCCGTTCACCCGCTCGAACTGGCGTTGCTGAGATCAGCGGACCGCACAGCGTTCCGGGATCCTGCGGGTCACCACACGTGACGTTCTCGTAGATGCTCTTGAGGATCGCCGACACCCTCGTCGTACCGAGACCGCGGAAGCAGCATCCGGGTCGGGTTGGCACACCCTTGCCCGGCGTGCATGCACGGCGCGATGCCGATCGTGCACGCCAACCCGAAGTCCGCGTCCTCGAGCACGATCGTGGCCGATTTGCCGCCGAGCTCCAGGAACAGCCGCTTCATGGTGGCCGCGCCCTTTTCCATGATCCGTTTGCCGACCACCGTCGAGCCGGTGAACGAGATGAGGTCGACCTTGGGCGACAGCGTCAGCTCCTCACCCACGAAGTGATCCGAAGCGGTCACGACGTTGACGACACCCGCGGGGATGTCGGTCTTTTCGGCGATCAGCCGGCCCAGCCGGTTCGCGTTGAACGGCGTGTTCGGCGCTGGCTTGAGCACTACGGTGTTGCCGGTGCCCAGCGCCTGGCCGAGCTTGTTGATGGTTACTTCGAACGGGAAGTTCCACGGCACGATCGCACCGACCACGCCAACCGGTTCCCGCCAGACCTTGCGGGTGGTCAGCGTCCCGGTCAGGCTGATCACCTTGTCGCCCAGGTCGGTTTCCCACGGGTACTCGTCGATCAGCCGCGCGGGGTACTTGAGCCCGTCCTCCAGCGGGGCGTCCAGCTGAGGGCCGTACGTAATGGCCCGGGGCGAGCCGACCTCGAGGATGAGTTCCTCGCGCAGCTCCTCTTTCTCCGACTCGATCGCTTCGTGCAATTGCAGCAGGCAGCGCTGACGCAACTTGTGGTTGGTCGACCAATCCGTCTCGTCGAAGGCCCGCCGAGCCGCGTCGATGGCTCGGCAGCATGTCCTCTTTCGACGCGTCGGCGACCTCCCCGAGCGACTCCTCGGTTGCGGGGTTGATGTTGGTGAAGGTGCCGGCCTGACCGTCGACCAATTCGCCGTCGATCATCATCTTCGGCTCGAAGCGGACCTTTACAGTCTCAGTCATGTTTGTCGCTCTTTCGTTGATGGGACGCTGAGCAGAGCGCCGGGTCGGAGAATACTATGGAGAGCCTTACCGCAATGCAGTCGGTTGGCAAGGGCCAGTGTTGGTGGCCGCCCATCCCGTCACTCGTCAGCCAATCTTTCTTCCCGACCGAGGTCGGTTGACCAAATATCTGTTCCACCGTAGAGTTCGGCATTGACCGTAGTCAATTGCCTTGAGTCAATAGGAAACGTGGATTTCTCATACCCACCAGAGGTGGAACATGTCCGCAAGGAGCTGCGTGCGTGGCTGGCCGCGAACCTGACCGACGACGTGATCGCCGCCAATCGCGGGCGAGGTAGGGACGAGGCCGCCTTTCAGACCCTTCGCGCATGGAGCGCGACGATGGCCGACGCCGGCTGGGGCGCGGTCTCCTGGCCGCAGGAGTACGGCGGTCGCGGTGCGGGGGTGCTCGAGCAACTGGTCTACGCGGAGGAGACCACCCGTGCGAGGGTGCCCGTACACCTCAATGTGATCGGGATGAACAACATCGCGCCCGCGATCATGCAATACGGGACCGAAGAACAGAAGCGCACTCTGCTCCCCCGGATGATGCGCGCCGACGACATCTGGTGCCAGGGAATGTCAGAACCAGAAGCGGGCTCCGATCTCGCTTCGCTGCGCACCCGAGCGGTGCGTGACGGCGATGACTTCGTGGTCAACGGCCAGAAGATCTGGACTTCGCTCGGGCACCGCGCCGACTGGTGCCAGCTGTACGTGCGTACCGACCCGGACGCACCGAAGCACAAGGGCATCTCCTGCCTGATCCTCGATATGTCGCTGCCGGGCATCGAGGTCCGGCCGCTCGTCACGCTTAGTGGCGAGGCGGATTTCGCGGAAGTGTTCTTCAACGACGTGCGGGTGCCCGCCGACGCGTTGCTCGGCCCGGTGAACGGCGGCTGGCGGATCGCTACCACGACACTGAGCTACGAGCGGGCTGGTGCCGCGCGCCTGTACACCGAGATGCAGGAGCGGCTGGCAGAGCTGGTCGCCGACCTCGCCGACGCGCGGATCGACGACCGGCCGGTGCTCGAAGCTCCCACGACGCTGCGACGTCTCGGCGAAATCGCTATGCGCATCAAATATCTCGAGGTGCTGTGCAAACGGTCGATCTCGGCGATTCTGTACGGCGGGGACCCGTTCGGTTCAGCCAGCCTTGCCAAGACGATCTGGGGTGAGGTCGGCCAGGAGATCGGCGCGTTGGCTTTCGATCTGCTCGGGTCGCACCCCGACAACGGTCGATGGGCCGACTACCGCTTGACATCGCGCTCCCTGACCATCGCGGGCGGGACCACGCAGATCAACAAGAACATCACTGCACAGCGGGTTCTGGGACTGCCGCGATCATGAATCTGGAGTTGACCGACGAGCAGGTCGCGTTGCGCGACACCGTGCGAAGTTTTCTCGCCGAGAAGGCGTCGATCGCCGGGCACGTCCGTCCGTTGCTCGACGACGAGACTGGGACGACCGAGCAGGTGTGGCAAGGGCTCGCCGGGCTGGGCACCACCGGGCTCCTCGTGCCGCTGGAGTACGACGGTGCCGGTATGACGATGGTCGAGGCCGGCGTCGTCGCCGAAGAACTCGGCGCCGGGCTGCATCCTGGGCCGTGGCTGTCCAGCGCCGTCGCGGCGCCCCGTGCACTCTTGCGTTTCGGCGTGGACAGCAGCGTCGGTGCCCCGTTGTTCACCGGAATCGCCGACGGCTCGACGATCGTGACGGTGGGTCCGCTGGACGGTGTTCGCCCCGGCGTAGTCGAACACGGAGACGGCGTTGCCCTGCGCGGCGAGATCGGCAGCGTTCCGGATGTCGCCGCCGCCGACCTGATTCTCGTTCTGGCCGACCATCGAGATGGCACAGGCCTTTTCGCGGTCCCGACGGCGACGCCCAGCATCGACGTGAGACCGCAACCAAGCATCGACCCGACTCGTAAATCCTTCCGCGTCCGGTTCGACGACGCGCCCGCGCAACTCCTGACGACCTCATCGCCGGATGCGGTCGAAGCGTTGGTCGACGACGTCGTGATCGCCTGGGCGGCAGACGCTCTCGGTGCCGCCCGCGCAATCCTCGACCTCGTCGTCGACTACGCGAAAGTCCGCCGCCAATTCGGTCAACCGATCGGCGCGTTTCAAGCGATCCAGCATCTATGCGTCGACATGTACGAAACCGTTGAGCTTGCCCGCAGCGGCGTCATCCACGCATTGTGGGCCGCTGACGCCGCCGACCGGGCAGAACGACATTCAGCTGCATTGCGGGCCAAGGGCTTTGCCGGACAGTTGGCCGGGGTCGCCGACACCGCAATCCAGGTCTTCGGCGGTATCGGCTACACCTGGGAACACGACGCCCATCTGTATCTCAAGCGCCTACTGAGCTGGAGCGCGTTTCTCGGCGGCCCCGACCGCTACCTCGTGCAGTTGGGTGCCGAGTTCGCCGAGTCGAAAAGTCGCTGAAAAGACCAGGGAGTAGTCATGATTGACTTCACCGACCAGGTGGCGGTCGTCACCGGCGCCGGCCGTGGCCTCGGGCGTCTGTACGCGCTGGAATTGGCGCGTCGCGGGGCCGCGGTGGTGGTCAACGATCTCGGCGGTTCCATGCACGGCGATGGAGCGGACGCCAGCGTCGCCGACGCGGTCGCCGACGAGATCGAGCGCGCCGGTGGTGTCGCGGTGGTCTCACATGATTCGGTGGATAGTGCTGAAGGCGGAGAAGCGATCGTGCACACCGCGATCGAGCGATTCGGTCGCCTCGACGCGGTGGTGAGCAATGCGGGCATTTTCAACAGCGTGCCTTTTGACGAACTGTCGCAGGACGACTGGCGGCGAATGCTCAGCGTGCACTTAGACGGCGGGTTCTACCTGAGTCAGCCCGCGTATCGAGCGATGAAGGCCGCGGGCTACGGCCGGTTCGTCTTCATCTCCTCGTCGGGGGGAATGTTCGGACAACCGCTGGAAGCCCATTACGCCGCGGCCAAAGCCGGCTTGGTTGGGCTGGCCAACGTCATCGCGATCGAAGGTTCCGAGCACGGGATATCTGCGAACACCGTTCTCCCATTTGGCTTTTCGCGCATGGTGACCGAAACGGTCGGCGATCCGAAAACATTGGAGGAAACCGGCTTTCTCAAACTGATCCAGCCTGAGCTGGTCGTGCCGATCGTCGTATACCTGGCCAGCAAGGCTTGCGAGTTGACTCATCAGAACTACTCGGCGTGCGCCGGGCGTTTTTCCCGGGTCTTCGTGGGCCTGGGCGAAGGTTGGCTCGCCGAGCCCGGCACCAACCCGACGGCCGACGATGTCGCGGCACACCTGTCGGAAGTGTCGGCGACCGAGCCGTTCACGGTGCCGGGCTCGATCTTCGAAGAGGTCTTCGCCGTGTGCGAGCGTCTCGGCGTCAACGTGTTCTCCAGCAACGTCGTCGTTAGCTGTTCAAGCTGCATCGCTGCGGTTCAGCAACCTGGTAGCGTTAGACCAAATATTGGGTCAGTGAACTCGCAGAACCGGCCTGGATAGCAAAGACTGATCACGCGGCCCGGGTCCAGGTGGGAACTGTGGAGGTGTCGTGGGGCTTCAGCAACCATCCGAGGCTGCAGCCACCGGAGACTCTGCGCGCCTAGACTTGCGCGATGCCGATCCGTTGGTGCGGACAACTCGACCCGGACGTTCCCGTCGATGACACCACGGCCACGGGTGCCCGCCGGACCCTCCCGAACCCGGCGAACGGCGGCGGCGGAGCGTACGACGACGGCACCCGTCGAACCGAAATCCTGCAGACTGCCGCCACCTTGATCGCGTCGTCGGGCTTGCGGACGTCGCTGCAGGAGATCGCCGACGCCGCGGGCATTTTGCCCGGAAGCTTGTATCACCATTTCGAATCGAAAGAAGCGATCCTCGTCGAGTTGGTGCGGCGGTATTACGCCGACCTCGACCGCATCGGCGAGATCGCCCACGAGAGGTTGGACCAGTCCGACTCGCGCTCAGCCGCCGACAAGATCGTCGAACTGGGTTCGGCGATCGCACGCTGCGCGGTAGAGCATCGCGCGGCGCTGCAGATGTCGTTCTACGAAGCGCCGAACGCGAACCCGGAGCTCGTCGAACTGCTGCAGAACCCACCCACCGCGGTCCAGCAGGCCATGGTGCACACGCTGCGCGCCGGACGGTGGAGTGGCTTCATCAGATCCGATATCGATCTCCCGATTCTGGCCGACCGGATCTGCCAAACCATGATGCACGTCGGACTCGACATCATCCGTCATACCGCGGGCGCGGACGAGACTGCGATTGTCTTGTGCCGCATCATGTTGTACGGGTTGGCCACTCGACCACTGTCCGACGAGCAACTGGATCGCTCCAGTGCGTTCGCGGCTGCCGAGGCCGCGATCAAGACCTGGGCTGACGAGAGTGACGCGGAAGCCAACGACAAGGCCGCGCATGTCCGCGCGGTGGCGCGAACCGAATTCGGCAGAAAAGGCTACGAAGTCACCACGATCAGAGACATCGCGTCGGCGGCAGGCCTGGGCACCGGGACGGTGTACCGCCTGATCGGGTCCAAGGACGAACTTCTCGCGTCGATCATGGAGTCGTTCGGCGTCAAGGCCGGCGGTGGATTCGCCAGCGTTCTGCGCACCGACGCCACGGCAGCCGAAAAACTGGATGCGCTCAGTTGGGTCAATATCAATGCGCTGGACCAGTTTCCCGACGAGTGGAAGATCCAGCTCGCGTGGATGCGGCAGTCGCCGCCGGACACCCCCAACCCGGGCCTGGCGTTCACCATGCGGCTGCGGCAGCTCAAAACGCTGTTGTCGGAGGGCATTCAGGCGGGAGACATCCGGATCGAGGATGCACCCTCGCTGGCAATGTTGTCGCGCTGCGTCATGGACATCCTCTGGATGCCGGAGAACATCGTGCGAGCTCAGGGCACGCGCGCCGCATTGATCATCTCCCGCGACACGGTGGTGCGCGGCGCCGCCGACCGCGACGCGAGCGAACTTCAAAATCCGCATTCCTGATACTCACCGGTAGGTCGCACCCGTTTCACCGATACTTGCGCGGTGCGCTCACGCGGGTTCCGGCTGGTGGACTTTGCTTCCCACACCACCCGCCTTGCGCTACCAAATAACTGTTCCGCTAAAGTGCACCGAAGCCTTTACCGTTGGCTTTCCGAGAGAGGATTGAAATGACTGGTATCGAGCAGTTCCGCTATGACGGCAAGCGGGCTCTGGTAGTCGGAGGTGCCACCGGCATGGGCGCCGCGGCGGCCAAGATCGTCGGCGACCTCGGAGCCGAGGTCATCAACCTCGACTACGCGCCGGTCGACCCCAGCCTCGGCCGCGGGATCCAGGTGGACCTGCGCGACCCTGCGTCGATCGACAGCGCGCTCGACCAGGTCGGCGGGCCCGTCGATGCCCTGTTCTCTGCCGCCGGAATCGCCGACGGTCCTGACCTGATGAAAATCAACTTCATCGGTCATCGGCACGTGATCGACCGACTGATGAACAACGGCCAACTGAACCGCGGCGGGGCCATCTGCTTCATCTCCTCCGTCGCCGGCATCGGATGGGAAACGGATCTGCCGCGGCTGCAAGAATTTCTGGCCACGCCCGACTTCGAGTCGGCAGACGCCTGGGTCAAGGCACACGAAGCCGACAACTTCGGCCACTACGGCACCAGCAAGCAGGCGATCAACGCCTACGTCGCGACGCACGCATTCCCGTTCCTGGCCAAGGGCGTTCGGATCAACGCGATCTGCCCCGGCCCGACCGACACTCCTCTCGCTCGGGCCAACGCCGACCTGTGGCTCTCGTTCGCGCAGGACTACCGCGAAGCCACCGGCACCGCGACGCACACGCCCGAGCAGATGGGCAACGTGATGGCGTTCCTCAACAGCCAAGCCGCGGCCGGTATCAATGGCGTGACGCTGCTGGTCGACTACGGCCACGTCAACTCGTCGAACACCGGCACGTTCGCGGCCGGCAAGCCGATCATCGACTTGCTGATGGGCCGGATCTCGCTCGGCTGACCCATCACGGACGTTTACGTCCCTAACGGGCCCGGAGGCTGATAGAACAAGCCTGCGACGACTACACGGAGGTGCCCGGTGGGACGACGGCTTGTCACCGCAGCGACGAGCGCTTCATTGGTGGCGGCGCTCTGCTCGGGCTGCTTCATGCACGACGCGAAGGTGACGCAGAAGACCGCTCGGATCACCGTCGACAACAACACCCGCACCTCGCATGCCGTGTCGTGCAGTCAGGTGAACTGGATGCTGACCGCGAACATCAGCGCCGCGCCCGCGACTGTCCGCGTCATCGTCAAGCTGGAACCCGAGAAGCCCACGGTCGAGTCGGTGCATTTCGACAACTTCGCGGGCTTCTCCGGCGTCGCCAACTCTGGGGCCGGTGAAACGAAGATCCACTTCGCGAACGACACCTACACGATCACGGGCACGGCCGAAGGATCTCAACTGAACGATCCTCGTGTCTCGGTGACACAACCGTTCAAGATCGAAATGGGTTGCTGACCGCGGGGTTAATTCACGCGCCATTCGCTCCCGAATTTGACGCACAAGACATTAATGTAATTGGTGCCAGAGTTGCCGAAGTTACTCAAATTGTGCGCCGTATCCAAACTGGCAGATTTACGTTTCCGCAGCTTGAGCGCCTGAAATTCGCAAAACCGCTCGGAGTCGCGTTTGAAAACATTGCTGGACGGTTATTCGCCATACGCGAGTTCGCAACTCAAAGCGAGTGTGCGAGTCGGACAGCAGGCAATTGAGAAGGAGCCCAAAGTGAATTTCTCTACGACCATAATGAAAACGGCGATCGGCGCCGCGGGTGTCGCCGCGGTGAGTCTTGTCACGGCAGGGAGCGCCTCGGCCGCGCCCGAACATTCAGGGATTCGGCACCAGCGAACCGCTTGATCGACGGGCCGATGGTTACCAACTACACCGTGAGCAACCTGCAGCCCAGCACGATCAGCCATTCCCGGTTTCACACCCAAGGGCACGCTCTACCAGGCAGACGTGACCGTCCGATCGGATGGTGGAGTCGTCACACCGCAGGTGCGAGACTTCAGCGCTCGTGGCCCCAACGGCCAGACCTACAAGCTGATCGACAACGTCCAGGTGCCTAACGGCCTCAATCCGGCGCCTATCGCGCAGGGCAGCGAGTCGAAGGGCACGCTGTACTTCGATGCGACGGGCGCACCGCCGAATGGCGTGGTCTACAACGACGGAATGCAAGACATCCTGATGTGGACGACGAACGTGCCCGGGACATCAATGTCGGGCGAGCCGAACAGTTCAGGTCCTGCACCGGGCCAGCTTCCTGCCCCTGCGACCACCTAGGTCGTTGCGAAAATGTCTCCCCTCGCGCACGCGGGGGGAGACATTTTTTATGACGCACGAACAATTCTGCGGCCGAACGGAAATAGCTCTGCCGCGTGATGTATTCGCACCGAGCGTAATGAGTGGTGGCTACTCGTCTTCGTCGTCAAGCGGTGGCTGGAATTCCTCGCCGGGAGGCGAATTCTGCAGCCATCGCCTGAGCCGGAGAAGGCCGTTAGCCAAGATGCCGATGGCCAACAGGACCACGAGTACCACGATCACAGCGGTCACGCCGTCAATGGTGACAGGTCGAGGGTCGGGCTTCTACGAAATCTGCGCCATCACCGGAGCGGCCTGCTCCGGGCATTGCACACGAATGGTGTTGCCGGTCAGGGTGCCGGCTTTGGTTGCGCTGTAGCCGCGGGCCTCAAGGGAGGTCTCGATGGACGCGAGGCTGGTACCACCCCGCAGCGCTCCGCAGATGTCGAAGTTGGTGTCGATGCTCGCGGCGCGCGCCGGCGCCGCGATGGCGAGCGCCGCGGCGAAGCCGGCGAGGGCGGCGGCGACGATGCCGGCGAGGACGACCAGCTTTTGGACGTTTGGGTAGCGGTGCTGTGGGTATCCGCCGACTCTTTGCGACATCTCAGCCTCGCTAGGTCCCAGGGTCACCGTTCGATTTAGTGGCCGTTGCCGTCTACCAACGCCTCGGCGGCGGGAATGCTGCCCGAACCGCTGCGAACGTGACCCGTTTCACTGGCTGCGGGTTTCGCCTTCGCCGGTCGTCCATGCCGAGCGCCGTCGGAGCGCTGGCTAGTAACCTGCGGTCTCATGGACGCCACTTGGCAACGACGGGTCGCAACCGCTGCGGCTTCGCTCGTCATTGCCACGGCGTGGCTCTCGGTACCCCTGGCGAGACAGTCGATTCCGGCGCCATCGGCTACATCAGCGACATTGGCGGACCCGCCATACCAGGACTGCAACGCCGCACATGCCGACGGGCGCTACAGCATCCCGTTCAATGACCCGGCCTATCGACCGGATCTCGATCTCGACGGGGATGGTCTTGCCTGCGAGCCTTCGAAGGGGCGCAGATCGACACGGTGACCGGAGACCGAGCGGTTCCGTGTTTTGGGAGAATTAGTAATTGCTACCGGGGTGGCGTAATGTCATACCCCTACGTCCAAATTATGCATACGCCAAACGAATTGCTTTGGCACCTAATCGGATGAGAATCGAAGCCTTGATATGAGGCGACCAATTATTCCAGCAGCAAGAACTTTGGCGAGCGTTGCGCCCGCAGTGGTGGCAGCAGCGCTGATGGGAGCGCTGGCGCAGCCAGCGAATGCGGCGCCTGGCGATCAATGCCAGCGTGTGCCAGTGTATTACGGCTTTATTCCGACCAATATTATTCAGCAGACGTGCTATCACCCCGATGGCAGCTATCAGGTATGCCGTTACGGCGGATTCCTAGGCGCCGGCCAGTGCACAGATATGGCGGCTCAACCTGGACCACCTCCGGGTATTCCAACAGGACCGCCGCTGATTCCGCCACCGGCGCCGTGGGGACCACCACCAGGCGGGTAGCCGACTAGCTTCCGGGGGCGACCGATCCCCAAAGGCCGTATTTCGCTTGTACATTGCGTCAGGTGACTCAGCGACAGCCTGAACACGCCGCATCCATCTCCGATGAACTCGTCGAATCGTTCGTGAGGCTCGCGGACTTCCTCCGGATGAACAACCTCACCGCCCACCTGTCCTCCGCCGAGTCCGCGCTCGTGGGATCGTCTGGCAAGACGGCCGGGAGGTCGTCGCGCGTTGCGGATTCAGCGGCGAACTACTGGACGCCGCACTCACTGTCCGGGCTCACGTCGGCCGGCTCAACGACGTGATTCACTCATCCACCATCGCGCTCGTACTGCCTGACATCCTCGAACCCGACGAGCGGGTCTAACGACCCCGGGCTAGCGGGCGTCGGAACCGGCTGTGAGCTGCCGAACTCGACTCGACGCATCTGTGCGGGCGGAGGGATTCGAACCCTATTCAGCTACCTGGCCACTGGGCCGAAGCGGCTTCTACCTGCCCAAACGCATAACCGTAATTCACGCCAGTTATCTGTAACTGTGCCCAAAGTGTGCCCAGTGTGTGCCCACGCTACTTACTGCGCCAAGTCTCGCGCCCCACCGCCGACCGCAAAGCCATCCAGCAAAGGCCAAACATCGGAGAAGAACAACGACCACGAGCACTATCAACCCATATGTCAGACACCAACGGGAAGATCAGCGCATGACCAAGCTAATTACCGGGGTTGCCGCGGTCCTGGTCGCGCTCTCTACGGCCGGTACGGCTGGCGCCGACCCGACACCAGAACCCTCACCGGGCTACGTCATCCAAGGTCCGACAGGGCCAACCGTCGGAGGTTTGCGAAGCTTGCCGCCGATCTGCGGCACGCAGCCGCGGGCATGCGCAGGGAATTGGAACCCCGACACTGGCGCATGGGACTTCCCGCCGGGAACCTGAGCGCCTCAGCCGACGTCTGAATAAGTGATCGGGCAGTCCCACTCTCCAGGGCGGTCCGATCCACGCGGGGTGGGCCTCCGCGACCCCTTCTTCGGAGCCATCTCGGTGTCTGCCAACGCAGCGGCCTCAGTCAGCGCCTCAATTACCTGGCGGGCCTCCGCTGGCGTGATCGGATCACCAGGGACGTCAACAGCGATGCGCCTCTGGATGCGCCCGTCAAGATGTTGCTTGCCGATGACGGCGACAGTGATGGGGTAAGGCCGTCCGTTGTGGGTCGTGTGCTCGACTGTCCAGCTGTGCCCGTCAAACAGTCGTTGGCCGTCTTCCCAGGGGCCGATCCATGTTGCGTCTTCGGGTTTGCGGGTCACGGCTGTAGCTCCCTCTGTAGCCCCCTTGGCGCGAAACAATACGCTACGCATAGGAGCGTTACTCAGGGCCTACCGGTCTTCGGAATCCTTGTCTGATTTTGCGGACACTCATTGTCGGTGGTTCGGGGTACAACGTCGCAGTGGCCGATCCTCGTCGACGAGTTCCCCAACCACTTTGTTGGCGACCTCGTACCCACCGACCGCGGATGGGTGGTCGTGCCACCAACCTGCCATGACTACGGCGACCCAGGCTGGTCAGTCAGTGCCGTGTGGTGCACCTGCAATGGCCGGCGAAACGGAGGACCGCATTGCAAAAGCGCTGGGGGTCGAGACATGGCTGGTCGTCAGGGCATGCGCAGCGTTGTGGGGATCGACAGCCGCGGCGGAGCGCGACAGGCGAGCCGGTTCTGATGCGACGAAACAGGCCCGAGGGCGAATCACCCGGCAATTGCAGGACGATCTGAAGGCGGTCATCAATGGCAACGATTGAGAAATATCAAACACCCAGCGGTGCAACGCTTTACATGGTGCGTTATCGCACGCCCAGCCGGGGGCAGACCAAGAAACGTGGCTTCAAGACTAAGCGCGACGCCGAGCGCTGGGCTAACAAAACCGAAGTCGAGAAGCTGCGCGGCGAGTACATCGCGCCGTCGCTGGGGGTCTGTCAGTGTCGCCAGTGTCGATCTGCTCGGCGTCGAGGCGTGGATCGAGGGAATGAGCCGTCGAGGCTTAGGCCCTACGGGTGTCATCCGCGCGCACGGTGTTCTGTCGGGCGTCCTGGCCGACGCGGTGAAGGCTAAACGCCTCGCGGTGAATCCGTGCCGGGCGGGCGTTGAGAACCTGCCGCAGAAGACCAGCAAGCGACACATTTACCTGTCGGCTGAGAACGTGGCTCGACTGGCCGATGAATCCGGCGAGCATCGCGCCCTGGTGCTGCTGCTCGCCTACTGCGGGCTGCGGTGGGGCGAAGCAATCGGGCTGCGGGTGCGTGATGTCGAGTTCCTGCGCCGCCGAATAACGTTCTCTGAGAACGCCGTACAGATCGGCGCCCGCCACGCTGTCGGGCCGACAAAGGGCCGCAAAGCGCGCTCGGTGCCGGTGCCTGTGTTCGTGCTTAACGAGTTGTCGGTTCAGTGCGAGGGCAAGGCGCCCGCGGATCTTGTGTTCGGCGGGCGCGATGGTGGCTATCTGCCGCGCCCGAAGTCGTCTAACGGATGGTTTATGCGGGCGGTCAAAGCTGCAGGCGTGCAGGCGATCACACCCCACGATCTGAGGCACACGTGCGCGTCGCTGGCGGTGTCCGCCGGGGTGAATGTGCTGGCGCTGCAACGCATGCTGGGGCACACCTCAGCAAAGATGACGCTGGACACCTACGCCGACCTGTTTGACGACGATTTGGACGCTGTTGCGGTCACTCTGCATGCCCGGTATTCACCGGAAAGCGTGCCCAAAGTGTGCCCACCGCAGGCCCAAGAGGGGGCCTAGTAGCCATGAAAACCGCCGTTTAACTGCATGAACGACGATATCGCTCCTGTGCGGGCGGAGGGATTCGAACCCTCACGCTCTCTCGAGCACCGGCACCTAAAGCCGGCATGTCTGCCGATTCCATCACGCCCGCAGCTCCTACGAGCGTAACGCTCTGGTGCACCGACGAAGGCTTGCCGGTGGCGCCCTCTTGGCACACGTCGCACCTGGTAGTACCTTCGTAGGGGTGTCCACTACACGTCGTCGGAGGCCCGCGCTGATCGTGCTGGCGCTCCTGGCGTCGAGCGGTTGCCTGGCCCTGGGCTGGTGGCAGTGGACCCGATTCGAGTCCGCGTCGGGCTCCTACCAGAACCTCGGCTATGCGCTGCAATGGCCGATGTTCGCCGGGTTCTGCGTCTATGCGTACCGCAAATTCGTCCGCTACGAAGATGCGCCGCCGGAGCCGCGAGAGCACCGTTCGTGACCGAGATTGCCTCGACGGACTGCTCCCTGAGCGGCCGAAATCCGCGCAACACAACGCCGATGATCCGGCGCTGCGCGAATACAACGCCTACCTGGCCGAACTCGCCAAGGACGATGCTGCAAAGCAGAGAACGATCACCGCATGAACACGCCCGACCGCAGCGCGCCGTCGTTTCCCGTCGAGAAGATCCGCACCCCGCTGCTCGCCTACCGGGTCATGGCGTGGACGACGGGTATCTGGCTCATCGTGCTGTGCGGCGAGGTCGTCTCCCACTTCGTGTCTACCACCATGAGATCCGGTGGATCGAAGTCGTGCACGGCTGGGTGTACTTCATCTACGTGTTGGCGGCGTTCAACCTCGCCATCAAAGTCCGCTGGCCGATCGGCAAGACCATCGGCGTGCTGCTTGCGGGCACGATCCCGCTGCTGGGAATCATCGTCGAGCACCGCCAGACCAAAGACGTCAAGGCGAACTTCCCCGTCGTAAGCAGGCCAATTCGCTTAGCCGGCAAGCTCACGCAGCGCCGGCAGCAACAGGGCCAGCGCACGACCGCGGTGCGATACGGCGTCTTTCTCTGCCGGGCTGAGTTGCGCGGCAGTCCGTGCCATCGGCGTCGGCGGGAACGAATACCGGGTCGTAGCCGAACCCGCCGTCGCCGCGCGGCTCGCGGGCGATCGCGCCGGGCCACTCGCCGCGAACCACGACCTCGCCTGCACCGGGAGACCAGCGCGCAGGCCGACACGAAAGCCGCGCCGCGACGCTCGTCGGGCACATCGCGCAGCTGCGCCAACAGCAGCGCCGTGTTGCCGGCGTCGTCACCGTGCCTGCCCGACCACCGCGCCGACAGCACGCCGGGCATGCCGTTCAGCGCGGCGACTTCCAAGCCGGAGTCGTCGGCGACGGTCGGCAACCCGGTTGCGAGCGAACGCGTCGCGGGCCTTGGCCAGCGCGTTGTCCTCGAACGTCGCACCGGTCTCCGGAGCTTCGTCGAACGGCGGCACGTCATTCAGTGAGACCAGCGTCAGCCCCGGACAGCCCGGCGCCGTCCAGCACCCTTTGCAGTTCGGCCAGCTTCTTGCGGTTGCGGCTGGCCACCAGCAGCCTGGTCACCATTCAATCCGAAACATGGTCATCACCTCTGCGGGAACTACCTCGGCTTGCTCCCGTGTCGCAGGTGCGGCGTCAACGCATGCTGCGTCGTCCACGACATCGGCATTGCCCAAGACCTGAGCCGCACCGACTGTGGCGCCAGAGCCTATGCGCGACTTTCCAGGTTTATTGCTGAACTTTCCTGGATTAGTGCTGGTCGTGATTCTATTCCCCTGACATAAGGGACTTCGCAGTCTTCACAACCCCAAATCAATTTGTGCATGTAACAGCCCACACAAAATCCCAGCGTGGCCTCCGACCACGTCAGGACAAAACAGACCGCAACAACAGCCGCCATCGCTACGGGCGACGCGCCTACCAGGCGCATGGCAAGACAGGTCGCTGCTAAAGCGGCACCCAGCAACCAGGCAAACCGTTTCGGCCGCGTTGGTTTCCACACCGGACGATGCGCATTGTCATGCCGTGCCCAGAACGCCGGTGGGGCTGAATGGCGTTAATCCGGTAGCCGCCGCAGCCAACATGTCAAAAAGCACGAGCGGACCAACAATGATCACCGGATCGGTTTCCGGACGCATAAGCAATAATGCGATCGTGATTGCCGAGATAATATTTAGCAAACCCGCCCTTGCGCGGGTCGCGACTTCGTTGATGCGCGGTTCCGCATGTGCATGCGTCATCTGCCCCATTGCCCACCATGGCGTATTGAGAAAAGCATGTTCAAGTGGGACTCGCCGACTATCCATCAATTGATCCTAAAAATGTGGTGAAACATTGGTTTTGGCAAAACACAATTGGACTTCAACTAGTTTACCATCACGGTATTGTGCGCGCCTCCGGCCAGGCCACTTTGAGTCGAGACAATGGCAAACGCTACGGCCGGCCAATGCACCACGACCGGCGACTCAACACGACAGCGCCCAGGACTCGAACTGCTTGACCCGGTCCGCTATGCCGATGGTATCCAACGATTGCGGCGCACGTCCAGCACGTCGGGATGGCAGCCAGGCGCCGGCGGTCTTCCGTCATCGCTGCGCTCTGCACCAGTCGCCGGCGTCAGCTTCCGAACGCCTTCTGCGGCGCGGGTCCCTCGGGCAGCACACCCGGATACGGCAACGCCAACGCTTCATGCTGGGCGGCGAACAGCGTCTCGCAGGCGCCTTCAGCGGCGTCGAGCAGCTTGTTGAGCGTCGACCGCGGGAAGGTCGCGCCTTCGCCGGTGCCCTGGACCTCGACCAGCGTCCCGGTGTCGGTCGCGACGACGTTCATGTCGACCTCGGCGCGGGAGTCCTCCTCGTAGGGCAGATCGACCCGCACCCGTGCCGTCGACGACACCGACGCTGATCGCCGCGATCGCACACGACAGTGGTCGCGGATCGGACAGCTTGCCGGCCGCCGACAGGTAGGTCACCGCGTCGGCCAACGCCACGTAGGCACCGGTGATGGCCGCGGTGCGGGTACCGCCGTCGGCTTGCAACACATCGCAGTCGATCGCAATCGTGTTCTCCCCCAACGCGGCCAGGTCGATGCACGCCCGCAGCGACCTGCCGACCAACCGGCTGATCTCCTGGGTGCGTCCGGACGGCCGGCCCTTCACCGATTCCCGGTCACTGCGCGTGTGGGTGGCCGACGGCAGCATCGCGTACTCCGCGGTCAGCCAGCCCAGGCCCGATCCTTTGCGCCAGCGCGGCACCCCTTCGGTGACGCTGGCGGTGCACAGGACCTTGGTCTGGCCGAATTCGATGACCACCGAACCAGCCGGGTGCGATGTGAATCCGCGGGTGATGGCAACCGGTCGAAGCTCGTCATCCAGGCGACCGTCTTCTCGTTTTGACACGCCGCAACCCTAGCGTGCAGTCAGCCGCTCAGGAGCGCGCGACGTTGAAAGTCTCGCCGCACACCACCGCGTGCACCGGACCGTCGAATTCGGCCTTGGCCTCGCTGATGACGTCCTCGCGGGAGGTCCACGGCGGGATGTGGGTCAGCAGCAACTCCCCCACCCCGGCGGCGGCCGCGATACGCCCGGCCTCGGTGCCCGACAGGTGCAGGTTCGGCGGACGGTCAGGTGAGTGGGTCCAGGACGCCTCACACAGGAAGACGTCGGCGCCGCGGGCCAGGTCGATCACTGCGTCGCAGTACACCGGTGTCCCCGCTGTAGACGAACGTTGCCCCGGACGGGTCGGTGATGCGCATGCCGTACGACTCGGTCGGATGGCACACCAGCCGCGGCAGTGACGCTCACCGCGCCCAGTTGTCACGGCTTCGCCGTCGACCCAGTGCCGGACGTCGAAAATGTCCGAGCAATCGTCGATCTCTCCGCCGTAGGGCGACGATGCCGCGCCGAGCCGCGACCAGGTGTCGCTAGGGCCGTACATCAGCGCCTTACCGGTCGGCGGCGATGGGTGATAGCGGCGCCAGACGAACAAACCGGGCATGTCGAGGCAGTGGTCGGCGTGCAGGTGCGACAACAGCACCTGGACCGAACCCGGATCGGCGTGTCGCTGTAGCGCGCCCAGCACGCCTCCGCCGAAGTCGAGAACCAGCGGCGGGGTGTCCGGTGCCCTGAGCAGATAACCCGATGCCGGCGAGTCCGGGCCAACGACGCTCCCGGAGCAGCCCAGCACGGTTATTCGCACGGTCACTACTGTGCCATGCCCAGCGTCGTGTTGGCGAAAACATCCCGGCTTTCCTGGCGACGAAACTCAACCCGGCGCCGCGATGTGACGGTGGACCGGCTCGACACCGGTGATCGCCGGCCCGAGGAACCGGGCCGCAAGCGCAAGAAACGCCTCCGGATCGCCGGTCGCCTCGAACGACCGACGTGGCGGGGAGGCCGTGGGACGATCCGGATGTGGGTGCAGCAAGTCACGCTCGGTCAGCACACGCAGCAACTCTTTGGCGGTCTCCTCGGCGCTGGACACCAGCGTGACGTTCTCGCCCATCGCAAGCTGGATCAGTCCGGACAACAGTGGGTAGTGGGTGCAGCCGAGCACCAGCGTGTCGACATCGGCGCGCTGCAGCGGCTCGAGGTAGCCCTCGGCCAATCCGAGCACCTGCCGACCGCTGGTGATACCGCGCTCGACGAAGTCGACGAACCGTGGGCAGGCCACCGCCGTGATCTCGGTGTCGCGGGCGGCGGCGAAGGCATCCTGATAGGCGCCTGACGCGACCGTCGCCTGCGTGCCGATCACACCGATGCGGCCGTTGCGGGTGGTGGCGACGGCCCGTCGGACGGCGGGCAGGATGACCTCGACGACGGGCACGTCATAGCGTTCCCGAGCGTCGTGCAGGCAGGCTGACGACGCTGAGTTGCACGCGATCACCAGCGCCTTGACGCCACGATCGACAAGGTCGTCGCCGATGGCCAGCGCATGCGCGCGAATCTCGGGAATGGTGAGCGGACCGTACGGACCGTTACCGGTGTCGCCGACATACACGATGTCCTCGTCGGGCAGTTGATCGATGATGGCCCGTGCGACCGTCAACCCGCCGACACCGGAGTCGAACACTCCGATCGGCGCCAGTGCGTCCAGTGCGCATTCCGCCTCGCTGCGCTCCGCATCGTCGCCGTCGCGGCTCATGTCGCCGACCTTTGGCGGCGACGTTGCCGGGCGTCGCGTTCCGGGCCGGACAGCAGGTAAGCGGCCAGCACCCCGGCGATGCCACCGCACAGATGTCCCTGCCAGGACACGCCGCCGCAGACGTTGAGCACGGGCACAGCTCCCCACAGCACGCTGCCGTAGATGACCAGCACCAGGAATCCGACAAGGATCTGCCAGCCCGAGCGAATGAAGAACCCGAACACCAGCAGGAAGGTCAGCCAGCCGAAGATCAGGCCCGAGGCGCCGATGTGATCGGTCGGCCCGCAGGGCGACCCCAGGTTGCCGATCAGCCAGGTGCCGAAGCCGCCGAGGATCCAGATGATCGCCGTCGCCCAGACAAATCGGGAGAGCCCGGCCAACGCGACCAGGAAACCTAGGACCAGTGCCGGCCCGGTGTTGGCGGCCAGATGGGCCCAGTTGGCGTGCAACAGCGGCGCGAAGAGAACACCCCACAGGCCATCGGTCTCCATCGGGCGGATGCCGTAGCCATCGAGGTGGTGTCCGTCGATCTGGTCGAAGAACTCGACGACGTACAGCAGTGCCACGAAGCTGAAGATGGTCGTTCCAGCGACCACCCAGCCGGAACGCTTCTTCGGCTGCCGCGCCGCTGTCGGCACGTAGTTGCTCATGTCCGCGCCTGCCCTTCCACTGGCCGGAATGCTCCCGGCAATAGTCCACGGTAGGTCGGTATTCCGGCCACCGGGTCGGCGGCGATCACCGCGCCGACCACCGCACGGGCCAGACAGTCGGCCGCCGCAGCGCCGACGGCCGTGGCCAGCGGCGTCTCCGGCGAAAAGGCTGCCGGCACGTCCGCGGGCGGAGCGACCTCGACGGCGCCGGTGGCCAGGGCGAACACGGTATCGCCGTCCACCGGGGTGTGCGACGGGCGGATGCTGCGGGCAAGCCCGTCGTGAGCAGTGCTCGCGATCTGCCGGCAGGCCGCCGGACTCAGCGCGGCATCCGTCGCAACCACGGCGATGGCGGTGTTCAGCGAGTTCAGCGGAGATTCGAGATCGGCCAGCGCGGCGAGCTGGTCGTCGGGAGGCGTCGTCAGCCCGAACTCGTCGACCAAATAGCTCATCCACGGCAGGCCGGTGGCCTGGTCGACGACGTTGCCTGCGGAGTTCACCGCGACCAGTGCGCCGACGGTCACCCCGGACGGCAGCGTGGTCGACGCGGTGCCCATGCCACCCTTCAGCACACCCGCACAGGCCCCCACCCCGGCGCCGACCGTGCCGACCGCGACCTGTGCACCGGCCGCGTCGCATGCGGCGTAGCCGAATTCGGCGGTCGGGCGGTTGCTCCAGGCGCCGACCTCCAGGTCGAAGATCACCGCGCCCGGGACGATCGGCACCACTCCGCCCTTCATCGCGACGCCGCGGTCGTGCTCCTCCAGCCAGCGCATCACCCCGTCCGCTGCGGCCAGCCCGTAGGCGCTGCCACCGGCGAGCAACACCGCGTCCACATAGCGAACGCTGTTGGCCGGGTCCAACAGGTCGGTTTCCCGGGTGCCGGGTGCGCCGCCGCGAACGTCGACGGCGCCTACCGTGCCCGGCGGCGTCAGCACGACGGTGACGCCGCGTGCCCAGCCCGTGCCCATGGTCGCGTCGAGGTCCAAGCGATGGTGATGGCCGACCAGAATGCCTGCGACGTCGGTGATCGCGTTCACCGTGCACCCATCAGCGCCGTGACCAGGTACTCCTGCAACACGGTCAGCCACTGATAGACGTCGAGGTGCGGAGCCAGCGGATGGTCGTCGGGCAGCCGATCCGGGCCGTCGGGTCGGATTTCGAGCATGGTCCCCAGGGCCAGACGCAGGTCGTTGACGGCGGCCACCCAGGCGTGTGCTGCGCCCTCGGTCAGCTCGAACTTGCCGCCGTCTTCGGGAAGTGTGTCCAGAAGTTGTTGGGCTGCAAGACGTTTGGTATCGATGATCGTCGGCTCGTGCAAGCTGCGCAGCGCGGCGTTCAGGCTGTCCGTCGGCTCGTCGGCGTTCTCGTCCGGCTTGGCGAAATCCGGCAGCAGCCGCTGTAGCGTCGCATTGTCCGGCGGTTCGGAGTTGCCCGTTTTGATGCCGGTGATCTTCTCGAGTTCATCTGCGGGAGAAGAGGATTCGCGTTCATCGAGCAGCCCGATCATCGACGAGACCAGGTTCCTCAGCAGGGCCGCCTCGTGGGAGTCCAAACCGGACCGGAAACGAGGACCGTCGGCGGTGTCAACCCGCTTCCACTTACGCACTCAATGATCTTGCTGCATAGTCGCCCACAACCCCGCCGCGTGAAGCTTCGATACGTCGCCCTCCATGGACTCCCGGCTGCCGGACGACACCACGGCCTTGCCTTCGTTGTGGACCTGCAGCATCAGCTTGGTGGCATGCGGTTCGCTGTAGCCGAACAGCTTCTGAAAGACGTACGTCACGTAGTTCATCAGGTTCACCGGATCGTCCCAGACGATGGTCACCCAGGGAGCGGCCGTGGCCTCGACCGTATCTGCTTCCCGCTTACCGGTTGTTCCCGGCTTTGTCGGAGCTGACGCAACCATGCTGTCCAGGATACCGAGCCACCTCCGCACACCCGATACCGTTGCGGGGTGAACAACTCGGCGTACACCGGGCTGCTGACCGACAGGTACGAGTTGACGATGCTGTCGGCGGCCCTGCGCGACGGCACCGCCGAGCGGCGGTCCACGTTCGAGGTGTTCGCTCGCAGGCTGCCCGACGGACGTCGATACGGCGTGGTCGCCGGGACAGGCCGATTCCTGGAAGCCTTGCCCGAGTTCAGGTTCGACGACGACGCTTGCGAGTCGCTGGCGGAATTCCTCGACCGCGACACCCTGGCCTATCTGCGCGACTTCCGGTTCCGCGGCGACGTCGACGGCTACGCCGAGGGCGAGCTGTATTTCCCCAATTCCCCGGTCCTTTCGGTGCACGGCAGCTTCGCCGAATGCGTGCTGCTCGAGACGCTGGCGCTGTCGATCTTCAACCACGACACCGCGGTCGCCTCGGCGGCCGCGCGGATGGTCAGCGCCGCCGAGGGACGGCCGCTGATGGATATGGGCTCGCGCCGTACCCACGAGCAGGCCGCAGTCGCGGCGGCCCGCGCCGCCTACATCGCGGGGTTCGTTGCGACGTCCAACCTGGACGCTTATCGCCGCTACGGAGTGCCCACCGAAGGCACCAGCGCGCACGCCTTCACGCTGCTGCACACCGGCCCGGACGGGCCTGACGAGCCGGCCGCGTTCGCCGCACAGGTCGACGCGCTGGGCGCCGGCACCACGCTGCTGGTCGACACCTACGATGTCACCGCCGGCGTGGAGAACGCGGTGGCTACCGCCGGCACCGGGCTCGGCGCGGTGCGCATCGACTCCGGCGACCTGGGCGTGCTGGCCCGCCAAGTCCGCGCCCAACTCGACCGGCTCGGGGCGACGAAGACCCGCATCGTCGTCTCCGGTGATCTCGACGAGTTCGCCGTCGCCGGTCTGCGGGCCGAGCCCGTGGACAGCTACGGGGTCGGCACCTCGCTGGTGACCGGTTCCGGAGCGCCGACGGCGAACATGGTCTACAAACTGGTCGAGGTCGACGGCATACCCGTCGAGAAGCGCAGCGCGCACAAAGAATCGCACGGCGGGCGCAAAGCCGCGCTGCGCCTGTCTCGTTCGACCGGCACCATCACCGAGGAGATCGTGCATCCCGCCGGCCATCTCCCGCCCGGCGCCGAGCCGTCGCGGGTGCTGACCATTCCGCTGGCGCGCCACGGCGAAGCGGTGGCGGACACGGATTTGAGCGCGGCGCGCGACCTGGTGGCGGCGGGCTTGCGAAGCTTGCCGTGGGAGGGTCTGATGTTGTCGCACGGCGATCCGGCGATTCACACCACGCAGATCCCGGCCCGACGCCCGTAAACGCAGGAGTAGCCACGCCCAACGACGAGCCGGTGCCCGTTACGCAGCTGCTGGCCACCGCGGTGGCGGCGCTGGACGGCAAGGAACGAAGCGGCCAATTGCAGATGGCCACCGCGGTCGCGCACGCCTTCGACAGCGGCGAACACCTCGCGGTGCAGGCCGGAACCGGCACCGGAAAATCGTTGGCGTACTTGGTTCCATCGATCAGCCACGCCTTGTCCGACGACACCCCGGTGGTGGTGTCGACCGCGACCATCGCGCTGCAACGCCAGCTGGTCAACCGCGATCTGCCTCAGCTGGTCGAAGCGCTCACCGACGCGCTGCCCCGTGCGCCTCGCTTCGCGCTGCTGAAGGGTCGGCAGAACTATCTGTGCCTCAACAAGATTCACAACGGCGCCGCGGCCGATGACCAGACGCCTGAAGAGCTGTTCGCGCCGCAGGCGAAAACCGCACTGGGCCGTGATGTGCAGCGGCTCACCGAGTGGGCGTCGACGACCGAGTCCGGCGACCGCGACGACCTCAAACCCGGGGTGGCCGATCGGTCGTGGTCGCAGGTCAGCGTGTCGTCGCGGGAATGCCTCGGCGTGGCCCGCTGCCCTTTCGGCACCGAGTGCTTCGCCGAACAGGCCCGGGCCACCGCCGGTCGGGCCGATGTCGTCGTCACCAATCACGCGCTGCTGGCCATCGACGCCGTCGCCGACTCCGCGGTGCTGCCCGAACACCACCTCCTGGTGGTCGACGAGGCCCACGATCTGGTGGACCGGGTGACCGCGGTGGCCACCGGCGAGCTGACGGCGACCACGCTCGGGGTGGCCTCGCGACGCATCACCAGGCTGGTCGAACCCGAGCTGATGCAGCGTTGGGAGCGGGCCTCCGCCAGCTTCACCGCGGCCATCCACGACGCCGCCGCCGGCCGGATCGACCACCTCGACGACGAGCTGGCCACCGATCTCACCGCGCTGCGCGATGCAGCGAGCGCGGCCCGGTCGGCGATCGACCTGTCACCGACCGATCCCAAAGCTGCCGCGGCCCGCGCCGAGGCGGTCGCCAGCCTGGCCGAAATCGCCGACACCGCAACCCGCATCCTCGCGTCGTTCGCGCCGGCGATCCCCGACCGCACCGACGTGGTCTGGCTGGATCACGAGGAGAACCGAGGCTCGACGCGAACCGTGCTGCGGGTCGCACCGCTGTCGGTGGCCGGACTGCTGCGCACCCGGCTCTTCGCCGATGCGACCGCGGTGTTGACGTCGGCCACGCTGACGGTCGGCGGCTCGTTCGATGCGATGGCAGCCGCGTGGGGCCTGGCTGACACCGAAACACGTTGGAGTGGAATCGATGTCGGATCCCCGTTCGAGCACGGCAAAGCCGGGATCCTCTACGTCGCAGCCCATCTGCCGCCGCCGGGCCGCGAAGGCACCGGTTCGGCCGAACAGCTGAATGAGATCGCCGACCTGGTGACCGCGGCGGGCGGGCGAACGCTCGGGTTGTTCTCCTCGATGCGGGCGGCACGCGCGGCCGCCGAGGCGATGTCCGAGCGGTTGTCGACGCCGGTGTTGTGTCAGGGCGACGACAGCACAGCCGCGCTCGTCGAGCGGTTCGCCGCCGACGATGCCACGTCGCTGTTCGGCACCTTGTCGCTGTGGCAGGGCGTCGACGTGCCCGGCCCGTCGCTGTCGCTGGTGATCATCGACCGTATCCCGTTTCCGCGGCCCGACGATCCGCTGCTGTCCGCCCGGCAGCGGGCGGTGGCCGCCGCCGGCGGCAACGGCTTCATGGCCGTCGCCGCCAGCCACGCCGCGCTGCTGCTGGCGCAGGGGGCGGGGCGGCTGCTGCGTCGAGTCGACGACCGCGGCGTCGTCGCGGTGCTGGACTCGCGGATGGCTACCGCCCGCTACGGCGGCTATCTGCGCGCGTCTCTGCCGCCGTTCTGGGCGACGACCGACGCCGAGGCGGTGCGGGCGGCGCTGGCCCGGCTGACAGCGGGGCTAGGCCAGCGTGACTAGACCCAGCTCAGACTCGGACGCCAGCATCGGGTGATGCGGCAACACCCGCACGGTGTAGCCGACTGAACCCGCGACCGGCAGCGGGGTCGTCGTGGCGAAGATGTGCTCGCCGCCGGCCGCGGTGCCGGTGTAGGGCATCTCGACCGTCACCGGATCCAGCAGCGCATCGCCGGTGTCCACCCGGCCGACGACGGCCTGGACGCTGACCTCGTCGGGTCGCAGACCGGCCAGCTGGACGGTTGCGGTCAATGTCAGCTTCGACCCGAGCACCGGGGTATCGGGCAGGCCGGTGCTGTCGACGTCGGTGATGTCGATGTGCGGCCACGCCTGGTGGGCACGGCGGCGATAGTCGGCCAGATCGCGCGCTGGATCGAAATCCACCTGGCCGTCGCCGTCGACCGAGACCGTGTTGCGCAGCGACTGTGCGGCAGGCACGTAGTAACGCTCGGCGTAATCGCGAACCATGCGCGAGGCCAACACTTTCGGGCCGAGCGTCTGCAGGGTGTGGCGCACCATTTCGATCCACCGGCGCGGCGTTCCGTGCTCGTCACGCTCGTAGAACTTCGGCGCCACCGATTTCTGCAGCAGGTCGTACAGCGCGGTCGCCTCCAAGTCGTCGCGGCGCTCCTCGTCGGCCACGCCGGACGCCGACGGTATCGCCCAGCCGTTCTCGCCGTCGAACCACTCGTCCCACCAGCCGTCGCGGATGGACAGGTTCAGCCCGCCGTTGAGCGCGCTTTTCATGCCCGAGGTGCCGCACGCCTCCAACGGGCGCAGCGGGTTGTTCAACCACACGTCGCACCCCCAATACAGCAGCCGGGCCATGCCCATGTCGTAGTCGGGTAGGAAGGCGATGCGATGGCGCACCTCCGGTCGGTCGGCGAATTGCACCACCTGCTGGATCAGCGCTTTGCCGCCATCGTCGGCGGGGTGGGACTTGCCGGCCACGATCAGCTGGATCGGCCTGTCCTCGTCGAGCAGCAGACGCTCCAGCCGGTCCGGGTCCCGCAGCATCAGCGTCAGCCGCTTGTACGTCGGCACGCGGCGGGCGAACCCGATGGTCAGCACGTTCGGGTCGAAGGCCGTCGCGATCCAGCCCAATTCAGCCTCCGGGGCGCCGCGGACCAGCCACGAACGGTGCAGCCGCGCGCGGACGTCGTCGACCAGCAGCGCCCGCAGTTGTGAGCGGATCCACCACAGGTGACCGGGGTCGACATCGTTGACTCGCAGCCAGACGCCGGGATCGCTGAACGAGTCCGACCCCAGCAGTTCGCGGCCCAGCTCCAGCCATTGGGGTGCCGCCCAGGTGCGGGCGTGGACGCCGTTGGTGATCGACCCGATCGGCACCTCGTCGGCGTCGAAACCGGGCCACAGCTCGTTGAACATGGCCCTGCTCACCTCGCCGTGCAGCAGCGAGACGCCGTTGGCCCGCTGCGCGAGCCGCAGACCCATGTGGGCCATGTTGAACTTCTCCGGATCGTCCTCGGCGCCCAGCGCCAGAATCCTGGCCAGCGGCACACCGGGCAGCAACGCCGATTCGGGCGCGAAATCGGGGTCCGCGGCGGTGTTGGCGAAATACCGCCGCACCATCTCCACCGGAAAGCGGTCGATGCCGGCGGGCACCGGGGTGTGGGTGGTGAAGACCGTGCTGGACCGCACAACGGTCAGCGCGGTGTCGAAATCCAGACCGGCGTCGACGAGTTCGCGGATGCGCTCGGCGCCCAGGAAACCGGCGTGGCCCTCGTTCATGTGGAACACCTCGGGCGCAGGCAACCCTTCGATGGCGGTGTACGCGCGGATCGCCCGTATGCCGCCGATGCCGGCCAGGATCTCCTGCTGCATGCGGTGCTCCTGGTCGCCGCCGTACAGCCGGTCGGTGACCCCACGCACGTCGTGCTCGTTCTCCGGGATGTCCGAATCCAGCAGCAGCAGCGGCACCCGGCCGACCTGTGCGATCCAGATCCTCGCCCGCAGCCGCGCGGAATCCGGCATCGCCAGCTCGACCAGTGCCGGTGCGCCCGTGCTGTCGGTGAGCAGTCGCAGCGGCAGTCCCTGCGGATCCAGCGACGGATAGTTCTCGTGTTGCCAGCCGTCGGCCGTCAACGACTGCCGGAAGTAGCCGGACCGGTAGTACAGGCCCACTGCGATCAACGGCAATCCGAGGTCAGACGCGGATTTCAAGTGGTCTCCGGCGAGGATCCCCAGGCCGCCGGAATAGTTCGGCAACACCTCGGCCACGCCGAACTCCATCGAGAAGTACGCGATGCCGTTGGGCATAGCGGCGCCGTTGCTCTGCTGCTGCTGGTACCAAAGCGGCCGGTTCAGATAGTCGTCGAGCTCGGCCGCCAAGCCGTCCAGCCGATTCAGGAAGCCGCCGTCGAGGGCCAGCTCGTCGAGCCGGGCCGGGCTCACCGCGCCGAGCAAGGCGACGGGATCCTGGCCGCACTGGGCCCACAACGTCGGGTCGATCGCCTCGAACAGCTGCTGCGTCGGGGTGTCCCAGGACCATCGCAGGTTGGTCGACAGATGCTCGAGCGCCGCCAGGCGTTCCGGAAGGTGGGCACGGACCGTGAACCGACGGAGGGCTTTCACGCGTCATTACCTTACTGACGCACACGCAGGGTTCGCCCACCGAACGGTCCGCGCAACCCGACCTCGGGTGTGGTCCGACACTACGGTGGGTATTGGGCGCACAGGGTTTTCGAAAGACGAGCGTTGCTCGCGCCCAGAACGACAACGGACAAGCGGAGACTCGACAAAGGAGTGGCGGTGCCCGGTCGTGTCGAGATCGATGACGTCGCCCCCGTCGTATCGTGCGGCGCCTATCCGGCGAAGGCAGTGGTCGACGAGGTGATACCGGTGCGCGCGTCGGTGTGGCGGGAAGGCCACGACGCCGTCGCGGCGACCCTGGTGGTGCGTTACCTGGGGCCGCGTTACCCGCTGGCGGGCGAGACGCGGCGGCTGACGGCGGTGCAGGCGCCCGCGCAGGCTCCGTCAGCGCTCGCACCGGTCGCCGACCCGGTCGTGAAGGTCAAGCCGCTGCACATCGCGATGGCCCCGGGCCTCGAACCCTTTGTGTTCCACGGCGCGTTCACGCCGGACAGCGTCGGGCTGTGGACGTTTCGGGTGGACGGCTGGGGCGACCCGATTCACACCTGGCGACACGCCGTCGAAGCCAAGCTGGACGCCGGCCAGGGCGAGAATGAACTGTCCAACGACCTGCTGGTCGGCGCGCTATTGCTGGAGCGCGCTGCGGCCGGAGTGCCCCGCGCCCGGCGCGATCCGTTGCTGGCGGCCGCGGCCGCCCTGCGCGAACCCGGCGACCCGCTCTCGCGCGCCGCGCTGGCGCTGGGCCCCGAAATCGCCGAGCTGCTGACCCACTACCCACTGCGTGAGCTGGTCACCCGCGGTGAGCAGTACGGGGTGTGGGTGGACCGGCCTTTGGCCCGCTTCGGGTCGTGGTACGAGATGTTCCCGCGCTCGACCGGCGGCTGGGACGCCGACGGCAACCCGGTGCACGGCACGTTCGCCACGGCAGCAGCCGAGCTGCCCCGCATCGCGCAGATGGGCTTCGACGTCGTGTACCTCCCGCCTATCCACCCGATCGGCAAGGTGCACCGCAAGGGCCGCAACAACACCGCCACGGCAGTGCCCGGCGACGTCGGTTCGCCGTGGGCGATCGGCAGCGACGAAGGCGGCCACGACGCCGTGCATCCGCTGCTCGGCACGATCAAAGACTTCGACAAGTTTGTGGCCGCGGCGCACAGCCTGGGTATGAAAGTCGCGCTGGACTTGGCCCTGCAGTGCGCGCCTGATCACCCGTGGGCGACCCAGCACCGCGAGTGGTTCACCGAATTACCCGACGGCACAATCGCTTACGCGGAAAACCCGCCGAAGAAATACCAGGACATCTACCCGATCAACTTCGACAACGACCCGGCCGGCCTGTACGACGAGGTGCTGCGCGTGGTGCGGCACTGGATAGACCACGGCGTCAAGATCTTTCGCGTCGACAACCCGCACACCAAGCCGCCGAACTTCTGGGCCTGGCTGATCTCCCAGGTCAAAGCGGTCGATCCGGATGTGCTGTTCCTTTCCGAGGCGTTCACTCCGCCCGCTCGCCAATACGGTTTGGCCAAACTGGGATTCACCCAGTCCTACACCTACTTCACCTGGCGCACATCCAAGTGGGAGCTCACCGAATTCGCTGAGCAGATACCGGAAATCGCCGACTTCCGGCGTCCCAACCTGTTCGTCAACACCCCCGACATCCTGCATGCCATCTTGCAGCACAACGGGCCGGGCATGTTCGCGATACGTGCCGTGCTGGCGGCGACCATGAGCCCCACCTGGGGGGTGTACTCCGGCTACGAACTCTTCGAGGGCCGTGCCGTCGTCGAAGGCAGCGAGGAATACCTCGACTCCGAGAAGTACGAACTGCGTCCGCGCGACTTCGCCGGCGCGCTGGCTGCCGGGCGATCGTTGGAGCCATTCATCGCACGGTTGAACAGCATTCGTCGACTGCACCCCGCTCTCGAGCAGTTGCGTAACATCACATTCCATACCGTCGACAACGACGCGCTGATGGCCTACAGCAAGTTCGATCCGATCACCGGCGACTGCGTGCTGGTCGTCGTCACCCTCAACGCATTCGGGCCAGAAGACGCGACGTTGTGGTTGGACATGGCCGCGCTAGGTATGGAGCATCATGAGCGGTACTGGGTGCGAGACGAAATCACCGGCGAGGAGTACCAGTGGGGGGCAGCCAACTTCGTGCGTATCGATCCCGGCCGGGCCGTCGCCCACATCATCAACATGCCGCTCATCCCGTCCGAAGCACGAATCCCGCTGCTGAGCCGGAGGTGACGCTGCGATGAAGTCCAGCAACCAACTCGCCAAAGCACATTTGGCGCCCGAACCCGGCGACCTGGCGCGCCTGCTGGCCGGCGAGCACCACAATCCGCACGGCATCCTGGGTGCTCACGAATACGGCGGCTATACGGTCATCCGGGCGTTCCGGCCGCATGCAGCGGACGTGGTCGCACTAATCGGCGACGACCGATTCCCGCTGCAGCACATCGACTCCGGTGTGTTCGCCGTGGCGCTGCCGTTCGTCGATCTGATCGACTACCGTCTCGAGGTCCGCTACGGCGACGGCGACCCGCACGCGGCGGCCGACGCCTACCGCTTCCTTCCGACGCTGGGCGACGTCGACCTGCATCTGTTCAACGAAGGTCGTCACGAGCGGCTGTGGGAAGTCCTTGGCGCACACCCGCGCTCGTTCACCACCGCCGACGGCAAGGTCGAAGGCGTGTCGTTCGCGGTGTGGGCGCCGAATGCCAAGGGCGTCAGCCTGATCGGCGAGTTCAACGGCTGGACCGGCAACGATGCCCCGCTGCGGATGCTGGGCTCATCGGGTGTGTGGGAGTTGTTCTGGCCCGGCTTCCCGAGCGACGGCCTGTACAAGTTCCGGGTGCACGGCGCCGACGGCTCCGTCACCGACCGGGCCGATCCGATGGCGTTCGGCACCGAGGTGCCTCCGCACACCGCGTCGCGGGTGACCGTGAGCGACTACCACTGGAGCGACGACGCCTGGATGACTGAGCGCGCCAAGCGCAATCCGGTCTTCGAGCCGATGAGCACCTACGAGGTCCATCTCGGCTCGTGGCGACCAGGCCTGTCCTATCGCGATCTCGCCCGGGAGCTGACGGATTACGTTCTGGCACAGGGATTTACTCACGTCGAGCTGTTACCTGTTGCCGAGCACCCGTTCGGTGGATCCTGGGGATATCAGGTCACCTCGTACTACGCGCCGACATCGCGGTTCGGCACGCCCGACGACTTCCGGGCGCTCGTCGACGCGCTGCACCAAGCCGGCATCGGTGTCATCGTGGACTGGGTTCCCGCCCACTTCCCCAAGGATGCGTGGGCGCTTGGCCGCTTCGACGGCACCCCGCTCTACGAGCATTCCGACCCCAAACGCGGTGAGCAACTGGACTGGGGTACTTACGTATTCGACTTCGGCCGTTCCGAGGTGCGTAATTTCCTGGTGGCCAATGCGCTGTACTGGCTGGAAGAGTTCCACATCGACGGCCTGCGGGTCGATGCCGTCGCGTCGATGCTCTACCTCGACTATTCGCGGCCGGTGGGCGGTTGGACGCCGAACATCTACGGTGGCCGGGAAAACCTGGAGGCGGTGCAGTTCCTGCAGGAGATGAATGCGACCGCCCATAAAGCCGCGCCCGGGATCGTCACGATCGCCGAGGAATCGACGTCGTGGCCGGGTGTCACGCGACCGACCAACGTTGGTGGACTGGGCTTTTCGATGAAGTGGAACATGGGCTGGATGCACGACACCCTGGACTACATCGGCCGCGACCCGATCTACCGCAGCTATCACCATCACGCGATCACCTTCTCGATGCTGTATGCGTTCAGCGAGAACTTCGTGCTACCGATCAGCCACGACGAGGTCGTGCACGGCAAGGGCACGCTGTGGGGACGCATGCCTGGCGACGATCATGCGAAGGCGGCGGGGCTGCGCAGCCTGCTGGCCTACCAGTGGGCGCACCCCGGTAAGCAGTTGCTGTTCATGGGTCAGGAATTCGGGCAGCGCGCCGAATGGTCGGAGGAACGCGGCGTCGACTGGTTCCAACTCGACGAGAACAGCTTCTCCACTGGCGTCACGCGTTTGGTGCACGACCTGAACGCGATCTACCGCGGCCACGCGGCGCTGTGGAGCCAGGACATCAAGCCCGAGGGCTATTCCTGGATCGATGCCAACGACTCGGCGAACAATGTGCTGAGTTTCCTGCGGTACGGCAGCGACGGTTCCGTGCTGGCGTGTGTATTCAATTTCGCCGGCGCCGAACACAGCGGATACCGCCTCGGCCTGCCCCGCGCCGGGCGGTGGCGCGAGGTGCTCAACACCGATGCCACCGGCTACAACGGCACCGGGATCGGTAACCTCGGTGGCGTCGACGCGACCGACGACCCGTGGCACGGCCGTCCGGCGTCAGCGGTGCTCGCCCTGCCGCCCATGTCGGCGCTATGGCTGGCACCCGAATGATCGATTAATACAGCGCGTTTGCCAGGTTGCGCCGGCCCGCGATGACATCCGGGTCGGCGGGATCGAAGAGTTCGAACAGCTCGATCAGCCGCGTGCGCACCGATGTCCGATCGTCACCGGACGTCCGCTTCACCAACGCGACGAGGCGGTCGAATGCACCACTCACGTCTTGGCTGAGCAACTGCACGTCGGCGGCGGCGAATGCAGCCTCGATGTCATCTGGCGCAGCGTCGGCGGCCGCGACCGCTTCGGGCCCGTGTGCGGTCGCGCGCATCAGGAAGGCGATCTGGCGCACCGCGCCCTTGGCTTCTTCGTGGTTCGGGTTGCCGTCCAGGATGGCCTGATACGAGTCGAGCGCCGCACCGAGGTCATTGTCCTCGAGTTGCTGACGAGCCTGTGCAAGCTGGGGATCGACTTCCTCTGGCTCATCGGAATCGGTTGCACCACCGAGCTTTCCGACGGTAGCCGACAGCAGCGAGTCCACCCAGCGCCGCAACTGCTCGGGGGGCTGCATGCCCTGAAAGCTCGAAAGCGGTTGTCCGGCAGCCAATGCCACCACGGTGGGCACCACCTCGACGCCGAAGATCTGCGCTACCCGCGGAGCGACATCGACGTTGACGCTGGCCAACGACCACTTGCCGTTGTCGGCGGCGGCCAGGCCGGACAAGATGTCGGCCAGCTGCAGACACACATCACTGCGCGGCGACCACAGCAGAACCACTACCGGCACCTGGTTGGAGCGCAGCAGTACTTCTTCTTCGAAGTTGGTTTCGTTGACCTCGACGCCGGCGGACGCGGCCGACCCGTCGCCGGCGACATCACTGCTGGCGGGAGGAGGTTGCTTGAGGGCGGACAGGTCGACCGCTCCGGCCAACGCGGGCCCGATCGGAGGTCGAGGACGGCTCACGCGGTCAAGTCTGGCACGGGTCGGCAGATCGTGTCTCACCCGGTTCAGGAGGCCGTATGACCAAAGTCACATCAGCAGTCGAGGAGCTGGCGCAACTGCGACGCCAGCAAACTTCTCGGTGCGGCGACGAATACGTCAACAAATAACCGTACTGGCCGGTAACTAGCCAGCGCGCAGGATCAGCGCGTCGCCCTGACCACCCGCTCCGCACAGCGCAGCAACGCCGTAACCGGAACCCCGGCGCGCCAGCTCGAGCGCGACGTGCAGGGTGATCCGGGCGCCGGACATGCCGATCGGGTGCCCGATCGCGATGGCGCCGCCGTTGACGTTGACGATCTCGGGGTCGATGCCGAGTTCCTGCGTCGAGGCCAACGCGACCGCTGAGAACGCCTCGTTGATCTCCACCACGTCGAGTTGGTCGACGGAGATGCCTTCACGGCCGAGCGCCTTCTTGATCGCGTTGGCCGGTTGCGACTGCAGCGTCGAATCCGGGCCGGCCACCACGCCGTGCGCGCCGATCTCGACCAGCCAGGTCAATCCCAGCTCGACGGCCTTGTCCTTGTTCATCACGACGACCGCTGCCGCGCCGTCGGAGATCTGCGACGCCGAGCCGGCGGTGATGGTGCCGTCCTTGCGGAACGCAGGCTTGAGGCCGGCCAGCGATTCGGCCGTGGTGTTCGCCCGAATGCCCTCGTCCTCGCTGAACTGCAGCGGATCGCCCTTGCGCTGCGGGATGCTGACCGGCACCACCTCGTCGGCGAACACGCCGTCTTTCCACGCCGCGGCGGCCTTCTGGTGCGAGCGCGCCGCGAACTCGTCCTGCTGCAGCCGGGTGAACTTGTCGACGTCGTTGCGCTGCTCGGTGAGCGCGCCCATCGGCTGGTCGGTGAACACGTCATGCAGGCCGTCGTAGGCCATGTGGTCGCGCACCGTGACGTCGCCGTACTTGTAGCCGGCCCGGCTGTCGATCAGCAGGTGCGGAGCTTTGGTCATCGACTCCTGGCCGCCCGCCACCACCACGTCGAATTCGCCGGCCCGAATGAGCTGGTCAGCCAGGGCGATGGCGTCGATGCCGGACAGACACATCTTATTGATGGTCAGCGACGGCACGTCCCAGCCGATGCCTGCCGCGACGGCCGACTGGCGCGCGGGCATCTGGCCGGCCCCTGCGGTCAGGACCTGGCCCATGATCACGTACTCGACCAGCGAAGCAGGCACGTTGGCTTTCTCCAGCGCGCCCTTGATTGCGACGGCACCGAGATCGCTGGCGCTGAAGTCCTTGAGCGAGCCCATAAGCTTGCCGACGGGCGTCCGTGCTCCAGCAACGATCACCGATGTCGTCATGACTACCTCCAGAGCGGGGTTCAACAGCCGATCGAGAAGATCGGGAGAAGCGGATTCTTTCCCGTCAGGTTACCGTTACGTGATGACCACCGATCAAGTTGACACCCGTCGAGTCCTCAGCACCGCTCTGGTGACGGCAGTCGACCATGTCGGCCTCGCGGTCCCCGACCTCGACGCGGCGATCGCGTGGTACCACGACCACCTCGGCATGATCGTCTTGCATGAGGAAGTCAACGACGATCAGGGTATTCGCGAGGCGATGCTGTCGGTGCGCGGCGCCGCGGTGGGCAGCGCGCAGGTTCAGCTGATGGCCCCGATCGACGACTCGTCGGCGATCGCGAAATTCCTGGACAAGCGTGGTCCCGGCATCCAGCAGTTGGCGTACCGGGTCAGTGATCTCGACATCCTCAGCGAGCGCCTGCGCGAACAGGGCATCCGGCTGCTCTACGAGGCGCCCCGGCGCGGCACAGCGAACTCCCGGATCAACTTCATCCACCCCAAAGACGCCGGCGGCGTGCTGATCGAGCTGGTCGAACCCGCCGACGATTCAGAGGACTAGCTCCACTTTCGGGTCGGCCAGCGGGTCGCCCGGTTGGCCCAACACGGCGTGTGCCAGTGCCGCCGGTCGTCGACGGCGACCTCGCCGAAATCCGCCAGCCACACCACCACATGGGCTGTGCCCGAACGTATTTCGTGATCGCAACCAGGGCAGCGGTAGACCTTGACCGCACGGGCGCCTGCGACGTGCCGGACTTCGTACTCGTAGCCGTCCGGCCCGGTCTCCACCCGGCGCGGGGCGGGCGGCGTGCTGCCGACGCGGCGGCGTACGGCGTCGAGCCATGACGGCAGTCTAGTGAGTCAACTCAGAACAGTCGGAACTCATCGGAGTCCATGCCGCGCATCTTGTCGTAATCCAATGTCAGACAACGGATTCCACGATCGACGGCTAAAGTTCTCGCCTGCGGCTTAATCTGCTGCGCGGCAAACACCCCACTCACTGGCGCCAGCAGACTGTCCCGGTTGAGCAACTCCAGATACCGGGTGAGCTGTTCGACCCCGTCGATCTCCCCGCGCCGCTTGATCTCGACCGCGACCGAGCGGCCCTGGTCGTCGCGGCACAACAGGTCGACCGGCCCGATCGGCGTCATGTACTCGCGGCGCACCAGCGTGTAGCCGGCGCCGAGCAGCTCCACATGCTCGGCGAGCAATACCTGCAGGTGGGCTTCGACGCCGTCCTTGACCAGCCCCGGATCGAGCCCCAGCTCGTGGCTCGAGTCATGTTCGATGTCCTCGACGGTGATGCGCAACTGTTCGCCGGCCTTGTTCTGCACGACCCACACCGGCACGTCGCCGCCGGGCTCTTCGGCGAACCAGCATGGCGGGCTCATCCAGTTCAGCGGCTTGTAGGCACGATCGTCGGCGTGCACGCTCACTGAACCGTCGGCCTTGAACAGCAGTAACCGGCGGGCCGAGGGCAGATGAGCGGTGAGTCGTCCGACGTAGTCCACGGTGCAGCGGGCGATGACGAGGCGCACGCAACACACCTTAAGCGCGAGGCGTGCGAGCAATTAGGCTGACGCCACCATGATGGCGAAGCGAACAACCGCGCAACGGCTGGGGCGACTGCTGGAGCGGGTGACGCAACAGAGCGGTCGGTTGTCGGAAACCCCGGCGTACGGGTCGTGGCTGCTCGGACCGCCGTCGGAAAATCAGGCTCGCCGGCGCGTCCGCATTCAGCTCATCATCACGGTCTTCATCCTCGCGACAAATCTGATCGGAATCGGGGTCGCGACGCTGCTGCTGACCGTCGCCTTCCCGAAGCCGAGCATCTTCAGCGACGCGCCGCTGTGGATCGCCTTCATCGTCGTACCGGTGTATTGCGCCGTCGCGCTCGCTCTCGGGACAGCGTGGATCACCCACAGGACCATCGGCGCATTGCGCTGGGCGATCGAAGAGCGCGAGCCCAGCCTGGACGACGAACGCAGTGCGTTCCTGGCTCCGTATTGGTTGGCGTTGGGCGTCCTGGTCCTGTGGGGCATCGGCGCCGTGCTGTTGACCACGCTCTGGGGGCTCGCGAACAGCGTGTTCATCCCGATCGTGGGTTTCTGCGTGAGCATCTGCGGCATCCTGGTCTCCACCGCGTCGTACCTTCTCACCGAGTTCGCGCTGCGCCCCGTCGCCGCCCAGGCACTCGAGGCGGGCCGCGCACCGCGCCGGTTGGCGCCCGGCATCATGGGCAGGACGCTGACCGTCTGGCTCCTTGGCTCCGGCGTTCCGGTTCTGGGCATCGCGATCACCGCGCTTTTCGTCCTGGCGCTGGGCAATCTCAGCAGGACCCAGTTCGCGGTAGCGGTGCTGGTGATATCAACTGCCGCACTGATCGTCGGCTTCGTGCTGATGTGGATTCTGGCCTGGTTGACGGCGACGCCGGTGCGGGTGGTGCGCGCAGCGCTCAGACGTGTCGAGGAAGGTGATCTGCGCGGCGACCTGGTGGTGTTCGACGGCACCGAGCTCGGCGAGCTACAGCGTGGGTTCAACTCCATGGTCGACGGCTTGCGCGAGCGGGAGCGCGTGCGCGACCTGTTCGGGCGTCACGTGGGACGCGAAGTCGCCGCCGCCGCGGAGCGGGACATGCCGCAACTCGGTGGCGAAGAGCGCCATGTCGCAGTGGTTTTCATCGATATCGTCGGCTCGACGCAGCTGGTGACAAGCCGGCCGGCCGCCGAGGTCGTGCAGCTGCTCAACAGGTTCTTCGCGGTGATCGTCGAAGAGGTGGACCGCCACCACGGACTGGTCAACAAATTCGAGGGTGACGCCGTGCTGGCGGTGTTCGGTGCGCCCAATCATCTCGACCGACCGGAAGACCAGGCCCTCGGCGCCGCGCGCGCCATCGCCCGTCGTCTCGACAGCGAAGTGCCCGAGTGCAAGGCCGGCATCGGGGTCACCGCCGGAAAGGCCGTCGCCGGGAACGTCGGCGCAAAGGAGCGATTCGAATACACGGTGATCGGCGGGCCGGTCAACGAGGCGGCCCGGCTGTGCGAGCTGGCGAAAAAAGAGCCAAGCCGGCTGTTGGCATCGTCGGACACCATCAATGCCGCGAGCGACGACGAGCAGTCCCAGTGGTCATTGGGTGACACCGTGACGCTGCGCGGTCATGACCAGCCCACGCAATTGGCGACGCCGGTGTAGTCAGGCACCCCGTGCGTGAAGACCGCGCGGCCGAGTCGAAGCCAGGCGTCTCGGAAACGGTCAGGATCGATGTCACCGGGCGGGCGGCCGAGCAGGACCTCCATGATCGGCATATAACTCGGTCCGGCGAGTAGAACCGCGCTGATCGCTTCCGGGTCGTCGATCTCGGTTCCCGCCTCCTGGGGGCGCTGGCACGCAACGCCTGCCCCATTATCGCGTGAGCGAAGGCGAGGTTGCGCACCCATAGTTCCTCGACCATGTCTGGTGCGGCATCAGGTTCGTGAAGCCTCCTGGCACACATCGCCTTACGACGAACTCCTGCCTGGCCAGTAAGCGGCGGATTCCGATACCACAAGGGCCTTGCAGAAAATTCACAGGTAGGGTGCGCAATACTGCCAGCGTGATCGACCCCCTCGACGTCCGATCGTGAGCACCCGGCTGGCCGATTTCGTGGTCGATCGGCGGATGCTGATCATCGTGGCGCTCGCGCTGCCCGTCGGCGCGCTCTCGGCAGGCGCGGCGTGGTGTCTGCTTCGACTCATCGGGCTGGTTACCAACCTCGTCTTCTACCAGCGTTGGGCCGTCGACCTGGTGGCACCGGGAGCTCACCATCATCCGTGGTGGCTGGTGCTGGGTGCGCCCATCGCCGGCGGGCTGGTGATCGGTGTGATGGCACGGCTCGGATCGGAGAAGATTCGCGGTCACGGCATGCCTGAGGCGATCGAGGCCATTCTTACCCAAGGCAGCCGAGTCGATCCGAAAGTTGCTGTACTCAAACCTATTTCGGCGGCGATCAGCATCGGGACAGGTGGACCGTTCGGCGCCGAGGGCCCGATCATCATGACGGGCGGCGCGCTCGGTTCGATCCTCGCCCAGCATCTGCACCTGACCGCCGACGAGCGCAAGATCCTGCTGGTGTCCGGCGCCGCCGGCGGAATGGCGGCGACCTTCAACTCTCCGCTGGCATCCATTCTGCTGGCGGTCGAGCTCTTGCTGTTCGAGTGGCGCCCCCGCAGCACCGTTCCGGTCACGGCCGCCGTCGCCGTCGCAACAGTGGTGCGCCAATTCATCCTCGGCGGCGACCCGGTATTCCCGGTGACCGTGCACGCCACCCAAATCCCTTGGAACATCGACCTGTTGGCGTTCGTCACCGGTGTGTGCGGAGCGGCGATCGCCATCGTGGCCACCCGGTTGGTCTATCTGTCCGAAGACGTGTTCTCGCGGCTGCCATTTCACTGGATGTGGTGGCCCGCGATCGGAGGAGCCGTGATCGGGCTCGGCGGGTTGATTCAGCCCCGTGCCCTGGGTGTCGGCTACGACGTCATCGGTGAGCTGCTGACCGGCCGCGCCACCTTGTCGCTGATCGTCGGGATTCTCATCGTGAAAACGGCAATCTGGTCGCTGTCACTGGGTTCGGGGACTTCAGGTGGCGTATTAGCGCCATTGTTCATGATCGGTGGTGCGCTCGGAGCCTTTGTCGGACAATGGTTCCCGACCGTGTTCCCGGGATTCTGGGCGCTTCTGGGCTTGGCCGCCGTGGTCGGCGGCGCGATGCGCGCGCCTCTGACCGGAATCGTGTTCACCCTCGAACTCACTCACGCCTGGCCCGCGTTGTTCCCGCTGATCATCGCGTCGATCACCGCCTACGGCGTATCGGTGCTGAAACTCGACCGCTCGATTCTCACCGAGAAGATCGCGCGGCGTGGACTGCACCTGACGTGTGACTACACCACCGACCCACTGGAAGCCTTCTTCGTCGAAGAGGTGATGCGCCCCCAACCACCGGGTGTCTCGATGGGCGGCACGGTCGGCACGCGCGACACGTTGCGGCACGCGGCGAATGTTCTCGCTGAAGCCGCGGGCGGCCGTTGCTGGTGGTATCGCCAGACGGCGCCGAACGCGGTCATCTGGTGATGGACGACCTTCTTCCGGCCCGGCTCCACGATCTCAACGAAGACACTCTGCGTACCCGACACTTCGCTGCCTTCACTCGCGTCCGGACGGCGCGGGCGGTTCCGCCTTCCGACTGATCGGCGGTCAGCGACCACTAGATGTCGCTTTTCCGCTAGAAATGTCGGTGGCGGGGTGTAACTGTCGAGCCGTGTACGAAGATTTCGACCGCTGCTACCGAGCCGTGCAATCCAAGGACGCTCGGTTCGACGGCTGGTTCGTCACCGCAGTACTGACCACCGGAATCTATTGCCGGCCCAGTTGCCCGGTCCGGCCGCCGTTCGCCCGCAACGTGCGATTCTTTCCCACCTCGGCGGCCGCACAAAGCGCCGGATTCCGGGCATGCAAGCGCTGTCGTCCGGACGCGTCGCCGGGATCGCCGGAATGGAACGTTCGCGGTGACCTCGTCGCGCGGGCGATGCGGCTGATCGCCGATGGCACGGTTGACCGCGAAGGCGTGCAGGGCCTGGCCGCCCACCTCGGTTACACCACCCGGCAGCTTCAGCGACTGCTGCAAGCAGAGACCGGCGCCGGACCACTCGCGCTGGCTCGCGCTCAGCGCGCCCAGACGGCGCGGGTGTTGATCGAGACAACAGCGCTGCCGCTCAGTGACATCGCTTATGCCGCAGGCTTTTCCAGCATCCGTCAATTCAACGGCACACTACGGGTGGTATACGACAGCACGCCGACCGAGTTGCGCAGACGCGCGACCGGACGGCCTGGCCCCGACACCACGTCACCGGGGACGGTATCGCTCCGCCTACCGGTACGGATTCCGTTTGCTTACGAAGGGATATTCGGCCATCTCGCCGCCAGCGTGGTGCCGGGATGCGAAGAGGTGCGCGACGGGGCCTACCGCCGCACGTTGCGGCTGCCGTTCGGCAAGGGCATCGCCAGCCTGACGCCGGCGCCCGACCATGTCCGTTGCACGCTTGTGCTCGACGACTTCCGCGACCTGACGTCGGCCATCGCGCGATGCCGTCGGCTGCTGGACCTCGACGCCGATCCAGATGCGGTGATCGATGTATTGGGTTCCGACGCAGCGCTGGCCGCGGTGATAACCAAGGCACCCGGGCAGCGCATACCGCGCACCGTCGACGAGGCCGAGCTCGCCGTTCGGACAGTGCTGGGCCAGCAGGTGTCGATCAAGGCCGCGCGGACGCATGCCGGCCGGTTGGTCGCCGCATATGGCGAGCCAGTTCTCGACGCCGACGGCGGACTCACGCACACGTTTCCGTCCGTCGAGCAGCTCGGCGAGATCGACGCGGACCACTTGGCCGTCCCGCAGGCGCGCCGTCGCACCGTCACCGCACTCATCGCGAGGCTCGCCGACGGCAGCGTCGTGCTGGATCACCGGCTGCGATTGGGGCGCTGCTCGCAGCCAATTGCTGGCTGTGCCCGGTATTGGACCGTGGACCGCGGAAGTGATCGCCATGCGCGGTCTCGGTGACCCTGATGCTTTTCCTGCCAGTGATCTCGGATTACGCTTGGCGGCAAAAGAATTGGGCTTACCGACTGAGCAACGGGCACTGACTTCGCGAAGCGGCCGTTGGCGGCCGTGGCGGTCCTACGCCACACAGCATCTCTGGACGACGTTAGACCACGCGGTGAACCACTGGCCACCCAAGGAGGCCGCATGATGCAGTTCCGCACCGTAGACAGTCCGATCGGGCCGCTGGCGTTGGCCGGCCGGGGCACCGTGCTCACCCACTTGCGCATGCTGAATCAGACCTACGAGCCGAACCGGTCGGATTGGGTGCCCAACGCGCAGGCCCTCCCGCAGGTAGTCGAGCAACTGGAGGCCTACTTCGCCGGTGAACGCAGCGACTTCGAACTCGAATTGGATCTGGCTGGCAGCGAATTTCAGCGCCGGGTCTGGCAGGCGCTGCTGACGATTCCGTACGGCGAGACCAGATCGTACGGGCAGATCGCGGAACAGGTCGGCGCGGCCGGCGCGGCCCGCGCAGTCGGATTGGCCAACGGGCACAACCCGATTGCGATCATCGTCCCGTGCCATCGGGTGATCGGTGCGAGCGGAAGCCTCACCGGATATGGTGGCGGGCTCAATCGAAAACGGTGGCTGCTCGATATGGAGCGATCACGGACGTCCGCGACACTGACCCTCTTCGATTGAGCCAGACCGCTAGAACCCAGGTAGTCCGCCGCCGGGGCTGATACCTGGCAGCTGCAAGGGCGACGGCGCTGGTGGGCCGAACGGGAGGCCCGTCGGCGCGGCCCCGGGGATCGGGAAAGGCATGTTGCCGTTAGCGACCGAGGTCATGAAGGACGGGCACTGAGACTGAATCGCCATCCCGACCAGGAAGCCGGCAAGCGGCGGAGCGAGTCCGCCGTTGCCGCTGATCTGAGCCGCGCTGCTGGCTAGGCCACTGCCAGGCTCGACCAGCATGGGGCAGATGGATTGCCCAACCTGCGCAATCGTGCCGCTGACTGGACCGTTGTTGCCGATGCCAGCGCTGTTGAGCACCGGCGCCATGGCGTCGCCCACCGAATCCGCGTGGGCATGGGGGCTGGCGCCCATTGCCGCGGCGAAGACCGCCATCGTGACGAGGACGGGCCGCAGTGCCCTCGTGGACATCCGTACGGCAACTGCTTCTATGGCCCGGCGGTCATCTGCGCTCGCCCGTCCCCTCGTCGGGCGGCGCATTCGACCCGCTCCGCTTACTACCGTCATCGTGGGCTTCCCCTCCTCAGCGGCCTGCGCCCCATAGAGCACAGGTATCACTTGGGTAACGGTAGGGCTCTTTTATCACATTTACAACACGGAACGATAACCATTTGCAACCTGAGCGTTGCGCTACCGCGACTTCTGAGACCGCGGTGAGATGATCGCGGATTTCGGCGGAACCGCCGGCTGGCGCAGACGTGATGCGGCCATCGAGGAGATGCGAAACACCGATGCGGTGATATGACGAATTATGGCGCCACTAAAAAGCCATTCGGCCATAAAAGCAGCTTGCAATATAAAATGCCCGTGCCCCCCAATTGTAATTGGGGGGCACGGGGCTTTTGTGGTTGTGTTCGGCGGTGTCCTACTTTTCCACCCGGGTGGGTAGTATCATCGGCGCTGGCAGGCTTAGCTTCCGGGTTCGGGATGGGTCCGGGCGTTTCCCTGTCGCTGTGACCGCCGTAACTTTATTTAAATGTATTGGTGGTGGGGTGCGGCGTTGTGGTTGCTGGAATTCGTGGTTGCGTGTGTGTAAGTTTTCGGCCGGTTAGTGCCAGTTCCCTGCGCCCCTTGCGGGGTTTGTAGGTCTGGTCTATTGATCCCGTGGTCTGCGGGGGGCCTTATCCCACTTGAATGGGTGAGAAGCCTGGTCTTGGAGAAGGTTTCCCGCTTAGATGCTTTCAGCGGTTATCCTGTCCGAACGTGGCTATCCAGCGGTGCCCCTGGTGGGACAACTGGTGGACCAGAGGTTCGTCCGTCCCGGTCCTCTCGTACTAGGGACAGGTTTCCTCAAGCTTCTGACGCGCGCGGCGGATAGAGACCGAACTGTCTCACGACGTTCTAAACCCAGCTCGCGTGCCGCTTTAATGGGCGAACAGCCCAACCCTTGGGACCTGCTCCAGCCCCAGGATGCGACGAGCCGACATCGAGGTGCCAAACCATCCCGTCGATATGGACTCTTGGGGAAGATCAGCCTGTTATCCCCGGGGTACCTTTTATCCGTTGAGCGACACCCCTTCCACTCGGGGGTGCCGGATCACTAGTCCCGACTTTCGTCCCTGCTTGACGTGTCAGTCTTGCAGTCAAGCTCCCTTGTGCACTTGCACTCGCCACCTGATTGCCGTCCAGGTTGAGGGAACCTTTGGGCGCCTCCGTTACATTTTAGGAGGCAACCGCCCCAGTTAAACTACCCGCCAGGCACTGTTCCTGAACCGGATATACGGTTCGAGGTTAGAGGTCCAATACGATCAGAGTGGTATTTCAACAACGACTCCGCAATTACTGGCGTAATTGTTTCACAGTCTCCCACCTATCCTACACAAACCGTACCGAACATCAATACCAAGTTGTAGTGAAGGTCCCGGGGTCTTTTCGTCCTGCCGCGCGTAACGAGCATCTTTACTCGTAGTGCAATTTCGCCGAGTCTATGGTTGAGACAGTTGAGAAGTCGTTACGCCATTCGTGCAGGTCGGAACTTACCCGACAAGGAATTTCGCTACCTTAGGATGGTTATAGTTACCACCGCCGTTTACTGGGGCTTAAATTCTCCGCTTCACCCCCGAGGGGGTTGACAGGTCCTCTTAACCTTCCAGCACCGGGCAGGCGTCAGTCCGTATACATCGTCTTGCGACTTCGCACGGACCTGTGTTTTTAGTAAACAGTCGCTTCTCACTGGTTTCTGCGACCCACTGCCGCTGCCGGCCGCGAGGGCCATGACGGTGTGTGGGCCCCCCTTCTCCCGAAGTTACGGGGGTATTTTGCCGAGTTCCTTAACCATAGTTCTCTCGTACGCCTTGGTATTCTCTACCTGACCACCTGTGTTGGTTTGGGGTACGGGCCGTGTGTGTGCTCGCTAGAGGCTTTTCTTGGCAGCATAGGATCACCGAATTCACCTCATCCGGCTATGCATCACCTCTCGGACTCATGTGACATCCGGATTTACCTAGATGTCGTCCTACCGGTTTGCCCCAGTGTTACCACTGACTGGTACGGCTACCTTCCTGCGTCACCCCATCGCTTGACTACTACCCATCCGGGTCCCACGCAGCCGGTGGCTGTCTTTTCCCCCGAAGGGATCGGATCGGCCACCATTTGGGTGGTTAGCAGAATGGATTCATCACGGGCGCGCACACACGGGTACGGGAATATCAACCCGTTGTCCATCGACTACGCCTGTCGGCCTCGCCTTAGGTCCCGACTCACCCTGGGCGGACTGGCCTGGCCCAGGAACCCTTGGTCTTTCGGCGGGCAAGGTTCTCACTTGCCTTATCGCTACTCATGCCTGCATTCTCACTCCCACACCCTCCACCACTCCATCACTAGGTGGCTTCACTGGATGCAGGACGCTCCCCTACCCAACGATTACTCGTTGCCGCGGCTTCGGCGGTGTGCTTGAGCCCCGCTACATTATCGGCGCACAATCACTTGACCAGTGAGCTATTACGCACTCTTTCAAGGGTGGCTGCTTCTAAGCCAACCTCCTGGTTGTCTATGCGACTGCACATCCTTTTCCACTTAGCACACGCTTAGGGGCCTTAGCCGGCGATCTGGGCTGTTTCCCTCTCGACGCACGGAGCTTATCCCCCGCCGTCTCACTGCCACACTTTCACTTACCGGCATTCGGAGTTTGGCTGACGTCAGTAACCTAGTAGGGCCCATCGGCCATCCAGTAGCTCTACCTCCGGCAAGAAACATGTAACGCTGCACCTAAATGCATTTCGGGGAGAACCAGCTATCACGGAGTTTGATTGGCCTTTCACCCCTACCCACAACTCATCCCCTCAGTCTTCAACCTAAGTGGGTTCGGGCCTCCACGCGGTCTTACCCGCGCTTCACCCTGGCCATGGGTAGATCACTCCGCTTCGGGTCCAGAACACACCACTACACCACCCCAAAGGGTGGATACGCCCTATTCAGACTCGCTTTCGCTGCGGCTACCCCACACGGGTTAACCTCGCGACATGTCCCTGACTCGCAGGCTCATTCTTCAAAAGGCACGCCATCACCCCACGACAAGTCGAGGGCTCTGACGGCTTGTAGGCACACGGTTTCAGGTACTCTTTCACTCCCCTCCCGGGGTACTTTTCACCATTCCCTCACGGTACTAATCCGCTATCGGTCATCAGGAAGTATTCAGGCTTACCGGGTGGTCCCGGCAGATTCACAGCAGATTCCACGGGCCCGCTGCTACTCGGGTAACGACACAAAACAGGCATGCAGTTTTCACCTACCGGGCTCTCACCGTCTACGGCAGACCATCCCAGGCCACTTCGACTAACCACACACTGCTGCTCTCCGGCTGAGTAGAACCAGACGCATCATCCCCACAACCCCGCACACACAACCCCTACCCGGTTACACATGCGCACGGTTTAGCCATCCTCCGCGTTCGCTCGCCACTACTAACGGAATCACACTTGTTTTCTTTTCCTACGGGTACTGAGATGTTTCACTTCCCCGCGTTCCCTCCCGCACCCTATGTATTCAGATACGGGTGACACGACATCACTCGTGCCGGGTTTCCCCATTCGGACATCCTCGGATCCACGCTCGGTTGACAGCTCCCCGAGGCATATCGCAGCCTCCCACGTCCTTCATCGGCTCCTGATGCCAAGGCATCCACCATGCGCCCTTTAACACTTACAAACACAAGAAAACAACTCAAACAAAAACGCTACAAATCAGCAATTTTGCTTAGATGCTCGCAACCACTATCCAATTACCAAACACCACACCCCACCACCAAAATGGTGGGACACCACCTGAACTGAATCTCTTCAGACCTGAGGTGTTGTCTCAGGACCCAATAGTGTGCCGGCAGATTCTGCTAGTCCCCGAAACGAGACCGAATGTTGTTGTGCACCAAGCCGGCGCCCACTACAGACGCCCGGCTCCTCACGGCTCGAGCATGACCTGATGCCTCACTCTTTTCGTGGTGCTCCTTAGAAAGGAGGTGATCCAGCCGCACCTTCCGGTACGGCTACCTTGTTACGACTTCGTCCCAATCGCCGATCCCACCTTCGACAGCTCCCCCCACAAGGGTTAGGCCACTGGCTTCGGGTGTTACCGACTTTCATGACGTGACGGGCGGTGTGTACAAGGCCCGGGAACGTATTCACCGCAGCGTTGCTGATCTGCGATTACTAGCGACTCCGACTTCACGGGGTCGAGTTGCAGACCCCGATCCGAACTGAGACCGGCTTTCAAGGATTCGCTAAGCCTCACGGCATCGCAGCCCTTTGTACCGGCCATTGTAGCATGTGTGAAGCCCTGGACATAAGGGGCATGATGACTTGACGTCATCCCCACCTTCCTCCGAGTTGACCCCGGCAGTCTCTCACGAGTCCCCGCCATAACGCGCTGGCAACATGAGACAAGGGTTGCGCTCGTTGCGGGACTTAACCCAACATCTCACGACACGAGCTGACGACAGCCATGCACCACCTGCACACAGGCCACAAGGGAACCGATATCTCTACCGGCGTCCTGTGCATGTCAAACCCAGGTAAGGTTCTTCGCGTTGCATCGAATTAATCCACATGCTCCGCCGCTTGTGCGGGCCCCCGTCAATTCCTTTGAGTTTTAGCCTTGCGGCCGTACTCCCCAGGCGGGGTACTTAATGCGTTAGCTACGGCACGGATCCCAAGGAAGGAAACCCACACCTAGTACCCACCGTTTACGGCGTGGACTACCAGGGTATCTAATCCTGTTCGCTCCCCACGCTTTCGCTCCTCAGCGTCAGTTACTGCCCAGAGACCCGCCTTCGCCACCGGTGTTCCTCCTGATATCTGCGCATTCCACCGCTACACCAGGAATTCCAGTCTCCCCTGCAGTACTCCAGTCTGCCCGTATCGCCCGCACGCCCCCAGTTAAGCCAGGGAATTTCACGGACAACGCGACAAACCACCTACGAGCTCTTTACGCCCAGTAATTCCGGACAACGCTCGCACCCTACGTATTACCGCGGCTGCTGGCACGTAGTTGGCCGGTGCTTCTTCTCCACCTACCGTCACCGGAAACAAAAGCTCTGGGCTTCGCCGATGGTGAAAGAGGTTTACAACCCGAAGGCCGTCATCCCCCACGCGGCGTCGCTGCATCAGGCTTGCGCCCATTGTGCAATATTCCCCACTGCTGCCTCCCGTAGGAGTCTGGGCCGTATCTCAGTCCCAGTGTGGCCGGACACCCTCTCAGGCCGGCTACCCGTCGTCGCCTTGGTAGGCCATCACCCCACCAACAAGCTGATAGGCCGCGGGCCCATCCCACACCGCAAAAGCTTTCCCCCACCAGGCCATGCGACCAGCCGGGTCTATTCGGTATTAGACCCAGTTTCCCAGGCTTATCCCAAAGTGCAGGGCAGATCACCCACGTGTTACTCACCCGTTCGCCACTCGAGTACCCCCGAAAGGGCCTTTCCGTTCGACTTGCATGTGTTAAGCACGCCGCCAGCGTTCGTCCTGAGCCAGGATCAAACTCTCCAAACAAAAACCCCTCCACCAAAGCGGAGGCGAATCCAAATCAGAGAAAATCTGACCTAACAAAAAGACACCAAAACTGGCATCTAAAAAACCACACCCCCCAACACGGGAAGCTGAGAAGCATGGCCAAAAAACAACAACAAAAACAAAACCACCAAACACACTATTGAGTTCTCAAACAACACCCGTTTTGGGCAACCCTGCTACTGTACTCCGCGGCACGGACACCGTCAACTTCGCTAACCGCTCCTCGCGGAGTCGGCCTGCGACGCAATATCTGAGCTAGTCTACGCGCTCGATCTCGGCGCCGAGACTGACCAAATTCTCGACGAATAGCGGATAACCCCGGTCGATGTGGAAGACATCGTGCACCTCGGTGTCACCGTCGGCCACCAGTCCGGCTAGCACCAGTCCGGCGCCGGCCCGAATGTCAGAGGACCACACTGGAGCGCTCGAGAGTTGGGGAAGGCCTCGTACCACGGCATGGTGCCCGTCGGTGCGGGCATCGGCGCCGAGCCGGATCATCTCCTCGACAAACCGGAACCGCGCCTCGAAGACGTTTTCGGTGATCATCGACGTGCCGTCGGCGATCGCCGCCAAGCCGATCGCCATCGGCTGCAGGTCCGTCGGGAAACCCGGATACGGCAGCGTCGCGACGTTGACCGCCTTCGGCCGCTCATATTGGGTCACCCGGAAGCTGTCATCCGTCTGGGTGACCGTGGCGCCGACGTCGTGCAACTTGTGCAGCACGACCTGAAGATGCCCTGGGTCGACGCCGGTCACGGTGATGTCACCGCGGGTCATCGCCGCGGCGATGCCCCATGTGGCAGCAACGATTCGGTCGCCGATCACGCGATGCTCGGTCGGGTAGAGCCGCGGCACCCCGGTGATGGTCATCGTCGGCGAACCGGCGCCTTCGACCTGAGCGCCCATCTGGTTCAGCATCGTGCAGAGGTCGACCACGTCGGGTTCGCGCGCGGCGTTGTGGATCGTCGTGACGCCGTCGGCCAAAACCGCAGCCATCAAGATGTTCTCGGTCGCACCGACCGACGGGAACTCCAGCTGAATCTCCGCGCCGTGCAGCGCATCTGCGTGAGCAACGACGCAGCCGTGCTCGATATTGCAGACGGCCCCGAGCTGACGCAGGCCGGCCTGGTGCATATCCAGTGGACGGGACCCGATGGCGTCACCGCCGGGCAGTGCGACTTTGGCCCGCTTGCACCGCCCCACCAGTGGGCCGAGCACGCAGACCGAGGCCCGGAACTGACGGACCGCGGCGAAGTCGGCGTCGTATTTCGGCTCATCCGGCGACGTGATGCGCACGGTGGCGCCGGAAAGTTCGACCGTGGCTCCCAGGCCTCGCAGCACCTCGGCCATCAACGGCACATCGAGAATGTCGGGGCAGTTCGTGATCGTGCTGGTGCCCTCGGCCAGCAGCGCCGCGGCCATCAACTTCAGAACGCTGTTCTTGGCGCCCCCAACAGCGACTTCGCCCGACAACCGACTGCCACCGGTCACCACGAATCGCTCAGCCACGCGGCCAGTTTAGTGAAGCCCTATCGCCCTGTCAGTCGGCTACGGCACACGGAGCGGTACGTTTTTAGTCATGGCAGTGCACTTGACCCGCATCTATACCCGGACAGGCGACGACGGAACCACCGGGTTGAGCGACTTCTCGCGGGTCTCCAAGAGCGACCCGCGGTTGGTGGCATATGCCGACTGCGACGAGGCCAACGCGGCAATCGGCACCGCGATCGCGCTGGGAAATCCCGAACAGCAGATCGCTGACGTGCTGAGGCAGATTCAGAACGACCTGTTCGACGCCGGCGCGGACCTCTCGACTCCGATCGTGGAGAACCCGAAGTATCCGCCGCTCCGCATCACCCAGCCCTACATCGACCGGCTCGAGGGCTGGTGTGACCAGTTCAACGAGAACCTGCCGCCACTCAATTCGTTTGTGCTGCCCGGTGGTTCGGCGCTGTCGGCACTATTGCACGTTGCCCGGACGGTGGTGCGGCGCGCGGAGCGTTCGGCCTGGGACGCCATCGCGCAGCACCCGTCCGACGTCAGCCCGCTACCCGCGAAGTATCTGAATCGGTTGTCGGACTTGCTGTTCATCTTGTGTCGGGTGGTCAACCCCGACGGCGATGTGCTGTGGCAACCCGGCGGCGGCAGAACCGACCAGCCCGAGAAGTAGACGCTTGGCTCAGATGCCGCGGCGGCGCGCCCGCGGCGAAGGACGTGACTCCAGCCACGACTGGAATGCCGTCAATGCGCCTCGGTCCAAGGCGATTTCGTAACCCGCCCTGCGGTCCTGCGTGGTGTCGCTCAACTCGAGAACGACGATTTCTTCGGTCATGATGTCGAATTCGTCGCCGCGTGGTGGCCGTCGCGAAACGACCTCGACACCGCGCCTGTTGAGCTGACGGTCCGGCCACAGGCGAACGCTGGACAGTCGGTAGAACGCGGCGTCTCCACCGCGGTAACGAATGACGCCGTGACGCCAGCCGTGACCCCCCACCGCGGGTATGTCCCGCATGATTGCTGCGGTACCGCCCTGTCGCAGCTTCCACAGCCGATAGCTCAGGGCGACAACGGCAAGGCCGAGCAGGGCGACAAGCACGGCCATGACAACCATGAGCGTGCTCATCGAAACGGCCCGCTAGTCGAGCGCGCCGACAGCACGCAGTCTGGCGCGACCTCTGGCGGCAGTGCGGGGATCGTCGGATTGCGAATCCTCTTTGGCAGCGGACTCGTCGATCTCCGAGGCGAATTCCGCCGACTCGGCGAGAATGCTGACGCCCTCCTCGGTGACCGACAGGAACCCGCCGTCCACCGCGATTCGAAGGTCGTCCTCCCCCTCGCGCTCGACGCGAACCATGGCGTCGTCGACCAGTTGTGCGACCAACGGTATGTGGCTCGGCAGAATACCGATCTCCCCCACGGTGGTGCGGGTGAAGAGGAACGTACCCTCGCCCGACCAGATCTTCCGGTCGACGGCGACGATCTCCACGTTCATCGTGGCCATCTCACACCCGTCCTTCCGCGCTCAACCCTTGCCGCCGGCGAGCACATCACAGCTTGGCGCCGAAGCTTTCGGCTTTCTTGGCCAGGTCGTCGATACCGCCGATGAGGAAGAATGCCTGCTCGGGAATATGGTCGAAATCGCCCTTGGTCAGCTTGTCGAAGGCCTCGATGGTCTCCTTGAGCGGCACGGTGGAACCGGGCTGACCGGTGAACTGCTCGGCCGCCATCATGTTCTGCGACAGGAACCGCTCGATGCGTCGCGCCCGGTTCACTTGCTGCTTGTCCTCTTCAGACAGCTCGTCGATACCCAGAATCGCGATGATGTCCTGAAGGTCCTTGTAGCGCTGCAGGATTCGAATGACTTCCTGCGCCACCCGGTAGTGCTCGTCGCCGACGATCGCCGGGTCCAAGATGGTGGAGCTGGATGCCAGCGGGTCGACCGCAGGGAAGATGCCCTTGGAGAACACGTTTCGCGACAGCTCGGTGGTGGCGTCCAGGTGCGCGAACGTTGTCGCCGGCGCCGGGTCGGTGTAGTCGTCGGCGGGCACGTACACCGCCTGCATCGAGGTGATGGACTTACCCCGGGTCGAGGTGATCCGCTCCTGGAGCTCACCCATCTCGTCGGCGAGAGTGGGCTGGTAGCCCACCGCCGAGGGCATCCGGCCGAGCAGCGTCGACACCTCGGATCCGGCCTGGGTGAACCGGAAGATGTTGTCGATGAACAGCAGCACGTCCTGGCCCTGCTCGTCGCGGAAGTACTCGGCCATCGTCAAGGCCGACAACGCAACCCGCATACGAGTGCCGGGCGGCTCGTCCATCTGACCGAACACCAGCGCAGTGTCCTTGAGCACGTCGGCGTCCGCGAGCTCCACCCACAGGTCGTTGCCCTCACGAGTGCGCTCACCCACACCGGCGAATACCGAGGTACCACCAAAGTTTCGGGCGATGCGGTTGATCATCTCCTGGATCAAAACGGTCTTGCCCACACCCGCACCACCGAACAGCGCGATCTTGCCGCCACGCACGTAGGGCGTCAGCAGGTCGACGACTTTCAGCCCGGTCTCGAGCATCTCCGTCCGGGGCTCCAGCTCGTCGAACGGCGGCGGTTTGCGGTGAATACCCCAGTGGTCGAAGTCTTCTCCGTAGCCGGGCTCGTCCAGGCAGTCGCCCAAGGCGTTGAACACGTGGCCCTTGACCCCGTCGCCGACCGGAACGGAAATCGCTTTTCCGGTGTCGGTCACCTCGACGCCGCGGACCAGTCCGTCGGTCGGCTGCATCGAGATGGTGCGGACCAGGTTGTCGCCGAGGTGCTGGGCAACCTCCAGCGTCAAGGTCTTCGCGAGGTCCTTGTATGTGATCTTGGCGTGCAGAGCGTTGAACAGCTCGGGTATGGAGCCGCGCGGGAATTCGACATCGACGACGGGTCCGGTGATCCGCACCACGCGGCCGTTGGTGTCGCCGCCCTTCGAGTTCGTCGACTTCTCAGCCTGTTTGGTGGTAGCAGCCATATCCTCTTCGCTTCCTGATGGGGCCTATTTGGCGTCGGCGAGCGCATTGGCGCCACCGACGATTTCGCTGATTTCCTGGGTGATCTGAGCCTGCCGCTCACGGTTGGCTTCCAGCGTGAGTGACTTGATGAGGTCATCGGCGTTGTCGCTGGCCGATTTCATCGCCCGCTGGCGTGACGCCAATTCTGATGCAGCGGACTGCAGCAGCGCCGTATATATCCGGGTGGCCAGGTAACGCGGCAGCAGCGCGTCGAACAGTGTCGTCGCATCCGGTTCGAACGAGTACAACGTGCGGGGTTCGTTGTCGTCTTCGACGTACTCCACGACCATCGGGGCGATGCGGTGCGCTTCGGCCGACTGCGACATCATCCCTTTGAACTCGGTGTAGACGACGTGCAACTCGTCGACTCCGGGCTCCTCGGAGTCATCGCTGCCTTCGGAGCCTCTGGTGAAGGCGGTCACCAACGCCTCTGCCACCTCCGCGGCGTTCTCGTAGCTGGGTCGCTCCGAGAAACCGGTCCATGACTCGCTGATGTCCCAGTGGCGAAAGCTGTAGTAGCCCAGTGCTTTACGTCCGATGGTGTAGAGCACGGGCGTCTTGCCACTCTCGCGCAGCAGCGAGAAGAGCTCCTCAGCCCGCCGGAAGGCGCTGGAGTTGTACGCACCGCACAGGCCGCGGTCAGACGAAACCACCAGCACGCCAGCCCGTTTCGGCTCAGGGCGCTCGACCAGCAACGGATGGTCCAGCGCGGCTTCCTGGGCGAGCGTGGTGAGCACGCGGGTGAGCTCGTCGGAGTACGGCCGGGCCTCCTGCAGCCGGGCCTGCGCCTTGCCGATGCGCGACGTCGCGATCATTTCCTGGGCCTTGGTGATCTTTTTGATCGACCCGGCGGAACGGATCCGACCCCGCAGTTCGCGAAGTGTGGCAGCCATTCTCGATTACTTCTTCTTCTTCTGCTCCGGCGGCGCGGGCTTGTGAACCTGCACCGACTCTTTCGCAACCTGGTCTTCGTCGAGCGGTTCGACGTGCTCGTCGGGCACCACCGAGCCACCGCCGGTGGCCGCGAAGCCCTTCTTGAATTCCTTGATCGCGTCGGTCAGCTTGTTCTCGTTTTCCTCGCTGAACTTTCCGGACTCCCGTATGTCGGACAGGATCCCCTCGTGCGAAGCCCGAATGTGGTCGAGGAACTCGGCCTCGAATCGGCTGACGTCTTCGACGGGAACCGAGTCCAGGTGACCACCGGTACCGAGGAAGATCGACACCACCTGCTCCTGAACGGGTGACGGCCGGTACTGCGGCTGCTTGAGCAACTCCACCAACCGTTCGCCACGCTCCAGCTGTGCTTTCGATGTGGCGTCCAGGTCTGAGGCGAACGCCGCGAACGACTCCAACTCGCGGAACTGCGACAGGTCCAAGCGAAGACTTCCGGCCACCTCTTTCATCGCCTTGATCTGCGCGGCGCCACCCACACGCGACACGGACACACCGACGTTGATCGCCGGCCGCACACCCTGGTTGAACAGGTCGGACTCCAGGAAGCACTGCCCGTCGGTGATCGAGATGACGTTGGTCGGGATGTACGCCGAGATGTCGTTTGCCTTGGTCTCGATCACCGGCAGACCGGTCAGTGAGCCGCCGCCGAGATCGTCGGACAGCTTCGCGCAGCGCTCCAGGAGCCGCGAGTGCAGATAGAAGACGTCACCGGGGTACGCCTCGCGGCCGGGCGGGCGGCGCAGCAGCAGGGAGATCGCACGGTAGGCCTCGGCCTGCTTGCTCAAGTCGTCGAAGACGATCAGCACGTGCTTGCCGCCATACATCCAGTGCTGAGCGATCGCCGAACCGGTGTAGGGCGCAAGCCATTTGAACCCGGCGGCGTCGGACGCGGGCGCCGCGACGATGGTGGTGTAGTCCATCGCGCCACCTTCGTCCAGTGCGCGACGGACCGAAGCGATCGTGGTGCCCTTCTGGCCGATCGCCACGTAGACGCAACGCACCTGCTTCTTCGGATCACCGGATTCCCAGTTCTGGCGCTGGTTGAGGATGGTGTCCACACATACGGCGGTCTTGCCGGTCTTGCGGTCGCCGATGATCAGCTGGCGCTGGCCGCGGCCGATCGGGGTCATCGCGTCGATGGCCTTGATACCGGTCTGCAGTGGCTCGCTCACGCTTTGCCGCTGCACCACCGACGGGGCCTGAATCTCCAAGGCGCGCTGTGTCTCCGGTTCGATGTCGCCCTGGCCGTCGATCGGGTGCCCGAGGGGATTGATGACCCGGCCGAGGAAGGCATCGCCGACCGGCACGGAGAGCACCTGGCCGGTTCGCTTGACCTGCTGGCCCTGTTCGAGCTTCTCGAAGTCACCCAGGATCACCGCGCCGACGGTGTGCTCGTCGAGGTTCAGCGCTACACCCAGGACGCCACCGGAGAACTCGAGCAGCTCTTGGGTCATCACCGATGGCAAGCCCTCGACGTGTGCGATGCCGTCTCCGGCATCGACCACCGTGCCCACCTCTTCACGGGCGGTGTCGGAGGTGAAGGAGCTGACGTATTCCTCGATCGCGCCTTGGATATCTTCAGCGGAGATCGTCAACTCTGCCATGGCTTTTCGTTCTTCCTGCTTGTCGATTTGGTGTGAGTTTGTTAGTGTTTCAGTCCGGTAGCTGGGCTTTGCGCCGCGGCGAGACGAGACGAAAGTGTCCCGTCAATCACCTCGTCACCGACCGGTAATGGCCAGCCGCCGAGCAGTTCGGGGTCGATGTGCATTGCGCCGTCACTGGACAGCCGTAGATCCGGCTCAGCACTTCGGTCAGCCGAGTGCGCTGGGCGTCGCTGAGTTCGGCCGCCGCGCTCGACTTGCGCGACCACTTCGCCGCGGCGAGCCACCGCCACTCCGGCTAGACCCAGCACCGCGTCTTCGGCCGACTGCCCGCGCAAAATTCGACCGTCTTAGAGAGCAAGTCAACCGTGACCGCATCGGTGCTCACTCCGCTGCACCGCTAACCACGTTGTGCAACAACTTAATTCGGTGCGTCGGCGGGCACCGCATGTCGCCGAGCAAGACTGGCCAGCCGAGGCTGAGCGTCGAGTATGCGAGAGAACCAGAACAATTGTTCTTCAACTTCGTCGAGCTGCCCGGCCCGCTCGGCTCGGACCAATGCTTGCCGCTGCGACACCAGCTCAACGGCATCGATCGAGATCGGATTGGGCCGACCAACGCTGGGCGACGGCATTCTTGCAGTAAGTCCATCGCGGGCTCCCCTACCTTGTCCGACACCAACCGCTCGATGAGCCGAACTCTGGGCGTGCGTCCTCGGCCGGCAACGTGAGATATCGCGTGACGACGGTTTCACGAATCAACATCGCGCGGCCGCCGCCAGCTCTTCGGCGAGCGTCGTCAGTCCCTTGTCGTCAAGGTTTTCGGCTGCCTCACCAATCGCTTCAACAGATCCGCCAACGCCGGCCCGGCTGGCCGAGCGCATCTTCGCCGCGATCGGATACTCGACCTCTGCCTCCGAAGGTGCCATCGCGTCGAGATCGTCGAGAAACCGGTCCACGGTAGCCGCCTGCTGAGCCGGTTCGGCAACGTAGCCACGCACCAATTCGCCTGCCCGCCGCACGGATTCGGCACCGACATCTTGGCGCAGCTGGCGGATCAGCTGTGCGCGGGCCAGCTCGACCTGCTTGACGCCTTGCGCCTCGATCCGCTCGACATCGCTATCGGCCTGTTCGGCTAACTGCTCAGCGATGCGTTTCGCGTCTGCCTGTGCCTCTTCGGTGATCCGCTTCGCCTCGGCGTGGGCGTCTTCCTTGGCCTTGCTGTGGGCGCGGCTGGCCTCGGCCAGCCGGTCGGCGGCAGCCGCAGAATCCGCAAGTTCTTTGCGCACCGCATCCTGGCGGTCCACCATCAACTTGCGTACCGGCGGTACCACGTAACGCCAGATCAGCAGGACGATCAGCGCGAAGCCGGCCAGCTGTCCGAGGAATGTTGACATGTCTCCTACCGCCCCGACCCCGTGGCCGTGACTGAGGTGGCGATGTCGACACCGACGATGCGGCTCGCCAACGTGGTGGAGGTCGTGTCCACCTTCGCGCGAAGTTCCGCCGCGACGGCGTCGCCTTCCCGCTTCAGTTGCTCGTTGGCATCCTGCAGTTTCGCCGAAACCTGTTCCTCAGCAACGCCGCGCTTTTCCTCGACGACCTTGCGGCCCTGCGCCCGAGCCTCGTCGCGAGCCGCAGAAGCCTTGACCCGAGCGTCGGCCATCGCCTTCTCGAAGTCTTCCTTTGCGGCAGCGAACTGTTCGGCCGATTGCTTGTTGTCAGCAGCCGTCTTGGTGACCATGTTTTCGCGCTCTTTCAGCACCTTCGAGATCGGCGGAACCACAAAGGTGCCGATCACGCCGAGCACGATCAAGAAGATGATCAGCACGACGAAGAAGGTGCCGTTAGGGACGAGGAAGTTGCTACCGCCTCCCTCTGCCTGGCTGGAAGCCAAGACCAACGCGCTCATGTCACCCATCCCAGCTGTTACTTGACCGGGGTGGCGAAGACGAACAGCGCCATGAAGGCCAGGTTGATGAAGTAGGCGGCTTCGACAAGACCCACCGTGATGAAGAACGGCGTGAACAGACGGCCTTGCGCCTCGGGCTGCCGGGCAATGCCGGAGATCAGGGCGTTACCGGCGACACCGTCACCGATACCGGCACCGATCGCGCCACCTGCCAGGATCAGTCCGCCGCCGATGAGGGCGCCGGCAGCGATTGTGGGGTTCATTGCTTATCCTCCTTGATATTTGGTAGCGGTCTACCAAGTCCGTAGTTAATGCTGGGAGCTAGCGGTTTTGCTGCGGTACTACTCGTGCTCCCCCTCCAACTCCATCGACTGACTGAAGTACAAGATCGTCAGCAGCGCGAAGATGAACGCCTGAATCGCGCCGACGAACAAGTCGAATGTCTTCCAGATCGCGTTGGGCAGCCACAAGATGTACGGCGGGAACAGCGCAATCAGGCCGACCAGGATGCCGCCGGCGAAGATGTTGCCGAAAAGTCGGAGCGACAGCGAGATCGGCTTGGCCAGCTCTTCCACCACGTTGATCGGCGCAAGCACGGCGACGTGACCCTTGAGCACCGCGATCGGGTGTCCGATGATGCCCCGGCGCCAGATCCCTGCCGCGTGGTAGCAGACGAACACGAAGAGGGCCAGCGCGAGCACATAGTTGATGTCCGCCGCGGCCGACGAGAGCAACTCGGTGTTTTTTCCGTGGTCGGAGTACTGCAACGGCAACACCGACAACCAGTTCGAGATCAGGATGAAGATGAAAAGCGTTACGGCGAGCGGCAATACGAAGGGCGCGATGCGCATGCCGATGGCGCTCTCGATCTGGTTACGCATCTGGATGGTGATCGCTTCGAAGAACAGCTGCACACCACCCGGAACGCCGGTCGAGGTGACCTTGGCACGCAAGAAGAATGCCAGCCCGATGACGATCAGCGCAGCGAGTGCGGTCGACTCCACGGTGTCGACATTGACATTCAAGCCGAACCAGTTGTGGGTGTCGTGAACGCCGACCTCGATGGCACTGTCGGCCAGAAACGCCTCAGTCATCGCTGTTTCCTGTCCCTTCGATCGCGTCGGGCGTCCCGGTACGCAGCTTCTTCATAACCGGCAGGGCGGTCGTCAAAACCAGCAATACCTGGAAGAGCGCAAGCCCGAACACCACGCCCAGCCCGGCCGGCCGGAAAACGAACGCGAGAGTCAGTCCGACGACGGTGATGACCATCAGCCGCGTCGCCGAATTCAACGCCATTTTCTTCTTCAACGGGTGCGCATCCGCGGTGATCGACGCCACCGAACGCTGCACCCCGAGCGCGTTGAGCAAACCCAGCAGGAGTCCCACGCCGAAGAACAGGCCCACCTTCGGGTGGCCGAGCAAACCGGCGATAGCGACCGCGCACGGCAGTCAGCACGAGCGACGTGACGAACAGCCGAACAGGCCGGAAAGCAACGGAGGGGAACACCAACGGCGCGTCCTGCGCTGGTGTTGTCACTGCTGCACCTCAGTCCTCGTTCGGGGGGAGTTGCCGGGCCGATTGTTGCTTGGCCCGTTGAGCGTATCGGAGCGCCTTCAAGGCACTCGCATCACCCAAGGGACTACTCCCCTTTGTCGGTCGTAAGTCGGCGCAATCGGAGGCAAATCCGTTGGCCGGTGGCCGGCAACCCGCGAGGTTAATTCGGGTTCTACCAGCACCGTATCATACCGGCGACGAGCCTACTACTCCTCGTCGTAGACCTCGTCGCGCCGGCGCAACAGCGGAATCAACGTCGCGACCGCCGCGATCGCGATTGCACCTAGCATCACCGCGGCGGTATCACGCGGGTTGAAGAAGATCGTGCTCGCCGTGCCGAAAGCGACGATGCCGACCCACAGATAGATGATCAGCACGACCCGCCGGTGCGAATGACCGATCTGCAGCAGCCGGTGATGCAGATGCATCTTGTCGGGGCTGAACGCGCTGCGGCCCGCCCGGGTTCGTCGCACGATCGCCAGCAGCAGATCGAGCATCGGCACGAACATGACGGCCACGACCAACAAGAACGGCGACAGCAGAGCAAACACATCGCGGGCGCCGTACGCGGTCTGCGAAATCGGTCCCGCCGCCGTCGTCGACGCCGCCGCCAGCATCAGGCCGATCAGCATCGAACCGGAATCTCCCATGAAGATCTTGGCCGGGTGAAAGTTGTGCGGCAGAAAGCCCAGGCACGCGCCGGCCAACACCACCGAGATGACCGCGGGCGGATAGAACAGCACGTCGCCGCCGTGGTCACGCAGCAGGCCGACGGAAAACATGCAGATCGCCAGCGCGGTGATGAGTCCCAGCCCCGCAGCCAGCCCGTCGAGACCGTCGACGAAATTCATTGCGTTGACGATCGACACGGTCAGCGCCAGCGTCAGCAGAATCGACGAGGCCTGGTCCAACACGATGGTCCCGACGCCGCCGAGCGGGATGTAGAGGACGCTCCAGGCCACGCCCATAGTGACCAGCACACTGGCCGCGGTGATCTGACCGGCGAACTTGGTCAGCGCGTCCAGGCCCCACCGGTCGTCGATCAGACCGATGCCCATGATCAACGCGCCGGCCACCACCACCGCGGGCATGCCCGAGGAGTAGACGAAACCGCGCGTGAGCGCGGGTAGCTGAGATGCGAGAAAGACGGCCGCGATGACGCCGATGTACATGGCCAGCCCGCCCATCCGAGGCGTGGGCGTCACGTGCACGTCACGTTCGCGGGGGTAGGCCACCGCCCCGAATCGGGTGGCCAGCAGGCGAACCGGTCCGGTTGCGAAGTAGGTGATGATCGCGGCCGTCAACCCGACGAGCGCGAGCTCACGCAGTGGGACACCGGCGCCACGATCAGACAGAGCGAGCAGACCGCTGGCGAGGGTGTCGGCACCGCTAACCATCCCGGAAACGTACTGCACCGCCCTGAGATCGGTCTGAGGTGACCCGGCCGATCAGCCGGTCAAACTCCCACCGTCCACACCGAGGACCTCGGCGATCCGCTCGGCGCTGACCGGTCCGGATCGAAGGATGCGTGGTTCGGCTCCGGTCAGGTCGAGGATGGTCGAGGCGGCCTGCTGCGCCGACGGACCGGCATCGAGGTAGACGTCGATGAGGTCACCCAGTTGCCCGCGGGCGTTCTCGGCGTCGACGGCGGGCGGACGGCCGGAGACATTTGCGCTGGAGACCGCCATCGGTCCGACCTCACGCAGCAGTTCAATGGCGACCGGGTGCAACGGCATCCGAAGCATCACCGTGCCGCGGGCATCGCCGAGATCCCACAGCACCGACGGCGCCTGCCGAACCACGAGGCTCAGCGCGCCGGGCCAGAATGCCCGCACAAGATCGCGCATCGCTGTGGACACCGACATGGCGAGGCCGTCGATGGTGTGCCAGGAGCCGACCAGCACCGGCACTGGCATGTCACGCCCGCGGCCCTTGGCCGACAACAGTGCGGCCACCGCCGCGCTGTCGAAGGCGTCGGCTCCTACGCCGTACACGGTGTCTGTCGGAAGTACAACCAGACCGCCGTTTTTCACAGCCCCGGCCGCCGTCGCGATTCCACGGGAACGCTGATCGGGATCGGAACAGTCGAACATCTCACTCATTCGCCACTCCCCCTGCGGGCCGTCACGAACCTCGGCCGTCCGGTCAGGTCGGCATGGGCCTCGATCCCGTCGAAAAGTCTTGTTTTACACAGACGTTCACATGTCAGCGACGATGTGGTGTCGTCGTGCTCGACGGCGAACCAGCCGCCGGGGCGCAGCCAGCGCACCGCGAGCGGGACGATCGCGTCGATCACCGCCATGCCGTCCGGTCCCCCGAACACGGCGTGCGCCGGATCATGTTGGAGCACTTCGGGTTCCAGCACTGTCCCGTCGGGCACATAAGGCGGGTTCGAGACCACCATGTCGACCAGCCCGTCGAATTCGGGCAACACGTCGGCACTGGTGATGTCGGCGCGCAGCAACTGCACGGCGGTGGCCGCGGAATTCACCCGCGCATAACCAAGCGCCGCATCAGAATCGTCGATGCCCACAACCCGCGCGTCCGGCCAGTGCCGTGCCAGCGCCAGCGCCAGCGCACCCGAACCTGTGCAGACATCGACGATCACCGGGGCGGTCGGAAGAGATTGCGCCGTGGCCCATTCCAGCATTGCCTCGGTTTCCGGGCGCGGGATGAACACGCCGGGACCGACGGACAGGGTCAGCGGTCCGAACGCGGCGACACCGGTGAGGTGCTGCAACGGAACCCGGCGCGACCGCGCCACGACCACGTCGTGGTAGCGGTCGAAGAACGTGTCGTCCGGCGAGTCGACGAGTGGCAGCCGCCCACGCTCGGTGCCAGCGACGTGCGCGGCCAGTTCCTCGGCGTCGAAGCGTGCCGAGTCGATGCCCGCGTCAGCGAGTTGCGTTGTCGCCGAGTCGATCGCGGACCGCAACTCGAACTGGACTGTCATGCCTGCTGCTGCAGTCGAGACTGCTTGTCCGCCGCGGCCAGTGCGTCGAACAACGCGTCGAGGTCGCCATCGAGTAGCTGATCGAGATTGTGCGCCTTGTAACCGATGCGATGGTCGGTGATCCGGTTCTCCGGGAAGTTGTAGGTGCGGATGCGCTCGCTGCGGTCCACGGTGCGGATCTGACTGGCGCGGTCCGCCGACGCGTCGGCCGACGCCTGCTCCTCCGCCAATGCCTGCAGGCGGGCGGCGAGAACCAGCATCGCGCGGGCCTTATTCTGCAGCTGCGACCGCTCGTTCTGACAGGTGACGACAATTCCGGTGGGCAGGTGGGTGATTCGCACCGCGGAATCGGTGGTGTTGACGCCTTGGCCACCCTTACCGGAGGAACGGTAGACGTCGATTCGCAGATCCGATTCGTCGATCTGCACCTCGGCCACTTCGTCGGGCTCCGGGTAGACCAGCACGCCCGCCGCCGAAGTATGCACGCGGCCTTGGGATTCGGTAACCGGCACGCGTTGCACCCGGTGCACCCCACCCTCGAACTTCATTCGCGACCACACGCCGTCGGCCGAGTTGCCCTTGCTGGCGATCGTCAGCGTCGCGTCCTTATAGCCACCTAAATCCGAAGTGGTTTCGTCCAGTACGGTCACATTCCAGCCATGCCGCTCGGCGTAGCGGATGTACATCCTGGCCAGGTCCGCGGCGAAAAGCGCCGACTCTTCGCCGCCCTCACCGGATTTCACCTCGAGCACGATGTCGTCGGCATCATGCGGGTCTCGCGGCGCGAGCATGTCGCTGAGCTTGGTCTCCAACTCATCGACCCGGGTTTCCAGCTCGATGACCTCGTCGGCGAACGACGCATCGTCGACTGCCAGTTCGCGCGCAGTCTCCAGATCGTCGCGGGACGCGGTGAGCTGGCGGTACGTCGCCACGATCGGGGCCAGCTGGGCGAATCGACGCCCGACCTTGCGCGCGTTGCCGGCATTGCTGTGCAGTTCGGGATCGGCCAGCTGACGCTCGAGGGCGGCGTGTTCAGCCACCAGAGCGTCGATCGTCTGCACACTCTGCGCCATGCTCACCTCCTCGACTGCACTGCCAGTCGCCTGAACGCAAAACGACGCCCGGCCTGCGCGGTGTCCGCAACAGATCGGGCGTCGATCCAGCTACTTGTCGGCCGAAGCGTCCTTCTCGGCGCCGGCCTTGCGCTTGCCGTAGCGCTTCTCGAAGCGCGCGACCCGGCCACCGCTGTCCAGAATCTTCTGCTTACCGGTGTAGAACGGGTGGCACTGCGAGCAGACCTCGACCACGATGTGGCCGCTTTCTTTGGTGCTGCGGGTCTGGAAGGTGTTGCCGCAACCGCAGACCACGGTGGTCTCGCCGTAGGCGGGATGAATGTCAGCTTTCATGGTGTCCTCTTCGTTAGGCGGTCGCCGGGTCGCCTTGTGGTGCTGATCGTCGGACGTGAACCGGAACCGCAACTTCGGCTGCTGATTATGCCAGGTCAGCCGCTATGGCCCTAAACGCCTGCGTGCACTCGCACATTCCCACCGCGGCGGATCAGGCTCAGGCGGCTACCCGCCGCCGCCGACCCCCGCTGAGCTGGCACGTTCGCCGACGGCATAGCTGGTCGCACGGGCCGGCCTGGTCCACAGCGTGCCGCCGTGCGGGGTGGCCCCGAGTCCGCTGAGCTCGCGTTTGAGGATTTTGTTGGTGGCGGTGGTCGGCAGACTGTCGGTGATCCACACGTGCCGCGGCCAGGCTTTGGGCGAAAGATCAGGCTGGTCGGCCAGGAACCCGCTGAATTCAGCGGGCGTCAGCGTGGCACCGTCGACCAGCACGACAGCCGCCATCACCTGATCGCCCACCTGCTCATCGGGCACCCCGTACACCGCGACGTGGCTGACCGCGGGCAGTCGCTGCAGGATCCTCTCGATGGGCGCGGTGGTCATGTTCTCGCCGTCGACGCGCAACCAGTCCCCGCTGCGTCCGGCGAAGTAGATCCAGCCGTCGGCGTCGCGGTAGGCCAGGTCGCCCGACCAGAACATGCCGTTGCGCAACCGCGCGTCGGTCGCGTCTTTGTCGTTGTAATAGCCGGCGAACAGCCCGGCACCTGTCGTGTTGACCAGCTCGCCGATCGCTTCGTCGGCATTGGTCAGCGCACCGTCGTCGTCGAATGCGGCCACCGGGCATTCGGCGAGGGTGTCGGCGTTGTAGATCCCGACTCCGGGAAAGCCGCGGCCGAGTGAACCGGGCGGGCAGCCGTCTTCGCGGGTGATGATGATCGCGCCTTCGCTGGAGCCGAAGCCGTCCCAGACCGTGCAGTCGAAACGACGACTGAACTCGGCGATGTCACGGTCGCTCGCCTCGTTGCCGAACGCGACCCGCAGCGGGTTGTCTTGGTCGTCGGGCCGCTCGGGGGTGGCCAGCACATACGCCAGCGGCTTCCCGACGTAGTTCATGTAGGTCGCGCCGTAGCGACGCAGGTCCGGCAGCAACCCGGACGCCGAGAACGTGGCCGGCACCATCGCCGAGCCCGAACCGACCGCGACGCTCCAGCCGGCGAGCAGGGCATTGGAGTGGAACAGCGGCATCGACAGATAGCAGACTCCGGACGAATCGACATCGAAGCGGTCAATCAGGTTGGCGCCGGCGAAGATAACGGTCAGGTGGGTTATCTGGACGGCCTTCGGCTCACCGCTGGTGCCCGAGGTGAAGATCATCATGAGCGTGTCGGTAGGGACGACTTCGCGATACGGGACCAGCGGACCCGCCGCGGCGAGCAGTTCGGCCCACTCGTCGGTGCTGACGTCCAGCACGCGGACTCCCGGCAGCTCCAGTCCGTCGATCAGCCCGCGATGGGCCGGATCGGTGAGCAGAATCTGGCAGTCCGCCCGCAGGATGTCTTTGGCCAACGCCGCACCGCGCCGGGTGTCGTTGATGCCGCACAGCACGTATCCGCCGAGTGCAGCCGCCGCCATCGCGGTGAGCATTTCGGGCGTATTGCCCAGCAGCGCACCGACGTGCAGCGGTCGCGTGGAGTCAGCGATGCCGATCAACGCGGCCGCAGCCGCCGAGGCATCGCTCAGATGCTCACGCCAGGTCCATACCTGGTCGCCGTGTTTGACCGCAGGAGTGGAGTCGTCACTGCGCGCGCGAAGCAGTTGCTGAATAGTGTCCGCCACGGCTCACCACTTTCCCCGTCGGTCTCCGACAGGCGCAGGTTACCGTCGCGGCAGCCGCGGCAAAGCGAGACGGTCGTTGTTGCCCGACCGCAGCAGTGTGCTAACCGGTTCGACCCGGTCAGTCGTTGTCCATGCCAGGGGTCGTCTTGGACACCTGGACCAGGAACTCGTAGTTGTTCTTGGTCTTTCGCAGCTGCGACATCAACAGGTCGATGGCTTGGTGGGAGTCCAGCCCCGACAGCACGCGACGCAGCTTGTGCACGACGCTGAACTCGTCTGGCGACAGCAGCAATTCGTCTTTACGAGTACCCGACGGGTTGACGTCGACGGCCGGGAAGACGCGTCGCTCAGAGATCTTGCGATCGAGCTTGAGCTCGGCGTTGCCGGTGCCCTTGAACTCCTCGAAGATGACTGTGTCACCGGTGGATCCGGTTTCGACCATCGCCGTGGCGATGATGGTCAACGACCCGCCTCCTTCGATGTTGCGGGCCGCGCCGAGGAAACGCTTCGGCGGGTAGAGCGCGGTCGAGTCGACACCACCGGACAGGATGCGGCCCGATGCCGGTGACGCGTTGTTGTAGGCGCGGCCGAGGCGGGTGATCGAGTCGAGCAGCACCACGACGTCCTTGCCCTGCTCGACAAGTCGCTTGGCCCGCTCGATCGCCAGCTCGGCGACTGAGGTGTGGTCCGACGGCGGCCGGTCGAACGTCGAGGCGATGACCTCGCCCTTGACCGAGCGGGTCATGTCGGTGACCTCTTCGGGTCGCTCGTCGACGAGCACGACCATCAGGTGGCATTCCGGGTTGTTCACGGTGATCGCGTTCGCGATGTCCTGCAGGATCGTCGTCTTACCGGCCTTGGGGGGCGACACGATCAACGCGCGCTGGCCCTTACCGATCGGCATGATCAGGTCGATGATCCGGGTGGTGAGGCGATCGCCGGTGGTTTCCAGCCGGAGCCGCTGGTTGGGGTACAGGGGCGTCAGCTTGGAGAAGTCGGGGCGATTCTTGGCGTCCTCGACCGGACCGCCGTTGACGCTGTCCAAGCGCACCAACGGGTTGAACTTCTGCCGCGGATTCTTGTCGCCGCCGCCTTCTCCGTCTTTGGGCACTCGCACCGCGCCGGTCACCGCGTCGCCGCGGCGTAAACCGTTCTTGCGCACCATGTTCATCGAGACATAGACGTCGTGGGGGCCGGCAAGGTAGCCGGAGGTGCGGACGAATGCGTAGTTGTCGAGAACGTCGAGGATGCCGGCTACCGGCTGGACGACGTCGTCTTCGCGTAGTTCGGTGTCGCCACCGCCGCCGCCGTCGGACCGCTCGCCGCGGCGCCTGCGCTCCCGGAACCGGCGGCCGCGACGGCCACCGCGCCCGTCGCCGTCGTCGTCTTGCTGGTTCTGGTTCGAGCCGCCGCGGTTCTGCTGGCCGCCCGAGTTCTGCTGGTCGCCGCCCTTGTCGGAGTCTCTGTCCGAATCGCGCTCCTGGGACTTGCTGTCCTGTCGGTCGCGCTTGGGTTTGTCGTTCTGGTTCTGGTCGCTCTTGTCGGTCCGGTCGGTGCGCTCGCCGGCGTGTTCGGCAGCAGAGTTCCGTCCGTTGGAATCGGATTGCGGCGCGGCGTCGGCGTGGGTGGTCGCGGCCTTCGCGTCGTGGTTGTCCGATTCGGTCGCGGCGCCTCCGTTGGAGGGTGTGCCGTTGGTGTGTCCCTGACGGCTTTCCCGGATCGCGGCGATCAGCTCGTTTTTGCGCATTCCCGACGTGCCTTTGACGCCGGCCTTGTTGGCCAGTGCGCGCAGTTCGGGAAGCACCATGGTTGCCAGCGAGCCATCGGAGGCATTCTGGTTGGCGCCGGAGTCGCTGGAAGTGTCTGGGGTCACGGGGTTGGACAGCTTGTCATTGTCGGTGCTGTCGCCAGCCGTAACGAGGTCCGTTTCGGTCACGGATTTCCTTTCTTTCCCTCGCTGATCGAATCAAGCCAGGGTTCGTTGCATTCAGCCAAATTGCCGAGTGCTGCCAAGAATCGACTCTGCAACGGTGATCGCCGAGATTGGCGCTGTTAATGGCGACCCAACGTCCACGAGAAGAATTTGGTATTTCGTCCTAGTGTCGACGCAGATACAGATGCTGCGATTGCTGGACGGCTTCGAGGATAACGTGCTTCGATGCCGGAAGCAAGGAGCCCCTCCGCCGTGGCGGGGACGCTAGCTGGGAACGGTCGTTCCCGAACTCCAGCGGACCCCGTCGCCTGCAGCCATCTCGCCGACGGCAAACCCGTTTGCAGCGGCGTACTCCACAGCTTCAGCGGGCAGTTCTGCGGCTGTGCTCAGCGCGATCACCGCTGGACCGGCACCGGAAAGCACAGCTGCGACGTTGCAACGACGCAATAGCCCCAGGTATTCCGCCGATGACGGCATCGCGGGCGCGCGTTGCGGCTGGTGGAGCACGTCCTCGGTGGCGGGCATCAGCAGGTCAGGGCGCTCGGTGAGTGCGACGACCAGCAGCGCGGCACGGCTGACGTTGAAGCGGGCGTCCTGGTGGCTGACGTGAGCGGGAAGCAGTACCCGCGCCTCCGCCGTCGACGAGCGCTGCTGGGGAATCGCGGTGAAAAACCGGATGTCGGGATGCAGCCGCACCGGCGCCGCCGAGAATTTCGGCGGCAGGCCGCTGACGTCGGTCCACGACACCACTGCGCCGCCCAGTACCGCCGCCGCGGCGTTGTCGGGGTGGCCTTCGAACTCCGACGCCAACTGAATCAGGTCGGCGTGGCTCAACGTCGTCGAACCTGCCTGCGCGAGAAGACCATTGACCACCGCGAGGCCGCCGACGACTGCCGCCGCCGAGGAGCCCACACCGCGCGAGTGCGGGATGGCGTTGCGGCAACGCACTCGCAGGCCCGGCACGCTCACGCCGGCGGCTTGCAGGCCTCGTTCGATCGCGCGGACCACCAAATGCCCGGCGTCGAGCACCAGCTCGCCGGCGCCTTCTCCTTCGACCTCGACATGCAACCCGGAATCGGTTGTCTCGACAAAGATTTCGTCGTACAGACTCAGGGCCAGGCCGAGGCTGTCGAAGCCGGGGCCGAGATTGGCGCTGGACGCCGCGACGACCGAGCTGCCCGACAGCCCGGCAGGCAGCATCGCCACTAGGTCAATCCCAACTTTGCGACGACGGCGACGGGGTCGACGGGAACCGGCTCCACAGTCGGCATGTCGCGCAGCGCGGTGTCGGGGTCCTTGAGGCCGTTACCGGTCACGGTGCACACCACGGTCGAACCCCGCTCGACCCAGCCGTCCTCGACGGATTTGAGCAGACCGGCGATGCTCGCCGCCGACGCGGGCTCCACGAAGACGCCTTCGGTACTCGCCACCAGGTGATACGCCTCGAGGATCTCGTCGTCGGTGGCGGCCAGGAACCGCCCGTTGGACTGTTCCTGCGCCGCGACGGCCTGCGGCCACGATGCCGGCGAGCCGATCCGGATCGCGGTGGCGATGGTCTCCGGGTTCTTCACCGGCTGCCCCGTCACCAACGGCGCCGCTCCGGCCGCCTGGGTGCCCAGCATCCGCGGCAGCCTGTCGATGACGCCGTCAGCGTGATACTCGGTGTAGCCCTTCCAGTACGCGGTGATGTTGCCCGCGTTGCCGACCGGCAGAGAGTGCACGTCCGGTGCGGCTCCCAGCACGTCGACGATTTCGAACGCCGCGGTCTTCTGGCCTTCGATGCGAACCGGGTTGACCGAGTTGACCAACGAGATCGTCGGGAAGTCGGCGACGATCTTGCGGGCGACCTCCAGGCAGTCGTCGAAGTTGCCGTCGACCTGGATGATCCTGGCGCCGTGCATCACCGCTTGCGCGAGCTTGCCCATCGCGATCTTGCCCTGCGGGATGAGCACCGCGCAGGTGATGCCGGCCCGGGCGGCGTACGCCGCCGCCGACGCCGAGGTGTTCCCCGTCGACGCGCACAGCACCGCCTGTTGGCCGCGCGCCACCGCGTCGGTGACGGCCATCGTCATGCCGCGGTCCTTGAAGGAGCCGGTGGGGTTCAGGCCTTCGACCTTGAGATGGACGGTGCAGCCGGTCTTCTCCGAGAGCCGGGGTGCGGGTATCAGCGGGGTGCCGCCCTCGAACAAGGTGACCGGGACCCAGTCGTCGCCGACCGGTAGCCGATCCCGGTACGCCTCGATCAGGCCGGGCCATTGCCGGTGAATGCCGGCTTTGGCGACATGTGACGCACTCATGCGCTGGTTCCTTCCAGCCGCAGGACGCTGGCCACGCTTTGCACGACGTCGAGGTCGGCCAGTGCGGCAACGGTTTCGGACAGGGCGGCGTCGGTGGCGCTGTGCGTGACCACCACGACGCGGGCTCCGATCCGCTTACCGCCCTCGCCGACGACACCCTCCTGGCGGACCTCGGCGATGCTGACTTCGCGCTTGGCGAATTCCGCTGCGACCGTGGCCAATACACCCGACTTGTCGGCGACGTTCATGCTGACGTAGTAGCGGGTGGAGATCACTCCCATCGGCGCGATCGACAACTGGGCGTACTTCGACTCTTTCGGCGCCCGGCTACCCAGGACGCGGTTGCGGGCCGCCATCACCAGGTCACCAGCGACCGCCGACGCGGTCGGCGCCCCGCCGGCGCCCTGGCCGTAGAACATCAGCCGGCCAGCGGCCTTGGCCTCGACCACGACGGCGTTGAAGGCACCGTTGACCGTCGCCAACGGATGCTCCAGCGGCACCAGCGCGGGGTAGACACGAGCCGAAACCCGCTGTTGCCCATCGTCGGTGGTGATCCGCTCGCAGATCGACAGCAGTTTGATCGTGCAGCCCAGCGCGCGCGCAGATACGAAGTCGTCCGGGCTGATCTTCGTGATGCCTTCGCGGTACACGTCATCGGCGGTGACCCTGGTGTGGAACGCGATGGACGCCAGGATGGCGGCTTTGGCCGCGGCGTCGTAGCCTTCCACGTCGGCGGTCGGGTCGGCTTCGGCGTAGCCGAGCGCGCTCGCGTCGGCCAGCGCCTTCTCATAATCGGCCCCGGTGCTGTCCATTTCGGACAGGATGTAGTTGGTGGTGCCGTTGACGATGCCGGCGACCCGCTGCACTGTGTCACCGGCCAGCGACTGAGTCAGCGGACGGATCACCGGGATGGCACCCGCGACGGCAGCCTCGAAATAGAGGTCCACATGGGCGTTTTCGGCGGCCTGCGAAAGTTCGCCGGTAGACACCGACAGCAATGCCTTGTTCGCGGTCACCACCGACTTGCCGTGCTCCAGCGCGGACAGGATCGCCTTGCGCGACGGCTCGACCGGTCCCATCACTTCCACGACGATGTCGACGTCGTCGCGGGAGACGAGTTCGTCGATGTTGTCGGTCAGCAGATCGACCGGCACACCACGGTCCGCGGCGACTCGGCGCACCCCGACACCGCGCAGCACCAGCGGCGCGCCGATCCGGGCGGCGAGGTCGTCGGCGCTCTCCTCGATGATGCGAACAACCTCGCTGCCCACATTGCCCAGTCCCAACACCGCTACACCGACCGGCTTTTCATCTGTGCTCATGTGCGCCACTCCTCCTCATCGCAAGCGGGCGGTACCCCCACATCGCTCTCATGCTCTGCATCGTCGTCAGCGCGGCTCATGTGCGCCGCTCCTCCTCACTTCCAGACTCAGCAGGTCGTCGACCGTCTCCCTGCGCAGGATCAGCCGAGACCCACCGTCGCGCACTGCCACGATCGCAGGGCGGCCAATCAAGTTATAGCGGCTCGACAGCGAATAGCAGTACGCACCGGTCGCGGCCACAGCGATCAGGTCGCCCGGCGCGATGTCATCCGGCACCCAAGTATCGCGCACGACGATATCGCCGCTTTCGCAATGCTTTCCGACGATGCGAGCCAACGTCGAGGTCGCGTCGGTGGCCCGGGACACCAACCGCACGTCGTAGTCGGCGCCGTAGAGCGACGTGCGGATGTTGTCGCTCATCCCGCCGTCGACGCTGACGTATCGCCGGTTCGCCGTCGCGCTCACTCCGACGTCCTTGACGGTGCCAACCTCGTAGATGGTGATGGTCCCCGGTCCGGCGATGGCGCGGCCGGGTTCGACCACCAGACGCGGTGCCGGCAAGCCCACCGCCGCGGATTCGTTGCGCACGATGCACCCGAGTTTGTCGGCGAGTTCGCTGACCGGCGGCGGGTCATCGTTGGGCAGATACGAGATGCCCAGGCCGCCACCAAGATCGACGGTGGAGATCTGCGCGGTCTTGTCGACTCCGAATTCGGCGACGACGTCACGCAGCAGACCGATCACCCGGTGAGCGGCGATCTCGAAGCCGCCGACATCGAAGATCTGCGAGCCGATGTGACTGTGCAGCCCGACGAGTCGCAGGTGGTCGCTGGCGAAAACCTTGCGAACCGCGGCCATCGCCGCGCCGTTGGCCAGTGACAGCCCGAACTTCTGGTCTTCGTGGGCGGTGGAGATGAACTCGTGGGTGTGGGCTTCGACGCCGACCGTGACGCGGACCAGCACATCCTGGACGACGCCGGCCTCACCCGCGACGGCGTTGAGACGCTCGATCTCGATCATCGAGTCGACGACGACGTGCGCGATTCCGGCCTTGACGGCCGCCGTCAACTCGGCGACCGATTTGTTGTTGCCGTGCAGCGCGATTCGCTCCGGCGGAAAGTCGGCATGCAGCGCGACGGCCAGTTCGCCGCCGGTGCAGACGTCCAGCGACAGGCCTTCGTCGTCGATCCAGCGCGCAATCTCGCTGGACAGGAACGCCTTACCGGCATAGTGCACGTTGGTGCCGCCGCCGAACGCCGCCGCCATCTCGCGGCAGCGCGACCGGAAGTCGTCCTCATCGATGACGAATAACGGTGTGCCGTAATCCTGGGCGAGCGATGTCAGCGGGACACCGGCGATGCTGACCACACCATCGTCACCGCGAACAGCATTGCGCGGCCACACATTCGGCGCGAGTTGCAGAAGTTCCTCAGGCGACGCGGGGCACGGCGGGACGCCCCCGTGGTGGAACTCTTCGGCGTGCCGCGGGCCGGCGGGATGGGCGTTCACATTCGCTCCGGAGCGCGCACACCGAGGATGCCCAGCCCGTTGGCGATCACCTGGCGGGTCGCCTGGCACAGCGCCAGCCGTGCGGTGTGCAATTCGTTCGGCTCTTCGTCGCCTTGCGGCAGCACCCGGCACGAGTCGTAGAACCGGTGGTAGTCACCGGCAAGGTCTTCCAGATAGCGACACACGCGGTGCGGTTCACGCAGCGACGCCGCAGATTTCAGCACCCGCGGGAACTCGCCGAGGTTGCGGACCAGCGCGCCTTCCTTGTCGTGGGTGAGCAGCTCGAGGTGACCGGTGTCTGCGATCAGGCCGAGCTCGGCGGCGTTACGGGCCAGCGCGGAGAGCCGCGCGTGGGCGTATTGCACGTAGTAGACCGGGTTTTCGTTGGATGCCGACGACCACAGCGCCAGGTCGATGTCGATCGGGGTATCCACCGATGACCGGATCAGGCTGTAGCGCGCGGCATCGACGCCGATCGCTTCGACCAGGTCGTCGAGGGTGATCACGGTGCCGGCCCGCTTGCTCATCTTCACCGGCTGGCCGTCGCGGACCAGGTTGACCATCTGGCCGATGAGCACCTCGACGCATGCCGGGTCGTCACCGAACGCGGCCGCCGCGGCCTTGAGCCGGGAGATGTAGCCATGATGATCGGCGCCGAGCATGTAGATCGTCAGATCGAAGCCGCGTTCCCGCTTGTCCAGGTAGTAGGCGAGGTCACCGGCGATGTAGGCGGGCTTGCCGTCGCTCTTGATCACGACGCGATCTTTATCGTCGCCAAAAGCGCTGGTGCGCAACCAGGTTGCGCCGTCCTTCTCATAGATGTGGCCGTTCTCACGCAGCAACGCGATCGCCTCGTCGACGCGACCGCTGGTGTGCATCGACTCCTCGTGGGTGTAGACGTCGAAGTCGGTGCCGAATTCGTGCAGCGATTCCTTGATGTGGGTGAACATCAAGTCGACGCCGATCCGCCGGAACGTCTCGTGCTGCGCGGCGTCGGGCTGGCCGAGCGCGTCGGGGGCCTGCTGCAGGACTTGCGCGGCGATGTCGGCGATGTAGTCACCGGCGTAACCGTCTTCAGGTGTGGGTTCGCCTTTGGCCGCGGCGATCAGCGAGTTGGCGAACCGGTCGATCTGCGCGCCGTGGTCGTTGAAGTAGTACTCACGTACCACGTCGGCGCCCTGCGTCGTGAGCAGCCGGCCCAGTGCGTCGCCGACAGCGGCCCACCGGGTGCCGCCGATGTGGATCGGACCGGTCGGGTTGGCAGAGACGAACTCGAGGTTGATGTTGTGGCCGGCCTGGGCGTCGGAGTTGCCGTAGGTGTGCCCGGCGTCGATGACGTTGTTGACGAGGCGACCTTGCGCCGAGGCGTCCAGCCGTACGTTGATGAAGCCGGGGCCGGCGACGTCCGCTGCGGCGATGCCGTCGGCTTGGGCCAGCGCGTCGGCGAGCCATCCGGCCAGGTCGTGCGGATTGACGCCGACCTTCTTGGCGAGCTGCAAGGCCAGGTTGCTGGCGTAGTCGCCGTGGTCGGGGTTGCGCGGCCGCTCGACGGTGACCGTCGCCGGCAGAGCGGCGGTGCCGAGCGCGTGCTGGGTCAGCACCGCGGTCGCGGTGGCCCTCAGCAGCTCGGCCAGGTCGGCGGGATTCACGCAGGCCATCCTATGGGCTGCGATGGCTTGGCCCCGAATCCGTTCCGGTGCTCGGCTGGCCGACGTGATGCGTTAGTCTGTCGTGGCCCGTTGGCGCAGCATTTCTCGCGTGCGCCCCCGTAGCTCAGGGGATAGAGCGTCTGCCTCCGGAGCAGAAGGCCGCAGGTTCGAATCCTGCCGGGGGCACAGGTCAAAAGTGGTACTTAGCTCTACTAAATGGACTCATCCATCGTCTATTCGTCGTTAGAGTGAGGCCCCGCTAGTCGCCGGGTTCACCCGCCGGCCGGCGACAGCATCGACTGCCATGTCGGCTCCCCTGCGGTACCCCTGGCCAAATCCTTTTGGGTGTACACGTGTCCGTCTGGTGCGACGTATGTCCCGGTCGCCGGGTCGTACTCGGAGGCCGCAATCGGCGGCGGTTGCGGCACGGGTTGGCCCGACAGGGTGGCGTTCGGGTCGCCCTTCCAGTTGAAGCCGTCATTGAGCGGCACGTAGTTCTGGTCGCTCTCGCACATCGCCACCGTCGGGGCGCGCTTGCCGGGCCGGGTGACGCAGGGCGTGTTCCGCACGCCGCGCACGCCGAGCGGCGAGTCCTGTGGCACCCGGCAATACAGGTCGCCGGCCGGCCGGTCCGGGTAGTCCAGCGCGCTCGGTGTGCGCTCCTGCTGCGCCGGTAGATACCCGGTCGTGCACGGCGGCGGCACGTTCAGGCTCAGGTTCAGGCTCAGGAAGGCGCCCCGGTAGGCCTGCTTCGTGTCCCGGTTCGCCAGGACCATCGCCTGCGCGGTTGCCGCGGCCTGCGGCAACAACACGAGTAGCTGCTCCAGGCCGGGTTGGTAAGTAAGGAGGACCTGACCGACGCTGACCATGTTGGCCAGAATGATCGGTACGGTAGGGCGCACCCGGTCGAGGAGCCGCCGGGCTTCCTCGACGGCCGGGCCACCGCGCTGCAGGATGTCGTTGACGGCAGCATCGTTGCGCTGCAGCTGCTGGCTTATCGTCGCCAGGTGTGCGGCCCAGGTCTGTATCGCATCCGAGGAATCGGTCTGGGCCTTCAGGATCGGTTTCGACTGGTCGATCAGGGTCAGCAACGGACTCAGGTTCTTTCGGGCGTCGATAGCCAACTCGCTGCCACCGGTCACCAGCCGGGAGAGGTCGGGGCCGAGCCCGCCGACGGCGGTATACGCCTCGTCAACAACCGTTTTGAGGTCGTCGTGCGGGATAGCGTTCAGGCCAGTGTTCAACGTGTCGAGCACCGAGTCGAGATCCGGGGGCACCGACGTGCGATCGGCCAGGATTACGTCGCCGTTCCTCAGCGGCGGTGAATCCCGGCGTGGCAACAGGGTGACGTATTGTTCACCGACCGCCGACTGGCTGTGCACCTGCGCATCGAGGTCGGAGGGAATGTCGATACCGGACTTGAGCGACAGCACGGCCGCAACACCAGTGTCGGTCAGCTGCACCGATTTGATGCGACCGACCTCAGCCCCGCGATAGGTCACGTTGCCGCCGGGGTACAGGCCTGCGGTCCGGGGCAACTCGACCGTCACCTGGTAGCGCCCGATCCCGAACATGGCCGGCAGCCTGATGTAGCCGAATACCATTGCGGCACCGAAGACCAGTGCCACCACGGCGAAGATCGCCAGTTGTATTCGTATTCGCAGCGTCAGCGGGGGCACGTCATCGCCCCTGGTCCCAGTGATACGGAGCGACAAGCGGATTGGCCCTGGTATACGGGCTGGGTAATTGCCCGATGGTGCGGCCCCACTGCAACTCCAACTCGGTGAGATTGCCCTCCCACCGGGTCCCGGTGAGGAACGATGCGTCGAGTCGACTTAAGGTGAGATCGATGACGGCGGTCAGATTGGCGAAATCCCCACGGGCCCAATTGCTGACGGTGTCGGTGGGAAACGGGTAGGTGGCGAACAAGCCCAGCGCTCGGGTGACGGCGGGGCCGGCGTTGGCCAGTGATTCCAGCACCGGGCCAAGGTCTTTCAGTTCCTCGATCAGACTCTCTTTCGTCTGGTTTGTGGAGTCCGCCACCAGCGCACTGAACTTGCCGAGCTGATCGAGCGCATCCACCAGGGTCTGCCGCTGGTCGCGGAGCACGCGAAGCGCGTCCGGGATGGTTCTCAGCGCCTTGTCCACCACCGGCTTCTGATCTGCGAACTGTCCGATCAGATGGTTCAAGCTCTCGGTCGTGGCGATGATGTCGCCGGCCTGGTCGTTGGCGTAGGTCGTGAAGGTGTCGAGTTGTTGGATCAGGCTGCGTACGTCCTGCTCGCGGCCGGTCAGCGCGGTGCTCAGCGACTCGGTGATGTCTTGAACCTGGCCGATCCCACCACCGTTGAGCAACAACGAGATTGCGGCCAGTAGTTGCTCGCTCGACGGGTAGCTGCCAGCCGATGACAGCGGAATCAGCGACCCATCGGTCAACTTACCCTGCGGCGGAACGTTGGTCGGGGCAGCCAGCTCGACGTGCAGCGATCCCAGCAGTCCGCTCTGGCCGACCGTCGCGGTCGCGTTGGCCGGTAGGCTGACCTCGCCGCCAATCCTCATGGTCAGCAACGCATGCCATCCCTGCCGCTCGATCTTCGTGACGGTGCCCACCGTGACATCGTTGACCTGCACGCGGGAGTTGGGTTCGATGGTGCGCACGTCCGGCAGTTGCGCCCGGACCGTGTACGAGCCGGGTCCGCCCCCTGCGGTTCCCGGTAGCGGCAGCGAGTTGAGGCCGCGCCAGCCACAGCCGGTGAGCCCGCTGAGCAGAACCGCGGCGACGACACACCGCGTCCATGTGCCGTGGTTCATGATCCACCGCCCCCAGGCACCATGATGCCGCGCAGTCCCTCGCCGGGGTCAGTGGGCCGTGCTTCGGCCGGCGGCGCGGCTGGCTGCGCTGCGATCGCCGAGTTCGGCTGGGGCGGAACGTAGTCCGGTCGCATCCAGTCTTCGCTGTACGTCACCTCGTTGGGCCGCGCGGCGGCACCCACGATAAGGTTCTCGCCGAGCGGCGGGAAATTGTACTGCCGGTTCTTGACGATCGGCGCCAGATACTGGACGCAGAGCTTGGCCGACTGTTTGGCACCCAGGCGGGAGGCCGCCTGTATCGCCCCGCAGAGGAAGGTGATCGGGTCGGCAAAGTTGTTGAACGCGTATGCGCCACCCATCGTCGCTTGCGCGGGCTGGTAGGTGTTCATCAGGTTCTGGAGCTCGTTCGGTGCGAGGTGCAGGGCCTGCTTGATGTCACCGAGGCTGGCGTTCAGCGTCGATGACACCGACGCCAACTTGTCCGACGCCGTGCCCAGTGACTCGTAGTTGTCGGCGACGAAGCTCTGCACGTCGCCGATCACAGCGCTGACGGCTGACACGGCGTTCCCGATTTCGTTCGGATCGTCGGACAGCAGACCGGTCACCGAGGCGAGGTTGTCGTTGAGCTGTCGCGTCAGGTCAGCACTGTCCTGCAGAGCGGAAACGAGGACTGACAGGTTTTTCAGCGTGCTGAACAAATCACCACTGTGGTCGCCGAGCACCGAAATAGCCTGCGACAGTTTGACAATGGTGTCCCGGATGTTCTCGCCCTGACCGCGCAGACTGTTCGCGGTGGTGTGCACGGCAGATCCCAGCGTGCTGAGGCCGCCCGGGTGGGTCGGCTGCACCAGTTGGCTGATCCGCTCGAGTTGCTTGCGCAAGTCATCCCACTCGACTGGGACAGCGGTGCGCGCCTCGGGGATTACCGCGTTGTTCGGCATCACCGGCCCACCGGTGTACGGCGGGGTCAGCTGGAGGACTCGCGCAGTCACGATCGCTGGGGAAAGGATGACGGCTTTGGCGTCGGCGGGAACCTGGTATTTGTCGTCATACCAGAAGGTGATCTTCACGCGGTTCGGCTGTGGTTCAATCGCGTCGATCTTGCCGACCTTCACTCCGAGGATGCGGACCTCGTCGCCGGGAAAGATGCCGTTGCTGTTCGCGAAGTACCCGACGAGGGTTCTTCTGTTCGCCACGCTCGCCGAATGCACCATCATCACTACGGCGGCGACGAGGGTAGACACCAGCATGGCGGCCAACCCGATGCGAACGTTGGTGCGGTTGGTCATCCGCCCTCCCTGTTGAGCGGGGGCGCCGGCACGTAAACCGGTGTCGGCATCGGGGCGGGTGATAAATCGGCGGGCGGTCCAGGCGGGGGTCCGCCCGGGGCGGGCGCCGGCGCCGGTGGTCGGTAGGGATAGCGCGGATCGCCGGGGTTGCCCGTGATCGCGTCGGGCAGCTTCAGGTGTGGCTCACCGCCCTGCCCCGTTCGGGGGAAGGGTAACGGCAGGGCCGGTGTGCCGGGCTGCCCCGTCTGCGGATCGGTGAGCTGCGACGGTAACAATACATTCGGATCAAGACCCAGATCCGAGAATGCGGCGTCAACGAACGGCTGAATGAACTGCCCGGGCAGTAGGTTTGCGATGTAGAACTTGAAGAACGGTCCGGACGACATGGACTCACCCAGCGACATCGCGTACTGGTCGAACCTCTTGATCGCGAGATGCACCCGGTCCTTGCGATCGTCGAGGATCGTCAGAACTTGGTTGAGCTTGTCAAGCGCGGGTTTGAGGTCGTGCCTGTTCTCGGCGATAACGCCCTTGATCTCGCGGCTCGCCGCCGAGATGTTGCCGGAAAGTTGGTCCAGCGCCCGGCTTTGGCTCTTCAACTGCACGAGCAATGCGTTGGTGTCGTAGATCAGCTTGACGATGCCGTCGCTGCGCTCGGCTAACACCGTCGTCGCTTTCCTGGCATCGGTCAACATCTTTCGCAACTGAGCGTCGCGGTCATTGAGTACCTGCGAAAACCGGGCAACACCCTGCAGCGCGCTCTTGAGGGCGGGCGGCGTCTCCGAGAACGTGTCGGCCAGCACCGCCCACGAGTCCGACAATCGGTTGGTGTCCAGCCCGCTGATGGTGGTGCTCAGATCGCCGAGCGCGTCGGGCAGTTGGTAGGGCGACGTCGTCCGGTCGAGGGGTATCGGGCCGGACTGCATGCCGTCACCCCTGGGTGTCAGCTCGATGACCTTGGCGCCCAAGATACTTCGCGTCTTGATCGCCGCCTCAGTCCCGTTACCGAGGCGAACGCTCTTATCGACCTCGAACCTGACCAGCACGCGCGCTCCGTCGAGGTCGATGCTGTTCACCCTCCCCTCCTTGAACCCGGAAACCTGCACAGCGGCACCGGTGAGCAGACCACCGGCCTCGGCGAAGTAGGCCGAGTACTGCCGGTTCGAATTGACGAACGGCAGCTTTCCGTAGTTGAGGGCGCCCAGAACCACGGCCACAGTCATCGCGACCCCGGTCGCGCCGACGACCAGGGGATTGCGTTCCTCGAATGTTTTCATCGGGGCGTGCATCTCCCGGTGTCCTGACCGGCAATCTTGACGTAAACAGGTTGCCCGCCTTTGCCATTCAGCTTCAGAATCAGGTCGCAGAGATAGAAGCTGAAGAAGTCGCCGTAGAGTCCCTGGCGGTTCAGCATCTGGTAGGCGTCAGGCAACGTATTGAGAAGTTTGTCGAAGTAGTCGCGATCAGCCAGTACGGCGCTCGCCGTTCGGTCCGCCTCGTGGACGACTTTCACCAGCGGTGGGCGGCCCCGCGCAAGCAGATCGCCGATCGTCCCTGCTGCCGCGTTGGCGTAGGCGATCCCGTTGCTCAGGTCCTGTTTTCGGTCTGCGAGCGTCGCCAAAACGGCCGACAACGAGTCGATGGATTCGGCGAACTGCGAGCTCTTATCACCGAGCGAGCCCAGAACGGTGCCCAGATTCGAAATGACCTGCCCGATGAGATGATCCCGGTCGGCGAGCTTGTTGGTCAGAGCCGCAGTCTGGATGAGAAATGTTGTGATCGTGGTGCCTTCGCCCTGCAGTACTTCGATCAACTGGTTGGACAGCGCGTTGACCTGGTCGGTATTCAGCGCCTGAAACAGCGGGCGGAAGCCGCCGAGGAGTGCGTCCAAGTCCAGCGCCGGCGCCGTATGGGACATCGGGATGGTGGCGCCGGGTTTAAGTTGCCGGGTATCACCAACGCCTTCCTCGAGCGCCAGATAACGCTCGCCGATGAGGTTGCGGTAACGAATGACCGCTCTGCTTCCCTCCGTCAGTACTACGGAGTCCTCCGTACCGAACTCCACTAGGGCGATGCCGTCGTCGCGGATTTTGACGTTCTTCACCTTGCCGACTTCGACTCCTGCGATGCGGACGAAGTTGCCGATCTCCAGACCCGACACTGTGCGGAACTCGGCGCTGTACGTGTCCTCATGCTGGAAGCGCAGTTGAGCGAAGATGGCCAGCATGGCAGTCAGACCCAGCGCGCATACCGTCATGAAGATGCCGACGCGCCAGATCGCGCCGTGCAGGTTCTCTCTCATCGTTGCCTGGTCATGGTGACGGCGCTTCCGGTTCGGGGGGCGGAGGCGTTGGTGTGGGTTGTAGTTGCGCGGGCACCGGCACCGTGAAAGGTTCCGAACCCGGCGGCGGCGGGCCGGATTCCCGCGGCGCGCCCGGCGGCGGCGCCGGCGGCAGCCCAGGCCACAGCGGTGTTCCGTCCGGGGCGTACAGCTGTGCCCCGTAGGGCGGCCCCCCGGGATACGGGGTCGGCCCTGGTGCAGGACCGCCCGGATAGCGCATGCTGGGCGGTTCGGGCCGCGCCCGGGTGACGGGGAAGTAGTTGACATACCCCGGGAATCCGATGCCCGGATTCGGCCGGATGTCGAGGCCCGTCCCCCACCCGGTATCTGTGATGAGTTGGCGGACAGGCCAATTGGCTGCGACGTCGGGCAGGGATCCGCAGCCGGGTTTGCCTCCGGGGCCGCCCTTGGCACCAATGATCGGCAGGTTCTGCGGGTACCGGTACGCGTCCGGCCCGAAAAGCAGAGCGCTGTCGAGGATCAGCGACTTCCTGTTCGCGCCGCCGGTCGCATCCAGGTAGCCGGTATCGAGGGCTGACTTCGCGCCGACCAGCGTGCAGGTGAACGTCGGGTTGTACTTCATCAGCAGCCGGGCCGTCGAGTCGAAGACACCGACAGCTTTGATGAGGTTGCCCTGGTTTGGACCGATCACATCGATACCGCTGCGCGAGAGCCCGAGCACACCGGTGAGCAGCGAGTCCAACGTCTTCGCGTTGCCGGCGAGGGTGCCGCCGGTGGTTCCGATGGCATCGAGCGCCGTCAGAATGTTCGGCGCGGCAACGCTATAGGAGTCGCTGATCTCTTTGACCGCCCGCCGGTCCGCGGCGATGGTGTCAGCGCGAGCGTTGACCGACAGCAGCACCTCGTTGGCGTCGGTGATGGCCTGGCCCATCATGGCGCCGTGGCCGCGTAGCCCCTCCGCCAGTCCGGACAGCACTGCCTGAAGCTTCGCGGGGTCGACCTGGTTCAGCACTGCGGCCAGGTCACGGAACAGCGTGTTGATCTCGGTGCTGACGTTGTTGGATCTGATCACCGACCCCGCGGCCAGCCGTTGCGAACTCGGGTCGCTCGGATAGATCAGTTCGACGAACTTGCGGCTGAACAGAGTTCCCGCGCGGATGCTCGCACCCACATTGGCAGGGATGAACTTGAGCTGATCCGGGTCGATTTCCAGCTTCAGGCTCACGTGGTCGTGGCCTCCGGTGACTTGGCCGACCCGGCCGACCGGCACACCGCGCATCATGACTTTGGCACCCCGGTCCATCACCAAGCCCGCTCGGTCTGACGTCAGTGTGACCGGAACGTATGGGCGGAACGACCCGGAGAACAAGGCCGATGTCAACGCGATGGTGCTGATGGTGACGATGACGAAAATCAGGGTCCACCAGCCTGGATGCATTCCCTCTGAGCGCGCCTCTGACATCGCCTGCTACCCCGAGAGGTGGAAGTTCCCGGATTGTCCGTAGACGGACATCGCGACTGCCAACAGCAACAGCACCAGCACGATCAGAGACGTGCGTACCGAATGCCCTACCGCCTCGCCGACTCCCGCCGGTCCACCCGATGCGGTGTAGCCGTAGTAGGTGTGTACCAGCATGACGGCGATGCCCATCAGGACCACGGTGAACACCGACCAGAGCAGGTCGGTCGAGTTGAGAAAGGTGTTGAAGTAGTGGTCATAGACGCCGGAGGACTGGCCGTAGAACCCCGTCGTACCCAACCGGGCGGCTAGAAACGCGCACACCATCGCCACGCAGTACAGCGGGATCACCACCACCACGCCGGCGACGACCCGGGTGGACACCAAGTAGGCGACCGATCGCACCGCCATCACCTCGAGCGCGTCGATCTCGTCGGCGATGCGCATCGCGCCCAGCTGCGCGGTGGCGCCCGCACCGATCGTGGCCGCCAGGCCGATGCCGGCCACGGCGGGGGCGATGATGCGGACATTGACATATGCGGAGATGAAACCCGTCATCGCCTCGACTCCGATGCCGGACAGCTCGTTGTAGCCCTGTACGGCGATGACCGCGCCCGTCGACAAGGTGAGGAAACCGACGATGGAGACGGTGCCGCCGATGACCGCCAACGCGCCGGTGCCCAGGCTCATCTGGGCGATGAGGCGCAGGATCTCAGTTCTGTACCGGACGATCGCGATCCCGATCTCGCGCACGGACCTGGCATTGAAAGCCAGCTGAGTACCGACGCGATTCCAGCTTTCGGCCATTCCGCTCACCGCGCCGGTGAGCCACCTGAACAACAGACGATCGGCAGTGTTGTCAGTCATTTGAAGCTCGTGTAGTAGACGGCCGTCGCGATGACGTTGATGACGAACAACGCGACGAACGAGTACACGACGGTCTCGTTGACGGCGTTGCCGACTCCTTGCGGGCCTCGTTGCGCCGACATGCCCTTGTAGCAGGCAATCAGCGCGGCCGCGATGCCGAACAGCGCGCCCTTGACCAGACCCAGAATGATGTCGGGAAGGCCGGTGAACAGGGTCAGGGCCGCCGCGAAGGCACCTGGCGTGACGTGCTGGACGAACACGGCAAAGCAGTAGGAGCCGGCCAGCCCGACGAAAGTGACCAGGGAAACCAGGGATACGGCGATCAGGCCGGCGGCCAGCACCCGGGGCACCACCAGGCGGTGCACGGGGTTGACGCCCATCACGCGCAGCGCGTCAAGCTCATCGTGGATGGCGCGCGCGCCGAGGTCGGCGCACATCGCGGTCGCGCCGGTGCCGGCGACGACGAGAACTGTGACTATCGGCCCGATTTCGGTGACTGAGGCGGCGGCCGCGCCGGTGCCTGAGAAGTCGGCTGCGCCGAACTCGGTCAGCAGGACATTGAGCGTGAAGACGACGAGCACGGTGAACGGAATCGCCAGCAGCAAGGTCGGGACGATCGCCACGCGCGCGACGAACCAGGTCTGCAGGAAGAACTCACGCCACGCGAAGGGCGGCTTGAACATCTCGACGAGGGTGTCCAGTGCCATGGCGTAGAACTCGCCGACTGTGCGCAGTGGCTTGGCGACGGAGTCGGGCGAAACCATTACCTGCCCCCGCTCCCGACGGATTCTCCGTCTAGGCAAAGTCACTCTGGGTTATCACCATCTATCTTCAAAGCAGGATTTCAGCAGGGTCTTTAGACCCTGAAACCGCAAAAGTACTCACGCAAGGAGTCGGGAGCATGTCGGCCGGTCGAGTCTGCCTGGGCAGTACATCTAGTCCAGTTCGGAGAGTTTTAGTCCGGTTAACCGGAGCATTGATCTCGCCCGCCCTCGCTATTGGATCAGATCAGGTAAGTTCGGGTCGGCTGGGATTTCAGCTGGTCCGGGAAATGGTTCCGCCGCGTGCGCCGCCGCAGAACTCTGAGGGGCACCCGCTCCGCACCCGAACATGCACGGCGATCGTTTAACCGCCGGGATCACCATGACCGCATCGCCTGATTTTGCTAGGTACCGGCCCGATCAGACCGTCGGGCACTCCGCCGCGCCCCATAACGCCGAAACCAACGGCACGGCTACGGCAATTTCGTTGGGGCGGAGGTGGGCAACACCGAACGCCGCCGCCCCCCGCCAAGCAGCCCGGAAGAGTACCTTCACGCGCTGCCCGCGTTGGCACTACTGAACCGATTGCCGATACCCATGCTCGCCACCGGGCTCGACGGCGCCGTCGTCTACACCAACCCCGCGTTCGCCACCATGCTCGGCTACCACCCGGACACCATCACGCTTACCGGACAACAACTTTCCGCGCTGCTGGCCGGACACTCAGCGACCCCGCCGCGCGACTGTGTCACCGCACTGCGCGCCGCCAGTACCTTGGTCGTCGACTGGCTCCACGCCGAGGGCTTCCCGGTACGCAGCGTGATATCCGAGTCGGTATTCGTACGCGCCACTGACCAGATACTGCTGATCGGCGTCACCGACATCACCGAACTGATGTGGACCATCCACCCCGAACCGCGCTTGGGCGCGTGTCTGGAATCGAGCGATCTCAAAGCTCGCAGTTGAGATCGATGATTTCAGAAGCGGTTCCGCGAGCGACCCCGCCTGGACGCCGCTATTGGCAATCCTGCCGGGTCACCAGCCTGACCACCAGTTCGTCGTTTAGAAGTTTGGCGTCAGGACAGCTTCTGCACCAGCGGCACCTCACCACGAACAAGCTGGGCGAAACTTTCGGCTTTAGGTAGGCCGCTGATGGGCAACACGCCTTCGGGGAAGCACACCATGTTGACGTCGCTTCCCAACGGATTCCAGGAGACGCCGTTGCCGACGACCGGCGAGGATCGGCCGACGCCGTTGAAGTTATCGGGCTGAAAGCGCGCGGTGCAATACCAGTAGCAGTCGTAGCCGAGTCCGCGAATGTGCCGGATCAGATCGTCGCCGTTCGCGGGGTTGTTGTTCTCCACGAACAGGGTTGGCCGCGTGCGGGCGATGAGCCGGTCGGCGCCGCGCAATACGGCCGGCTCGAATCCTTCGGTATCGATTTTCAGGAGATCGAGCCGTTCGAGGGCTGCCGTCTGAGGAAACTCGTCGAGGACGGCGACCTCGATGGGCTCCGATGTCAGCTCGCCGGGAAATCGGGCTTCGCCGCTGAAGCCGGCCGCGACGGAAAACGCACCGTAGTTCCACGGCGTGTCGTAGTCGGTGGATTCGATCGTGACGATCTCCTCGCGTTCACCGACCACCCGACGATGGGCGTCGACGTTGACCAGGTTGTTGAGCGCCAGATTGCCGCAGAGAATGTTGAAGATAAGCCGCTGCGGCTCGAAACAGATGACCCGGCCGGATGAGGCGATCTTGGCCAGCGGCACCGTGTGCAGGCCGAGGTTGGCGCCGACCTCGACGACGATGCTGTCGGCGGTGAGCAGACGGCGGTACAGCGACACCTCCAGCTCGCTCCACTCGCCGTAGACGTCGGCGTAGGTACTGATCATGTCGCCGCGCAAGAGCAGGAAGCGGCCCCAGCGGCAGTCTTTGAGAAACGTCTGCATGCCGGCCGCGAAAGGCGCGTCTTACTGGCAGCTGCCGGCTGGTGCCGGCACCGGACCGGTCACCTGCGGCACCAGGCCGCCGAAGATGCCGGGCGGCGGTGGCGGCTTGACGCATTGCACCACCACCAGGGAGGCCGTCCCTGGGGCACCCCGGTTTATGGCGCGCCAGTAGGCGCCGTCCTCGTAGGGCACGCCGTCACAAGACGGCTCGAGGGGGGACATCTGGTCTACCGTGCCGCCACCCGGGCAGAAGTGGGCACCAGGATCCGGCTTGTGCGGGTCAGGGTCCGCGTGGCCCACGGGCGCGGTGAGCATGGCGGCGGCGATCAGCGCCACGGTCATCACGTGCTTCATGCTCGGCATCCTATTTCGGTCGCCGTCGTCGCCGCGCCCCACCCGTGCGACGATGCGCACATGACCTCCCCGCAGGTGCTTCGCGACCTGGTGCGTTGTTCTCGGCCGACCAGCATCGTCGATGTCGGCGCCAGCATGGTGGACGGAGATCCCCCGTACAAGGAAATGCTCCATTACGGCCTGTGCACGGTGACCGGCTTCGAACCTCTGCAACGCCCGCTGACACAACTGCAGGAACGTAAGGGGCCGCTGGAGCGCTACCTCCCGCTCGTCGTGGGCGATGGTCGCGAGCATCGGTTGAAGATCACCAAGGCCGAACGGATGACGAGCCTTCTCACTCCTGACCAGAATCAGCTCCGCTTGTTCAACGCGTACCTGGACTGGGCTTCGGTGATCGAGGAAGCCGACGTTCACACGCATCGCCTCGACGATCTCGACATCGACGACTTCGATCTGCTGAAGATCGATGTCCGGGGCGCGGAACTCATGGTGTTCCAACATGGCCGGCAGCGCCTGCGTGAGGCTGTGGCAGTACACACCGCGGCGTCGTTCGTCCCGCTGTATGTGGGTCAGCCGACTTTCGGTGATGTGGATGCCGAGTTGCGCTCGCAGGGTTTCGTGCCGCACTCGATGCCGGAGGTGAAGCAATGGGCGATCGCGCCGACGGTGTTCGACGACGACGTCTGGACACCCGGCAATCAAGTGCTCGAAGCCGACATCGTTTACATCCGCGACCTCGCACATCCGGAACAGATGACCAGCGAACAGCTTTCGCATCTGGCAATGATCGCGTTCCACATCTACGGATCAGTCGACCTCGCCGTGTTCTGCCTCATCGAACTGCAACAGCGCGGGTGCGCGGCGGAGGACGCCGTCGAGCAGTTGATGCAACTCTTCCAATAGCGCCCTCAGTCCACCGAGCTGATCGTCGCATGGCAAATCGGCAGCGCGACCGGCAATGTGTGTGCGACAGTGCCTTTCGGCGCGGTAACCACCAACGTCCCTTCACGGGGGCAGGGATTTCCCGATCCATTGATGTCCAGCGCAGAAGACTGAACGGCGGCGGTCGCGATATCGCCCGGGTTGAGGTGGAGCACATGCGCCGCGTTTGCCGGCTGCGGCTCGACATGAACCAACACGCCGCCTGCCGCCGTGACCAGATTCGCGTCGGGATAGCCGACGAGCATGCACATGTTCGACGACGTGTTCTTGAACGACACTACGACGCGCCGCAGCGTGTTGGCCGATTCGATCGGCCCGTTGGTAACCGTGAGGTCGCCGTCGGCGCAGCTGCCCGGCGTAACGGCAGCACTCCCGCCGCCGCCACCGTCACCATTGTTGGGCGGTCCACCGGCGTGCGCTGGCGCAGGCAAAGTGAGTGTTGTGGTCGCAACGACGAATGCGGCGGCCAATGTCCCTGACGGCTTCATTATTTCCCCAATTGCTCGTGGCATGCGGATGCCGTATCACTATTCAATTCGGGACATTGCAACACAGTTTAGGCGTCATCGTGTGCTCGAATCAATAAAGTCAGGGTTCGGCGGGGACTCGCTCGCTCCTCTAGCCTGGATTTATGCCATCGACTTCAAGAATGTCCTTGCCGCAGTGGCGGCGCGAAGTACTCCGGACCAACTTCTGGATGGTCCCGAGCATGGAAGTGCTCGCGGCGATCGCCTTATTCTGCGTCACGCTGGAGATCGACCGCGCTGTTTACCATCACAAGCTCTGGCTGCCGGCGTGGGTGGAAGCCGGCAGCGCGGACACCGCCCGGGAGATTCTGTTGGCGGTCGCCGCGGCGATCATGACAGTGATCGGAATCAATTTCTCGGTGACCATCGTCACTTTGACACTGGCGTCGACGCAATTCGGGCCTCGGATGCTGCGCAATTTTATTCGCGATCGCGGTACCCAGTTGACGTTGGGCACGTTTGTGGCGACAGCGGTCTACTGCGTGTTGGTGCTCTTGGCAATCAGTCCGGCAGAACACGGTGTGTTCGTGCCGCACTTGTCGGTCTCGGTCGTGTTCCTGCTGGTGCTAGTCGATCTGGCGGTACTCATTTATTTCCTGCACCACATCGCCATCCAGATCCAGCTTCCCTTCGTAATCGCCAGTATCGCAGGCGATTTGACTCGCTACCTTCGGGTGAAGAAGCCCGACATCCGGATGGCCGCAGATAACGAGCCCGAGGACCCCGAAGAAATCGCTGCGCTGATCCACCAGATCGAGACATCTGGCGCAATGATCCGGACTCCGAAAGGTGGCTATTTGCAAGCCATTCGCTACGACTTGTTGGTCCGGAAGGCGTCGGCCGTCAATGCGGTCGTGCGCCTGCCCTATCGACCGGGAAACTTTTTGGTCGAGGACGGGGAACTGGCCGCGGTGTGGCCACCGGAAGCAGTCGACTCGATAACGCGATGCCTGAAACGCGCGCAAGTCACCGGTCCGGTCCGCAACCTTGCCCAAGACCCCGCCTTCGGTGTGGACCAACTGGTCGAGATAGCCATTCGGGCACTCTCGCCCGCCGTCAACGACACATACACGGCACTGACGTGCGTGGACTGGCTCGCCAACACGTTGTGCAAGTTAGGGCGGGTATGGACCCCGGCGCAGACGTACAACGACCGCGACGGCGTCATCCGCGTCATATGTGAGCACGTCACCTACGAAAATCTCGTACAGCGGTCATTCGACAAAATCCGCCAGGCCAGCCGCGGCATGCCCGCGCTGCTGATGCGTCAGCTCGAGGCGCTCAAGGCGATCATGGAGCAGACCTCCGATCCCGACCATGCCCGTGTGCTGATGGATCAGGCGGCGATGATCCAGCGCGCCAACCTCGAGTCGGTACCCGAAGAATCCGACCGTGCCGACGTCGAAGGTCGTTACGACGCGGTGGCCGGCGTCTACGCGAGATTGAGCGATGTTGCGGAGAGCTTTTCGCAGCCAGTTGCCGAGCCGAGATTCAGCTGAGGTGGCAACGGGATACGCCCTCTAGTGGCTAATTCCGTCGTCTAGAAGAATTGATTCGTCAGTTCACGGCGCCACGGGTGACCTGCGGCCCGGGCGATGCGCGGTGCCGCGACAGCAGGCGCGCCGCCTGCCCCGGCGCACCCAGTTGAAGCATTGCGGCCAAGGCCGTTTCGAGGATCACCTCTTGTTGCACGCGGCTGCCGCCGATCGACGCAAGCCCGCCAAGCGATTCGAGCAGATAGTCCAGGGCGGCGCGCGGCTCACCCGCCGTCAGCGCGATCAGGCCTTCACCGATGAGACGCAGGGTCGTCAGCTGCTCATCGCTGGCACCTGGAACGTGCATTGCCCGGATCGCGGTCGGATCGTTCGCCGCGGCCAGCACCAGCAGTGCGTGAAAGGCGATGAAAGGCGTTTGCGGCGTATAGGCAAGCGAGCCGGCCTCGTTGAGGACCAGCATCGGATCGGGCGGCGTCACCCAGTCCGGATGCAGCCGTGCCCGCCAGGCGAGTGAGCCGGCGTCGACGAGACATCGCACACCCCTCGAATGCGGTGGCGCAAGCGACGCGTTGTACCGGCGTGCCGCGGCGGCCGCATCGCCCATCGCGAGTTCATGCAGCGCGGCATGCCATTGAAAGTGCGGCACATAGCGCTGTGTGCTGCCGTCGCCCGGAATCCAGTCCGTCAGCCATTTCAGCCCCGCGCCGTGCGCGTCGGTCTCGTAGTGCACGTGCGTGAGCGCATGTGCGGCGTTGCCGTTGCCCGGATCGAGTTCCAGTGCGGCATCGGCCAAGTCGGCCGCGTCATACCAGAGGCCCTGCTCGGTTCGGCCGTAGGCGCGCAGGCCCAGATACCACGGCGCCTCGCCGTGCACGCCGGTGAACCGCTCGACGTACTGCCAGGCATCCGGCAGCGCGTCGCCGGCTCCCGCGAAGGCGATCGACGGTGCGAGCACCAGCAACGCGACCGCGTCATCGGGGACGCGCTCGAGGTGGTCGATGAGTGCGTCGGTTCCCGCCTCATTGCCCTTCTCACACCAGGTCGCGATGGCCTCGACGTGGCTTCGGTCTTCATCACTGCCGTGCGCGAGCGCTTCCCGCGCACGGGCGAGATGGCCGGTGACGGCGTCGGGACCGCCGGCCCGGTCGGGTCGTTCCGTGGCGATCATCGCCAAGGCGACGTGCGCGCGGGCATGGTGTGGATCTTCGGCGACCGCGGCGGCGAAGGCGGTCGAGGCGCCGTCTTGCACGGCGAGCAGCCGGCGCACCCCTTCGGCGTATGACGCTGAAGCACCGGTCAATTCGGGCGCAGTCGTGATGAGGCTGGGCGCCCGCATCGGTTGGTCGCGAGTGTCGTCGGCGAGCAGCGTCGCAATAGCGGCGGCCTGGGTGCGGATTTCGGGAATCGCGGTGGTTTCCCACTCCTCGCCCTGACGGATCGAACCGATACACACGACGTTCGGGACGGTGCCCCCCGCCCCGTCGATGAGAAAGCCCTCCGGGGTGAGCCGCACGCCCACGCCGCACGGGTGCAGCGACGCGACGTCTGCGGCGAGCAGGTTCGCCCACAGCGCGGAGCGCTGCAGCGACCGCCGGTCCCAGGCCGCGCCGGCGGCGACCACAACCGCGTCACCGCGCCGGCGCACAGATCGGTCGCTGGTGGTCACCACCAACTCGACGCCCTTTCGGCGCAGCGACACGTCAGCGACCTCGCCCCCCTCGATGACGAGCTGACCGCTGTCGATCGCCGCATAGATCGCGTCGGCGATCGTGGGCGGCATCCGGTGCCGAAGCACTTCCCACTCCCGCAAGTCCTCGCGCAGGAATCGGCGCTGATCTTCCCATCCCAACGACTGCCACAGCCGGGCGGTGCGGGGCCGCACCGCGTCGATCACCTGGCGCCAGTCCGCTCCGCTGTCGGCTGCGTGAGCGAGGTCGGCGGCCAGCGCGGCGCGCAATTGCTCGAGTGACACCTCGGCTGCCAGCCCGTCGAGATTCGGCAGCTCCGTCGGTGGGCCGGTGGCGCGGAACCGGCGCGGAAGTGCACCGTGCCGCGACAGCAGGGTGACGGTGGCGCCGCGCGCCATGAGATGCAGCGCGACGTCGACGCCGGTGAGCCCGGAACCGATCACCAGCACGCTGGAAGGCCTGCGCGCGCCGAGCGCCTCCAGCGCGCCCGGCGCCCATGAATCCAGCACGATCCTGCCGTCAGCGCCGTCGGCCAGCACTGGCGCGAAGGCACGCTCCAGCGAGTCGGGCATGCCGCTTTGCGGGCGGCCGGACGCGAGCACCACCGCGTCGGCCGACAGACAGCGGCCATCGTTGAGCGCCAAACGCACCGGAGCACCCGGCGTCAACTCCACGACCTCGGCGGTCTCGAGTCGCACGTCGGCGGCGGCGAGTTGGTCTCGCAGGTACCGGCCGTAGGCGAGTCGCGGTGCGAAGCTTTCGGCCGGCGCGACGGCGCGTTGGTCGAGCCAGCGGGTGAAATGATCGGGATCGTCGGGCCAGGCCGACATGCGCGGCGCGGGAACGTTGAGCAGGTGCGTCGAGTCGTGGGTGCCGTATGCCGCGCCGGTTCCGGGGCGCCCGGACGCGTCGATCAACGTGATCTGCGCGTCCGGCTTACGGCGGCGCAGATGTACCGCGGCCAGCACACCTGCGGCTCCCCCACCCACGATCGCGACGCGCATCATGGCGGAAGGGTATATCCCACGGTGCCGCCCGTCGTCCCGTTTACGCGAAAGTTATTGCGGCGGCTCGGTTGGTGCTAGCGGGATCGCCGCAGGACGATGATCGCCTTGTCGATCTTCTTGAAGGGCTTGAACGTCTCTGCCGGAACACCGAAGACGGCCGACAACACTCGGGGCGGAAGCTTGCTGAGGGACTCGCCGATACCGATGTTGTCTTTGGCTTCCGGAGCGCTGGTGTTCTGGATGATCACGATCTTCATGTCGCCCGGGCCACGGTTCTCGAAGTAATGGAAGGAGCCCTGGGGTGCGAACACGACGTCACCGACATGTTGGTCGAAACTCTCGTGGTTGCCGTTCCCGTCGACGACCACCCACGCCGCAACTCCCTTGGTGACCAGGTTGATCTCCCACGCGCTGGGATGCCAGTGCGGCTCGCGAATGCCTCCCGGCTCCAACGTGAGCAGCACGATGCTGGCCTCTTGACCTTTGAGTATCGGGAAATTCTGCTCATCCGCCTGCTGGAACCAGCCCCCGTCGTAGGTGGTGCGCGGTTGATCGCCGAGATGAAACAGGTGCGACTGCGAGGTGATCGTCTCATCGGGTAGGCGGGGATCGCCGAACCGTGCCGCATCGTCGGATACCGGCTCTTCCTTATCGGCGCGCAAGCCGGAAGGGCCGCCGGCGACCAGGCGGTCAACGCCTACACCGGTCGCCGCCGCGGCGCCGGCCAGGCCCGCTCCGCCCAGGACTTTGCGACGATTGATCGACATCACCAATTACCTCGAATCACGCTGCGCCTAAGGTCAATTCATTCAGTGCGATCGCAGGATGGTGACCGCGTTGTCGATCTTTTTGAAGGAGCGGAAAGTCTCGGCGGGAACGCCGAACACCGCGGACAACACTTCGGGCGGGAGCTGACTGACGGTCTCGCCGACGCCGATGTTGTCTTTGTCTTCAGCTGCGCTGGTGTTCTGGATGATCAGCACGTCCAGATCTTCGGTGCCGCGGTTCTCGAAGTAATGGAGAGAACCCTGAGGCGCGAAAACGAGGTCGTCGACGTGGGCGTCAAAGCTCTCCTCGTTGCCGTTTCCGTCGATGAGAACCCACGTCGCCACCCCCTTGGTGACCAGGTTGATCTCCCACGCGCTGGGATGCCAGTGCGGCTCGCGAATACTGCCCGGCTGCAACGTGATCAGCTGGATGCTGGCTTCTTGACCTTTGAGTATCGGAAAGTTGTCTTCGTGCGCCTGCTGCTGTGAGCCCCCGTCATAGGTGGTGGGAGGCAGCGCGGCGAGGCGGAACAGGTGCGATTGCGACGTGATCGTTTCAGCGGGCACGCGAGGATCGCCGAAACGGGCCGCATCATCAGTCATTGGCTGTTCCTAGCGGTGTGTAGTACCGGATTTCCGGATGCTACCGGGGTGGTCAGGGATCGGTCTACGAACCAGAGGCCGGGCCGGGCCGCTACAGACCGCCGAGGTCGTCGGGCACGTCGACAGCGTGCTCCCGCAGAGCGTCCAACGGCACGACATCCAGGGTGCGCTCGTGTGTGCTCGCCAGCACCACCGGCGCGGCGAAGCCGTCCCGGTATGCCAGCAGCCAGTTGCCCGCCGTGACACACCACCGATCACCGGGCACCAGGCCCGGAAACCGGTACTGCGGCATCGGAGTTGACAGGTCGTTGCCGATCGCGCGCTGGTGCTCGAGGAACTCGGCCGTCACCACCGCGCAAATGGTGTGCAGGCCCAGATCTTCCGGCCCGGTCGAACAGCAGCCGTCGCGGTAGAAGCCGGTCAGCGGCTCACTACTGCACGGCTGCAGCGGCCCGCCCAACACATTGCGCTCAGACATCGATCGCCCTCACCATCTCCGCCGCGCGTCGCAGTTGATCGACGTCGGAACTTGTTGGAATGAGCTGGATTTCGTCAGTACCGACGGCTTTGAATTCGCGCAGCACCGCAGCCAATTCGTCTTCGCTACCGGCGAAGCCGGTGGTCGGCGCCATCGCATCGACGTACTCGGCCGGTATCCAGTTCATGTAACGCCGCAGGTGCCGGCGCACCTGGCGACGGGCCTCGTCGACTGGCCCGAGCGCGAACCAGAACGAGGTGGCCAGGTGAGGCTTCGGCTTGCCGGCCTGCGCCCAGGCGGTGCGCGCCACGTCGAACAGCTCGTTCTGGCTGCCGACGTCGAGGTCCAAGGTGGTTCCGGCCAGACCGTCGGCCCACGCCGCGGCGCTGCGAAGGGTCTTGGCGCCGATCGTCCCGACCAGCAGCGGCGGACCACCGGTCTGCACCGGCGCAGGCCCAACCGGCAGCACCGACTCGGTGATGTTCTCGCCGGCCCACACCCGTTTCATCACGGCGACCCGCTCGGCCATGCCGCGCATCGTCTGTGTCGCCGGATCCGCACCCACCGCCCGGTAATCCTCGACCCGGCCGCCGATCCCGAGGCCCACGGTCAACCGTCCCCCGCACAGCATGTCGCCCGTCGCCAACGCCTTGGCCAGCATCACCGGGTCGTGCAACTGCGGGACCATCACCGTCGTCACCAACCGGACCCGATCCGTCCACGCGGCCAGCGCACCGAGCAGCGTCAACGTCTCCGGGTTGTCGAAAGCCATCCGCTCGCCCCAGCACAACGACGAGAACGGACCGTCGTCGACCGCGCGCGCCCAATCCCGCAATACGCCGGCGTCCAAGTCCGGCTCCATGATCGGCATGGTCATCGCTACCCGCACGACCGTGATTCTGGCACGCGCACCCCGCAGAGTGGTTGACTGGCAAGCACAATGCCGATCGCCTTCAACCACACCATCGTTGCCGCCCGCGACAAGCGAGCGTCCGCGGAGTTCGTCAGCGAGTTGTTCGGGCTGTCGAGCCCGGCGCCGTTCGGCCGGTTCCTGGCGGTTGCGCTCGAGCACGGCGCGACGCTGGACTACATGGACGTGCCCGACGGCGAGCAGATACATCCGCAGCACTACGCGTTCCTGGTCGCCGAGGACGACTTCGACGCGATCTACGGCAAGATCACGTCCCGCGGCCTGCCGCACTGGGCGGACCCGGGCGGGCAGCGGCCGGGTCAGATCAACACCAACGACGGCGGCCGCGGTGTGTACTTTCGCGACCCCGCAGGCCACTTCCTGGAGATCATCACCCGGCCGTACGGCTCGGGCGGCTAGCCGGCCCGCGGCGCCTGCTTTCCTGGGCGCGGTAATCGTCGGCCAGTCGACCGACATGATCGGGCAGGTCACCGGCCGCGACATCGGCCAGCGTGGTCTGCTCCAGCACCGAGCGCATGCTGGCCCGCAGCGCCCGCCAGACGTCGGTCAGCGCCGCGGTAGGGCCCGTGTAGGCCAGATCGCCCAGCCCGATGTCTCGCACGCTGGCCAGCGGGCCGTCGATGCAGCGCAGTACGTCGGCAATGCTGATTTCGGTTCCGGGACGAGCCAATTCGTATCCACCATCGCGCCCGCGGTGGCTACGCACCAGCCGATCGGTACGCAGTTCGGACAGGATGTCGACCAGGAACTGCGGCGGGATGCTCTGCGCGGTGGCCAGTTCGTCGGTGGTCACCCGCACGCCGTCGCCCATAGTGGCGAGTTGAATCATCGCCCGCACCGCGTACTCCGCCTTGGCAGACATCCGCATGGATGTGGATCCTTTCACGGGTGCCGGGTCACCCGGTGACCGCGAGTACCGCGTCGGCATACTCGGGGCGGCACACCACCAGGTCGGGCAGCAGCGGATCGGCGCGGTTGTACTCCAGCGGCGAGCCGTCGATCCGGGAGGTGTGCAGACCGGCCGCGCGGGCCACCGCCACCGGCGCCGCCGAGTCCCACTCGTACTGCCCGCCGGCGTGTACGTACACATCTGCCAGTCCCTGGATGACGGCGGCGACCTTCGCGCCGGCCGATCCCATCTCGACCAGCGTGCCGTCCAGTCGATCGCGGACTTGCAGGGCAATCGCGGGCGGCCGGGTGCGCGACACGACGATGCGAGGCTTTCCGGTGTGCGTGGGCGGCGGCGCGGGATCGGGTGTGGCCAGCGTGACGCCCTGGGCGGGAAGCGCGACCGCGCCGGCGACGAGCTGACCGGATTGCCACAGCGCGACATGCACGGCCCAGTCCTCGCGGCCGAGTTCGGAGAACTCCCGGGTGCCGTCCAAGGGGTCGACGATCCACGCCCGCTCGGCCTTCAGCCGCACCGGGTCGTCGACGCCCTCTTCGGACAGCACCGCGTCGTCGGGACGTTCGCGGGCCAGCGCCTCCATCAGATAGTCGTGAGACCGCTTGTCCCCGGCAGCCTTTCGATCGGCCTCGGTGGCGTCGGCGAGCTCGTCGCGGACTTCCAGCAACAGCTTGCCCGCTTCGGTGGCCAGGCGGGCTGCGACCGCATGGTCGCTGTAGTCACTGTGCCCACTCATGGCCTCGCCTCGATCAGGTCGATGACGAGCTGCGCCAGCTCGTCGAGACTGCGGTCCGGAGTGAGCCGCAAGTCAGGATTCTTCGGCCGCTGATAGGGGCTGTCAATCCCGGTGAAGTGGGTGATCTCACCCGCACGCGCTTTGGCGTACAGGCCCTTGGGATCTCGCCGCTCGCAATCGTCGATCGGGGTGTCGCAAAACACCTCGACGAAGTCGAGTCCGGCGTCGACATGGACCCGGCGGGCCAACTCGCGATGTTCTTCCAGTGGGCTGATCGCCGGCACCAGCACGGTGTGGCCGGAATCGGCGATCAGCGCAGACACGTGCGCCAGCCGACGAAGGTTCTCGGCCCGGTCGGCCATGCTGAAACCCAGGTCGGCGTTGAGACCGTGGCGCAGGTTGTCGCCGTCGAGAACATAGGCGGGGACCCCTTTTTCGAGTAGCTTGCGCTCGACCAGCATCGCCACCGATGACTTTCCCGAGGCTGACAGGCCGGTGAACCACACGGTGCGGCCGCGCGACATCCGGTCCTCGGCGGTCACCAGCGATTCGTGCTGAACCGTATTCGGGCTGCGCGGTCGACACCTCATGCAACACCATGCCCGCGGCCACGGTCCCGTTGGTGTCGGGGTCGATCAGGATGAACGATCCCGTGCTGGCGTTGCGGGTGTATTCGTCGAGTAGCAGCGGCACCTGGGAGCGCAGCGAGATGCGGCCGAGTTCGTTGAGCTGCAACGCAGTTGCGTCCTTGTCTCGACGCAACGTGTTGACGTCCAGCCGGTAGTCCAGCGCGGTGACCCGCACCCGCGTTGTCCGGGTGGTGTGTTTGATCAGGTAGTCACGTCCAGGCTCGAGTGCCGTGCCGTCAGCCATCCAACACACCGTCGCATCGAACTCACGGGCGACCCTCGGCGCATTGCCGGCCCGCGCGATCATGTCGCCACGCGAGATGTCGATATCGTCGCTGAGGCTCACCGAGACCGCCATCGGCGGAAACGCTTCTTCCACTGGACCACTGGGACCTTCGATCGCGGTGATCCGGCTGGGCCTGCCCGCAGGGAGCACGACCACCTCGTCGCCGGGGCGCATCACCCCGCTGGCCACCGTGCCGGCGTAGCTGCGATGGTCCTGATGCTCGCGGGTCTGCGGGCGGATGACGTACTGCACCGGGAATCGGACATCGACCAGGTTGCGGTCGGCGGCGATGAAGACCTTTTCGAGGTGCGACAGCAACGCCGGTCCGTCGTACCACGGGGTGTGGTCCGACTTGGTGACCACGTTGTCGCCGTGCAGCGCCGACATCGGGATGGTGAGCACGTCCTGCACGTCGAGCCGAGTGGCGAAGGCGTAGAACTCGTCGCGGATCGCCTCGAAAACGTCTTTGTCCCAGTCGATGAGGTCCATCTTGTTGACCGCCAGCACGATGTGCTCGATGCCCAGGAGCGACGCCAGGAACGTGTGCCGGCGGGATTGTTCGAGCAGTCCGTGGCGGGCGTCGACGAGAACGATGGCCAGCTGTGCGGTCGACGCACCGGTCACCATGTTGCGGGTGTACTGGATGTGGCCCGGAGTGTCGGCGATGATGAATTTGCGCTTGGGAGTGGCGAAGTAGCGGTAGGCGACGTCGATCGTGATGCCCTGCTCGCGCTCGGCGCGCAGCCCGTCGGTGACCAGTGACAGGTCGGTGTATTCGTGGCCGCGGTCTTTGGAGGTGCGTTCGACCGAGGCCCACTGGTCGTCCATGACGGCCTTGGAGTCGTAGAGCAGCCGCCCGATCAGCGTGGACTTGCCGTCGTCGACAGAACCGGCAGTTGCGATGCGCAGCAACGTGGTTGACGCACTCATCAGAAGTACCCCTGCCGTCTTGCGGTCTTCCATGCCGGCCTCGGAGATCCGGTCGTCCGCGCGGGTGGCACCACGCTCGGTCAGCCGGGACACCGCGGTTTCGGCGACGACCTCGGCGACGGTGGCCGCGTTCGACTCCACGCAGCCCGTACAGGTGACATCGCCGACGGTGCGGAACCGTACCGTCGCCTCGAACACCGGCTCGTCGGCGCGTGGTTGGAGGTGACGATCGACGGCCAGCAGCATGCCGTCGCGCTTGAACACCTTGCGGCGGTGGGCGTAATAGAGCGGCGGCAATGTGATCTTCTCGGCGCCGATGTAGGACCAGATGTCGAATTCGGTCCAGTTGGACAGCGGGAACACCCGGATGTGCTCGCCCTTGTGGTGCCGGCCGTTGTAGATGTTCCACAGCTCGGGGCGCTGGGCCTTGGGGTCCCACTGACCGAACTCGTCGCGGAAGCTGAACACCCGCTCTTTGGCGCGCGCCTTCTCCTCGTCGCGTCGGGCGCCGCCGAACGCGGCGTCGAACTTGTTCTCCCGAATCGCGCGCAGCAGCGTCACCGTCTGGATCGGGTTGCGCGACGGGATGGTTTCGACAACGCGGCCCGCGTCGATGTCGTCTTGCACCTTGGCGACGACGAGCCGCACCCCGGTCTCGGCGACCAGCTGGTCGCGGGTGGCGATGACCTCGTCGAAGTTGTGGCCGGTGTCGACGTGCATCACCGGGAACGGCAGCCGACCGGGCTGGAAAGCTTTCAGTGCCAGATTCAGCATCACGATCGAGTCTTTGCCGCCGGAGAACAGCAGCACCGGCCGCTCGAACTCGGCGGCCACCTCGCGGATGATGTGGATCGCCTCGGCCTCCAGCGAGCGCAGATGGCTCAGTTCATATTGCCCGGGGACCGGGCGGTGCTCGTTCGCCCCCGCGGCCGGACTCGCCGTCACCTCTGTCATCGATCGCTCCGATTCCTGGTAAAGCCGGTAGTTTTGGTCAAGTTTACAGGTATTACCGAATATGGAACCAGCCGGCTTTACCGCTGTCAACGAATTCGGCGTACTTCCAGCGTCGAGCGTGAAGCCGTTGCGAAATATCGCCGGGATTCTCGCAACAGTTTCACGTTCGGCGATCCCAGGCTGCTGACACCCGAGCGATCACGCCACCTTCGGTGTCCTCGCCCGTCACGCGAACGTCGATCCAGCCAAGGTCGGTCAGGGCTTCGGCCCGCTTGATGTCCTTCTTGAATTGTCGACGGTCGGTCCAGTGGTGGTCGCCGTCGTACTCGACTGCCAATTTGATCTGCTCCCAGCCCATATCGAGTACCGCGACTAGCTGGCCGTATTCGTCGTAAACCGGAAGCTGTGTCTGCGGCGCGGGAAAGCCGGCGCGGAGCAGGACCAGCCGCAACCAAGTTTCTCGAGGCGACTCGGCACCGGCATCCACCAGACCCACAGCGACGCGAGCACGCCGGATGCCCCTGCGACCCCGGTAGCGGTCCGCGAGAAGTTCGACGTCAGCCATCTTGAGGTCCGTTGCACCAGCGAGTGCATCAATCGCCGCGACAGCCCTGTCGATTGGATACCGACAGGCAAGGTCGAGGGCCGTCCGCGCGGGATTGGTCACCTTCATGCAGCCGAGGGAGGTTGCCTCGTCGTCCTCGATCCGATCAGACCATGTCCGGATCGTCGGCGGAGCATGACGATTCTCGTAGATGAGTTCCGCAGGGCGATTGGCGTCAATCCATCGAGCCCCGTGTAAAGCCGAAGCGGAGTGCCCCGCAACCACACCGCGTCGCTGAGACCACAGCCAGGCAGCATGGGCACGGACGACTGCCGTGAGCTCAGTGCCGCGAGCAATATAGACATCGCGATGAATCGTCCTGAACCTGGTCCGCAATTCATAGGGCGTCAGAGCCCCCGCGGCGACGACCTCGCTACCGATAAATGGGGCGGCCATGGGACGAGTGTCCTGCGCGCGACCGACAACTTACGAGCGTGAAGCTGTTGTGAAATCTCGACGGTTTTCTCGCAGGGACTTCACGTTCGGCGAAGCAGATCTGGCTAGCCGGTGACTTCGTGGAGTTCGCCGGTGGCGACGTCGAAGATGAACCCGCGGGCCGAGGTGTGCTTGGTGACGAACGGGCTGTTCTTGATGCGATGCAACGACTGCCGGACGTCCTCGGCGACGTCGGGGAAAGCCTCGGCCGACCACGGCGGCTTGACCCCGGTCTCGTTCTGGATCGCGCGCTTGAAGTCGTCGTCGGTGAAGGTCAGCATTCCGCAGTCGGTGTGATGGATCAGGATGATCTCGGTGGTGCCCAGCAAGCGCTGACTGATGGCCAGCGAGCGGATCGCGTCGTCGGTGACCACGCCGCCGGCATTACGGATGACGTGCGCCTCGCCTTCGTTGAGTCCGAGCGCGCGGTAGACGTCAAGCCTGGCGTCCATGCAGGCCAGGACGGCCACACGCTTACTGGGCGGCAGCGGCAGTGGACCGTGAAATGACTTCGCATACTCGGCGTTGTTGGCCAAGTAGTCGTCGGTAACCGTCACGCCAATCTCCTTGTGTCGCAGTATCATTTGCTGCACAGTCCCGAGCCCGGTGGCCAGCATAGCGAGCCGGCCGCTCGGTTTCACCGGTCCCGATCACCGAGATCGAAAGGCACCGGGTCCGTTGCCGGGTGACCCTGTGCAGCGACGTCTCAAGCCGGATCTCTTACCCTGAGCGCATGGCAGACAGGCAGGGCCGACTGGCATGATCCGCTTCCTGCTGCGCCGGCTGCTGAATTACCTCGTGCTGTTGCTGCTGGCCTCGTTTCTCGCGTTCTGCCTGGCGTCGGTGACGTTCCATCCGCTGGACAGTTTCATCGAGCGTCACCCTCAGCCGCCCGCCGAGGCGATCCATGCCAAAGCCGTCGAGCTCGGTTTGGACCGACCGGTTCCGGTCCGGTACGCGCAATGGGCTGCCGGTGTGGTCCGGGGCGACTTCGGAACCACCGTGACAGGTCACCCGGTAGCCCAGGATCTGTGGCCCCGGGTCGGGGTCAGTTTTCGCCTCGTGGTGCTCGGCTCGCTGATCGGCACGGTGACCGGCGTGGTCCTGGGCGCATGGGGGGCGGTGCGGCAGTACCGGCTCAGCGACCGGGTGATCACCGTGGTGTCGCTGGTCACCCTGAGCATTCCGTCGTTCGTGTTGGCCGGCCTGCTGATCTTGGGCGCGCTGCGGGTGAACATGCTCACCGGTGTGCGGGTCTTCGCCTACACCGGGGAGACCTCGCCGATCCCGCCCGCAGACATCTGGGACGACCTGGCCGACCGCGCCCGGCACATCGTGTTGCCGACTCTCACGCTCGCCCTCGGCGCGGCCGCGAGCTTCAGCCGCTACCAGCGCAACGCGATGCTGGACGTGCTCGGCGAAGATTTCATCCGCACCGCGCGCGCCAAGGGTTTGACTCGCCGGCGGGCGTTGTTCAAGCACGGCTTGCGCACCGCGCTCATTCCGCTGGCGACGTTGTTCGCCTACGGGGTCAGCGGACTGGTCGTCGGCGCGGTGTTCGTCGAGAAGATCTTCGGCTGGCACGGCATGGGCGAGTGGGTGGTCGAAGGCATTTCGAGTCAGGACACGCATGTCGTCGCGACGGTCACCTTGTTCACCGGTGCCGCGCTGCTGTGCGCCGGATTGTTGTCCGACATCATCTATGCGGCGCTGGACCCGAGAGTGCGGGTGTCATGACCTTCACCTCGCGACGCGACCTGGTGATCCGTCGCTTCCTGCGCAATCGGCCTGCAGTTGCGGCTCTGAGCGTGCTGGTGCTGCTGTTCGTCGGCTGCTACGGCTTGCCGCCGCTACTGCCCTACAACTACACGGCGCTCGATTACCACGCGCTGCTGCAGCCACCGTCACTTCAGCACTGGTTCGGCACCAATGCGCTCGGCCAGGATCTGCTGGCCCGGACGTTGCGCGGTATGCAGAAGTCCATGCTGATCGGCTTCTGCGTGGCGCTGATATCGACCAGCATCGCTGCCACCGTCGGATCGGTCGCCGGGTACTTCGGCGGCTGGCGCGACCAGGCGCTGATGTGGCTGGTGGATCTGCTTTTGGTGGTTCCCGGTTTCCTGGTGATCGCCATCATCACCCCGCGAATCAAACAGTCGAGCAGCATGCTGTGGCTGATCGTGCTGCTCGCCGCGTTCGGCTGGATGGTCAGCTCGCGCATGGTCCGTGGTTTGACGATGGGCTTGCGAGAGCGCGAATTCGTCCGCGCGGCAAGGTTTATGGGTGTGCCCAACCACAGGGTGATTTCCCGTCACATTCTGCCGAACGTCGCCTCGATCCTCATCATCGACGCGACCCTCAATGTCGGCTTCGCCGTCCTGGCGGAAACCGGGTTGAGCTTCCTGGGATTCGGCATTCAACCACCCGACGTCTCGCTGGGCACCTTGATCGCGAACGGCACCCCGTCGACGACGACGTTTCCCTGGGTGTTTCTCTTCCCTGCCGGAGCGTTGGTACTGATCGTGTTGTGCGCCAACCTGACTGGTGATGGTTTGCGGGATGCTATGGATCCGGGCAGCCGGTCAGCGGGGCGCACAGGGCGGCGTAAGTGACGGCGCTACTCGAGGTGACGGATCTCAACGTCACCTTCGACACCGGTGGTGCGCGGGTCGCCGCAGTGCGCGGAACCAGTTATCAGATCGACCCGGGCGAAGTGGTGGCCATCGTCGGCGAATCCGGTTCGGGCAAAACCACTGTCGCGATGGCCGTCGTCGGGTTGCTGCCCGAATACACCGACGTGTCGGGATCGGTGCGCCTGCACGGCAACGAGTTGCTCGGGCTGTCCGACCCGGCGATGTCCCGCATTCGCGGCAAGTCGATCGGCACGGTTTTCCAGGACCCGATGTCGGCGCTCACACCGGTCTACACCGTCGGCGACCAAATCGCCGAAGCCGTTAAAGTCCACAATCCCAAGGTCAGTCGAGCCGCTGCGGGCAAGCGGGCCGTCGAACTGCTCGAGCTGGTCGGCATCGTACAGCCGCACACCCGGGCGCGGGCCTTCCCGCACGAGCTGTCCGGCGGCGAGCGTCAACGGGTGGTGATCGCGATCGCGATCGCCAACGATCCCGACTTGCTGATCTGCGACGAGCCGACCACCGCGCTGGACGTCACTGTGCAGGCGCAGATCCTCGACGTGTTGCGAACGGCCCGCGACGTCACCGGCGCCGGCGTGCTGATCATCACTCACGACCTGGGCGTAGTGTCGGAGTTCGCCGACCGTGCGCTGGTCATGTACGCCGGGCGTCCGGTCGAGATCGCCACCGTGGCAGACCTTTACCGCGATCGCCGGATGCCCTACACCGTCGGGCTGTTGGGTTCGGTGCCGAGACTGGAGTCGCCGCAGGGCACTCGGCTGGTCCCGATCCCGGGCGCCCCGCCGACGATGACGTCGTTATCGCCCGACGCCTGCCAGTTCGCGCCACGCTGTCCGTTGGTGATCGACGAATGCCGGTCGTCGGAGCCTGAGCTCGTCACTATCAGCGACGATCACCGGGCGGCCTGCATTCGCACCGGTGACGTCGCCGGACGCAATGCGGCAGAGATCTATCGCGTGTCGACAGAACCGATTTCGGTCGACGCCGCCGCCGCCGGGGAGTCGGTGGTATTGCGTGTCACCGACCTTGCCAAGACCTTCCCGCTGACCAAGGGCGTGGTGCTGCGGCGGCAGGTGGGCGAGGTCCGCGCTGTCGACGGTGTCAGCTTCACCCTCGAGCAGGGGCGCACACTCGGCATCGTCGGCGAGTCCGGGTCGGGCAAATCGACGACGCTGAGCCAGATTCTCGAACTCGCCGCCCCCCAGGCCGGGTCGATCGAGATTCTCGGCTCCGACGTCGCAGCTCTCGACGCAACCGGGCGGCGCCGGCTGCGGACCGAGCTGCAGGTGGTGTTCCAGGACCCCGTCGCATCGCTGGACCCCCGCCTGCCGGTGTTCGACATCATCGCTGAACCGTTGATCACCAACGGTTTCGACCGACGCCGGTGCGAGGAACGGGTGGCGGAGCTGCTGGAGATCGTCGGACTGGAGAACGCTCACGCGAGCCGCTATCCCGCCGAGTTCTCCGGCGGGCAGAAACAACGGATCGGCATCGCCCGGGCGCTGGCACTGCAGCCCAAGATCCTCGCGCTCGACGAGCCGGTCTCGGCGCTCGACGTATCGATTCAAGCGGGCATCATCAACCTGCTGCTCGATCTGCAGCGACAGTTCGGGTTGTCCTATCTGTTTGTGTCGCATGATCTTTCGGTGGTCAAGCATCTGGCCCATCGAGTCGCGGTGATGTATCGGGGAAAGATCGTGGAACAGGGCGACGGCGAGCAGGTCTTCACCAACCCGCAGCACAAATACACCCGGCAGCTGCTGGCCGCCGTCCCGCGGGCACACCCGGAGGTCGCCGGTGCCTAGCATTCGAACGCTTTCGCTGCTCGTCGTCGCAAGTGTGGTGGTGTCGGGATGTTCCGACGGCTACAAGGACGTCGTCGGCCGGCGGGCGGTGCAAGTCGGGACGAGCAGCGACATCAACCCGCAGGACCCGGCGACCTTGCGCGACGGCGGCGATCTGCGGCTTGCGATCAGCGCGTTTCCGGCGAATTTCAACGAGTTGAACATCGACGGCAATACGGCCAACGTCGCGTCGATTGTCGCGCCGACACTGCCCGGGGCGTTCATCACGAAGGCCGACGGGACGCTCACACTCAACACCGATTACTTCACCGCCGCGGAGCTGACCAGTTCCAGCCCACAGGTCGTCACCTACACGATCAACCCGAAAGCGGTGTGGAGCGACGGCACTCCGATCACCTGGGAAGACCTCAAGGCTGAGGTCGACGCGTGCAGTGGCCGCGACAAGCGCTACCTGATGGCCAGCAAGGCCGGTTTCCAACGGGTCCAATCGGTCACCGAAGGCGTCGACGACCACCAGGCGGTGGTCACATTCGACCACCCGTACGCGGAGTGGCGCGGGATGTTCGCCGGCGGAATGCAGCCACGCAGCATGACCAGCGACCCAGAGGTGTTCAACAGCGGTCAACTCAACGCGCCCGGACCGTCGGCCGGCCCGTTCGTCGTGTCCCGGGTCGAGCGCAGCGCGCAGCGGATCGTGCTGACCCGTAACCCTCGGTGGTGGGGACGCAAACCGCGGCTGAGCTCGATCACCTTCCTGGTGCTCGACTCATCCGCCGTCATCCCCGCGCTGCAGAACAGCGCGATCGATGCCGCCGGTGTGGGCACCCTCGACGACATGGTCACCGCGGACCGGACCCCGGGAGTGGTGGTTCGCAGTGCGCCCGCACCGACCTGGTATCACCTCACCTTCAACGGCGCACCAGGGTCGGTCCTCGCCGACGAGAAGCTGCGCCTGGCGATCTGCCGCGGCATCGACCGTCAGACGATCGTCAATGTCGTTCAGCACGGCCTGACCGATCACCCGCTGCCCCTGGACAATCACATTTATGTCGTCGGCCAGGTCGGATACCAAAACAACAGCGCGCCAGCCGCTTACAACCCGGAACAGGCCGGCCGGGATCTGGATGCGCTCGGCTGGCGGCGACACGGGGCGTGGCGGGAGAAAGACGGTCGGCAGCTCGTCATCCGAGACGTGCTCTACGACTCGCCATCGGGCCGGCAGATCGCCCTGGTCGCACAACAGAACCTGGCAGACGTCGGTGTCAAGCTGGTACTCGACGTCAAGGCGGGCAACGGATTCTTCAATCAGCACGTCAGCGTCGGCGACTTCGACATCGTGCAATTCGGCTGGATGGGCAACGCATTTCCGCTGTCCGCGCTGCCGCAGATATACGCCTCCGACGGTGAAGGAAACTTCGGCAAGATCGGCAATCCCGCTATCGACGCCAAGATCGATCAGACGATGTCCGAATTGGACGAGGGCCGGGCGCGCGACTTGGCCAACCAGGTCGACACGATGTTGTGGCAAGAAGGCTTCAACCTGCCGCTGTTCCAGTCGCCCGGCGATATCGCGGTGCGAACCGACTTGGCCAACTTCGGCGCTCCCGGACTGGCCGACGTGGATTACACCGCGGTCGGATTCACGCGCAGCTGATCGTCACGCGCACAGTTCGATACGCTGCGCGCTGGTGACGCCGTCGTATCGCGCAGGCGTGCAGGTCAATACGATCACCTGCCCCCGCTCGCCCAAGGTGTCGAACACCTCGGCCATCTTGACCAACCTGTCGGGATCGGTGAAGCCGAGCGCGTCGTCGATCATGATCGGGACCGAGTCCTCCTTGGCGACCAACGCCGCCCCGGCCAGCCGCGCCAGGATCCCGAGTTGCTCTTTGGCTCCGCCGGACAGCGACTCGTACGGGACAGTGCAGCCGTCGACAGTGCGGTTGAGGATGCACAGGTCGCTGTCGACCTCGACCTCGAAACTCGGGCCGAACACCGGGCGGCCGAGTCGCTGCAGTTCGGCGCGGAACGGCTCGACGTAACGCAGCCGGGTGGTGTCGCGATGACGCACCATCACCTCGCGCAGCAAGCTCACCGCGCGTGCCCGGCGGCCGACCCGTTCGTGCTCGCTTCGGGCTTGTTCGCGATGAATTTCTGCGGCGTCGAGCTTGCCCTGACGGCCTTCGGTGCCGAATACCGCGAGCTGCACACTGATCTCATGCAGGGCGTGCGCGATCTCGTCGTGCCTGTCGCGCAACGCGGTGGCCGCCTCGACGGCGTCGGCGAGTTCGGCGGTCACCGCCTCGGGCGCCGCCGCGGACAGCTGTTCGGATAGCTCGCCGACGCGGGCCGCGGCGGTGCGCGCGGCCACCGCGTCGGCCTCGGCGGTGTTGGCCAGCTTCTCGTCGGCAATCGCCGCCCGTTGCTCGGTCAGCCGGCCGGTGACCGCAGACAGCTCAGCACGCTGGGACGCCAGCTTGTCCTGCAGAACGGTTGCCTGCGTTGATATCTCGGCGAGCCGACTTCGCGCCAGGGTCGCGACTCGGCGATGCGTCTCGCAGTCTGCGGTGGCTTTGATGCAGGCCGCATCGGCCTCATCGAGTTCAGCCCGGGCGGCGCCGGCGGCTGTCGTGTCCTCGTCGGGAAGCGCAGGCAGAGCCCGCAGCTCAGCCAGCCGGGAGCGAAGCTGCTCGACGTCGTCATCACCGGTCAGCCCGACCAGGGTCGCGGTCAACTGGTCACGGCCGCTCTGCAGTTCGCGACGGCGCTGATCGGTGCGACGTGCCGCGTCCAGATCGGTGACTCGTGCGGCGGCGAGCGCTGACGCCAAAGCCTGCTGCGCCGCAGCGTATTTCGCCTGGACATCGAGGGCAGAAGCACCCGGGGTGATACGCGCGGTCATGATGCCAGGCACCTCGACTGCTGTCTCGGCATCGGCGACGGTCGACCAGCTCCGACCGGATGCCAGCGACACTCGTGTGCCATCGACGACGAGTTCGATGTCGCTGGCCGCGACGAATTCGACTGTCGCCGAGACCAATGCGAGCTGATCCTCGGTCCGCTGCACCGCCGCGGCGGCCCGTTCGATTGTCGCAGCAAGTCGTCGGTGAACGCGATCGTCGACAGCTCTTGTGCTATCGCGTCGCGGTCGAGCAGCGCGGCGTCGATTTTCGCGAGCCTGGTCGTCAGCCGCTGGATCTCCTCGCGGACGGCCAGGCCTTCGACGACGCGTCGCGCCGTCTCGGCCCGCTGCCGGGCGGCGGTGAGCTGTTGGCCGGCCCGCTCGACGACGGCATCGGCTTCCACGGCGACTTCGCGCGCCGCCGTCTGCGCTTGGACGGCTTCGCGAGCTTCGATGTCGAGGGCCGCGACCGCGGTTGTGCGCGAATCGCTTTCGGTGCACAGCCGCTTCGCTCGGTGTGGGCAGCGGTCGACGCGGCACTCGTTGCGGTCGCGGCAGCGGCGAGCAGTTCGGCTTGCCTCACCTGTTCGGCGAGCCGCGCGATGGCGTCGGCGGCAGCCTGAGCAGCGGCCTGCCTGGCATCGGCGGCCTGCTGCCGCGGTGACAACTCGGCCGACTCGGCGGTCAGTGCGCCGTGCCGCCGGACCTTGTCGTCGACCTCGGCCACGGCCGCGGCGCACTCCTGCACCTCGCGCTCGGCGGCCTCCAGCGTCTTGATGGCCGTTGCCCACTCTCCGGTGGGACGGCCGGTCGGGGTGAAGTAGCGGCCGTACTCGGTGTCGATACGTTCGATGAGCAATGGCTCGGTGCCCGACAACGCCGCCGCATCGCCGGCCGCGACGTCGAGCGCCCGGGTCAGCGCGTCACAACCCGACAGATTCACCGCCGCCGTCGACGCCGACTGCAATACCCGCTGGGCATGCCACAACTCGGTATCGACGGTCTCGGCCAGCATCGCCTGCACGCGATCGTGCGCCTCGTCACCGCTGTGCTGCTCGCGACGCGGCTCCAACACCGTCAGCTGCGTCTCACACTTTTTGTGGAAGCGCTTGTGATAGACGAAACGGTAAGGGCCCGCACTGATTTCGGCGGTGACTTCAGATCCGACGTCGGCATGGGTCGGTTTGACCTGTTTGACTTCCTTCTTCGTCGAACGGTCCTTGGATTCCAGCAACAGGTCCAGCGCTTCGACCATCGACGATTTGCCGATCTCGTTGGCCCCGGACACCACCACCACGCCGTGGTCGGGGAAGTCGATCTCGCGATAGTCGATGCCGCGATAGTTCTTCAGGACCAGCCGATGCAATTTCATGCCGCACCCCGGCTGTGCTGACCCCGCTCGGTCAGTCGCAGCAGCAGCGCCAGCGCCGCCTGGGCGTCGCCGGCGGTCTCGCCGCCCGTCACCCGGGCCGCCTCGACCAACTCCTCGACCGCCGCGGCGGCGAAACCGCCGATGCCGAGGTCGGTGAATTCGCCGTCGGCCGGAACCACGACCAGATCGCTGTGGCTGTCCCAGACCCGCAGCGATGCGAACAGCCGCGAATACTTGTCCAGGCAGGCATCGAGATCGGCGCGGTCGGTGACGGTCAGCGAGCCAATCAAGGCCAGCCGCACGACAGTTCGATCCTTGTCGGCCATCAGATCCAGATTCACATCCAGGTCGGCGACGTCTCGGCTGCTGTCGACCTGGCGGCGCAGGGTGACGAACCGCCAGCGGCCGACCCGCGGGGCCTCGACGCGGACCGGGCGTGCGGGATCCGTCTCGTCGATGTCGACGATCAGAACGTGGCCGGGGTCCGGCTCGACGTCGTCGTAGTTGGTGACCTCCGGCGAGCCGGAGTACCAGACCCGGCCGCTGCCGCCGACGTCGGTCGCCGAATGCTTGTCGCCCAGAGCCACGTAATGCACGGCGCCGCGGGCCAGCGCGGCGTCCAGGCCGGCCAGCCGGATCAACGATGGCTTGGTCGGATCGGGGTCGAGCACGTCCACGCCGCCGTGCGCAACGAGCACCCGAGTGACACCGTCGGCCGGGAGACCCTCGAGCACTTCGGCGACCAGGTCCGTCGTCGGGGCCTTGGATCGCCACGGCGCCGCGACGATCTGCAGGCCCGGCCGGACCTCGTGGATCCCGGGCCGGTCGAGCACCGTCACGTTGGCGGGGCACTCGGCGGTGAACAACGCACTGGTGTACACCGACGACGCGTCGAGCGGATCGTGGTTGCCGGGCAGCAGGTAGACCGGAATTCCTATGCTGCGCATGGCTTCTAGCGATTGGCTGATCACCTGCGGCGCAAGCTGATTGTGCTCGAAGACGTCTCCGGCCACCACGACGAATTCCGCGCCGGCCTGCGCTGCCAACGGCCCGAGTCCGGCGACGACGTCGCGACGGGCCGCGGAATAACGCGGTTGCGCCTCCCCCGCAAGCCAGCGACGGGTCATGCCGAGTTGCCAGTCGGCGGTGTGCACAAAGCGCATCGTGTCCCGTCCTTTCCGCTTCAGATCACCCGGGCACCGCGAGTGTAAAACTCGGCGCCGACAACTCCGGGGACCTCGGTCGGCAGGTCCGACGACCGTGCTGTCGTAACCTCGTTTCCATGACCGAACACGACCGCACACTGGTGCTGTTGCGGCACGCGAAGTCGGCCTACCCGGACGGGGTGGTCGACCACGACCGGCCGCTGGCGCCGCGCGGAAAGCGCGAAGCCGCTCTGGCCGGCGACTGGCTGCGGGCGAACCTGCCCGCCATCGACGCGGTGCTCTGCTCGACAGCGACCCGCGCACGCGAAACCTTGGCGCACACCGGCATCGACGCACCGGTCCGTTATGCCGACCGGCTCTACGACGCGACGCCGGGGACGGTGATCGACGAGATCAACGGCGTCGGCGATGACGTCACCGTGCTCCTGCTCGTCGCACACGAGCCGACGATGACTCAGCTGGCGCTGGGGCTGAGCCGGGTCGACAACGCCAACACCGATGTCGCCGAACGTATCTCGGCAAAGTTCCCGACGTCGGCGATGGCCGTGCTGCGCTTCGACCGCGGCTGGAAAGCCGTCGAACTCGGTTCAGCCGAGCTCGACGACTTTCACGTGCCGCGTTGAGTTACTTGCAGATGTCGACGATCTTCTTGATTTTGTCGTCGAGGCTCTGCCGCAATTCGTCTTGAACGAAGTCCTGCGCACCGGCGAGATAGCCGATGCTGAGTTCCTCGAGCTGAGTTCCGAGAGCGTTGGCGCTGTCCGCCAGGTCTTTCGGGGTCGCCGGCTCGGAGGCCACCCGGTCACGCAGGAAGGCGCCGCCGTCGTAGAACGCGAAACGCTGAGCTGTCGCCACCGAGAGGGCGCCGATCGGCCCGCCGTTCTCCGGGTTTTTCAGGTGGGAGTTCCTGACCACGGCGCGGTCGACGATCTTGAAGGTCTCGCAGATGTGCTTTTTGGCGTCGTTGCGCTGCTGGTCGCTGTATTTGCCCGCGGCCGCTGCGCTCTCATTCGGGAAGAAGTACCCGTAAGCGGCGCCCGCGACGGCCAGCAGGGCAATCACCAAGGCCACCAATGGAAGCCACCGCGACACCTTCGACGGCTGGGCGACAGGGGCCGGGGCGGCGTGGGACGCCGGCGCAGGCGTGGTCGCAGGGGCAGATTCGGTGATCTCCGTCGCTGCGGAGGAAGGCTCGTGTTCAGGCGTTTCAGACATCGTGCGATCGTAGCGAACGCTTCTGTCGGCTGGTGAGCCTTTCTGAGTTCAGAACATTTAACTGTCTCAATAGCTTTGGCGAACTGCACTGGAATCTACCTTCGACCTGCGCAGACACCTCCGAATCAGGAATTGGTCGAGAGCGTCAGCTCCATGAGCTTGAGGGCCTGCGCGCAAGCATCGATACCGGGCACTTGCGGGTTCACCCACCACCCGACCACACCTGCGGCGTCGCTGGCGACACCGCAGGAGCCGTTGGGATCGTTCGGCCGCATTACGATGGACGGCACACCGGCGATCGTCTTGTTCTCGATCTGGTACTTCAGGAACTCGGCGACCTTGCGCTCGTTGGCCAGGCTGCCCTGCTCGAACCAGAACCGAGTGATGTCGATCAGACCGCCGGGATTGGCCGCCTGCCAGCGGCAGATCGCACCGACGAAGGTGCTCTGAATGTCCTGCGGGTCGGCGCCCACCGTCTTGGCCAGCACGTCGGTGGTCAGCACTTCACACTCTTTTTGCAGGTTCGGGTACTGCTGCTCGGAAGTATTGTTGCGCGGCTGATTGTCGCCGGCGCCCGCCTTGAGTGCGGTGCCGCTCACCGACTTCGTGCAACCGGTCGACAGCGACAGCGCGGTGGCCAGCACCGCAACACCCACGAGGACCCGCCGACACACGCTCATTTCGAGTTCGCAATCGTCTGACGCGCCAGCTCTTTGGCCACGTTGCAGGCATCGGGGAACGGCTTCTGACTGAAATTCACCGACCACTCGATGAAGTCGTCGGAGAACTGGATGCCCACCTCGCACAGCGAGTCGCCGAGTTGTGGATCATTGCCGACCGCAATGAAACCGCCGTGGCCGTTGATGTTGACGTCCTCCACGCTGGAGCGGGACAGCTCCTCGGTCTTGCGCTCCCGTCCGATCGGGCTGCCGCGGTACCAGGAGAACGAGAAGTGCGGGCCGAGGATTCCGCCGCCGGCCAGCCACTGGCAGCCCACGGAGTTCTTGGCGGTGTTGACCAGTCCGTTTATCTGGGTCAGCTTGGTCACCGTCTCGTCGTTGATGCCGCCGCACTGCGGAAACATCGGACCGTGATTACCCTGCCCAGACGCCGGCGCCGTCGACCCGGGCGACTGGGATTGGTTGGAGCCGGAATCAGAGCACGCGGCCGCCAACGGAATCAAAGTCGCTGCCGCGCACGCGAGCGCCGCCACGTTCCACCGCACCGCTACCCGCACCTTCTGGTGATCACAGGTTGCACTGTAGCGGCACCACCTTTGGGCAACCATTGCACACGCGGTGAGCTGTGGTTTCTTTCCCACGATCGCCGCGACCCGACATCGGCAGATATGCAACAGTTACCAGATGCTCCTGGCCCTGCTGCGCCAGTTCGTCGGGCCATACCGCTGGTTGGTCGCGGCGGTGATGACGCTGCAGTCGGTGAGCACCCTGGCCTCGCTGTATCTACCGACGGTCAACGCCACGATCATCGACGACGGCATCGCCAAGGGCGACACCCCCACCATCGTCCGGCTCGGCGGGCTGATGTTCGCGGTCACCGCGCTGCAGGTGCTGTGTTCGGTCGGCGCACTGTATTTCGGCTCCCGAACCGGCATGGGGTGTGGCCGCGACCTGCGGTCCGCGGTGTTCCATCACGTCACGTCATTCTCCGAACACGAGACCGCCCGGTTCGGCGCCCCGTCGCTGCTCACCCGCACCACCAACGACGTCCGTCAGATTCAGTTCCTGGTGCAGATGGCCACGACAGTGCTGGTCGCCGCGCCGATCATGTGTGTGGGCGGAATCGCGATGGCGATTCACCAGGACGCCAGGCTGTCCTGGCTGCTTGTCATCAGCGTCCCGGTGCTGGTCGCGGCCAACTACTGGATCATCTCCAACACGATGCCGATCTTCCGCAGCATGCAGCGGCTGATCGACAACATCAACCGGGTGATGCGCGAGCAGTTGTCGGGTGTGCGCGTGGTGCGGGCGTTCGCCCGTGAGTCGTACGAACGCCGCCGGTTCGACGAGGTCAACGCCGCGCTGTCCGACACCGCGCAAACCGCGGGCAACTGGCAGGCGCTGATGCTGCCGGTGACCACGCTGACCATCAACTGCTCCAGCGTCGCGCTGATCTGGTTCGGCGGGTTACGCATCGACAGCGGTCGCATGCAGGTCGGGTCGCTGATCGCGTTTCTCGCCTATTTCACCCAGATCCTGATGGCCGTGCTGATGGCGACGATGACCGTGATGGTGTTGCCGCGGGCCTCGGTGTGCGCAGAACGGATCACCGAGGTGCTGTCGACGGTTCCGGCGGTCGGCAATCCGGCCAACCCGGTGCCGCCGTCTTCGGATCAGCGCGGAGTCGTGCAACTGAGCCGCGCATCTTTCCGCTATCCCGGCGCAGATCGCGCTGTGCTGCAGGATATTTCGTTGACGGCACTGCCCGGCAGCAGTACCGCGATCATCGGCAGCACCGGTTCGGGAAAGTCGACGCTGGTGGCGTTGATCTGCCGGTTGTACGACGTGACCGCCGGCACCGTGCTCGTCGACGGTGTCGATGTGCGCGACCGGGACGTCGACGAACTGTGGTCGGGCATCGGGCTGGTACCCCAGCGCGGCTATCTGTTTTCCGGAACCGTCGCCGAAAACCTGCGATACGGCAAGGCGGACGCCACCGAGGACGAGATGTGGGACGCGCTGCGCATCGCAGCGGCCGACGAATTCGTGCGGGCACACCCCGACGGCCTGCAGATGCGGGTCGCACAGGGCGGCATCAACTTCTCCGGCGGACAACGCCAGCGACTGGCGATCGCGCGAGCGGTCATCCGCCGTCCGGCCGTCTACATCTTCGACGACTCGTTTTCCGCTCTCGATGTCCACACTGACATGAAGGTCCGCGCCCAGCTGGCCGATGTCGCTGCCGAGGCGACGGTAATTATTGTCGCACAACGTATTTCGACGATCATTGGTGCCGAACAGGTGATCGTCGTCGACGACGGGCGGGTGGTCGGCACGGGCACCCACGAATCGCTGCTGGCCGACTGCCCGACCTACCGGGAATTCGCGGAATCACAGTCGCTGGATGCCGAAGTGGGTGATCGCCGGTGACCGCGCCGATGGGTGACGTGCGGCGCGCGGCCGCTCCCCCGGCCACGCGACCGCGGAACTTCAGAGCGTCGGCCATCCGCTTGGTGAAACTGCTCGCGCCGCAACGGCGTACGGCCATTGCGGTGATCGCCCTGAGCCTGTTGGGCACGGTGATCGGCGTCGTGGTTCCGCGGATCCTCGGCCATGCCACCGATCTGCTGTTCAACGGGGTGATCGGTCGGCAGTTGCCCGCGGGCATCACCAAAGATCAGGCTGTCGCCGCTGCGCGGGCCCACGGCAACAACGCGTTCGCTGACCTGCTTTCCGGGATGCACGTGGTCCCCGGCCGCGGTGTCGACTTCGACGCGGTCGCCCGGACGTTGACGCTGGGTCTGATCATGTATCTGGTTGCCGCGCTGATGATTTGGCTGCAGGCCCGGCTGCTCAACGTGACGGTGCGGCGGACGCTGCAGGCGTTGCGGGCGCGACGTCGAGGACAAGGTGCACCGCCTGCCGCTGGCCTACTTCGACAACCGGCAGCGCGGCGAGGTGCTCAGCCGGGTCACCAACGACATCGACAACCTGCAGACGTCGTTGTCGATGACGATCGCCCAATTGTTCAGTGCGGTGCTGACAGTGGTGACGGTGCTGCTGATGATGGTGACGATCTCGCCGGTGTTGACCGGCATCACGCTGGTGACCGTCCCGGTGTCGGTGGTGGTGACACGGGCGATCGCCCGGCGGTCACAGCGGCTGTTCGTCGCGCAGTGGACGAATACCGGCCGGCTCAATGCCCACATCGAGGAGAGCTACAGCGGTTTCACCTTGGTCAGGACATTCGGCCAGCGGGACCGGATCGAAGACGAGTTCCGCCGACTCAACGACGGGGTGTACCAAGCCAGTTTCGGTGCTCAGCTGCTCTCCGGCCTGGTGTCACCGGCGACGACGTTCATCAGCAACCTCAGCTACGTCGGGGTGGCGGTGGTCGGCGGTGTGCAGGTGGCGACCGGGCAGATCACGGTGGGCAGCATCCAGGCGTTCATCCAGTACGTGCGGCAGTTCAACGGGCCGGTGAATCAGGTGGCCTCGATGTACAACACGCTGCAGTCCGGGGTGGCCAGCGCGGAGCGGGTGTTCGACCTGCTCGACGAGCCCGAGGAGTCACCGGACCGCGACCTGTCCCTGCCGTCGCTCAACGGCGAACGCCCAACGGGACGAGTGGAATTCGAAGGGGTGAGCTTCGGCTACCACCCCGGCCACGCCGGTGCTCGAGGATCTCTCTTTCACCGCCGAGCCGGGCAGCACCGTGGCGATTGTCGGCCCGACCGGGGTGGGCAAGACCACGCTGGTGAACCTGCTGATGCGCTTCTACGACGTCGACTCCGGCCGCATCCTGGTCGACGGCGTCGACATCGCGACCGTCAGCAGGCATTCGCTGCGCTCCCGGATCGGGATGGTGCTGCAGGACACCTGGCTGTTCAGCGGGACGATCGCGCAGAACATCGCCTACGGCCGACCAGACGCCGATGCCGAGGAGATCGTCGACGCGGCCAAGGCCGCCTACGTGGACCGGTTCGTACACACGTTGCCGGACGGATACGAAACCCGGGTCAGCGACGGGGTGGCAACATCAGCGCCGGCGAGCGCCAGCTGATCACCATCGCGCGGGCTTTCCTGGCCCGCCCGCAGCTGCTGATCCTGGACGAGGCGACCAGCTCGGTGGACACCCGCACCGAACTGCTGATCGCCAAAGCCACCCACGAGCTGCGTCGCGAGCGGACGAGTTTCATTATCGCCCATCGCCTTTCGACGATCCGTGACGCAGACGTCATCCTGGTGATGGAGTCGGGCAAGATCGTGGAGCAGGGCAACCACGGCGAGCTGCTGGCCCGCCGCGGCGCCTACTACCGGATGACTCAGGCTTAGAGTTCGGGCCCCTCGGCACGCAGGTCGTCGACCGCCGACATGGCGTCGCGCAGTTTGGCCAGCCACTCTTCGGTGTGCTCGCCGACCAGCTTGACCGACCAGGCCAACGCGTCAGAACGGGACCGGGCCACGCCCGCGTCGACCAGGGTGTCGAGAACCTGGCGTTCCGGCTGCTTCAGCCGCGTCATCACCGGAACGGCGATGTGGGTGAACAGGATCGGCTCACCGCCGACCTCGACGCCCCACGACACCTTGCGCCCGTAGCGGTCCTGCGCCTCGTCAGCGATCTTCATCCGCTCGGACCGGGTCTCCTCACGAAATCGCGACGCCCGTCCTGATGCGTGGGCTTCGCTTTCGCTCTCTTCCGAGCTCGGCAGCGTCCCGATGACGGTGATCTCTTCGCGGTCGACGACGACGGTCGGGTCGCCGGCGAACCAACCGTCGGGCAGCCGGCCGGCGAACCAGTCCGCGGCGTCGCCGGCATCGGGTTGGCCGGCCTGCTGCCAGCCGCCGGGGCGGCCATAACGCCGCCCGTGTCCATGTTGGTGTTTCATACTTACATGATTACAGCATTACATCGCTGATGGAACGGCCGTTCACTCCCGGCGAACACGGCGCGTTCAGCTCTCGCCCTCGCCGCGGCGGGCGCGGAACAACTTCACCTCGCCCTTGATCCCCTTGAGGTGTCGCGCACCCGCGAACGACCAGCTGAAGCCGGCGGAGTCGCCGAGTTCTTCTCGCACCGACTCGGCGGCCAGCACCGCACCCGGCCGGGACGCCGCCGTCACCCGGCTCGCGACGTTCACCGGGCTACCGAACCAGTCGCCGGCCCGGCTCACCGCATCCCCCGAGGCGATGCCGGCCCGCAGCCGGGGAAAGTCGTTGTCGCTGTCGGCGATGTCGACGAGCTTGAGTACGGCGTCCAGCAGCGGCGCCGGTTCGGTGCAGACGAACATCGCCGCGTCGCCGATCGTCTTGATGAACCGCACCGGCGGAGCGGCGACGTCGCGGGCGACGTCGGCGAGCCGGTTGGCCAGCTGACCGAGCTCTTCGGGCGGCACCTCCTCGCCCAGCCGGGTGAAGCCGACCAGGTCGGCGAAGGCGACCGTGATGTGCCGCGCCCCGGGCAGCGGCGCGCCCGCGGCCCGCTCGCTGGCGTTGACGGCTTCGGTCTCCACCATGTGCCGCAGCTGCATGAACAGCATGTCTTCGATCATCGGCCCGAGCAGCGGCGCGATGCGGCTCACCAACGCCTGGGACGCCTTGGCGGTCTCCAGTTCGCTGGCGCCGGGCTGCAGGATGGTCGACAGCGCGGTGTAGCGCATGACCTCTGCGGCATGCGAAAGTCCTTCGGCGAGAACACGAACGACCTGCACCACTTGATCGGGTTGAATGCCGAGCTCGAGGAAATCCTTGGCGTGTGCGGCGGCGGCACCGTCGGCGCGCAGATGCACGGCCGCGTCGGGGTCGTCGACGCGGACCAACCCGATGGCACGCTGCACGCGTTGCAGCAGTTCCAGGTCGATGCCGGTCGACTCGCTGATCTCCCGCGTCGAAACGTAATCGCCGTCGTCACCCATCAGCCGACGCGACGCCACCAGCATCGGAACCGGGGACGACCGGATCTCATCGGCGGTGATGCCCTGCTCGAACAGCCACTCGATCAGCTCGGCGCGCTCTGCGCGTGCGCTGCCTGCCAAACCGTCGAGCAGCTTCTCGACTTCCGGATCTCGGGGTTCATCCACTCCGCCAACGTATAACGCAGCAAGGCATCATGGGTCGATGTCCACACCGCTGCTGGACGGCTTCGCGCCCGTCGTCAACGATGACGCCCGCTTGTTGATCCTCGGATCGTTCCCGAGTGTCCAGTCGTTGGCGGCCCGCCAGTATTACGGCAACCCGCGAAATGCGTTCTGGCCGATCACCGGTGAGCTTTTCGGATTCGACGCCGCGGCGCCCTACGAAACCCGGCTGGCCGCATTGCAATCCCGCGGCGTGGCGCTGTGGGATGTGCTGCACAAGTGCCGCCGAGCGGGTAGTTCTGACGCGAAATTCGATGCGAAAAGCTTGGTGGCCAACGACTTTCGTCAGCTTTTCGCCATGCACCGGTCGATCGAGCGGGTGTTCTTCAACGGTCGCGTTGCGCAGCGATTGTTCGAGCGGCTGGTCGGCATCGACGTGCCGGTCAGCTATCAGCTGCTGCCGTCCAGCAGCCCGGCCCGCGCGATGCCCGCGGGCCAGAAGCTGGCGGTCTGGCGGCGCACCATCATGACACCGGCGGCCGCCGCTGCGCCCACGGTCGGGCCGCCTCGATCTGCGCGCTGAGCGTGAGCAGCGTCGCCTCGTCGCTGGGGCGGCCGACCAGTTGAATCGACAGCGGAACGCCGTCACGGTCGAGCCCCCACGGCACCGCCGCCGCGGGCTGACCGGTGAGATTCCACATCTCGAAGAACGGCACCCGCTGCGACACCAGCAGCAGGCTCGAAATGCCGCCGCGGCGTTGGTAAGCCCCGATCCGTGACGGTCCGGTGGCGTTGCCGGGAGTGATGACGACGTCGACGTCGTCGAAGATCGATTGGATCCGCTGGGCGAGCGCCGGACTCCCCTGCCCGGATCGTCGCCATCCGCCGATCGGAGAGCAGCGACCCGATGCGCGCCATGTTGCGGGTTCGCTTCTCCAGCCGATCCTGGTGCGGCAGCTTGCGCGCGTCCTCGTAGATCCCCCGGAAATACCGGGGCAGGTAGTTGCCGTAGACCGCCGCCGGCGGATAGTCCGGGTCGCGGACGACGACGTCATGGCCGAGGTCGCGCAGCAGTGCGCCCGCTTCGTCGACCGCCGCTCGTTGCTCCTTGCCGACCTTGGCGATCAGCGGCGGGGGCACCTTGGTGCTCAACGCAATTCGCAGTCGACCAGGATCCCGGCCTGCGGCGCCCACGAATCCGCCCGCGGGACCCGGCGTCGAGGTCGTGACATCGAGGAACAACGCCGCGTCTTCGACGGAGCGTGCGATCGGGCCGTTGACGGACAGCCCGCACCACGCGTCGTCGTGGGGCGCCAGCGGCACCCGATCGCGCTGCGGCTTCAGACCGAACAGTCCGCACCAGCCCGACGGGATGCGGATCGAGCCGCCGCCATCGGAGCCCAGCGCCAGCGGCGCCAGGCCGGCGGCGACCGCCGCAGCGCTGCCACCGCTGCTGCCGCCCGGGGTGAGCGCGGTGTTCCACGGGTTGCGGGTCGCGCCGAACGTCAGCGATTCGGTGAACGGGAAGATCATCAGTTCGGGCACATTGGTTTTGCCGATGATCACAGCGCCGGCGGCGCGCAGTCGGCTGACCACCTCGGCGTCGCGGACCGCGGCAGTCGACACCGCGCCGCTGCCGCATGCCGTCACTTCCCCGTCGACGTCGACATCGTCTTTGATCGCCACGGGGACGCCGAGCAGCGGCAGTCGCTCGCCGGTGTCGAGGCGGTGTTGCGCGGCCGCTGCCTCTTGGCGCGCGGTCTGCGTCAGCACGGTGCGGTAGCTGCGCAACTGCGGATCCAGCCGGGCGATGCGTTCGAGGTAGAGATCGAGCAGTGCCGGTGCGGTGACGGTGCCCGCGGCCAGCAGCCGCGCCTGTTCCGCAGCGCCCGCGAAGGCCAGATCTCCGAGGTCCATGTGCGGGGACACTACTCACTTCCGCTACCGTGACGACATGTCCTGTGTGTTCTGCGCGATCGTCGCCGGCCAGGCCCCGGCCATCCGGATCTACGAAGACGACGAGCTATCTGGCCATCCTCGACATCCGACCGTTCACCCGCGGCCACACGCTTGGTGGTGCCCAAGCAGCACACGGTCGATCTCACCGACACCCCTCCGGAGACGCTGGCCGGCATGCTGACGATCGGACAGCGCATCGCCAAGGCCGCGCGCGCCACGGAGTTGGCCGACGCCACCAACATCGGCATCAACGACGGCCGTGCGGCCTTCCAGACGGTCTTCCACATTCACCTGCACGTACTGCCACGGCGCGACGGCGACAAGCTGTCGGTGGCCAAGGGCCTGCTGTTGCGCCGCGACCCGGACCGCGAGGCAACCGGCCGGATTCTGCGGGACGCGCTGGCGCAACTGCGCGCCACTCCGCAAGACTGAGCTCCATGGATATATCTCTGTGGATCGAGAAGCAGATCGGCCACCGGCTGCTGGGCGTGCACGACGAGATCTATAAACGCACCAACGGTCGAATCGGGCACAAGATACCGTTCGGCCCGGTCAACCTGATTCTGCACACAGTCGGCGCCAAGACCGGCAAGGCTCGGACCAACACACTCACCTATGCGCGCGACGGCGATGCGTACCTCGTCGTCGCATCGAAAGGTGGCGACCCGAAAGCGCCCGGGTGGTATCACAACCTGAAAGCCAATCCGAACGTCGAAATCAACGTCGGGCCAAAGCGCTTCGGCGTCACGGCCAAACCCGTGCTGCCCGATGACCCGGACTATCAACGGCTGTGGCAGATCGTCAACAAGAACAACGCGAACCGCTACGAGGGGTACCAGAAGCGGACGTCGCGGCCGATCCCGGTGATCGCGCTCGACGCCTCGCTGATCGCTAGAACAACTCTTTGGCCAGCAACTCCAGCGTCGTCTCGCGCGCGGGAGCGGTTCTCGGGTCGGTGCCGCGGTGCGCGGATGCGACCGGATGCACCATCACCTCGTCGACGTCGAACCGCTGCGCCAGCGCGGTCAGCTGTTCGGCGGCCTCTGCGGGCGTGCCGACGACCGCTCTCTGCCAGCCCGCTGTCGACGATGTGCTGCTGCTGCGGTGTCAGCTCGGCGCCGTGGACGTCCTCGACGAGTTGCACGGGACCCAGTGGTTGCCCGGTCCGCAGTCGCGCCATCATGTGCAGGTTCGGCAGCATCAATGCCGTTGCCTCGTCGCGGGCTTCAGCCACCGCGGCGTTGACGGTCAGGAACGTCACCGGTTCGGCGGTCAGCTCGCTCGGCACGAACTCCGAGCGGTACAGCGCCAGCGCCTCCTCGGTTCCCTGCCCGGAGAAGTGGTGGGCGAACACGTAGGGCAGGCCCTTGGCCGCGGCCAGTCGCGCCGAATACATCGACGAGCCGAGCAGCCACAGCCGCGGCTCGCTGGCCGCGGCCGGGGTGGCTTTGAGGTTGTAGTCGCCGTCGCGCAGCTGCACGGATACTCCCCGTGCGCTCATCATCGCCCGCACGTGGTCGAGGTATTCGGGGAACTGGTCGATGTCGCGGTCGTCGCGTCCGGCGGCGCCGCGCAGCAGGAACGACGTCACCTGGTCGGAGCCGGGCGCACGGCCGATGCCGAGGTCGATGCGGCCGGGTGCGGCCGCTTCCAGCAGCGCGAACTGCTCGGCGACCGCCAGCGGCGCGTGGTTGGGCAGCATCACCCCGCCCGAGCCCAGCCGCAGCTGCGAGGTCTGGCGCCGCGAGGTAGGCGATCAGCACCGGCGGGCTGGTGGCGCCGACCGACGGCATGTTGTGGTGTTCGGCGAGCCAGTAGCGGGTGAAGCCCAGATGATCGGCGGTCTGCGCCAGCCGCACAGTGGCCGCCAGCGCGTCCGAGGTGGTCTGGTCGGTGCGGACTGGGACGAGGTCAAGCACGGAAAGCCGCATGAGTGGGTCAACGCCTGCCGCCGGCCGAACGTTCCCGGTCCCTACATACCCGCCATCTCCGTGCGCGGCTGAAGATGTCGTCGAGCATCGTCGTCGTGAGCTTGCCGGTGAAGGTGTTCTGCTGGCTGGGGTGGTAGCAACCGAGCAGCACCACGTCGCCGTGGGCGGCCTGGACCGTCGCGGTGACGCCGTGGCCGAACTTGGGCTGCGGCCGGGGAACCTGACCGCCGCCGGCGCGGATCATGTCCAGCGCCGAGCGCCAGCCGAATGCGCCGAGTGCCACGATCACCCGCACCTCGTCGCCGGTCAGCCGCCATTCGGCGGTCAGCCACGGCGCGCAGGTCGCACGTTCGGCCGGTGTCGGCGCGTTCGCCGGCGGCGCACATCGCACCGCGGCGACCACCCGGGTGCCGATGAGCGCGAGGCCGTCGGCGGCGTCGACGCTGATCGGCGAGTTCGCCAACCCGGCGCGGTGCAGTCGCCGCGTAGAGCACGTCCCCGGACCGGTCGCCGGTGAACACCCGGCCGGTCCGGTTGGCGCCGTTGGCCGCCGGAGCCAGACCGACGATCACCAGCCGCGGACGCTCGGCGCCCCAGCCTGGAACCGGCCGGCCCCAGTAGGGCTGGTCGGCGAACGACCGCCGCTTGGTGAGTGCTGATTCTTCGCGCCACTCGACCAGCCGCGGGCAGGCCCGGCACACCGACACCTCGGCGTCGAGTCGCGCGAGCGATCTCGCGGCGTCGGCCATCGCGGTCACCTGGGCCGGCTCCGACGCCACAGCTGTGCGGGCAGTCGCGGGATCGCCTGGCCATCCGGTACCGGGCGGCACTGGAGATTCGAACGGCGCACCGGTGCGCGGGTGAGCGAGTGTCACGGCTCCACTGTGCACGAACGCCATTCGCGGTGTCCGTAGGATCGCCCTCATGCCCGCTGATGCGCTGGCCGCACTGATCGCCGAGCTGCCCGAGGGAATGGTCGTCACCGACCCCGCGGTCACCGAGTCCTACCGGCAGGACCGCGCCTTCGATCCGTCGGCCGGAAAACCGGCGGCCGTGGTGCGTCCGCGGCGGACCGAACAGGTCCAGACCGTCCTGCGGTGGGCGACCGCCAACCAGGTTCCGGTGGTGACCCGCGGGATGGGCACCGGCCTGTCCGGCGGCGCCACCGCGGTCGACGGCGGCATCGTGCTGTCGACGGAGAAGATGCGCGACATCGCCGTCGACCCGGTGACCCGCACCGCGGTCTGTCAACCCGGGCTGCTCAACGCCGAGGTCAAGAAGGCTGTGGCCGAGTACGGCCTGTGGTACCCGCCCGACCCGTCGTCGTGGGAGATCTGCAGCATCGGCGGCAACATCGCGACCAACGCGGGCGGTCTGTGCTGCGTGAAATACGGCGTCACCACCGACTACGTGCTCGGGGTTCAGGTGGTGCTGGCCGACGGCACCGCGGTCCGGCTCGGCGGGCCACGTCTCAAAGACGTTGCCGGTCTGAGCCTGACCAAGCTGTTCGTCGGCAGCGAAGGCACGCTGGGCGTGATCACCGAGGTGACACTGCGACTGGTGCCGCCGCAGCAGCCGTTGGCCACGGTGGTCGCCTACTTCGCGTCGGTGGAGGCCGCCGCTCAAGCCGTGCTCGGGGTCACGTCACGGCTGCGCCCGGCGATGCTGGAGTTCATGGACTCGGCCACCATCAACGCCGTCGAGGACAAGCTGCGGATGGGCCTGGACCGGGGCGCCGCCGCGATGCTGGTCGCCGCATCCGACGAACGCGGACAATGCCGGCAGCGAAGACGCCGAGCTGATGGCGGCGACATTCACCGAATACGGTGCGACGGAAGTGTTTTCGACCGACGACCCGGACGAGAGCGAGGCGTTCATCGCCGCGCGCAGGTTCGCCATCCCGGCAGTCGAGGAGAAGGGGCCGCTGCTGCTCGAAGACGTCGGCGTGCCGGTGCCGGCGCTGGCCGATCTGGTCAGCGGGATCGCGCGATCGCCGCGCAGCACGATCTGATGATCGCGGTGATCGCGCACGCCGGCGACGGCAACACCCACCCGCTGATCGTCCACGACCCAAATGACGCCGCGGAGCTCGAACGGGCCAACCTGGCCTACGGCGAGATCATGAACCTCGCCATGCAGTTGGGTGGCACGATCACCGGCGAGCACGGCGTCGGGCGATTGAAGCGACCCTGGCTGGCCGGCTATCTGGGACCCGACGCGATGGCACTCAACCAGCGCATCAAAGACGCGCTGGACCCGCAGGGCATCCTCAACCCCGGCGCCGGTGTCTAGTCACTCCTGCCACTTTCGCCTCGTGGTGAAGGCGAGTCTCGTTGCGCCCGCCTCCGAGCGACAAGCCATTGACATACCCGACCGCCTGTCGTACCAATAAGACATGACGACGACTTTGTCTCACGAGCCGCGGTTCCGCCTGGCTACCGCCGAGACCTGGGCCGACCCGTGGCCGATGTACCGCGCGCTGCGCGACCACGACCCGGTGCACCACGTCGTGCCGCCGACACACGCCCGAGCGACGACTACTACGTGCTGACCCGGCACGCCGACATCTGGGCGGCGGCCCGCGACCATGAGACGTTCTCGTCCGCCAAGGGGCTGACGGTCAACTACGGCGACCTGGAAATGATTGGGCTGCAAGACAACCCACCGATGGTGATGCAGGATCCGCCGGTGCACACCGAGTTCCGCAAATTGGTGTCGCGCGGATTCACCCCGCGCCAGGTGGAGGCGGTGGAGCCGAAGGTGCGCGAGTTCGTCGTCGAGCGCATCGAGCGGCTGCGGGCCAACGGCGGCGGCGACATCGTCGCCGAGCTGTTCAAACCGCTGCCGTCGATGGTCGTCGCGCACTATCTCGGTGTGCCGGAAGAGGACCGCGACACAGTTCGACGGCTGGACCGAAGCCATCGTCGCGGCCAACACCGCCGAAGGCGGCATCGCGGGCGCGCTGGAATCCGTCGGCGACGCGGTCGGGTCGATGATGGCCTACTTCACCGAGCTGATCGAGCGTCGCCGCATCGAGCCCGAAGACGACACCATCTCGCATCTGGTCGCCGCGGGAGTCGGCGCCGACGGCGACATCGCCGGTGTGCTGTCGATCCTCGCTTCACGTTCACGATGGTCACCGGCGGAAACGACACCGTCACCGGCATGTTGGGCGGTTCGGTGCAGCTGCTGCACCAGCGACCCGACCAGCGAGCGTCTGCTGGTCGAACAGCCTCGACCTGCATCCCGGACGCCGTCGACGAGTTCCTCCGGCTCACCTCGCCGGCGCAGGCGCTGGCGCGCACCGTCACCCGCGACGTGACGATCGGCGACACCACGGTTCCCGCCGATCGCCGGGTGTTGCTGCTCTACGGCTCGGCCAACCGCGACGAGCGCCATTTACGGCTCGGACGCAGACGAACTCGACGTGCACCCGACGCCCGCGCAACATCTTGACCTTCAGCCACGGCGCCCACCACTGCCTGGGTGCGGCCGCGGCACGCATGCAGTCCCGGGTCGCATTGACCGAATTGCTCTCGCGCTGCCCCGATTTCGAGGTCGACGAGGACAACATCGTGTGGGCCGGCGGCAGCTATGTACGCCGTCCGCTGTCGGTCCCGTTCCGGGTCAGCGTCGTAGATGCCGGCCAACGACTGGCTGGCTCGAGCGGCGCACCGAGGTCGCCGCGGACCGGATCCTCGACGCCGCCGAGCAGCTGTTCGCCCGACACGATCCCGGGTCGGTCGGCATGAACGAGATCGCCAGGGCCGCAGGTTGTTCCCGGGCAACCTTGTACCGCTACTTCGAGAACCGTGAAGCGCTGCGCAACGCCTATGTCAGCCGCGAGACCCATCGGCTGTTCGAGGCGGTCGGCGAACACCTGGACGGCATCGACGATCCGCGGGAACGGCTGGTTGCCGGGCATCGTCACCGCACTTCGACTGGTCCGCGAAAGCCCCGCGCTGTCAGCCTGGTTCGCGACGGCAGCCCCGCCGATCGGCGCCGAGTTGGCCGAGCAGTCCGACGTGATCGCAGCGCTGTCCACCGCGTTCGTCGATTCGCTCGGCGCCGACCACCCGGCGAACGTGGCAGGCCGCAGCCGCTGGCTGGTTCGCGTCATCACGTCGCTGCTGATCTTCCCGGGCCGCGACGAGGCGGACGAAAGGGCGATGTTGGCCGAGTTCGTCGCCCCGGTCGTGGTCCCCGTCGAGAAGGTCAGCTCCGCACCCGGGTGAGGCGGTGCAGCAGCCAGGCCGGCGGAATGGTGACTACCATCGTCGCCACGAACAGCCCTGGCATCGAGCCGGTGTACACGTGATCCTGCATGATGTAGACCATGGCGAATTCCATTGTGATCAAATGGATCAGGAAGATCTCGTAGGAGATCTCCCCGAGCCACACCATCGGCCGGGTCGCGAGAAATCGCGAGTACCAGCCCTGGTTGCCCAGGGCCAGCGGCGCGACGGCGAGTCCGGCGATGGCTGCGTAGAACACCGCCTTGTACAAGCGCTTGCGACAGCCCGAGCGGCGACGTCGTCGGATCGCCGGCGATCGGCGTGGAGGCGATGAAATAGCAGACGGCCGCGAGCGGCAACGCGATGAACGCGTAACACCGCACGCCCATCTGCTGCAGCACCGTCAAGCTCATGCCGGCGAGAAACCAGATCAGGTAGGTGGGTAACCACAGCCGGGCGCCGTTGGGGATCGACGTGGTCAGGTGCACCCCGACCAGCCACACCGGCGAGATCAGCGCCAGTGTGGCGATACCGAAAAGCAACAGCCTCGGCCGCCACTGCCGTCCGCACAGCACCACCAGCAGCAGGTAGGCCAGCAGCGGAAGAACCACGTAGAACGTGGCTTCCACTGCGAGACTCCACATTTGGGTCAGCCCCTGATGCAGGTATCCCCGGAGGTAATTGAAGGTGTAGATCTGCGTCAACGTCAGATTGCGGAACAGCCCGAACCAGGTGTGGCCGGGATTGGGCCCGGCAGTTCGGAAGTGGTAGATGACGTACGCGATCAGCACCGTCACGACGTAGGCGGGCATGATGCGGCGGACCCGGTGCCACGCATAGCGGCGGATCGACGGCTCCGCGCCGCCGGTGGCAAGCGACTTCACCCACGGCCGGAACAACAAGTAACCCGACAGCACAAAGAAAATCGGAACGCCGATCTCCATCCGCGCGCTCACCAAGCCGAAATAGCCCTGGATGTATTTGCCGGTGGTGTACGCCGCGTGTGTCGCGACCACCAACAGCGCGGCGACGGCACGGATACCGGTCAAAGACGCGACCCGGTCCGGTCCGGCGACCTGTTCCAAGCCGCCCTGGGCCGCGGTGTCGGCTTGGGTCATCCGGAGTGTTCCCGGCGGGTTCCGGCGCGGCCCCCGCCACGATTCTTGTCCTTGGCCCGATCCGGTTGAAGGTTGATCAGCACCCCGGAAATACGAGTCTTTTCAAGCGCTTTCAGCGTCTCGCGAGACAGTTTTACCGGTAGTTCGACCAGTGAGAAGTCCGGTTTGATCGTGATGTGGCCGAAATCGCTGCGGTGCAAGCCGCCTTCGTTGGCGATGGCGCCGACAATCGATCCCGGGCCGACCTTGTGCCGCTTGCCGACCGCAATGCGGTAGGTGGCGAGCCCCTTCCGGGGACCATCGCCGGTACCGCGGGCTGGTTTGGCGGGCCGGTCCTGATATTCCCGGGCCCGGCGTTCGGGCGGTGGCTCGGGTGCCAACAGAAAGGCTTCGCCGTCACGCAATTGCGCCGCCAGCGCCGCGGCGATGTCGGCCATCGGAACGTCGTGCTCACGTTCGTAATCCGCGACCAGACGGCGGAACAACTCGATACCGGGTGCGCTAAGGCTGTTGGTGATCGAATCGGCGAACTTCGCAACCCGTTGTGCGTTGACGTCGTCGACGCTGGGCAGCTGAGCTTCGGTGAGCTTCTGCCGGGTCGCTTTCTCGATCGCCTTGAGCAGATGACGTTCTCGTGGCGACACGAAAAGCAGCGCGGCGCCGGATCGTCCGGCCCGGCCGGTTCGCCCGATCCGGTGCACATACGACTCGGTGTCGTGCGGGATGTCGTAGTTCAGCACGTGCGATATCCGCTCGACATCCAACCCGCGGGCCGCGACATCGGTGGCGACCAGGATGTCGATTCCATTGCCGCCACCTCTTTTGAGGGCGGCGATGGTGCGCTCACGCACGGCCTGCGGGATGTCACCGTTGATGGCCGCCGCGGAAAACCCTCGGGCGCGCAGCTTTTCGGCGACCTCTTCGGTGGCCTGCTTGGTGCGGACGAAGACGATCATCGCCTCGAACGGCTCGACTTCGAGGATCCGGGTCAGTGCGTCCATCTTGCGCGGACCGGCAACCTGGATGTAGCGCTGCGAAATGTTGTCGGCGGTTGTGGTTTTCGCGTCGACCTTGACCTCAGTCGGGTCGTGCAGATACTTGTTGCTGAGCTTGCGGATCGCCGGCGGCATCGTCGCGGAGAACAACGCCACCTGCTTGTACTCCGGAGTCTCGGCCAGAATCCGCTCGACTTCCTCGGCGAAACCCATCGTGAGCATTTCGTCGGCCTCGTCGAGCACCAGGTAATCCACGTGGGACAGATCCAGCGTCCCGCGCTCGAGGTGATCGATCACGCGGCCGGGCGTGCCGACCACCACCTGCGCGCCGCGCTTCAGCCCGGCCAGCTGTGTCGTGTAGGACGCCCCGCCGTAGATCGGCAGCACATTGATCTGCGGCAGGTGCGTGCCGTACCGGCTGAACGCCTCGGCGACCTGCAACGCCAGCTCCCGCGTCGGCGCCAGCACCAGCGCCTGAGTGACCTTGCTGCTGGTGTCGATCTTCGACAGGATCGGCACCGCGAAAGCGGCCGTCTTGCCGGTGCCGGTCTGCGCCAGCCCGACCACATCCGAGCCCGCCATCAGCGCCGGGATCGTCGCGGCCTGGATCGCGGAGGGGGTTTCATAGCCGACGTCGACGAGCGCCTGCAGTACCGACGGGTGAATCTGCAGGTCGGCGAAGGTCATCGTGCCATCATCTGGGGAGTCCATGTCGGAACGAAGTTTAGTGGTCAACTGCCCTGCGGCCACGCCTGCCGCGTCGACAGGCCTGGTCAAGGTACCGTGCGGCGTTGTGTGGACACGTCGTCCGGTACGCCGGCGGCCGACCTGGCTCTGTCGCTGCCGCACTGCTCGCCGCGACGCTGAGCGGCTGCGGATCAGGGGATTCGACTGTCGCCAAGACCCCGCAAGCCACCGCCCATCCGACTGTTGCGCCGCACCCGGCGACGCCCGCCGCCGGTCGCGGGCGCGACGCCGACCAGCTCGGCGCCGGTCGACCCGTGTGCGGTCAACCTGGCCGACCCCGCGATCGCCAGAGGGATTTCCGAGCTGCCCAACGATCCCCGCAGCCAGCAGCCGTGGAATCCCGAGCCGCTGGCCGGCAATTTCAACGAGTGCGCACAGCTGTCCGCGGTCATCGTCAAGGCCAACACCAACGCCGAAAGCCCCAACACCCGCGCGGTGATGTTCCATCTCGGCAAGCTCATACCGCCGCGCGGCGTGCCCGACACCTACGGGTTCAACGGCCTTGACCTTTCACAGTGCACCGGCGACACGGTGGCGTTGATGTACTCCGGCGGCATCGGCTTGCCCAGCGTGGTGAAGTTCCGCTGGAACGGCAACGGGGTCGAGTTGGTGGCAAACGCCGGACGCTAGTCGGCGCGAGCGCCGCCTCTGATGGTCGGCTCCTCCCCGGGCCGTCCGGCCCGCATCGTCGTCCGACGTTGTCGGTGTAGCCGCCTACAGTGGCTGCTGTGTTCATGGCAGGCGATCGCATCATCTACAGCGCGTCGGATCTCGCATCCGCCGCACGCTGTGAGTATGCGCTGCTGCGGGCATTCGACGCGAAACTCGGCTGGGGTCCCGGCGTAGCCGTCGAAGACGAATTGCTCGCGCGCACGGCGGCTCTCGGTGACGAGCATGAGCGGCGCCGGCTCGATCAGTTGCGCGAGGAGTACGGCGGCGAGGTGGTCGTCATCGGCCGTCCCGGCCCTGTATTCACCGTCGAGAGCATCTACCGCCGCCGCGGCGGCCACCCGGCGAGCCGTCGACAACGAAGCGCCGGTGATCTATCAGGCCGCGATGTTCGACGGCCGCTTCGTCGGGTTCGCCGACTTCCTGGTCCGCCGCGACGGGCAGTACCAGGTGTCGGACACCAAGCTGGCCCGCTCGGCGAAAGTCACCGCGTTGCTGCAGATCGCGGCCTACGCCGACACGTTGCACCGCGCCGGCATTCCGGTATTCGGAGAGGCCGAGTTGATTCTCGGCAACGGCACCGAAGTCGACTACCGCGTCGACGAACTGATCCCGGTGTACCTCGAGCAGCGCACCCGGTTGCAGCACCTGCTCGACGAGCATTACGCCGGCGGCGCCCCGGTTCGCTGGGACGACGAGCGGGTGCGGGCATGTTTTCGGTGCCCGGTCTGCGACGAGCAGGTGCGTGCCACCGACGACCTGCTGCTCGTCGCGGGCATGCGAGTCACCCAGCGCGCCAAGCTGATCGATGCGGGCCTCACCACGGTCGCCGACCTGGCCGAGCACACCGGCCCGGTCGCCGACCTGTCCGCCCGGGCCGCCGACACGCTGGTCTCGCAGGCCAAGCTGCAAGTGCGCCAACGCGATAGCGGCACACCGCAGTACGAGGTGGTCGATCCGCAACCGCTGACACTGCTGCCCGACCCCGACGAGGGAGATCTGTTCTTCGACTTCGAGGGTGACCCACTGTGGACAGCCGACGGCGTCGACTGGGGCCTGGAATATCTGTTCGGCGTATTGGAAGGCGGACGGTCGAGCACCTTCCATCCGCTGTGGGCACATGACCGCGCCGACGAGCGCCAGGCCCTGATCGACTTCCTCGCGTTGGTGGCCAAACGGCGTAAGCGCTATCCGGATATGCACGTCTACCACTACGCGTCCTACGAGAAGACGGCGCTGCTTCGGCTGGCCGGCCGTCACGGAGTCGGTGAGGACGACGTCGACGACTTGCTGCGCAGCGGGACGCTGGTGGACCTGTATCCGATTGTGCGCAAGAGCATTCGGGTCGGCGCCGAATCGATCAGCCTGAAGGCGTTGGAGCCGCTGTATATGGGCGCACAGCTGCGGTCGGGCGACGTGACCACGGCCGCCGACTCGATCACGCAGTACGCCCGGTACAGCGAGCTGCGGGCCAACGGGAAATTCGACGAGGCAGCGACCGTCCTCAAGGAGATCGAGGACTACAACCACTACGACTGCCGGTCAACACGTGGCCTGCGCGACTGGCTGATGTTGCGGGCGTTCGAATCCGGCGTCACACCGATCGGTGCGCAGCCGGTTTCCGACGGCGCGATCATCGAGGAGGCCGATCCGCTCGCCGAAGCTCTGCACGAGTTCACCGGTGACGCGGCCGCGGGTGACCGCACTCCAGAGCAGACGGCGGTCGCCCTGGTGTCCGCTGCCCGCGGCTATCACCGCCGCGAGGACAAGCCGTTCTGGTGGGCGCATTTCGACCGGCTGAACTATCCCGTCGACGAGTGGGCAGACGAGACAGACGTTTTCATCGTCAACGAGGCGACGCGTCGCGCGTCGACTGGGACCTTCCGCCGCGAAAGCGCAAGCTGCAACGTCAGCTGCAGCTGACCGGCGACTTAGCCCGCGGCGCGCTGAACCGCGAGGTCTTCGCGCTCTACGAGCCGCCGGCCCCGGCCGGTCTCACCGACAACCCGGATCGGCGCGCCGCAGGGCGCGCCGAGGTGCTCGAGGCCGACGATCCGGCCGCGCCGACCAACGTGATCGTCTTGGAGCGAACACCCAAGGACGGCAGCACCTTTCACCAACTCCCGTTCGCCCTGACACCGGGCCAGCCGATTTCGACGACGCCGCTGCGAGACTCGATTCACTCGGTCGCCACGGCCGTCGCGGCCGGCCTGCCGCAACTGCCCCGCACCGCGGTGTTCGACGTCCTGCTGCGCCGCCGGCCCCGTACCCGCAGCGGCGCAGAGCTGCCCAGAGCCGGAGACGGCGTCGACAACATCACCGCGGCCCTGCTCGACCTCGACTCGTCGTATGTCGCCGTGCACGGACCCCCTGGAACCGGCAAAACCTTCACCGGCGCGCACGTCATCAAACGGCTTGTCACCGAGCATGGTTGGCGGGTCGGCGTCGTCGCGCAATCGCACGCCGTCGTGGAGAACCTGTTGTGCTGCACGATCGACGCCGGTATCGATCCGCAGCGCGTCGCCAAGAAGCGATCCGACCGCGACTCGCAAGTCGGCTGGCAGCAGATCGGCGAGAGCGAGTACGCCGGATTCATCATCGGCACACCCGGCTGCGTCATCGGGGGTACGGCCTGGGACTTCGCCAACCCGAACCGTGTTCCGCCGGGCAGCCTCGACCTGCTGGTGATCGACGAAGCCGGCCAGTTCTGCCTGGCCAACACCATTGCCGTCGCAGCGGCGGCCGCCAACCTGCTGCTGCTGGGCGACCCGCAGCAGCTGCCGCAGGTCAGCCAGGGCACCCACCCCGAGCCCGTCGACGGGTCCGCACTCGGCTGGCTGGTCGAAGGTCAGCGCACCTTGCCCGCCGAACGCGGCTACTTCCTCGACCGCACCCACCGCATGCACCCTGCCGTGTGCGCACCGGTGTCGACCTTGGCCTACGAGGGCAGGCTGCAGTCCTACAGCGAGCTCACCGCCGCACGTCAGCTCAGCGGATATCCGGCCGGGGTCCACGTCGTCCGCGTCCGCCACGAAGGCAACGCCACCGAGAGCCCCGAGGAAGCCGAGGCGATCGTCGACCACATCCAGCCGCATCATGGGCGCGGCGTGGACGACCGAGCACGGCACCCGGCCGTTGACGGCGTCGGATGTTCTGGTGCTGGCGCCCTACAACGCACAGGTAGTGCTGCTGCGCCGCTACCTGGCCGAAGCGGGGCTCGGCGATGTCCGGGTCGGCACCGTCGACAAGTTTCAGGGCGCCGAGGCACCGGTGGCGATCATCTCGATGACCGCCTCGTCGGTCGACGACATTCCACGGGGAATTCCGTTCCTGCTCAACCGAAACCGGTTGAACGTGGCGATCAGCCGCGCGCAGTACGCGGCCGTGATCGTACGCGCCGAGACGTTGACCGACTACCTGCCCGCCGCACCGACCGGTCTGGTGGAGTTGGGAGCGTTCCTCGCGCTGACGGCAGCCGAAGCCGCGGGACGACTCGTTTAGGAGTCAGGGTTCCAGTGACGTCCGTAGCCCGGCCCATCGTCCGGGTCTGAGCGACGTCGCTCCTCGGGGCGCGGCCGGTGAAAGCCGTTGCGCGACTCGCTTCGCGGGTTGGCCGGACGCCTCGGACGGTCGGTGCTACCGCCGTAGGTATCGATGTCGTCGAAGAACGGCTCGTCGTGGTCGACGGGGCGATACTGCGGCGGCGGGTATTCCTCGACCGGCCCGAATCGGTGTTCGTCGTCGACATGGAAACCGTTCTGCACGAACCCGATCGGCTCGTCGTCGAACTCCGCAGAAGAGTCCTCGAGCAGGCTGTGCCACGACTCGACCGGCAAGCTGCGCCAGTTCTCGGCGGGCGCCGGTCGAGGATGCTCGACGTGTTTGGGCAGCGGCTCGGTCCGGTCCTCCTGGATGCGCGGCCGCACAGCCGCACGGGGCCGCCGAGGCGAAGCTGTGGCCGCGGGCGTCAACGTGTACTCCACGTAGTCGTCATCGTCGTCGAACCCGTCCCGAAAGCCGTCGGAGCCGTTCTCGAAACCGTCTGCGACACTGGGCCTTACTCGAACGCGCCGGGTCGGCGCGTCACTGGTTTCGGATGTCGCGTCGTCGGCACGCTGCCGCTGTGCGCCGCTCGCCGGCCTCGCGGAATCGACCATGAACAACGCTGCCCCGACCCCGAACAGCGCGACGAACGCCGGCAACAACATCGACTGCGACATCGCGGTGGCGAACGGCTCGCGCAAAAACTCCGGCAGCTGCAGCGCAGCGCCCTTGCCCCCTTGCGCGCCGAACCCGTCGGGCATCGGCGGCAGGTGCGAGCTGATCCGTGAAGTCATGAACGAGGCCATGCCGGCACTGCCCAGCACGGCGCCGACTTGACGTGTCGCGTTGTAGACGCCGGAACTGGCACCGGCCACCTGATGTGGCAGGTTGCGCGTCGCCGTGGTGGCCAGCGGCGACCAGATGAATGCCATGCCGACGCCCAGCAGGAAGAACGGGAGAACCAATTCCCAGATCGGCACGGACGCCGTCATCACGAACGACAGCCAGGTCACCCCGATGGCCAGCGCCGAGAAACCGAAGCCGACCAGCGGCTGCGGATGGACGCGGTCGATGATCCTCCCAACGAACGGCGCGAGTACACCGCTGGTGACCGCCATCGGCGCGGTCAGCAAGGCCGCGCGCGTCGGCGACAGTCCGCACACCCCCTGGGCGTAGAACATCAATGGCAGCACCATCGCGGTGGCCACGAAGCTGATCACCACCACGCCCACGTTGGCCAGGCTGAACCCGCGGTCGCGGAAGATACCGAGCGGAACCAACGGTTCGTGAGTGTTCAGCGACTGCCAGTAGATGAATGCGGTCATGAAGCCGATACCGGCGACCAGCACCGCCCAGATCCACGGCGCCCAGCCGCCGGACTGGCCCTCCTGCAGCGCGAAGACGATCAGGAACATGCCGACCGCGGACAACCCCACACCGATCAGGTCGAAGCGGTGCTTGTGCGTGGGCAATGACGGCACCAGCCAGTACGCCAGCCCCAGACCGATGATGCCGATCGGAACATTCACGAAGAAGATCCACGCCCAGCCGAGCGCGTCGAGCAGGATCCCGCCGGCCAGCGGCCCGACCAGCGTGGCGACGCCCGCGGTGGCGCCCCACATGCTCATCGCCATCCCGCGGCGGTCGGCCGGAAAGGTACGGGTGATCGTCGACAGGGTCTGCGGGGTCAGCAGCCCGGCACCGATCCCCTGCACCATCCGGGCGGCGATCAGCATCCCGATGCTCCCGGACAGGCCGCACCACAGCGACGCGAGGGTGAATACGGCCAGACCGGCCAGGTAGAGGTTCTTCGGCCCGAACCGGTCGCCGAGTCGGCCGGCCACCAGCAGCGGAACCGCGTAGGCCAGCAGGTAGGCGCTGGTCACCCAGATCACCGTGTCGTAGCCGGTGCCGAGCTTGTTCATGATGCTCGGGTTGGCGACGGCGACGATCGTCGAGTCGAGCAGGATCATGAAGAAGCCGACCATCATCGCCCAGAGCGCATTCCACGGGTTGACGTCTCCTGCGCGGCCTGACGCTGCCGGCCCGCCGCCCCGCCTGCGGCGAGCAGTCGTTGCGGTCATACCCCCACCTCGTCCGTCTGTTGTCGCCCCGGCCGATCGGATCGCATCGAATCGGCAAAGCTTCGCAGCCACGTCAGCTCAGCTCGCATCATTGCCAGCAAGTAATCGAACGCCACTCGATATCCGGCGGGCGTGACTCCGGCGTCGCACAGCGCCGTGATCTCGGCAGCCCGGGCCTCCAGCGCCCCGACCCGGTCGTCAACCGAGTCGGCCGCGGCGTCGTCACCCAGGGTATCGATCTCGGCGAGGGCGACAGCGAACTGCGGAAACTCGTGTACCGGCGTGCCGATCAGTTGACCTACCCGCTGCTGAAGTGCGTCGATGCCGGCGTCGGTGATCTCGTAGACGGCGCGTTCCGGTCGCCTGCCGTCCCTGACGGTCGCGGCGCGGCGGATCAGTTTCTCCTCCGTCAGCCGGTCCACGACGTGGTACAGCGACCCGGGCCGGACCTTCACGATGCGGTCGGCATGGCGTTCGACCAGAGTCTGGAACATCTCGTAGCCGTGCATCGGGTAGGCCTTCAGCAGCGCCAACACCGAGATGCCCAGCGACGTGAGTTGGTAGGCCATCGACTATCCGTCTTGCTTGGCGGGCCGCCCCGGCTCAGCGTCGGGCGGGACGTGAACCCGCGTCGTCATCGAATGTGTCCGCCCCGGATTATTCCCAATGGAGTAATCGCAACCACGCCTGGCCCCACCTTTCCGCGCACCGGCGCTAGCCTGAAAGCACGTAACTGCCCGCGAGTAACCGGGCAGCCACACTGCCTGGAGGCATCCATGAGCGCCCGATGGAACCGGTCATCGTCTGATTCGTTGCCCGCCACCACCGACGGCAAGCCCAAGGCGTCGGCTCGGGCGCTGGCGAACATCATCGAGCGCAGTTCCCGCATTCAGGGGCCGGCTGCCGCGGCGTACGTCGAACGCCTGCGACGGGCGGATCCCAGCGCGGACCCCGCGGCGATCGCCAAGAAGCTGGAGAAGCGCTTCATAGCGGCCGTGACGGCCAGCGGCGCAGCGGTCGGGTCGACGGCCGTGCTGCCGGGGCTCGGCACGATCGCCGCCCTGTCCGCCGCCGCCGGCGAAACCGCGGTATTCCTGGAGGCCACCGCGTTCTACGCGCTGGCGACCGCATCGGTGTACGGCGTCTCGGCCGAAAACCGGGAACGGCGCCGCGCTCTGGTGCTGTCGGTGTTGGTCGGCGACGACAGCAAGCACGCCATTGCCGAGCTGCTCGGCTCGGGACGGACGAGTGGGGCGTGGCTGTCGGAGGGCGTGGCGTCGCTGCCGATGGCGTCGTTGTCGCAGCTCAACTCGCGATTGCTCAAGCGGGCTGTGCGGCGGTACACGCTGCGACGCAGCGCGCTGCTGTTCGGCAAGGTTCTGCCGGTCGGGATCGGCGCCGTCATCGGCGCCGTCGGCAACCGGCTCGCGGGCAAGAAGATCGCCCGCAACGCCCGCAACGCGTTCGGCAAGCCGCCCGCGCGGTGGCCGGGCACCCTGCACCTGCTGCCGACGGCTTCCGACGCGACCTAAGCGCGGCGTAACAGCAGACCGAGCCGGTGCGAAGTCACATGGCGGATCGTCGGCAAAGGGTTAGCCTTTATGGGGCGGTGACTGTCGGGGTGCCGCAGGCTGTCCGGCGACGATGCGGGTGGTCCCGAGGAGGAGCCGGACAATCAGCTGAGACGCGCCGACATGGTGTGCAGGTAATAGCAAGCGCGGCGTAGCGCTTTTCGGAAGAGGAATCGAGGCGAGTAGCTGCTGTGAGCAGTACGAGTTCACCATTCGGCCAGAATGAATGGCTGGTCGAGGAGATGTACCGCAAATTCCGCGACGACCCCTCCTCGGTCGACCCGAGCTGGCACGACTTCTTGGTCGACTACAACCCCGAGCCGACCGGCGACGCTCACGCGGACCCGAAGCCGCCTGCGCAGGCCCGCCCGGCAGCGCCCGCGCCGGCACCCGGACCCGCGCCGGAGTCCGTCAAGACCGCCGCGTCCGGCAACGGAGCGGTGAGCGCACCGCCGCCCGCCGCCGCGCCCGCCGCCAAGCCGTCCGGGCCGCCACCCGCCGAGGGTGATGAAAACCAGGTGCTGCGTGGGGCGGCCGCCGCCGTCGTCAAGAACATGTCCCAATCGCTGGACCTCCCGACGGCGACCAGCGTCCGCGCCATCCCCGCCAAGCTGATGATCGACAACCGCATCGTCGTGAACAACCAGCTCAAACGAACTCGCGGCGGCAAGGTTTCGTTCACCCATCTGCTGGGTTACGCGCTGGTTCAGGCGATCAAGGTGTTCCCCAACATGAACCGGCACTACGCCGAGATCGACGGGAAGCCCAACGCGGTCACGCCGGCGCACGTCAATCTCGGCCTCGCCATCGACTTGCAGGGCAAAGACGGCAAGCGCTCGTTGGTGGTCGCCGGCATCAAGCGATGCGAGACCATGAGTTTCGGTGAGTTCGTCGCCGCCTACGAAGACATCGTCCGGCGGGCCCGCGATGGCAAGCTGACCGCCGAAGACTTTAGCGGCGTGACGATTTCGCTGACCAACCCCGGCACCATCGGCACCGTGCACTCGGTGCCGCGTCTGATGGCGGGCCAGGGCGCGATCATCGGCGTCGGCGCGATGGAGTACCCGGCCGAATTGCAGGGCGCCAGCCCGGAGCGCATCGCCGAACTGGGTATCGGCAAGCTGATCACGCTGACGTCGACCTACGACCACCGCATCATCCAGGGCGCGGAGTCGGGCGACTTCTTGCGCACCATCCACGAGATGCTGCTCGCCGACGACTTCTGGGACCAGATCTTCCGGGAGATGGGCGTCCCCTATCTGCCGATCCGGTGGAGCACCGACAACCCGGACTCGATCGTCGACAAGAACGCCCGCGTGATGGAGTTGATCGGGGCGTACCGCAACCGCGGGCATCTGATGGCCGACATCGATCCGCTTCGGTTGGACAACACCCGATTCCGCAGCCACCCCGACCTCGAAGTGATCACCCACGGGCTGACGCTGTGGGACCTGGACCGGGTCTTCAAGGTCAACGGATTCGCGGGTTCGGAGTACAAGAAGCTACGCGACATCCTGGGTCTGCTGCGCGACGCCTACTGTCGCCACATCGGTGTCGAGTACACCCACATCCTCGACCCCGAGCAGCTGGCCTGGCTGGAACACCGCGTCGAGACCAAGCACGTCAAACCGACTGTGGCCCAACAGAAATACATCCTGAGCAAGCTCAACGCCGCCGAGGCCTTCGAGACCTTCCTGCAGACCAAATACGTTGGGCAGAAGCGGTTCTCACTTGAGGGTGCCGAAAGCGTGATCCCGATGATGGACGCCGCGATCGACCAGTGCGCCGAATACGGGCTCGACGAGGTGGTCATCGGCGATGCCGCACCGCGGCCGGCTCAACGTGCTGGCCAACATCGTCGGCAAGCCGTACTCGCAGATTTTCAGCGAGTTCGAAGGCAACCTGAACCCCGCGCAGGCGCACGGCTCCGGTGACGTCAAATACCACCTCGGCGCGACCGGCGTCTATCTGCAGATGTTCGGCGACAACGACATTCAGGTGTCGCTGACCGCCAACCCGTCACACCTGGAGGCCGTCGACCCAGTGCTGGAAGGTCTGGTCCGGGCCAAGCAGGATCTGCTCGACAAGGGCGAGGGCGAAGACGGTGACTCCGTGGTCCCGATGATGCTGCACGGCGACGCCGCCTTCGCCGGTCAGGGTGTGGTCGCCGAGACGCTGAACCTGGCGAACCTGCCCGGCTACCGCGTCGGCGGGACCATCCACATCATCTGCAACAACCAGATCGGGTTCACCACCGCACCGGAATACTCGCGATCCAGTGAGTACTGCACCGACGTCGCCAAGATGATCGGGGCGCCGATCTTTCACGTCAACGGCGACGACCCGGAAGCCTGCGTGTGGGTGGCGAAGCTGGCCGTGGACTTCCGCCAGAAATTCAAGAAGGACGTCGTCATCGACATGCTGTGCTACCGCCGGCGTGGACACAACGAGGGCGACGACCCGTCGATGACCAATCCCGCCATGTACGACGTCGTCGATGTCAAGCGCGGCGTTCGCAAGACCTACACCGAAGCACTGATCGGCCGTGGCGATATCTCGATGAAAGAGGCCGAGGACGCGCTGCGGGACTACCAGGGTCAGCTGGAACGGGTGTTCAACGACGTCCGCGAACTGGAGAAGCACGGCGTGCAGCCGAGTTTGTCGGTCGAGTCCAACCAGATGCTGGCCACTGGTCTGGACACCGCGGTGGACAAGGCCCTGCTGGCCCGCATCGGCGACGCATTCCTTGCTCTACCAGAGGGATTCGACGCGCACCCCCGGGTCACCCCGGTCTTGGAGAAGCGCCGCGAGATGGCCTACGAGGGCAAGGTCGACTGGGCGTTCGGCGAGTTGCTGGCACTGGGTTCGCTTGTGGCCGAGGGCAAACTGGTGCGGTTGTCCGGGCAGGACACCCGCCGCGGCACGTTCTCCCAGCGGCATTCGGTGATCATCGATCGCCACACCGGCGAAGAGTTCACCCCGTTGCAGCTGCTGACGACCGACCGCAACGGCAACCCGACCGGCGGCAGGTTCATGGTGTTCGACTCGCCGCTGTCGGAGTATGCGGCCGTCGGCTTCGAGTACGGCTACACGGTCGGCAACCCGGACGCATTGGTGCTGTGGGAGGGCCAGTTCGGCGACTTCGTCAACGGCGCCCAGTCGATCATCGACGAGTTCATCAGCTCCGGCGAGGCGAAGTGGGGGCAGCTGTCCAGCGTCGTGCTACTGCTGCCGCACGGGCATGAAGGCCAGGGCCCCGACCACACGTCCGGCCGCATCGAACGCTTCCTGCAGTTGTGGGCCGAGGGGTCGATGACGATCGCGGTTCCGTCGACGCCCGCCAACTACTTCCACCTGCTGCGCCGGCACGCCCTCGACGGGGTGCAACGGCCGCTGATCGTGTTCACCCCGAAATCGATGCTGCGCAACAAAGCCGCGGTCAGCGACATCCGCGACTTCACCGAGGCGAAATTCCATTCGGTGCTCGAAGAACCCACCTACGAAGAGGGCATCGGCGACCGCAGCAAGGCCACCCGCATGCTGCTGACGAGCGGAAAAATCTACTACGAGCTCGCGGCCCGCAAAGCCAAAGACAACCGCGAGGACGTCGCGATCGTGCGGATCGAGCAGCTTGCGCCGCTGCCGCGGACCCGGCTCAGCGAAACGTTGGATCACTACCCGAACGTCAACGAATACTTCTGGGTGCAGGAAGAGCCGGCCAACCAGGGCGCGTGGCCCCGGTTCGGCCTGGAGCTGCCCGAGATGTTCCCCGGCAAACTGACTGGCATCAAACGGATTTCACGCCGCGCCATGTCGGCACCGTCGTCGGGTTCGTCGAAGGTGCACGCCGTCGAGCAGCAGGAGATCCTCGACGAGGCGTTCCGCTGAGCCGTTAACCGGGTTCAGCGGCGATGCGATCCGTGACCGGCCGTCGCCAGCGGCGCGGTGACATCGGTTTCGACGTGCTCCCCGCGGACGGATGCCGGTACGGCGGCACGCCGCCGGATCCGCGGCGGGCGTGACTGGACGTTCGTCGGCCACCAGAACCAGCGGCCCAGCATCGTCGCGATCGACGGCATCAGGAACGACCGCACCACCAGCGTGTCGAACAGCAGGCCCAGACCGATGGTCGTGCCCACCTGGCCGACCGCGCGGTTGTCGCTGACCACCATGGAGGCCATGGTGAACGCGAACACCAGCCCGGCGGCCGTCACCACCTTGCCGGTGCCGCCCATCGCCCGGATGATGCCCGTCTTCAGTCCGGCGCCGATCTCTTCTTTGAACCGTGCGACCAGCAGCAGGTTGTAGTCGGATCCCACTGCCAGCAGGATGATCACCGACATCACCATCACGAGCCAATGCAGTTTGACGCCGATGAGGTACTGCCACAGCAGCACCGACATCCCGAACGACGCGCCCAGCGAGAGCGCCACCGTGCCGACAATCACCAACGCGGCGACCAGACTTCGCGTGATGATCAGCATGATGATGAAGATCATGCAGAGCGACGAGATACCCGCGATCAGGAAGTCGTAGCTCGAGGCCTCGCGCAGATCCTTGAAAGTCGCTGCGGTGCCTGCGATGTAGACCTTGGAGTCCTCCAGCGCCGTTCCCTTGAGTGACTCGTAGGCCGCCGTCCGGATGGCGTCGATGCGCGACATGCCCTCGCCGGTCGCGGGATCTCCCTTGTGCGAGATGATGAATCGCGCCGCCCTGCCGTCCGGGGACAGGAACAGCCTCTCCACCCGCTGAAAGTCGGGGTTCGAGAACACCTCGTGCGGCAGGTAGAACGACTCGTCGGTCTTCGCGGCGTCGAAGTCCTTGCCCATCGCGGTCGCGTCGCCGCTCAGCTCGTTCGCCTGATCGACCATTCCGGACATCGTGCTGTGCATGGTCAGCACCATGTTCCGCAGGCTCTTCATGGTGTCGATCTGCGGCGGCAGCAGCGCGACCAGTTGCGGCACCACCACGTCGACGGAGTCGATGTCCTTGCTCAGCTCACCCAGCTTCTCGCTGAGCTTGTCCACCCCGTCGGTGGCGTTGTAGGCCGACCGGATTGCCCAGCAGATGGGGATGTTGTAGCAGTGCGGATCGGCGTAGAAGTAGCTGCGCAGCGGCCGGAAGGTGTCGTCGAAGTTGGCGATGTCGTCGCGCACCTCGTTGGTGATCGCCAATGTGTCGTGGGTGGTGCCCGCGACGTGGTGGGTCGTTCCGACGAGCTGGTTCATCAGGCCGTTCATCCGCTGCAGCGAATTGATGGTGCCGCTGAGCTGGTCGGCCAGCTTCGTCATGTCATCGAGCCGGCTCTCGGCGACCTGCAGGTTCTGCAGCTGACCGGCGTTCTGCATGCTGAGCAGAAACGGAATGGACGTGTGCTCCAGCGGGGTGCCCTGCGGCCGGGTCACGGCCTGCACCCGCGCGATTCCCTCGACCCGGAAAATGCCCTTGGCCAACTTGTCCAAGACCAGGAAATCGGCCGAGTTGCGCAGGTCGTGATCCGACTCCACCATCAGCATCTCGGGCATCATCCGCGCCTGGGAGAAGTGCCGCTCCGCGGCCGCCATGCCGACATTGCCGGGCGTCGTCTTCGGGATGTAGTCGCGATCGATGTAGCTCACCTTGTAGCCGGGCAGCGCCAACAGGCCGACCATGGTGACCGCGACCGTCGCGGCGAAGATGGGCGCCGGCCAGCGGACCACGGCGGTGCCGACCCGGCGCCAGCCGCGAACATCGAACTGCCGCTTGGGATCCAGCAGGCCGAAACGTCCACCGACGGTGATCACCGCGGGAATCAGGGTCAATGCGACGGCGACGGCGACCAGCATCCCGATTGCGCACGGAGCGGCCATGGTCTGAAAAACCGGCAGCCGGGCGAAGCTCAGGCAGTAAGTCGCGCCCGCGATAGTCAGGCCGGACGCTAAAACCACGTGCGCGACACCGCGATACGCGGTGTAAAACGCACGCTCGCGATCTTCGGCCGCCTGTCGCGCCTCGTGATAGCGCCCGAGGAAGAAGATTCCGTAGTCGGTGCCCGCCGCGATTGCGAGCGACACCAGCATGTTGGTGGCGAACGTCGAGAGCTTGATGACATCGTTCAGGGCGAGGAACGCGACAATGCCTCGGGCAGCGGCTAATTCGATACCCACCATCGCCAGCAGCAGGGCAACCGTGACGACAGAGCGGTAGACGAAGAGCAGCATCACGAAGATCACCGTGACCGTGGCGATCATGATCTTCACGATTGTCTTGTCGCCGCTGCTGTTTCCGTCGGCCGCGACCGCGGCCGGTCCGGTGACGTAGGCCTTGACGCCCTGCGGCGCCGGGATCCCGTCCACGATCTTGCGGACGGCGTCGACGGACGCGTTGGACCGCGTCTCACCCTGGTTGCCGGTGAGATTCAGTTGGACATACACAGCTTTGCCGTCGGCGCTCTGGGCGCCGGCCGCGGTGAGCGGGTCACTCCAGAAGTCCTGGATATGCTGCACGTCCTTCGGGTCGGCCCGCAGTCCCCGAATCAACTGGTCGTAAAACCGGTGAGCGTCTTGACCGAGAGTCTTGTCACTCTCGATGACGACCATCGCCATGCTGTCGGAATCGGATTCCTTGAATACCCGACCGATGCGCGCCATAGCTTTGATCGACGGCGCGTCCTTGGTGCCCATCGAGACCGCGTGTTCACGGGCGACCTGCTCCAAGGACGGAATCGCGAGCGTCACCAGAACAGTGAGCGCCAACCATCCGAGGATGATGGGCACCGAGAGCAGCCGGACCATCCTCGCCACAAAGGGCTGTTTGGTCTCTTGGCTGCGGCCGTGATGGTTGATCATGCGCCTCTGACCAAGCAATGCGTGTAGGCGTTCACTTCGTTCGAGATCCTCTCGGACTTGATCTGACCGTCTACGACGATGCGGCAGCCAATGCTGTCGCTGTCACCCTGTGCCACAACGTTGCCCACGACGGCCGGCGCACTCGCCGTGAGCGTCATCGACCACGGCAACCGAGCTCCGTGGACCCGCCGAGGATCGGAGTTCACATCAAAATAGCTGATGTCTGCGACCGTGCCTACCGGACCGAAGACCTCGTAGACCATGGACTTCGGATTGGAGAGTTTGGTGTCCGCGAGCCTGGCGTACGGGTGCGGGTACGGCTTCGAGCCGAAGTCGGCGCGCACGCGTGACACGGTGAATGCGCCGCCGCCGGCCACCGCCATGACGACCAGCGGTATCCACACCCGCCTGAGCACCCCAGCGAACGCCATCTCCTTGCCCTGTCCCGAACGCCCGTGGCGCGTCGATACGAGCGCGACCAGTAGAGACTTGAGTAAAACACGCTGCAGAAGGCCGATGTTGAGATCTTCTGGTGCATTATCTAAGAATTGGATTTAGCCCGTCAGCGCGCGCTCTAGCTGCGGTTATGCGGCCTGAAGTGGCCCCGCGGCCAATCGCGGATCGCACGGTTCGACGCATTTAATTGACGATTTAACATTAATGACATCGGCGAGCAAGAAACCGTTATCCGGGCGCTGAACAGCCGAGTGCCGACAAAGCAGAAATGCCAATTCGCGCCGACGCTTTCCGGCACTCGAGTCGATCTCCTCCGACCCCTGTCGGCAGCGGCGACAAGCCGGGTGCCCGTCGCCGTCGGTCTTGCGCTGTACCTGGGGTTTTCGCGCCCCCGTCCGATCAACGACCCAGGGCGCGTTACACCGCGTACCCCCATTCATGACATACTGCCGCGATGGCCACCACGAACCGCCTGGTACGCAATCCGATTCACCGTCTCGTCATTAACCCCTTCATGTTTCGGCTGATATTCACGTCGTTCGCCACCACACGGTTCGCTTCCCAGACTCGCCTGCTCGGCGGTGACGACTGGTTGTTCTTCAATTACGGATACGAGGAAGACCCGCCACTGGCCATCCCGCTCGACGCTGCCGACGAGCCGCACCGTTACTTCATCCAGCTCTACCACCGCACGGCCACCCAGGCGGACCTCAGCGGCAAGAAGGTTCTGGAATGCAGCTGCGGCCACGGCGGCGGAGCCTCCTACCTCGTGCGCACTTTGCACCCGGCGTCCTACACCGGGCTGGACTTGAACCCGGCCGGTATCGAGTTCGCCCGAAACCGCCACCACCTGGACGGCCTGGATTTCATCGAGGGCAACGCCCAGGAGCTGCCCTTCGCCGACGAATCCTTCGATGCGCTGGTCAACGTCGAGGCGTCGCACCTATACCCCGACTTCCCGAAATTCCTCGCCGAAGTGGCGCGCGTGCTGCGCCCGGGCGGGCATTTCCTCTACACCGACTTCCGTCCGCGCCAGGAGGTAGCCGAGTGGGAGGCGGCGCTGGCCAAGGCTCCGCTGCGACAGCTGTCCATGTCGGTCATCGACCAGAACGTCCTGCGCGGCAACGAGAAGAACGCCCCGCGCAAGCACGCCCGTATCAGCCAGCACGGTTCAGCGATCCCGCGCACCTTTGCCCGCGCGGCCAGCGACATGACCGACTGGGCGTTCAACGGCGCACTGCGCGGCGGCGAGTACACCTACCGCGTCTACTCGTTCGTCAAGGACTAGAGCGCTCATAAGCGCTGGTAGGCCGCCGACGATCGGACCGCTGGTTCTTTGGCTGACCGACGCGTGATGATTTAGGGTTTCCGATACCGAAAGGGGCGACATGGCAACGGCGACAACCGAGCCGGTACAGCTGCCTCCTGCGTTGCGGCTGCCGAAAATGGTTCAGGCCGTGTTGTTCCTGACTTCGCTGCAGTACTCGGTCGCACCCCGACTGAGCCGGCATTACGGCGGTCCGTTCACCATCAACCTGCCGCTGTTCGGCAAGACTGTGGTGATCCACGACCGCGATCTGGTCAAGGACGTGTACAGCACCAGCTTCGACCTGATCGAGCGTCCGACCAAGGTCTTGGGCCAGGCCTTCGGACCCGGATCGACGTTCAGCTTGCTCGGCAAGGAGCACTCCGAGCGCCGCAAGCTGGTGCTGCCCAATTTCCACGGCAAGAAGGTGAAGAACTACGAGCGCATCGTCGAAGACGAAGTGCTGCGCGAGACAGCGAACTGGCCGGAGGGCAAAGAGTTCGAAACGCTGTCGACGATGACCAACCTGACGCTCAACGCGATCATGCGCGCGACGTTCGGCGAGCGCGCGGACGCGCTGGACGAACTTCGCATCGTGATACCGCCGCTGATCACCTTGGGCTCGCTGATGCAGCGGATGCCACCGATCGTGCGGGGCGAATACGGTCGCTGGAGTCCCGGTAGCAAGTTGGCGGGTTACCGGCGACGTTTCGACGCGGTCATCGACGCGCTCATCGCCGAGGCACGGGCTGACGAGGCGGCACTGCCCGAACGCACCGACATGCTCGCGTTGCTGTTGCAGGCCCGCTACGAAGACGGTCAACCGATACCAGATCGACACATCGCCGACGAGTTGCTGACGTTGGTCGCCGCCGGACATGAGACGACCGCTTCGCAGTTGGCGTGGGCCATCGAGCGGTTGCGACGCCACCCTCAGCTGATGTCGCGGCTCGCCGACGAAGTCGACGCCGGCGGGTCCGAACTGCGCCAGGCGACGATCTATGAAGTGCAGCGTCTCCGGTCGACGATCGCGGCCTCGCTGCGAACCACGAAGACGAAAGTGCGCCTGGGCGAATGGGTTCTCCCGGAAGACACCAACGTGATGGTTGACTTCCAGCTCGCGCACGAGTCCGACGCCAACTACACCGACCCCGAGGCCTTCAACCCGGACCGGTTCATCGGCACCACTCCCCCGTCGTTCCGGTGGCTTCCGTTCGGCGGCGGCGTAAACCGTTGCGTCGGTGCGTCGTTCGCCAATATGGAAATGGATATCACCCTGCGTACGCTGCTCCGCGAATTCCGTTTCACGCCAACCGATGCGCCGGACGAGGGCCGCAATTTCCGCGGCGTGGCGATCGCGCCGTCGCGGGGCGCACTCGCGGTCGTCTATCGGCGAACGCCCCCGACGCCGAGCGATCGCGACTCGGTATCGGTAGCCGACCACAGCAGCTGACTCGTATTCTCGCCTGGCATACTGCCTGGCATGCCTACGACTAAGGAACGCCTCACCGACAGCAGTTACAAGGTGTACAAGGCATTCATCAACAAGATCTGGTACCCGTTCCTGACCCGTCGGCTCGACACGCAAGACGTCACGTTCCTCAACTACGGGTACGAGGGCGACCCGCCGCTGAACCTTCCGTTGGACGAGAACGACGCACCCAACCGGTACTCGATCAACCTCTACAACCAGGTCGCGACCCAGGTCGACCTGACCGGCAAGAAGGTGCTGGAGTGCAGCTGCGGCCACGGCGGCGGCGCGTCGTACATCATGCGCACGTTCAAGCCCGCCGAGTACACCGGACTGGATTACAACCCGGACGGTGTCGCCTACTGCAGTGAGCACCACAAGCTGCCCGGCCTGAATTTCGTGCACGGCAACGCCGAAGACCTGCCATTCCCGGACAATTCCTTCGACGCGGTCGTGAATGTCGAAGCCTCACACGCCTATCCGACGCTGTCCAAGTTCCTGTCCGAGGTAGCCCGCGTGCTGAAGCCGGGCGGTGACTTCCTCTACGCCGACTTCCGCGGCCGCCCCGAATTCCCGGTCTGGGAGGGCGCTCTCGATGCAATGCCGTTGCGTCAGGTTTCCATGCGGGTCATCAACGCCGATGTGGTGCGCTCGCTGGACAACAGCGCACAACACAAGTTGGACCTGATCAGTCACCAGCTGCCGAAGCTCTTCCGGCCGTTCGGCCGCCACTTCGCCGGCGTGCCGGGAACCGGGATCTACAACGTCATCCAGAGCGGTGGCGCCGAGTACCGGATCTACCGCTTCACCAAGGACTGACGGGCGGTCAGGCTATCTCGTAGTCCCGCAACGGGAATCGGTCCTGACCTGAGACTGCACCATAACGCACAAAGCCGGTGAGGGAATGCAATTGCCATAAAGGAAGGCAACAAGGAACGCAGACCAAACTGGGACGTATCCGTCACCGATGTCACTGAGTTGCCGACCCTTCCAAGCGGTTGATCGCTGATCGTGGCTGAGGTCAGGCGAAGGCCAATACGGCTCGATGTTCTGACAAGCACACACCGTCGGGGCTGAGCAGCCGCGCCCGCTGGTCCCGGCTCGGGCCAAACAGGCCCGCCCGCAGGCAGGTATTTCGCGCAAACATCTCCCAAGTCGCGGTGACCTCGGATAGCTTGGGCGGGCTGCGAGAAGCGTTCGAAATACTGGCCCGGAGGAAACAAGATGGCAGTGGCGACAACGGAGCCGGTTCGGCTACCGCCGAGGCTCCGCCTACCAAAACTCATCCAGGGCATCGGGTTCGGGCCCGCAAAGCACCAAATGTTTGGCGCTTTGTACCGACGGTGGGGCACCCCGTTCACCGTCAATCTGCCCCTCTTGGGCCAGACGGTCGTGGTGAGCGACCCAGCCTTGCTCAAAGATCTCTTCACCACAAGCTTCGACCTGATCGAACGCCCGGTCGATATCCTTAGTCTCGGCGATATCTTCGGCCCCGGCTCGACATTTAGCCTTGTCGGCGACGAACACCTCGCCCGACGCAAACTGCTGGCTCCACCGTTTCACGGGAAGCAGCTGAAGAGCTACGAGCGCATCGTCGAAGAAGAGGTGATGCGCGAAACCGCAAACTGGCCGGAGGGCCGCGAGTTCGAGACGGCGGAGCCGATGCTGCGCCTGACCCTCGGTTCGATCCTACGTGCTGTCTTCGGCGCCGAGGGAGCCGCACTGGACGTTCTTCGTGTCCTGATGCCGGCTATGGTGACGCTTGGCTCCCACCTCGTCATGATGCCGCCAGTCGTGCGGCGTGACTACGGTCGGTGGAGCCCCGGAGGACGGTTCGCGCGGTACCGGCGCCGGTTCGACGCAATCATCAACTCGCTGATCGCCGAGGCGCGAAACGACCCTGACTTCGAAGAGCGCGGCGACATGCTCGCGGTACTGATACGGGCCCGGTACAACAATGGTGAGCCGGTCCCGGATTCGCATATCGCCGACGAGCTACTGTGCTTCCTCGGCGCCGGCCATGAAACATCCGCCTCACAATTGACCTGGACGCTGGAACGGCTGCGCCGACACCCACAACTCCTGTCACGTCTGGCTGACGAAATCGACGCCGGCGGATCAGAATTGCGACACGCCACGATCTGGGAAGCCCAGCGCATCCGGCCGTGTGTCGACGGTACGGTGCGGCGCACGAAGCAACGAATCCGGTTGGGAGAGTGGGTTCTTCCGGAACGTACCGCATTGATCGTCTATAACGAACTGGCGCACAAGTCAGAAGACAACTTTCCGGACGCGATGACGTTTGATCCGGACCGTTTCCTCGGCGCCAGCCCGCCTCCGTTCAAGTGGGTCCCGTTCGGCGGGGGCGTACACCGCTGCCCCGGCGCGTCGTTCGCGAACATGGAGATGGACGTCGCCCTGCGCACGCTGCTGCGGGAATTCCGTTTCGCGCCAACGGATGCGCCGGGCGAACGCCGTGTCAACCGCGGTGTGGCGTGGATGCCGTCTCGAGGCGGACGCGCGGTCGTTTGCCGGCGGGCGAACTCCGCGTCGAGTGATGCCGGCTCCGTCTCGGTAGCCAACCAAGGCGATTGACGTCTGGACAATCGTTAAGACCGCACCTGACCGCTACGGTGCCGCTACCCCCGACCGCCACGCGGAGATTCCGCACCCCGGCCGCGCCACCCCTTGGTCGGCCGACTTTTACATGCCGCCAAGGCCAGCGACCCGATGCCAACGACATCAACCCCACCAGCGCGCACACGCCAACAGCATGCTGGCGCAACGAGATTGGCGAAGACCCACGCGGTGATCTGCTGCCTGGCATACTTCCTGGGTATGGCCGCCACCCACAATCGCGTCAAGCCCATCGGCATGACCCAATTGTCCAAAAAGCTGATCAGCAGGTATTGGTACCCCCTCCTTAGCCGCCGATTCGGTGAGGACGACGTCGTCTTTCTCAACTACGGCTACGAGGCAGACCCACCGATGGGTCTGCCGCTCGACGAATCCGACGAGCGAAACCGGTACGGCATCCAGCTGTACCACCAGACCGCGACGCAGGTTGACCTCAGCGGCATGACGGTGCTGGAGGTCAGTTGTGGGCATGGCGGCGGAGCCTCATACCTGATGCGAACATTACGTCCCGCTGCCTACACGGGGCTGGACTTCAACGCTGACGGCATCTCCTTCTGCGAGAAAAGACACCAGCTCCCGGGCCTTGATTTCGTTCACGGCGACGCCGAAAACCTGCCCTTCCCCGATGAATCCTTCGACGCGGTGCTCAATGTCGAAGCCTCGCACGCCTATCCTCGGTTTCCCCGTTTCCTAGCCGAGGTGGCGCGCGTGCTGCGCCCGGGAGGGCATTTCCTTTACGTTGATTTCCGCGGCCACCAAGAAATTTCAGACTGGGAGGGCGCGCTGGCCGACGCCCCATTGCGGCAGCTTTCGGAACGCATCATCAATCCGGAGGTTCTGCGCGGCATGGAGAAGAATTCGACGCGGTATCTGGAATTGATCGAGCGTCTGCCCGCGTTGCTGCGCTCTTTCGGCCGGTTGTTCGCGGGTGTTCCAGGCACGTTGATATACCGCGAACTCGAACGGGGGCGGAACTCGTACCGGATGTATAACTTCATTAAGGATTGATGCGACGGCCATCGCGACGTTAGAAGGCGGCGCGAGGTGTCCACTCCAAGCACCGGCCTGCAGACCCAAAACCGGTTTCAGGCAATTGCGTAGTCCGACATCGGAAATCGTTCCTGCTCCTTGACGGCGCTGCGCACCGACGTCGGCCGGAACAGCGGTGCCTCACCCTTGCCGGTGTAGTCCCTGAACCAATACGACCGTGACGTGACACAGCTGCCGAGTTCGAACGCGGAGTCTTCCATCAGCTTGATCATCCGTTCGAGGAACCGAGCATTGGCGTCTTCGGTGACCTCGAAGGTGCGAGCACCACGCCGCTGAACTTCACCGAACAGCCGCTCCATGTGCTTCATCTGGTATTCCACGGTGTTGAACCAGGACAAGCCGACCCACGCGTACGGGCTGGCCATCGACAGGAAGTTCGGGAAGCCGGGCATCGAAATGCCTTCGTAGGCCTGGAATTGCGTTTCCCGCCACCACTTTCCGAGATTCTTGCCGTCCCGTCCGATCACCTCGATCGCGGGCAGATTGGCCTCCCAGACGTCGAATCCAGTTGCCAGAACCAGGGTGTCGATCAGGCGCTTGGTGCCGTCGTTGGCGACGATGCCGTCGGGCTCGATCCGGTCGATCCCGTTGGTCTCCAAGTGCACATGGGATTTGGTGAACGCCCGGTAGAAGTCGTTGGAGATGGTGGGCCGCTTGCACCCGAAGTCGAAGTCGGGATCCAGCTTTCGTGACAGCTCCCGGTTGCGCACGAGCAGCAGCCGGTACAACCTCGAGAACTGCGAGATGCCTTTGTTGAAGACCTTGAAGTACCGGTACTTCCACATCGTGATGACCATGGAGAATTCCAGAATGGCATCGGTGTACCAGCGCAGCAGGCGCTGGGTTGCCGGGAATCGGGCGAAAAGTCGTTGCACCGCAGGGAAGAACTTGACGTCGAATTTCGGCAGCACCCAGATCGGGGTGCGTTGATACACCGTCAGCTCGGCGACTTCCTTCGCCAACTCAGGAACGACTTGCACACCGGTAGAGCCGGTTCCGATCACCGCGGCCCGGCGGCCGGCGAGCGAGAAGTCGTCATCCCAGGCGGCGGTGTGAATGACGCGCCCGCCGAACGTTTCGATACCGGCGATTTCCGGCATCTTCGGCTGGCACAGGAAGCCGGTCGCGGCGATCAGGAACTGCGTGCTCAGCGTCTCGCCGCCGGCCAGCGCAACCCGCCACACCTGGGCGTCCTCGTCCCACCGGGCACCCTCGACGGTGGTGTTGAACCGCATGAAACGGCGCACATTGTATTTCTCGGCCACGTGCACGGCGTAGTGCTTGAGTTCAGCGCCCGGGGCATACATCCGGGACCAGTAGGGGTTCGGCTCGAACCGGTAGGAGAACGTGGGTGACGGCTGGTCGACCGACAGACCGGGGTAGTGATTGACGTGCCACGTTCCACCCAGATCGTCTTCACGGTCGAGAATCACGATGTTTTCGTAACCCAGGCTGCTCAGCTGGATCGCGGCGCCGATTCCGCCGAAACCCGCCCCCACGATGATCACATCGAATTGCTGCTCGCCCATAAGAACTAATACGGTACCTTCTGCTGCACCAACGGTGAAACGACGCCGATAGTGATTTAGGTGGCGCACGCTGGCCTCCGTGCGCCGGACGACGCCCAATTGGATCGATGTCCAACCGTATTGGGATGTTTCGAGTACGGTCCCGAAATCAGCTCGGACATCTCGAAGGACTCACATGCGTTGCCCCCGCCGTCGTTGCCACGTCAGCGTCGTGTGCGCCATCGCAGCAGCCGGCCTCATCGCGGTCCCCACCGTGACCTCACCAACTCCGGCCGGCCAAACCCGTGACATACGGCTCGTCGACTCCGCGGATTCGCTACTCGGCGACGGGGCGGCGCTGGTCATCGGCGGCAGCGGCATCCCTCTGCCGCCGGAAAGATACGTGGAGGCCGCTGACACCTTGTACCTGGCGCCGCGCGGCTTCACCGGTTCGCCGCAGGCGCTCGACACGCCGGAGGGCTTCTACCCCACCACCGGCGTCAACAGCCTGACCGCCGACGCTTCCGAAGCCCAGGGATCGAAGATCCTGGACGCCGCGATTCTGGGTCAGATCGCCAGCGGAAAGGTCGACGCCGACAACCCCGTCGTGGTGTTCGGCTACTCGCAGAGCTCCGCGTTCTCGTCGATGACGATGCAGCAACTGGAGAGCCAAGGTGTCCCCAGCGATGACGTGCATTTCGTACTGGTCGGCGATACCGCCGCTCCGGACGGCGGCTTGCAGGAGCGCTTCGACCTTCCCGGCAGCGACCTTTCAGTCCCGAGCTTCGGCATCACATTCGGCGACCCGACTCCGGCCGATCTCTACCCGACCGACATTTACACGCTCGAATACGACGGCTTCGCCGACTTCCCGCAGTACCCGATCAATCCGATCGCCGACCTCAACGCATTTGCGGGGATGATCTACGAGCACCTCACCTACCTGGGCCTGGACGCCGATCAGATTCACAATGCTGTGCCCCTGGACACGGTGGGCGACACCCTCACCAACTACTACATGATTCCGGTCGACGACCTTCCGCTACTGGATCCGCTACGGCTGATTCCAATCGTGGGAAACCCGCTGGCAGATCTGCTGCAACCCGACATGAAGGTGCTGGTCGATCTCGGGTACGGCAGCATCACCGATGGTTGGAGCCAGGGCCCGGCGAACGTGCCGACCCCGTTCGACCTGTTCCCGACCGACATCAACTGGCAGGACGTTGCCACCGCGCTGGTCAACGGCGTACCGCAAGGCATCCAGGCTGCAATCGCGGACCTGGAGAATCCGGACAACTACCAGATCCCGTCACTGCTGGACAATCCGACGTTGGCGCCACTGGTAGATGCCGCGTACACCTCCGGGCTCATCGACACCCTGCAACCGACGTCGCAGGAGCTCACCCAGGCGCTGCTGGGCGGTGGTTTCCCGCTGTCCGATGCGACCCTGCTCTCGCCGCCGGCCGACATCATCAATGACCTGAGCGCCACCCTGTCGGCTGATTACGCGGCCCTGCTCCCGATTGCCGACACCGTCAACGCGTTGACGACCTCGCTGCCCTCGTTCGACGTCAGCGTCTTCCTGGACCAGCTCGAGGCCGGCAATCTGATCGGCGCTATCGGTGATCCGATCGCGGCTGACGTCGCGCTGGTCCCGTTCGCGCTCTTCTTGGGTTTGGGTCCAATCGCCGACGCCGTTGAGGGCACCCTGCTCAACATCACGGGCCTGATCCCGTAGCCTATGGACCGGAACGGCTAACCAGCGGTCAGCGCGTGTGTACTGTCTAATGGGAATTGGCCGTTCGAGGGGCGCAATCAACGTTGATCTTGAGTCAACCCGGGGCATAGAGATAGTCATGAGAATGAGGCCGTTCCGTTCCAGGTCTTACACTCTTAGCCGGTAAGCTCCAGACCGAACTGTGCCCGTGGGGCGCATGTGCAGAAGCGTTGCATGCTGAGCTGAGCCGGAGGGAGGCCTCGGTTTGCCGGTCGCACTGGGCAATGTCTTCTTCGTGCTGGGCGCCGTTCTTTTGGTGAGCCTGCTGCTCCTGTTCGCTCTGAGCCGCACGATTAAGCGGTTGAAACGCAATATGGATGTCAGTACTGACACCGACTACGCCGCCACCCTGACGAGCCTCTCCGAAGCTTCCGTGCGGCACTTCAATCCGTATACCGACGTCGACTGGGAAGCGCCGGTGTTCACAGTCACCAAGAACGACCCGCGCTGGGTGCTGTCGACGTCAGATCCGCTGGGAAGCCACCCGTGGTATCAGTCCCAACCTCTGGACAAGCGGGTTGCGATCGGTATGTGGCGTCAGGCCAATATGGCCAAGGTCGGTACGCAGTTCGAGGGCATTCTGGTCCGCGGCCTGCTGCACTACGCGTTCTGGGTGCCCAACGGGTCACCCGAGTACCGCTACTGCGTGCACGAGTCAATCGAGGAGTGCAGCCACAGCCTGATGTTCCAGGAGATCGTCAACCGCATCGGCGTCGACGTTCCGGGGATGCCGCGCTGGCTGCGCGTGCTGTCGCCATTGGTCCCGCTTTACGCGGGCCCGTTGCCCAACGCCTTCTTCTTCGGGGTGCTCGCCGGCGAAGTGCCCTTCGATTACCTGCAGACAAATCTGCTGCGGGAACCCGAACCGCGGTCGATACACCCGATCATGCAGGACCTGATCGCGATCCACGTCGCCGAAGAGGCCCGGCACATCTCGTTTGCGCACGAATACCTGCACCGGCGCGTTCCGCGTCTGGCGTGGTACACCCGATTCTGGTTGTCGCTGTATGTGCCGGTCGTGATGCGGATGCTGGGGCAGGCGATGGTCGTCCCGCCGCGCCGCTTCTTCCGGAAATTCGACATCCCCCGGTCAGTGCGCAGAGAGTTGTATTCCGGCGCACCGGACTCGCGTCAGACGTTGCGCGATATGTTCGGCGACATCCGAATGCTGTGCGACGAACTGGGGTTGATGAACCCATTCGCGCTGCTGATGTGGCGTATCTGCAGAATTAGCGGCAGCGCCTCGCGTTATCGCAGTGAGCCGCAGCGCGCACACCTGCCGAGTTCGGTCAACGCGGCTTAAATCCTCTGCTGCACAACACATCAGGTGAATGCGCGCGAACCGCGTGATCGCCTTTCGTTGGCGGGCTGTGGATTTCGCGAATCCACCGCGACGGTGCTCTGATCGCGATGCCCGAATGGGGCATGCCACAACAACCACCGGTGATGCTGTGCGATACTTCCAGAATGGTTCGTAGCCCATCCCTGGAGAATGTCGGCGCAGGTCTCGTCTACCGCATCGGGTCGACAGCGACGTACAAGAAGCTGTTCCGGTACTGGTACCCCTTGATGACCAAGCGCCTGAACAAAGGCGACGACGTCCAGTTCTTGAACTGGGGCTACGAGGAGGACCCACCAGTCGGTCTGCCGCTGGACCCGGCCGACGAGCCCAACCGGTACAGCATCCAGCTGTACCACCAGACCGCGACCCAGGACGGCACCGACATCGCCGGCAAGAAGGTCCTGGAGTGCAGCTCCGGCCACGGCGGCGGCGCGTCCTTCCTGTCCCGCACGCTGAAGCCGGCCTCCTACACCGGTCTTGACTTCAATGCGGCCGGAGTCGAATTCTGCAAGGAGCGGCACAAGGTGCCGGGCCTGGACTTCGTGCACGGCGACGCCGAGAACCTGCCGTTCCCGGACGAGTCTTTCGACGCAGTGATCAACGTCGAGGCTTCGCACATCTACCCGCACTTCAGTCGCTTCCTCAGCGAGGTCAAGCGGGTGCTTCGCCCCGGCGGCGACTTCTTGTATGTCGACTTCCGTAACCGCGATGGTTTCGGCGCGTGGGAGTCCGACTTGGCCAATTCGGGCCTGCGTCAGGTATCCACCCGGGTCATCAACGAACCGGTACTGCGCGGGCTGAAGAAGAACTCGGCCCGCTCCAACGAACTGATCGACAACCGCCTGCCTGCCTTCCTGCGCAAGTTCGGGCGCGAGTTCGCCGTGGTGGACGGCTCGTGGTTCTACAACGACCTCGAACGCGGCGAAATCGACTACCGCGCATACCATCTCGTCAAGGACTGACGCCCACGCCGACGTGAGTCACGGTAGCTTGCGTCCGCTGCGATCCGCCGGACGATCTTCACCAGGGGGCTTGTCCACATGACGTTGGCTCGCAGGCTGCGATTTCGCGCCAGTCTGATGAAGGTCGGCGTCGACGGTGCACTCGGGGTCGCGCGGGACAAAGCGACCTCCTACGGCTACTCCTTGAGCGGCCGGAAGACCGCGCCCGCCACCGACTTCGACCCGTTCTCGGCGCAGATCATGCACGATCCCTACCCGGGTTATCGCACCCTGCTGACGGGCCCTGAGGTGCCAGGAGTCTGGTACAACCGCAAGCGCGGCATCTGGATTATCGCGGGCTATGACGATGTACGAAAAGCGTTGCGCGACAACGAGGCGTTGTCGTCGGCGCAGAGCCAAAGCCGGTTTCGCGTCTACCTGCCGTCGATGAACGCGGCTGACCCGCCCGCGCATACCCGGCTGCGCAAATTCGTCTCCCGCGCTTTCACCGCGCGGGCGATGGCGGCCTGGCAGACCAACATCAACGAGGTCGCCGACGAACTCGTCGACACCGTGGTCAACCAGGGCCACGCCGAGGCGGTCACCGAACTCGCCAAGCCGTTACCGACCCGGCTGATCGCCAGAATGCTGGGCATCCCGCGGGAGGATCAGCCCCAATTCGTGGCATGGTCCGACGAGATGGTCGCGGGTGCTTTTGCACCGCTGACTCCGCACGGGATGCGGCTGTCGGCGCGCTCGGGCAGCGCGACCGCGGCGATGCGCCGCAGCCTCGACCCGCTGATCGCGCAGCGTCGCCGCAATCCCGGCGACGACCTGATCTCGATGATGACTCCGGCCGACGCCGACGACGTGCTCACCGACGACGAGATCTTCTGGAGCGCCGCCATGCTGATCGGCGCCGGCAGCGAGACGACGACGAACATGTTGTCCGGGCTGCTGTTGACGCTGGCTCAACGGCCCGAACTGTATGCCCGGCTACGCGAGCAGCCCGAGCTGATTCCCGCCGCGGTCGAGGAGCAGCTGCGTATGGGCTCGCCGGTGCAGGGTTTCTACCGCACCGCGACGCGCGATTACACCGTTGGGGCTCAAACGATTCCGGCTGGCGCGCGGGTGCTGTTGTTGTTCGCTGCGGCTAACCGGGATCCGCGCCACTATGACGATCCGGACGTCTTCAGTCTCGACCGCAATCCGACCGACCATCTCGCCTTCGGCGGCGGTGTTCACTACTGCCTGGGCGTGCCGTTGACCCGGCTGGAAGGCGCCCGGGTGTTCTCGCAGCTGCTGCCCCGAGTCGAGTCGATCCGGCTCAACGGTGACTACCGCTACCTGGAGAACCCGACGATGCGCGGGCTGGAACATCTTCCGCTGGAGTTGATTCCCGCCAAAGGGGCGTGATCCGCGGGGCGTCAGAGCGCGCGACTGCTCAGCCAGGTGTCGATACGCTCGGCGACGGCCATCCACCCGGGCTCGAGCATCATGTTGTGGCCCATGCCGGAAAAGAACTCAGCCTTCGTGCTGTAAGCACGCGCGGTGGCATGGATTTCGTCGCGGGTATGCGCGCCATCCTCCTCGGCGCCGAGCACCAGTATCGGGGCGGTGACGCGCTTGGGCCGGGGCAGCCGCAGCAGCAGGCAGTCGATGCCGATGCGCGAGCTGTCCTCTTGGAGCCGGGCAGCGTATTTGCGGACGTCGGCCTCTGGCGTGTGCGACGAGAAGAATCGGTGCCGAGCCAGTTCCGGCGGGTTGATGTAGGGCAACGCCTTGCCGGTGACAGTCATCCTGGCGAAATGCGACGGACTCTCCCGGATCCAGCGCAGCGCGTTCCCGAGGTTTCCCTGGGGCGGAATGGATGACATCAGGACGCCCGCCGGTGCGGCGTGCTTCTCCAGATATTTCTGCACGACCAGACCGCCCATGGAATGACCGACGATCACCGGAGGCGTGGGCAACGAGTCGGCCACCGAGTACACGTCCTCGACGTAGTCGGAAACCGAGAGGCTCCGCAGCGGCTTGTTGCTCGGGCTGTTGCCGTGGCCGCGAAAGCTCAGCGCGAGAGCACGATAGCCCTTGTCGGCGAAGAAGCTGAGGAAATTCTCGTCCCAGCACCACGCGGCGTGCCAGGCCCCGTGCACGAAGAGCAACGGAACAGGGTGCGCCTCACTGACGCTTCCCTTTTCGATCACCTCGAGCACCGCGTTAGCCTATCTGCCTGCACATCAGGCTCCCTGATGTGTCCAACTTTCCGTACGTGGTTGTGTCGACCTACATACCGCTAACTGGGCTTTGTCAGCCGGGCGCATCGCGCGAGAATCGGTAGGAGCACTTCGTGGGGCGTAACCCGGCAAAATGCCGCTGCGAGCCGGTTCGCCCAACCTGGGACGACGTGGCGCTTGTTCGCGGCCAGCCCGTCCAGACCGGCCCGCGCCACCTCGTCAGCGGACTTCCACATGAAGCCGGGCAGCACGGCCGCGCGTTCCCCTTCGCTGAAGCCGGCCGCGTCGTCAAACCCGGTCGCGACCGGCCCCGGACACAGCGCCGTCGCCGTCACCCCGGTGCCGCGCAATTCGTTACGCAGACCTTCGGTGTACGACAACACGAAGGCTTTGGCCGCCCCGTAGACGACTTGGCCAGGTACCGGGAGGAAACCAGCCAGCGACGACACGTTCAGCACCGCGCCACAGCTACGTTCCACCATTCCCGGCAGGAACCTGCTGCACAGGTCCACCACGGCGGCGACGTCGACCTCGATCAAGTTAAGTTGTTGCTCGGGAACCGATTTCGCAATGAGCGTGCCGACTGACAGGCCCGCGTTGTTGACCAGAATGTCGGGCTGCAGACCTAATTCCGCGACGCGACCCGGCAAAGCGGCGCGTTCGGCCGGACGGGAAAGGTCGGCGGCCAGTACGTGCGCCGGCGGAACGAATTCTTCGGCGATCTCGCGAAGGCGGTCGACGCGACGTGCGACCAAGACCAATTGGTAGCCACGCTGCGCGAGCTCCCGAGCGATGGCTTCGCCGATACCGGACGAGGCGCCGGTGACGATGGCCGCTCGGTTAGCTGCCGGTAGCGGAAGGGACACGCGAAACGACCTTACTCGGCTCACCGGGGATAGCGAGTTGGAAACCTGGCCGCGCCACGTCGGAATAGCCGGGCGCAGAACCCTTCGGCCAGCGCCAAAACAGGGTAATTTATAGCCGGTGCGCGGGGGCCGCACTTGAATCGAGGTTCGATGACACCCTGGAAAATGCGAGGGCTGGGTGTTGGCCTGCTTGCGGGCGCCTGCGCCGGTTTGCTGGACCTGGCATCCGTGCTGAACGCGGCGCCGGCCTTTGCAACTGGCGAGGACCCAGCTGACTACACCGCGCTGGTCTTGGGCCACGCGTTTCTGGCCCAGCCGGACGCCACCTACATGCAGGAAGTGGTCGATACCTACGTCGACAACCCGACTGATTTCGGGCAGCGGATATATAACATCGTCGGCAACCCCGTCGGCGTGTACACCCCGGAGACCGATTACGGTTCGGGGCTCACCCAGGGCGTCATCGACCTGAACAACCAGCTCACTCCACTACTCACGGCGAACCCCGACGCCGCCCTCGTCGTCGCCGGCTACTCGATGAGCGACTCGGTCATCACTCAGGAGATGATCAATCTCGCGGCTGCAGGGGTCTCAGATCCCAATCTGAAATTCGTTCTGGCAGAAAACCTGAACAATCCCGACGGCGGAATCTTCACCCGGTTCCCGGGGACGTTCGGTGTGAATCTTCCTGCTACACCGGCAGATTCCCCCTATGAGACCGACGTCTACACCATCGAATACAGCGGGGCCTCCGACTTTCCGCAGTATTACGGCAACCTGTTCGCAGACTCCAACGCCGCGAACGGCTATTACGATCTGCATCCTTACCTGCTGACCGGCTGGCCGGCGTACTTCGACCCGTCGACAGTCACCAGTGCGGTGGACGAAGGCACGTACGGGAACACCACCTACTACCTCATCCCCACCCAGGATCTGCCGATATTGGACGGGCTCTACGGGGTCAACGGGACATCGGCGTATGCCGACCTGATCCAACCTGACATGCGGGTGCTGGTCGACCTGGGTTTTGACTGGACCGGGGACCCGAGCGTCTCGACGCCCGCCACACTTTCCAATCCGGACATCGATTTGACGGCAGTCGACTCGTATCTCAACGCCGGGGCGGACCAGGGCGTGATCGCCGCCTTGGTCGATTTCGGGATCTTGCCGCAATCCGATCTGTCCGGCCTCTATCCATACGTTCCGGATGTCTCAGGGCTGGAAGCCGGTGCTCTCACCAACGACACCCTGGCGGCATCAGACGCGTCGGCGTCGTACGCCGCGCTGGTCGCTGACCTGGCCGGTTCGACGAACCCGCTGGCGGCGGACCTCAGCTCGTTTGCGCCTGCTCTGGCAACGGATATGGCCGGCTTCTTCCAGAGTCTCGCCAGTACCCTCTGACAACTGACCCACATCCATTGAAATCCACCGCAGTCGCGCTGATCACTGGTGCGACAAGCGGCATCGGCGAGGCCACTGCCCACCGGCTGCACGATCGCGGCTATACCGTGTTCGCGACCGGCCGCAACCCCGAGGCACTAGATGCTCTGCGCGCCAAGGGTTTACAGGCCCACTCGCTCGACGTCACCGATGAGACCGCCGTATCGCTGCTCGTCGAGGAGATCGAATCTGAATACGGTGGCGTGGATGTTCTGGTCAACAGCGCTGGATATCCGCTCGCCCGCCCGCTCGAGCAGGTGGGGTTGGACGAATTGCGGAAACTGTTCGAAACGAATGTCGTTGCCACGCTTCACTTGTCGCAGGCCGTATTGCCGGGTATGCGCGCTCGGGGGTCGGGCCGGATCGTCACGATCGGCAGCACCGGCGGGCGGTTCACCAGCCCGGGAGCCGGCGCCTACCACACGGTGAAGTACGCGGTCGAGGCACTCTCGCTGTCGCTGGGTGCCGAGGTGGCACAATTCGGCGTCCGGGTCGTGTTGATCGACCCTACTGGGGTCCGAACACCTTTTGTCACATCGCAATTCGACACCGTGCACTCCTACCCCGACGACGATCCCTACGGCGAGTTCAAGGTTCGCTACTCTGAGACCACCCGCAGGTTGGCCAAAACTCCAGGAACCATGATCGATGCCGACACCGTGGCACGCACGGTGGTGCGGGTGATCAAGGCGCGAAACCCGAAACCCCGCTACGTCGTTGGGTTTTCCGGCAAAGCGTCCGTGTTGGCCCGGGCGTTGCTGAGTGACCGGATGTGGGACCGCGTAATGTCGACCGGCCTCAAGTAGCTCGTCGAACTCAGAACAGGCTGAGCAGAGACTGCGGGACGAAGGCGGCCAGATCCGTCGTGAGCTGAGTACTCAGCTCGGACAGCGCCTGGCTCAACGCGTCTGCGCCCGCGGTCGTGCCCAGGCCGGTCAGCAAAGAGCTGAGATCCGCTGACATCGAGGGGGCGAGGCCGCTCAGATCCGTGGCCGCCGAGGCCGCCGACACCGAACCTGTCGTGACGTTTTCGGACGCCGGATCGAAGAGGTAGTACAAAGTGGCGGGGTTGCTGAAGTCGTTGGCCAAAGCGGTGAAGTTCCACTCGTTGTTGGTGAGCAGGCTGTAGTAATCGCCGAGCTCAGCGTAGGGGTTGTAGCCGCCGTACGTGGGGTCGAAGGCCGCCGTGCCGTCCGCGAACGCGACGTAGTTCGGGTCGGTCACAATCCCGGAGTTGGTGAAGAGCACCGGCAGCTCGGGGTTGATCTGGGCCAGCAGCGCGTCGTAATTCAACAAGTTCTCATACGACAGGTTGTATTCGCCCGTCTGCAACAGCGCGACGGATTCCTCGGCTTGGAGGGTGGTCGCATTGTTGTCAGGGTAATCGGCCACCCACTGCGCAATGTTCGCGTTACTCGGGTCAAGTGCGAGGACGTCCTTCATCAGCCCCAGCTGGGTGGCACCGGCGGGCAGATCGCACACCGCCGGGCAGGCGGGGCTTCCCTCGACGAACGGGTCGAAGGCGACGACTAATCCGCCGGCGAAGTTCTGGAAGGACTGGGTGATGTCCGTCAGACCAGGAAGCTCGATGCCGGTGCCGCCGATGCCGCCCGTCACGGGCTGGAACAAGCTGTTGTAAAAGTTTTCGAACGGCCCGAACAGGTTCAGCTGGAAGGTGTTACCGGCCCACGGCATGTCGCCGGCGGTAGCGCCCGTGCCGGTGGTGCCGGGGAAGCCGAACTCGCTGAGCACCCCACCGCCGGCGCCGGCGTTGGGGCTGGGGTCGACGATCCCGGTGTCGTTGCTGCCGAATGTGTATCCGCTCGAGCTGGTCAGAGTCGAGAGCGGCACCTTAAGCCAGTCCGAAAACAGCGAGAAAGGTTGCCCTTGCGAGTTAGTAGCCGTTCCGCTCAAGGCCTGAAGGAAGCCGATGTCGCGGTCAAAGGCCGTGCTGCCGGTGATGATGTTCGGCGGGGTCATCGGGAAACAGGTTTGCGCGTCACAGGAGGAACTCACCGGGAGCTCAGCAGCGGCCAACAATCCGATCTGCTGCGCCAGTCCTGCCGTGCCGTTCGCCATCGCCGTCGGATCAATCTCGGGTTGGTTAAGCCCGGAGATCTGCTTGAATGGGATCAACACGTCGAGCAGACCCATGTAATGGCCCAGGTCGCCCGGGTCGGTTCCCCACAGGTTCGTGGCGCTGGGTACCCACCAGTCTCCGCTGAACAACAGCGAATTCCCCAGCACGTCGAAGCCCTGGATCTCGGTGGACGGAATGTTCACGATGTCGTCGAACAGGTTGATCGGAACGTTGAGTAAGTCCGCGCCGCTGTCCACCAGCCGCGTCTCCATGTGCCGAACAGGAATCTGAGACGGCCGCGATGCGGCCTGGGTGACCACGACGGCGCTGGTCGCCGCAAACGCAGCTGCTGCCAAGACATACCCACGCGAGGCAGCCTGCACGGCGTCCCCCTTCCACCCCGTTGGACCGATGCCCGCTGAACCTACTGGGGAATCACCGTGAAGTGCCACTCGAGTGCTGACCGCTCACGTAAAAATTCCATAAGGAGCAATAGCGCACCGAATTCAAAGAATTTGCTGACTTATTCAACCTGCGAATAATAAATTGCCTTTATACCGTCATAACCAATCGGACCCCCCAGCTTTTCGCTGGGGGGTCCGATTGGTTCGGAACTTATGAACTCAGAACATGCCCAGCAGTGACTGCGGAACGAAGTTCGCCAGGTCCGCGGTGATCTGCGCCGACAGTTCGGAGAGCGCCGCGCTCAGGGCATCCGCGCCTGCTGTCGTACCGAAGCTCGCGAACAAGGCGCTCAGGTCCGTCGACAGCTGCCCGACGGCGGAGCTGCCACCCACCGAGTCCGCGGCGGCCGAGCTGAACAACCCGGGGACCGCTGCGGCGCCGTCGACTGCGCCGCCGTTGTACGGGTCGGGGCTGGTCAGCGGTGCGGCCAGGAACCACAGCAACTCGGAGTTGCTGAGCTGGCTGTAGTTCCACTCGTTGTTGGTGGCCAACGTCACCAAGTCGTTCCACACCAACGTGGGGTTGTAGCCGCCGTAGACCGGGTCGAGAGGCCCAGTGCCGCTGTAAGCCTGGTACGCGGGGTCGGTGAAGTAACCGGCGTTGGCGTAGAGGTATGGCAGCTCCGGGTTGATGCTGGCCAACCCCTTGTCGACGTCCGTCAGCTCCTGCGCATCAAGGTTGTAGATGCCGGTCTGCAGCAACGCCACGGACCCGTTGATCTGGTCCTGCGTCGGCTCATTCACCAACGCCGGGTTGATGGCGTCCTGAGCAACCCAGTTCGCCAGCACCGTGTTGCTCGGGTCCATCTTGGCGATGTCCGCAATCAGCGACGGGATCTGGAACTCGGTGGGAATGTCGCACAGCGCCGGGCAAGCCGGGCTGCCTTCGGTGTACGGGTCGAAGCTGATGATCGACCCGGCCAGCAGGTTTTCGAAGGTGTGGGCGACGTCCGTGAACGAGAAGGACTCGATACCGGTGCCGCCGATGCCGTCGGTCGCGGGCGTCTGCAACAAGCTGTCGTAGAAGGTCTGGAACGGCTGCAGCAAGTTGAGGTGGTAGGTGACGCCGTCCCACGGCATGGTGTTGCCGGCACCGGTGCCGCCCTCGAACGGGTTGCCGGTATTGCCGAACAGCAGGCCGAGGCTCCCTGGCGACTGCACCGGACCGCTGGGATCGACGATGCCCGGGTCATTGGACCCAAACGTGTAACCGTTGATCAAATCCTGCAGCGGCACGTGGAAGAAGTTGGTGAACAGCCCGAAGGGCTGTCCGTTCGCGTCCGTGGCTTTCCCCATGAGGGCATCGAAGAACCCGATGTCCCGGTCGAACTGAGTGCTGCCGGTGACGACCTCTGGCGGCGTCATCGGGAAGCAGGACGTGGCGTCGCACGACGAGCTCACCGGGAGCTCGGCCGCCAGCAAGCCGGCGAACTCGTAGTTCAGACCGGGCTCGTACACGCCGGCCGAGTTGGTGAAGCCCTCGGTGAACGCCGTGAACGGAAAGAAGTTGTCGATCAACGCGATGTGTGTCGGGTCACCGGGGTCGATGCCCCACAGGTTCGAGGAGCTGGGCACCCACCAGGTCCCGGTGAACAGGAAGGAGTCCGCCATGGTGGCCAGGCCACCGCCGACGGTCTCGTTGTAGGGGATGTTCAGGATGTCGTCGAACAAGTTGACCGGGATGTTGTCGATACCCACGTCAACGAGCTTGGTCTCCATCTGGCGAACCGCGAGCGGGACCTGACGCGCCACTACTGGCGTGACAACAACGGTGCTGACCGCAGCAAGTGCCGCAGCGGCCAAGGCATAGGGACGTGAAGCAGCCAGCACGGCTCCCCCTTCACTTCAGTGGTCGATCACCTCAACAGCAACTGAACATACAGTAAGAGATTCTAAGTTGTTACAGAAATAGCATAAGATCGCTGAAGTTGAGCGTGACTCGGCTGATAAATAATTAACGCTTCCGTTTAATAGCCGGAGGATTTATCCAATATCTCGGACTAGACGGCGTATAAAGCAACCGCGATTTGTCGAACGCATGCTGAGCGGTCCGGCTGACGCGGCGGTCGAGCGGCCGTCAGAACATCGTCAGCGCAGAGGTCGCCAGGTCGGGGACGAACGCCGCGGTGAGGTCTTCTATCAGGCTGGCCCACTCTGTCGACAGCGCGGCGGGATCGAACCCTCCCAACAACGTGGCCCAGTCAACCGAGAACGCCGCCGGATCAAACGCGCCTAATAGATCGCTCAGGTTCTCCGAGGTTTCCGCGGGATCCAATCCGCCGAGCAGCGCGCTCAGGTCCGCCGTCCATGCGGCGGGGTCGACCAACTCGCCGACGCCCGATGAGCCGGTGTCGACACCGAACAGTTGCAGGATGTCCGGCCAGACCAGCGCCGGGTTATAGCCGCCGTAGACCGGGTCGAACTCGGTGCCGGGGTCGGTCACAAAGTCCAGGTAGCCCGGGTCGGTGATGAAGCCGGCGTTGACAGCCAATGCCGGCAGCGCCGGATTGATGTCTTCGAGTTGCCCGATGACCCCGTCGAGTTGGTCTGGAGTGAGGTTGAACATCCCGGTCTGCAGCAGCGCGATGGCCGCGTTGACCTGATCGGGCGTCGCATTGTTATTGGGTATGTCCGCGTTCAGCCAGGCTTGGATCATCGGGTTGGAATCGCTGGCGTCCAGCATGTCGACGAGCGCGCGGGTGGTCAGGCTATCCGGTAGGTCGCACATCGCCGGGCAGGCGGGGCTTCCCGCTGTATAGGGATTAAAGGCCACGATCAGCGATGCGGCGACCGATTGCAGCGATTGGCCGAAGCCTTCCAGTGTGGGGAGCTGAATACCGGTGCCCGGAATGTCGCCGTCGGTCGCCGGATCCTCCAGCAGGGTTTGCCAGTAATTGTCGAGCGGCTGGAAAAGATTGAAATAAAAGGTGTGGCCATTCCACGGCATTTCGTCGGCGCCGACCGTACCGCCTTCGAACAGGTTCTCGCCGCCGTTGGGGAAGCCGAACACCGGATCGGCGTATGCCGGCCCGCTGGGACTGGTGGCGTCGTTGAACGTGTAGCCGTTGATCAGGGCCTGAATCGGCACCCTGAACCAGTTCTGGAACAGCCCGAAGTTCTCCCCACTGCCCTGGCCGGTGATGGCGTTGACGAAGCCGATGGCTCGGTCGAGCGAGGTGCTGCCGGTGATGACCTCTGGCGGGGTCATCGGGAAGCAAGTCTCGGCGTCACACGAATCACTGACCGGCAGTTCCGCGGCGAGAAAGCCGTCGAGTTGGTACTGCAACCCGCCCAGGCCTTCGTTCAGATCTGGGAACGGCGCGAACAGATTCGTCAACAGCGCAACATGCGTCGGGTCGCCGGGGTCGATACCCCACAGGTTCGTGGAACTCGGCACCCACCAGTTGCCGCCGAAGAACAGCGATCCGGCAACCGTGTTGAGCGCCTCGACCTCGTTGAAAGGGATGTTCGCGATGTCGTAGAGCAGGTTGATCGGAACGTTCAACAAAGACTCGTCGACCAGCCGGGCTTCGATGCTGCGTATCGGGAGCGTGAGAGCTCGTTGCGCGACGGGAGTGACGGCGACGAGACTTGCCGCCGCGAGAACCGCACCCGCCATGGCATATGGACGCGCAGCAATCTGCATGGCGGTCCCCCCTTTTCGGTTGACGAAGCTTTAGGCGTTCCTGAAACTAAACTCAGAGAACCTAAGCTCGCGCCCCTCAGGCGTGGACTCTTGTGAACTTCATATTTGGTTGGGTGTCTAATCACTCGCCGTCAAATGTCCGCTCTGACAAGCGGTATCGACGTCAGTGACCTGGCGTGAGCCAAGCGCGGTTGCCGTAAGCGTCGAGGTGAACCACCTGCTCAACCGGCACGCGGGTGGTCGGGCCGTAGCGGCCGCGCGGCCAGCCAAGGGCCACAACGCAACACGGTGTCACCGCGCGTGGCAGGCCGAGAATCTTGCGCGCCCGCGACACCCCCCACAGCGGCAGGGTGATCAGCGAGGCGCCCAAACCCATTGCGCGGGCGGCCAGTAGCAGGTTCTGCACGCTGGGGTAGATCGACCCCCAGTATCCGGACAGGGCGGCGTGCGGCATCAGCGAATACGGCGCGCGGCCCTCACGGACTGTCAAGCGAAGACACGCCACCACCAGGACCGGGATCTCGGTGAAGTGGTCGACCTGCCACTGCGCCGCGCGGATCACCTTCGCCAGCGACTCGTCGTTGTCGCCCGCGCTGCTGAGCAGCCCGCCGTAGGAGAACTTCCAGCCTTTGCGGTAGCGGCCGGCGAGTTTTTTGATGACACTTCGGTCTTTGACGACGATGAATTCCCAGTTCTGGCCGTTGGCACCGGTCGGTGCGTGCAGCGCCAACTCGATGCACTTCAACACCACCGCGTCGTCGACCGGTTCGGGATGTACGCGTCGCACCGCCCGCTGCGTCAGCATCGCGTCCGCCAGCGGCATGCTCAGGCCGGCGAGAGCGTCGGACGTGGTTGGAGCCACCCGAAAAGCGTCAGCGTAAGGCGAGTCGTCGGTCATGCGTGCTCGGTGACCCACCTGGCAGTGAAGTCTTGGAGATCCGGTACGCCATTGGCAAATTCGCGCGCGATGAAGCTCTCGACCGTCCCGCCGACCAACGGCACTTTGAATTCGACGGTCCCGTTCAGCGTCAGCAGCGAACCGCTCCCAGTGGGAGCGACGGATGCGGCGGCCGAACCGGAACCCGGCGCCCCGGATACCGCGACGCTGATTTCGCCGCGCAATTGGTCACCCGACGGCGTCCACGTTTCGGTATGCCGGACTTTGATGTCGCGCCGATAGAACTTGGCGACGATCCCGGGCAGCAGGTCGCGGCCGAGGTCCTGGGTGGTGGTCACCCGCACTGTCGGGCCGTCCTCGACCAATACGGATTCCAACGTGGAGTGGCCACTCTGGGTCGCAATCCGGGCGAGCCAATAGTCCTCAGAACTGAACGCGGCGAACACCTGGCCGACGCTGGCGGGCGAGTCGACCGCGACGTCGAACGAGCGCGGCATGCTAGATCGTTTCCCGGCCCGGCGCCGCCGAACTCGTGGACAACAACCGGTCCGCCAACCGGGACGCGAAAATCCGCGCCTGCTCCAACTGTTCGGGCTGCACGTTCGTCGGCGGAAGCTTGAGACCCAGTGACCTCTTGCGGTACTCCCCCGTGCCGAGGTAACTAGTCAGCGCCAGCATGGAACGGAGATTGTCGCCGGGATACGTGAAGTGGATTTCGTCGACGTAGCGCCCACCCTGCTCCTCCGCGAGTTCGCGCACCCCTTCGAGGTTCTCCCGCCAAAACGTACGGCACACGACGAACACCGCAAACGGCTTGCCGGACAGCAGTTTTCGCGCTTCATCTGACTTCAGGAAGGAGCGCAAAGGCATGCTGACGTTGTCCCACCAGGTCGGCGAGCCGATGAGGATCAAGTCATAATCGCCGTCGCGCACGGTGTCCGGGGTTTGGATCTCGCCGGTCTCGTTACGTTTCTGCGCGCCCAGGACGCTGAGCATGTCAGGCCACACCCGGCGCATCGGGAACCGCGAGAACTTTTCGGCGTAGCGCGGGTCGGTGAACTTGATCTCGGCCGTGTGCACATCGCAGCCTCGGCCGCGGAAGACTTCACCCGCGGTGTCGAGCACTTTCTGCGACTGCCCACTGTAGGAGTAGTACAGCAGCAAGACCCGCGGCGGACGTCCGCCGCCGCCGGCGTTGGTCGTATCCGTCATGGCACCTCCATCATCAAATCTCGCACACTAAGCTGTGGCGTCGTGACCGACAAAGTATCTGTCGACCTCAGCGGTCCCTCGCAGACAATGCTGACCACGTTGTACTGCAAGGCGCTCGACGCCGACTGGGACCGGCCCATCCTGGGTGACAACTTTGCCAAAGAAGCGGTGGCCCGTATCGACTACGACTGGGGCGGACTGAAGGTCAACGACCGCTGGACGCCGTTGGTGACAGTACGGACGGCGCAGTTCGACGTCTGGGCAGGCCAATTTCTGGCCGCTCACCCCGAGGCCACGGTCATTCATCTGGGTTGTGGGTTGGACAGTCGGGTGTTCAGGTTGAATCCCGGCCCAGGCGTCGAGTGGTACGACGTCGACTATCCGGCGGTCATCTCGCTGCGCGAGAAGGTTTTTCCGAGCCGACCCAACTACCACCTGGTTGCCACGCCGGCGACCGATCCGTCCTGGCTCGACCAGATCCCGGCCGACCGCCCGACATTGCTGTTGGCCGAAGGCATCAGCATGTACCTGACCGAAGACGACGGCATCGCGTTGCTGCAGCACGTCGTCGACCGCTTCGGCTCCGGCGAGATACAGATCGACTACTACAGCCGGCTCGTCGTCCGGTCGCAGAAGACGCATCGCCTGCAGCGGCAGTCCGGTTCGAAGTTGTACTGGGCGGTCAACAACGCTTCCGATGTTGTTGGCCGGCTGTCCGGGGTCCGGTTGCTGAGCGCCGTAACATTCTTTGACGCAAGCACTTTCGGCCGCGCGTCCGGCGTCTTCCGGCTGATGCGGCAGCTGGTGCGCCCGCTGCCGCCGCTGCGCCGGACATTCCAGTACCACCGCTACGCCTTCGGGCCGGTCAGCTGACACCACTAGTGGCGTGTTGCTCGGCGACGGCAACGAGCTGCGCCTGGATGGCCTCGATCGACTTCTCCGGCTCCGGCCCGTGCGAGTTGTACTCGATGTTGAGCTGGTCGGCATAGATCTGGGTGAAGTAGATCTCGATGCCCGCACTGACGGCGAAGTAGAGCTCGCCGTGGGTGGCGGTCACGTCCACACCCGGAGGTGTGCGCACCGGCGGCACCAAACCGTTGTCGGACAGCAAGACGACATCGGGCATTCCCGGTGCGTTGCCGACGTATTGCGGACTGAAATGCAGCCGGGACTGCTGGATGACGCCCTCGTCCAGGTCTGCCTTGAATGTCGCGGCGATGTCGCGGGCCAGGTCGACAACCGTTGTCTTCTGGTTGATCTCGGCGAGATACGTTCCCAGGCCCACCGGGTTCGTGCACCCGGTCGCCGAGACCGGCGGCGACAAGAAGTAGCGCAGGTCGACGGTGTAGATGAACGGGACCGGGATGTTCAGCTTGCCCCGGACCTCCCATTCCCCGATCAGGATCGCGGCGGAAAGTACCGAGTGCAGCCCGAGCTTCTCCGCGCGGCACAGCTCGACGAGGGCGTGCGTGTGGCTCTCGCTCAGCCGGCACGACACCATCGGAACACGTACGGGCTCAGAGGGTTTGACACCGGTGTCAGCGCGCCGCGACGGCGGGAGGTCGTAGGCGAACAGCGCCGGCATGAAACGTTCGATACCTGAGCGCGGTCCCTTCTGGATGCCCCGGTCGGCGAGCACGGTCTCGATCGACTCCGGCGCCGGCTGGGCGGTGACGGGACCGGTACGTCCGGTGCTGACCAGATCGGTGTAGAAGGACAGCAACTCCTCGATCAACCCGTACATGTGGTGCCCGTCGGCCAGGGCGTGATGCACGTACAGCGTCGGGTGCGCCTGCCCGTCGCGGATGGTCAGCCGCAGGTGGACCAGCGCCTCGCTCTGGTCGAAATGCGGTGCGGGCCCTTCGTCGTCCGGGCCGTCGACCTCCACGACCTCGATGCCCGAGTGCAGCAGGTCGTCAGCGACCAGCTCATGCCGGCCGTCCGCGCCGCGCTCGAGGCGCGCGGTGAGTACCGGGTGCGCCTCGAGCAACGTCTCGAAGGCCTCCGACAGCGCGTCGATGTCGATCGGACCTTCCATTTGCGCGGCAAGACCCACGAAGTTGTGCGTCTCGGCGAGCATTTCTTCGCTGAGCGCCAGCTTGCGGATGACCGACGATGGAAACACGTTGCGCCTCTCTGGAATTGCCGGTCTACGACAAGTCCACCAGTTCGAGTTCGTCGCTGCCGGAGTCCATCTCGTCCTGTGCGAGCGCTTCCCGGATCAGCTCCAACAATGTCTGGGAGAACCCGCTGGCAAGTGACTGCACGGTGGCCGCGTCGACCCGGCGGCTGTCGTACCACCAGTCCAGATGCAACACACCGGCCGTACGGAACACCCGCAACTCGATAGCGTGGCCGAGGCCCGGAATCGCCTCGCGCACCGGCAATGCGGTGTCGGAGTCGAATCGGACTGCGACATCGTCTGCCAGCGGCGGCAGATCGGGGATCGTGCCGACATAGGAAAAGAAGATGTCGGCCGGAGCGGTGGCGCCGAGCTGGCGCGCCGTCGGGGCATACAGGTAGCGCAGCAACCCATAGCCGATTCCGTAGTGCGGGACGGCAGTCAACGTGTTGTGCACGTCGTCGAGCAGCTGCTTGGCGCCGTCTTCCTTGGCGCAGGTGAGCGCGATCGGATAGACCGTGTTGAACCAGCCGACGGTGCGGCGAAGGTCGACGTCGGGTTTGAGCACCGACCGCCCCTCGCCGCTGAGGTCGACGGCGATCGTCCCGTCACCGACCTGGTGAGCGATCGTCCGACCCAAAGCGGCCAACAGCATTTGGTCGATCGGCACCCGCAGCCGTCGCCGCGCATCGTCGATCTCGGTCGTCGCCGCGACGGTCAGCGACGACGCGATCCGGGCCAGATCCGCCAGGCCCGGCGCCCCGGCGGTCTGCTCGCCTGCCACCTTCAGCGTCGATGCCGTTGCCGCCTTCAGCCAGTAGTCGCGGCTCTCCACGACCGCCGGGTGAACGGCCAATGCCGCGCAGCGCTGGGACCACTCGGTCCACGGCGTCGCGACCGGTTGCAGCGCGAGCTCTTCACCGGCCAGTTGTTGCCCGAACGCGGTGAAGATGTCGGTCAGCAGGATGTCGCGCGACCCGTTGTCGGCCGCGGTCGCCCGCACACTGATCGCGAGGTAGCACGAGCCGCCCGGCACCCCGCGGACGTAGGTCGCGATCATCGGGTTGGACGGGTCCTGTTGGCGGACAACGTCTATCAGAGTCGACAGCAAAGCATCGCGCTCCTGCGGCGTGCCCGGTTTGATGTCTTCCGGCAGCGAGCGGGTGGCCAGCTCGGCGAAATCACCGGGCGCAGTGATCACCTGCTCCCACGTACCCGCGCGTTCGACGAGTCGCAGACGCAGCGCTTCGTGGTGATTGCTCAATGCGGTCAGCACCGCGCAGACGTCGTCGACCTGCACATCGGAGCGAAGCTGCAAGATCAGCGGAACACGCCACAGGTCGTGCTCGCGCAGCCCGTGCTCGAGGAAGTACGAGATGTTCGGCGGCACCGGCGGATGCGTCACGTCGGCCGGCGACTGGCGGGCCAGGCCGCCGGCCGCATAGCGGGCCGTCAGCGCCCTGGCCAGTGCGGCGACCGTCTGGTTCTCGTAGAGATCCTGCGGGGTGAGGTCCAGACCTTCGTTGGAGGCGGTCATCGCCACGCTGATCGCGACCAGCGAGTCACCGCCCAGCTCAAAGAAGTTCGCGTTGCGCTCGACAGAGGGCAGACCAAGGCACTGGCCCCAGATACGCTGCAGCGTCGCTTCCATGGACGACTTGCCGCTTGTGGCGGCCTGGGCCTCGGCGCTACCGCTCGACGCGGCGGCCGCCCCGTTGGTCGCCGCTGGCTCGCCCGTCCAGGTCGTCTGCCGGTGCTCGATCCAATGCCGTTGGCGCTCAAAGGGATAACCGGGAAGTGTAAGGAGCTGGCCGGACTGCCGACCGCGCAGCGGCGACCAGTCGATGTCGACCCCCGCTGCCCAGAGCTGACCCAGTGCCAGCAGGAACGCGTCCTGGTCGTCGCGGTTCTGGGCGTGGTGGCGCATCAGCCGGACCGCGTGGTGTCCGCTCGACCACTTCGGGTGCCGCGTCGCCGACGCGGTCAGCGTGCCGCCCGGGCCGACCTCCACCAGGATGCGTCGCGGATCGCCGAGCAGCACGTCGATCTCGTCGGCGAACCGGACAGTCGACCGCACCTGCCGCGCCCAGGTTGCCGGGTTGGTGGCCTCGCTGGCGGCCAGCCAGGTGCCGGTGACGTTGGACAGCAACGGGATCTGCGGCTCGTGAAGCGTCTGGCGGGACAGGAAGCCGGTGAATTCCGGGATCATCGAATCCATCAACCGCGAATGGAACGCGTGCGACGTGCGGACCCGCCGCGCGACCACTCCCTTGTCCTTGAGCCGATCGCTGAATTCCTTGATGCTCTCCTCGGTTCCGGCCACCACGCAGCCGCCCGGTTCGTTGATCGCGGCGATGTCGACGTCACCGGTCAGGTGCTCGGCCAGGGCATCAGGGCCCAGTGCCACCGCGACCATCACTCCGCGCGGCGCGGCGTGCATCAGCCGGGCGCGCATCGAGACCACCTTGACGGCCGTGTCGATGTCGAAGACGCCGGCGATGGTGCCCGCGACGTATTCGCCGATGCTGTGCCCGACCATCGCCGCCGGGCGAACGCCGTAGCTCTCGATCAGCTTGGCGAGTGCGTATTCGACGGTGAACAGCGCGGGCTGGGTGCGGTCGGTGCGTTCCAGATTGCGCGCGGTTCCCTCGAAGATCTCCGCGCGCAGATCGACACCCAACTCCTCGCCGAAGCCCGCGGCGCACTGATCGAAGTGCTCGGCGAATACCGGCTCGGCGTCATAGAGGCCGCGCGCCATCCCGGCGTGCTGCGCTCCCTGTCCTGGAAACAGAAAGACGACCTGATCCGAATTGTCGCTGTTACTGGCGAATTCGCCGACGAACACGCTTTCGCTCTCGGCGGTCTCCAGGACAGTCTTCGCGTCCTGCCGGTCCCTGACCACCGCCGCCATCCGGATCTTCTCTTTGCGGCGACGCCCGAGCGTGTAGGCGACATCGGGCAGGTGCAGCTCGTCGTCACCAGAGATTTCGGCGGCCAGCACCGTGCGCGACTGCTGCAGCGCCTCGGTGCTTCGAGCCGACATCAGCAGCACCTGCTTTCCGGGGACCGGCGATGAGGATGAAGCCACCGGCACAAGTGGCGCCTCTTCGAGGACCACGTGCGCGTTGGTGCCGCCGACACCGAACGAGCTCACCCCGGCGCGCAGCACGCCGTCCCATTCCCAGGGGCCGTATTCACTGCGAACTTTGAAAGGTCCACGGTCGAGGTGTAATTCGGGGTTCGGGCTGGTGTAGTGCAGAGTCGCCGGAATGGCCCGGTGCTTGAGGCACAGGATCGCCTTGATCAGGCTGGCGATACCGGCGGCGGATTCCAGGTGACCGATGTTGGACTTGACCGAGCCTACGAAACAGGGTGCAGCACGGTGCTTTTCGGAAACCTCGAAAGCCTGCCGCAGGCCTTCGATTTCGATCGGGTCACCCAGCGGCGTGCCGGTGCCGTGCGTCTCGACGTAGCTGATCTCCGACGCGTCGACTTCGGCGATCGCGTGCGCCTCGGCGATCACGTCGGCCTGGCCGGCGGCGGTGGGGGCAGCGTAGGTCATCTTCGTCGAGCCGTCGTTGTTCAATGCGGAGCCGCGGATCACGGCGTGGATCCGGTCGCCGTCGTCGACGGCATCCTGAAGCGCTTTGAGCACCACGACCCCGACACCGCTGCCGAAGATCGTGCCGTCGGAGCGGGCGTCGAATGGCCGGCAGTGGCCGGTCGGCGACACCATCGAGCCCGGGGCATACCAGTATCCGACGTGATGCGGGATGCGCAGCGACGCACCACCGGCCAGCGCCACCTCGCACTCGCCGTTCAGGATGCTCTGGCAGGCCAGGTGCACCGCGACCAACGCCGAGGAGCACGCCGTCTGCACCGACAGGGCGGGACCGCGCAGATTCAGCGCGTACGCCACCTTGGTGGCCAGGTAGTCCTTGTCGTTCTGCATCGACAGGTTGACCATGTCGAACGTGATGCCTTGTCCCATCACCACATTGGGGTCATGGTTGGACATGATGTTGTGCAGCAGGTACCCGCTGGTGGTGCTCGTCGCGTAGACGCCGACCGTGCCCTCGATCTCGGTGGGGTCGTAGCCGGCGTCCTCGATCGCGTGAAACGCGGTCTGCAGGAACAGCCGGTGCTGCGGATCGGTCGAGCGCGCCACCTGCGGAGTGAAGCCGAAGAAGTCGGCGTCGAATTCGTCGATTCCGTCCATCAATGCGGCGCGCCGCACATAGGCGGAATTCGCCAGCGCCTTCTCGGGAATGCCCTCGGCCAGCAGGTCGTCCTCGGAGAGCGTGACGATGGACTCCCTGCCGTGGACCAGGTTGTCCCAGAACGCCGACAGCGTGTTGGCGCCGGGCAACCTGGCCGCCATGCCGACAACCGCAATCGCGTTGGGCGGCAGTTCGCTGTTGCTGGTCACACTCGGTCTCCTACCTTTCGCCGCGCGGCGGCGCGCTGCCGGGCTGCGGCACGCTGCTTGGCTCGATCACGAACCCCGCCTGTGCTTTCGGCCTTGTCTACTTCTTCCAGGCCAAGCTGGCGGATGAGGTCGGTGGTCAACGCGGCCAGCGAGGCACCCTGCAGCAGCAGGGCTACCGGCGGCTCGACACCGAAGTCGCCGCGGACTGTGTTCCGAATTCGCACGGCCATAAGCGAATCCATGCCCAGTTCGGTCAGCGGCTGATCGGCGTCGATCGTGCTGTCTTTCGGGTAACCCATGATGGCCAGGATGCGTGTGGCGAGTCGCCCGATGACGACCCGGTTGGCTTCGGCGGCCCCGAGTTCACGCAACGCGTCGGGACCGGCCCAGTCGTCGTCCTCGCTGTCGATGTCGAGTTCCTCGGCGAGCTTGGCGAAGTAGCCGAGTTGCTGGATCTCCGGGAACGCCGCCGCGGCGCGGTCCAGCCGCAGCCGGGCCACACCGATATTGACGGGCCGGCTGGCCAGGATGGCTTCCAGCGCCTCGACGCCCTCGGCCGGCGAAATGGGGTCCAGCGCACTGAACGTCAGCGAGCGGGCCACGCCGATGTCGGACCACTGGCCCCAGTTGATCGTGGTGGCAGGCAGACCCGATGCCCGTCGCCAATCGACTAGACCATCCAGCCAGGCGCTGGCGGCGGCGTAGGCGCCCTGCCCGGGCGCGCCCAGCAGTGACGACGTCGAGGAGAAGCCGACCCACCAGTCGAGTTCTTTGCCGACGGTCCCAGAAGTTACAGCGTGCAGTCGCAGCGCGCCAATGGCTTTCGGAGCCCATACCCGCTCCAGGCTGTCCTGGCTCAGGCCGGCGACGATCTGGTCGTCGAGCACGACAGCGCTGTGCATCAGGCCGCGCAGGGTCAGCCCGGTCTCCTCAGCCGCGTTCACCAGCTTCTCGGCGACGCCGGGCTCGGCGATGTCGCCCAGCACGACGGCGATTTGCGCCCGCTGCTGCAATTCGTCGACCAGCGCCTGCGCCTCTTCGGACGGTGTGGACCGGCCGTTGAGCACCACGCGTCCGGCGCCGCGGTCGACCAGCCATCGGGCCATGGCCAAGCCGAGCCCGCGGAGACCACCGGTGATGATGTAGGAGCCGTCCGGCCGCACGACCGTGTCGGCCTTGGCGGTACTCAGCGTCGCGCGGGCAAGCCGTTTGGCGTAACGCTTTTCGTCGCGCCAGGCGATGACGTCGTCACCGGTCAAGCCGAACTCGTCGGTCAGCGGGGCGACGGCGTCACCGGGCAGGTCGACCAACGTGGTGCGTAGGTCCGGGTGCTCGTAGGCCAGCACGCGGATCAGCCCGGTCAGTGCGCTGATCGACGGATCGCCGGACTCGCCGTCGCGGACTGCCAGTCCGTCGCGGGACACCACCCACAGTCGCGGCGGTTTGCCGTGCCAGCCGGTGAGGATCGTGCGAACCGCCGACGCGACCCCCCACGTCAGGTCGCGACCGCGGCCCGCAGCGTCATCGGACTCCGAGCCGTCGAACGATTGCCGGCCCGCGAAGATGACCACGCCCACCGGTGGCAGTTCGGCGTCTCCTGCGGCTTGCGAGAACGCTTCCAGCACCGCCGATTCGCGTGCCAGGTCAGCGGTGACGACCCGTCGGGTCGGTGAGCCGAATGCGGCGGTGAATTCCTGCGCGACCGCCTCGGCTTCGGCGCCGTCGGTCAACACCAGCCAGCTGCCGTCGGCCGGCTGTGACGCCGAGTCGACCGCGGTGTGCACCCATTCGGTGTCGAAGATCTTCTGCTCCAACGGCATCGGCACGGTGCGGCGCTGCACGCGTTGCAGGTAGATACCGCTGATCTCGGCGGTGGGCCTACCGGTGTCGTCGGTGATCAGGACGCGGCCCATGATGCCGGCCCCGTCTCCGTCGGGGTTGACCAACTCGGCGCGGCACCGGGCGCGACGCCCGACCTCGCCGAACACCCGGATCTTCTCGAAGGACACCGGCAGATAGGTCGCCTCGTCGGAATCGGCCAACGATTCGCTCGACAGCGCAGCGGCAAGGCCCTGCAGCGCCGCGTCGAGCAGCACCGGGTGGATGCGGTATCCGCGATGGCCAGTTGCCTCGTCAGGCAGGACGATCTCGGTCTCCGAGGTGCCGTTGGGCCTCCGCACGATGCGGGTCAGTGCGGCGAACGCCTGCCCATGGTGCAGGCCGGTGGCGCGCAGCGCGGAATACAGGTCCGCGGGCGAGAGCACCGTGCCGGGCTCCGACGAAGCGGGCGGCACAGTCGGTGCTTCCGACTGCCCCACTTCAACTTTCGCGACGGCGTGACGAATCCAGGCGCCGGTGGCCGAGCGTGAATGGATTTCGACGCGGATCTCGTCTCCGTCCTTCTCGCCGCGGGTCAGCTGCGTGGTGAGTTGAGTCGAGGGGCCCAGCGGCAGCATCTGCTCGACCTCGACGCCGACGGACACCGACTGCGCCGGCAAGCCAAGGGCCTCGCTGGCTGCCGCCAACGCGATCTCGCCGAAGCCGGTGCCGGGCATGACCGCCTGGCCGTGCACTTTGTGGTCGAGCAGGTAGGGGACGAGGTCGGTCCCGACATCGGCGGTGAAGACATGCTCGCGACCGGAGGGCAACTCGACGTGCGTACCCAACAGCGGGTGCGCGCTGGCCGGTTGCCGGTTGGTCGCCGTCGGCGCCGCCCAGTACCGGACATGCAGCCACGGTGTCGGCGGCAGATCGGCGATTCTCTTGACGCCGTTGTCGGCCGCGGCAAGCGACGGTGGCCGCACCGTCGCCAGTTGGGTGTGGAACGTGAGCGTCTCCGGGTTGTCCCGGGTCAGCGTCGCGGCCACCTGGACCCCGCCGCGCGGGCGGGCCGCTTCCAGCGTGCCGGTGATGGCGTGAGTGAGCAGCGGGTGTGGGCTGACTTCGATGAAACTGGCGTGCTTTTCGGCGGCGGTGGCGACGGCCTGGCTGAACCGCACCGGGTTGCGCAGGTTCACCACCCAGTAGTCGGCATCGAAACTCGGCACAGCGGCGCCGCTTTCGCCGACCGTGCTGATCAACGGAATCTTCGGCGCCCGCGGCTTCAGATCGGCCAGCGCCGTGCGCAACTCCTCCAGAATCGGGTCGACCGTCGGGTGGTGCGAGGCCACGTCCACTTCGACGCGCCGGGCGAGTCGACCGCGGGCGTCGACGACCGCGACGGCCGCGTCGACCTGGTCGGGCGGCCCAGCGATCACCGTCTGCTGCGGCGCCGCATACACCGCGATGGTGATGTCCGGGTAGTCGCCGACCAGTTTTTCAGCTTCCTCAGCACCGAGCTCCAGCAGCGCCATCGCGCCCTGACCCGACAGCCGCGACATCAACTTCGACCGCGTCGCAATGACTTTCAAGCCATCAGCCGGGCTCAACGCCCCCGCCACCACCGCCGCGGTCACCTCGCCCATCGAATGACCGATCACCGCGTCGGGCTCCACACCGTAAGACCGCCACAACGCCGTCAACGCCAACTGCATGCCCACCAGCACCGGCTGGATCCGCTCGATACCGACCACCGGCTCACCGGCAAGCAGCACATCACGCAACGAGAAACCCACCTGCGCAACGAAATCCGGCTCCAACTCAGCCACCGCCGCAGCGAACGCCGGCTCATCGGCCAACAACTGCCGACCCATCCCGGCCCACTGCGAACCCTGACCCGAATACAAAAACACCGTGCCCGAACCCCGCGGCGCCTCACGCGGACCGACCACTCCGGGCGTCGGCTGCCCGGCCGCCAGCGCGCGCAAGCCGGCCACGACCTCGTCGCGGTCACGCGCGGACACCGTGGCGTATTTGTTGTGGCGACTGCGATAGAGGTTCACGGTGTGGGCGATGTCGGCCAGCGGCACATCGGCGCCGTCGCCGGACATCCACTCGGCCAACGCCGCCGCCCAGGACGCGATGCGCTGCTCGGTCTTGCCCGCGATCATCAGTGTCGTTACCGGGGAGGCTGATTCGGCATCCGACAGCGGCGCCGGTTCCGGTCCCTGCTCGACGACGACGTGTGCATTCGTCCCACCGATGCCGAACGACGAGATCGCGGCCCGGCGCGGACCTTCTTCTGCGGGCCATGGGATGAGCTCGGTCGGAACGAACAGCCGGGTCGGCTTGGGGTCGATCGCCGGATTCCATTGCGCGAAATGAAGATTCGGCGGAATCTGAGCCCGCTGCACCGACAACGCGGCCTTGATGAAACCGGCGATGCCCGCAGCGGCCTCGAGGTGGCCGAAGTTGGATTTCACCGCGCCCAGCGCGCAGGGCTTCGCGCCGCGGCCGTACTGATCGGCCAGCGCCTCGAACTCGATCGGGTCACCCAGTGAGGTGCCGGTGCCGTGTGCCTCGATGAAGTTCACCGAGCCCGCGGTGACGTCGGCGCTGCGCAGCGCCCGGCTGATGACATCCTGCTGCGCGATGGTGTTGGGCGCGGTCAGGCCGTTGGAGCGGCCATCCTGGTTGACCGCGGAGCCCCGCACCACCGCCAGCACCCGGTCGCCGTCGCGAACCGCGTCGGTGAGCCGCTTGAGCACCACGATGCCGCAGCCTTCGCCGCGGACGAACCCGTCGGCGCGGGAGTCGAAGGAATGACAGCGGCCCTGCGGGGACAGCATTCCCCACTTGGCCATCGCGATCTGGGTTTCCGGCCGCAGGATGAGGCTGACGCCGCCGGCCAGGGCGAGGTCGCTCTCGCGTAATCGCAGGCTCTGGCAGGCCAGGTGGATGGTGACCAGCGATGACGAGCATGCGGAGTCGATCGCCACCGCCGGACCGCGCAACCCCAATGTGTAGGCGATGCGGCCGACCGCGACCGCATGCGCATTACCCGTCGCGGAGTAGGCATCGATGGCGTCCGGGTTGGCCGCCGAAATCGTTTGGTATTCGCCGTAATACACGCCCATCATGACCGCAGCCCGCACACCGGACAGATCCTCGGTCGCGATGCCGGCGTGCTCGAGCGCTTCGAAGGCCACCTCCAGCATCAGCCGCTGCTGGGGATCCATCGCTTCGGCTTCGCGTGGGGAGATCCCGAAGAAGTCGGCGTCGAAGCCGGCCACGTCGGAGATGAATCCGCCCCACTTCGACGACATCCGGCCGGGCGCGAACTGGTCGGGGTCGTAGAACTCGTCGGCGTTCCAGCGATCCGCCGGGATCTCGCTGATCCCGTCGCCGCCGGACGTCAGAAGCTTCCAGTAGCCCTCCGGGCCGTTGGCGCCGCCGGGGAACCGGCAGCCCATGCCGACGACCGCGATCGGCTCGGCAGCAGCGACCCGCGACGCCTTGTCGAACTGCTGCGTCAGCGCGTCCCGCTTCTCGCCGGGCATCGCCGAAACTCTGTCGTAGATCGTCGCCATCAGAAGATACCGCTCTCACTGCCCGCCGAAGCGGACTCAACGCTGTCGAACAACTCATCCAGCACGCTGCCCGCCGAGTCGGACGCCAGATCTTCTGCGTCGTCCTCCGGCACCTCCGCTGGTGCAAGCAGGCCCGCCACATACGTCGCCAATGACGCAATGGTCGGATGGTTGAACAACATATTCGCCGAGAGGTCGATTCCGACCAGCTTCTGGGTTTCTTTCAGGACCGTCATGGCCATCATCGAGTCGAGGCCCAGCTCGGGGAACGGCTGGTCGACGTTGACCGCCGACGGCGACATCCGCAATTCACGTGCCAGGATCGCGCGCAGCCTGGTCTGCAATTCGGTGAGCCGGTCCTCGGCGGTCAGCTGCGACCAGTCCGGCGCCGCGGCCACCGACCCGTCCGCATCGTCAGGTCGCTGTTCGACGGCGGTGACCCCGTATACAGAGTCGAATTCGGAGACCAGCTGTGCGAAGTAGTCCAGTTCGCGGAATTCGGGGGTCGCCGCGACGACGCGGTCGAGCCGCAGCCGCCCGACGCCGACCCGCTTGATCGGACCGCCGACCAGCGCCTGCAGCGCCTCGATGCCCTCGTCGGGGGTGATCGGGTCCAGGACGCTGTAGGTCAGCGACTTGCTCATGCCGACGCCGGACCACTGGCCCCAGTTGATCGCGGTGGCGGGCAGCCCCGACGCGCGTCGCCACGCGACCAGGGCGTCGAGCCAGGCGTTGCCGGTGGCGTAGGCCAGCTGGCCCGGCAGGCCCAGCAGCGTGGCCATCGACGAGAAGCCGACCCACCAGTCCAGCTCCCGGGTCACGGTCACCGCGTTCAGCCGCAGCGCTCCCGCGACCTTGGGCGCCCACACCCGTTCCATGCCCTCGCGGGTCAGCGCGGCGACCAGGCCGTCGCCGGTCACGCCGGCCCCGTGGACCAGCCCGCGCAGCGGTCGTCCGGTCTGCTCGGCGGCCTCCACCAGCTTCTCTGCGACTCCGGGCGTGGCGATGTCGCCCGCGACGAACACGATTTCGGTGCCGCTGGCCAGGTTGTCGAGGTCAGCGCGCTGGGCGTCGGAGGGTTCGCTGCGGCCGTTGAGCACGATGCGGCCCGCGCCGCGCTCGACCAGCCAGCGAGTGACGACGGTGCCGAGGCCGCCCAGGCCGCCGGTGATGATGTAGGAGCCGTCGGCGCGGACCACCGCCTCGTCGTGACCGGCGTCCAGCGTCGCGCGCACCAGTCGCTCGGCGTAACGGCCGTCCTCCCGTAGCGCGACCACGTCGTCGTCTGCCGCCGAGGACAGCTCGGCGGTCAACGCCGCGACGAGTTGCTGCGGGTCGTCCGCGTCACCCAGGTCGAGCAGGGTGGCGCCGAGGTCCGGTTCGCCGGCCAGGACGCGGGCCGCTTCGCCGGGGAACCGCCAGTTGCGGATCAGGCCCTTGAGCGCCCCGACCGCTGGGTCGCCCGGTTCGTCGTCGCGGACCGACAATCCGTTGCGGGCGACCACCCACAACCGCGGCGAGGTGCCCTTCCAGCCGTCGACGGCGGCGTGCGCCGCGGCCGTGATCTCCCAGATCAAATCCTGCGCGCGGCTCAGCGCGGCGTCGGTGTCGTCGCCGCCGAACGGGCGGTCGGCCAGCAGCACGACGATGCCGACCGGCGGGAAGTTCGGATCACTCGCGGTCTCGGCGAAGGTGTCAGACACCGAGCCGGACAGCGGCGCAGTGACCACGCGCCGCGTCGGCGATCCGAGCCCGGCCGCGATCTGCTCAGCGAAAGTCGTTGTCTCAGCGTCGTCTTCGGCCAGCACCACCCAGGTGCCATCGGGCACCGAGGCGCCGGCCGGCGCCGGGCTCGCGACCCATGCGGCGTCGAAGATCTTCTGCCCGAGGTCCATCGGCACCGAACTGAGGTCCACCGGACGCAGCTCGATCCCGGTGAGCTCCGCAACGGGGGTCCCGGTTTCGTCGGTCAAAGTGATGCGGCCCCGATAGCCGCCCTGTGCCTCGGCCAGCTCGGTGTGGCAGTGCACCCGGTCACCGATCGCGCCGAACACCCGGATCGTCTCGACCGACACTGGCTGATACGACGTGTCGTCGTCCGACTCGGCGGGGACGGCGGCGGCCAGTTGACGCAACGCGGCGTCCAGCAGCACGGGGTGGATGCGGTATTCGGGGTGGTGCGCGACCTCATCGGGCAGCACGATCGCGGTGCTCTGCTCGACGTCGTGCGTACCGGCCGGCGCAGCCTGGTGGGCCGCCTCGATCTCGGCCACCGCGTAGCGAGACCAGGTGCCACTGCTCGACCGGGCGTGAATCTCAACACGATTCGCGTCGGCGTCCAGCGACAGCTGGGTGGTGACCCGGGTCTGCGCATCGAGGATCAGCGGTCGCTCGATGGTGAGCGCACTGACCTGAATCCCGTCAACCGGCACGCCTAGTCCCTGCGAACCGGCGGCCAACGCGATCTCGGCGAAAACGGCCGCTGCGAGGACGGCCTGGTCGCCGATGTCGGCCTGCCACACCTGCTCGTGACCGGACGGCAGTTCGACGTGCACACCCAGCAACGGGTGCACGTCGAGCAACTGCCGGCCGACGGGCTTCTTCTCGACCCAGTAGCTGGCATGCAGCCACGGCGAGACGGGAATGTCGACGCGTCGACGCCCTTCGGTCACCGGCTCGGTGACGCCGAGGGTCGCGAGTTGCTCGTGGACGGAGAGGGTTTCGTCGTCGCCGCGCTTCATCGCCGCGGTGACGGTGAAGAGGTCACGCGAGGACACCGAGGCCAGCGTCTCGCCGATGCCGTGCGTGAGCAGTGGGTGCGGGCTGACTTCGACGAAGGTGGCGTGGGTTTCGGCTGCGGCGGCGACGGCCTGGCTGAACCGCACCGGGTTGCGCAGGTTCACCACCCAGTAGTCGGCGTCGAACTTCGGCGCCCCGGCGCCACTTTCGCCCACGGTGCTGATCAACCGGATACGCGGGGCGCCCGGCTTCAGATCGGCCAGCGCGGTGCGCAACTCGTCGAGGATCGGGTCGACCGTCGGGTGGTGCGAGGCCACGTCGACCTCGACGCGGCGCGCCAACAAGCCCTGCGCGTCCACCGCCGCGATGGCCGCGTCGACCTGGTCGGGCGGGCCGGCGATCACCGTCTGCTGCGGGGCCGCATACACCGCCACCGTGACGTCGGGGTACTGAGCGACGAACTTCTCGGCCTCCTCGGCGCCCAGTTCGACCAGCGCCATCGCGCCCTGACCCGACAGCCGCGACATCAACTTCGACCGCGTCGCAATGACTTTCAAGCCATCAGCCGGGCTCAACGCCCCCGCCACCACCGCCGCGGTCACCTCGCCCATCGAATGACCGATCACCGCGTCGGGCTCCACACCGTAAGACCGCCACAACGCCGTCAACGCCAACTGCATGCCCACCAGCACCGGCTGGATCCGCTCGATACCGACCACCGGCTCACCGGCAACCAGCACATCACGCAACGAGAAACCCACCTGCGCAACGAAATCCGGCTCCAACTCAGCCACCGCCGCAGCGAACGCCGGCTCATCGGCCAACAACTGCCGACCCATCCCGGCCCACTGCGAACCCTGACCCGAATACAAGAACACCGTGCCCGAGCCGTGCGGTTTCTCGCGGGGCTCGACGACACCGGTCGCGGGCTCGCCGGCGGCCAGCGCCCGCAGACCCTCGATTGCATGCTCGCGGTCACGCGCGACGACGGCCGCGAAGCTGCGGTACCGGCCGCGGTGGTTGTTGACGGTGTGGGCGATGTCGGCCAGCGGCACGCCGGCGCCGTCGCCGGACATCCACTCGGCCAGCATGGCCGCGATCGGCGCGATGCGTGCGGGGGTCTTCCCGGACACCACCAGCGTGCTGACAACCGGTTCCGGTTGTGCCGCAACAGGTTCAGGCTCCGGTGCCTGCTCGATCACCACGTGGGCGTTGGTGCCGCTGACGCCGAACGACGAGACGCCCGCGCGCCGCGGCCGGCTCACCGCCGGCCACGCCATCCCGTCGGCAGCGATGGTGAACTTCGACGCGCCCGCGCCCGCGTTCGGCGTCAACGTGGTGAAGTGCAGGTGCGGCGGAATGTAGCTGTGGTTGATGCTGAGCACCGTCTTGATGAAACCGGCGATACCGGAAGAGTTCTCCAGGTGGCCCAGGTTGGTTTTGACCGAGCCCAGCACCAGCGGCGCCGACTGCTCGCGCTCGCCGAAAACCGCGCTCAGCGCGTCGAGTTCGATCGGGTCGCCCAGTGCGGTGCCGGTGCCGTGCGCCTCGATGTAGTCGATCTCCGAGGGCTGCACGCGGGCCGACGCCAACGCCGCCCGGAGCACCGCCTGCTGCGCGGGCCCACTCGGCACCGTCTGGCCGCTGCTGGGTCCGTCCTGGTTCACCGCCGACCCGCGCACCAGCGCCAGCACCGAATCCCCGTCGCGGACAGCATCACTGAGCCGCTTGAGCACCACAACGCCGCACCCTTCGCTGCGGACGTAGCCGTTGGCGGTGGCGTCGAAGGTCTTGCACTGACCGTCCGGTGCCAGCATTCCCCACCGTGAACAGGCGATGCTGTTCTCCGGGGTCAAGATCAGGTTGGTGCCTGCGGCCAGCGCGTGGTCCGTCTCGCGGTTGCGCAGGCTCTGGCAGGCCAGGTGGATCGCGACCAGCGACGACGAGCAGGCGGTGTCGAGCACCACCGCGGGGCCGTGCACGCCGAGGAAGTACGACAGCCGTCCCGCGGCGAAGTTCGACGCGTTGCCGAACGGCAGGTACGGGTCGAAGTCTTCCGGCCGCACGCCTCCGTCGGTGGAGAGCCAGTAGTAGTCGCTTGTGGTCAGACCGACGTAGATCCCGGTCTGGGTGTTGCGAATCGACTTGGGCGTGATCCCGGCGTTCTCCAGTGCCTCCCAGGAGACTTCGAGCAGCAGTCGCTGCTGCGGGTCCATCGCGACCGCTTCGCGCGGGGAGATGCCGAAGAACTCGGCGTCGAATTGGTCGGGCTGCCACGAGGTGAGGAAGCCACCCTCCCGGTTGGAGATCTTGCCCGGGCGGGTGTGGTCTTCGGCGTAGTAGGCGTCGGCGTCCCAGCGGTCTTCGGGCACCCGGATCACACCACTGAGCCCGTCGTGCAGCAGCTGCCAATAGTCGGCGGGCGTGCTGACTCCGCCGGGGAGCCGGCAGGCCATACCGACGACGGCAATCGGCTCGGTGTCGGCTTTTTCGGCGATCTCGAGGCGGGCGGTCAGGTCATCGATCTTGCGCAGCGCCTCGGTGATGATCGCCCGACGGTCTGGCGGTGCAGTCATCGCGCTCAACCGAGCCTTTCCGAAAGCTGTTTGAGCAGTTCGTCGTCGCTGAAGTCGTCATAGGCGTCGAGGTCTTCTTCTTCGGCCGCCTCGACCAGCTCGGGCAGCAGGGTGGCCAGGTAGTCCGACAGCGCTTCGACCGTCGGGTAATCGAATACCACTGAGGCGGGGAGCGTTTCGCCGAGGCTGTCCGAGAGGGCCCGCTGCAGGGTCACACTCATCAGCGAGTCCATGCCGGACTGGAAGAAGCCCGCGGTCGGATCGAGCAACTGCGGCGACGCCAACCCCATCGCCCGGACAACCTGTGCGGTGACGTGATCGACCAGCAGACCGCGGCGGCGAGCCGGCTCGGCATCCCGCAACGTCTCCCGCAACTCGGTCGTGCGGGCAGTGCCACCCTCGTCGTCGCCGTCGGGCGTGGTCAGCAGGTCGTCGACGATGTGCAGGGCCGCTCGGGTGCGGTACGCGGTCGCGAGCAGGCCCCAGTCGGCGGCGACGACCGTCGGGCGGGCCGGCGCACCGGGGCCGGTGAGCAAGGGCAGCGCCTTGATGGCGACGTCGTCGGCCATCGGCAGCAGACCGGAGCCGATCGTGACCTGACGCTCCTCTTCGGTTTGGCCGTCGGACAACGACTTCCACAGACCCCAGTTGATCGCGGTGGCCGGTAGACCGGCGGCCCGACGGGCCAGCGCGAAGGTGTCCAGGAAGGTGGTGGTCGCCGTGTAGTGGGCCAGCCAACGCGATCCGGTCAAACCGGAGATCGACGAGAACAACACGAACTGGTCGATCGAGTGCCGCACCGAAAGCCGGTGCAGCAGCGACACCACGTCCAGCTTGGGCCGGAACATCGCTGTCACGTCGTCAGTTGTCATGTCCAGCAACGTGATCGGCCCACCCGCGAAGGCGGCGACGTAGATGCCGGCCAGCGGCGGCAGATCGGCGCCGAAGCGGTCGAAGACCGCGCTCATCGCCGATTCGTCGGCCGCGTCGGCGGCGGCCGTCACCACTGAAGTGCCTGCGGGTGCCAGGCCGGCAGCCAGCTCGTCGAGCTTCGATCCGGGGTTGCGCGACACCGCGACGACGGTGCCGGCACCCGACTCGGCCAGTTGCCGAATGAGGTGCGGACCGATGTTTCCGGTCGCGCCGATCACCAGGTAGCTGCGGTCCTTATCCAACGCGGCCGGCGCCGTCGCCGGTGGATAACCCTTGTGCAGGCGCGGAACTCGACGCTGACCGGCCCGGTAGACGACCTGGTCTTCGCCGTCGGCCGCGCGTGCCTCGTCCACCAGGTAACGGGCGACCACACCGTCGGGCACCGACTCGTCGACGTCGATGACGCCGCCCCAGAATTCCGGGTGTTCCAGCGCCAGCGTGCGGCCCAGGCCCCACAACACCGCGTGAGCGGCGTTCGCCCGGTCGCCTTCGCTGACCGGTTGGGCGTTGCGGCTGAGCAGATACAGCCTTGGCGCCACACCCATGTCGGCGATCGCGGCGGATAACCGCCGCGCGGCATTGAACAACTCGTATCCCGCTTCGAAGTCGAACGGACCGCCGGTCACCTCGGGTGCGTAGAGCACATGCGTCACCCCGGCCAGCGCATCGGTGATCGCCGTCGGGTCCGCTCCATCGGCCAGCAGCGACAACGGCTCGACGGTCGCGGCGAATTCGTCGCCGAGCACGTGACCGATCTCGGCGCCCAGCCCGGAGTCGGTGATCACCAGCCACGAGTTGTCGGCGTCTGCCTCGGCAGCGGGCAGTTCCCGGACCGGCCAGTCCAGTTGCAGGTACCACTCCGACGGGATCGGCCCGTCAGCAGCGGACGAATCAGTTGGCGCCGCAACCTGTCTGACCGCAGACAGCGGCCGGGGGTTCACCCAGTGCCGGCCGTGGTGCCACGGAGTGGTCGGCAGCACCGGGTGCGGTTCGACCGGGTGCGAGGGCGTCTCCGGCGGATGGCTGGTGTGGACGGTGTTGAGGTTGGTGTGGAAGCTGACCGTGTCGTCGCCGTCGCGCCACAACGTTCCGGCGCTGTGGTGGTGGTTCGCCGGATCCAGCGTGTCGCCGACCGCGTGGGTCAGGATCGGGTGCGCGCTGATCTCGATGAAGGTGGTGTGCTCGTCGGCGGCCGCGGCGACGGCCTGGCTGAGCAGCGCCGGCTGGCGCACATTGGCCACCCAGTACTCGGCGTCCAGCAGCGGCGACGTGACGCCTTCGGTGACCGTCGAATAGAACGGGATGGTCGGGATCTCGGGCGTCAAATCGGCCAGGGCCGTACGCAAGTCGCCCAGGATCGGGTCCATGAACGCAGTGTGCGACGCCACCTCCATGTTGACCCGACGGGCGAATTTGTTCTGCGCGCTCACCGCGGCGATCACCGCATCGACCGCGGCGACCGGGCCGGCGATTACCGTCTCCCGCGGCGAGATGTAGCCCGCCACAGTCACATCGGGGTAGCCCGCGATCAACGCCTCGGTCGCTTCGGTGTCGAGTTTGAGCAGCCCCACCGCGCCCTGGCCGGCCAGCTGTGACATCAACCTCGACCGGATGGCGATCACCCGCAACCCGTCGACCACGCTCAGTGCACCGGCTGCCACCGCGGCGGAGACCTCGCCCATCGAGTGGCCGATCACCGCGTCCGGGTGCACGCCGTAGGAGCGCCACAACTCGGTCAGCGCCAGCTGCAGCCCCATCAGCACCGGCTGAACCTGCGCATCACCGCTGATCGGTTCGCCGTTCTCGATGATTTTTTGCAGCGAAAAGCCAACCTGCTCAACGAAAACCGGGTCCAGTTCGGCGATCGCCTCGGCGAACACCGGTTCGTCGGCGAGCAGTTGCCTGCCCATACCCGCCCAGTGCGAACCCTGGCCGGAGTACACGAAAACAGTGCCGGGCCCGCACGGCCCGTCGTGAGCGGCCACCACGCCCTCGGTCGCGCGGCCTTCGGCCAGCGCTCGGAGCCGGTCCACCGCCTGCGCACGGTCGCGCGCGGCGACGGTGGCGAACTTGGGGTGCTGCTCGCGGTGGTAGTTGAGCGTGTGAGCGACGTCGGGCAGTCGCACGTGCGCGCCGTCACCCTCCAGCCAGTCGGCCAGCGACGCGGCCAGCGAGGCGATCCGCTCGGGCGACTTGCCCGACAAGACCAGGGTCGTCACCGCCGGATCGACCTCGCGAATGACCGGCACGGCCGCAGGAGCCTGCTCGATCACGGCGTGCGCGTTGGTGCCACCGAACCCGAACGACGAGATGCCGGCCCGCCGCGGATGCTCGGTCTCCGGCCAGTCCTGTTGCTTGTCAACGACTTTCAGGCGCAACTGGTCGAACGGGATGTGCTCGTTAGGGGTGTGAAAATGCAGGTTTCCCGGGATACTGCCCCGCTGAACGGCCAGCACCGCTTTGATCAGGCCCGCCGCACCGGCCGCGCCCTCGAGGTGGCCGATGTTCGTCTTCACCGTGCCGATCAGCAGCGGCGCATCTTCGGGACGCCCACGCCCCAGCACCGTGCCGAGCGCGCGTGCCTCGATCGGGTCGCCGAGCGGCGTCCCGGTCCCGTGCGCCTCGACGTAGTCGACTTCTTGCGGCGGCACACCGGCATTGGCGTAGGCCGAACGCAGCACCGCCATCTGGGCGGCGGGGTTGGGCGCCAACAGGCCGTTGGATCGGCCGTCCTGGTTGACCGCCGAACCGCGCACCACCGCGAGCAGCCGGTCGCCGTCGCGCACCGCATCGTTCAGCCGCTTGAGCACCACGACGCCACAGCCCTCGCCGCGGATGAACCCGTCGGCGTCCGCGTCGAACGCGTGGCAGGCACCGGTCGGGGACAACGCCCCGGTCTGATCGAAGGCCCGAACGACCGCGGGCGCCAGCATCAGGTTCACGCCGCCGGCCAGCGCCACATCGGAGTCTCCGGTGCGCAGGCTCTGGCACGCCAAATGCAGGGCGACGATTGACGACGAGCAGGCGGTGTCGACCGTGACCGAGGGACCCCGCAAATCCAGGAAATACGACAGCCGGTTCGCGACGATGCTGAGCGCACCACCGGAGTTGCTCCACGCGTCGACGTTGGTCAGATCCAGGGCCGCCACGTATCCGTAGTCGGTGTAGCACGCGCCGGTGAAGACGCCGGTCTGCGAGCGGCGTAGCGAGCTCGGCGGAATGCCCGCGTGTTCCAGTGCCTCCCAAGCGACTTCGAGCAGCATGCGCTGCTGCGGATCCATCTTGACTGCTTCGCGGCTGGAGATGTCGAAGAAGTCGGCGTCGAAGGCGTCGATGTCGTCCATGTATCCGCCGAGGCGGGTGGTGCGGGCAAGGGCCGCCGTCGTTTCGGGCGTGCCGTCGTCGAAGGGCGCCCACCGGTCCGGCGGTACCTCGGTGACGGCATTCTTGCCGTCGACCATGAATTCCCAGAACTCGTCGGGCCCGTGGATGCCACCGGGGAACCGGCAGCCCAGGCCGATCACCGCGATCGGCTCGTCCTTGAGGAACCGTTCCGGCTCGACTTCGGCTTCGGCATCGGTGGCATATTCGGCGTCGGTCAGGAACCGGGCCAACTCGGCAATCGACGGGTGCTGCCAGAACTCCACCGGCGACACTTTCCGGCCGAGCAGTTCGGACAACTCACCGGAGAGCACGACGACGTCGCGCGAACCCAGACCCAGGTCGCTCATCGCGGCGTCGAAGTCGATGTCGTACGGACTGCAGCCGACATTCGTGACGAGGTAGTCGGCCAGCCAGTGTCGGAGCGCCCCGTCGTCGTACACCGACGTCATGACCAGACCTTCAGGCGGCTGGATGCACCTTTCCGGTAGCGCCCCATCAGATACCCCTCTCACTGCCAGCCGGTGCCGATTCCACGCTATCGAACAACTCACTCAGGACGCCGCCGTCCGAATCGCCCAGCGAGTCGAGCTCGCTATCCGATTCCGTCTGTGGCAGAACCTTTTTCGCGAGATGTCCCGCGAGTGCCACGATAGTCGGGTAGTTGAAGAGCATCGTCGCGGACAGCTCGATGCCGACGAATCGCTCGGTGTCGCGGCGCACCGACATCGCCATCACGGAGTTCATGCCCAGCTCGGCGAAGGGGCGGTCCAGCTCGAGCTCGGATTCCGGCATCTGCAGTTCGCGGGCCAGGATGGCACGCAGGCCGTCCTGGAGTTCGCGGTGCACATCGTCGGGAGACATATCCGACCATGCCGGCGATGTCACCGACGGCTCGGAGTCCGTCGCTTCATCCGACGACGGCAGCGGCGCCATCACGGCCTGCGCGACGTCATAGCGCTCGAGGTGGTCCCACGCCGCGAAGGCTTCCTCGGCGGTCACCGGCCGCGAGCCCAGACGTTCGAGTTCCAGCAGCGCGATCTGCGCGTCGGCGCCGAAACCGAGGCCGCGCCAAGCTACCCAGTCCTGGCTGACGGTGTGGCAGCCCAGGCCGTGCCGCGCGCGGGCCAGGCCGTCGAGGTAGGCGTTGGCTGCCGCGTACGCGCCCTGGCCGGGGACTCCGAACACCGCACCGGCCGCGGCCGTCAGGAAGAAGAAGTCGACGCTGCCCGGCGGGAAAATCTGGTGCAGCACCTGCGCTCCGGCGATCTTGGGCCAGATGGTGCGGCGCAGATGGCTTTCCTCGACGTCGGTGAACAGCTGCGCGTCGGTGATGCCGGCGCCGTGGATGATGCCGCGGATCGGCACCGCCCCCTCGGCGTCGCGTTTGGCCAGCAGCGCCTGCACGGCTTCGGCCGAGCCGATGTCGAGGGATACGGCTTCGACTGCCACACCGCGCATTTCCAGTGCCCGGATGGCGTTGATCTTCTGCGTGGTGTCGGCGTCGTTGCTGTCGGCGTCCCAATCCCGCCGAGGCGGCAGGGCGGTACGGCCGGCCAGGATGACCCGGCGCGCGCCGTGGTCGGCCAGCCAACCGGCCGTCAGCAAACCGAGCGCACCCAGGCCGCCGGTGATCAGGTACGCCGCATCGGGCCGGCAGCGCAGCGGCTCGCGCTGCGGCTCCCCGGACACCGGTATCAGAGCCTGGGTCAGGAATTCGCCATTACGAAGCGCCAGAATGGTTTTCGCCGGTGTCCGCAGAATCGTAGACAGCGCGCGCAGCTGCTCGTTGACGTCCGCACCGTCCGGCAGGTCGACCAGACCGCCCCACAGCTGCGGCTGCTCGGCCCGGATGACTCCCGCGGTGCCCCACAGCGGACTCTGCGTGACGGCGGCGTCGGAACTGCCTTCCCGCACGCCGCGAGTGAGGATCCACAACGCGACCGGGTTGTTGTCGTCCCGCTCGGCCAGACCCCGGACCAGCTCCGCCAGCTCCAGCGACGTGCGGATCGCGAAGTCGGAATCGGCTTCGCCGGAACGGACTTCGGCGACATACAGAACGGAGCGCGCCGCTGCGACGGCGGCCGACGGGTATCCGGCGCGGCCCAGCCCGTCGCGCAGAGCGCCGGCGGCCTTGTCGTCGCCGAGCACGGCGATCGTGCTCGGGCCGTCGTGGTGGTGGTGCGCGTCGTCGTAACCCTCGTCGGGCGAGAAGGGTTGCCAATCGATGGCGTGCACCATCGTGGCGGGGTCGTCGCTGCGCCCGGCGGCCGCATTGGAGTCCACCGCTGTGTAGCGCAGCCCACGTACGTCGACGCAGGTGCTGCCGTCGGGCGCGGTGACCACGATGTCGACGACGAGTTCTTCGTCGTTGCCGCCGCGGCGAAGCACCTCGACGCGGCCGGACGGATCGGCGAGTTCGGCGGCGAAGTGCACGCCGGCGACCGCGGCCGGCACCATCAGCCTAGGGTTGGCGCTGTCCAGCAGTCGTCCGAGATGAATTGCGGCGTCCAGCAACGCAACTGAGGACGCCTTGGCCAGCTCGACATCGGCGTGCAGGACACCAGCCTTGGCCCGGCAGGAGGTCACCGACCAGCCGAACGGCCGTCCTTCGCTGCCCCACGTCTGCCAGAGCTCGGTCACCGACTCGTCGGTGAAGTCGGTGTCGGTGGCGCCCGGAGCGGCGACCGCGTTGTCGGACAAGACATCCGCCGCATCGGCGATGCGAGCGCTGGCGTGCCGGATCCAGTGCTGGGTGTCTGAGGCGCTCGACGACACGGTGACGGACCCGCCGTCGGCAACCACCTGAATGACCCGGGGCTCGTCGACGACGATCGGGTATTCGAATCGGACGCCGGACAGCTTCGACACCGCGGCTTCTGAGAGCGTCTGCAGCAGAACCGATATCGGGATGATCTCGACACCGTTGTTGTGGTGCGACCCGGGATATGGCTTGGTCGTGGGCGCAAGCCGCGCCTGCCACAGATGCGTGGGCGGGGTGGCGGCGACCGGGATGTGCTGACCGAGCAGCGTGCCGGGCTTCGGCGCGGATTCAGCCGTCTTCACGAAGTGTTCGGCGCTGATCCAGTGCTCAGAGCGGTGCCACGGCGCGCTCGGCAAAACCGGGTGCGGCCCGGGCGGGTGCGGCAGCTTGGGCGGACGGACGGTGTAGGTGCTGTTGAGGCCGGTATGGAAACTCACCGTGTCATCGCCCTTGCGCGACAACGTCCCAACGCTGTGATGGTGATCGGTTTCCAGCGTTTCGTTGACCGCGTGTGTCAGCGTGGGGTGCGGGCTGATCTCGATGAAGGTGCCGTGCTGCTCTGCCGCGGCGGTGATGGCCTGATGCAGCCGCACCGGCTGGCGCACATTGGCGACCCAGTAGTCGGCGTCCAGCAGTGGCGACGCGACGCCTTCGGCGACCGTCGAGTAGAACGGAATCGACGGCATCTTGGGCGTGAGATCGGCCAGCGCCGAACGCAATTCGGGCAGGATCGGGTCCATCAACGCAGTGTGCGAGGCGACTTCCATGTTCACCCGACGCGCGAAACGCTCCTGCGCGCTGACGGCGACGATCGCCTCGTCGACTTGGGCCACCGCGCCGGCGACCACGGTCTCCCGCGGCGAGAGGAAACCGGCCAGGCTCACCTCGGGATAGTCGGCGAGGAACTTCTCGGTGGCCTCGGCGTCCATCTCCAGCAACGCCACCGCACCCTGGCCCGCCAGCCGCGACATCAGCCGTGACCGGGTGCCGATGACCCGCAGGCCCTCGTCGGGAGTGAGCGCGCCGGCCACCACGGCGGCGGTCACCTCCCCCATCGAATGTCCGATCACCGCATCGGGTTCCACGCCGTAGGAACGCCACAACGCGGTCAGCGCCAACTGCAGGCCCATCAGCACCGGCTGGACTCGGGCATCGCCGGCCACCCGCTGGCCCTCGGTCAGCACCTGCTGCAGGGAGAACCGCATGTGCTCGACGAACGGCGGCTCGAGCTCGTCGACCGCCGCGGCGAACGCCGGCTCGTCGGCCAGCAGCTGCCGACCCATGCCGGGCCACTGCGAGCCCTGTCCGGAGTACACGAAAACCGTTCCGGGCCTGCAGAATCCCTCGTGCGGGCCGACCAGGCCGATGGCCGACTGGCCCGCTGCCAGTGCCTGCAGTCCGGCCACCGCGTGGGCCCGGTCGCGGGCGCACACCGTGGCGAACGCCTTCTGATGCGTGCGGTGGTGGTTGAGGGTGTGCGCGATGTCGGGCAACGACACGGCGGCGCCCGCACCGGTCATCCAGTCGGCCAGCATCCCGGCCGTCGCTGCGATCCGCGCCGGTGTCTTGCCCGATACCACCACGGTGGTCACCACCGGCTCCGGTTGCGGTGCAACAGGTTCCGCAACCGGTGCCTGCTCGAGGACCACGTGGGCGTTGGTGCCGCTGACACCGAACGACGACACCCCGGCTCGCCGCGCGCGCCCCACCGCGGGCCAGGACATCCCGTCGGCGGCGATGGTGAACTTCGACGCGCCTTCCACGGCGTTCGGGGTCAGCTCGGTGAAATGCAGATGCTGCGGAATATAGCCGTGCTGCACGGTGAGGACGGTCTTGATGAAACCGGCGATGCCGGCGGCGGACTCCAGGTGACCCAAGTTGGTCTTCACAGACCCCAGCACCAGCGGTGCCGAGCCGTTGCGTTCACCGAAAACCTGATCTAACGCGCCCAACTCGATGGGGTCACCCAGCGAGGTGCCGGTGCCGTGCGCCTCGATGTAGTCGATGTCGGAGGGCTCCAGCCGCGCCGACGCCAGTGCCGAACGCACCACCGCCTGCTGGGCGGGCCCGCTGGGCACCGTCTGGCCGCTGCTGGGACCGTCCTGATTGACCGCCGACCCGCGCACCACCGCCAGCACCGAATCGCCGTCGCGCACCGCATCGCTCAGCCGCTTGAGCACCACGACGCCGCAGCCCTCGCTGCGGACATAGCCGTCGGCGCTGGCGTCGAAGGTCTTGCAGCGGCCGTCGGGAGCCAGCATCCCCCACCGCGAGGTGGCAACGCTGTTCTCCGGACTCAGCATCAAATTCACGCCCGCCACCAGTGCCTGGTCGCTCTCCCGCTTGCGCAGGCTCTGGCATGCCAGATGCACCGTGACCAGCGACGACGAGCACGCGGTGTCGAGAACGACCGCCGGGCCGTGCGCACCAAGGAAATAGGACAGGCGTCCGGCAGCAAAGTTCGCCGCGTTGCCGAACGGCACATGCGGATCGACCTCTTCCGGCGGCAATCGGCCGGCCAGGGTCAGCGTGTAGTCATACGTCGTCATCCCGACGAACACCGACGTCTGGGTGCCGCGGATCGCCGGGGCCGTGATACCCGCGTTTTCCAATGCCTCCCAGGTGACTTCGAGCAACAGCCGCTGCTGCGGATCCATCGCCGCGGCCTCGCGCGGAGAGATCCCGAAGAACTCGGCGTCGAATTCACTGGGCCGCCAGGAGGTGAGGAAGCCGCCCTCTTTACTGCAGATCGTCCCCGGTACCGAGTGGTCGTCGGCGTAGAAGGCGTCGGCGTCCCAACGCTCGGACGGGACCGCCACGATGCCGCTCACACCGTCTTGGAGCAGCTGCCAGAACTCGGCGGTGCTGTCGACCCCGCCGGGCAGCCGGCAGCCCATCCCGATCACCGCGATCGGCTCGGTGTCACCTTTTTCGGCGATTTCCAGCCGCGCCGTCAGGTCGTCGATCTTGCGCAACGCCTCGGTGATGATCGCGCGACGGTCCGACGGTGCAGCAGTCATCGCGCTCCCCCCGGTATGTCGGAAAGTCGTTGCAGTATTTCACCGTGTGCGAGAAGCTCGGCCCCGCCCACGGAGATCATCCGGGCGTATCCGGTCGGTTCGCCTCGTTGCACCGACGATGTTCAGCCCAGCCGAAGTGTTTGATGTTACCGGCACTCGGCTGTTGCTGAACAAAGCCCCCCTGGACAGCGGGCATGAAAAGTCTCTGTGATGACATTGGCTTTACTCCCGCTGCGGCGTAAAGCCGTCTGGATGCCACTCGGTGGCCCTGTCGGCATTGCCGACAAGGGATCACGCGGTGGAATCCAAACGGCTGAACTCATCCTGCCGGTAGACCTCGACACACGAGGAACGGCGGATCTTCCCGCTGGTCGTGATTGGAATCGAGCCGGGCGGCACCAGCACCAGATCGGCCACCCGCAGTCCATGCGACTTCGAAATCGCGGTCGTCACTTGCTGCCTCACGTCGCGGAGCCGCTCCTGCTGCTCCGCCTCGGAGCCCTTCTGCTTCATCTCCGCGATCACGACCAGGCGCTCGGTGCGCTCGGCTTCGACGGAGATCGCAGCGACACGGCCGCCGCTGATCTCCTGGGTGGTCGCCTCGATGTCGTCGGGGTAGTGATTACGCCCGTCGACAATCAGCAGGTCCTTGATGCGGCCGATGATGAACAGTTCGCTGTCATAGATGACGCCCAGGTCGCCGGTCCGCAGCCACGGTCCCAGCGGGGTGCCGGTGGACGGGTCGACGAGCTGCCCGCCGAAGGTCCGCTGCGTCTGCTGCGGCTTGCGCCAGTAGCCAGCGGCGATGTTGTCGCCGTGCAGCCAGATCTCACCGACCATGCCGGCCGGGTTCTCGACGCGGGTCTCCGGGTCGACGATGCGGATGGTCGATGCACGCGGCGTACCGACGCCGACCAGCTCGACAGTGCTCGCGTTCTCGCAGGCCTCGGCGTGCCCGGCGGACAGCTTCTCGTAGTCGAAGGTGGCGACCGTCGGCGGACGCCCAGGACCCGAGGAGTTGACGTACACCATGGCCTCGGCCAGTCCGTAGGACGGTTTCAGCGAGTTCGCCGGGAAGTTGAACTCACCGAACCGGTCCAGGAAGCGACGGATCGTCGCCGCGTGCACGCGCTCACTTCCTGACAGAACGGTGTGTACGCCCGACAGGTCGAGGCCGGCCATGTCTTCGTCGGTGGTCCGCCGCGCGGCCAGCTCGAAGGCGAAGTTCGGCACAGCGGTGAAGGTCCGCGGGTGGACGGCCAGCTGCTGGATCCACCGGGCGGGCCGCTGCAAGAACGCCATCGGGCTCATCAGCACCGAGTGCAGCCCCATCGTCAGGGCGCCGGTGATGCCGAGCAGCAAACCCATGTCGTGGTAGACGGGCAGCCAGGACACCAGCGTGGTGTCCGTCGGCGGGACCGCACCCTCGGCCTCGAAGTAGTCCTCCCGGACCTGCTGAACGTTAGCCAGGATGTTCTTGTGGGTGACCACGACCGCGGCCGGCGAACGAGTCGAGCCTGAGGTGTACTGAAGCACCGCGTTCTTGGTCCGCGGCGCGGCCGGTGCCTGGAAGTTCGGCGGCGCGTCCAAATCAAGGCTGTCGACCTCGATCACCGCCGGAGGCTTGCCGGGCAGCGACCGGGTGCACCCGACGACGTCGTCGACCACCACCGAGGTGGTCAGCAGCACCGTGGGTGCGCAGTCTTGCAGAGCCGCTGAGGCGCGCTCGTCGTGCGCGCCGAACTGCGGAACCGGCAGCGGGACCGCGACGAGCCCGGCCTCCAGGGCCGCGTAGAACGCAACGACGTACTCCAGACCCTGCGGCGCGAGGATGGCCGCGCGATCGCCCGGGGCTGCGATGGTCGCGATCTCAGCGGCCAGCGCCTGCACGCGGCCGAAGAGCTCAGACCAGCTCAGCTTTTGCTCGTACCCGGCCGGGTCGATCTCGTAGTCGATGTAGGTGTAGGCCGGCGCATCCGGTTGCTGCAGAGCCCAATCCCGCAGTACAGCGGCAATAGAGGCTTCAGTTACTGCCATCGGGCCACCCCTTTAGATCTAGAGCCCCGAACACCAATGACAAGGGCGCCTGTGATGCAGGAGATTAACAGGGGCGTCGCACATCTCGGACCGAAAACCCAAGAATGTAATACGCGCGACAAACAGAAGCTCCGTTCCCGCCTGCGTCATTGCTGGGACGATAGGTTTGCTATGAGGATCACGCCTGGATCCGTCCCTTCACCAGTCGTGCGGCCTCTATCTTACCGGACGGTCAGTTCAATCGCATAATTAGACGGAGTAAAGCCGGATATGTGACCTTTTCCGAGGTAGAGGCCGGATTATTGCCCGAGCGGCAGCGCTGGCCGGCCAGGCGACCTCGGCTCCGGCCACCGGAACGGCCCGCCGCCGAGACGCACCCGCAAAACCTCCGTCCAAGAGGCGGTTTGCTGGATTTCGCCACGCCGACAGCGCAGTGTGGTGTTATTCACTTTTTCGACAGAAGCCCTGTTCAGCTGCCTCCGCACATCTTTCGGTAATAACGGCCAGATCGTGAGCAGCCGGGTCGTCCAAGCATTCGGCCATAATGTCCAATTTTTCGGCTAACTGACGTTTGAGGGATTAAATCCATTGCGGTTTTGCCGACTTTTCGTGCGCCCGCGCTTTTGACAACGGGCGTTTTGTTTACGTCGGCTCAACCTCAAGAAGAGGACGAGATCGTGCCCTCGACCTCCTTAGCAAGCTCGGCTATGTGGTCACTGAGATAAAAATGGTGACCGGGAAATACCCGGATACTGAAGTCCGCTGTCGTGCGTTCCGACCATCCAGATACCTTCTCGTAGGTCGCGACCTCGTCGTCGTCGCCCAGGAACGCTGAGATCGGGCACGACAATCGCTCCTCGGGCGGGCAGTCGTATTTCGAGATGGCCTTCAGTCCGCGCAACGTCGGCAGGATGCTGGCGGCAAATTCTTCGTTCTCCAAAAATTCAGGATTGACGCCGGTCATCTCACTGACCGCGGCGAGCAGGCCCTGGTCCGATTCGGGGATGTGCTCGTAGCCGACGCGGCCGGGTGCGGCGGCCGCGGACACGAACAACGCGATGATCGGACTGCCGGCCGCTTCGAATCGGCGCGCGACCTCGAAGGCCAATAGGCCGCCCATGCTGTGGCCGAAGAAGGCCACCTTCTCGTCGGGACTCTCCGGCGGCTTGAGCATTTGGCAAACTTTGTCGGCGAGATCGGTGATGCTGGTGAACGACCCGAGGTCGTGATTACCCCCGCGTCCCGGATAGCGCACCGCGATGCGTTTGACATTGCTGGCAAAGGCTTTGGCAAAGGGAACGTAATACTCTGCGGATCCCCCGGCATGCGGAAAGATGTAGAGCTTCGGCGGTTGCCCGGTCACGCGGCAACGATACAGTCCCGCCGTCGGCCGGCACGGCATGACGCCTCGACGGCGTGCACGTTCAAAAGCCGGACCGCGCGCCGATCCAACTCGGATTGCGCTATCCGTCGCGGACGGTCGCCGGCTGATTAAAAGCTGTGAAAATGCTTAGACGTAAGAGGCGGTTTCCAGGCAAGATCATTTCGCGATTTGAGTATCGCTGAGCGCAAAAAAAGCTTACGATTTCTCCGCCATCGTGTATGGCGAGCGCTTCAGGGGAGGTCCGCCCAAACGCCCGGGCTGACGTACCGTTCGTCTTCAGTGCCGGCGTGGTCGTAAGTGGAGGTTGGAAATGTTCGTTACTACACAGCCAGACGTGTTGCAGGGGGCCGCGGGGAGCCTGTCCGGACTCGGGGAGGCATTGGCGGCCCGGAACGCGGCGGCCGCCGCTCCGACGACGGGGTTGTCCCCGGCGGCTTCGGACCTGGTGTCCGCGATGACGGCGGCCCAGTTCGGTCAGCACGGTCTGACCTACCAGCAGATCGCCGCTCAGGCCGCGGCTGTGCACGAGCAGTTGGTGCAGACACTGCGTTCCGGTGCCGGCGCCTACGAGCTCACCGAGGCCGCCAACGCCGCAGCATCCGTAGTGGAGTAGCGAGTCGATGAGTTTCTCGCTGATACCCCCGGAGATCAACTCCGCGCTGATGTATTCCGGTGCGGGGTCTTCTCCGTTGTTGGAGGCGGCGGCCGCGTGGGATGGGCTGGCCAGCGACCTGGAGTCGACGGCCACCCAGTACCAGACCGCGATCACCAATCTGACCACCGGCCCGTGGCTGGGCCCGTCGTCGGCGCGGATGGCGTCGGCGGCCGCGCCGTACATCGCGTGGATGCAGAGCACCGCGGCCGAAGTCGCCCAGACCGGAGCGCAGGCCAAGGCCGCGGCCGCGGCCTACCAGACGGCGTATGCCTCGATGGTTCCGCCACCGCTGATCACAGCCAACCGGACGGAGCTGGCCACCTTGGTGGCCAACAACTTCCTGGGCCAGAACACCGGGGCGATCGCGCAGAACGAGGCCGAGTACCTGGACATGTGGATCCAGGACGCGCTGGGCATGGATACCTACCAGATGAATTCGTCGTCGGCGAGCGGGGCGCTGCCGGCCCAGACCGCGGCGCCGATGGTCGCCAGCGGTGCCGATCCCGCGGCAGCAACTG